>JBBIQG010000003.1:0-400221 GCA_037442425.1 Acidobacteriota bacterium | reverse complement strand
TTTCCTGGATTTGCACCAGCTCGGTATCGGCGCGGGTCATCCCGAACAAAGTGAACACTTGGTCGTCGCGCGCAATCCAGAGGACTTCGGCCGACCAGTCGTGTTCTTCTGCTTCGGCGCGGAACCGACGAGCGATCGCCGACATCCCCCCGAGCGCGGTACGCGTCTCGCCGAGCGCGCGAAACTGCTCATAACGACGCTGCAGGGAGCGCCAGGCGCGGCTGACGTGCTCTTCCAGACGCCCTTGGAGCGGCTCCCGACCGATGACCAGAAACGTGCGCTCATCGGGTGTGGCCATCGCAGCGACGGCGTTCGGCAGCAGTTCGTGCGCATCTTCCACAATGCGCCATCCGGGCGGTTTGTAGAGTTGGAAACCGAAGGTGAGGTTCCGATAGCGGGTGCCGTCCACTTCGAATCGTATCGGTTCGGGTACGGATGGGGAGGACGGAGTCGGCGTCGGACTTGGCTTTGCCGGTGGGGTTGCCGGTGGCGGGTTTTCTGTCTGTGGAGAGGGAGTCGGCCGCGAGGACACGGAGGGTGTCGGACTAAGCTTTGCCGGAGGTGCTGCCGGGGACAAGTGTTCTGCTTGCGGGGCCGGACCGGGTGTAGCAGGCTGCGGAGCCGGTGCCGGCTCGGCGCGCGGGGACGGCGAGGGTGAAGCTGGTGTGGCGCTGGTCTGCGGTTGTTCTGTCGCCGTTTCTTCGCGGATGACAATCTCCACGACCATTTCTTTCCGCACCAGCGCGTAGCCGTAACTGGTGCGCACACGGAAGGAGTTGTCTTCGAAACCGACGATGGTGCCCACCAGGATGGTGCCGTCCCGCAGGCGCAACTCATCGCCCACTGCTCCGGACGCCGCCAACCAGGCCACAACGAGGCAAAGGCATGCTCGGTTCATGGACTCAGTATCGCAGAGTGAATTTCCGCGCGGCAACCGCTCTGCTCGAGCCGGTTCCCTCGAAGCTACCACCCGCCGCGCGGTGGGCTTTCGCGTTGCCCCATCGGGTTGTGTGTGCAGGCTCCGAGGCGCGTTCAATGATGTTGCCAAAATTTTGTTCGTGTGGTCGAACGATTGGGTCGGTCCGGTGGACAACCTTCTGTGTTCGCTGAGCAGCGTTTCATGATTCTCGTTCTTTTTCTGGCTGTAACGCCCGGTTGTTTTTCTGGGCTGCATCGGATGAGACTTGTGGTATGACCATGTTGAGCGCACGCGTGGAGGCAACGGTGTTCGCGCGGGTGATTTGGATTGTGCTGGACAGTGTCGGCATCGGGCCGCTGCCCGACGCCGCTGACTACGGCGATGCGGGCCGCGACACGCTCGGCCATATTGCTGCGCAGTGTGACGCGCAGGGTCGCCCACTGCGCCTGACGAATCTGGTTCGGCTCGGGCTGGCCCACATCAAGCCGCTGGCCGGTCTGCCTGCACAGAGCGAACCGCTCGGCACCTACGGGATGGGCGCGACGGTGTCTCCGGGCAAAGACACCACCACCGGACACTGGGAGATGGCCGGTATTTTTCTGGACCGCGCATTTCCCACGTACCCGAACGGATTTCCTCCCGAAGTCATCGAGCCGTTCGAGCGCGCCATCGGTCGCAAGGTTCTGGGCAACAAGCCGGCCTCAGGGACCGAAATCATCAAGGAACTCGGCGAAGAACATCTGCGCACCGGCCGGCCGATTGTGTACACCTCAGCCGACAGCGTGTTTCAGATTGCCGCGCACGAAGAGGTCATTCCGGTGCCGGAGCTGTATCGCATGTGTGAAATTGCGCGGAAGATTCTGGACGGGCCACATCGTGTCGGGCGCGTGATCGCTCGTCCGTTTACGGGCACGCCCGGGAATTTCCGCCGTACCGAGCGACGGCATGACTATGCCGTGGAGCCTCCGCGGCCGATGCTGCTGGACCTGCTGGCGGAGCGCGGCGTGGTGGTTTTCGGCATCGGCAAGATTCACGACATCTACCATGGCCGCGGCGTGACCGACTATGTCACCACAAAGAACAACGCCGACGGCATGGCCCAGCTCGCTGCGGCCGTCGCTGCACGTCCGCGGGGGCTACTGTTCGCCAATTTGGTGGACTTCGATCAACTCTACGGTCACCGGAAAGACGTGGAGGGTTTTGCGCGAGCGCTCGAGGAATTCGATGCTCAGCTTGGTCCGCTGCTTGAGCAGCTCCGCAACACGGACCTTCTGCTGATCACCGCCGACCACGGCTGCGACCCTTGTCCGTGCTCGCCTTCTACCGACCACTCGCGCGAATACGTGCCTATTTTGGCTTACAGCCCGGGTGGCAGCCACGGCACGGCGCTGGGCGAGCGCGGGACCTTGGCCGACATGGGCCAGACTGTCGCAGAAAATTTCGGGGTTCGGCTGCCGCACGGCACCAGTTTCCTGGCTGCCCTGAAGCCGTGGTAGGTCTGAGGGGCTACTGTGCGGAGCCAACCGCGGATTCTGCTTTCGGGGCGAAGTAGCCGGTGCGGGTGCGCACGCTCAGTTTGCCGTAGCTGCGCGGCGTGCGCAGTTCGACTTTGACGCGACGGAAGGTGCCGTCCCGGGCCCGGTTGGTCGGGTAATACGCCAGCGTATACTGGTTGCGGATGTCGCGGGCAATTTGCTGGCAGATGGCCTCGACGTCGTGCAGCTCTTCCGGGAAGAACGCCAGCCCGCCACTCATCGTAGCAATCTCCGTCAGAATTTTGCGGAGTTTGCGGATTTCGCGGCGACTTTCGTCGGCAAACAATCCGATGCTGTAGATCAGGGCATCGGAAAGCTGGACTTCCTGCATGACCCGTTCTAGGGAGTTCCGGCTGGCGTTGTCGTCGCCGTCGCTGATGAGCAGGATAGCGCGTTTATCGCGGGTGCCTTTCTTCAGGTGATCCAACGAGCCGATCAGTGCGTCGTACAGGGCCGTCGAGCCGCGCGCATCCACCCGCTCCAGTGCCGTGCGCAGATCTTCGATGTTGTTGGTGAAATCCTTTTCGATATCCAGGTAGTAGTCGTCGTTGAAGTTCACGACGAACATTTCATCGTTCGGATTGCTGGCTTCGATGAAGGCCAGTGCGGCAGACCGAACCCGTTCGCGCTTGGGGCGCATACTCCCGCTGTTGTCAATCACCAGACCAACGGTAACTGGGATGTCTTCTCGGCGAAAGATTTCCAGCTTTTGCTCCACGCCGTTTTCCAGAATGCGGAAGTGTTCCGGCTTCAGGTTGTCGACGAAGTGGCCGCGCTCGTTCAGCACGGTGGCGTGCAGAACCACCAGGTTCACGTCGGTCCGGATGCGGTACTCATCCGTCCGCTGGGATGTCTGCTGAGGTGCAGCAGTAACGATCGGGTAGGCGGCGCTCAGCAATCCCACCGCAAGAAGAGACAAAGCAGCGCGCAGTCGGCGAGGATGCTTATTTGGGGCTAAAGTAGCCGGTCTTGTAGTAGGCCTGCAAGGGGGGCAGTCCTCGCGGGGGCTCCAGTTTGACGCGGATCTTGCGCCACTCCCCATTGCGTTCACGATTGCTCGGCCGATATCCCAGAACATATTGGTTGCGCAACTCCATGCTGATTTTCGTGGCGATGTCGGGCAGGTCGTTGGGGTCCTGGACCTCGAACACCCGCCCGCCGGTCATCTCCGTCAGCTCGGCCAGCAGGGCCGGTCCCTGGCGAATTTCCGGTTGCGTTCGGTAGCTGAGCGGATCATAGATTCCGATGGCGTAGAGCTGCACATCGGATTCACGCACGAAGTTGCGAATATCTCGCTCATTGAACCGGCTGTGATTGTCGCCACCATCGGATATGATGAGCAAAGCCCGCTTGGCGTTGCGCGCCCCTTTCATCTGGCTCAGACCCAGGTAGATTCCATCCAGCAGGGCCGTTCGCCCAGAAGCTAAAGTGTACATCAGCCGCGTCTGAAGCTCCTCTACGCTGGAGGTGAAGGGGCTGACTAATTCGGCACGATCGTTGAAGCTGACCAAGAAGAACTCGTCTTGCGGATTGGCGGTTTTGAAAAACTGCACCGCGGCCAGCCGGGCCTTGTCCACCTTGTTCGACATGCTGCCACTCATATCGAAAATGACACCGATCGAGATGGGCACGTCTTCGCTGGAGAAGTGAATAATCTCCTGTTCGACTTTGTCCTCGAACACACGGAAGTGCTCCCGCTCCAGCCCGGTGACCAGCCGATAATATGGGTCGGTCACGGTGACGTTCACCAGAACCAAGTCTACTTCGACGCGAATGGTGCGATCGTCTTTCGCCGGACCCGGTGGTGGCGGAGCAGTGGTCAGGTCTTTGGGTTTTTGAGCGAAAGCGAGGGTGCCGAACAGGACGCACGCAACCAGCAGGGTGGAGAAGCGGGTGAGCTGGTTGCTTCGCGGTCTCACCATTTCCCCCTCGGCCGCGCCGGTCGGTTCTACAAGAAGTTTACCAACGGGCGCAGCCTGAGCCGCAATGTCATTCTAGCACGCTTGGCCCGTGATGCAACCCTTTACGTGTCGGCATGCTAACATCAGTTTCGTTATGGTCAAGCAAAAAAGTGAGATCGTACCCGTCCTGGCGGTCATTCCTGCCCGGTATCATTCCACGCGGTTCCCCGGCAAACCCCTGGCGCTCATTGCTGGCCGACCCATGCTGGAGCACGTCTGGGAGCGCGTTGGCCGCGCCACCACGGTGGCCCGAGTGCTGGTGGCCACCGATGATGAACGCATCGCCCAGGCTGTGCGTGCCTGGGGTGGCGAAGTGGAACTGACCCGGCCAGACCACTGCTGCGGCACCGAGCGGGTGGCCGAAGTTGCCCTGCGCATCCCCGCCGAATTCTATGTCAACGTCCAGGGCGATGAGCCGTTGCTGCAACCAGCGGCGGTCGATGTTGCTGTCGAAGCGCTTCGCGCTGAAAGCGAAATCGCCGTGGCTACCCTCTGCGCACCCATCCGCCACCCCGAGGAGATCATGAACCCGAATGTCGTCAAAGTCGTTCGGGATTTCAACGACAACGCGCTCTATTTTTCCCGCGCGCCGATTCCCTGGGTGCGGGAGCGCGCCGAGCAGGTGGCTGTCCAGCACTGGAAGCACATCGGAATCTACGTTTGCCGCCGCGAGGCCTTGTTGGAGTTTCCTACTTTGCCCCCTGGCGAGCTGGAACGCGTCGAGCAATTGGAACAGTTGCGCTGGCTGGAAAACGGATACCGCATCCGCGTCGCCGAAACCGACTACGACCCGATCAGCGTAGACGTCCCGGAAGATGTTGCCCGCGTTGAAGCGCGACTCGCGCCGCGCGGCTGACTTCGCACCGAACTCCTGGCCACGATTTGACACGGACACGGCTTCCGACGATAATGCCGTGTACGCGCACTTCATCGGAGGTCTGATCCTACCCTGCACGCCGCCGAACCCAACGGGCGGGACCCCGCGCCTGCGCGCGCCAAATACATTTTTGTCACCGGCGGCGTGGTCTCCTCGCTGGGCAAAGGACTCTCAGCGGCCTCGATGGGCTGCTTGCTGGAAGCGCGCGGGCTGCGCGTCACCCTGCAGAAATGCGATCCCTACCTGAACGTGGACCCGGGCACGATGTCGCCGTATCAGCACGGGGAAGTCTACGTGACCGAGGACGGCGCGGAAACCGATCTCGACCTGGGTCACTATGAGCGATTCACCTCGGCCCGACTGACCCGCGATCACAACTGGACCACCGGCCGCATCTATGAACGCATCCTCGCCCGCGAGCGCCGCGGCGATTTTCTGGGCAAAACCGTTCAGGTCATCCCGCACGTCACCGATGAGATCAAAGCTGCCTTTCGCAAAGTCGCCGATGACGTCGACGTGGTCATCGTAGAGATCGGCGGCACCGTAGGCGACATCGAATCGCTGCCGTTTCTGGAAGCGATCCGTCAGATGCGGCTGGAGCTGGGAGCAGAAAACACGGTTTTTGTTCACGTCACCCTGGTGCCCTTCATTGCCACGGCGGGGGAGTTGAAAACCAAACCCACTCAGCACAGCGTCAAGGAGCTGCTCAGCCTGGGCATCCAGCCGGACATCTTGCTTTGCCGAAGCGACCGCCCCATTCCCCGCGAGCTGAAAGCCAAGATCGCGCTGTTCTGCAACGTGCAGGAGCACTGTGTGATCTCGGCTGAGGATGTCCGCTCCATCTACGAGCTCCCCCTGGCTCTGCACCGGGAAGGCCTGGATGCGCAGGTGTTGCGCCTGCTCCACCTGGAGGCCGGCCCAGCCCATCTGGAACAGTGGGAGCGATTGCTGGAGCGCGTCCGCCATCCGGAAGACGAAGTGCGCATCGGCATTGTGGGCAAGTACGTGCAGCTCGAAGACGCCTACAAAAGTCTGCGCGAAGCGCTCATCCACGGTGGCATCGCGAACCGCCTGCGCACCGTGCTGGAATGGATTGAAGCCGAAGAAATCGATTCCGTCGCGGAAGCAGCCCGCCGACTGCACAACGTAGATGCTCTGCTGGTGCCGGGCGGTTTCGGCAAGCGCGGCATCCAGGGTATGCTCTATGCCATCCAGCATGCCCGAGAATCGAAACTGCCGTACTTCGGCATCTGTTTGGGCATGCAGTGCGCCACGATTGAATTCGCACGCAATGTCGCTGGCTTGCACGATGCCGATTCCACGGAATTCAATCCCGCTACGCCTCACCGCGTTATCTACAAACTGCGCGAGCTGCTCGGCGTCGAAGAAATGGGCGGCACGATGCGTCTGGGGGCCTGGCCGAATCGCCTGGAACCGGATTCGCTCGCTGCGCGTGCCTACGGCACCACGGAAATCAGCGAACGCCACCGCCACCGCTACGAATTCAACAGAGACTACGAGAAAATCCTGACCGAACATGGTCTGCGCATCACCGGCCGCACGCCGGACGGTACCTACGTCGAAATCATCGAGCTCCCCGACCATCCCTGGTTCCTGGGTTGCCAATTCCACCCGGAGTTCAAATCGAAACCGCTCGCGCCCCACCCATTATTTGCTTCGTTCATCCGCGCTGCCTATCACCACCGCCTGCGTCGCATGGCTGTGCCCACTGAGACCGGTGCCGTTCCACCAGACGAAATGCGCACTGTTTCGCCGCCGGAGAGCGACCAGAGCTCCGCTGCCTTGGGAACACGGTGAGTGCCGTGTGCGTCCGAGCCGGTGGGAACGACGGCACGGAGCTCCCGCGCAGGGTATAATTCCAGCAGTCCCGGCTGCGGTGAAAGTGACGGTGCAGTGCAGCTCGGGCACAGCGTGGCAGGATTTCGGTGAGCCAACCGGTACAGTTCGAAGTCGGCGGGATTCGCCTGGGCGCGGGTGTCCCGCTGTTTCTGATTGCCGGCCCTTGCGTGATCGAAAGCGAAGCCCACGCCCGCATGCTGGCCGAGCGTCTGGTCGAATTCACCCGCCGCTTGCAGCTCCCTTTCCTCTACAAGGCGTCTTACGACAAAGCCAACCGCACTTCCGTGCATTCCTTTCGCGGGCCGGGCTTGGCGGAAGGCCTGCGTGTGTTGAAAAAAATCCGCGACGAGCTGGGTGTACCTGTCCTGACCGATGTGCACGAAGTCGCGCAGGTTGGTCCGACCGCCGAGGTCTGCGACGTGCTCCAGATTCCCGCATTTCTCTGCCGGCAGACCGACCTGCTCGTCGCCGCGGGCAAGTCGGGCCGTGCGGTGAACATCAAAAAGGGCCAGTTCCTCTCGCCCCAGGAGATGGCCCATGCGGTCGAAAAGGTCGCTTCGACCGGCAATCGGCGGATTCTGCTGACCGAGCGCGGCACGTCCTTCGGTTACCAGAACCTGGTCGTGGATATGCGGAGCTTTCCAATTCTGCGCCGGCTCGGCTATCCGGTGGTTTTCGACGTCACGCATTCCGTGCAACTGCCCGGCGCTGCGGGAACTGCCTCTGGGGGCCAGCCGGAGTTTATCGAACCGCTGGCGCGTGCTGCCGTCGCTGCCGGTGTCGATGGCATCTTCATGGAAGTGCACGACCATCCCGCTGCGGCCAAATCCGATGGCGCCAACGCCATGCCGCTCGACCGCCTGCCCGCATTGCTCGAGCGCCTGCAGCAGCTGGCCGCGCTGGTCCGTACCTGGAGCTGACGTGAGTCGCGAAACGGCACGCCGTGTGTTGCGCATCGAAGCAGAGGCCATCGCCGGCCTGCTGGAACGACTCGATGAGCGCTTCGACCGCGCCGTCGAGCTGCTGCTGGGTTGTCCGGGCCGCGTCGTAGTGACCGGCATGGGCAAATCCGGTTTGATTGGGCGCAAAATCGCGGCCACGCTGGCCAGCACCGGCACTCCAGCGATTTTTCTCCATGCTGCCGAAGCGCTCCACGGTGACTTGGGCGTGCTGTTGCGTGGCGATGTTCTGCTGGCCATCTCCTACAGCGGGGAGAGCGAAGAAATCGTGGCGCTGCTCGAACCGGCCAAGCGGCTGGGACTGCCGGTCGTGGCCATGACCGGGAACCTGAAATCGCCGCTGGCTACGGCGAGCGACGTGGTCCTAGACATCAGCGTCCGCGAAGAAGCCTGTTCGTTGAATCTGGCGCCGACTGCCTCGACGACCGCCGCGCTGGCTCTGGGCGATGCGCTGGCCATTGCGCTGCTCGAGCGTCGCGGGTTCAGCGTCGAGCAGTTCGCTGCGTTGCACCCGGCCGGTCGCCTGGGGAAAAAATTGAAGCGCGTGGCCGACTTGATGCACCGCGGCGAGGATGTGCCGGTGGTGCATCCATATACGCCGATGCCCGATGTCATCTACGAGATGAGCCGCAAAGGGCTGGGTATGACTGCCGTGGTCGAAGACTCGCGCCGGGTGGTCGGCATCATTACCGATGGCGACCTGCGCCGATTGATGCAGAAACGGAAAAAAGAGGCACTCGAGCTCACCGCCAGCGAGGCGATGACGCGCCATCCGGTCACGATTCCGGCCAGCGAACTGGCCGCTGCTGCGCTGCGCCTCATGGAGGAGCGAAAGATCACCTCGCTGTTGGTGACGGATGCGGAGGGCCGGCTGGAAGGCGTCGTCCACTTGCACGACCTGTGGACCCTGCAACTGTTCTAGTTGCCCATTCAGCATGGGCGATCGGGTTCCGACGGGTCCACGGCAAACCGGGGCAGAGTCAACCCGGCCAGCCCACTCCGCGTCATGCACCGCCTGATTCCGAGGAGCGATGGCCAGACAAGCGAAGCGTAGCCTGAAAGCCCGCGCGCGCAGAGTTCGCCTGCTGCTGATGGACGTGGACGGCGTGCTCACCGACGGCCGCATCTATCTGCAATCGCTGCCCGATGGCTCGGCGGTGGAGATGAAAGCATTTCACGCGTTCGATGGTGCGGGCCTGAAGCTGGCCCGGGCCGCCGGCATCCGCACCGGCCTGATTACCGGACGCGACTCGGCAGCCACCGAACGCCGCGCACGCGAAGTGGACATGGACTTCGTGTTCCAGAAGCGCGCGGAAAAGTTGCCTGCCTATGAACAGATTCTGCGCGCGGCAGGTGTGCGCGAGGAAGAAGTTGCCTACATCGGAGACGACTTGCCGGACCTGCCCGTTCTGTTTCGCGTCGGCTTGGCTGTGGCCGTGGCCAACGCCGCTCCCGAAGTCAAACGCGCCGCGCACTACGTGACCGAGCGGGCCGGCGGCGAGGGCGCCGTGCGCGAAGTCATCGAGCTGATTCTCAAGGCCCAGGGCAAGTGGGCCGCTGCCATCCGCTCGGCCCGCGCCTGATGTTTCTTAGCCCGTATTGCGTCTTTCCGGCCACACGGCCTCGACCAGCCACCCTGCTGGGTCCAGGGCCTGATCGGCACGTGCTTCCGCTCCGCGCTGAGGCCGTCAAAACACAGGACCACTCCACTGGCGAGGGAAAAACGAGAGGGAAAACTGGAGCGGGCGATGGGAATCGAACCCACGTCCGAAGCTTGGGAAGCTTCTATTCTACCATTGAACTACGCCCGCTCTGGCAGCCACAGGATAAAGCAGAAAACCGGTTGCACGCAAGAGACTGGTTTGCCTAGACTCCGTGCATGCTGAATCCTCCGGGCGACGCCGGTTACTACGTCGGTTGGGGCACGCTGGCATTGATCAACGCTGGCTTGGCACAGGCCAAAGGCCGTAGCGGGCTGGGCTGGTTTCTCGGATCACTGTTGCTCGGGCCCATTGCCACCTTCCTGATCGTGGTGTTCGACCGAAAGTGATGCAGGGAAGCCGCTGCGTTGCGACTCAGGCGTTGGTTTTCCGTGTGGTTGTGCTAGATTA
This sequence comes from Acidobacteriota bacterium, assembly GCA_037442425.1. Lineage (GTDB taxonomy): Bacteria > Acidobacteriota > Terriglobia > Acidiferrales > UBA7541 > DSGC01. Next base: position 389,999 of record JBBIQG010000003.1, on the reverse strand, counting down.
GCCGCCGACCTTCGCCGAGCGCTGCCGGTCGGAAACCGGCGAGACCGGAGGGAACGTGGCCTACCGCGACCTGCGCGAATTCATCCGCAAGCTGGAAGCAGAAGATGAACTGGTGCGCGTCCGCGAAGAAGTGGACCCGGTGCTGGAGATTACCGAAATCACTGACCGGGTCACCAAAGCAGGTGGACCAGCGCTGCTGTTCGAGCGGCCGAAAGGTTCGCACATCCCGCTGCTGATCAACATGCTCGGCACGCACCGTCGCGTAAATCTGGCGCTGGAAGTGGAACGGCTCGAAGAGGTGGCGGAACGGATTCGTTCCTTCCTGGACATGCAAGCGCCGCAGGGTTTGCTCGACAAGGTCAAGCTGCTGCCGAAGCTGGCCGAGCTCGGCTCGTTTTTTCCGAAGACGGTGCGCAGCGGCCCCTGCAAAGAAATCATCCGCAAAGAAAATTTCTCGCTAAGTGAGCTGCCGATCCTGAAATGCTGGCCGCAGGACGCCGGACGCTTCATCACCTGGCCGCTGGTGATTACCAAAAATCCGGAGACGGGCCGGCGCAACGTCGGCGTCTATCGCATGCAGGTCTTCGATGACCGCACCACGGCCATGCACTGGCAGACGCAGAAGCACGGCGCCGAGCATTTCCGTCGTGCCCGCGCCGCGACCCCCGAAGGCAAACTGGAAGTCGCCGTGGCCATCGGGGCCGACCCGGTCACCTGCCTGTCCGGCATCCTCCCGATCCCACCCGATTTGGACGAATTGATGTTTGCGGGATTCCTTCGTCGCGAGCCGGTCGAGCTAGTGCGTTGCGAAACCGTGGACCTGGAAGTGCCGGCCCATGCCGAAATCGTGCTCGAAGGCTACGTGCATCTGAACGAACTACGCACCGAAGGTCCGTTCGGCGATCACACCGGCTTCTATTCCCTCGAAGGCGAATATCCCGTCTTTCACATCACCTGCATGACTCACCGCCGCGACCCCATCTACCTGACCACCATCGTCGGCCCGCCCCCGCAGGAAGATTTCTTCATGGGTCACGCCGTCGAGCGGATTTTCCTGCCCGTGATGAAAATGCAGTATCCGGAGATCGTGGATATTTCGATGCCTGCCGAAGGCATCTTCCACAACCTGATGATCGTTTCGATTCGCAAATCCTATCCGGGCCATGCACGGAAGATCATGAATGCGATTTGGTCGCTCGGTCAGGCGATGTTCACCAAAGTGCTTGTTGTCGTCGACCACGACGTGGACGTGCACAACTACCGGGAAGTTGTCTGGAAAGCGCTTTGCGCCATCGACCCCGAACGCGACATCCAGTTCACGCTCGGCCCAGTGGACACGCTGGACCACGCCGCCCGCCTGCAAGACTTTGGCTCCAAGATGGGTATTGACGCCACGCGCAAATGGCCCTCGGAAGGATTCACACGACCCTGGCCGGAGGAAATCAAAATGTCGCCCGAGGTCAAGGCGCGCATTGACCGCCTCTGGGCCAAACTGGGACTGTGAGCCACCGATTTTTTCCTGTTTGCACCACGGCTACCTTTGCTGTTTCCTGCCTGTGCTGTAAAGAGTACCCCCATTGACAGGCAAAAACACCGCGTTTTTACTGAGAAAAATGGGCAAAACGCGGAGTCCATCGGAGTTTGTCCTATCCAGCACTTGACAGTGCAGGGAGGTCGGGGGATAACCGAAAACAGCAAAGGCGTTCTAGTAGTTCTAGAACGACCATTGCCTGGATGGGGGTCGAAGCCCAAGGCATCGGGGTGAGGTTCCATGTCGGAATCCCGTGAAGTGATGAACGTGCGTCAAGCCTCGAGTTATTTGGGGATTTCGCCGGATACGCTCTATCGCTATCTTTCTGAGCATCGCATCCCGGCCTTCAAGCTCGGCAACCGCTGGAAGTTCAAAAAGACATTGCTGGACCGCTGGATGGAGCGGGAAAGCTTCCAGAGCCGGCGCCAGCAGGGCCGCTAGTTCCGCGCGCGGGACTGGCCGCCAGCGAGGAAAGGAATGGCCAAGCGGAAGCCACTGTTCGGACTGGATATCGGCTCGAGTTCGGTGAAGGTGGTCGAGCTGAAGAAGACCAAGCACGGCTACGAGCTGCAAAATTTCGATCTCGAGCCGCTCGAGCCGGACACCGTCGTCGATGGCGCCATCATGGACGCACCGCGGGTGGCCGAGAAGATCGTGAACATCTGCGAGGGACAACGAATCAAGACGAAAAATGTGGCGACCTCCGTCTCCGGTCACGCCGTCATCGTCAAACACGTGCCGATGCCGCTGATGACCGAAGAAGAGCTCTACGACCGGATTCAGGCTGAGGCCAGCCAGCACATCCCCTTCCCGGTGGCCGAAGTGAATCTCGACTACACCGTTTTCGAAGCGGGCGCCACGCAGATGGATGTGCTGCTCGTTGCCGTGAAAAAAGACAAACTCCTGAACCACATCAACGTGCTGGCGCAGGCGGGCCGGACCCCGGTGGTCGTGGACATTGACGCATTTGCGCTGCAGAACTGTTTCGAGGTCAACTACGAACACCCCCAGGAAACCGTCGCGCTGCTGAACATCGGCGCCAGCGGGATGAACATCAACATCGTTCGCGACGGGGTGCCGCTGTTCACCCGCGACGTTCCTGTCGGCGGCAATCAGTACACCGATGCGCTGCAGAAGGAACTCGACCTCAGTTTTGAAGACGCCGAACGGTTGAAAAAGGGCGAGCCGGTCGCCGGGATCAGCGAAGAACAGAAGAACAGTATTCTCCGCACGGTTTCCGATATTTTGATTCTGGAAATTCAGAAAACGTTCGACTTCCACCGCGCCACTGCGGCCGGAGAAAATATCCAGCGCATCTATGTGGCTGGTGGCTCGGCACGGGTTCCGGGGTTGCTCCAACTGTTGCGCGAAGAATTTGGCGTGCCGGTCGAAGAACTGGACCCGCTGCGGCGGATTGTGGTTCCGCCCGGGCGGCACAACGAAGCCCGTCTGCGCGAGCTGGCGCCGCGGCTGGCCATCGCGGTCGGACTGGCCCTGAGGAGCTTTGACGAAGCATGATTCGCATCAACCTGCTCGGTCGTCCTCGCCCGAAAGCGCGTCGCGCCGCCGTACCGTTAGGTGCCACGCTGCAACTGCTTTCTCCGCTTCTCGTCGTGTTCATCGCCATCGCCGTGCTCTGGGTGCACCACCGGGCGATGGATACGGAGCTGGCGGCCAAGCGGGAAGAGCTCAGCAAGCTGCGTGCCGATAAGGCGCAACTGGAGCAACTGAAACAGCAACTGGAAGCGTTCGAACGGCAGAAAGCGCAACTTCAGCAGCGCATCGACGTAATCGAAACCCTCCGCCGGCAGAAGACCGGCGGCCAGGAACTGCTGGACATGGTGGCCACGACGGTCTCGCGTACACCGGAGCTGTGGTTGACGAATCTGGAACGCAAAGGCAATACGCTGACCATCGAGGGCAGCGCTGGCTCGATCACGGCCGTGGCCAACTACATCACCCAGTTGAAACGATCCGGTTATTTCCAGAACGTGGAGATCAAGGAATCCAAGCAGGACGAGCGAAGCACGTCCGTAGCCATTTTCCACTTCACGCTCACGGCGGAGTTCTCATTGCCGGAGTCGCGCACGACTCCAGCTCCTCCCGGGGCGGGCGGGGACTGAGGGGACACGATGGCGTTCTCGTTTCGCGAGCTTCCCTGGTATCTGCAGGCGCTGGTCTATCTGTTGTTGCTCGTAGCTCTGGTTGCGGTGGGGGAATACGCACCGTATTCACCCGTGCAGAGCAAGCGCCAGGAACTGGAACGCACGCAGAATGAAGTCAACGCACTGACGCAAGAAGTCGCCCTGTTGCAGGATGTGCAGCGACGTCATTCCCAGTTCCGCACCGAAACGGAAGCCCTGCAGCGCCAGCTCGATACGCTGCGCGCCATCGTCCCGGAAGAAAAGGAAGTGGATGAGTTCATCCGCATTTTGCAAAGCGCGGCAGCCGCTTCGAACGTTTCTATTCGGCGCATCACCGCCAAGCCAGTCACGCCGCGAGACTACTACAACGAGATGCCCTTCGAACTGGAAATTGACGGCCCGTATTTTGCCGTCTTGGACTTTTTCACCCGCTTGGGACGGATTTCCCGGATTGTGAATGTGGGCGACCTGGATTTTGAAGGCTTGGAAGCAGCACGGACCAAGCGGTATCCGGTGCGCCCGGGCACTACGGTCACCGGTATTGTGACCGCAACCACATTCTTTACCCAGGGAGCGGAGGCCGCTGCAGCCACACCGCCGGCTGCCCAGCAGCCCGGCAAGCGGCCTGCGGCGAAGCAACCGGCTAAACGATAAGGCAAGAGGGCGATGATGCCACGTGCTTGTTACTGGAGATGGATGCTGGCCGCACTGCTCAGTGCAACGACCGTCGGCGCTTGGACGCAGGCGGTCCCGCCGGCCGCGCCGGCGACGCAGGGTGAGCCGCAGCAAACGGCTCGGCGCGACCCGTTCGATCCACTGGTCAACGTTGTCCAGCCTGGCCAACGGGGACTGCCGCAACAGCTCCCGCCGGGCAAGGCGGGCCTGGTGATTTCGTTGCTGCGCGTCCACGGTGTGGTCAAGGCTCCCAGCGGGATGATCGCCGTGGTCAGCAACCAGCAAGACCGCGTCTATTTCCTGCGCGAAGGCGACCAGCTCTATGACGGCGTGGTCGAACGCATCACCCTGGATGCCGTCGTCTTCCGCGAATCCGGCAAGGATCCCTTCGGTCGACCGATCGAGCGACAGGTAACCAAACGAATTAACCCTAGTGCAGGAGAATCATGATGAGCAGCAATTGGCGGGTCCCGCGCGTCGGGATGACATTCCTACTGGTGGCGGTGCTGAGCGGGGCGCCGACTCCCTGGAGCGCCGCCGAAGGGACGGTCGCAAACGGCAGCGCTGCCGCCGTGCCCGTCGTGCGTGTCGAGGCCGTGGTGGATTCGCAGTCGGTTCGCTTCGAAGCCGAATCCACCGGTTCGCTGGAATTCGTCACGCGCCAGCCGACCGAACGAGTGTTCGTCGTGGACATCACCGGCCAAGCTGCTGAGGCTTCCACCCAGGCCCGCGTGCTGACTTCCGGTCAGGTCAGCAGCTATCGTATTCTGCAGCATCGCAACGATGAGCAGCCGGTTGTGCGGCTGGAAGTGTTGTTGCGCACACCGGCCCAGCCGCGCATCGAGCGGCGTGGCGCGCACGGCCTGGTCGTCTTGTTCCCTTCAGGCACCACAGCCATCCAACGGCCCTCGCCGGCCCGACGGGCCGAGCCGGCGGTTGTCAGTGCGCCGGCCACGGCCCTCCGCAACGTGGAGGTGGTGAAACAGGAAGGCCAGGCGCTGGTGCGTGTCGAGGGCAACGGCCGGCTGACCTATCGTGCCATGCGGTTGGCCAATCCGTGGCGTCTGGTGCTCGATTTTGAAAACACACGCGCGCGGGTGGGTCGGAACACGATTCCGGGTGGCGTTCGCCCCGTAAACGGGATTCGGGTTGGTCAATTCACCGAAACCACGACCCGCATCGTCATCGAACTGGATTCCCGCGCCCACTATGAAGTCCGGACCGAAGGCCATCGCCTCACCGTCGCTTTTCCCAACGCGGATGGCGAGCCGACTGCTGCAGCAAAAACAGTCTCTTCGGCGCCTGCTGCAGGGTTTTCAAGCAGCGAAATCGCGCATTTGGCCCTGCCGACTTTCCTGACCCAGCCGACGGCTGCCTTGGCCAGTCTGCAGCAGAGCGTCGAGCCTGCCCCGAATCCGGGGACGTCGCCGGCCGCTTCGGCAACGGGCCCGAACGCCCGCAAGGGGGAGAAGGAAACGGAAGCTGCTGCGGTTCCCAAACCAGCCTCCACGCAGGCCGCCCAGTACACCGGCGAGCCGATTTCAGTGAACCTGAAGGATGTGGACCTGAAGGACTTCTTCCGCCTGATTCACGAGATCAGCGGGCTGAACGTGGTGCTCGACCCCAACGTCAGCGGTTCGCTGACGATCGTGCTCGATGATGTGCCTTGGGATCAGGCGCTCGATATCGTGCTGCGCAACAACAACCTGGACAAGCAACTGGAAGGCAATGTGTTGCGCATCGCCACGCGCGAAACCCTCAAGAAGGAAGCCGAAACGCTGCGCGACCTGCAGCGAGCGCAGGCCGAAGCGGTCGAACCGGTCACCACCACCCGCGTGCTCAGCTATGCCAAGGCCAGCGCGGTCCGCGACAACCTGCGCCGTTTTCTGAGCGCGCGCGGGGAAATCCTCTCGGATGATCGCTCGAACATGCTAATCATCCGCGACATCCCCTCGGTGCTGCCCACGATCGATAATCTGATCGCGCAGCTCGATCAGAAATCACAGCAGGTGGAAATCGAAGCCCGCGTCGTCGCCGCTACCCGACAATTCTCGCGCGAAATCGGCACGCAGTTCGGTTTCATCGGCCCGACAACGGGCGGGCGCACCGTCTTCGGTGGACTCAGCACAGTCGGCACCAGCCCGATTCAACGCAATGCCACGGCAATTCAGCAAGGTCCGGTGATGCCGCCCTTGATTGACCAAAGCACTACACCGCCCACTGTGCAGGGGCCGAATCCGTTGCCGCTGAACATCAATTTGGGTGCCCGGGGTGCCACCAGCGGAATCAGCTTTTCACACGTCTCCCCGAACCTGGCGCTGGACTTCATCATCAGCGCCGCTGAATCCCGCGGCGTGGGCAAGCTGCTTTCTAAGCCCAAGGTGATGACCCAGAACAACGAAAAAGCGGAAGTCAAGCAGGGCACCAAGCTTCCGATTCAGACCGTGATCAACAACACGATCACCGTCCAGTTCGTCGATGCCGTGCTCAAACTCGAGGTCACGCCGCAGATCACCGCAGAAGGCACCATCTTCATGGACGTGCTGGTGGAAAACACGGCGATCGATCCGGGTATCGAGCGCATCCTGGGCATCCCAGCACTGACCACGCAAGCCACCTCGACGAAGATCACGGTTCCCGACGGCGGCACGTTCGTCATCGGGGGCGTGATCATTTCCTCGCAGCGTACCGACGTGGCGCAGGTGCCGCTGATTGGCAGCATCCCGGTGATTGGCCATCTGTTCAAACGCACCACAGTGAACACGCAATCGCAGGAGTTGCTGTTCTTCATCACTCCGCGCATCATACCCAACTGACGGGATTCGGCCACCCCGGCTACGGCTTCGTGCTGGGCTCGGGGTGGCCAGTTTTTGCTGTCTTCCACGGTATGCCGGCCTTCTATCGCAGGCGACTGCAGGCGCTTCGCGGGCAATTCGAACGTCACCGCGTCGAAGCTTTCCTGGTCACCCATCTGCCGAACATCTTCTACCTGTGCGGCTTTACCGGCAGTTCCGGTGCACTGCTCGTAGAAATCGACTCCGCCACGCTGATTACCGACCGTCGCTACACGACCCAGGCACGAGAAGAAATTCACCTCGCCCGAGTCCGGTTGGCTCCTCGAGGTTTGCTGGCGGCTGTGGCTGGACTCCTGGCTGGACGCCGGCGGCTGACGCTGGCGTTCGAGGCAGCACATGTCACTGTGGCCCAGCGGGCCGAGCTGGCACGTCGGTTGGGCCGGCCGGTGCGCTTGCGCGGGGTGGCTGGCTGGGTCGAAGCCTTGCGCGCCCGCAAAGACGCCGACGAGCTGGAGAGGATGCGTGCCGCGGCGGCGCTGGCCAGCCAGATCTGGACGGAAGTGCTCCCGCTGGTCCGGCCCGGTGTGCGCGAACTGGAACTGGCTGCGGAGATCGAATACCGTATGCGCCAGGCGGGGGCCTCCGGTCCGGCTTTTGACACCATCGTTGCCTCTGGTCCCCGCGCCGCGTTGCCGCACGGGCGTGCAACGGCTAAACCGTTGCAAAAAAACGAATTGGTTGTCTTTGATTGGGGTGCTATACTGCACGGCTATTGCTCTGACCTGACGCGCACTGTCTTTTTGGGGCGGGCTCCGGCCCGCATCCGGAAATGGTACGATGCAGTGCGCGCAGCGCAGCAGGCCGCCTGTGCAATGCTGCGCCCGGGCGTGGCCGCTGAAGCAGTAGACGCTGCCGCACGCGATGTGCTCAGGCAGCATGGCCTGGCCAGGTATTTTACGCACAGCACCGGCCATGGCCTGGGAATCGAGGTGCACGAGGAGCCGCGTCTGGCGCGGGGGCAGAAAACCCTCCTGGAGGCGGGCCAGGTAGTCACCATCGAGCCAGGCATCTATCTGCCCGGCATCGGGGGCATTCGGATCGAAGACGACCTGGCGATCGCCCCGGAGGGCGCCACGCAACTGACACACGCCCCGCGGGAGCTACTGGAACTTTGAAATGACGGCCCGAAAGAAAACCGAAGAAGTCAAGACGGGTGCAGCCAGCTTCGACTTGGAGCAGCTCGAGAGAGTGCTGGAATTCATGGCCCAGCACGGCCTGGAAGAGTTCGAATACCGCCATGGCGACCTGCACATCCGCCTGCGGCGCGCAACGGCCAACTCCAATGCTTCGGCGGTGCGCTTTGCGTCGCCCGAAATTGTTGTGGCGCAGCCCTTGACGACCGCTCCTGCGGTTTCGGGTGCGGTGCCGGTTCCCGCTCCGGCTCCGGAGTCGCCCGCCGCGCCGGCCGAACCTTCCCCGGGCGAAGAGCTCCACCTGATCAAGTCGCCAATCGTGGGCACGTTCTATGAATCGCCGGCGCCAGATGCAGAGCCGTTTGTGCGCGTGGGTGACCACGTCGAGCCCGGCCAGGTGCTCTGCATCATCGAGGCTATGAAGCTGATGAATGAAATCGAATCCGACGTGGCCGGGGAAATCATCCGCATCCACGTGGAAAACGGCCAGCCGGTCGAGTACGGCCAGCCGTTGTTCAGCATTCGCCCGACGCGGAAGAAATAGCAGCCGGTTCCTGCCGATGTTTCGGAAGATTCTCATTGCCAACCGGGGCGAAATCGCACTGCGGATCATCTGCGCCTGCAAGGAGCTGGGCATCCAGACCGTGGCCGTCTACTCGGAGGCCGACCGTAACTCGCTTCATGTGCGGTTTGCTGATGAGGCCATCTGCATCGGTCCCCCTCGCGCCAGCGAATCCTACCTGAACATTCCCCAGGTCATCAGCGCCGCTGAAATCACCAACGTGGACGCCATCCATCCGGGTTACGGCTTTCTGTCGGAAAACGCCAACTTCGCCGAAGTTTGTGAAGCCTCCCACATCACCTTCATCGGCCCTTCGCCGGAAGTGATTCGCATGATGGGGGAAAAGGCTCGGGCGCGGCGCGAAATGGCCGCGGCCGGACTGCCGGTGGTGCCAGGGAGCGAAGATGTCGTGACCGATGAATCGCAGGCGCAGCGCGAGGCCGAACGCATCGGTTTTCCGCTGATGATCAAGGCTGCCGCCGGCGGCGGTGGCCGCGGCATGCGCATTGTGCGACGCAAGGAAGACCTGCTCAGCGCGTTCAACACGGCCCGCAACGAGGCTCAGCAGGCCTTCGGCAACGGTGACGTCTACATGGAACGGTTCATCGAGCGCCCCCGCCACATCGAATTCCAGGTGCTCGGTGACCGCTACGGGCGTGTCATCCACTTGGGGGAACGCGAATGTTCCATCCAACGCCGCCACCAGAAACTGATCGAAGAATCCCCCTCGCCGGCCGTCAGCTCGACCACCCGCGCCGAAATGGGTGCCCGGGTCACCGCGGCGATGGAAAAAATCGGCTACACAAATGCTGGCACCGTAGAATTTCTGATGGACGAAGACGGCAAATTCTATTTTATCGAGATGAATACGCGCATCCAGGTCGAGCATCCGGTCACTGAGCGGATCACAAACATTGACCTGGTCAAAGCCCAGATTCGCATCGCCGCGGGTGAATCCCTGGACGACATCCTCGGCGGAGAGGTGGCATTCTGTGGCCATGCCATCGAATGCCGCATCAATGCGGAAGACCCGGAAACCTTTGCTCCCTCGGCTGGCCGGATCACCGCCTTCCATGCTCCAGGTGGGGTGGGCATCCGCGTGGATACCGCAGCCTATGCCGATGCCGTGGTGCCCTCCTACTACGACTCCCTCATCGCCAAGCTGATTGCCTTCGGCAAAGACCGCCAGGAGGCGATTGCCCGCATGCGCCGCGCCCTGGACATGTTCATCATCGAGGGCATCAAGACTTCGTTGCCATTGCACCGCCGCATTCTGGCTGATCCGGAGTTCGTCGCCGGCAACTTGAGCACGCACTTCCTGGACCGTTATCAACTCGCAGCGGCCAAGTGACGATGTCCCTTGTCCTACCACCCCTCTATGCCATAATGGACGCCGCTCTGCTCCGCATCTCCGAGCTGGCGTTTTTCCAAATGCTGGTGGAAGCCGGCGTGACCCTGATCCAGTATCGGCACAAGCAAGCTTCCCCGCGAGAGTATTTCCACACCTCTCTGGCCTTGGCCAACTTTTCCCGCACACGGGGAATCCGATTCGTGGTAAATGACCGCCCCGACATCGCATGGTTGGTAGGGGCCGGAGGCGTGCACGTGGGCCAGGAAGACCTGGAGGTCGAGCAGGCGCGCCAGATTGTAGGGCGCGATTGCTGGTTGGGTGTCTCCACCCACACCGAGGGACAGTTCTGCTCGGCGGCCGCCACCTCGGCCGACTACATTGCAGTAGGACCAATTTTCCCCACCACCTCGAAAGAGCGTCCCGATCCGGTGGTGGGCGTGGAGTTCGTGCGCCGGGTGCGGCCGCTGACGGCCAAGCCAATCGTAGCGATCGGGGGCATCACACTGGAACGCGCCGAAGCGGTCTGGCGCGCCGGCGCCGATTCGGTTGCCGTAGCGGCTGATCTGCTGCAGGCCTCAGACCCGGTTCGTCGGGCGCGGCAATACTTGGAATTAGCTGCGTCGGTGTTCCCGCAAACTCACTGAGGAGCGTGCGCATGGCCGAAGCGACTCGCCCGGCAAGCTTGGCAGCAACGGCGGAAGAACCACAACTCGTCCGCGGCCTGGGCTTGCTCGATGCCACGATGCTGGTCATGGGCTCGATGATTGGCTCGGGCATTTTCATCGTTTCCGCGGATATTGCGCGTCAGGTGCCTTCCCCCGGAGGACTGCTGCTGGTCTGGCTGCTGACGGCTTTTCTGACGATTGTGGGCGCGCTCAGCTTCGGCGAGCTGGCGGCGATGATGCCGCGCGCCGGGGGTACCTACGTCTATCTGCGCGAAGCCTTCGGCTCGCTGACCGGATTTCTCTACGGCTGGACGATTTTTCTGGTGATCGGTTCGGCCACGATTGCTGCAGTGGCGATTGCCTTCGCCAAATTCGCCGGTGTGTTTTGGCCGGCCATTTCGGCTGACCGCGTGCTGGTTTCGTTGGGCACGCTGCCGTTCCTTGGCAAGCCGATGGTGCTGCACACGCAAAATCTGCTGGCGATCGCCAGCATCGCGCTTCTCACCTGGGTGAATTGCCGGGGTATCCGTACGGGCGCCATCGTGCAAAATTTGTTCACCCTAGCCAAGGTGGGTGCGGTGGTCGGCCTGGTGGTGCTCGGGTTGACGCTGGGGCGCAACGCCACGGCGATCCAGACGAATTTCACCGACTTCTGGCGTAATCTTTCTTGGGACATGAGCACCTTCACCGCGCTGGCGGTGGCCATGGTAGGTTCGCTATTTGCGTCCTTTGCCTGGGAAAACGTCACCTTCACCGCCGGCGAGACAAAGAATCCCAGCCGCAATATTCCGCTGTCGCTGTTGCTCGGTGCAGGTGGGGTAATGGTGCTCTACCTGCTGGCCAATGTTGTCTATCTGGTTACGCTGCCGCTCGAAGGTAGCCCGCAGGCCGCCGACCCGCTCGGCCGCGGCATCCAGTATGCGGCCGAAGACCGCGTCGGTGCTGCGGCCGGCGAAATGATCCTGGGTAGCTGGGGCGCTTACCTGATGGCCGGCGCCATCTTGATTTCCACATTCGGCTGCAACAACGGACTGATTCTTTCCTATGCGCGCGTCTCGTTCGCCATGGCTCGCGACCGGCTGTTCTTTGCGCGCATGGGCCGGCTGAACTCGCAGACACACAGCCCGAACTTTGCCCTGGCCATGCAAGGCGTCTGGGCTAGCTTCCTGACCCTGACCGGCACCTACACGGACCTGCTCGACTACATCATCTTTGCGGTTCTGCTGTTCTACATCGTGGCCATTGCAGCTGTTTTTGTCCTGCGGCGGAAGCGACCCGACCTGCCCCGACCCTACCGGGCGTTCGGGTATCCGGTGCTGCCGTTTCTCTACATCGCGTTTTCCGTATTCATCGAAGTTTGTTTGTTGCTCTACAAGCCGCGCTACACCTGGCCCGGACTGATCATCGTTCTGCTGGGTGTGCCGGTCTACCTGCTGTGGCGACGACCGAGAAAGGCGGGCGGCGCGGCAGCAGGGTCCGCCTAGCTGGTTTTGAACGCATCTTGCTGCCGAGGAGGGGGAACAGCGCATGCCCAACCAACTTTTCGCCACCAAACCGATTGACCAGTTGCTGAAACAGGCTGCCGATACCGAGCACGGCTTGAAGCGCGCGCTCAGCTCGGTGGACCTGACCATGCTCGGCATCGGGGCGATCATCGGTGCCGGCATCTTCGTACTGACCGGACAGGCTGCCGCCAAGCACGCCGGCCCCGCGATTGTCATTTCATTCGTGCTCGCAGCGATTGCCTGCGTGTTTGCAGGTTTGTGCTACGCCGAGATGGCTTCGATGATTCCGATTGCGGGCAGCGCTTACACCTACTCCTACGCCACGATGGGCGAGTTCCTGGCGTGGATTATCGGCTGGGACCTGATTCTGGAGTATTCGCTGGGTGCAGCCACCGTCTCGGTCGGTTGGTCCGGCTATGTCGTCAGTTTTTTGAAAGACTTGGGCATCGTCATTCCTCCGCAATTCACCGCTGGTCCGTTTACCGATGTCGTCTTAGCTGATGGCACCACGGTGAAAGGAATCATCAACCTGCCGGCCATCTTCATTGTCGTGGTGGTCACATTTCTGCTCGTGCTGGGGATTCGCGAATCCGCCAACGTGAACACGACCATCGTTTTCGTCAAAGTAGGCGTGGTGATTGCGTTCATTCTGGCCGGCATCAAATACGTCAACACCGCGAACTGGCATCCGTTCGTCCCACCCAACCAGGGGACCTTCGAGGCGTTCGGCTGGACGGGCGTGGTGACCGGTGCCGGCGTGATTTTCTTTGCCTATATCGGATTCGATGCCGTTTCCACCGCCGCCCAGGAGGCGAAAAATCCGCAGAAGGACATGCCCATCGGCATCCTGGGCAGCCTGGTCATTTGCACGATTCTTTACATTCTGGTTGCTGGGGTGCTGACCGGCATTGTGCACTACTCCGAGTTGAATGTACCCGATCCCATGGCGGTGGGCATCAATGCGACCGGTTTGATGTGGATGCGCTATGTGATCAAGGTTGGTGCCATTGCCGGGTTGACTTCCGTGATTCTGGTCATGTTGCTGGCCCAGCCCCGCATCTTCTGGATTATGGGCGGCGACGGATTGTTTCCCCAGGCATTCAACAAAGTCCATCCGCGCTTCCGCACCCCCTACATCACCACGATCCTGACCGGGACTGCGGTGGCCATTGTCGGCGGATTGTTTCCGATCGACGTGCTGGGTCACCTGGTCAGCATCGGCACGCTGTTCGCGTTTATCTTGGTCTGCGCCGGCGTGCTTGTGTTGCGCTACACCAAACCCGAAGTACCCCGCCCGTTCAAAGTGCCCTTTGTTTGGTTCACCTCGATTGCCGGCGTGGTGGTCTGCTTCGCGCTGATGTATGGCCTGCCGAAAGAAACCTGGGAGCGGCTGCTGCTCTGGATGGCCATCGGGCTCGGCCTGTACGGGGCCTACGGTATCCGACACAGCCAGGTGGGTCGGGAGCAAGGCTACCGGAGAAATTCCTTCCTGATGGCAGACGGGATGCTGGCTCTGCTGGGCCTTGTCCTGCTGGCTTTGCAGAACTTTTTTGCGCACCAAACGTTGTTCCTGTTCGTCGGCGGTGCACTGTTGGCTCTGGGGGTGCTTCTGGCGGCCTACGACGCCATGAGGAAAGACCTGCCAGCGGACTGAACCTTTCGAGTATCCTTGACTCTGCGCGGACGGGTCGGAGTCAGCCCGGCCTGGTGCTTCCGTCTGTGCTTCTGTTCTGATGACGCGCCGTTTGTTCGATCGCCGCTGGGCCCTGTGGAGCCGAATCCCCTGGCTCGATCGCATCCTGCTGACTTTGGCTGCATGGGCCGGCTTGGTGTGGCTGGGTGGTCGTTCTGGAGTGGGCTCGCCGGGTGGCGTCTGGGGGGAATTGGCCCTGCTGGCAGCAGCCGTCTTGCTGTTTCGCTGGATGCGGCGGAACCGCACGCGTCTGCTCTGGAGTCTGCGAAACCGTTTGATCGCTGCCTATCTCTTGATTGCTGTCGTACCGATAGTGCTATTGCTCGTGATGGCCGGACTCTCTGCCTACTTGCTCTATTCCCAGTTTGGAGCTCAGCTCTTCTATCAGGCTGTGGATCAACGCCTGAAAAAACTCGAAGCCACGGCAGACGCGCTGGCCGTTTCGCTCCGCTCGGCCAGCGCAGCCGACGCCCGCGAGCTGGTGGCTTCGCCAGGCATTGCCGCGCTGCTGGAAATTGCCCGTGGAGAGTTACCCGATCTGCAGGTGCGACTGAATCCTGCCGAAGACCTGATCCATCGGTTCGGTGGCGCGGAGGCACGTCGCTTTGTCGGAATTGTGCAGGAGGAAGACGCGGTGCGCCTGGAAGCCGTGGTGGCGCGCCCGGGGCCCGGCGGCGTGCTGGTGGTCGCCGTCAGCGCACCGCTCACCACAGAACTACTGGAACGGCTGGCACCTGAGCTCGGGCCGATCAGTCTGGCGATTCTGCGGCCCGCTCCCTCAGGCGATCTTCGCGAGCCGCCCATTACCCTGAACGGACGCCAGTTTGTCACACTCGGCCAGATCTCCACCCGCGCACGACGTGTACCCGCGCCGCAGCACTGGCTCGACTACGAAATCAACGGAGTCACCACACTGGACGCCTTCACGACCAACCCGGCTACCGAGGATGCACCGACCGTGCCGTTGTTCGTTTCCTTCCGCACGCGCCCCTCGCAACTGAACCAGCGGCTGTTTAGTTCGTTGGGCGCTTTTGGTGGCGTGGCCTACGGCCTGTTGCTGGTGGCTGGCGCGCTGTTCCTGTTGATCGAGCTGCTGGCACTGCGCAGCGGTATCCGGCTCACCCGTTCTGTGACCCGCACCGTGGAACAGCTCTACGAAGCCACCCAGCACGTTCGTCGCGGCGATTTCTCACATCGCGTGCTGCCCCACGAACGCGACCAGCTGGGCGTGCTGGCTGAATCGTTCAACGAAATGACCGGCTCGATCGCTTCCCTGATCGAAGAGCAGCGCCAGCGCCAGCGGCTGGAAAACGAGTTGACCATCGCCCGCGAAGTTCAGGCAGAGCTGTTTCCTCGAACGGTTCCGAAGATACCGGGGCTGCAGCTATCGGCCATCTGTCGGGCTGCGCGCATGGTCAGCGGTGACTACTACGATTTTGTTCCTTTGACGCCAAACCATCTGGCCATCGCCCTGGCCGACATCAGCGGCAAAGGAATTTCTGCTGCACTGCTGATGGCCAGTCTGCAGGCGGCGTTGCGCAGCCAGTTGCTGATCGAAGGCGCCGAACGCTGCAGCACCGCGGAACTGGTCGCGCGGCTGAACCTGCACCTGTTCCGGAATACGTCTGAGGATCGTTACGCCACGCTGTTCTTTGCCATCTACGATGCCACCTCGGCTACGCTGCACTACACGAACGCCGGCCACCTGCCTCCGCTCTACGTCTGTGGCAACCGCGTCCATCGTCTCGAAACAGGCGGCATGGTGGTTGGATTGTTCGAGCACTGCACGTTCGAGCAGGGTGTGCTCACCTTGGAACCGGACAGCGTTCTGGTGGCCTACAGTGATGGCCTGGTCGAGCCGGAAAATGTGTATGGGGAAGAGTTCGGCGTGCAGCGCGTGCAGGCCGAGGTGCTCCGACAGCAGCACCTGTCGCCCGATGCGTTGGCCGAAGCGCTGATGGCAGCCGTAGAAGAGTGGTCCGGAGCACCTACGCGCGCCGACGATATGACCATCATCGTTGCCCGCCGCGAAGTAGACGCGTCCGGGGCGAAGTTCCGGTATACTGACCCGCTTTGAGACACTGGGGGAGCCGTTGATACTGCAAGGTCGAGTCGTGCTCGTCACAGGAGGCACGCGCGGCATCGGCAAGGGTATTGCCCTATCCTTTGCGCGGAGCCGCGCCCGGGTGGTTGTGGGCTACCGATCCAACAAAGTGGCAGCCCAGAACACACTGCGCGAACTGCAAGCTGCCGGTGCTGAATGCTTCGCCGTGGAAGCCGATCTCACCGATCCGGAGCGGGCACGCTGGCTGGTCGAGCGGGTGATCGAGCGCTTTGGCCGACTCGATGTGCTGGTGAACAACGTAGGCATGTTCCGCTGGCGTTCGGTCGCGGAATCCACGCCTGCGGAATGGCAGGAAATTGTGGCCTCGAACCTGCATAGTGCCATGTACACCAGCAAAGCGGCGCTCTCCACCATGCGCCAGCAGCGCTGGGGACGCATCATCAACCTGGGTGCGGTCGGTGCCGAGCGCGCTTTCGGACAGGCCAAGATCTCCGCCTATGCCGCAGCCAAAGCCGCCCTGGTGGCGTTCACGCGTTCGTTGGCGCTGGAAGAAGCCAAAAACGGCATCACCGTCAACGTCGTGAATCCGCCGAATATCGACGAAGATGAACTAACCCTGGTCGAAGCCCGCCGCATCCGGGATGCCCGTTTCCCGGTCGGACGGCCGCCGACGGTCGAAGACGTGGCCGCTGCTGTGCGTTTCTTTGCCTCGGACGAAGCCGATTACATCACCGGCCAGGTGCTCACCGTCAGCGGCGGTTGGATGTTGTGACGGCGCTGGAGGGCAGCACCGCACGCACTTTATGAACTCCGCCCGCACTGTTACGCTGGAGCCATGAAGGTCCTCACCGCAGCCCAGATGCGCGAAGCGGACCGCCGCACTACGGAACAGTTCGGTGTGCCCAGTCTGACGCTGATGGAAAATGCTGGCCGCGGTGTGGCCGAGTTTGCCACTGCCACATTTCCCCAACTGGCCGGGCAGCGCATCACCGTGTTATGCGGCAAGGGAAACAACGGCGGCGATGGCTTTGTGGCTGCTCGCCTGCTTGCTGAACGAGGCGGTCGTGTGCGAGTGCTGTTGTTTGCCGACCCGGACAGCGTGCAGGGCGATGCGGCCATCATGCTGCGTCGCTGGCGCGATCGTGGCGGCGAGCTCCGCGTCATCCGCAGTGCCGCGGAGTGGGAGCGGGCGCGCGCCGAACTGAGTGAATCCGAGCTGGTCATCGACGCTCTGCTGGGTACCGGCCTGGCCGGGCCCGTCGAAGGTTTGCTGCGCACCGTCATCGAAGACGTCAATCGCGGTCGGGGGCGATACACGGTCCTGGCCATTGACATTCCTTCGGGCCTGCCCGCCGATGGTCCTGCCGGCGAAATCGTAGCTATCGAAGCCGACTACACGGTTACGTTCACCGCGCCCAAGCTCGGCCAGTTGCTCTGGCCGGGCACGGAGTACGTCGGCAAACTGATCGTCGTCCCAATTGGCACGCCGCGCGAGCTGCTCGACCACGATCCTGCGCTCAACCTCCATTACCTCGAACCCGGTGAATTCTGTGGCCTGCCCCTCCACCGCCGCCGGGACTCGCATAAGGGCGACTACGGCCATGTTTTGATTTTTGCCGGCTCGCGCGGCAAAACTGGCGCTGCCATTCTGGCAGCTCGGGGTGCACTGCGTGCTGGCGCGGGCTTGGTGACCGTAGCAACGCCGGCTCCGGTGCAGCCGATTGTCGCGGCCGGCTTGGCCGAGCTGATGACCGAACCGCTGGCCGCCACCGATGCCGATACCATTGCCGCCAGCAATGTTGACTACGGGCGGTTGCAGCAACTGCTGGAGACGAAAACCGTCGTTGCGCTGGGCCCGGGCCTCGGCACTCATCTGGAAACGCAGCAGTTCATCCGCACGGTGACCGCAGAATGCACGTTGCCGCTGCTTCTGGACGCCGATGGACTGAATGCGTTTGTCGGTCGTGCCGAAGAGCTGCGCCAGCGGCGCGCGCCCTTGGCCCTGACGCCCCATCCCGGGGAAATGGCGCGCCTGCTCGGTTGCACCACGCGCGAAGTGCAGCATCGCCGGCTCGAGCTGGCGCAGCAGGTGGCCGCGCGCTGGAATGCTTATGTAGTGCTGAAGGGGTATCGCACCATCGTCGCCGCGCCCGATGGTCGCGCTTTTTTCAATTCCACCGGCAACCCCGGCATGGCCACCGGCGGCACGGGAGATGTGTTGACCGGTGTGCTGGCCGCCCTGACGGCTCAGTTCCGCACAGCCGACTGGGCGCGAGTGCTCGCGCTGGGAGTCTATCTGCATGGGCTGGCCGGCGACCTGGCCGCCGCACGCACCGGAGAGATTTCGCTGCTGTCTTCGGATCTTGTCGAAGCTCTGCCCGCGGCGTTTTCCCGCCTGCAGGAGGAAATGCGTGCCGCTCGAGTTTGAACGGGAAACCCGTTCCGCCGAAGAAACGATTGCCTTCGGCGCAGAACTGGCTGCGCAACTGCGACCGCCGGTGCTCGTGCTGCTTTTCGGCGAGTTGGGAGCCGGAAAGACCACGCTGGCGAAAGGAATCATCTGCGGTCTGGGGGTGGCGCGGCTGGAAGATGTCACCAGCCCCACCTTCACGCTGGTGCATGCCTTCCGCAATCACACTCGCGTCTATCATGTGGACCTCTACCGCATCAGCGGTCCAGCGGAGCTGGAAAGCATCGGGCTGGACGACCTGCTCGCCGAGCCGGCCGTGATTCTGGTCGAGTGGGCTGAAAAATTGACTCTGCGCACCGACTGGCCGGTGATCGAAATCCGGCTCGAAGTGCCGGCTGCAGACGACCGTCGGCGGCTTTCCATTTGCGACCGGGCCGGTGTACTGCGCCTCGAGCCCCGCCCCGAAACGTTCGAACAGGAGAAGCAACGATGACAGCAACCCATCCTGCCGAGTGGGCTTTGATCCTGGGGGCTTCCAGTGGTTTTGGCGAAGCCACCGCTATCGAGCTCGCACGCAACGGAATGCATATCTTCGGTGTGCATTTGGACCGCCGCGCCACGCTGCCTCATGTCGAAGAGGTCATCGCCCGCATCCGTTCCCATGGACGTGAAGCGATCTTTTTCAATGTGAATGCTGCCGACGAGGGAAAGCGCCGGGAAGTTCTCGATCAGATTGCGGCGCAGTTTGCAAAAGCTCCGGGCACGGTGCGCGTGCTGCTGCATTCGCTGGCCTTTGGTACCCTGAAGCCCTACTTGGCGGAATCTGCCGAAGAGCAGCTCACCAAGCCGCAGATGGAAATGACGCTCGATGTGATGGCCCACAGCCTGGTCTACTGGGTGCAGGACTTGGTGCGTCGTCGGCTGATGACTTCTGGTGGCCGCGTCTTCGCGATGACCAGCTCCGGGGGCACGCGCGTCTTTGCCACCTACGGGGCCGTCAGCGCTGCGAAAGCGGCACTGGAATCCCACATCCGCCAGCTCGCGCTGGAACTCGCTCCACTCGGCATCACCGCCAATGCTATCCGCGCCGGCGTGACCGATACCCCCGCACTGCGCAAAATTCCTGTCCACGAACAGCTCATCCTGCAGGCCCAACAGCGCAATCCACACGGCCGGCTCACCACGCCAGCCGACGTCGCCGCCGCCATCGCCGTGCTTTGCCACCCGAATACCTACTGGATGACCGGCAACGTGATCGGCGTGGATGGTGGGGAAGACATCGTCGGTTGAGCGACAGCTGTCCACTCAGTATTCGCTTTTGGCGCAAACATTTTATTGACGGTTAGGTGCCAGGTGCTTGAGCCGCACGGGAAACAACGGTTCAATGGGAGTGTGGCTCTTGAAGACAAAGCGGTTCTGGAGCGCCGAAGTGTCTCGATCCCGGACCTGCCCGCCGGTCTGGCTTTGGTCCCTTATCGAGCCGACATCCAGTTCACCCAGCTGGTCCGTGGCACCGACAATGTTCACTACGATGTGTTCTTGAGTCCGCGCTTCGTCGAGGCCACCCGACGCTACATTCTCGACCTGGTGCGTCAGACAACGAAGGTGGCCCGGTTTTTCGGCGAGCTGAAATCGAATCGCCCCCTGGAAACTGGTGCATTCAAAAAACTGCTGATTGAACTGCTGCGGGCCTCGCTCACTCAGGCCAAATATGAAAAAAACATCGAACTCGATCTGCTGGCGCGGGTGGCCATCCTGAAACTGTTCACGCAGGAAATCAGCAGCCAGTTCTCGCACTTGATGCTCGAATGCAAGGAATATCTGCGTGCCCGCGGCACTTTCTTCGAGCGCACCGAACAGGCACACCGGAAAAAAGTCTATTTGGCTGAGACGCAGGCGAACCGCCGCAACATTTACCGCAAGATCGGCCAGACCCTGCGCCAGTTGCTCGTGGAAGTGGACGAAGCCATTCTGCGCCAGTCCCGCCGCGCCCTGTTCGGTGAAGATTTCGAAGAGCTGTATGAGATGCTGCGCTGCCCACTAGTTTTTGTCGAAGGCGGCCGCGACGACTATCTCTACCTGGAACAGTACGTCCTGCTAGGTAACTACCTGAAGGACGAGGATCGCTTCGAACGCTTCGATGCCCTGTTGAAGGGCCTTCTGCGGGAACTGCTCCATAACGGCGCTGAAAACGATCCCCTCGAGCAGGCGCGCGCTCGCCGAGCCGCACTTTCCGCCGAAGCGCGCGCGTTGCAGGCGGAAGCCGCACGGCTCGACGCCGAACGTCAGGAAGCCCTGCGCCAGAAAGGGCGCGGCGATGGGTTTGTGGCGCGTCTGGTCAGCCGGGGGAGCCGCCCTGCCCAAGCTCAGCTCATCCAGATCGAACGGCAGCAGCAGGCGCTCGCCCAGCGTCTGCAGGCGCTGGAAGCCCAGCTTCGCGCCGCCCAGCAGGAGGCCGATTTCCTGGAAGAGGCTTGCGAGAGCCAGCTCGGCGAATATCTCTGCGAGCCCGAAAATGCCCACCGGCTGTTCGACCCGGACTGGGCCGAGCGGAACGGCGCGGACGCCGCACTCCGCGCACGGCTCCGTGATGCCTGGCTTCGCCGACTCGAAGAAGGCAATCTCCTGATGCATGTTCTGGCCAGCTACGAGTTGCGCGAGATCCACCACGACTACTGTCCGCCGGTGCACCTCCAGCAATTGAAAAGGGCGCTGGTGGATCGCGAAGAGCTGAAACGGGTCAGCGAACTCCTGCATCAGTTTCCGGCCCGACAGTTCTCGCTGGCTCGCATCGAAGAAACGGCACGTGGCCTGCGTCGCTATCCGCCCGAACAGTTGCGCGCCACAGTCATTCGTTTTGCCGAAGATCTGATGCGACTCCGACGCGACCTGCGTAACTACCACCGGCTCGTGACCCTGATGGAAAGCGTGCACCTCGTCGCTGACGAACGCACCCGGGAACTCTCTCGACTGAATCATACGCTATATGAATTTCTTCTTCCCGATGAAGACCGCCCCACCGAAGACCGCACCACCTCTCATGTGGTGATCAAGGTGGACGTGCGGGAATCCACCCGCATCACCCAGGAGCTGCTTGCGCGCGGCCTGAATCCGGCTTCCCACTTCAGCCTGCACCTCTACGAACCGGTGCGGCGCTTGCTCGATCGCTATTCGGCCACGAAAGTGTTCATCGAAGGCGATGCCATCATCCTGGCCATCTACGAAACAGAAACGAACCGCGCCCAGCAGCGCGCGGTAGCCAAAGCGTGTCTGCTCTCTCGCCATATTTTGGAGGTCGTGCAGGCGAACAATCGTCGCGCAGAAGCGTCCGGGTTGCCGCCGCTCACCTTGGGCCTGGGCATCGCCTTTCAGAATTCGGCACCGACCATCTGGATGGAAGGCGATTCGCGCATCATGATCTCGCAAGCCCTGAATCGATCGGACCGGCTTTCGAGCTCTTCCAAGGTCGCGCGACGCATCCTGGTGCGGAACCCTTCGCCGTTTCAACTGTTCCACTTTCAGACCATGAAGGTGCACGTCGAAGGCGAGGAAGCCGAAGAGTTCTTGATTCGTTGGAACGTCAACGGCATCGAACTGAATCGAGAAGGATTCGAAAAGCTCAGCGAAGAAGTCGCACTGACTTCGTTCTCGCTGAATGTGCCGATGCCCTGGGGAGAAGAGCGTGTCCCCCTCTACGCCGGACAGGTGCCAGTCGGCGAAACGTTCCAGGTTGTGGTTGTGCGCAAGGGCGTTGTGCGCTGCCTGAGCCCAACCGGTCAGATTGCTGAACCGGGCACCCTGGAATACTTCGAGGTCTGTACCCACCCACGCATCCTCCAGTTGGCGGCGGCTCGACTCGGCCTCACCGCGCCGCAGAGCAGTTGAGATTCATCTCTGGCTCAGCACCCGCAGGCAGGGAAACAGGCACATTGCAGCACCCGGCCGAGGTCGCTTTCGGAACTTCTGCATCTTTGCGTCAATGGTCAGTCCGGCGCAGCCCTCGCAGAAGCGGAAGTCGTCGAAGCCGGGCAGTGAGTTTTTCTCCAGGGAAGTCTTCGCTGCGCGCTCGCGACCTGAGGAGTAGGGCGGGGGACCGGGCCGAGCCAGGTGAATTCCGGAGCCGACTGCCCGGGAGAGTCCTATGGACAATGGGGCGAGTCGGCCCCGGTCCCGTTCCTCTACCGGCACACATCATAGGCGAAGAAAAAGCGAAAGTCAAGTACGCTCGCTCTTCTGACCCCGAACCGCAGCACGAGGTGTCGTGCTGCATGCTGCCCAGGTTGGAGTTTGCGTTCCCAACACCGCACGGCGCTGCGGGCGTGGCTGCGTTACGTTACAATGGCAGACGGACGCTACGCTGCCCGACGAAAACACGCAATGAATCCTGCCGAACACAACCGATTCATGGCGCGCGCCATTGCCCTGGCAATCGAAAATGTGCGCAAGGGATTGGGCGGGCCGTTTGGCTGTGTCGTGGTCAAAAACGGCCAGATCGTCGCCGAAGGTTCGAACCGCGTCACCAGCGCGAACGATCCCACTGCACACGCCGAAATCGTGGCCATCCGCGAAGCCTGTCGTGTGCTCGGACATTTCCAGTTGACCGGCTGTGACCTCTATACCTCCTGCGAACCGTGTCCGATGTGCCTGGGAGCGATCTACTGGGCGCGGCCGGCGCGCGTGTTTTATGCCGGTACCGCAGAAGATGCTGCACGGGCCGGCTTCGACGATGTCGACATCTTGCGTGAGCTGCAACAGCCGCCCGTTCGCCGGCGCATCCCCATGCAGCAAATCATGCGCGAGCCGGCTCTGGAAGCCTTTCGACTGTGGCAGCAGAAGCCGGATAAAGTGGCTTATTAGGCAGCAGGCGATGGCTCGTCGCTGGGCTATCCCGCTGCGCACCGGCTGATGCGCGAAGCTGCGCGTTTCTATCGCCTGCCGCAGTACTGCTTGTCGCCGCCGCGGCGATGACTATAATGGGCGCACTTTGCAGTCTGGGTTTTGCCGGAGGGAGGGTATGGTCACCCGTGGCACTGTGTTCCTTGCGGTGGGGGTTCTCTGGCTGGCGGCTGTTCTTCCCGCAGCAGGTCAGCAGGCCGTCGAGGTCAGCTCGCGCAACGCGAACTACACGATCCAAGTACGGCTGCATCCCGAGGCAAAAACGCTCGAAGGCAGGGAAGTGCTGGAGTGGCGAAATACCACGCGCTTTTCGACCTCCGAACTATGGTTCCATCTGTACTGGAACGCCTGGCGCAACTCCCGCAGTACCTGGCTGCGCGAAGACGCACTCCGCACTGAACCGCGTGGAGGTTCGCTGCAACAACGCCGTCCTGGAGATTGGGGCTATGTGCAGGTCGAGGCGGTGCGCGTGCTGCCCGGCGGACCGTTCGGTGCGGCCGAACTGACCCAGCAACTGCGCTACGAGTCACCCGACGACGCCAACCCCGAAGATCGCACTGTGCTGGTGGCGCTGCTCCCACGGCCAGTCGGCCCAGGGGAAACGATCCGTGTCGAACTGATCTGGAAAGCGAAAATCCCGCGGACGTTTGCCCGCACCGGCTTTCGCGGCAACTACTTCTTCCTCGCCCACTGGTTCCCGAAGCTAGGTGTCCTCGAACCCGAGGGCACATGGAACAATCACCAGTTCCACGCGGCAACGGAGTTCTATGCCGACTACGGCGTTTATGACGTGCAGGTCACCGTGCCGCAGGGCTGGCTGGTGGGCGCCACGGGCGTGGAGCTGGGTGTCACAGAAAATCCAGACGGCACCGCCACCCATCGCTTTCAGCAAGCCGATGTGCACGATTTCGCTTGGACCACCAGCCCGGACTTCCGCGAAGCGCGGCGACGCTTCGAACGCAGCGGCCTGCCCGCTGTGGACATTCGCCTGCTCTATCAGCCGGAGCACGCTGGCCAGATCGAGCGGCACTTCCGCGCCGTCGAAGCGGCTCTTGAACACTACGGACTCTGGTTCGGTCCTTATCCCTACGGCCATGTGACGGTGATCGATCCTGCCTATGAGAGTGGTTCCGGCGGCATGGAGTATCCCACGCTGTTCACCTGCGGCACGCGGTACTGGGCGCCCTTTGGCGGCGGTCAACCTGAGGGCGTGACGATTCACGAAGCCGGACACCAGTTCTGGTACGGCCTGGTGGGCAACAACGAGTTCGAACACGCGTGGATTGACGAAGGGCTGAACACCTTCTCCGAAGAGCGCGTCGCCGAAGTCGCCTACGGACAGTGGTTTTTCGTTCGGCGGTTCTTCCGCGAGTTCGTTCCCGTTTGGCTGCGAGATGTGCGGCGGAGCCGCCTGCATGGCATGGGACTGGATCGTTATCGAGCCGCCGCGCGCAGCGATGCACCGGCCACGCCCACCTTTCGCTATCATCCAGAAACCGCCAGCGCCATCACCTACAGCAAAACCGCTCTCTGGCTGACCACCTTGGAACGGATGCTCGGCTGGGAGACGCTCCAGCGCATCCTGGCCACGTTTTTTGAACGCTATCGCTTCCGTCACCCGAAGCCCGAAGATTTCTTCCGGACCGCCAGCGAAGTGGCCGGTCAGGATCTTTCCTGGTTTTTTGACCAGGTGTTTTACCGTGCGGCGGTGTTCGACTATGCCGTGGAATCCGTCGAAAGCGAGCCGGTGCGCACGCTGGGCTACGTGGAGCGCAACGGCACTCTGACCCTTGCAAGTGATGAATCTGCTCAGGAGGAGGGGCCTTACGAAACGCGCGTCGTTGTTCGGCGCTTGCAGGATGGCATCCTACCCGTCGAGGTCTTGTTCGTGTTCGAAGATGGCGAACGCATTCGAGAGACCTGGGACGGGCGTGCCCTGTGGAAGCTGTACACCTTCACCCGCCCAGCGCGGCTGGAATACGCCGTGGTCGATCCGGAACGGAAAATCGTCCTCGACGTTCATTACACGAACAACAGCCGCCGCCTGCAGCCCCGTCCCCGCTTTGTAGCCACCAAATGGGCCGCGAAATGGATGATCTGGTTGCAGGATTTTCTGCACACGCTGACTTTCCTGTTCTGAAGAACAAAGGAGAGGAGAAGCCGCCGATGAGTGTGTTGCGTTCGTTCCTGTTCGGCCTGGGCCGCGTGCTGAAGACGCCTTCTCTGCTCGGCTGGGTCTACCTGGCCAGTTTGGCTGTGGCGCTGCCGTTGGCAACGGTTGTCCGCGGGCAAATCGCCACGCACGTCGGGGGCAGCCTGGTCGAGCAGAACCTGCGCACCGGCTTCGATCTGGACTGGTACGGAGAATTCGCCGAACAAGCCTCCGGTGTGGCCGCAACGTTCGGCCCGGAAGTGATCGGCCATATGGCCGTAGTGCAAAATCTGGAGCGATTCCTGGATGGAAAGCTGCTGGCCGCCCATCGTACTCTTCTGGCGGTCGGCGGACTCTATTTGATCTTCTGGACGTTCCTGGTGGGCGGCATCCTGGATCGCTTCGCCCATCCCGGAGAACCCCATTCCCGTGCGCGGCTGTTCGGCCACAGCGGCGAGTTTTTCTGGCGCATGTTCCGTCTGCTGATCCTTTCGGTACTGTTCTATCTGGCCATTTTCCGATTCGTGGCCAATCCGCTGCACGATTTTGTCGAACAGGCCACGCGCGATGTCACTGTCGAGCGCACGATCATCCTCTGGACGGCTCTGGTGTACCTGCTCACCGGACTGCTGCTGGCTATGGTGAGTATGGCATTCGACTATGCCAAGATTGCCGTGGTGGTCGAACGGCGGCGCAGTGCCGTGTTAGCGCTGCTGCGCGGGCTGGGCTTCATCGCCCGACACCCTGGACCGACCTGCGGTCTGTATCTGCTGCTGTCAATTGCCGCTGCTATGGTGCTGTTTTCCTACGGAGCCATCGCGCCCGGCAGTGGCCAGTCCAACTGGACCACTGTGCTGGTGGCCTTTGTCCTCGGTCAGGCCTTTGTGCTGGCAAGGATTTTGGTGAAGCTGTGGTTCCTGGCCAGCCAGACCATTCTGTTTCAAGCTGCACAGGGCCAGCCGGATCGCGCGGCGCCTGTAGCAGCCTCTACGCCGCTTCCCTGATCGCGGGCGTTCAAAGCAAACGCGCCATCTGCGTGCCGGATGGTGCGTTCCGAAAACTGCAACCGGCACGGCGAACCCGGGATTACGACTGCGGGCTGGCCGGGGCCGAGGCACTCTGTGCCGCCGAGCGCACTGCGCCGCGCCGGGCGCGTGCTGCGCGGCTCTTGCCGTTGGATTTGGCGAACTGTTCCTCCTCGGTGGAACCGGCCAGCGCCGTCGTCGAGGCACGTCCCTGGCTGACCACCTGCGCCACGTCGTCGAAGTAGCCCGTGCCGACAAACCGCTGATGGGTGATGGCACGGTAGCCGGCTTCTTCCGCCATCTGGAATTCGCGCTGCTGCAGTGCTGCGTAGGCAGCCATGCCAGAGGCCGCATAGGCGCGGGCCAGCTCGAACATGCTCAGATTCAGCGTGTGGAAGCCAGCCAGCGTGACGAACTGGAATTTGTAGCCCATCTTGCCCAGCTCCTGCTGGAAGCAGGCCAGGGTGGCTTCGTCCAGATGTTTCCTCCAGTTGAAGGACGGCGAGCAGTTGTACGCCAGCAGCTTGCCCGGGTAATGGGCGTGGATGGCTTCGGCGAAGCGGCGTGCCTCTTCGAGGTCCGGCGTGGACGTTTCACACCAGATCAGATCGGCATACGGCGCATACGCGAGCCCGCGGGCGATTGCCGCTTCGAGTCCACCGCGAAACTCATAGAAGCCCTCCGGGGTGCGGTTCGTACCCAGGAAGGGCCGGTCGCGTTCGTCCACATCGCTGGTGATCAGCCGCGCCGAGTTGGCGTCGGTACGCGCGATGAGCAGGGTGGGCACGTCGAGCACATCGGCCGCCAGCCGTGCGGCTACGAGTTTTTCGATGAACTCGCAGGTCGGCACCACCACTTTGCCGCCCATGTGACCGCACTTCTTCGCCGAAGAAAGCTGGTCCTCGAAATGGACTCCGGCCGCCCCGGCTTCGATCATCGCTTTCATCAGTTCGAAGGCGTTCAAGTTTCCGCCGAAACCAGCTTCAGCGTCGGCCACCAGCGGCGCGTACCAGTAGATGTCGTGGCGTCCTTCGGCATGGTCGATCTGGTCGCTGCGTTCCAGCGCGCGGTTGATCCGCCGGACCAGGCTCGGCACGCTGTCCACTGGATAGAGGCTTTGATCCGGATACATCTGTCCTGCCGCATTGGCATCGGCGGCCACCTGCCAGCCACTCACATAGATGGCCTGCAAACCGGCTTGCACCATCTGCACGGCCTGGTTGCCGGTCAACGCGCCCAGCGCGGTCACGAATGGCCCGTTGTGGAGTAGGTTCCAGAGCCGCTCGGTACCCAGCCGGGCCAGCGTGTGTTCGATGCGAACCGTGCCGCGCAGCCGGGCCACATCCTCCGGCCGATAGGGCCGCACAATCCCGTGCCAACGCGGATTCTGCTTCCAGTCGTGTTCCAACTGTTCGATCGAATGGAACAGGTTCATTCGCACTCTCCTCGTTCCCGTTCACACGGGAGTAAATTCACCACGCACGATCATCTGCTCGCTGAGTTGCCGTGCTTCGCGGTAGCGGTCTCGCACCGACTCGGGCGTCTCCGCAGGCAGTTCGTGTAGGATGCGTTCCAGTTCTTCGTCAAAGAGTTGCGTCACCAGCTCCGGGGTGTGCCGAATCGGTTGGCCGTGGTCGCCAACAATCTCCACCGTGTCGCCGTGTCGCACGCGCTGCGCAATCATCAGCCGGTAGATGCGGTCTGTGGCCAGATCCTCCATGTAGCCATCTAGCAGGCTGGCACCGCGGCCACTGAGCACGCCGAAACGGTAGCGAATCGCTGTGCGCACCGCAGCGCGCGTCCCCGCCAGCGTGCGTCGGCCCACCCCGTCGGGCACCGGCCGCAGGTCGGGATAGCGCACAAAATTCATGCGCAGGTTGTGCAACTGATTGGGATACGGGAATTGCCGTACCGCGATTTCATTTTGGTCTGGGTGACCCGTCCAAGCTCCGTCAAAGCGTGCGTCGGCTTCGTTCTTCTTGTCTTTTTCGAGCACCGCCAGAGCGCGAGCATTCAACTCCGGATTTTCGCGGTTCGGATAGAGTGCCGTCATGCCGCCAACGGCCAGCATGCCACGCCGATGACAAATCTCTGGCAGCAGTTCGCGCAGCCGCTGAAAGAACGGCACATCGTGCGGGATGGTATTCCGATCCGGCAGAACCCATCGCGGATCGGGCAGGTGGAAATGGATCAAGCTGGCCATGTAGTCCCACCGGCCCAGGTTCAGCCCGAGCAGGTGTTCGCGCAGGTGATAGGCGAATTCCTCCATCTGATAGGCCAGCGGATGCGCCTCCACCAGCGCCATGCACTTGATGAAGTCGCGCGGCCAGCCGCGTCGCTCAGCTATCGCCTGGAAAAGATCGCGCCACCAGAGCGCCTCCTCGGCGGATTCGGATTTCGGGATGTAGAACGCCAGCGGGTGTTTCAACTCTTCAGGCCTCACCTGGTAGGCAATCAGCGCGACGTCGAAAAGCGGAGCAGGCAGAATTTCGCTGTTGAGCACACCCGCCTGGTGCAGATGCAGTCCTCGGGGTCGCAACCAGATGGTTGTTTTGCTGGGCTGGATGCCGACCGTCCGGTTGCGCTTTTTGTCGAAGTAGGTCAGCTCACCGCGAAGCGCGGCCAGAATGTTGCGGATGCCTTGCATCAGATTCGGCCAGAAATTGGCCATCGAGTCTTCCAGGTCGAGCATCACACCCGGTGCGCCTGAGTTCAGCATCTTGACTACCAGTTCGGCGTCATCGGCCGGCCCGGTCATCTGATTGCGCTGGTCGTGGCACCACTCCGGCAACTTGATGCGCCAGCTCGAAGTCGTCGCCTCCGAAGGCGGCAGGTGGTCCGGTAGCCTGCCTTGGTGCGCGGCACGCAGCACGGCCGCGCGCCGTGCCAGCAACTCGCGTTGACGAGGTGTGAACTCACGATGCAGCTCAGACAGGAATTCTAGGAAGTCGGCAGGAAATTCTTCATTCGGATCGAACCCAGCCGGCGCTGTGTTCATGCGCGAGTCGTGTTGTGGCGGCAACGTTGTCGCGAAACTCTTCTGCGTAATGAATTCCGTTGTGTTCATTCGCTGCACCTTGAAACTTTCCAGTGGATTTTGCTTCAAAAGCTTGCTCGGGTTTTTCGCGACCCGGAATTCGACTCATCTCAGATCCGAGGCGATGGGTTCAGCAAAATATGCTACAACTCTAAGCAATTGGCTGGCCAACTAGTTCAAATCGAGGCGATCAATGCAAGCAATTTATTTTCAGTCGGTTAAAAGTTATTTTGATGGTTTTGGGATGCACTTGAGGAAAAAATTTCCCATTTGCAATACTGCAAGCCCCCTCTGTTTTTTGGCTTGGCGTCCAAACATTTTTATAATTCTTTCAAAATAAATCACTTAAACTACTGGAGAGAATAAATCCACCAAACTGCAAACTTGGTCAATCGCGTATGTGGTTACTCCATCCAGCCCGCTGAGCTTCAAATAAATCATTATTTTTCATTTATTTGCCATTATACAGGAATCTCCTGAAAAAACAAGAGATTTTCACTTTGGAACGGCATTTCTTTCTTAGGAGCCTAGGTGCCTTCGGTATCGGTAAAGGATCAGGCTGAGACCAAAACTTAATTATTTATGAAGGACTTCTTGCTGTATGTTCGCCACTCTGTGTGGATATTTCGTCGACCCTGCAGTTTGGGGATCATTGCTCGCTTCCCGTTCCAAGGCGAGCAAAACCCTGTTGACAATTGCTGAGGTGTTGGCTCCTTGAAGATTGGTCATGATTGCGATCACGGTTTTTTGTTCCGGAACGATGACGAGCAGCGCCGCCGCACCGGCCTGGCCGCCGCTATGCGAGACAATTGGCGAACCGTTCGGAGGCAATGTACCGACGGCCCAGCCGAGTCCGTAACCGGTGCCGTTGCCATCGCTCGTTTTCTGGCGCGTCCACATTGCGTCGCGCGTTTGCAGTTGAACCAGCCTGCCTTCCAAAACGGCCAGGCCGAAGCGCACCAGGTCAGACGCGGTGGACAGCAGACCGCCACCAGGCACTTTCATGCTGGTGTCGTGCAAGGAGGCATTGATGAGCTGGCCGAGCTGTGTCCGTGCTTTTTGATGAGGTGGCAGGCGGTTGTAAGTGGCTTCGTCGAGCCTGGCGTATCCGCGGGCACGGTTGGGGATCAGTTCGAAGTGGTCGTCGCTGCGGGTGTGCGTCATGCCGGCGGGTTCCCAGACATGGCGTCGCATGTACTCCTCGTAGTTTTCTCCCGAGGCGCCTTCGATGGCACAGCCGAGCAAGACGTAACCATAGGTCGTGTAGGTGTAGCGGGTGCCAGGTTCGTGCAGCAGTGGGTCATCTGCGAACAGACGCAGCGCGTCTTGTAGCGTGAAAAAATGTTCGGTGCCGCTGGCTTCGCCGGGACGTTGATAGTGCCGTACACCGCTCAGATGGGCGAGCAGATGGCGCACTGTCACGGGCCAGGGCTTTTTCGGATATGCAGGACAGTATTTTTGGATTTCTGCGTCTAAGTCCAGACGCCCCTGCTCGGCCAGTTGCATCACCGCAACCGCAGTCATTGGCTTGGCGATGGAAGCGGTGCGGAAACGGGTCTCCGGAGTTACCGACACATTGTTTTCCAGGTCTGCTTGGCCGAAGCCCTGCGCGTAGCGGAGGGTACCGTGGACGGCGACGGCCAGAGAGATCCCCGGGATGTTTTGTCTTTGTTGTTCGGAAGCGACGATGGACTCGATGGCGCGGACAGTTTCTGGACGCAATCCACTCGACTGTGCTGCCCGTAGCGTCGGCAAGGTGAACAGCAAGGTCAACCCTATCGCACAGATCGAGGCTTGCAGCCGAATCCCGAAGAACATCGTCGCGACTCCTTTCTTGCGCCGCATCGGTGCAGCTGGCTATTTCCGGCCCCGGAGCATGCTGTCCAGCGAGAAACGTCCCGGGGGCGCGAAAACGAACAGCAGCGCCACGACTAGGTAGAGGCCCGCCAGTTCAAAGCGCATATCCGTGCTCAAGTGCCGGTAGGTGGCCACGACGAAATTGAAGGCCACGATTGCGGCGACATAGCGGGTGAACAGTCCAGCCGCCAGCAGCAGTGCGCCCACCGATTCGGCCAGCGCCGCACAGACAGCGAAAAATCCCGGCAACGGAAAACCCAGGCTAGCCACTCCGTTGACGAAGCGCCACTCCTGTCCTTGGAACACGTAGCCGAAGGCGGCCACCAGTTTCTCCCAGCCGTGGAAACCGACCAGCATCAGGCCGGCCGAGAACCGTACCAGCAACAGACCCACATCGGTTGTCGTGCCGCGCACGTCGGGCATCAGTTCACCTCCTGGAAACTGTGGTGGGCATTGTAGCCGGTTTGTGGAGTGGCGCCCAGTCCAGTCGCACACTTCAGGTGCGTGGGCCTGGCTCTTCCGGAGAAGCATCCTTAGCGGAAAGCGGTCTGGTTCGCGAGACCCGTGGTGGTGCCGGACTCAGCCGGAATTCTCTTCGAGCACTTCGCGGATCTTTCGAGCCAGCACGTGGAGGGGAAAGGGCTTCTGGAGAAAAGCGGCGCCGGATTTGCCGAGGCAATGCTGGAGTGCAGCTTCGTCGGCGTAGCCGGAGGTGAATATGACTTTGATCTCCGGCCGATTCGCCTGCAGGTGTTCAGCGAGCTCGCAACCGCTCATCCCGGGCATGATCAAATCGGTGATGAGCAGATGGATGGGCCCGTCGTGCGCGGCTGCGAGGGTCCGGGCCTGCTCGCCGCTGTCGGCTGACAATACCCGGTAGCCCTGGCGGTGGAGAAACTCTTCGCTCAACTCTCGCACGTCCTGCTCGTCTTCGACCAGCAGAATCGTTTCCGAGCCGGCGGGCAGCGCATCGGAGGGTGGACCTGCACAGCCGCTTTGCTCCGGGGCCGTCACCTGTGGGAGATAGATTTTGAACGTCGAACCGAGGCCGGGTTCGCTGTAGACGGTAATGTGTCCGCCGCTCTGTTTGACCACTCCGTAGACGGTGGCCAGCCCCAGGCCGGTGCCTCCGGACTTTGCTTTTGTGGTGAAGAAAGGCTCGAAGATGTGGATGAGTGTTTCGCGGTCCATGCCGCAGCCGGTGTCGGAGACGGCGAGCAGAACATAGGCCCCGGGCGGCAAGTCGGAATGGGTGAGGGGGTGGCTGGCGTCGAGGACAACGTTGGCCGTTTCCAGAATCAGCTTACCACCGGCGGGCATGGCGTCGCGCGCATTGATGACCAGGTTTAGGATGACCTGTTCCAGTTGTCCCGGGTCGGCGAGCACGGCGCCGAATTCTGCAGCAGTGCGAATGACCAGCTCGATGTTTTCGGGGATGAGTCGGCGCAATAGCTGCTGCAGGTCACGCACGACGCTGTTCAAGTCGAGCACGTGCGGCTGCAACACCTGTTTGCGGCTGAACGCAAGCAGTTGCCGAGTGAGGTTGGCAGCGTGGTTGGCCGCTTTGTGGATTTCTTCCGCAGGACGCCGCAGGGGACTTTCCGCGGGCAGCCGGTCCAGAAGCAGTTCAGCATAGCCGAAAATCACCATGAGCAGGTTGTTGAAGTCGTGCGCCACGCCGCCGGCCAGCCGTCCCACGGCTTCCATTTTCTGTGCCTGGCGGAGCTGCTCTTCGAGCGCGCGTTTTTCCGTAATGTCTTCGAGCACGCCCATCACGCCCAAGCGCTGTCCGCCGGCGTCGCACAGGGGAGCGCTCCACAAGCGCACCGTGACTCGTGAGCCATCCTTGCGCTGGCGGAGCAGGGGCAGCCCGGTCTGCGATTGTCCCTGTAATTCGGCGTCCAGGAGCCGGCAGAATTCCTCGCGGTGCTCTTCTGGGACGATGGGCAGCGGACGATCCTGCACCTCTGCGGCGCTCCAGCCGAAGATGTTTTCTGCGGCGCGGTTCCAGAGCTTCACCCGCCCGGTGTTGTCGAGCACGATGATGGCGAGCGGGGAGGTCTGGATGATGGTTTCCAGCAGGTGATGCGTCTCGCGGAGGGCTTCTTCGGCGCGAAGCCGCTCGGTGATGTCCTGATAGATACCGATGCCGCCGACCATTTTTCTGTCCATGATGAGCGGTACACCGGTGATTTCCACAGTTACCAGTGAGCCGTCTTTGCGGCGGCGGCGCGTGGTGGTATGTACCCGCTGGCCGGTCAGTGCTCGGCGGCTGAATGCAACAGCTTCCGATTTCAATTCGGGGGGAGCAAGGAATTCATCGATCAGCCCGCCCAGGATTTCTGCCTGTCGGTAGCCGAAAAGGGTGGTAAAGGCACGATTGCACATCTGCACGCGCTGCTCGGAGTCCAGCACGACAACGGCCAGCGGACTGTGCTCGATCAGCGCGTGCAGATAA
The DNA here is from genome assembly GCA_037442425.1 of Acidobacteriota bacterium. Taxonomy (GTDB): domain Bacteria; phylum Acidobacteriota; class Terriglobia; order Acidiferrales; family UBA7541; genus DSGC01. The sequence continues at coordinate 355,985 of JBBIQG010000003.1, read as the reverse complement.
GCGGTGCGTTCCCTCAGTTGCTGTTCGGCCTGTTTCCGTGCTGTGATGTCGTGGCCGACTCCGATCAGGGTCTGATTGGGTCCGGGCGTGTCGTGCCACAGGATCCACCGGGGTTGGCCGTTGCGATGAAAGACGATGCGTTCATACGGTTCGATCGACAGGGGTCGTTCGCCACGGGCACAGCCAGCCACTGCATTCCGTTCCCGCTCGCGTTCTTCTGGATTGGTCCGGGTGCGAAGCCACCAACCCTCGCCGAGCAGCTCCTCGGGACGATAGCCGAGAATTTCTTTTGCCGAAGGGCTGACGTAGGTGATGCGACCCTCACGGTCGGCTACCAGCACCAGAGCAGGCACCCGTTGCAAGATTTCGTCGGAAAGCCGGAGCTTGTCTTCCACGCGTTTGTGTTCCGTGATGTCCACGGCCACACCACGGAGCCGAGGCCTCTGTCCTCGGACGGCTTCGACGCGGCGCAGCCGGTTGCGTAACCAGACAACGCGACCGTCGCGTGCAATGGCGCGGAACTCGTGTTCCAGCGGAGTGTCTTCTGCCCTGGCCCTTGCTGCTATCGTGAGCATGGCTTCCTTGTCTTCTGAGTGGACGACTTGCTCCCAGAACCGTTCGTTCACCAGAAACTCTTCCGGCGAATAGCCGAGCAGTTTTTCTACACCCCGGCTGATGAATGCGGGCTGCAGGGTTTCCAGGTCGGCTTCCCAGACGATGAATTCCAGTTCATCGAACAGTTCGTCCAATGTGAACGCGTCCAAGTCAACTTGGCGGTGGCGCTGAGCGATGTGCTCGATGAGTTGCGATTCGACGTCCTTTGGCTCGGCCGAGGCAAAATGGATGATGCGGTTCATCCCTTTGATCTACTGCATGAGGCGCGCCAAAGAGGGTGCCGGGCGCAACGGCTATCTGATTGTCCGGCATGGAGTTGCGTAGCGTCTGAAATCAGCGCCTGCGAACGAGGGTGCGACGTTGTGCCGAGTCCACGCTGTTTGCACCATCGCGGCACAGTGCCGTTGCGCAACAGCTCAGAAGTGCAGCTTCTGCTAGCATGTTTGCGTGTTGCGTCCTTGGGTCATTGCGCATCGTGGTGCTTCCGGTTCTGCTCCAGAAAATACGCTGGCTGCATTCCGTCGTGCCGTGGAACTGGGAGCGCGGTTCATCGAAACAGACCTGCGCCTGACGCGCGATTCGCATCTGGTCGCGATGCACGACGAGACGCTGGACCGCACCACCAGTGGCCGCGGCCGCGTCGACAAGCACACCTTGGCGGAACTGCGTGCGCTGGACGCTGGCTCCTGGTTCGCTCCCGAGTTCGCCGGCGAACGGATTCCCACGCTCGAGGAGATTCTGGCGTTTTCGCTCGAGCACGACATTGGCCTCTACTTGGAGCTCAAGCCAGGTGGAATCTGGCGCAGCGAGCACGCGCTGGTTGGCGCACTGCGCGGCTCTGCAGTTGCCGATCGGCTGGTCGTGCTCTGCTTCGATGCGCAGATTTTGAAAGCGATCTACGATCTGGAACCGTCGTGGATGACCGGTCTGCTCGAGCAGCATCAGGCAGCGGGACTGGTGGAACGCGCGCTGGGCGTCGGAGCCCGCCAGGTAGCGCCGCACTGGGCTCTGGTTTCCCGCGAGCTCGTCCAGCAGGCACACGCCGCCGGGCTGATGGTGGTTCCTTGGACCGTGAACGAACCCGAACCGATGCGCACCCTGATTGCACTGGGCGTAGACGGAATCATCACGGATTATCCCGACCGCCTGGTCGCGCTGCTCCGCGCCCGTTGAGCGTCAACGCTGCAGCAGGCGGAACAGTACAGCAAATTGCTCCAGGGTGAGCTGTTCGGCACGAACGTTGGACGAAAGACCGGCTGCAGCCAGCAGCGCTTCGGCCCGCGCGCCGACAACGCTCCGCAGATTGTTCCGCAGCGTCTTGCGTTTTTGTTCGAAGCAGTGGGCGAGAAACGCTACGAAATCGGCTTCGTTGGAAATGCCCAGTTGCGCACGCATTCCGGGCGGCTGCAATCGCACCAGTGCCGAGGCTACCCGGGGAGCCGGTCGGAAAGCTCCTGGCGGAATGCGGAGCAGAAATTCCGGCGTTGTGTAGAATCGGGCCAGCACGGAAAGGAACCCATAGTCGCGGCGTCCTGGACGCGCCGTGAGCCGTGCGGCCACCTCCAATTGCACCACCAGGTGGATATCGGCCAAAGCGTGGATATGGGCGAACAGGTGCCGGAGGATCGGCCCGGTGATGTAGTAGGGGATGTTGCCATAGACATGCAAGCGTTCGGCTCCAGCCAGTGAGCTCAAGTCGAGCGCTAGCACATCGCCGGTAACAATCTCCAGATTCTGCGCCTGCCGCTGCAATTCCCGCAGGGATTCGACCAGCCGGGGATCCACTTCGATGGCTACCACGTGCCCGGCCCGCGCGGCTAACTCGCGTGTCATTTCACCCCGACCGGCACCGATTTCCAGCCAGAACTGATCGCTGCGCACAACCATTTGTTCGAAAATGCGGCGGCGCCAGGGTTCCTGCAAGAAATGCTGTCCGAGCCGCTGTGGCATGCCCGCATGAGTCTAGCAGGGCCGCATGCGAAATGCTGCCAGAGATCGCGTTGACGTTCCGCAGCGCATCGTTTATCGTTTCCGCTTCGGACAAACGCGATGCGCATCCTGTTCATTTCTCCGGAAGGCCTGCCGTTTTCGAAGACGGGCGGACTGGCCGACGTCATCGAGGGGCTTCCGAAGGCGCTGGTCGAGCTGGGCCATGAGGTCGCCGTGGTGCTCCCACGCTACCGGGGAACACGGGTCAACAAGGTTCTTGTGCCCAGCCTGACGATTCCCCTGGGGCCGATGCTGCGCTTTCCGGCCATCACCGATGGCACGGTGGTGAACGGTGTGCGCTATTTCTTCGTGGACGACCCGGAATACTTCGACCGCGAACAGCTCTACGGGATACAGGGAGTCGATTATCCCGACAATGCCGAGCGTTTCGCTGAATTCAGCCGTGCGGCGGTAGAAGTGGCCAAACACGTCTGGCCGGCCGACATCCTGCACTGCCACGACTGGCAGGCCGCGCTGGTGCCTGTGTTGCTGAAGACCGTCTATGCTCCCGACCCCGCCCTCCGCCACGTACCGACCATTCTTACCGTGCACAACCTCGGCTATCATGGTTTGTTCCCTCGGGATGTGCTGGCGCGCATCGGCTTGCCCGAAACGCTGTTTCACATCGAAGCGATGGAATTCTTTGGCAAGGTGAATTACCTGAAGGGCGGACTGCTGTTCGCGGACTGGATAACCACGGTCAGCCGCCGCTACGCGCAGGAGATTCAGACACCCGAGTATGGCCACGGTCTGGACGGCGTGATTCGCCGCCGCGCCGACCGGTTGGTGGGTATTCTGAACGGGGTAGACTACAGCGCCTGGAACCCGGAAACAGACGCGTTCATCGTTGCCCACTATTCTGCAAAAGATCCTTCCGGCAAGCGGGAATGCAAACGGGACCTACTGGCTGAATTCAAACTTCCAGCAGAGAATTTGAATCGTCCGGTCATCGGGATTGTTTCCCGGTTCGTGGACCAGAAAGGTTTTGACCTGATTGCTGAAGTGGCCGATGAGTTGATGGAAGAAAATCTTTGCATCACTGCGCTCGGCACCGGTGAGGCCCGCTACGAACTCCTTTTCCGGGAACTGGCCGCACGGTTCCCGGCGCGGTTTGCTGCCCGCATCGCCTACGACAATGTGTTGGCGCACAAAATCGAGGCGGGCGCGGATATGTTCCTGATGCCTTCTCGCTACGAGCCGTCCGGGCTGAATCAGCTCTACAGCCTGAAGTACGGAACCGTGCCCATTGTGCGGGCCACTGGCGGGCTCGACGACACCATCGAGCCGTTCGACCCACGCACTGGCCGTGGCACCGGATTCAAGTTCCGGGAGTATGAAGGCCGTGCCCTGCTCGCCACCGTACGCGAAGCCCTGCACTGCTTCCGCGACCAGAAAGCTTGGCGCAAGCTGATGTTGAACGGCATGACACAAGATTTCTCTTGGAAGACTTCAGCGGCCGACTACCTGCGGCTGTATCAGCAGGCGCGGGAGGCCAGAATCCCGCGCGCTGTCGGCGCCATCCAATAGACTGACTTTCCGCCCCTCCAGGGAACGGAAAGGAGTCAGGAAGGGAAGAACCGAGTATGGCTGCCAACATCCAGAATGTGACCGATCGGGACTTCAAAACGGAAGTGCTCGAAGCCAGCAAAACCCAGCCCGTGCTGGTGGACTTCTGGGCGGAGTGGTGCCGCCCCTGCCATATGATTGCTCCGGCCGTCGAGGCCATCGCCAGTCAGTTCCAGGGGCGGCTGAAAGTGGTCAAGCTAAACGTGGACGAAAACAATCAGTCCGCCGGAGAGTACAACATCCGCGGCATCCCCACCCTGTTGCTGTTCAAAAACGGCCAGGTGGCCGACCAGTTGGTTGGTGCCGTTCCCAAGGAACAGATCGAACGACTCGTCACCCGCCATCTGGGCTGACGCAATTCGCACCGACTGTTCACGGTCGGTAGGACGGCGCCGCAGTGTCCGCACACGGCTTCTTGCCTTTCGTTGTCGGCTGCGGGTAGCATAACAGTTTGCGCGCCGTCGGCGCTTCTTTTTCTTTTCCCTCTGCGTAGCGATGTGCGGCTGCGTCCGACTGTGCGCGGGGAGAATTGGCAACCGGGAACGCACTCCAAGGCAAGGGCAGGTGGATGACAGCGATTGTCGTGGTCGGTGCTCAGTGGGGCGACGAGGGCAAGGGCAAGGTGGTGGACTACTTGGCCGGCTCGTTCGACTACGTAGCGCGCTGCCAAGGGGGCCACAATGCCGGCCACACGGTGATTTTCAACGGCCGCCGCTTCATTCTCCAACTGACCCCGTGTGGCATCCTGCGCCCGGGCAAGCAGGCTGTGATCGGGGCCGGCGTGGTGGTGGACCCGGCTGCGCTGGTCGCCGAACTGGATCAGCTCGCCCAGGCTGGCATTGACATCAACGGCCGGCTGCACCTTTCCAATCGTGCCCATCTGATTTTTCCGTATCACCGCCTGCTCGACAAACTGGCGGAAGCGGCACTCGGCGAAGCGAAAATTGGCACCACCTCGCGCGGCATCGGGCCGGCCTACGAAGACAAAATGGCGCGGCGCGGGCTGCGCGTCTGCGACCTGCTCGACCCGGAAGGCTTTCGCGCCAAACTGGCCCGTGTCGTGAAAGAAAAGAGCGCCTTTTGTGAAGCCGCATTCCGCGAACGATTGGATACTGCGGGCCTGGCCGAACAGTATCTGGCGCTGGGGGAACGGCTGCGTGGATTTGTCACGGACACTTCCGCGCTGCTCGACCGTGCACTCCGCGAAGGCCGCAAAGTGCTCTTCGAAGGCGCGCAGGGGACCATGTTGGACATCGACCACGGCACCTATCCCTACGTGACTTCCTCGAATGCGACGGTGGGTGGGGCCTGCACCGGTCTGGGCATTGCCCCGACGCGCATCACCGGTGTCATCGGTGTCACCAAGGCCTATACGACGCGCGTCGGCAGTGGGCCGTTTCCGACCGAAATGCCGGATTGGGAGGCCCGTCAGGTGCGTGACCGAGGCAATGAATACGGCGCCGTCACCGGCCGGCCACGTCGTTGTGGCTGGCTCGATCTGGTGATTCTGCGCTACGCCGTGATGATCAACGGCCTGGATTCGCTGGTGGTGACCAAGCTCGACGTGTTCGATACCCAGCCGGAAATTCAGGTCTGCGTCGGCTACAGCTACCGAGGCACGCCGCTGCGCGAAATGCCCGCCGAAGCCGAAAAACTGGCCCAGGTGCAGCCGCGCTACCGAACGCTCAAGGGTTGGCAGGCGGCCACATCCAGTGTCCGCGAACTGGATCAGTTGCCCCAGGCGGCGCGCGACTACCTGAACTTTATCTCCGATGAGCTAGGAATCGAGATCGGGATGATTTCCACGGGGCCGGAACGCGAAGCTACCATCGTGCCCGAGGGCACCCGGTTGGCCTCCTGGCTCTGAGCCATCGCTTCCCGGCGCACACCTGTTTCCTGCTAAACTTTCCGTTGCATGCTGACGTACGCTGAAGCGCGAGCAAAAGTTATCGAGGAGGTTTCCGCGCGCTGCGGCATCCCACCGAGCGAACCCGTGGCGGTCACCGAAGCATTGAGCCGCGTGCTGGCCGAACCGGTGGTTGCCGACCGCGACTATCCCCCGTTTGATCGTTCGACCCGCGATGGCTTCGCCGTGCGTGCCGCCGATGCTGGGGCAGTGCCCGTTGTGCTCCGTTGTATTGGCGAAGCGCGAGCCGGCGCAGCGTTTCCCGGCGAGGTCGGCCCTGGCCAGTGCGTGCAGATTATGACCGGTGCTCCAGTGCCGCGCGGGGCGGACGCCGTGGTCATGCTCGAACACACCGTCGTTGCCGGTGAGCGCGTCACGCTCCGCCGCGCTGCCCATCCTGGTCAGAATCTGGTTCCGCGCGGCAGCGAAGCTCATGCTGGCCAGGTGTTGATGCGTCCCGGGTTGCGGCTCGGCTTTGCCGAACTGGCCCTGGCAGCGCAAGTGGGGTGTGCCGAGCTCCACGTCTTTCGTCGACCGCGCGTCGCGATTCTCTCGACCGGCGACGAGGTCGTGCCCGTTGATGCACAGCCGGGCCCCTTTGAAATTCGCAATTCGAACAGCATCGCGTTGGCCGCGCAGGTGCGGCTGGCCGGGGCTGAGCCGATACTGCTCGGCAATGCACCCGACCGCGAAGACCAGTTGCGGCAGTGCATCGAGCGTGGGCTGCGCGAGGACGTTCTGGTGCTTTCCGGCGGTGTCTCGGCAGGGAAGTACGACCTTGTGGAAGCGGTGCTGGAGCGGCTGAGTATGGTCTCGTGTTTTGACGCGGTGCGGATTCGTCCTGGCCGGCCTGCTGTGTTCGGGGTTTGCGGGAAAACATTTGTGTTCGGCCTGCCGGGCAATCCGGTTTCGACGATGGTCACTTTTGAGCTGTTCGTTGTGCCTGCTCTGGACCTGCTGAGCGGGATGCCAGCACGACCGCTGCCCACATTTCGGGCGCGGTTGGCCGCTCCGGTGCGGCAGCGAGCCGAAGTAACCCATTTCCTCCCTGCCGAGGTGCGCTGGGAATCAGGCGAACCGGTGGTGCAGGAGTTGCCTTGGCAGGGTTCCGGCGATATCGTGGCGCTGGCACAGGCCAACGCCTTCCTGCTCGTGCCCGAAACGAAGCTGGAATGGGAGGCAGGCGAGTGGGTAGAGGTGATGCCGCGCCGCGACCGCCTCTAACCCGTCGGCGTGCAGCGAGGAGGCTCAGAACGGATCCATGTCGAGGCTTTCACACTACCGGGCTTCGGGCGCGGTGCGTATGGTGGACGTTTCCGCCAAACCGGCTACCCTGCGCATGGCCAGCGCACGTGGCATGGTACGCATGCCGTCACGGGTGCTGCGCGCGGTGCGCCGCCTGCAGACGCCGAAGGGCAACCCCTTCGAGGTCGCGCGGATCGCGGGTATCGCGGCGGCCAAACGCACTGCGGAATGGATTCCTCTTTGTCATCCTCTGCCGCTCACACACATTGATGTAACTGCGCGGGTGCGTCAGAATGGAGTGGAACTGACCTCGCAGGTCACCGCGATGGCACAGACCGGCGTCGAAATGGAAGCGCTGGTGGCGGTGGCGGCGGCAGCGCTGACGCTCTATGATATGTGCAAAGCGCTCGACAAAGGCATCACCATCGCCGAAATCGTTTTGCTCAGCAAAACGGGCGGCAAAAGCGGCGACTACCGCCGCCCGATCGCGGTTGCGCGGGGCCGGCGTCGCACACGCCACTAGCCGCAAGCTGCCATGAAGACCGTCAACGTTTTGATCGTGGAGGACAACCCGCTGGTGCGCGACTTGATTGTGCGCGGGTTGGAACCGCACTGTGCCGTGCATGTGGCCGCCGACGGCGCCGATGCCCTACTGAAGGTCATCGAAGAGCCGCCCGACCTGGTCATCGCCGACTACCGCATGCCCGGGCTCGATGGCCGCCAGCTCTATGAAAAGCTCCGCAGCCGCCCGCAGTCGCGCGCATTGCCCTTCATCTTCCTCGCCAGCCGGGGCGACATTGAAGAAAAGCTGCGACCGCTCACCGATGGCGTCGAAGACTACATCCCCAAACCGTTTTTCCTGAAAGACCTCGTCCGCCGGGCGAAAAAAGTGATCGATCGCTTGCACCTCGAAAAACTGCAGCGCCAGGCCACTCGTCCGGGCGTGATTCAAGGCCGGCTGGAAGAGCTGAGCATCCCTGACCTGATGCAGTCGCTTGAAATGGGCCAGAAAACCTGCCGGTTGACCTTGCGGAGCGGCGCGGAAACTGCCGAACTGTATTTCACCGCCGGCCACTGCCGGCATGCACAGTTGGGTTCGCTGCAGGGCGATGCGGCCGTCTTTCAGGTAGCGCGCTGGACCCGAGGTGAATTCGAAATCGATTTCAACGTCTCCACGGAACAGACCACGACCACGCGTTCCACCACGGCCTTGCTCATGGAAGCCTTCCGACTGCTCGACGAAGAAGCTCGCGACGCCGAAGGCTCGCCCGCTGGCGCTCCCTCGGCCGTCCAGGAAAAATGAGCGACGCGCGGAAAATCCGGCTGCACGCAGGCCGCTTCGGAACCCGACCGCGACTATGCCCCGGTTTTTGCAGGACCTGAAGCTGCCATGCGCGTGGCCATCCTCACCGTCAGCGATTCTGTGGCCTGCGGCGCGCGCCGGGATGAGTCCGGCCCAGCGCTGTGTGCGCGGTGCGAAGCGCGCGGCTGGCAGGTCTTCAATGCTCCGCCCGTGCCTGACGAGATCGAGATGATTCAAGCAAGGCTCGTCGAACTGGCTGAGGTCCTCGGCGCCGACGTCATTCTGACCACGGGCGGCACGGGACTGGGACCCCGCGATGTCACGCCAGAAGCCACCCGCGCGGTCTGCACCCGCGAAGTGCCCGGATTGGCTGAACGAATGCGCGCACTGGGGTCGGTCAACAACCCACGCGCTGCGCTTTCCCGCGCAGTCGTGGCCGTCCGCAAACACGCGCTGATCGTCAATCTGCCCGGCAGCCCACGTGGCGCCGTGGAATCCTTCGAGGCTATCGCCGACCTGCTCCCGCATGCCGTAGAAATTCTCCGCGGAGGTCACCACGATTGAGTCGCCTGCCTTTCGCCTCCCGTGCTGTCTCTTGTCGCCACAGGGGGGACTGTGCTAGGTTGTCTGCGGTGTGACCTCAGACCCCAGCCAGGAGGCACAGATGCCCGTCTCACCCCAGGATGTGCGGGAATATCTGCTGGCCAGCAATGAGGAATTTCAGAGACTTGCCCGGGAACATTCCGAATACGAACGACAACTCGATCAGCTTGCCAAACAACCCTACCTGAATGCAGAAGACCTGGCCCGCGAAGTGGCGTTGAAGAAAATGAAGCTGCGTGTGAAAGATCGCATGCAGGAGTTGATTGCAAGGCATCTGCAGCAGCACTGAACGCAACGCGCACTGAAGCGGCAACTGGCTTACAATGGTGAGTGTGCGCGGCTGCGGCGCGCGGCGGATATGGTGGACGAAGGATACCGATTTGCGCTGCCTCCGGCCCTGCTCGGCTTGCTGGCGCTGGCCGCCGGTTGGAACGGGCTCGGTATAGCCCTGCTGGGCGTGGGGGGCTTTGTGCTGTTTTTCTTCCGGGATCCGGCACGGCAGATTCCAGATGATCCGACAGCGATCGTCGCGCCGGCCGACGGGCGGGTGATGGAGATCGTCGAGGAAATCGAGCAGGGACGGCCGGGCCGGCGCATGAGCATTTTCCTTTCCATCTTCGATGTGCATGTGAATCGGGTGCCGTATGCCGGCCAGATCGTTCAGATTCAGTATCGGCCCGGTCAGTTCTTGAACGCAATGCGCGCGCGGGCTTCGACGGCGAACGAACAGAACATCGTCGCGCTGGAGACACCCCGCGGGCCGGTCGTGGTCAAGCAAATTGCTGGTTTCCTTGCGCGCCGGATTCTCTGCTGGAGACAGGAAGGCGAACGAGTGCGTACCGGAGAGAAACTGGGTATGATTCGCTTCGGCTCGCGCGTGGATCTCTGGTTGCCTGCCGGTGCGAACTTCACGGTGCGGCCGGGTGAACATGTCCGCGGCGGTGCGACAATAGTTGCGCGGTGGGACTAAATGGAAGAAGCCTCCGGGGTGACCGACGTGCGCAAGGTTGAGGATCAGCGGCTGCGCCGAGGCGTGCTGCTGCTGCCGAGTATCTTTACCGTGGCCAATCTGCTGTGTGGCTATTATGCCATCCTGGCTACTTTTCGCGGCGGGCTGGTGGACCTGGACAACGCGGCCAAAGCAATCGGGCTGGCGATTCTGTTCGATTCGCTGGACGGACGCATCGCTCGCGCCACTCGAACGAACACCGAATTCGGCAAGCAGTTCGATTCCCTGGCCGACGTCATCAGCTTCGGCATCGCTCCGGCATTTCTGGCGTTTGCCTGGGGTGTGCGGGGGCTGCTCGGGTTGGAGAACGAGGCGGCCCGGCAGGTCTATCAACTCGGCTGGCTAGTGACCTTTGGCTTTGTGCTGTGCGGGGCATGGCGGTTGGCTCGGTTCAATTTGCATGGGATGTCGGATCAGACCTCGCGGTATTTCGTTGGGTTGCCCACGCCCGCAGCGGCCGGGATGGTCGCCGCCGCGGTTCATTTCTTCAAATCCCCCATCGATCAGGTTCCCATGGCGCTGTTGTGGCTCGGGTTGGTGACGGCCCTGGCCGTGCTGATGGCCAGCACCATCCGCTACTACAGTTTCAAGAACATTCCCTGGAGTCGTCCCTTTTCTTCGCTGGTGGTCGTGGTGATCGGGCTGCTGCTGGTGGGGATTGTGCTTTACTCCGAGCCGGTGCTGCTTCTGATGGCTTCCAGCTACATACTGTCTGGCGCGGCGCTGGAGCTGGTGCGCAACTTGAGGCATCGCTGGGTGTCGCGGCCGGTGACGCGATGAGCATGCCGCGAGTGCGCGTCGGACGCGTCGCGTTGGTGGGCGCCACTTCGCTCCGCGGCAGAGAACTGAAGGCGCTGCTGGCCGAAAGCGTAGTCGCGGCGGAGATTCGTCTGCTGGACGAAGAATCTGCCGGCACGCTGACCGAAGCGGCTGGAGAAGCCGCTCTCGTGCTGCCCGCCGTGGCCGAAAATTTCGAGGGTGCCGAGTTCGTTTTCTTCGCCGGTCGGCCAGAGTTTGCTGCCCGACATTGGGCCGATGCCCGCCGCGCTGGGGCTCGCGTGATTGACTTGAGCGGAGCGCTGGCCGAGGTGGAATCGGCAGTGCCCTGGATCCCTGCGCTAGACCGCACGTTGCCGCCACCCGTCGAACGCAGGGGCGGGCTGTACTGGTCGCCTTCGACGCCGGCGATTGTGGCCACGACATTGGCAGCCGCGCTGGTGCCGTTCCGTCCAGTGCAGATGGCCGTGGTTTTCCTGGTGCCCGTTTCCGAACATGGCCAGGCTGGCGTGAATGAACTGGAAAGTCAGACGGTGCAATTGCTCTCCTTCCATACCCTTCCCAAGGATGTATTTGCGGCACAGGTGGCCTTCAACTTGTTGGGTAGCTATGGAGCGGAAAGCGCGGTGCGGCTGGCTGATCTGCGCGCGGGCATCTCGCACGAAGTGGCGCGCTACTTGGCTGGGCGCGCGACGCTGCCTGCGGTGCAGGTGATTCAGGCGCCGGTTTTCTTCGGCTATGCATTTACGGCTTGCATCACATTGGAAGCCGCCTGCAGCGTTGCCGAGCTGGAGCAGGCACTCGCACGCACGGGCGTGGTCGTGCGCAGCGAGACGGAAGAAGCCCCCTCGAACGTCAACGTGGCTGGTGAATCCCGCATCCTGGTCCGCGCGCCGGAAGCCGATGCCGCGGTGCCCAATACGTACTGGTTGTGGGGGGCCGCCGACAACCTGCGCTTGGCGGCGGCGAACGCCGTCGGCATCGCCGAGCGATTGCGCGCCTGCTGACGTACCGTGGCGCCTTTGACCTTTCCGGGTTGTATCCGTACACTCATTCCGTCATGCGTCCTCCGGTTCCAGGCTGTCGTGTGCGCTGGGCTGTGCTGCTGGTGGCTGTGCTGGCTGGATCGGGCTGCGGCTACCGCGTGGCCGGTCGCGGCAGCGCGCTGCCAAAACACTGGAAGACGCTGGCTGTGTTGGCGCTGGAAAACCACACCACCCAGTATCGGCTGGAACAGCGGCTGACGGAAGCTCTCGTGCGGGAGCTGCTGGCCCGCACCCGCTACCGCGTGGTGGCCTCGGCAGATGGCGCTGATGCGGTGCTCAGCGGGGAAGTCCGCAGCATCGAAGCCAGCGCCGTCCTGTTCGATGCCGCCACCGGACGCGCCACCACGATGGTCGTCACTGTGGTGACACGCGTGCGGTTAGTGGATGCCGCAACCCAGCAGGAAATCTACCGCAATGACAACTTCATGTTTCGCGAGCAATATGAAATCTCCACCGACGTGCCCAGCTTTTTCGAAGAGCAGGATCCGGCGCTGGAACGCTTGGCGCGAGATTTCGCTTCGCGACTGGTTGCGGTACTGCTCGAGAAATTCTGATGCCTGCCCTGCCTGCCACCGAATTCCTGCAGCGATTGTCCCGCGGCAAGTTCGTCCCGCATCTGTTGTTGCTTGGACGGGAAGCTTATCTGCGTGAGCTTTGCCGCACGCGACTGGTCGAGACCTGCCTCCCGGAAGCCGCGCGTCCGTGGACAGTGCATCGTTTTTCTCTGCGCGAAACAGAGATCGCTCCGGTACTGCAACAAGCCCAGTCACTGCCCATGCTGGCCGAGCGCCAGGTCATTTTCGTGAGCGACCTGGAATGCACCGAAGCCTGGAGTGAAGAAGCCCGCGAGTCGCTCCGGCACGACCTCGAAGCGTATTTCCGCGACCCGGCGCCGTTCACCGTGCTCGTTCTGGAAGCCGAAGCGCTCGACCAGCGCACCCGGCTGGCCAAGTTTCTGGCGGGTGCAACCCTGGTGGTCGAAGTCGAGCTGCCCGGAGAAGGGCGGCGCGATGGCGAACCGCAGAAGCTGGAAGCTGCCGTGGCCCTGGCGGTGGAAATGGCACACGAGCTCGGCGTGACCATCGAACCTGCTGCCGCTGTGCGATTGGCTGACCGGTTGGACAGCAATCTGGCGCTCATGCGGACGGAAATCGAAAAATTGGCCTGCTTTGTAGGCGAACGGAAAACCATCACTGTGGCCGATGTGGATGCACTGGTGGTTGGAGCGAAAACCTATGCGGTCTGGGCGCTGGCCGACCTGATCGCCCAGGGCAGGGGGCCCGAAGCCCTGGTGCTGGTGGACCGGCTGCTGGAACAAGGGGAGTCCGGACCGGGACTGGTCGGCGCGCTCGCCTGGATGTACCGCAAACTGATCGAAGCCCAGCAACTTCCGGCGGGCCTGAACCGCTGGCAACTTGCAGCAAAGCTGCGCATGAGCGCCGAGGCCGCTGAGCTGGCCCAGCAGAGCGCTCGGCGGATTCCCCGGCGGCAATTGCTCGAAGGCCTGCGCGCACTCTACGAAGCGGACAACCAATTGAAGTCCGGCGTTCACGACCCCCGCGCCGTGCTGGAATTCCTGCTCGTCGAACTGCTGCCCAAAAAGATTGCTATAGCCCGCCCGATGCGATAGAAAGGACGGGTATCGCCACCCCGATAACATCAAAGGAGAAGTTCCTTGCCCAAATTTGTCATTGAACGCAATATGCCTGGCGTTGGTCGGCTCTCTCCAGAGGAATTGCAGGCGGCTTCCCAGAAATCCTGCAGCGTACTTCTGAAGCTCGGCCCGCAGATTCAGTGGGTGCACAGCTACGTCACAGACGACAAGCTCTACTGCATCTACGTAGCGCCCAATGCGGAACTGGTGCGCGAACACGCCCGCCAGGGAGGATTTCCCGCCGACCGGGTCTCGGAAGTGAAGACGATCATCGATCCGACCACCTCGGAAGGCTGAGCGGCTTCGTCGCGGTGAACGTCTGCGGCGGCGTAGGGTCAGCTCGTCGGGGACGGCGTCGAGAGTGTCGAAATGCGGCTGGGCGCCTGCCGCTCCGACTTGCTGACACACAGACGCCGGAGCGCCGGTGTGGGTTGCCGGGTTCTCGGTTGAAACTCTGGTTACGCGCCCGCGGCACGCAGTGCGTTGTAGGCGAGCGTGAGTCGCGATTTGTAGCGGTTCGCAGTGTTTTCGTGCAACACGCCCTTCTGGATGGCGCGGTCCAGAGCGGACATTGTGGAAGGGTAGAGTTGCTCGGCGCGGGCCAGGTCGCGCGCAGCGAGTGCGGCCCGGAACCGTTTCACAGCATTTCGGAAGCGCGTCTTGTTCGCACGATTGATGACGGTACGCCGTTCGGTCTGGCGGATGCGCTTCAGCACCGAGGGTTTCTTTTTCTTGACCTTGACCGGAGTTCCTGCAGGCATCCCCTCTCCCCAGTGTGGTTTGCAGTGAAAAGCTAGCCTAGCCGAGCCATCCGGGTTTGTCAAACCAGGAGGCTTTCAGGGCGCCGTTTCCGGCTGGTGTGTTCAACGTCGCTCGGACCAAAGCACAACGCGACGGCTGCGCGCAGGCGGCTCCCGTCTCGCTGTCCGTGTTTCCCAGTTTTGCGACCAGCTCCAGGGCGACTGTCCGATCTGCTGAACATGCCGTGCAGGGTCGAACGGGCTTTTGGGTCTATGCCGCTCGATAGAATCCCCTCGGCTGTGCTGTCTGTCGGGCACAGGGGCGCCGCCCGTGTGCTATCGTTGGACGGGAGGCGACGGGGCAAGCCGATGTTTTCGCAGGCAGAGCGAGCACAATCCGTTGACCGCGTCGTGCAGTTCGAGCGTTTCGATGCTACAGGCATGGCCGTGGGAGTTTCGCCGGGCGGGGATGGCCGCACGGTACAGGCATTCGGTGTACTGCCAGGAGAACAGGCGCGTGTGCGGGTGATCAGGCGTCGGCGAGGAATCCTACTGGCCGAACCGGAAGAGCTGCTAGTGGTTTCTCCCGAACGGGTTCCGCCACGCGAAGCGCATTACTTGAGCTGTTCGCCCTGGCAGGTGATGGCCTACTCCACACAGGTGACTGCCAAGCGTCGCATTCTGGAGGAGCTGTTTTCTCGAGCCATCGGCCGGGGAATCCGGCTGGATGCGTTCCATCCCTCGGTCCACGAATTCGGCTACCGCAACAAGCTCGAGTTCAGTTTTACAGCACGAGAAGGCACACTGCGACTGGCATTCTTCGCCCGCTTCGGGCCGTACCGCCGGGTTGCGCTGGAGAACGGCTGTGCGCTGGGCACCGAAGCGATGAATGCCGCAGCGGAGGAAGTGGTATCACTCCTCGACAGAACTCGCGTGCCCGTGGCGATGCTGAAAAGTTTGGTTGTGCGACAGAGCCGGACTACTGGCGACGTCGTTACCGTTCTGTTCGTTCGCGGCGACGAATTTCCCTTGACGGAGTTTCCTCTGGCACGCAGTGCCGGTTTCGTTCTGGCCGCCAGTCATCCGGCATCGCCTGCATCAGTGCTCGGGAAAATCTTGCACCAGCAGGGCTGCGTGGAACTCGAGGAAGATCTGGCCGGCCTGCGTATCACCTATCCGTTCGATGCTTTTTTCCAGAACCATGTGGAGCTCTTCGCGCTGGCGCTGGAACGAATTCGCAGTTACGTCGAGCCTGTAGAGCGGATTGTCGAGCTGTATGCAGGTGTGGGTGTGATCGGACTGGCGCTGTGTGACCGCGCCCGCAGTGTGTGGGCCGTGGAGTCAGCCACTTCTGCCGCCCTCTACGCGCAGCAGAATGCGCAACGGCTCGCGGCCCGCCAGTATGAAATCGTACCAGGAGCGGCTGAGCGTGTCGGCGTGGAACTGCTGCGTTCGGCAGACCTGTTGCTGCTCGATCCGCCGCGCGCCGGCCTGCACCCCAAACTGCTGAACAAAATTCTCGATGCCCGGCCGCCGCGTATCCTCTATCTTTCCTGCAATCCCATCCAGCAGGCTCGCGAGTTGGCGCAAATGCGGGAAGTCTACGAGCTGGTGGCGCTGGAGGGTTTCGATTTTTACCCACAGACGCCCCATATCGAGGCGCTGCTGGTGCTGGAACGGAAGGCAAAAGCGGCTGCGGCCTAGTTGCAACCACAGCCCCGCGGTGTCCAGGCACAGCCTGGTGCGTCGCAGGGCGCACTGGCTGATTTTGCCGGACTCACTGTTTGGAACACCGAAAACTGCAGGGTGTGGCGTTGGCTGGCGCAATGCGGGCAGGCGATCGGCTCGGCCTGCGAAAGCACCAGCCGCTCGAAGCGCTTCCCGCAGTCCTCGCAAATGTATTCGTAGATGGGCATGGTTCAAATTACCGGCTCCGACGAATTGGGTCCCGGTGCCGGCAGTGCTATGCTAGGGAGCGCATCGCCACCGTGTCAAGTCGAGGAGTCGTATGAGCGACCGCATACAGAAAGAGGAACGGGAATGGAAGAAACGCCTCACTCCCGAACAGTACTATGTCACCCGTGAAGGAGGCACCGAACCACCCTTCACTGGCAAGTACTGGAATTGCAAAACGCCGGGTATCTACCGTTGCGTCTGTTGCGGCGAGCCGCTGTTTGATTCCAGAACTAAATTTGACTCGGGTACCGGCTGGCCCAGTTTCTACCAGCCCCTGGATAGCAAGAAAATTGAAGAGGTAGAGGACACTAGCTATGGCATGCTCCGCACGGAGATTCGTTGTGCTCGCTGCGGAGCCCACCTCGGCCACGTTTTCCCAGACGGTCCGGCCCCGACCGGACTCCGCTACTGCATCAATTCGGCCGCCTTGGATTTAGAAGAGAAAACCTGAGCACACCTTTTTCGGGACATCCGTTTCTCTAATTTCAACGCCGCAAATGGTGCCATCTTGTAATGGCTTGATTTCGGAAGAATTGTGAAGGCAGTTTTAGTACCCCGGTACTGTTAAAATCCAGCCTTCTGGCTATAGGGCTGCGATGGCTGCTGCAACAGAATCACTCGCGAAGCGATGATGATGATGAGGTCTCTTGTAGCGATCCCACTCCTCCTGCTTGGCGCCGCAACTCCCACCCGTGCAGACCGCCTCGTCAGCTCGCGGTCGGTGCCTGCACCGCGCAGCTTGGAATTCAGTTCCTTGTCGGTGGCCCCAGCGCGTCAGGAAGCCGGCCTCGCCGGTGTCAAACTCCTGTGCCTTTTTCCGGACGGTTTCGGTGGGTGCTCAAATGCTGTAACCTTCCGCCTTTTGATCCCTTCAGAAGACGAAAAACCTGCTCCTGCTGCAAAACCTCGATCCCGCAGCCAAGAGTGAATAGCAGACCTGCTTTCCAACCTTTACAAGCACCAGACGAGGGTTTCCCCCTCCTTTGAGATGGTCTGGATTAATTTGGAAAGGAAACAGAGCAGCTTACTCCTGCTCGAGGGTGATCCGAACCATACGACCCGGTTGCAGACCGGAAGCTTCCTCCGCTCCGACGTAAAAGCTATTGCAGTAGTAGCGCTCGCTTACAGGCACTTTTGACGTGGGGTCTCGTTCCAAGGCCACCTGAACCATATACCGGGCTTGCTGGCCCCAGCGCCGAGTGCCAATCAGTTCGGTAATCCGGCCGGTCAGCACAATTTTGGCCATATTCCCCTCCAAGTCCACATCAGGCAAGGGAATGTGGCCAGAAGCCTACTCAGGCCACCCCGCCATGTCAAGAGAAACTGATTTTCCACACCCCGCCACCCTGCTGGTCCCTCTAGCTTTGTGTGGTTTTAATTCTCGTTTTTTTAATGTATTGCAACAGGTCGGAGATGCCGACAATTTGGCATCGCAGGACAAATCTGTGCAAATCGTACAGGAGCTGATTTTGTGGAAAACCTTTCTAATTTAACCTGCTTACTGCCTGTGGAAATGTTGAAAACTTTATGGTGCGATGGCACTGCTGGCTCGTTTGTAGAATCTGGAGAGCAACAGGTGGGTCGGCAGATAAACGAGAACGACCAGTGACAGACAGATGATGACTACATGAAGAGGCCCGGGCCCCCACTGACGGTCAAACAGCGGGTCCGCAAAGGCAAAGTTGAGATTTTTTGCTGGCTCGAACAGCCTGCCGACGGCCACCAGCGGCACGCTGATGGTAGCTTGCCACTTCCAACCGCGGCTGTCGTAACCGGTTTTATGCAACGCCCACAGCAACAGCAGCGGCAGCCACAGGTGGAAGGTCGAAAGCAAACGCACCCACAGTGGGTAGGCGGGATCGAACATGTATTCGGTACCGCCGTATAGATGCCTGCACGCTACAAGCCGCCAACTCACATCCACCACCCACACTACCCCTGCGAACAGGGTCACTACAGCCTGACTCGACAGCAACACCGCATTCGCCCGCCAGACGCCAAGCACCGTCAGAAACATGGCCACATCACAAAGCAGCAGAAAATTTGGCCAGCCCCAGGTGCGAGCATAAGCGGGCACCCAGATGAGCATCCAGAGCAGGAGCAACCACCGCAATCGTGGGAAGGGCATCGGTGCTGTTTTCGACCAGAGTGTACCGCTGCTGGCCGAAGGTGCAAAGTAAAACGCACTGCTTGATTGTGATGGCGCAATTTTTGATTGTCAGTTCGGTTCGCCATCGACTTTCATCATTCGAAGCGCTTGCCCCGCATTGGTGCGATGGGGACAGTGCACACAAAGCCGGAGGGAACGATTCACTTGCTGTTTCACTATGAAACTTCCATTGTACCTCTTCGATACAATATAGTTAGTAACTCTTTTTATATGCACGTTTCTTCATTTTTTGGTCTTTTTCTTTTCCTTCTCCTTCATTCGACTGTGCCTTCAGCACTGCAAATGCAGCTATTTAGCAAACGAAATTCTGGCAGTTCGATTGCTGCGACTGTAGCGCAGTTTCGAGTGAGATTTTGGAGGGGAGATGCTAATGCGGTTTTCGAAGCAAATTTGGGTGCTCGCGCTTGTCGCAGCTCTGGTGCCTGTGTCGGTTTTGGCCGACAGTGTGACGTTCGGCTATTCCGGTGGCTTGGTGCACACCCAGGCGTTGGGTGCCACGCGGATTACCAACGATCCCTTCGTGGCGGGTCTGGAGCCGGTGCCGCAGGCCGAATGGTCCACGTTGATTTCCATCTCCTCGACGACGGGCATTGTCTTGAACGGATCGCTCGGGGATGTGATCTTCTACACGGGCCCCTTTATGGGTCCCGACCCGAACGATCCGTACACCACGCTGCTCTATGCTGGCGGGGAAATCAAGATCATTGCGAGCGCCGAGTTCGAGGCTTTGACCGGCATTCCGGCCGGCACTATTCTTTTTCAAGGTCAGTTTTCCGATGTCACCCGCTGGACACAATTGGATTGTTTCGATGCGAGTTGCACAGGGCCGATTCACTTTCTGTTGTCCGGCCTGATCACGGGGCAGATGCATCCCGCGCTGCTCGCATATCTGGGTTTGAATCCTGCAAACTTCGGTCCGGATTCGACGTTCAAATTTTCCATGGTTTTGGCGAGCTGGGATGAACAGAAGGGTCCGCTGCAGTCTGGAGAAATCAGTTTGCATACACCGGAGCCCGGCACCTTGACTCTGTTTGGCAGTGGTTTGCTGGCTATTGCCGGTCTGCTGCGACGAAGACGAGCGACCTGATTGCTTCCCCCTCCGAAAAACAGCCCGAGGCCCCGCTGACCCTTCAGCGGGGCTTGTTTTTTGCACGCCTCGTGTTTGCAGCGACAGCTATCAACCGGGGTGCGCAAAGTTATTTTCTTGTCGTCACAGGTCTGTGCTGGGCCTCGCTGGTTTCGGCTGGTGTGGGGGTCTTTGATTGGCCAGCCAAAGTGTCCCGGGGTTGAAGCTCCCGGGGCAGTTCATGCATCCTTAAAGAGCGTAAGACTATTTATTCCCGGGTCAATTCTCTTTCCCTTAGGAGGTTCGAGATGCTGCAGAAACTGTTTGCGACCGACAACGACCCATCCACGATTTTCTTGCGCTTGGCACTCGGCATCGTTTTTTTTCCGCACGGAGCCCAGAAGCTGCTGGGCTGGTTCGGCGGGGGCGGGTTTTCTGCCACCATCGACTTCTTTGGACAGATGGGCATGCCCGCCTTAATCACCGTGCTGGTGATGTTCGCGGAGTTCTTCGGGTCGCTGGGCCTGATTTTCGGCCTGCTGACCCGCGTCGCGGCGCTGGGTATCGGCATGGTGATGGCAGGCGCGATTTTCCTTGTGCACTGGCAGCATGGTTTCTTCATGAACTGGGCCGGGCAGCAGCAGGGTGAAGGATTCGAATACCACCTGTTGGCCATCGGCCTTGCCTTGGCCTTGTTGGTCAAAGGCGGCGGGCGCTGGTCGGTGGACTCTGTGATTGCCAGCCGTGGTCAGTCGGCATCGCGGAGCTAGCTGGCCCGAACCGGAACTGCGCTCCCAATTTGACCACTAAGCAGCCGGGCACATTGCCGATATCTTTCCAGCGCTACGGATTAACTCATTCTTTTTCAGCTCAATGCAGGTGCTCGGAAAGAGCGGTTGGTATTTCGAGATTGGCTCGTTGTTTGCAAAGGCACAGGGCGTGGGCACATTCCAACGATTTTCGTTATTCGGAGGACGAGGGGGAAGGGGCTCGCTCTTCCGGCTAACGAGGATCGTTTCCCACCTGCCTCTGAGAGGGAAGCTAGGATGGATGACCCCATGACTCGGCCTTCGAGCCGGGTTCTCACGGAATGTGCCTGGAGGGGCTCCTGAACCCAAGCAGGAGCCCCCGCCCCTTTCTTCACTGACTCAGCACTTCTTCGGGTTCCAGCTTGCGTGCCACGGGAATCTTCGCCCGTTGCAGCACGTGCATCACCTCGGTGGCTTTTAGCCGTGAAGCGTCGTATTCGACGTTCAGCCGCAGCCCTGATTTGTCCACGCGAAATCGCCGCAGGCCGTATGTATTGGCAAACTCGCCCAGACGGCGGAACTGCTCCGGCTGGAGCGGCCTTTGCAGCTCGAAAGTGAGCTCGAGAAAGGTCATTTCGCGTTCCATTATAGCAGCGCGGCCCTGCGGTTGTTCGAGACTTTCGCAGAACGCGAAATCCCTGCCGAACGGGGTGTACGACGTTTTGATTTCCTCGGATGCCCGTTGGTGGGTACGGCTGTCTTTTAGCGCTTCGGCTACAGCTTTACGGTGCGCAGTCGCAACGCATTGCCAATCACGGAAACGGAACTGAACGTCATCGCTGCAGCCGCGATCATCGGGCTGAGCAGGAGTCCGAAGCGGGGATACAACACGCCGGCTGCGACCGGTACCCCCAGCAGGTTGTACAGGAAAGCAAAAAACAGGTTCTGCCGGATGTTGCGCATCACCGCCCGGCTCAAGCGGCGTGCGCGCACGATACCGCGCAGGTCACCGCGCAGCAAAGTGATGGCTGCGCTTTCCATGGCGATGTCGGTGCCGCTGCCCATGGCGATACCTACCTGCGCAGCAGCGAGCGCAGGCGCGTCGTTGATGCCGTCGCCGGCCATGGCGACGATGCGACCCTGCTGTTGCAGTTGACGGACAACGTCGTGTTTTTCCCCGGGTGCGACCCCAGCAATCACTTCGTCGATACCCAGATCCCGCGCGACCGCTTCGGCGGTGGTGCGGCTGTCGCCGGTCAACATCACGATGCGGAGTCCCTCGGCGTGCAGGGCACGGATGGCTTCTCGCGCCGAGTCTTTGATGGGATCAGCCACACCCAGCAGACCGGCCGCACGGCCGTCCACGGCCAACAGCATCACGGTTTGTCCAGACCGCCGCAATCGTTCTGCTGCCTGTTCGAGCGGTGTAGCGTCAATCCCGGCCTGTTCGAGCAGTGCACGGTTGCCCAGCACGACTTCTCTGCCGGCGACTTTTCCGGTGACGCCGAGGCCGGTGTGCGATCGAAACTGTTCGACGGCAACAAGATCGGTTCCGCGCTGCTCTGCCCCGCGCACAATCGCTGTGGCTAGGGGATGTTCGCTGGCTCGTTCCAGGCTGGCGGCCAGTCGGATCAGTTCGTCGGCGTCGAACCCATCCAGGGCTTCTACAGACACCAACCGAGGCTGGCCTTCGGTCAGGGTGCCCGTTTTGTCCACAACGAGCGTGTCTACCTTCTCCATCGTTTCCAGGGCTTCGGCATCCCGGATCAGCACACCTACGGTGGCACCGCGACCGGTGCCCACCATGATGGACATCGGAGTCGCCAGACCCAGCGCGCACGGACAGGCGATGATCAGCACCGCCACGGCGCTGACCAGCGCGTGAGCCATACGCGGCTCCGGCCCCCATAGGCTCCAGGCGACGAAAGTCAACACCGCCACCACCCCTACCGACGGCACAAAGAACGCCGAGACGCGGTCGGCCAGCCGTTGAATGGGTGCGCGGCTGCGCTGTGCCTGGCTCACCATGCGTACGATCTGCGCCAACAATGTTTCCCGTCCCACCCGGGTCGCCTGCATCAGAAAACTGCCGGTCTGGTTCAGGGTGCCGCCCGTGACCGCACTGCCTGGTTGTTTTTCAACGGGTATCGGCTCGCCGGTGAGCATGGATTCATCTACGTTGCTTGTGCCTTCCACAACAATGCCATCCACCGGAATCTTTTCGCCCGGGCGCACTCGCAGGCGATCGCCTACGGCAATCTGTTCGACCGGCACGTCCACTTCGGTGCCGTCCGCGCGTACTAGCCGCGCTGTTTTCGGCGCCAATCCCAGCAGGTGCCGGATGGCACTGGAGGTCCGTGCGCGGGCGCGGAGCTCGAGCACCTGGCCCAGCAACACCAGCGTGGTGATGACAGCAGCAGCTTCAAAATACACGGCGACCTGCCCGTTGGCCCGGAACGAGGCGGGAAACATCTGCGGCGCCACGACGGCCAGCACGCTGTAGGCGTAGGCCGCACCGGTGCCCATGGCGATCAGCGTGAACATGTTCGGGCTACGCCGCACGACGGACTGCCACCCGCGCACGAAAAACGGCCAGCCGCCCCACAGCACCACCGGCGTCGCCAGCCCGAGCTGAAGCCACTTCTGCCCGTTCGGGGTGAGCAGTTGCTCGAGCACCGGGCCCAGCAGCATCTCGCCCATGGCCACCAGCAGCAAAGGTGCTGTCAGCAGCAGGCTGACCCAGAACCGCCGGTTCATCTCGGCTAGCTCTGGATTCGGCGCCTCTTCCAGCGTGACCACACGCGGTTCCAGCGCCATGCCGCATTGGGGACACGTGCCCGGGCGGTCCTGCACGACTTCCGGATGCATCGGGCAGGTGTATTCCGTTTTCGTAGCCGTTTCCGGGATAGCTGGTTCCAAGGCCATGCCACATTTGGGGCAGGGGCCGGGTTGCGCGGCATGTACATCGGGGTCCATCGGACAGATGTAGTCGGCGATGGTGGGAGCCGTTCTGGGCGACTGCGAGGTTTCTGCCCGCGGCACTTCGCTCCTACCGAGCTGCACCAACCCGGGAGCCATGGCCCGCGCAGTCTTCGGTGACGATAAGTATTTCTCTGGCTCGGTGCGGAATTTTTCTAGGCAATGTGTGCAGCAGAAGTAGTAGGTCGTGCCCGCGTGCACTAAGCTCCCTGCCGCTTTTTCTGGCAGAACCGTCATCCCGCAGACCGGGTCGGTGTGGCGTGCCGTCAGCGGTGAACCCGAGGGAGCTTGTGGGTGGTGTTCGTGCATGGTCCGCCTCGCGGCTGTTTGAGATGCGAGCCCGAAGGCCAAGCTACAGGGTACTACAAACGAGAGAGAAACAGCGGTGCATAATGTCCGTCGACCTTCGTGTGTTTCATCCTGCGATTGACGCGGCTGCCGTTCACGATTACCCTGCAGCGTCGAGCATGGCCAAATCAGCTCGCCAAGGGGGTTCCATGCGCGGTCGCGCTTTGCTCCGTGGGTTCACCGTCCCGCTGATCGTGCTGGCCACCATGTCCGGTTGCCAGCGCCAGCAAGATCATCAAAGTGCTCTGCGAGCGATTCGTGCTGCTGCAATTGCTGCGCACACGCGCTTTCTTGCCGACGACACGCTGGAAGGCCGTGGCACCGCCACACGCGGCATGGTGCTGGCCGCCAACTATACCATCGCGCAGTTCGAGGCGTTCGGGTTGGAACCGGGCGGCGAGGCGGGCAGTTATCGCCAACGGGTGCGATTCCGTCGCGTGTGGCTTGAGCCGGAAGGCAACCGTTTGATCTGGCTCAACAGTGGGCAGCAGCGGTACCTCCGTTTCGGCGACGAGTTTTTACTGCGAGGGCATCCGCTGCTGGAAGCTTCCGAGGTGACGGCGCCGCTCGTTTTCGCTGGCTTCGGCGTGACTGCTCCGGAGCGCGACTATGACGACTATGCGAGTGTGGATGCACGCGGCAAGGTGGTCGTGCTGCTCAACGGAGCCCCGGAATCGTTTCCTTCTGCTGTGCGTGCCCACTACAGTGCCAGCAGCACCAAACTGGCCAATGCCGCCGCTCACGGTGCCGTCGGTCTTCTGACCATCTGGACCCCAAGTGATGAGCAGCGGTTCCCCTGGGCTCAACTTCGGCGCTTCAGCGGCCGCCCCGCCCTGCACTGGCACGATCGAGAAGACCGGCTGAACGATGTCTATCCTTCGCTGCGCGGCTTGGCAGTGCTGCATCCGGCCGCGGCGGCACAACTGTTTGCCAGCGCGCCCCGCTCCCTCGAACAGATTTTCGACGACGCCCGAGCCGGGACGCTGCGCGGTTTCGATTTGCCCGGTCAGGTGCGGATGCAGGTGCGCAGCCGGCATGAATCAGTCGAATGTGCCAACGTGGTTGCCGTGCTGCGAGGCTCCGACTCCCGGCTGCGGGAAGAGTATGTGGTGTTCAGCGCACACCTCGACCACGAAGGCATCGGTGCGCCGCTCGATGGCGACGCCATCTACAACGGTGCTCTGGACAATGCCTCGGGCTCCGCCGTCCTGCTGGAGATTGCACGCGCCTTTGCGGCACTCGAGCAGCCGCCGCGGCGCTCGGTGTTGTTCCTGGCCACCACCGCAGAAGAAGAAGGACTGCTGGGCGCAGATTACTTTGCACAGCATCCCACCGTGCCCATCGAGCAGGTCGTCGCCAACATCAATCTGGACGCCGTTCCGGCCCTGGTCGCGACTCGGGATTTTGTCGCCCTGGGCGCTGAGCATTCCTCGCTCGGTGCGGTGGCCGAAGCGGCTGCGCGCGAGCTCGGCCTTGCCCTCAGTCCCGATTGGGCACCCGAGCAGGTCTTTTTCGTTCGCAGCGATCAGTACCCCTTCGTGCGGCAGGGGGTACCCGCGCTGTTTTTGCTCCCGGGCGTGCAGGGTACCGCTGATGGCGTCAATCCTCGCGAGCGCTTGCAGCACTACCTGGCTACGCTCTATCACACGCCCAAAGACGATCTACAGCAGCCGCTCGATTTCGAAGCGGCCGCTACCGTAGCCCGACTGAATTTTCTGATTGGTTACCGCATCGCGCAGAGCGAGGAACGGCCGCGCTGGAATCCGGGCGATTTCTTCGGCGAAAAGTTCGCCCGTACGGCGCGCTGATTCGCTTTTGTACGGCTGCTTTTCTCGGGCGGGCGGTGCATGGCTGCTGCTTCTCACACTTCGCAAGATCCCGGCCGCCGTTGGACCCGCTGGCTGGCGGTGCTGGGGGCTGGCCTGCTGGTGTTTTTGATGCCAACGCCTGCCACGGTCAGCGCAGCGGGTTGGCGGCTGCTCGCCATCTTCGTGGCCACTGTGGTCGGTTTGATCGTGCGGCCGTTGCCCATGGGAGCCATGGCAGTGCTGGCCATCACGGTGGCTGCGGTGACGAAAACAGTCTCCGCCCCGATGGCGCTTTCTGCATTTGCCAATCCGGTCATCTGGCTGATTGTGGCTGCATTTCTTTTTGCCCGTGCGGTGATCGGCACCGGACTCGGTCGGCGCATCGCCTATCTGTTCGTGCGCTGGTTCGGCTCCAGTACGCTCCGGCTCGGCTATGCGCTGGCAGGTGCGGACTTTCTCGTTTCGCCCTTCATCCCCTCGGACACTGCGCGGGCCGGCGGCATTATCTTCCCGATTGCGCGCAGCCTGGCCGAAAGCTACGGTTCACAGCCCGGTCCGACGGCGCGCCGGCTCGGGACGTATCTGATGCAATGTGCGTACCATGTCGGCTGCACCACCGCGGCTGTATTTCTGACCAGTATGGCTGCCAACCCTTTGGCCGCTGAGTTCGCTCGCGAATTTGCGGGAGTGGAAATCACTTGGGGTCGGTGGGCGTTGGCTTCGAGCGTGCCCGCTGCAGTCTCGCTGCTCGTTTTGCCTTGGCTGATCTACCGGCTCGACCGTCCTGAACTCGAGCGTACCCCGCAGGCCCAACAGATCGCCCTGAGCGAATTGAAGCAGATGGGCGCCATGACGGCAGCAGAAAAGCGCCTGCTCGCTGTACTGCTGGCGGTGATTGCCGGCTGGGTCGCGCAGCCATGGCATGGCTTGCATCCGGCGATTGTGGCCTATGCCGGCATCTCGCTGCTGCTTCTGGTGGGTGTGATGCAGTGGGAAGATGTGTTGGCGGAGCAGCGTGCCTGGGATGCATTCATCTGGTTTGGAGGCCTGGTGATGATGGCAGACGGGCTGAATCAGATGGGTGTAATCCGGGCGTTTACGGATGCGCTGGCACATCCGCTGAGCGGTCTTGGGCCGACAACCGTCCTGGTCGTGCTCGTTCTGGCCTATGTTTATCTTCATTACGGTTTCGCGTCCATGACGGCACACATCACAGCGCTCTATCCCGCTTTTCTGCTGCTCGCGGTGGCCAACGGCGCACCGCCCCTGATTTCGGCCCTGGCTCTGGCTTTTTTCTCCAATCTGAACGCGTCGCTCACGCATTACGGCACCGGCCCGGCGCCGATCTTCTTCGGCAGCGGCTACGTCTCCCTGCCCACGTGGTGGCGCGTGGGATTTGTCGTGGTGCTGTGCAACCTAGTTGTTTGGCTGGGACTGGGCTTGCTCTGGTGGCGCCTGCTCGGTTTGTGGTGAGGCTGGAGGTTTCCTTCCTCGGTTGTCCTCCGCTGTGACCTCAGGTGTTGGAATTTGCCGAGGCGAAACCGGCCTGTTCACGCGTACAGGTATCGGTTCGGACACCGCTCGACTACGGGCGTATTCCGCAGTCGTCTCCAGGCGGGTAGTGTGATGAAGGTCCAGCCATCCTAGTGGTAGCAAGCTCGGGGAGCTGTTTCGCGCTTCGGGGGACAGCTCGATCGCAATCATGGGGAATGTGATGAGACCGAACTACTACGAACTACCGTCGTCGCTTCTCGAGAGCGGCAGGCCTCCTTGGAGAGCCTTCGCCGCCAGCCTGTTCCTGCAGAGTCTGGCCGTGCTGCTGTTGCTGGGAGTGCCCTTGTTGTTCCCGGATACCATCGAACCGCTGCGGAACTATCGCCTGACGCTTTTGCTGCCCGTGCCGGAGCTACCTCCACCTCCCAAACCGCGGCCCAGACCGGTTGCGCCAGTGGAGATGGCCCGCGCCGAAACTCCTCAGCCTGTGGTCGAAACCCCGGTCGAGCGGCGCATCCTGGCGCCGAAGTTCACGTCGCCGATTGCGCGTCCGAAGGCGAAGCCGCTCGCCGTGGAGAACGCGGAAGCGCCGCAGGTGGCTGCCGCCATCAAAGCGCTGGACCCACGTCTGCTGACCGGCAGCTCCGCCACACCCACGTTGCGAAGGCCGCGGCCCGAAGTACAGACCGGAGGCTTCGGCGACCCGCATGGGGTGCCCGCTTCGGCCTATACCGGTGGCACCCCGAACATTGCCACACTCGGTTCGTTCGACCTGCCGCCCGGTCCGGGTTTGGGCAACGGCACCGGTGGAGCCCGCGGCCAGCGCGGTGTGGTGGCCAGCGCGGGATTTGGTCGTGGGGTGGCCGTTGGGAGCGCTGGTTCTGGTTCCGGGCAAGGCACGGTGCAAACCGGGGCGTTTGGCGACCAGCCTCCGGTAGCGGCGAGCAGTGCGCCCAAGCCGCGTCGTTTGGAGCCGGAGGGCAAACTCGAGCCAGTCGAAATTCTGGTCAAACCTCGTCCGGCATACACCGATGCTGCACGGGCGGCGAAGGTCGAGGGCGAAGTGTTGGTGGAGGTGCTGTTTACCGCTTCCGGCGAAGTGGTGGTGCAGCGAATTATCCGGGGACTGGGCTATGGACTGGACGAATCTGCGCTGGCGGCAGCGCGAAACATCAAATTCCGGCCGGCGCGGCGCGGAGGCCAGCCTGTAGATGTCGTGGGGGTAGTCCACATCATTTTTCAGCTTGCCGAGTAGGCAGGCGAATTACATTTCAGGAGTGGGGGTAAACCATGAAGCATTGCAAGCGGTTCCTTTTCTGGGTGGTGCTGGTGGTCGTGCCCTGGTCGGCTGCTGCCCAGCAGTCCGCCGAGAGCAGTTCCGCGGCACTGGAACAAGTGATCGATCGCATCGTGGTTCGTGAGGCCGAGCTGGTGAAAGCTCTGCGCGAATACCAGCCTCTGGTCGAAACTTACCTGCAGGACCTGCGGCCGGACGCAGAACGTGGCATGGTCGTTCATCGCGACTACTACTTCCTGGGCAAGGCCGACCTCCGCCAAGGCTTGATCCTGCTGTCCATGACCGATGCCAAGCCGGGCGGTTGGAGCCGGGCCTTGCTCGCTCCCTTCCGGAGCATCGGCGGATGGTTCACTGCGGATTACGAGCCTGGTGGCTTCTTGCGCAAGATTTTTGTAGATACGCGGGGCATCGGCCGTGACCAGTACAACTACGAATTCGTTCGCCGCGAGTTCCTTGGCGAGATTCGCTGCCTGGTGTTCGATGTGACCCCGGTCCGCGAGGGCGATGGACGCTTCAAAGGCCGCATCTGGGTCGAAGACCAAGACTACACGATTGTTCGCTTCAACGGTGTGCGCACGCCGGAACGCACCCTGACCGGCTTCCGCTTCCATTTCGATAGCTGGCGTGTCAACGCCGCACCGGGTTTGTGGGTGCCGGCCTACGTCTACACCGCCGAATCCGATCTGAAAGACACGCTCTGGATGCGCGTTCGTTTCAAGGCGCAAACTCGCCTTTGGGGCTATAGCTTGAAAACGAAGCGTCCGGCCGATGAGTTCAGTGCCATCCGGGTCGAAATCGCGGCCCCCATGGTAGATCAGAGCGAAACCTCGCCGGATGTTTCCCCGATCGAAGCGCAGCGGCTCTGGCAGCGCGAAGCGGAAATGAACGTCGTCCATCGCCTGGAAACGATCGGCTTGGTGGCACCCCGAGGCGACGTGGACAAAATCCTGGAAACCGTGGTGAACAACCTCCAGGTGACTAACAAACTCGATATCCAGCCGGAAGTGCAGTGCCGCGTGCTGCTGACCTCGACGCTGGAATCTTTCAGCTTCGGCCACACGATTGTCGTCAGCCGCGGCTTGCTCGATGTCTTGCCGGACGAAGCCAGCCTGGCTGCCGTGCTGGCTCACGAACTGGCCCATATCCTGATCGAGCCGCGTGTAGATGCCGATCGGTGGGGCTTTGTGGACCGACTGCTGTTTCCCAGCGAAGAGGTCTTCCGCCGGTTTTCGTTTACCTCGCACACCAGCGACGACAAGGTCGCCGCAAAGGCCATCGAACTGCTCCGCAACTCGCCCTACAAGGAAAAGCTGCACAGCGCCGGCCTCTTCCTGCGTCAACTCCAGCAGCGGGCTCAAGTTCAGCAACGGCTGGTTAGCCCGCACTTGGGCAACAGCGTGCTGATCAATAGCGAGCTGCTCGCGGCTGCTCCGCAGCTCGAGCCGGACCAGCTCGACCAGATTGCTGCGCTCCCGCTCGGCTCTCGCATCAAACTCAATCCCTGGAACAACGAAGTGGCGTTGCTGAATGCTCGGCCGGTGGCGTTGATTTCCGCTCGTGAAAAGATGCCGCTGGAGGTCACGCCCTTCCGGCCTTACCTGACCCGCTACGTGGCGCGGCCGGCCGATGCCGTGGCCGCGCAGTCACAGCAGCCGGCCTCGTCGTCACAGCCACCGCAACCGCCCCAGCACTAGCGCGACGTTACCCCTGCTCGCCCGGAAGCGCCCTGACTGCATTCGTCGGGGCGCTTCCAGTTTTCTGGATTCGCCTGCCCACTCTTTCCCCTCTTGTCCGTCCAAACAGGTGTCGCCGCAGGGTTTGGCGACTCGGTTCGTGAGTTTGGCGGAACATTTCGCGTTCCCATGCGTATTTCTGAGTGAAGGTTCGCCACTGTGGAGGGGAAATGACGCGAAACCATGCTCGCCATCGCCGCCGATGGCTCTGGGTGACCGCTGCGGCCCTTCTACTGCTCGCGGCTGTGTTTGGCACCACTCACGTCTTCAGCTCGAACGCCACCATAGACCCTTCCCGGTTGGCTGTTGTCGAACGCGGTGACATTGCGCGCTCCGTGGTGGCCACCGGCAAGGTGCAGCCGCTCGCCAAAGTCGAGGTGAAGTCCAAGGCCAGTGGCATCGTCAAGCGCATCTACGTGGACTACGGAGACCGCGTCCGCCAGGGACAGGTGCTCGTCGAGCTGGACCGGGAGGAACTGGCTGCTCGTGTTCGCGAAGCCCGTGCGCAACTGCAGGCGGCACAGGCTGCCGAACAGGCCGCACTTGCCACGCTGGAACGCAATCAGGTGGAAGCCGAAGGCCCCGACCTACCGTTCCTGAAGGCGAATTGGGAGCGCGCCCGCGATCTGTACGAGGACGGCCTGATTGCCAAAAGCGCGCTCGAAGAAGCGGAAAAAAATTATCAGCTCGCCCTGAACCGCCAACAAGCTGCCCTGCGCAACCTGGGTGTGAGCCGAGCCGAGGTGGCTCGCGCGCGGGCACAGGTGGCGCAAGCCCAGGCTGCGCTCGAACGTGCCGAAGAAGACCTGCGCAATGCCACCATCACCAGCCCGATGGACGGCCTGGTGCTGTCGCGCGACGTGGAAGTCGGCGATGCCGTCAGCTCGATTCTGGTGCTCGGTTCGCAGGCCACGCTGATCATGACCCTTGGCGACGTCAGCGACGTGTATGTGCTCGGCAAAGTGGACGAGAGTGACATTGGCAAGGTCTTCCTGGGCCAGCCCGCGCGTATCGTCGTGGAATCGTTCAGGGACAAAACGTTCAACGGACACGTGACCAAGATTTCTCCGTTGGGCGTGGAGAAGGATAACGTCACAACGTTCGAGGTGCGCGTTTCGATCCACAACCCGGGCGGCGAGCTGAAAGCGAACATGACCGCCAACGCAGAAATCATTCTCGAAGAGCGAAAAGGCGTGCTGCTCGTGCCAGAATCCGCCGTCCTCTACGATCGCGAACGCAATACGTTTCTCGAAGTTCCCGACCCGAAAGCCGAACAGGGACGCCGCCGCGTCGCCGTGAAACTGGGCATTTCGAACGGCGTGAAGACCGAGCTGCTCGAAGGCCTCGCGGAGGGGCAGCGAGTCATCTTGCAGTAGTCTCGTGCCGGCAGCGCCGGAAAGGAAAGCATGTCGCTGCGCGATCTATTTGCCGATACCTTCCGCACGTTGTGGGCGCACAAGCTGCGCACGATGCTGACCATGTTCGGCATCGCCTGGGGCATCGTTTCGATCACGCTGATGGTCGCTGCCGGCGAAGGATTGCGCGTCGGTCAGCGGCGCGCGGCCGAGACCCTGGGCAAGGATATCTTGATTGTCTTCGCTGGCCGGACCAGCATGCAGGTGGGCGGGACTCGCGCCGGCCGCCGGATTATCTGGCATGCCGAAGATTATCGGCGCGTGACCGAACAAGCTCCTGCCTGTCGCCTGGTCCTGCCGGAGCTCGGCCAGGAAAACCTGCCCGTGCGCAGTGCGCACAATGACGCTGCGTTGCTGGTCACCGGTTCCCTTCCGCCTTTTGCGGAACTCCGCAGTTTGGCGGTAGCCGAAGGCCGTTTTTACACCGACGCCGACGTTGCCGCCGCGCGCCGCGTTGCGTTTCTCGGCAGCGACGTTCGCAATCAGCTCTTCGCTCACCATCCGGCTCTCGGGCAAACCGTGTACATCGGAGATTTCCCCTACACCGTGATCGGCGTGATGCGCGCGAAAGACCAGGACTCCTCCTACGACGGCTTCGATGTGCAGAAAATTTTCGTCCCCTTCACCGCCATGTTGCGTGATTTCCCGAATCGCCCGCCGTGGCCGCCGGACTCGGTGGACCGCCTGCTCGTGCAGCCGCAATCGCTCGCCCAGCACGAAGAATGCAAAGGGCAGGTGCGCCGCGCGCTCGCCCGGCTTCACCAGTTCGATCCACGCGACGAAGAAGCCGCCAGCATTTGGGACACCGTCGAGAATGCGAAGCAATTTCAAAAGATGACCGATGGGATGAAATACTTCCTCGGTGCTGTGGGCATCGCTACGCTGTTTCTGGGGGGCATCGGCGTGATGAACATCATGCTGGTGGCAGTGCGCGAGCGCACGCGCGAGATTGGTGTGCGCAAAGCCGTCGGAGCAACCCGCCGGGCCATTCTGCGACAGTTTTTCGCCGAAACCACGATGGTGGTTTTCACCAGCGGCCTGCTCGGGCTGAGTGTCGCTTATGGACTGTGTTTGCTGGTCAATGCGACCCTGTTCCGGAACCCTTCTCCGCAATCCTATTTTGCCGGGCTGCTGCCGACGATCGAGTCCGGTTTGCTGGCCTTTGTTCTGCTAGGCAGTGTGGCGGTGTGTTCGGCGCTCTATCCGGCGCGCCGTGCCGCTTCCGTAGATCCGATCGAAGCGCTGCGTTATGAACCGGGTGGGTAAGAGGTTCGGAGCCGCCATGTGGCGCGAGATGCTGCTTCAGTCCTGGGATGCCTTGCGGCGGAATCCCCTGCGCAGCTCGCTGACGATGCTCGGCATCGTCTGGGGCATCGTGGCGGTCACCGTTCTGCTTGCCTATGGCAGCGGTTTCCGCGATGTACTCGTGCGCGGATTCGATGCCTTCGGCAAAAGCACGGTCGTTTGCTGGCCGGGCCAGACCAGCGAACAGGCAGGCGGCGAACGCGCCGGACGACGCATCCGGTTCGAACGAGCCGATCTGGAAGCCATCCGCAGTGAAGCTACCCTGGTGCGCGCAGCCAGCCTGGAAACGGTTCGCTGGGTGCCCGTCGCCTACGGCGATCGGTTGCAGAACGCTGCGGTGCGCGGTGTCTACCCCGAATACGGTGAGTTGCGCAACGAAGTTCCCTCCGAAGGCCGCTGGCTCAGCTACGACGACCTGCATCAGCGTCGCCGCGTCATTTTTCTTGGTGGGCGGCTGAAGGAAAAACTGTTCAGCGGCCGTCCCGCCGTCGGCGAAGTCGTCCGCGTCAGCGGGGTGGCTTTCACCGTGATCGGCGTCATGGATCGGAAAATTCAGCTCTCCAACTATTTCGGCAGTGACGACGAATCCGCTTGGATTCCCTATAGCAGCGCGGGCGATTTGTGGGACAACCGCTATGCCAGTGTCCTGGTTTTCGGCAGCATCGCGCCCCAATTCGAAGCTGCAGCGATGCGTCAGGTACGAGAAATCCTGGGCCGGCGCCAGCGTTTTTCTCCCACCGACGAACGCGCGATGCTGATGTTCGGCCGGGAACAGTTCCGACCGATCATCGACGGCATCACGATTGGCCTGCAGGTACTGCTGTTCTTCGTCGGTGTCCTGACGCTGGGTATCGGTGGCGTGGGCGTGATGAACATCATGCTCGTTTCGGTGGACGAGCGTACGCGCGAAATCGGCCTGCGCCGTGCCCTGGGGGCCCGCCGCTGGCACATTCAGCTTCAGTTTTTGACGGAAGCCCTGCTGCTGACGCTGGCCGGCGGACTGGCCGGCATCTTGCTCGCCCAGGTTCTCACGTTCGGGATCGGCACGCTTCCGCTGCTCGGGCCGCTGTTTGAAGATGACTCCGGCCGCGGCGACATCACCTTGCAGATCTCCTGGACGATTCTGCTGGTTTCCAGCGCGGTGCTGATGGTGGTCGGTGTGGCCAGTGGTTGGGTGCCGGCTGTGCGCGCCGCGCGGCTCGACCCGGTGGTTGCACTCCGCTACGAGTAGTCACCGGCGTTCCAGCAGGCTGCGGAGGTAGCCGAGCTGTTCGGCACTCATCCAGTCCTGTGCTCCGATGATCTTCTTCGCGATGCGGCCCTCTCGGTCCAGGATGTAGGTTTCCGGGAACATCACCGTGCCGTACTTTGCAGCGAGCTCGCGGGTCGGATCGCGGTGGTTGGGGAAGGTGATCTGGAATCGTTGCAGAAATTCTTCATAAGCCCGTGCGTTCTCGTCTACGCTGACGCCGAGCACCATGCCGCCTTCGTCCGCCAGCTCCCGGTGCAGCGCTTCGAGCGAAGGCATCTCTTCCACGCAGGGCGGGCACCAGGTCGCCCAGAAATTCAGCACCACGACTTTTCCGCGCAGCTCGGAGAGCCGTTGCGTCTTCCCCGCGTGGGTGAAGGAAAAATCCGGTGCGCGCCGGCCGACGATGCTGGGTTCGCCTTGTCGGTAACTCGGGCTGGCGAACAGCAGGAGCAGACCCAGCGCACCGGCAACAGCGATGCCGCTCGCACGCTTCCGCAGCAAGGTGTCCTCCCTCCGCCTATACTATACTGGGGCGAGGGGCTGTAGGCGAATTTTTCCTTCGCCCCGCAACGCACCCAAGGGATTTCGCACCCTGGAACCATGCATCCCGCGGCTCCCATCTCGGCCATCGTGCCTGCGCGCAACGAGGCCGACAATCTGGAACGTGTGGTGCGCTCCCTGTCCCGGCAGCCGGAAATCGCGGAGATTCTGGTCGTGAACGACCAATCCACCGATGGCAGCCGCGACGTCTTGGCGCGCGTGGCTGCCGAGATTCCTCGGCTGCGGGTGCTCGAAAACACCGAGCTTCCCGAGGGCTGGGTCGGGAAAAATTATGCTGCCAGTCTAGGCGCGACTGCAGCACGCGGCGACTGGTTGCTGTTCACCGATGCCGATACGGAGCATCTGCCCGGCGCGGCGACTCGGGCGCTCGAGCAGGCGCGGCGCTGCGGAGCTGCACTGGTTTCTTACTCCCCGGAGCAGCACACGCCCACCTGGTGGGAACAGGCCCTGATCCCGTTCCTCTACTGTCGGCTCGCGCAGCTCTATTCGTTCGCCGAAGTGAACGATCCGGATTCTCCCGCCGCTGCCGCCAATGGCCAGTTCTTGCTGATTCGTCGCGACGTCTATGAGCAAATCGGGGGCCATGCCGCTGTTTCCAGCGAAGTGTTGGAAGATGTTGCGCTGGCCGAGCGCGTCAAGCGCGCTGGACACCGGCTGTGGTTCGCTCCCGGCACGGGCGTGGTACGTACGCGGATGTACACCAGCTTTCCCGCCATGTGGCAAGGCTGGACGAAAAACCTGTTGCCGTTGTTGCGGCAGCGCTCGGTGGCGGCCGAGCTGGCGGTCGTAGTCCCGTGGTTGCCGCTCGCTCTGCTCGGCCTGGGTGGCGTGCATCCGCTGTTTTTCGTGCTCGGCTTGGTGCTGCTAGCCGGGCGCCATGCTGCCTATGCGGCGATGCTGCGCCAGAATCGTTATCCGGTGCGCTACGTCGTATACTATTTGCTTGCTGTTCTGCTGTACGCGGCCATTCTGTTGAACTCGGCCCGGCGGTACGCACGAGGCAGCGTGATTTGGAAGGGAAGGGAATATCCGGTCGAATGGCCATGATTTACCTGACGCGGAAGATGGAATTTTCAGCAGCGCATTTCTACTACAATCCAGAATGGTCCGAGGAGCAGAACCAACGGGTCTTCGGCAAGTGCGCGAACCGCCACGGTCACGGCCACAACTACACTCTCGAGGTCACCGTGGCCGGCACGCCCGACCCGCAGACGGGCATGGTGCTCGACCTGGCGGAGCTGAAGCAATTGCTCGAGCGCGAAATCACCCAGCGCTTCGACCATCGCCACCTGAATTT
Source organism: Acidobacteriota bacterium (assembly GCA_037442425.1). Lineage (GTDB taxonomy): Bacteria > Acidobacteriota > Terriglobia > Acidiferrales > UBA7541 > DSGC01. The sequence goes on along the minus strand of JBBIQG010000003.1, from coordinate 320,102 downwards.
TGAAGTGCCGGAGCTGGCCGGGCGCCAACCCACGACAGAAAATCTGGCGATGACCATCTGGGATCTGCTCGCACCCAAAATCCGGCAGGGGCGCCTGCATCGCGTCCGCCTGTACGAATCCCCGGATCTGTTCGTGGATTGTTATGGAGATGCCCAGTGAAGATTGAATTGACGCGCCGGTATTCTTTTGCTGCTTCGCACCGACTGGCTCATCCACGGTTCTCCGAGGAGGAAAATCGCAGCCTCTACGGCAAGTGTGCCAACCCGTATGGCCACGGACACAACTATGTTCTGGAGGTCACCGTGGCCGGTCCGGTCGATGCGACGACGGGCATGGTGGCGAACCTGGTCGACCTCGATGGCTTCGTACAGCGCGAAGTGCTGGATGTGTTCGACCACGTTTATCTGAACGAACAGATCGATGCCTTCCGACCCGAGTCCGGTGGGCAGGTGCCGACCACAGAAAATCTGTGCATCGAAATTTTCCGACGCCTGCAAACCTTCCCGTTTGCCCGGCTCTGCCGGGTGCGGCTGGAAGAAACCGGGCGCAACAGTTTCGAATACGCTGGCCAGGCCAGCAGGAGACTCTGATGCGCAAACCCGAAGAAACCCTCGTGATCGGCGAATCCAAATCGCCGCAGGAGACCATTGCCGACTTGGTGCGCCGCATTCTGGTGCTGTTGGGTGAAGATCCGCAACGCGAAGGCTTGCGGCAGACCCCGCAACGGGTGGAAAAGGCTTTGCGATTCCTGACGGCCGGCTATCACCAGGACCCGGAAAAGATGCTGAACGGCGCTATCTTTCGCGTCTGCTACGACGAGATGGTAGTGGTCAAGGACATCGAAATCTACAGCCTGTGCGAACATCACCTGCTGCCCTTTTTCGGCAAATGCCACGTCGCCTACATCCCTCGGGAGAAGGTGGTAGGCCTGAGCAAACTGGCTCGGCTGGTGAACATGTACGCCCGCCGACTGCAGATTCAGGAGCGACTCACCCAGCAAATCGCCCGCGCGATTCAGGAACGGCTCGACCCGGTGGGCGTGGGCGTAGTGATCGAAGCTCGCCATCTCTGCATGGTGATGCGTGGTGTGGAAAAACAACATTCCCAGGCCGTGACCAGCGCGATGTTGGGTGCCTTTCGGGACAATCAGCAGACCCGCGAAGAGTTCCTTTCCCTGATCCACCCCGGTCGCTGACGCGCATGGCGTCGTGGCCCCGCGCGCTGCGGGTTCTCTCGCCCGCTCGAGCGGGCGAGGACAATTCTTTACAGCGGCTCTCGCCCTGTGCTAGCATTTTTGTGTCGAAGAGAAAACGAATCGTTGAGAACAGGGTGCGACGATCCAGGGGAGGGCGAATTGAGCGACGGGAAGTCAGCGTTGATCGAGCAATTCCGACAGCATGCGAAAGACACCGGATCGCCGGAAGTGCAGATTGCACTGCTGAGCGAACGGATCAACTATCTGACCTCACACCTCAAGACGCACACCAAGGACCACGCATCCCGCCGCGGCTTGATCATGATGGTGAACAAGCGCCGGCGGCTGCTGGACTACTTGAATCGTCGTGACCCGGATCGGTATCGCGAGATTGTCGAACGACTCAGTCTGCGCAAGTAGTTTTGGGCCCGGCAGCAGCCCGGCCCGCAGCGAAGAACCGGTTCGAGAACGCTACCGAAGCGTGCGGCGACTTGTGGTTTCGCTCGGCGAAGCTGACAGGTCGCTTTTTTTCTGATCGATTCTCGGGTTCGGCGTCGCACCCGTTCCCGCGTTTTCTCTTCCCCAGGAATACCATCTCAAGCGAGGGACCGGATTTTTCCGCTCCCTGCGTCGAGGCATTGGCACTATGTCGCACCACCAGATTGAAGTAGAAGTGGGAGGAAGAAAACTTTCCCTGGAAACAGGCCGGGTGGCCAAGCAGGCCGATGGCGCAGTCGTGTCTCGCTATGGTGACACCGTGGTGCTCGTGACCGCCTGCATGGCGCCGGAACCGGTCGAAGGACGCGATTTCCTGCCGCTCACCGTGGACTATCGGGAGTACACCTACTCGGCCGGAAAGATTCCCGGAGGGTTTTTCAAGCGCGAGGGACGCCCGTCCGAACGCGAAGTGCTCGTCAGCCGGTTGATTGACCGCCCGCTGCGTCCTTTGTTCCCCGAAGGCTGGCGCAACGAAACCCAGGTGATTGCCATGGTGCTTTCGGCCGACAGCGAAAACGACCCGGACGTCATTGCAGTCACTGCGGCTTCGGCCGCGCTGTGCTGCTCACCGATTCCCTTCACGACACCCATCGCAGCCGTGCGTGTTGGCTTGTTGAATGACACCCTGGTGGCCAATCCCACGGTGGCCGAACAGAAAAGCAGTGCGCTGAACATTGTCGTGGCCGGCAGCGAGCAGGCGATCGTCATGGTGGAAGCCGGCGCACTCGAGGTGCCGGAAGAAAAAGTCGTGGAAGCACTCGAGTTCGGCCATCAGGAAATCCGCAAAGTGATCGCCGCCATTCGCGAGCTCCAGGAGCAGGTGAATCCACAGAAGGTGGACGTGCTGCCCCAGCCGTTCGATGAGGAACTGTATCGGCAGATCGAAGCGCAGTACGGCGAACGGCTGCACGACGCGCTCGATACCGCCAAGTATCCCAAGCGGGAAAGCTATCGCCGCGTCGAAGCGCTCAAAAAGGAAATTCTCACTGCCATTCCCGAGGAAGACGAAGAAAAGCGTGTACTGGCCAGCCGTGCTTTCGAGCGACTCCGGGAACGCTACTTCCGCGACGATATCCTGATCCGCGGGCGCCGTCCCGATGGGCGCCGCTTCGATCAGATCCGCCCGGTCACCTGCGAGGTCGGTCTGCTGCCGCGCGTGCACGGCTCAGCGCTGTTCACACGCGGGGAGACGCAGGCGTTGGCGACGGTCACGCTGGGCACGCGCGAAGATATGCAGCGGCTCGACCTGCTCTTTGAGGAAGAAGCTTTCAAACGTTTCATGCTCCACTACAACTTCCCTCCGTTCAGTGTCGGCGAAGTGCGGTTCCTGCGCGGGCCCGGTCGTCGAGAAATCGGCCACGGAGCACTGGCGGAAAGGGCCCTGGTCAACCTGCTGCCGCCGGAAACCGATTTCCCCTATGCGATTCGCATCGTCAGCGACATTCTGGAATCGAACGGCTCTTCTTCCATGGCCACGGTCTGCGGAGGCTCGCTGGCCCTGATGGACGCCGGCGTGCCCATTCGCGCCGCCTGTGCCGGTATCGCCATGGGACTGGTGACGGAAGGTGACCGCTACGCCATCCTGACCGATATCGCCGGCGCAGAAGACCACTACGGCGACATGGATTTCAAGGTTGCCGGCACACGCCAGGGCATCACCGCATTGCAGATGGACATCAAGGTCTCCGGCATCAGCACGCAGATGATGCGTGAAGCGCTCGAGCAGGCTCGCCGCGCACGCATGGAATTGCTCGACATCATGGACCAGACCCTCCGCGAGCCACGCGCTTCCATCTCTGCCTACGCGCCGCGACTCTATGTCCTCACCATCCCAACCGAAAAAATCCGCGACTTGATCGGGCCGGGGGGCAAGAAGATCCGTTCGATCATCGATGCCACCGGCGTCAAGATCGACGTGATGGACGATGGACGCGTTCACGTCTTCGCCCAGAACGGCGAATCGGCCGACCGCGCCCTGCAGATGATCCGCGAAGTGACCGCCTCGGCGGAAGTCGGCAAGACCTATCTGGGCAAGGTCGTGCGTCTGGCCGATTTCGGCGCGTTCGTTGAGCTGTTCCCGGGTACCGATGGTCTGCTGCACATCAGTGAAATCTCCGAGCAGCGCATCCGAGACGTGCGCGATGAGCTGAAGCTCGGCGATCAGGTCCTGGTCAAGGTGCTCTCCATCGAAGGCAACAAAATCCGGCTGTCGCGCAAAGCGGTGCTGCGCGAACAGCGCGAAAAACAGCGTCGTGAAGCCGGCCACGCTCCGCGCCGTCCACCAGGTCCCGCCTCACCTGGCCCGCGCTCCTAGCTGGAGGTGAAGACGTCCGCGAACTAACGGTCGAGAAGGGCATATTGTCGCCCCGCTGCCGAAGATTCCACGGGGTTCTTCTTGGGTAGTTCCCTTCGGCTTGCCTCGCGGTTTCGTTTCCAGCAAAAGAAACGGGGGAGGCGATTCGCCTCCCTCGCGAAGCCACTGCCGATGTCTAGAACGTGATGCGCAGGGCGAACTGGACTACGCGGTTCGGTTCGCCGTTGGCAATCACGGTCGTCGAGCTGGGTACCGCACTCGTGACGCAGCAGGTTTGTCCGAACAGCGAACTAGTCAGCGTGGGTGACCCATCGGAAGCATTGCGTGGGTTGTCAAAATTCGGATGATTGAAAGCATTGAACAGTTCGGCACGGAATTGTAGACCGATCCGTTCCGTCAAGCTGAACTGTTTCAGGATGCCGATGTCGGTGTTCCAGAATCCCGGGCCGTAGACGGCATTGCGGCCGGTGTTGCCATTCTCGCCCGGTGCGGGGATACAGAAGAAGGAAGAAGTCGGCGTGCCGTCCGGCGTCAGGATGTTTCGACAGTTGTAATTTGGGTCGGACGGATTCGTGATCCGCGGTCCGACGTTGTACACCACGGGACCGTCCACCCCCGGAACATTGAACAGTCCGGGTTGAATCAGTGGCCCGCGCACCGACGCACGCGACTGCTTCGTGTTGTGCACTGTGCGTGCGCCGCTGTTCAGTGTGAACGGTTCGCCGCTTTGGAAGATGTAGATGCTGGTGATCGTCCAGCCGCCGATCAGGTGATTCAGCGCCGGATGGACATTCGCCGCCCACCGCCGACCCCGGCCGAACGGCAACTCGTACAGGATATTCATCACCACCACGTGACGGTTGTCGAAGTCCGATACGGAGCGGTCCAAGCCGAAATTCCGCACGTCGGTGGGCGTGCGCGAGTTCGTCGTGCTCAACCCGCCGCCGGAACTCGCCGCGACCGGGTCCACGGACATGTCGTCGATGGACTTCGCCAGTGTGTAGGACAGGCCGAACGTAAGCCCCTGCTCGAATTTCCGCCGCAGTTGCACGATCATCCCGTGGTAAATCGAGCCACCACCGCTGTCGAAGTAGAAGATGTCGCTGAACTGCGGGTTCGGACGAAAATAGTCGGCCGGGAAGGGTGTGGGCCGGTTGGCCGTCACCTGGGTGATGTCCAGTTGGTCGATTCGAGCGGCCAGGTCCCCCAGCCCGTTCAGCAGCAGGTTCGAACGAGTCGTCGAAGAGTTCAGGAACGAGGAGGAACTGCCCAGCGTGCTGTTGGTCAGTTGCAGCAGAAGCGTGGGCGTCTGCCCGGTGACGCCCGCCGGGCAGCCAGTACCATCGGCGCGGCAGCCGTTGAACACGTTCTGCTGGGCAATCAGGAAGCTTTCCAGGAAACCTGGTTGATCGGTGCGAATCTGATTCAAGTCGTAAGCCCGGTAGAGCCGAATCCCGCGCTTGCCGACGTATCCAATCTGTGCAGTGAAGCTCCAGGGCAGCTCTCGCTGAATCGTCAGGCTCCACTCATGCACGGTTGGAACTTTCAGATTCGGGTCGAAAGCGCCTACTCCAGGTGCCGTGCCGGCCGGCCGCGGGGGCGGACTGAACAGCGCTTGCGGTGTACTGATCGGCAGCGGTTGTGCGGCTGTGTCGCCGAGCGCTGCAAGGAGCTCGCTCAGTCGCGCGTTCGTAGGCACCAGACCACGCAGATCGGCGCAACCCGCCGGCGGGGCCGCCGGGCTGGAGCCGAACGGCACGGTGGTGAAGCACTGCAGAGTGCTGCCGGGTACTTTTCCGCTGATCGCGGTGACCTGGAACGACGAGATCGTATCGAACGCGATCCCGTAGCCCAAGCGCACGACAGTCTTTCCATCCGACCACGGGTCCCAAGCGATTCCCACGCGCGGGGCAAAGGTGTTCCAGTTGCTGCGGCGGAACCAACTGTCGTCTGCAACGAATGTCACCGGTCCTTCTGAGCCGTCGATTTTTCGGTCGGGTACGAACACTCGGTTGCAGCAGTCGGTGGGCGGTCGGTTGTACTCCCAGCGCAAACCATAGTTGATGGTCAGGTTGCGGCGGACGCGCCATTCGTCCTGTGCATACACATTGAACTGGCGGATTCGTGTTCCCATGGTGAACAGATTGGTGGTGTATTGGTTGCCGGCTAGATCGGCTTGGAACACCTGCTGCACGCGCGCCGGAATGCCCATCAGTTCCACGATGGCCTGGTTGAGCCTTCCGACATCGGCGCTGTTGATGCCCGGTGCAGCCGGGAAGCCAGTGCTGACCCCGGGGGCGGTGTTCGCGCTGGGTGAACGCACGCTCTGGCTGAAGACCACCGTGGGGGCCATGTTGAATCCGCCGGGCACGCCGCGCGAATCGTTGTGACGGTAGAAGCGGAAGTTGAAACCGGTGCGGATGTTATGAGCGCCAGTCGTGTAACTCAGGTTATCGATGTACTGGATGGAAGAAACAGCGCGCTGGGTGTGCGGAGTGTTGCAGAACGGAGTGTCTACGTTGCTGAGCGAATCCGTCCCAAAGCATTCCTGTCCCCACGGGACCGGATTGCCTCCAGCCAGGTTCGATTCAGCCAGCGAAAAGAAGAAGTTGAACCGGCTGAAGCCCATCGTGAATTCGTTCACCAGTTGCGTAGAAAGCACAGCCCGGTAGCTGATGGCCGCGCTCTGCGAAGAACGGAATACCTCCCCGAGCGGGCGGAACCCGGGGAAGAGCGCAGGTCGAGCGTTCAGCAGGTCACCCTCGGTCGTGTTGTATTCGCTCCACAGAACCCGTCCGAAGATGTTGTGGTTTTCATTGAACTTGTGATCGAGCCGAACCAGGAAGAACGGTCCGGTGAACTTCGACGGGGTGTTCCAGACGAACCCGGCCGTGTTCAACCCATCGCCCACGCTGGTGAACGAGTTGGGCAGCGGAAAACTGTTCAACATGGCCTGCATGCGGGGATCGGGGCCACGCAGGGCGGGATCGCTGGCAAAGATGTTGTAGGTGGCCACACAGTTGGTGTCCGTCGCCGGATTTGCGCAGACCGGCACGCCCGGTTTCAGGTTGCCGTTTTCGTCCACCAGTCGGCGGTCGTTTTGCGAGATGTTCACGCCATCCACGTTGATGGTGCCCTTCACATAGCGGAAGATTCCGTTGCGCGCCAGCTCGGTATACACCAGTGGGATGCCGAACGACTGACTGATGGGCTGTGTTTGCAGAATGCGATTGCCCTGGTAGCTGAAGAAGAAGAAGGTCCGGTTCGGCACCACCGGCCCGCCGATATCGCCGCCCCACTGGTGGAGCAAGAGCTTGGGCCGTTGCTGGCCGAACAGCTTGTTGAACGATTCGTTGGCGTTCAGCGCCGTGTTTCGATGGTAGTAGAAAACGCCGCCATGGAATTCGTTCGTGCCGGAACGCGTCACAATCGAAACGTTGGCGCCGCTGTTGCGCCCGAACTCAGCCGTTGCGTTGTGCGTCACCACCCGGTATTCCTGCACATTGTCGGGCGTGAGCCGGAAGACGTTCGACTGCGGGTTGGGTACCGAGGATTCGTTGGCGTCGATGCCATCGATCGTGACATTGTGAGCCCGGTCACGCGAACCGAACACATGCGTTCCCGAACCAGCCGCGCCCGTGGAACGCTGGACCAAGCCGGGTTCGAGCACCACTAGGTTCAATGGGTTGCGCCCGTTCAGCGGCAACTGGGCGACCTCCGTGCGGCTGACCACTCCGCTGATCATGGCGTTTGTGGTGTTCAGCCGCTCATAGGTGGCTTCGACCTGCACGACTTCAGCAACGTCTCCCACTACCAGCACGACATTCAGCACCAGCGGTTCGCCTACCGCGAGCACGTTGCCGGCACTGACCCATTTCTTGAACCCATCGGCTTCGACGGTGAGGGTGTATCGTCCCACCTGGATGGATGGAAAGTTGAAAACGCCGGCATCCGTAGTGGTCGTGGTGAACCGCACGCCGGTCTGCTCGTGCAGCGCCGTCACCCGGGCACCCACCACTACCGCACCGCTCGTGTCCGAAACAGTTCCGGTGATCCTCGAGGTACTGACCTGCGCCGAAGCGGCCAGACCCACCAGAAGCACCAAGCAGGCAAAACCCAATACTTTTTGGGTTTTCATTGGACCCTGCCTCCCTTGTGGAGATGGCTTGCCGGTGAGCACGCAGCCGCCGCCCCTGCCTCGCACACCCTTCCGTTCTTGGGGATTCGCTGGGAAGGAAGAAAACTTCCTGGCCGCGACTGCTGGCTTGCGCGCACCGGACACCCCGTTTTTCCGGCTACATAGCAAGATGTAGGTTCGTTGTCAAGAAATTCCCGGCAGGCGAGAGCGTTGAGGGGGTTGGGGTCTTGCGTGGACAAAAGGGTCGAGTGTCGGCTCCTGGGTATTATTCAGCGAATTCGTTGGATGCGGGCACCTACGGCGGAGAGTTTTTCGGCCATCCGCTCGTAGCCCCGGTCCAGGTGATAGACGCGGTCCACGACCGTTTCGCCCGAGGCCACCAGTCCGGCGAGAACCAGCGAAGCGCTGGCGCGCAGGTCCGAAGCGATGACCATGGCCCCGCTCAGGGCCGTCGGTCCGCGCACCACTGCCTGTCGGCCCTCGAGGGTGATGTTCGCCCCCATACGCACCAGCTCGAGTGCATGCAGGAAGCGATTCTCGAAAATCGTTTCGGTGATGACCGTGCTTCCCTCGGCCTGCGTGGCCAGCACCATGTACTGGGCCTGCATGTCAGTAGGGAAGCCGGGATACTCTTCGGTTTTCAGGTCACACGCGCGCAGCCGTCGGCGCCCGCGTACGCGCAGGCAGTTCTGACCCTCGCCGTGAATCTCGACGCCGGTGTCGCGCAACTTGTCCACGACAGCGGTCAGGTGGGCCGGCTCGCAGCCGTTCAACCGCAGTTCGCCTCCGGTCAGGGCTCCGGCGACCAGGTAGGTCCCTGCCTCGATGCGATCCGGGATGATGGCGTGACGGGCACCGTGCAGGGCAGAAACGCCGCGCACACGAATTTCGCTCGTGCCCGCGCCTTCGATCTGCGCGCCCATCTTGACGAGCAGTGCTGCCAGGTCGACGACTTCCGGCTCCCGGGCAGCGTTCTCGATCAGGGTTTCCCCTTCGGCCAGAGTTGCGGCCATCAGAATGTTTTCTGTTCCCGTCACGGTGATTTTGTCGAAAAGGATGTGTGCGCCGCGCAGGCGACCGCTGTTAGGTGCACGGGCTTCTACGTAGCCGTGCTCGGTACGGATGGAGGCCCCCAGTTTTTCGAGTGCTTTCAAATGCAGGTCGATGGGCCGCGCACCGATCGCGCAGCCACCGGGTAACGAGACCCGTGCATAACCGAAGCGTGCCACCAGGGGCCCCAGTGTAAGCACCGAGGCGCGCATGGTCTTGACCAGTTCGTAGGGTGCTTCGGCATGAGATACGGTTTCGGCGCGGATCGTCACCTGGTTCGGAGGCAGCTCGGGCGCTTCGACGTTCGCGGCCATGTGAGCCAGCAGCTTGCCCATCGTGATGATGTCGCGCACGCGAGGAATGTTTTCTAGGTGCACCGGCTCGTCCGTCAACAACGCTGCGGCCATCGCAGGCAGCGCGGCGTTTTTGGCTCCGCTGATCCGGATCTCGCCTTCCAGATGCGCCCCGCCGCGAATCAGAAACTTGTCCATGGTGAATTCATCTTAGTCCGGATTGGCATCCTTGGCTGCAAGCGTGGCCCTTCGGCAGCCTAAGTGGCACCCCTGCTTTTTACTGCCGGCTGACTTCGCCCAGGGCACGACGCAGATTTCCGTCCGCAGCGCGCAGCCGTCGCCGGGCCTCGGCAGCATCTATGTGCCGTTTCAGCATGATGAGTGCCACCGGCAGGGCATCGCGCCGGTGCGGTGCAGTGGCGCGCTGATCCACAGTGGTCGCCTGTGCGAGCGCTCGCAAGGCCTGCTGCCGGCTTGCTCCGGTCGCCTGCTGCAGAATCCGCAGTGCGCGCTCTCGCAGTTTCCGGTTGGCTGGGGCCACGTGGATCATCCAATTGTTGTAGACGTGCCCGAGCCTCACCATTGCTGCTGTGCTCAGCATATTCAGCACCAACTTTTGTGCGGTTCCTGCTTTCAGCCGCGTCGAGCCGGCAATCACTTCCGGACCGACCTGCGGCGCAATCACAATGTCGGCCACCCGAGCCAATGGCGCAGCCGGATTGCAGGTGACCGCGACGGTCTTCACCCGGCGCGATCGCGCATAGCGCAACGCTCCAAGCACGTAAGGCGTGGTGCCGCTCGCCGACAACCCCACCACCACATCGCATCGGTTCAGCTTGCGCCGCATCAGGTCGCGACGGCCCTGGGTGGCTGAATCTTCAGCGCCCTCGATGGCGCGAGCGAGCGCAGCCCTGCCGCCGGCCATCACCGCCTGCACCTGGCGAGGTGGCACGCCGAACGTCGGCGGACACTCTGCTGCGTCCAGCGCCGCCAGCCGTCCGCTGGTTCCCGCGCCGACGTAAATCAATCGCCCGCCCGCCCGCAGCGCGGTCACGATGGTTTCCACTGCACGGGCAATCGCGGGGATCTGCCGCGCCACGACATGAGCCACCCGCGCGTCTTCGCGGTTGATTCGCTCCAACAGCGTGCGCGTCGGGAGCCGATCGAGCCCCTGCGTACGTGGATGACGTCGTTCCGTGACGGGTATTTGTTGGAAGCGGCTGCTCAAAGCTGCCTCGCCGTGTGTTGCCCAAACCTCAAATTATAGACCCGTACACGGGTCTGCGCCGGGCGGACGAAGCTCAGCGGGTCGAACTGGCCAGCCCGAACGCTTCGGCGGTGGCCCGGTGAAGCTCGTCGCGGAGCGCTCGCAGCTTGTCTTCCGCGCCGGGCTGAACCTCTGCAGGCAGGAACGCAACGAAGAGATTTTTTTCAGGATCCACCCAGAGCGAAACTCCCCGCTGGTCATCCCAGCCATAGGAACGGCGAGAAAGCGTGCTGCCGTTCCAGGGGCCGACGTTCCAACCGAGCGCCCGCACCGCATCGCCCACGCGCTGCCGGGCTGCGAACAGCTCGATGGTGCTGCGCTTCAGGATTCGTCTGTGGCCGTAGATGCCGCCGTTCAGCAGCATCTGGGCCAGCGGAGCGACTTGGGTCGCTGCGGCAGAAACATCGGCAAGCGGCGGTATCTGCGATGGGCCGGCCGGCGAATGAAGCAGGTGGGTTGGCCTCCAGTGCCACTCGACCCCCAGAGGACGCAGCACTCGATTCGCAAAAAACTCGTGTGCTGCTTGGCCGCTCACGGCTTCGATGATCTGGCTAAGGAGACTCCACCGTTCTGCCGTCCAGGAGGGCGTGGAGGCACTGCCGGCCGGCTGCCCACTTCCGCTGCCAGCATCGAGCAGGAGTTGCCACAGAGTAGTGTTGCCATACTCACCGGAGTTCGCGCTGGATGGAGTGCCGAGCAGGTATCGCGCAATCGGTGCCTGCAGATCCAGCAAACCGTCTTCGACCAGCAGAGCCGTCGCCAGCACAAGCGTCGTGCTTTGCAGGGTGGCTCCCCCGTTGAGCGGTGTCTCACGTTCTACTGGTGCAGCCCCGCGGCCGAAGGACGTACGACCGAAACCGCGCACAACCAGCCGGTTGCCCTGACCGATGGCGATGGTTGCGCCGGAGATCCAGCCTTCACGAACGAACGGCTCCACCCGGGCAAAAACCGGCGCCAGTCTGGTTTCCAGTTCTGGTGACGCCAAAGCCAGCGTCATGGGGCGGGCAGCCAGAGCCAGCCCTTCGCCGAGCTGGACCACACCAGGCACGGTCACGGGCAGTTTTCCGCCGATGGTTACCTGTCCGAATAGGGCGCGGGCAACGGCAGCCTGGGCGACTCCGTGGGTCGAAAACGCGGCCAGCCAGGTGTCTGCGTTCGGGAATCGCTCCACGACGTACGGGCTGCCGAACGCAGCCACCACTACGGGTTTTCCTGTGCCGAGCAGTTCGTTGACGAACGCAATCTGTTCCGGAGGCAGACTGACGTGCCCTTTGCGGTCGGCCAGCCGAACGAACAGTGCTGCGATGGCTACGTCGTAGCTATCGCTTGGCGGCAGCTTCACGTGGCTGACCAAAACCCATCGCGTATCGGTCCGCACGACCTGCAACCGGTCCACGCGCCAGCGGATTTCTTGCTCGAGCACATGGGCCGGCAAGGGGTCCGGGTCGCCGGCCACCGCCACCAGCAACACGCGCAACGGTTGCGTAGCATCCAGCGGCAGCAGCCCGAGCCGATTGCGCAGCAGGGTAACGCCGCGGTCAGCTATCTCTTGCGCCCGTGTGCGGAACTCCGGCCGGCCAAAGATTTCATTCAGTGCATCCACGTTCACCTCGCGCTGGCGATGCAGGCCGAGCCGTGCTTTGGCGGTCAGGATGCGCCGCACAGATTCGTCAATCCTGGCCTGGCTGAGCCGCCCCTGCTCGACCGCCCGGCGCAGACCGAGCAGCGCGGCATCCGGCACCGGCGGCACCAGCAGCAAATCCGCACCCGCTTCCACCGCGCGCACTGCCACGTCGCCGGGCGCGTAGCGTGCGGTCACGCCGCCCATGGTCAGCGCATCGGTGACGATCAGTCCGCGGAACCCCAGCTCGCCCCGCAGCAGATCGCTCAGGATGCGTCGCGACATCGTGGCGGGCAGCTCCGGATCGGGTTCGAGCGCCGGGACCGCCAGATGTCCGGTCATGATCGTGCTCACGCCCGCCGCGATGGCCGCCCGGAAGGGCACCAGCTCCACCTGTTCCAGTCTTACCCGGTCTCCCCAAATCACCGGCAGGCCGATGTGCGAGTCTTCGCTGCTGTCGCCGTGCCCGGGGAAATGCTTGGCGGTGGCCAGGACTCCGTTTTCTTCGCTGCCGCGGATGAAGGCGGCCACGTACTCGGCCACTCGTTGTGGATCTTCGCCGAACGACCGCGTGTTGATGATTGGATTCTGCGGGTTGATGTTCACATCAGCCACCGGTGCAAAGTTCCAGTGCACTCCCACAGCGCGCGCTTCGATCGCAGTAATCCGAGCCATCTCGTACGCATCCCGCGGGTCGCCCCCGGCCGCCACCGCCATCGCGAAGGGAAACGACGTGCCTTCGGCAATCCGCATGGCGGTGCCGCGCTCGAAATCGGCGGCGACGAGCAGCGGAACCTTCGCGCGGCGCTGCAGTTGATTGGTCAGTACTGCGGTGGGGTAGACCTGGCTCAGCTCGGTACCCAGCGCTCCCGGTCGCGTGGACACCACGATTCCGCCGATGTGCTGCGTTTCAATCCGCTGGAGCAATTCGCGGTACGATTCGCTGTCGGCGTGCGTGAATCCTCCGTAGTAGTGAATCATCACCAGTTGGCCGAGTTTTTCTTCCAGGGACAGGCTTTCCAGCGTCTGTTCCACCCACTGCACCGCGGCGGCCGGTAATTCGGGTCCGCGTTCATCGGGCTGGCGGCTGAACAGCGCAGGCACCAGCAGCACTGCGGCGACCAGTGCAGGGCCCAGGGCCTTCCGCAACCGATGAAACAGCGAAGCTGGCGTTGACGCACGCATTGTCGCTTGGTATAGCACAGGGGTCGATGCTCGACAACCGCACGCGCCGACGACGGTTTCCATCCGGAGGAGTGCTCGTTTGCTTCGCATTGTCTTCCTGGTTGGTCGTGGCCAGTGCGTCGTCACCGGCGGCGGACGGGCTGGCCTCGCTCGATGCCGTCCTCGAAGATGCGATTGCTCGCGATGAAATTCCCGGGGCGGTGCTGCTGGTCTGGCACAACGGCCGCATCGTGCACCGAAAAGTGTACGGCGCACGTGCTCTTGTGCCGGCGCATGAGCCGATGACCGTGGACACGATTTTCGACCTGGCCTCGCTCACCAAGGTCGTGGCCACCGCACCGGCGATCATGAAATTGGTCGAGCGGGGACAACTCCGTTTGAACGATCCCGTCGTTCGTTACCTGCCTGAGTTCACCGGCGGCGGCAAGGATCAAGTGACGGTCCGCATGCTGCTCGTCCATCATTCCGGTCTGCGGCCGATTCCAGCATTGCCTGAATCCTGGTCGGGCGCCTCGGCCGTGCTCGATGCGATCTATCGCGACGAGCTGATTGCCCCGCCCGGCGCCCGCTTCATCTATAGCGACACGGGGTACATTGTTTTGGGTGAGCTTGTCCGGCGCGTGAGCGGCTTCTCCTTGGACGAATTCTTCGCTCGGGAGATTGCGCAGCCGCTGGGCATGCAGCAGACGCGGTTTTTACCGCCGCCCGAATGGCGTCCCCGCATCGCACCGACCGAGGAAATCGATCTGCCCGCAGGTGCAGCACCGGGTTCCGGACGCGGACGTCTGCTCCGCGGCGTCGTCCATGACCCGCGTGCACGGGGCATGGGAGGCGTCGCCGGTCATGCCGGACTGTTCGGCACCGCCGATGATCTGGCCCGCTTCTGCCGCATGATCCTTGCGGCGTGGGACAATTCGCCCGCCGGCTCCGACGCATTGCCCCAACTGCTTGCGCTGGCTACGATTCGCAAAATGGCGGCCCCGCAGTCGCCTCCCTGGAGCCGTACTCGGCGCGGCCTGGGCTGGGATATCGATTCGGTGTACTCCGCACCTCGGGGCGATTTGTTCCCTGACAGCTCGTTCGGACACACCGGCTTCACCGGAACTTCGATCTGGATTGACCCGAGCAGCCGCACGTTCGTCATTCTGCTGACCAACAGCGTCCATCCCCGGGTGCGTCCGCCCATTTCTTCGCTGCGGTCGAAAGTGGCCACAGTTGTGGCGGCAGCCGTAGGCGCCGGTCCGCCTGCCAACAGCCCCCTCGAACGCAGCATGGGCGCAGCGCGCAGTGTTTCCCCAGAGGGCACTTCGTCCCGGCAGGGCAGCACAAAAACAGGAATCGACGTGCTCGTCGCGCAGAACTTTGCGCCCTTGGTGGGCAAGCGCGTCGGTCTGATTACGAATCATACCGGCGTGGCGCGCGATGGCCGCAGCACGATTGACCTGCTGGCCACAGCGCCGGGCGTCAAACTTGCGGCTTTATTCAGCCCGGAGCACGGCTTGGCTGGTCGCGCTGAGGGACAGGTGGCGTCGAGTACCGACCCCAGGACCGGCCTGCCGGTCTACAGTTTGTACGGAGAAACGCGCCGACCCACGCCGGAGATGCTCCGCGGGTTGGATGCGCTCGTCTTTGACATTCAAGATGCCGGCGTGCGCTTCTATACCTACATCACCACGATGGCCTACGCCTTGGAAGAAGCCGCCCGGCACGGCCTCGAATTCTATGTGCTGGACCGACCCAATCCGCTCGGCGGCGAACGCATCGAAGGCCCGCTGCTCGACCCGGACCGGCTCAGCTTCACCGGTTATTTTTCTCTGCCGGTGGTGCACGGCATGACAGTCGGCGAGCTGGCGCGTATGTTCAACGCGGAAAACCGTATCGGCGCGCGCCTGCACGTTATTCCCATGCAGGACTGGCGTCGCAGCGATACGTTCGAGCTCACTGGATTGCGCTGGATCGCTCCTTCGCCGAATCTGCGCTCGCTGGACGCCGCGCTGCTCTATCCCGGCTTGGAGATTCTGCAGGCAGCAGGTGTTTCGGTCGGCCGCGGCACAGACACGCCCTTTGAAATCTTCGGCGCACCATGGATCCGTGCTGCAGAATTGGCTGCCTATCTGAATCGCCGTTTTGTGCCGGGTCTACGCTTTGTGCCTACGGAATTTACTCCCGCCGAGGGCCTTTACCGAGGCAGCCGCTGCGAAGGCATCGCTGTGGTGATCACTGACCGTCCGTCGGTGCACGCCATGCTCGCTGGATTGGAAATTGCCGCTGCACTTCGCACGCTCTACCCCGAGCACTTCAATCTGGACGCCGTTCTCACCCTGCTTGGCAATACCGCCACACTCGAGCGGCTCCGTCGCGGGGATGCCCCTACGCGCATCGTCGACGAGATGGCCGACGATGTGGCTGCTTTCCGCAAACGGCGCCAGCCCTATCTGCTCTATCGTTGAGGTGCTGGGGTCATGCCATCCCTGCGAGTCTGGCTTTCCTGGAGCACCGGTAAGGATTCCGCCTGGGCACTGCAGGAGCTGCGCCAGTGGCCTGACGTCGAAGTCGTCGCCCTGCTGACCACGGTCAATGCCGCTTTCGGCCGCGTGGCGATGCACGCGGTGCGCGAAAGCCTACTCGAAACCCAGGCCGCTGCCGTGGGCTTGCCCTTGATCAAAGTGCCCATTCCGCATCCTTGCCCGAACGAGCTCTACCAGCAGGCCATGGCCACGGCACTGGCACGGGCCCGCGTCGAGGGCATCACGCACATTGCGTTCGGTGATCTGTATCTGGAAGATGTCCGCCGCTACCGCGAGACTATGTTGGCCGACACGGGCATCGCTCCGCTTTTCCCTCTCTGGGGACGCGACACCGCTGCGCTCGCGCACCAGATGATCGCTGCAGGCCTGCGTGCCGTGCTCACCTGCGTGGACCCGAAACAGCTCTCCGCAGAGTTTGCCGGTCGCTGCTTCGACGCGCGCCTGCTCGCTGAGTTGCCCGCCGGCGTGGATCCCTGTGGGGAACGCGGTGAATTTCACACCTTTGCTTTCGCTGGCCCTATGTTCCGCGCGCCCGTGTCCGTGTTCATCGGCCAGCGCGTGTTACGCGATGGCTTCGTCTTCGCCGATGTGCAGCTTGCTGACCAATTGCCTGCTACAGCCGGCCCGCAGTAAACTCGGCCCGTGCGTATCTGTTCGTTTCTTCCTTCGGCAACCGAAATCGTCTGTGCCTTGGGCCTGGGCGATGAGTTAGTCGGCATCACCTACGAGTGCGACTATCCGCCCGAGGTGCGGGGCAAAACGGTCGTTGTCGAAACCCGACTCGATGCGCATGGGCACACAGCCGCGGAACTGGATGCACAGGTGCGTGGCTTCCTTTCTCGCGGTGAGAGCCTGTATCGCGTGGATGACGCCGCCCTGCGCCGCCTGCAACCCGACCTGATCCTCACCCAGGACCTCTGTCACGTCTGCGCTGCCTCTCCCGAAGATCTGCCTGCGGTGCTCAGCACATTCTCGGTTCCGCCCCGTGTGCTGACGTTGGCGCCGAAAGACCTGGCTGGTGTCTGGCAGGACATCTGCAGGGTCGGCGAAGCGGTCGGCCGAGCCGAGCGAGCGGCTGCGCTGGTTGCCGAGCTCGTGGCCCGCGTCGAGCGCGTTCGCGCGGCAGTGGCCGGAGCCACACGACCCCGTGTGCTTGCCCTGGAGTGGCTCGACCCGCCTTTCCTGCCTGGCCACTGGGTGCCCGAGATGATTGCTCTGGCTGGCGGCGAGCCGTTGTGCTGCCGTTCGGGTGAGCCTTCGCGTCGCGCCGACTGGGCGGAGCTGCTGCAAACCCGCCCGGACGTCATCCTGCTGATGCCGTGCGGCTACCACCTGGCCGCCACACGCGCCGAAGCGCGTACACTTCGCTGGCCACCGGGTTGGTGGGAATTTCCAGCGGTGCGCTCGGGCCACGTCTGGGCGCTGGATGCCAACAGCTATTTCGCTCGGCCCGGGCCGCGCTTGGCCGATGGCGTCGAAATTCTGGCGGCGATTCTCCATCCGGAGCGCGCGCCGGTTCCCTTGCGCGCCGGTGTCGCCGCACCTGCATTTCAGGAGGTCGCATGAGAAAACAGATTCTGTTTCTTGCGGGCTTGCTGTTGGTCGCCGGACTGGCCGGCGCAGAGCAAGGGTTCGACTTGCTGATTCGCAACGGACGCATCGTGGATGGCAGCGGCAATCCCTGGTACGTGGCCGATATCGGTATCCGCGAGGGCCGCATCGCGGCGGTGGGCCGATTGCCGTCGGCCACAGCTCGGCGCGTGCTGGATGCATCGGGACGCATCGTTGCTCCCGGCTTCATTGATGTGCACACGCACGGCGAAGAAGCCATCCGGCGAATGCCCGACGCGGTGAATTTTTTGCGCGACGGCGTCACGGCCATCGTGCTGGGCAACTGCGGCGGTTCGGTGACTGACCTAGCCGAATATTTTGCTGCGCTTCGCGCCTCGGGCATTGCCATCAACGCGGCCATGTTGATTGGCCACAACAGTGTTCGCCGGGCGGTGATGGGCACCGAACAGCGCGACCCTACGCCGGAGGAGCTGGCCCGCATGGAGCAGCTCGTCGAACGAGCCATGCGGGAAGGTGCGGTCGGGTTTTCCACCGGCTTGGTCTATATCCCGGGTGCCTATGCAAAAACCGATGAAGTGCTGGCGCTAGCGCGCATCGCGGCACGCTACGGAGGTGTTTATGCCTCGCACATCCGCGATGAAGGCAGTCGGCTGTTCGAAGCGATCGAAGAAGCCTTGCACATTGGCCGCGCCGCCGGCATACCGGTACAGATTTCTCACTTCAAAGTAGCCCACCGGGATCTGTGGGGACAGAGCACGCGTTCGATCCAGATGGTGCTCGCTGCCCGCGCCGCCGGCTTGGACGTCACCGTCGATCAGTATCCCTACGCGGCCAGCAGCACGAATCTGGGTGTGCTGCTGCCGCCCTGGGCACTCGCCGGTGGACAGGAAGCGCTCCGCCAGCGCCTGGCCGACCCACCCACGCGCCGGCGGATCGCGGCCGAAATGGTCGAGCACATCCGCAATCGGAATGGATTTCGTCGGCTCGACTACGCCCGTGTCGCCCGCTGCGAATGGGATCGCTCGCTCGAAGGCAAAAGCATCGCCGAAATCAATCGTGAGCGCGGTCGCGCGGCCACCCTGGCCAACGAAATCTCCACTGTGCTCGAAATGATGGAAAAGGGTGGAGCCAGCATGGTCTACCACTCGATGAGCGAAGCCGACGTCGAGCGCATCCTGCAGTTTCCCTATGCCATGGTGGCGTCGGACGGGCGCGTGGTGGAGTTCGGCGAAGGTGTGCCCCATCCGCGTTCCTATGGCACCAACGCCCGCGTGCTGGCCCGCTATGTGAGGGAAAAAGGCGTCCTGCGGCTGGAGGAAGCCATTCGCAAGATGACCTCGCTGCCCGCGCAACGGTTCGGCTTCACCGACCGCGGACTGATCCGCCCGGGCCTGTGGGCCGACCTGGTCATTTTCGACCCGGAGCGGATTGCCGACCGCGCCACCTTCGAGCGGCCACACGCTTACAGTGAGGGCTTCGACTATGTGCTGGTCAACGGGCAGGTGGTGATCGAGTCCGATCGTCCCACCGGTGCACGCCCGGGTCGAGTGCTTATGGGCCCCGGGGCGCGTCCGGAAGCCGGCTACGGGCGGTTGGCCGCTGTGCGGTTCCAACGACGATAGAAGAACAACCCGGAAAGAATCAGCGCCAGGCCGATCGAGCTGCGCACCGGCCGCTGCAGGAACAGATTCACGGTCAGCGCCGTGGCGCTCAGGATAAACAGCGCCGGTACGACTGGAAAACCCCAGGCCCGGTACGGTCGCGGCAGAGCTGGCTCGCGCCGCCGCAGACCGAACACAGAGGCGACGGTCAGTGCGTAGAAAATCCACTGGGCGAAGATGAACAGCGAGAACAGGTCGCTGAATTCGCCGGTGAGCACCATCACACACGCCACCGTGCCCTGGAACAGCAGCGCACCGGCGGGCGTGCGATAGTTCGGGTGGATGCGAACCGTTGTCCGGAAAAACAGCCCGTCTCGCGCCATGGCATAGGGTACCCGGGCGCCGGTCAAGATGGAGCTGTTCAGTGTGCCAGTGGCGGAGATCACCATCGCCAGAGTAATCCACGCTGCTGCGGCCGGCCCGGCAAACCGGCGGACGGCTTCACTGGCCACGTTGGGTGTGCTGGCGACCGCTTCCAGCGGCAGTACGTAGAAGTAGACTGCGTTGGCCAGCAGGTAGATTCCCCCGACCATCATCGTTCCCCCAACGACTGCGCGCGGGATGTTCTTTTGCGGATTTTGCACTTCGGAGCCGGCCAGCGTGACGTCAATCCAGCCGTCGTAGGCCCACAGCGCGGCAACCGTCGCGGTCAAAAATCCGGTCAGCAAACTCAGGTCGGTCAGAGGCGGGAACAGCGGAGCGTCGGTGGCGAATTCGGGTTCTGCCAGCAGAAAGCCCAGCACGACCACAGCCAGAATGGCACCGACTTTTAAGACGGTCAGAGCGACCTGCACTCGGCCCGCCAGACGCACGCCCAGGTAGTTGATCCAGGTGATGAATACGATCGCCACCGCTGCGGCCGGCTGCGCCCAGGTGAACTCGAATCGATAGGGCGCTTCCGCCCAGGGCAGGGGAATCGTCACGGTGAAAATGGTTTTCCGCAATGCGCCGAAGAAAAAGCTGAGAAAAATCATCAGTCCGGCGGCAATCGTCGAGATCGAAGCCGGCTTGCCCACCAAGTTGTTCATCCAGCCGAACAGGAATCCCCAGACCGGCCCCAGCCCGCGTTTCAGGAACACGTAAGCACCGCCAGCTTCCGGCATGGCGGCACCCAGCTCGGCAATGGTCAGGGCGCCGGCCAGCGACAGCAGTCCGCCGAAGATCCACACCAGAAACACCAGGCCCACCGACTGCGTCGCCTCGGCCATATCGCGCGGTACCAGGAAGATCCCGGTGCCGATGATGTGGCCGACCACCATGGCCATCGCAGCCCACGGTCCCAACCCGCGCACCAGTTCCAGACCCTGGCGCTGCACTGTTGCCGGCCTGCTCTTGACCCCAGCTTCGGTTTCACTCATGAACACTCCTCGTCTTGTGGGTCGCTGGCCGTGTCACCCAACTGACCGCTACGCCGACCAGAACTGTGGTCAGCGTACCCACTAGCACGTACCAAGTCCACGCTACCGGTGTGGCCAATCGCACGTAGAGCATCCCGGCAAGTCCCGCGAACATCCCAGCCAGTGCTCCGCCGGCACTGGCGCCTCGGTGCAGAAAACCGAGCACGAAAAGGCCCAGCAAACTGCCATAGGTAATCGAAGCGATCGTCAGACCTGCTTCCAGCAGCGGCCCCCAGCGTACCAGGCCCAGCAGGAGCAGGACTGCGCCCCAAACCAGAGTCACCCAGCGCGAAAGCGACAGCAGGCGCGCTGGCTCCGTGATTTTTCCCTGGAGGCGGTAAAAGTCCACAATGCTCGAGCTGGCCAGAGCGTTCAGCGTGCTGCTTGTGGTGGACATCGCTGCGGCAAAGATAGCTGCCAGCAGAAGACCGCGTAGCCCCGCCGGCATTTCGTCCACGATGAATTGTGGGAACACGGCGTCGTAGCTCTGCCCGGGTGTGGTTGCCGGTGCACCGTAGAAAACAAACAGCAACACGCCAATCAACAGGAACAGCGCAAACTGAGCAAAGACCAGCACGGCGCTGCCGAGCAGTGCCAGTTTGCTATCGCGTTCGCTTCGCGCGGCCAGCAGCCGTTGCACCATCAACTGGTCGGTGCCGTGACTGGCCATGGTCAGGAACATCCCTCCCAGCACGCCGGACCAGAAGGTGTACTTCGTCGTCCAACTCCAGGTGAAATCGAAAATCTGAAACTTGCCGTGAGCAGCCGCGACGGCACTGGCTTCGCTCCAGCCGCCCGGGATTTTTCCCAACAACAGCCCCAGGGCCACCAACGCCCCGCCTAGGTAGATGCCCAGCTGCACCACGTCGGTCCAGATGACGGCTTTCAGACCGCCGTGAAATGTGTAGACCAGCGTCAGTCCGAGAACGATCACAACGGACCAGAGTTCGCCGATTCCAAAGGCCACCTGGACGACCAACGCCACGGCAGTGATCCGCACGCCGTCGGCCAGCGCTCGCGTCAGCAGGAATGTTGCCGCGGCCACGCTCTTCATGCGCACGCCAAAGCGAGTTTCGATCAACTGATAGGCCGTGTAGAACTCCCCGCGGAAAAACTGCGGGATGAACAGCAGCGCCACCACCACGCGGCCCACAATGTAGCCGAGCACGAGCTGTAAAAACTGAAAATTTTCTGCAAAAGCCAGCGCTGGAGTGCTCACTACGGTCAGCGTGGAAGTTTCCGTGGCTACGATGGAAAGCGTCAGTGCCCACCAGGGTGATTCACGCCGTCCCAGAAAATAGTCGCGGATATCGCGCTGACCGCGGCGAAACCACAGGCCGACGGCGGTCACCGCCGCCAAGTAGAGCATCAGGATGGTCAGGTCGAGCCCGCTCAGCCGCATGGTTGCTCTTCCCGAGTTCGCGCATCTTGCGTCGCGCGCAGGGAGTTGCGCGATGGTAGCTATCCGTTTCTGCCAGTGTCAATGTACGTTTCATCGGTGTGTCTGCGATTTGCCATCCGTGCCGTGTTGTTTCTTTCCGTTGTCGGACCCGGCTGCCCGTTGGTCCGATTCGCGGTACACTGCAGGGGTGGCGTAACCGAGTTGTGGATGGCTCCAGCATGAATTACTACCTCGGTGTGGATGGCGGTGGCACCAAAACCGAATGTGTTCTGCTCGATGCCTCTGGACGACTGCTCGGGCGCGGCACCGCGGGTCCTTCGAACCCGCTGCGCTGTGGCTTTCCGGCCGCTTTGGAGGCGCTCGATGTTGCCGCGGAGCAGACGCTGGCTTCGGCTCAGCTCGATGTCGGCCGGGTGAAGGCCGTCTGCGTCGGACTGGCCGGTGCGGGACGCCCCCGCGTGGTCAAACGCGTCATGGCTCATCTGGTTGAGCGCTTTCCGGCTGCTGACGTCCTCGTCACTACGGATTTGGAGGTGGCTCTGGAAGCCGCCGTCGGTTCCGGCCCGGGTGTGATCCTGATTGCCGGAACCGGCTCGGCAGCGCTGGGACGCAACTCTTCCGGACGTACGGCGCGCGCCGGAGGATGGGGTCCCTGGATCGGGGACGAAGGCAGCGCGTTTGAAATCGGCCGCAGAGCCGTGCAGGCCATCGCACGAGTCCGGGACCGCCTGGCGCCGGTCACACTGCTTTCCGACAGCATCCCGGCCGCACTCGCTTGCCCGAACTGGGAGACCCTCGTCGAACGCGTCGCTGAAAATCCACAGGAGATCTTTCCGCGCATCTTTCCGCTGGTCGTCGAAGCCGCCGAGCAGGAAGATGCCACGGCTCGCGAAATTCTCTTCAGTGCCGCGCTTCATCTTTCCCGTCTGGCCGCCAGCGTCGTTCGCCGATTGCAGATGGCCGAGCAAGAGTTTTTCTTGGCTCGGACCGGCGGGGTGTTCGGCCACAGCCGTCTGCTCGATTCCGCCGTGGATGCGCTCCTGGCGGGGGTAGCGCCGCGCGCACGGATTGAGTTGCTGCGCACCGCGCCGGCGGTCGGTGCTGCACGGCTGGCGCAGCGATTGCTTTCGGACGATGCGAAAGCCCATGGCCGCTCGCGATAACTCCGCTCGAGACGAAACCCACGCACGCACCGCTTCGGCGGAGGAAATTCCTCGGCTGCTGAGCTCGCCGGACCCGGCCGTGTTGCTCGCGCTGGTGGAAAATCCCGCACTGAATGAGCAGCACGCGGAAATTCTGCTTCGCCGTGCCGACCTGCCCCAGGAGGTATTGGCTGCGCTGGCCAGCCATCCCGCTTTGAGTGCTAGCTATGCGGTGCGGCGCGATATCGTCTTGCATCCCCATGCGCCGCGACGGGTGGCGTTGCGCTGGGTGCGGCAATTGTATCTGTTTGATCTGGTTCGGCTGACGTTGTTGCCCTCCGCACACGCCGAGCTGAAACGCATCGCAGAAGACACCATCGCCGCGCGCTTGCCGCAGGTTCCCCTGGGACAGAAGCTGACCCTGGCACGGCGTGCCTCAGGACGCATCGCGGCAGCCCTGCTCGCCGAGGGGATCCTGCCGGTGGTGCGGCCTGCACTCGACAATCCATTCCTGACGGAAGGTCATCTGTTGCAACTGCTCGTTCGCGACGAGTTGGCACCGCACGTCGTTGCCGCCATTGCCGAACATCCCCGCTGGGTGCGCCTGCCCGGTGTGCGGTTGGCTCTGGTCCGGCATCCGGCCACACCCCCGGTGTGTGTGCACGCTCTTCTGCCCGACTTGGCGCTCAACGAGCTGCGGGATCTGCTCGCACTGGGTCATCTCCGGCCGGAACGCCGTCAGTGGCTCGAGCAGGAAATCGCCCGACGCGCGCCCTCCGGCCACTCCCGGTAGAAGTCGAAGAAAGGTGTTTGCGTCGAAGCCGGCGGAAATTCCGGAGTCGTGCCCGGACTCGAGTGGGTGTTCCTGCCTCGGATTCGGCCAACGCATTCCGGTACGAACCTGCTACAATGCTGAGGCAGCGATGTCTACGGGGATCAAACTGATCATTGCTGTTGGCGCGATGGCTCTGGTAGCGGCCCTGGTCTACCTGAGCTTCCAGCACGATCAGGTGCGCTACGAAGTTTGTATGGATTTTCAGGGCCGCCAGCGCTGCGCGATTGCCTCCGGCCAGACCCGCGAGGAAGCGATCCGCGCGGCACAAACGGCAGCTTGCACGCTGATCACCAGCGGCCGCGAGGAAAACATCCTTTGTCTGGATTCGCCACCCCGTTCTGTCCGCGAGCTTCCCTCCAAGTAAACTTCGCCCGCCGTTCAGCGCGATGGCAGCGGCTCGGGCACCGGTGTGCCCAGCATGCGCAGGTAGGTCATCAGTTGCGCGCGGTGGTGAACTTCGTGCTCGTTGATTCCCAGCAGAATGGCGTACACCTTGCGCCGGTAGCCCAGCGAAGGTTCGGTGCGTTCTTCCTCCAGGCGTTCCAGAGGATAGGTACTCACAAGCTGGAGGGTTTCCTGGTGCACGCGCTCCAGTTCCCGCAGCTCTTCTTCCAGGGTTCCGGGTTGCCCGAGCACAGCGCGCAGACCGCGGGGTACGCGCACGAGGTAGTACTGGAAGTCACCCTCGAGCGCGACGCGCCGCACTCCTTCCTCAGACACCCAGAGGTGCCGCAACATCTCGCCGATGGTCAACGCGCCGGCGGTCGGACTCCACGACATCTGCTCCGGCCGCACCAACTCCAGCACCTGCTGGGTGCGGCGGCGGATGGCTCGCTTTTGATCGAGGATGATCTTCCGCAGGTCCACTGTCAGATTATACGACGGTCCGTCCGACAACAGGTTGACTTGACGGACATGCCAGCGCACCATACCATCGGTAGGTGGGTGCCGATGAACATCGATCGTCCCCCGCCGATGCCAGCCTCCCGAATCGTCGCCGCGAACCGCGTCATGTGGTTCTGGCGCCCGTGGAAATCGAATGGGGCTCGCGGATTCTCTCGGCTCAGGTGACAGATATTAGCTTGAGCGGTATGTTTTTGGCGATGAACGACCCGTTGTGGGTAAATGCCATGTTTACGGCTGTTGTGCATTTTCCTGAGCCGTTGCGCATGGATTGTGTGGTGCGCCGTGTCGTTCCCGGCGTCGGCATGGGCGTGCAGTTCCTGCGGTTGAGCCCGGAAGTGCAGACGCGACTGATGGCGATTTTGCCGTCTTTGCCCAGGAAATGATGCACTGTCCGAATTGCGGAGCCGAGCGGGAACATCCGGTCTGCGAGGTCTGCGGTTTGCATCCGGAAGCAGCCGAAGTGGCGTTTCGCCGCCGACTGATTTATCAGACTGCGATTTTCTTGTTGGGTACACTAGCTTTTCTTTCCGCCGGCCAGTTCTTCCCGCCGCTGGAACTGGACCTGATGTTGGTGTTCCTCGGTGTACTGTTCTTCTTGACGCTGGCGCTCGCGGTCTGGCTCGATGCGCGAGCGCGGCGTCGGCGTGAGTTGGAGCTGCTGCGGCGCCTGTTTCGCACGCTGGTGCCGGTGCCGTGGTTATTGGCCGCGTTGATTTTTCTGAATGGCCAGCTCGATGCGCAGCCGCCGGTGCATCGGGTTACTCGCGTGGCCGGCAAGTTCACCATGCCGGGCACGCTACGTTCCAGCCGCCTGCTGGTGGTTTCCTGGCGCGAAGGTCGTGAATTCGAGCGCGTGCCCGTCTCCCGTGAAACCTTCCTCCGCTTCCACCGCGGCGACCCCGTCGAAGTTCGCATGCGCGGGGGATTCCTGGGCATCCCGTGGGTCTACGACGTCTACCAGAAGGAAGATGCAGTGGAACGCTGAGCAGGCTCTCATGCAGGTTTCGACACGCCTCAACGGCGGATCTGCTCATAGAGACTCAGCGAAACCTGCAGCTCGAGCAGTCGGCCCTCCTCGGTCAAGCGAACCTGGATCAGCCGCGCCCGGCCCGCGTGCCGGTCCACCCATTGGTCGGTCGGCAGGCGCCGGGGCCAGCGATGCCGCACGACGGGATAGCCGAGCCCGGAACGGTCTCGGTGTGCTTCGTTGTTTGTCGCTGCAGTGGCGGTTGCCGACTCTTGGACGTTCCTGTTTTCTGGTTGCGGTTCGGCAGTGAGCTGTTCCACTGTGGCAGACACCAGTAGTTCGTCTTCGCTGCGAAACTGTTCCGGGTCGAGCTCCCAGGCCTGCCGTTTCGCTGTGTCCAGCAGAAGATAGCGCCGCCCGATGCGCACCAGAAACTGATTCCGTTCCTCGGCCTGATAGACCTGCCAGTCTTCTACAGTGCGCTCGTCCAGCACGAGTGCGGCGAGTCCCACCGGCTTCCACCGCACGCGTTCCGAGCTCGTTGTGGGCAGGGTGAACAGCAGCGTGGCTACGGCGACCGGCAGCAACAGGAAGTCATTTCGTCTTGCTCCAATGTGCCGGACAGTTCGCATGCTTTCAGCCTAGCACAGCGCCATTCAGTGTAAAATGTCTGGACTGACCTGCATGCAACGGCATCGGATGTGTCGCTCAGTGCTGTGGTTGGCTTTGCTACTTCTGCCAGCGGTCGGTTTTCCCACTGTGCCGCCGCGCCCCGCAGCCGATCGCCTTGTCGTGCTGGGTGGAGTGGACGGGAATGCGGCTGCGCTGATCGCCCTGCTGAAGCAAACGGGCTTGGTGAACGAGCACTTGCGCTGGACTGGTGGTGCTGCCACGCTCATCCAGACGGGCGATTTGCTGGGCTCGGATGTGCCATCGCGCCGCGTTTTGGATCTTGTGCTGCAACTGGAAGAGCAAGCCTCGCGTGCCGGCGGCCGCGTGATTGTCTTGTTGGGCGATCAGGAGGTGGCGCACCTGTTCGGGGATCTGCGTGGCTTCGCCCCGGAAGCCTACCGCGAATTTGCTGATGCGGACTCGGAACGCCGCCGCCGCCGCGCCTGGCGCGACTATGTTCGCCAACGCCGCCGATTCGCCGAAAAGTATCAGCTTCCGCCGTGGCAGCCTGACCCGGTCGCCGAGCAGCAGTGGTGGAACGCTCACCCACCCGGCTTCCTGGAATATCGGGAAACATTCGCTCCGGACGGCCCCTACGGACGCTGGCTGCGCCAGCGGGACGGAGTCGTTCGCGTGGGCGAGTTTCTGTTTGTGCACGCCGGCCTCAGCCCGCGGCTGCGCGCACAGTCGCTCGAGCAGATCAATCAGCGCATCCGGCACGAGCTGGACCAGTTCGACCGCCTCCACCGCTTGCTCGTGCAAGGAGACTTGGTACCTCCGGATGCCGGGCTTCCGGAGATGGTGGAAGCGGCCAAAGCCGAACTTGCCCGACATCGCACGCGCATCGCGCAGCAGCAGAAAGACGCCGAAGCCCGCGGATTGTTCTGGGAGCCCGATGCGGCCATTCTGCAGTACCTCGCCGCCTTGGAGTCTTTGGTGAATCACACCAACTGGCTTTTGCTGCACCCCGAGGGGCCACTGCGCTTCCGCGGGTTCGCCGAATGGGACGAGCCGGTCGGTGCCGCGCAGATGGCTGCAGTCGCAGAGGCGTTCGAGGTGCGTCGTTTCGTTGCAGGCCATGCCCCGCATCCAGACGGGAGAATCCATCCGCGCTTTGGCCAGCGGGTTTTTCTTCTGGCCTCGCCCGCTGACGGACGCGCCGCCGCACTGGAAATCTCCTCCGGACGGGTTTCCGCGATCTATCCAGGCGAACGGGTTGTGCTGGCCGAGCCGGATTCGACCGGCCTGCCTGCGAATGTCCCCGTGCCGCGCTGAGCAGCTCTGCGGTGCTGGGGTGCGGCATCGCACTGGCTGCTGCGCCTTCTTTTTTCTTCCGACTCCAGAAACATTCTTTTACAATCGCGCGGCATAAAGACGGAGGGATTCACCGATGCGCGATCGCTTTCGTGTACTGGTGGCGGCACTCGTTGGTCTTTGGCTGGCCGGCGCTGCCGCTGCGCAGTCGTTGCCCACACCGGAGCAATATCTGGGCTTTCGCGTGGGCACGGATCGGAAGTTGGCTACTTGGGATCAAGTGGTGCGCTACATGGAATTGGCCGCGCAGGCCTCGGACCGAATCCGCTACGAAGAGCTGGGCAAATCCACCATGGGGCACCCCTTCATCCTGCTGACGATTTCTTCGCCGCAGAATCTCGCCCGCTTGGAAGAGATCCGTGCGGATCAGCGCCGTCTGGCGTATCCCTACGAGCTGGATGAGTCTGCCGCCGAAGCCATCTTCCGCCGCAATCCTGCCGTCGTGCTGATCACCTTGACGATTCATTCCACCGAAGTCGCCTCCACCCAGATGTCGCTCGAGCTGGTTTATCGCCTGGCCACAGAACAATCCGAAGACGTGGAAAACATCCTGGACAAAGTCGTCTTTCTGCTGGCGCCCTCGGTGAATCCCGACGGTCAGGTGCTGGTCGTGGACTGGTACAACCGGAACGTGGGCACCGAGTATGAATACTCCCCGTTGCCCTGGCTCTACCACAAGTACACCGGCCACGATAATAACCGCGACGCTTACATGCTCACCCAGGTGGAGACGCGCCTGGTGACAAAAATCCTTTATGAAGACTGGTTCCCGCTCGTCTTCCTCGATGAGCACCAGATGGGGTCTTCCGGTGCACGGTTGTTCGTACCCCCGTTTGCCGACCCCATTAATCCCAACATCGAACCCGCCGTGATGGCCGCAGCGAATCTGCTCGGCATGTACATGTTCCACAAAACGTATGCAGCCGGCCTGACCGGCGTGCAATACGGCGAGCGGTTCACCTGGTGGTGGCAAGGCTCGGCAAAAAACGGCGCTTGGTATCACAACATGGTCGGGCTGCTGACCGAAATGGCCAGCGCGCGGCTGGCCAGTCCCATCGAACAGCGTCGCGCGCGCCTGTACCAATTGTCCCCAGAAGATGAACCCGCTGGCGGCCCCCGTGACCCGCGCGAACCGCTGCCGCCGCCACGCGACACCTGGGCACGGACGAACTATCCCCGCCCTTGGCTCGGTGGCACTTGGCGCCTACGCGATATCGTGGACTACGAGCTCGTCCTTACCTGGGCCTTGCTGGAAGGTGTCGCCGCGAACCGGGAAATGCTCCAGCGCAATTTTTATACCTTGAATCGGAAAGCCATCGAAGCCGGACGCAAAGGCAACCCGTTCGCCTGGGTCGTACCGCCCGAACAGCATGACCCGGGCGCCGCCTCAAAATTGCTGGAAGTTTTGAGCCTGGCTGGAATTGAAATTTATCGCGCGGCGGCAGAGTTCACGGCCGATGGACAGAAATTTCCGGTTGGCAGCTACGTCATCCCCATGGCGCAGCCGTTCCGCAACTATGCCAAAGACCTGCTCGAGCCGCAGTGGTACCCGATGCGACCTGTGCGTTCCGGCGAGGCGCCCGAACGACCTTATGACGTTACCGGCTGGACGCTCCCCTACCAGATGGGCGTGACCGCTATTCGCATTGATCGCCCCTTCGACGCCTCGCTCGAACGCATCCAGCCGGCGCCGCCCGAAGGTGTACTCGTGGGCAATCCACGCGCACGCAATGTGGCCTACCTGCTCCCGCACGAATGGAATGCGAGTGCGCACGCGGTGAATCGGCTGCTCGCGCGGAACGATGTGGAAGTGTACTGGGCCGCACAGAGCTTCCAGGTTGCTGGCCAGCAGTATCCCGAGGGCACCATCGTAGTGCGTCCGACACGGTCCGCGCGTGATTCGGCCGCCATCCTCGAGCGCATTGCCCGAGAAACGCATGTCCGCATCACTGCCGTCGAATGGCCGCAAACGGCCCTGAACGCCTGGCGGCTGCGCGCACCCCGCATCGCCCTCTATCAGCCCTGGACAGCCAACATGGACGAAGGCTGGACGCGCTGGCTGCTCGAGCAGTACGGCTTCCCGTACACAACGGTCCACAACGCAGACCTCCGCGCTGGCAACCTGCACTCACGATTCGATGTGATTGTCTTTGCTGATCAATCGAAAAATTCGATCCTGAACGGCAATCGTGGCGAATGGATTCGTCCGGAGTATCGCGGCGGCATCGGAGAAGCCGGCGTGCGCGCCCTGGACGAATTTGTCCGTGCCGGCGGCACCCTGGTCACTTTGGGTGAAGCGGCGGACCTGGCCATCGATGAGTTGGGCTTGCCCGTTCGCAACGTCCTGCGCAATGTGCCGGCCTCACAGTTTTTCTGTCCGGGTGCTGTCCTGGAAATCCTGGTGGACAATCGCCACCCGCTTGGCTACGGCCTGCCCGAGCGGACCGGCAGCTACTTCCGAAACTCTCCGGCCTTTGAGCTGGTGACGCCGTTTACAGCGAACGACCCGCGGGCTGTGGTTCGCTATCCGACCGAAAATCCGCTGAAGAGCGGCTGGATTGGCGGCCCTGAGCATCTTTCCAATCGCATTGGTGCGCTCGAGGTGCGCCACGGCAACGGCCGGGTGGTCCTGTTCGGCTTCCCGGTGCAGTGGCGTGCGCAGCCGCATGCTACCTTCAAGCTTTTGTTCAACGCGCTGCATTGGTCCGCCGCCACGACAGCAACTGTGCCATGAGCGGATTCCGCGCTTCCGGCAGAGCTGTGGCCTGGCGACGCCTGGTCGGGGCCGCAATGCTCGCTTCGCTTGTCTGGATCGGCTGTGCGGGGCGAAATCATTCCTCACCTCGCACCGCCGATGGCCAGCGCGTGACGGTGCGCGGCGTGCTGGTTCGCGTCGTGGCCATCGGCGGCGAAACTACCGGCTGGGCCATCCAGCTCGAGTCTCCGCTGGAACTGGAAGGCCAGACCTTGCACGAGCTCGAAGTGAACTCCCAACCGGAGCGCTGGGCCGATTTCGAACAGAAACGGGTCGAAGCCCACGGCCACATCACCTGGCGCCGAAGGGTCGAACGCGGCCGCTGGCCTGTGTTGGAAATCGAATCTGTGCGGGAACTTCCCGCTCCAGATTCAAGAACCCGCTGACGGAGCAACTCGGCTACCGACCAACGGAATCCAAGTTCCAGGTCGCAAGTTGTGTAGCACAGGTGGCAATCCCCCGCGTCCCGGCCCGCGGGCTATCGAGCAGGAGGAATCGATGCGTCAACGACGTTGGCTCGTGCTGATGGCTGTTCTGCTAGTGTCGGTTGTGATCACGGCCTGTCCGAAGCAGACCACGATTGCACAAATCAATCAGGACCCCGCTGAATTTCGCGATCGCGATGTGGCCATTCGTGGCGAAGTGGTGAATTCGTTCGGCGCACTCGGCCCGGGTGCCTACGAGGTGGACGATGGCACGGGCCGCATCTGGGTGATCACCGATCGCGGAGTCCCTTCCCGTGGTGCCCAGGTTCGGCTGGTCGGTCGTGTGACCAGCGGTGTGACCGTGGCTGGGCGCACCTTCGGCAATGTGATCCGCGAACGGGAGCGCGAGCTGCGTCGCGCTGGGTGATTCCCTCCTGTTCCCCTCCGGAGGCGTGGCAGCAAACCGGCCGCGCGGCGGTGCTCTCGTGCTAAGATAGCGAACGGGAGTGTTCTCGATGTCCCTGGACTCGCTTTCCGGATCGCTTCGGGTGGAATGTTACGCTGGCCATCGTGCCGACCAGCGCCCGCTTCGTTTCCTGCTCCGCGGTCGCGTCTTCGAAGTGGAATCGGTGGATGATCAGTGGTACGAGCCTTCCGCGATCTATTTTCGTGTCCGGGCCAGTGACGGCAATTTCTACATCCTGCGACATGACGAAGTGGCGGACGTCTGGACGCTCGATGCCTTCCGTGCCAGCCAGCGTTGAGCATGGCCACAACGCTCCTGAAGCGTTCCTGGTCCTGGCGAGCACAGCCGCACCGGTCAGGAGTCGGCTATGAAACCTCGTGTCGGATTCATCGGTTTGGGAGTGATCGGTGCGTCGATGGCCGGCCGACTGCTCGATCAAGGGTTCCCGTTGCTGGTTTGGAATCGCACGCCGTCGCGTGCCGATGCGCTGGTGGCACGGGGAGCACGCCGCGCGGCGACGCCCCGCGAGCTGGCCTCTGCGGCAGACCTGGTCATCACCATGGTTACCGATGGGGCGGCGCTGCGCGAGGTGGTCGAGCGCACCGATGGACTCGCCGCAGGCCTGACCGCTGGCAAAATCCATTGCGACATGAGCACGATTGACCCGACCACCACCCGCAACCTGACCGACTTCTACGCTGCGCGCAACGTGCATTTCCTGCACGCGCCGGTGCTGGGCAACTGGCGGGCCGCCCAGGAGGGGCGCCTGTTGATTTTTGCCGGGGGTGCCGATCAGGCAATGGAGCGGTGTCAGCCTGTCTTCGATGCCCTAGGTAAAAAGGTTTGGCGCTGGTCCCGTTCCGAGCAAGCGACCTGCGTCAAGCTGGCCTGCAACCTGCTCTTGGGCGGACTGATGGAGCTGCTGGCGGAATCGTTGCTGATGGCTTCTCGTGCCGGCATTCCGCCTCGCAGGATGCTGGAGATTTTCTCCGAATCTGCGCTCCATTCCCCCATGGTGCAGTCGAAGGGCGAAACCATCGCCCACAGAAAATTCACGCCGCCGAGCTTCTATCTTCGTCACATGCGCAAAGACCTCGATCTGGCGCTTGCAGCCGCGCGGGAGTTCGGTGCGCACACGCCTGCCACCCGTGCCGTCCGCGACACCTTCGCCGCCGCAGAACACCAACGCGCCGATCTCGACTATTCCGCTGTGTTCGAATGGCTCGAAGAGCAGTCGCCTGCCCCTGCTTCCTGAAGCGTTTTGCAGAAAACCCCACCTAGCGGGTCGTTTCCGCCAGCAGGCTGCGCAGCACGAACCAGACGTTCGCCGGCCGTTCCGCCAGCCGTCGCATGAAGTACGGGCACCATTCGGTGCCGAACGGCACATAGATGCGCAGTGGATAGCCCTGCCGGCGCAGTTCTGCCTGCAGATCGCGCCGCACGCCGAAGATCATCTGGAATTCGTAGCGATCTTCGCCGAGCTGATAAGCGCGCAGTTGAGCCCGGGCAAATTCCAGCATCGCGGGGTCATGGGTGGCGATGGCCACCGAAAAGCCGCCTTCGATCAGGTGGACGAGCAATCGGCGGTAGTTGGCATCCACGTCCGATTTTTTCTGATAGGCGATCTGTTTCGGCTCGCGATAGGCCCCTTTGACCAGGCGGATTTTAGGCCGCAGCGGCTGCAGACGTTTGAGGTCGCGTTCGCTGCGGTAGAGATACGCCTGGATGGCCAGTGCGATGTTGTCCCGCTGCCGTCGCACCGCCTCGAAGATATCCAGCGTGGCGTCCGTGTAGGCCGAGCCTTCCATGTCCACTTCGATCGTACGGCCGGCGGCCTGTGCCGCGTCAGCGATCTGACCGGTCAGCTCTCGGCAGAGGTCCGGGCTGAAGTCCAGCCCGAGCTGGGTCAACTTGATCGAGACGTTGCCGTCGAGCTGTTCGCGCTCGAGCGCGTGCACCATGGCGATGTAGCTGTCGCGCGCCTGCTCGGCTTCGCGGACGGTGCGAACATTTTCTCCCAGATGATTCAGACTGATGCGGCGCCCGTCGCGTGCCAGTTCGCGGCCGGCGGCCAGCGCATCTTCCAGGCGCTCGCCGGCCACAAAGCGGCGCGCAAATCCATAGCGCATGCCTCGCCGGGCAATGGCTTCAGTGACGGTTTTTTTCGTGGAAAGCCAGAAGATGAAGTTTCGGATCAGCATCGGTCTGCGCGGGCACCCTGCAGCCGAACGTGCGCCGACGGCCCGAAGCATCGAACGCGCAACGTTTATACGGCAACGAGGTTGCCGGGGTCAAAAGATTTTGTCGTGCTCCGATCTTCGACGTGATTTCCCGCACAGCCATGACGGTCGTTTTCTTCCAATATGGTAAGATGAGCTTTTCTTCTCATGCAGGAGAACACGGCAAAGTCGAGTGCCCGATCCCGGCGAGCCACAGAACCGTTCCAGTTCGTCGCGGCTTCTTATCTGATCCGCATCGGACGGCAACGTGCGACCAACCTGGGTGAGCTCGCCCGGCACCTGCGTACCTGTCCGGACGCATCGATTTTTTATCACACGTTTCAAAGTCTGGAATCGCACCACTACACGACCTTTTCCAGTGACTTCGCCCAGTGGGTCATGGCGGCCTGCAACGAACCGGCGCTCGCGGAACGAATGGCCGCGCTGGATTTGCGCGATTTTGTCTCGATTGCCGACCTGCGCGGAGCATTGGTGCAGGCGGTGGAAGATCATCTCCGCACGTTCCCGCCCGCTGCCGACCGACCTGCCTTCGAGCCGTTCCACTTCTGCGAAGGGGTCGAGGTCGTTTTTCCGGTGGAGCTGCGTGCGTACACGCTGGCCGAGCTGGCCAGCGGCATTCGTCGGCTGAGCCTGCATACCCTGCACTATCATCTGATCAATTCGCGGCTCCGCCTGCAGTTGAGAACCAACGACTTTTCTTTTTGGGTGGAGCACAGCCTCGGGTTGCCCGGACTGGCCGAGCAAATCAACCGTGTGGATTTTTACACGAACACCCTGGAAGGCGTCCGGGAAGAAGTCGTGCGCCTGCTCGAAAGCGGGGATGCCCCATGAACCTTTCGGCTTCCGTGCCGTCTCCTGCGCCGGCCCGCCGCACCCCGCGGCTGGACGATTACGTGCGCATCATCGGTCCGGGCGAAGTGGACGAACTCCGTGCCCTGGCGCGCCGTCTGACCGGCCGGAGCGTCAAAATGGTGAATTCCACCGCGGTGGGCGGCGGCGTAGCCGAAATCCTGAATCGGCTGGTGCCTCTACTGCAGGAGGTCGGCGTGCCCACCCGCTGGGATGTGATCACCGGCGGAGATGAATTTTTCCAGATCACCAAAGCCTTTCACAATGCGCTCCATGGCGGTCCCTTTCAGGGAGGGCCGGAGTGGTTTGCGACGTTTCTGGCGACGAACGAAGAGAATCGCCGGCGCCTGGATTTCAGCGAAGATTTCATTGTGGTGCATGACCCCCAGCCCGTGGCCTTGGTGGTCGAGCGGGACCGTACGCCGGCACACTGGATTTGGCGCTGTCACATCGACCTTTCGCACCCGAACTCGGAGGTCTGGGAGTTTCTGCGGCCGTATGTGGAACAATACGATGCCGCGTTGTTTTCTTCTCCGGCCTTCACCCAGGGCCTCCCGATTCCACAATACCTGTTCTTTCCCACCATCGACCCGCTCGCGGACAAGAATCGCGAGCTGGATGCAAAATTCATCCGCAGCGTGCTCGAGCGCTTTCAAATCGATCCGCAGCGGCCCATTTTGACCCAGGTGTCTCGTTTCGATCGGTTGAAGGACCCGGTCGGTGTCATCCGGGCGTACCGCATGGTGAAGAAATATCACGACTGCCAGCTGGTTTTGGCCGGCGGTGCGGCCAGCGACGACCCGGAAGGTTCCGAGGTGCTTCGGGAGGTCGAAGAAGCCGCTGCGAGCGACCCGGATATTCATGTGCTGAACCTACCGCCTTGGAGTGCACGCGAGATCAACGCGCTGCAGCGCGCATCCACCATCATCATCCAGAAATCCATCCGGGAAGGTTTCGGGCTCACAGTTACGGAAGCGCTGTGGAAGAAAAAGCCAGTCGTCGCTTCGGCCGTGGGCGGAATTCCTTCTCAGGTCATCCACAAAGTCACCGGCATGCTGGTGCATTCGGTGGAAGGTTGTGCCTACCAGTTGCGCTATCTGCTCGCCAACCCCGACTTCGCGCGGCAGCTCGGTCGCAACGGCCATGAACACGTCAAAGAGAATTTCCTGATTACGCGCAATCTGCGGCGTTACCTGATGCTGTTCCTCATTCTACTGAACCGGAGATAAGGACGCGCACCCAGCCGACAACGCCAGGGCCTAGGAATTGGCTCGGAGATTCCCCTGGCGGCGTTCGCGGGCGGCGTGTTCGGCCACTTCCACCGCGAATGGTTTGCTCGCTTCCCCCATGTATACCGAGAGGTGCGGGAAGGGAATTTCGATGCCCCGGGCGTCGAAAGCCTTTTTGATCCGCCGGCGCAGCTCGCGGCCCACATTCCACTGCTCCATCGGTACGGTTTTGATGCGCACTTTGATGATCACGGCAGAATCTGCGAAAGCGTCCACGCCGAGTACTTCCAGTGGGCCGAGGATGCGGTGCGCGTAGTTCGGATCGCGGCGCAACTCCTCTGCGACTTCTTGCATCACGGCCACGACGTGGTCGGTGTCTTCTTTGTAGGCCACACCCATGTCGATCACATAATAGGAAAAATCTTTGGTCATGTTCGACAGTTCGTTGATGGCCCCGTTGGGAATGATGTGCACGGTTCCGTCCAGTCCGCGGAGCACAATCGTGCGCAACTGGATATTTTCCACCAGCCCGCTCTTGCCATTGATCTGAACGACGTCGCCCACGCGTACTTGATTTTCGAGAATCAGGAAGAAACCGGAGATCACGTCCCGAACCAGATTCTGCGCACCGAAGCCGACCGCCAGGCCTGCGATGGCGCCGCCGGTCAGAATCGGAGTGATATCCACGCCCAGCTCGCGGAGCACAATCAAACCGGCAATCGCCATCATCACGGTGGTGGTGAGCATGCGGAGCATCCGGGTGATCGTGGCTGTGCGTTTTTTGCGTTCAGCTAGCTCCGCCAGCGGTCCTTCCCGCGGCACCACGAGCAACGGCATCCGCGCAATTAGCAGGTGCAGCACTCGGCTGAGGACAAACGCCCCGCTCAGCACGAGCAGAATGCGCAGCCCCGGCCCCAGCAGCCAGTCGGCTACTCGCTCCCAGGACAGTGCTGGAAATCCATGCAGACCCAGTCCGCGCAGGATAATGAACAGGGCGGCCACGCTGGCAACGAACTCGATCGAATGCCGCACGAAGCGCGTCAATTGATTTGCCCACTGTTCGATTTCCTTGGCATGTTCGCGGTCTTCCTCCTCCATGCGGTCGGCCAGTTTGCGGATCGCACGTTTGCTCACCCAGAACAGCAGATACATCCCTGCGAGCATGCCGGCCAGCACCACCAGCGAAGGCAGCAGGTCTTCGAACGTCCGATGCAGAATCATTTCGCCTCCCTGAAAAATTGCGATGTTCTGCCATTCTACTGGCTGCCTCCTCGGGTGCCAACCGAGGATGACCCTTTCGCGTCGCGGCGAAACTTTTGCGCGCGGCCAGGGTTAATTTTCGATAGCGGGCGTATTCGAGAAACGGAATCCCGCGGAATGACGTTCCGAGGGAGAAAAGTGATGCAAACAGAGAGTTCTTTTGCCGGATGCCTTCCATTGACTTCCAAGTGGCTACGAACGGCCGGGTTGCTGTTGTGCTGGCTGGGGTTGCTGACGCTGGCGGTACCTTCTCTTCGTGCACAGCGGTCGGCCGCCAGCACACCGGCCTGGGCAGGTCGGTTGCCCATTACTGAACTTACCGAAGAAGAAGCCATTCTGCACGCCCTGAACCGGTTGGGCTTCGGTCCTCGGCCGGGAGAGGTGGAACGCATCCGCGCGATGGGACTGGAAACCTGGATCCGCGCGCAGCTCCATCCTGAGCAAATCCACGATACCGCCGTTGCCCGCCGTCTGGAACGCTATCCCACACTGACCATGTCTTCGGGCCAACTGCTGGAGGAATTTCCCAATCCAGCTCAGGCCGCGCGACGCATGGGCATCTCGGTCGAAGAATATCGTCGGCGGATGCAGGAGCAGCGCTCCGACTCTGGCGATGCTCCGGCGCGCCTGCGCGCCCTGGCGCAAGACCCGACCCGCTACACGGAGATCCGCCTGCCGGGCCGCATCACGGCAGAGCTGGCCATGGCCAAGCTTACCCGGGCCATCTACTCGGAGCATCAACTCGCCGAAGTCCTCACGGATTTCTGGTTCAACCACTTCAACGTGTTTGCCGGCAAAGGCGCCGATCGCTGGTTGATTACCTCGTACGAGCGCGATGCAATTCGTCCGCACGTGCTCGGCAAGTTTCGCGATTTGCTGGGTGCCACGGCCGAGCATCCGGCGATGCTTTTCTATCTGGACAACTGGCTCAGCATCGACCCGAAAGCGTACGAGCGGCTCGAGCAGGAACTGACCCGCCGCCGGGAACTGTTCCAGCAGCGCTTTGGCGATGCCAGTCGGCGCAGCCGATTCGGCGAACCGTTCGACCCGTTTTTTGTTCTTCAGCGGCAGAACCGCATGGCCAACGACCCGCGACGGGCCAGTCGGCAGCAGCCCTCGGTTGCCGCAGGCAATCCCCAGGTTGCCCAGCAGCGCTTGCGCCAGCGTCGCGGCTTGAACGAAAACTATGCTCGTGAGTTGCTCGAGCTGCACACACTCGGCGTGGATGGCGGCTACACGCAGCAGGACATCGTCGAAGTCGCCCGCGCCTTCACCGGTTGGACCCTGCGGGCCCGGAACCGCGATCCCGAATTCTATTTCGACGCGCGACTGCACGACCCGGGCGAGAAAATCGTTCTCGGGAAGAAGATTCACTACGGAGGCAAAAAAGACGGCGAGGCTGTGCTCGACCTGCTTGTCCGCCATCCCAGCACGGCACGATTCATAGCCACGAAGCTGGCCCGGCGGTTTGTCTCGGACACGCCTCCGGAGTCACTGGTCGCGCGCATGGCAGAAACCTTTCAGAAGACCGATGGCGACATTCGCGCTGTCGTCCAGACGATGGTCTATTCGCCCGAATTCTGGTCGCGACAGGCCTACCGCGCCAAAATCAAGAAGCCGTTCGAGCTGGTAGCCAGCGCTGTGCGTGCCCTGGGCGCAGAAGTCGAAGTGCCGCTGCTGCTGGTGAGCTGGGTCGAACGCGTCGGCGAACCGCTCTATCAGTGCCAGCCACCCACTGGATACTCGGATCGCTCCGAAGCTTGGGTGAACACGGGCGCTTTGCTGAACCGGTTGAATTTCGCCATCGCCCTGGCGGCCAACCGTTTGCGCGGCGTGCGCGTCGACCTGACCGGTCTGCTGGCCCGCACCGATCCGCGCGATCCTCACGCGGTGCTCGATCGCGCGATCAGCCAATTCCTGGCCGATCAGATCTCGCCAGCGACACGCGCCACCATCGAACGCCAGTTGGCAGACCCGCAGGTTCGCCAGGCGGTGCTCGACGATCCAACCCGCGAAATCAATGCCGCGCTCGTGGTCGGATTGGTGCTGGGCGCGCCAGAATTTCAGCGTCGTTAGGGAGGGACGATGTCGGCCAGCTTTTCGCGTCCAGCCCGCAAACACGACCCAGGAGGTTCGCCATGGAACTGACCCGCAGAGTGTTTCTCAAATCGAGTGGCATCGCCCTGCTCGGTTTCAGTGCGTTGCCTGGATTTCTGACTCGGGCGGTGGCGGCTTCGCAGCAGAAAGGCAGCAGCCGGAAAATTCTGGTTGTGCTGTTCCAGCGCGGTGCCATGGATGGACTGAACGCCGTCATCCCTTACGGTGAAGCGAATTACTACCGTCTGCGCCCGACCATCGCCATCCCACGTCCGCAGCGCGGCAACCGCGAAGCCGCGCTGGACTTGGATGGCTTCTTCGGTGTGCACCCAGCGCTCGAGCCTCTGGTGTCGCTGTTTTCAAACCAGGAACTGGCGATTGTGCACGCGGTCGGCTCACCGGCCTATACCCGCTCGCACTTCGACGCTCAGGACTACATGGAATCCGGCACACCGGGCCGGAAATCGACTCCGGACGGCTGGCTGAACCGTCACCTGCAGGTCAGCGACGCGAAACGCACTGCAGATCCGAGCGGTTCGCCCTTTCGTGCTGTTGCGCTCGGGTCGGCGCTACCCCGCACATTGGCGGGTGCGGCTCCGGCCGTAGCCCTGGCCGATGTGCGACAA
The DNA here is from genome assembly GCA_037442425.1 of Acidobacteriota bacterium. Taxonomy (GTDB): domain Bacteria; phylum Acidobacteriota; class Terriglobia; order Acidiferrales; family UBA7541; genus DSGC01. The sequence continues at coordinate 280,197 of JBBIQG010000003.1, read as the reverse complement.
TTCCAGGTCCTTGCGCCGCAGGCGGTGGTAGGTGGCTTCGAGGCCATGTACGCTCAGGCGGTGGACCAGTCGTTGCGCGGCGTCGGGCAGGAGATGTTCGAGGCCATGGATATTCTGCGTCGCAACAATCCCGCACGCTACCAGCCCGAGAACGGAGCCGAGTATCCCCGTTCGCGCTTTGGCCAGGCGCTGTTGCAAGTTGCTCAGCTCATCAAAGCCGATATCGGCTTGGAATGCGCGTTTCTCGACAGTGGCGGCTGGGACCACCACGTCAACGAAGGCGGTGTGCAAGGACAACTGGCCAATCTGCTGCGTGATTTGGCCCAGGGGCTGTCTGCGTTTCACCGCGACTTGGGCGAGCGTATGGCCGATGTCGTCTTGGTCACCATGAGCGAGTTCGGCCGCACCGTGCACGAAAACGGCAACCGCGGTACCGACCACGGTACCGCCACGTGCTTCTTCGTTCTCGGGGGAGCGGTGCGCGGCGGGAAAGTCTACGGCCAATGGCCGGGTCTCGAGCGTGAGCAATTGTTCGAGGGCCGCGACCTGGCGCTGACCACCGATTTCCGCACCGTGCTCAGCGAACTGATCGCCCGTCACCTGGGCAACACACAACTCGATGCGGTCTTCCCGGGCTTCGCTGCCGACCAGAAATCGTTCCTCGGCTTGCTCCGTGGTTAGCTCGACGGTAAGCGCGGCGTTTTCCCGGGACCCGTCGCGGAATGCCCTCTGTGTTGCTTCACAGATGGAGGCCCGCGTCACTCAGAGAAACAGCGGGGCCATGACCAGCGTAATGGTGCTCAGCAGTTTGACCAACACGTGCAGCGAGGGCCCGGCAGTGTCTTTGAACGGGTCACCGACGGTGTCGCCGACCACTGCGGCTTTGTGCGCCTCGGACCGTTTTCCGCCGAACTGACCGGTTTCGATATATTTCTTGGCGTTGTCCCACGCTCCGCCGCCGTTATTCATCAAAGTGGCCAGCAGAATGCCCCCGATAGTACCCACCATCAACACGGCCGCCACCGATTCGGCACCGATCGTATTCAGCACGGTTTCCCCGATGGTCAGTCCCTCGCCTGCGGGCAGGTACTTGAACAGAAAACCCACCGCGACCGGCACGCCGACGGCCAGCAGCCCGGGCAGTGCCATGGCTTTCAGTGCCCCGGCCGTCACGATATCCACGCAGCGGCCGTAGTCCGGTTTTGTGCGTCCTTCCATGATGCCCGGGTTTTCGCGGAACTGCCGGCGTACTTCTTCGATGACGAGCTGTGCTGTGCGCCCCACAGCTTTGATGGCAAATGCACTGAACAGAAACACCAGCGTCGCACCAATCAGCGCGCCGATGAACACGGGCACCTTGCCGATGTCCACGGAAGCGAAATAGTACGTCGCGGGTGCCCCCGCCTTGCGCAGCAGCACGGTGACTTCATCGAGGTACGCAGAAAACAGCAGAAACGCCGCCAGCGCAGCCGACCCGATGGCGTATCCCTTGGTGAGAGCCTTGGTCGTGTTGCCGACGGAATCCAGCCGGTCGGTGCGCTTGCGCACTTCCTCCGGGGCGCCGGACATCTCGATGATTCCGCCAGCATTGTCTGTGATGGGCCCGAAAGTATCCATCGCCAGAATGTAAGCGGCCGTCGAAAGCATGCCCATCGTGGCTACTGCGGTGCCGTAGAGCCCCGCGCCGGGCACATCCGGCAGGCCGCGCTGCCCGCAATAATACGAGCCCAGAATGGCCGCTGAAATCGTCAGCACCGGCAGGCCGGTGCACTCCAGCGCCACGGCAAATCCGGTGATGATGTTGGTGGCCGGCCCGGTCTTCGAGCTTTCCGCAATCGTCAGCACGGGCCGGTAGCGGTATTCGGTGTAGTACTGCGTGATCCACACGAACAGGTAACTGGTGGCAATCCCGATCAGCCCCGCCGCGAAGAACCACAGATTGTTGCCGAGCAGGAAGTGAACGGAGATGTAGAATCCGGCGCCGGCAAACAGGGTGGTGACCAGGTAGCCTCGGTTCAGTGCGGCCATGGGGTCTTCGGTTTCGCTCCGCATCCGTGCGGCCCACACGCCCAGGATGGAGGCAATCAGTCCGAAGGCTCGGGCCACCAGCGGGAAAAAGATTGCCAGCAGCCCGAACTGTCCGAACAGCGCGACTCCCAGAATCATGGCCCCGATGTTTTCCGCTGCGGTGGACTCGAACAAGTCGGCTCCGCGGCCGGCGCAGTCGCCCACGTTATCGCCGACCAGGTCGGCAATCACCGCCGGATTGCGCGGGTCGTCTTCCGGGATGCCTGCTTCCACTTTCCCGACCAGGTCAGCGCCCACGTCGGCGGCTTTCGTGTAGATACCGCCACCAAGCTGAGCAAACAACGCCACCAGGCTCGCCCCGAAGCCGAATCCCACAATCTGGTACGGTACCGTCTGCGGGTCATCCATCCCGCCGAACAGCAAGAAGATACCTCCCACTCCCAGCAGCGACATCGCCACCACGGATAGCCCCGTCACGGCGCCACCGCGCAGAGCCAGTTGCAGGGCCCGGTTCAGGTCGGTTCGCGCGGCCGCGGCGGCTCGCAGGTTCGCCCGAATCGAAACGAACATGCCGCTGAAGCCAGCAATCCCCGAGCAGATCGCTCCCACCACGAATGAAATCGTTGTCCGCCAGGCCAGCGCTGCGTCGTGCACCATCGAGTAGAACACAAAGATCAGCACGCCGATCAGCAGGCTCCAGAGGTAGATCGTTTTGTACTGCCGACGCAGAAACGCCTCGGCGCCTTCTTTGATGGCTGCGGCGATCTGCTGCATGGCGGCCGTGCCAGTATCGGCCGAAAGCACCTGGCGCGTGAAGAGTGCCGCCATCCCCAGCGACACCACGCTGATCCCCATGACAAACCACATCCATCCGACTTCAGGCGACATGCTGCCTCCCCTGTGCGTTCCGTTTTTGCTGTTCGCACCCGGTAGGACCGTCCGTTGCTCGGACGTTCCCTGGCGATTGATGCCGTGCAGATTCCCTCAGGCAATGGACAAGACGTGATGACCGCCGATACCGCAAATGCAGCTTTGTAGCAGGATTCTTCTCGATCGTCAAGAATCGCTGTACATGCGCACCGGCTGTGATTTGTTACAATGCCAGCCGGCAGTGCGGAGTAAACCGCGCGATGCAATCCATTGCGTTTCCCTCCTGGCTCCAATCACTGGTTGGTTCGATGGGCGGGGTAGGCTTGTTCGTGGTTGCCTTCCTGGACAGCTCCGTGTTGTCTTTTCCCGTCATCAACGATGTGCTCGTCATGCACCTTTCCATGAGGGCCCCTGCCCGGATGCCATACTACGCTCTGATGGCCACGCTTGGCTCACTGGCCGGTAGTCTCTGTCTGTACGAGCTGGCCCGCCGTGGCAGCCGGTGGTTTACGCGCAGGCCATCGGCGAGCGCGCGCGCCGCCCGCATCCGGCAATGGATCGAACGCAACGGCTTCCTCAGCATCGCCATCCCCTCGATGCTGCCTCCGCCGATGCCCTTCAAAGCTTTCGTGCTGGCCGCCGGTGGCCTGAACCTTCCGCCGCGCACGTTTGTATTGGCACTGCTGGTCGGTCGCGGCCTGCGCTATTTCGGCGAGGGGGCGCTGGCCGTGCGCTACGGCGAGCAGGCGGTGCATTATCTGGTGACTCACAAACTGGAATTTGCTCTGGGGATACTGGCTCTATTCGCGCTCAGCTATCTGGTCACGCGGTTGCTGCTGCGTCCGAGGTCTGCCGGCCCTGCGCCAGGTTAAGGTGCGAAGGTGAACTCGACTCGCTGGGCTGTCACCTGCAGCCTTTCGTCGGTCTCTACGACGGCTATGGGCACCGGTGCTATTGGTGAGGGCACGAAGCGCAGGTCGCGCACCTCGACCCGGTAGCCTTCTACCAGCCGCACAATACGCGCTAGTGGAAAGCGTGCAAAGGGCAGGAAGCGCTGCACGGCGTCGGTCGACCGCGCCGCTTCGAGCACCGGAGAGGGCTCAGGTTTGTAGTGCGTCTGATGGGTGCGCAGCGTAGTCTCGGCCTCGGCCCGTACTTCGAACACTTCCAGCGTCGTCTCGGTTTCCACTACGCCACGCCAGAGCAGCGGTGAAGCCGACGCCGGGAAAACGCCCACAGCCAACGGTGCGGCCCCGAAGTAGAGCTGCGCGTTGAGCGACTGCTCGGCCCGCGCGTGTAGCACAGCCCGACTGCCACAGTAGCCGGCTACCAGCACGAGTGCCAGTAGAGCTCCGGGGCTGTACGACCGATGTTTGCTGCGTGCGCCGATTTCTTCGCTGACCAGTCGGAACAGCGCTGGCAGCAGCAATCCGCCCGTCAGAAGCAGCAACACCCACGGATCCATCGGCTCGAGCAAATCCCACGCATACCAGTCGTGGCGAAATGGCCAGAGCAATTGTGCCCCGTGCACGTCCAGCAGCGCGACTACCAGGTGCACTCCGGCTCCCAGCAGACACGCCGCCAACGCAGCCAGCAGCCGCACCGGCCGACGACTCCGCCGGCGGAACCACCAGAATAGCAGGGCCACCGCAATCGCGATCACTCCCGCACCAGTCAGCGAGTGGGTCGCTGTGCGTCGCCACTCCAGATAGGCCGCTGCGCCGAACCGCTGGCTCAGCAGGTCGGCGTCCAGCAGCAGCGTCAGAGCTGCGAGTACCCACGCCGAACCGGCAGCCAGCCGTTCCAGTGCTGCCCGAGCCAGCACCAGCGCGACCAGTAGCTGCGTCACCATTTCCATGATCAGAGCTTTTCGGGAACCATCAGGGTCAACGCATCAGGCACGATTGTGAAACTGCAGGGCAGCCGTCCCGCGGCTTCGCCATCGAGTTGGGCATACACGGTGGCTTCCCCCAGCGGTTCACAGTACAGGGAGCGCGTCTTGAAGAAATGTACGCCACTGCGATACCGCAGCCGGTGCAGCACAATGGACGGCAGATAGCTCAGATAGCGCAGCCGGCTGCGTGTCTGTACCAGCACCACCTCGAAGCAGTCTTCGAACAGGCTGGCTCCCGTCGTGATTTGAAACGGGCCGCCGTAGTGTGCGGTTCGTCCCACGATCACCATCGAGACGGTTCTCGCACCGGCCAGCTCCGCTGCCGTCACGCGAAACAGCGGGAACCGATAGCGGAACAGTTGCTGGAAACCTTCCCACCAGTACGCGCCCTGTCCGGTGTGCATTTTCAGTTTTTCATCGAGCGAGTAAACCAGCACCCCATCCGCACCCGCACCGCCCACACAGACAAAAAACCGCGCTGTATGGCCCGCTGGACTTTCCAAGCGTCCGAGCGCTATCCGCCGCGGACGGCTCCGCGACAGCAACCGCGCCGCACGAGGAATCATCCACGGGATGCCCAGCTCTTTGGCCAGGATGTTGGCCGTGCCAGCAGGCAGGACCGCCAGTGGGACCGGGCTGCCCGCCATCCCGTTGACCACTTCGTTGATGGTGCCATCGCCGCCACAGCAGATGACCAGCTCGCAACCGCTGGCAATGGCCTGCCGTGCCAGGTGGGTGGCACTGCCTCGGCCGCTGGTCGGTTTTGGTTCGGCTGCGATGCCGCCCTCCAGCAAAATCCGTCGTGCGATGTCCAGCTCGATCAGGCGCCGCGTGCGCTGCCGGCCCGACTGCGGATTGTAGATGAGCACCGCGTTGCGCATGGTTTGGCTTTGGCTGCCCGCTGTACACCCGGATACAGTCCAATCGCGGTTCTCTCCAATCCTGCATTGTATAATGAACCGTTTCTTTCCGCGGAACCGGATGGGGAAGGAATCACCCATGGCCCGAAGCAAACCCGCCCGGGAGGATGTGGCTCGAGAGATCGAGGCTCTGCGCGAGAAGATCCGCTACCACGAATACCGTTATTACGTTCTCGACGAGCCGGAAATTTCCGATGCCGAATTCGACCGGCTGATGGCGCGGCTGCGAGAGCTGGAAGCTGCGCATCCTGAGCTGGTCACCCCCGATTCCCCCACGCAGCGCGTTGGCGGCGCCCCCCGCGAAGGCTTCGAAACCGTCCGTCACCGCCGCCCCATGCTCAGCCTGGACAATGCGAACAGCTACGAAGAACTGCGCGAATTCGACCGCCGGGTCCGCGAGCTGAGTGGTCGCACCCGCATCGAATATGTCGCTGAGCACAAATTCGATGGCCTCAGTCTGGCGCTGCACTACGAAGGTGGCGTGCTGGTGCGAGGGGTGACCCGCGGCGACGGCACCACCGGCGAAGATGTGACCCCCAACGTCAAAACCATCCGTTCGATTCCTCTGCGGGTGGACACCGGACGGCTGCAGAAGTACCGCATCGGTGCGGATTTCGAAGTGCGCGGCGAAGTCATCATGACTCGCAAGGCCTTCGAAGAGCTGAATCGCCTGCAGGAAGAAATGGGCGGCAAACGCTTCGCCAATCCGCGCAACGCCGCCGCGGGTTCTGTGCGTGTGCTCGACCCGAAAATCACCGCTTCGCGCAAACTGGATTTCCACGCTTACTACCTGTTGGTCGAAGACCGCGTGCCGGTGCGCCGGCATGCAGACGCTCTCCGGATACTGACCGAGCTGCAGTTTAAAGTGCCGCCGAGCTGGGAAGTCTGCGACGGCATCGACGCGGTCATTGCCTACTGCAAGCGCTGGGAAGCTCGCCGCGAAAAACTGCCTTATGAAATCGATGGCATTGTGGTCAAGGTGAACGACGTCGCGCTGCAAGAAGAGCTCGGCTATACGGCCAAAGCCCCGCGCTGGGCTGTCGCATTCAAGTATCCGGCACGACAGGAAACCACGGTGGTGCGCGACATCATCGTGCAGGTGGGCCGCACTGGCGCGCTCACCCCGGTGGCTGTGCTCGAGCCGGTGCAGGTGGGCGGCGTTACCGTCAGTCGTTCCACCTTGCACAACATGGACGAGATCGAGCGCCTCGGCGTGCAGATTGGCGACACCGTGCTGATTGAGCGCGCCGGCGATGTGATTCCGCACGTCGTCCAAGTCGTCCGACCGGGCCGGAACCGCAGGCCATTCCGCATGCCGGAGAAGTGTCCGGTTTGCGGCAGCCGCATCCACAAAGACCCGGAGGAAGTGGCCTACCGCTGCGTCAACGCGAACTGCCCCGCGCGGCTGCGCGAGGCTCTGCTGCATTTCGCTGGCCGCCACGCCATGGACATCGATGGCTTGGGTGAGCGCGTGGTGGCCTACCTGGTACGCAAGCAGCGCGTGAGGAACATCGCGGGCCTGTACAGTCTAAAAATGGAGGATTTACTCCCGCGGGTGGAGGATCAGTATGGATTCGAAACCGCCGAAGTCGAAGCGGCGCTTGCTCAGGGCGACGCCGATGCGAAAGCGGTGCGGCACATGCTAGAAGCCAAGCTGCCCGACGTCCTTGCGCGCATTTTGACCCGCCTGAAAGTTCCTGCGCTGAAGAACGAAGAAGAGCGCCGGCGGCTTGCCGCAGCGTTTGGTTCCCTCCGTGCGCTCAGTGAAGCCACGCCAGCTCGCTTGGAGCAGACTGGTCGGCTGTCCACCGCAGCGGCAAAAAAGATTCATGCTTGGTTTCGCGACCCGGCGAACCGTCAAGCCATCACCGCCCTTTGCCGGGCCGAAGAGGAGCTCCAGGCTGGTTTGCGAAAACTGGCCGACGCGGAAGCCCACGAACTGCCGGAAGCCGTTCGCGAGTTCGTGGTCCCTCCGCCCATGGCAGCCAAAGCCGCTCGGAATTTGCTGGACCAAATCGAAGCGAGCAAAAAAGCGCCGCTGCATCGCGTGATTTTTGCACTGGGGATCCGCTTCGTGGGCGAACGCACCGCAGAATTGCTTGCCGAGCATTTTGGCTCGCTCGACCGGCTCGCCGAAGCCAGCGTCGAAGAGCTGACCGAAGTGCCCGAAGTCGGGCCGAAGGTGGCGGCGGCAATCGCAGAGTTTTTCTCGGAACCGGCGAACCAGAGGCTTTTGAAACAGCTCAAAGAAGCCGGCCTACGGTTTACCGCCGAGCGGGCCGTGCCGAAAGGGACAAAATTAGCCGGGAAAACGTTCGTCTTTACCGGCGAACTCGAAAAATACACCCGCGAAGAAGCTTCCGCGCTGGTCACCAGCCAAGGAGGCAAGGTCACCAGCTCGGTCAGTAAAAACACCGATTACGTTGTCGTCGGTGCCAACCCCGGATCCAAATACGACAAGGCGAAAAAGCTCGGTGTTCCCATTCTGGATGAAGTGGCTTTTGAGAAGATGGTCTCTGGAAAATAGTGCAGCCGCTGGCGAACAGTGCCGCCAACGGATTCCACGCACTTGAGCGCTGCGCAATACGGCCGTATAATGATTTCAAGGCGGGTAGGCCGGGTGATCGCTGTTCTGGGGCTCGCGCTGAGTTCCCGGAATGGAGGAAAGTCCGGACTCCGGAGGGCAACGCGCCTGGTAACACCAGGGGGTCGGCACTTAGGCTCCGTGTTCCGGAGCCGTGTGGCGGCCACGGAAAGTGCCACAGAGAATAGACCGCCGAAGTGTTTGGCTCTGTGACAGGCTCGAGGCAAACCTCGAGCACGTCTCTCATGGCCGGCACTGGCAAGGGTGAAACGGTGGGGTAAGAGCCCACCGCCCCGACAGCAATGTCGGGGGCACGGTAAACCCCGCGTGGAGCAAGGCCAAATAGGAGGGGAAGGGCTGGCCCGGCCCGCTGATGGCTCATTGCAGGAGCTGTCCTGATTCGCCACGCCGAGATTCGGCACGGCGAGTACAGTCAACCCTCGGGTAGGCCGCTCGAGCCCGGCAGCGATGTCGGGCCCAGAGGAATGATCACCACGGGACGCAGGCCGAACGAGTCCGTCTCGCGATGGCCGTCTTGCGCGGCACACGCTGAAACGGACGCTGGACGCGCACCGACAGAATCCGGCTTACAGGCCTGCCCGCCTCTCTCACAAACCTTTTCAAACGGGTTCCGTCTTCTGCATGCGTAGATTTCCTGAAAAGTCTTGAGAAGTTGACGCGAAAAACTGTTCTGCGTTGTGATCCCGGGAACGCTGCCCCTGCGAGCGAGGTTTTTTCTGCCCAGGATTTTCATCGTTCTGAATAAAAAAAGCGCGGCCCGGATGCACCCGGGCCGCGCCGGTTGTGGAAAGCGGTTACCAGTTGATGCGCAGCACCCACTGGATGATGCGCGAGGTCACACCACCTCCGCGCACCGTATCCACCTGCGAGGTCAACTGGCCGAAGTTCGAGTTATCAATGTCATTCGACGCACCGGTGAAGTTCGGCGTGTTGAAGGCATTGAAGAACTCGAACCGGATCTGGAAGTTGAACCGCTCGCTGATGGTTGGGATTGGCGTTTCTTTGATGATGCTCAGGTCCTGATTGAAGAACCTGGGCAGGTCAAAGCCCAGCCACGGCATGTTGCCGTTTTCGCCCGGTGCCGGATGGTCGAAGCACGGCGTCGTCTGCCCTGGCGTGCAGAAAACAGCACGGCTTGCACCCGTCGCCGGATCGATGGTGAGCAATCCGGAGTTGGGGTTCAGCCAGAATACACCGCTGTCGGTGCGGAACACGCCGATCTGCTTTTTGAACTCTTCCGCCGTCATGTTCCGCAGCACGGCCGGTTCACCGATGAAGGCACCGGTGGTGACGCGCCCGGAGAACACCGTGAAGGGCGCCCCGCTGCTCCACCGTGTGAAGCCGGTGACGATCCACCCGCCGATGAACTTGTCCACGATTGGATTCACGTTCGCGCCGAGCCACTTGCCCCGGCCGAACGGCAGCGGATACTGGAAGTTCATCGAGAACGAGTGGCGCACGTCGAACGCCGCCCGGAAGCGGTCCCGTGCGCGATTCGCCAAGCTCCGGAACCTCTGGAATTCCTGCTGGCTGGTCAGGAACGTGGTATCGGTCAGCACCTTGCCGAACGTGTAGTTGGCCTGGAAGGTCAAGCCACTGGCGAAACGACGGCGCAACTCGAACTCGCCCCCGTGGTAGATGGACCAGCTCGAGTTGTCCACCAGAATCGCTGCGTTAGCGAAGGGATTGGGCACGAAGAAGTTCAGCGGGAAGAACTGCTCGCGGTTCAAGCGATACGTGTTCGACCGCCGAATCGTGTCCATCATGGACCCGATTTGCCCTTCGTTCAGCAGCGTAATGAACGTGCTGTTGGTGAATCCGCTGCTCAAGGCGAGACCCTGGAACAGAGCCTCGAAAATTGGCAGCGGAACCTGTCCCGGCAAACCACGATTGTCGAACCGCAGCGCGCCTGTGGCGGAACCGGTGCAGGCCACCCGGTTAGCTGCACAAATGGCCAGGTTGTTCTGCGCGTTGAGGAACTCCGTCAGCAGGTTCGCCACCTGATTCCCACCGAACGTAAACGGATTGTTCAGCAGGTTGATTTCATTGAAGTCAGTCGAGCGATACAAGGCTGAAGCGTGATTGCCCACGTAGCGGGCTTCGAACGCCCACCGGTTCCACAACTCCCGCCCAACCGAAAGCGACCACTCCACAACGACCGGCGTGCGCAGTTTGGGATCGAAGACCCAGAGGTTGGTCGCCGTGTTGTTGATGAAGTTCTGTCGCTGGGAGACCGGGAAGCTGGCCACTGGAGCCGGCGGCAGGGGAACCGAAGCGGGGTTGAAGACCCCCACTGGGGTTGTGTTGGCTACCACGCTGAACAGACCGGTGTTGCCCGTCCCGACCAACTGGAACAGCGTGAACCCATCCTGCGGATAGTGGATGCTGGCACCACCGCGGATCGAGGTCTTGCCGTCCGCCCAGGGATCCCAGGCGAATCCCAAATACGGAGCGAAGTTGTTGGTGTCGCGTTTGTAGACGGGTTTGCCGTTTCTGCTGCCGGCAAAGTCCAGCAGAACGTCATTCAGCTCCGGTGTAGTCCGGGGAGTGAAAAGATTGCCCACCCCGGCTGGACCCCACAGGCCGCTGATGCCGTCCACGGGAAGCAAAACCAGACCATTTCGAAGGTCGAACACACCTTGAAATTCGTACCGCACCCCCGCCGTCAGTGTGAAGTTGCGGAACATCTTCCACTGATCCTGGATGTAGAACGCGAGGTTGTGCTGGATGGGGTCGATCGTCCGCGGGACACCGGGCACAAACCCCGACGTAGGCGAGGTGTGGTTGAATCCCTGCTGGATCTGGCTCAACTGACCCACCAGAATGTTGTAGATGCTGCTGGCACGGCCAAGATCTCCGGAAGTGATCCCACCCGGGAAGTCCGAGGCCGCGATCCCGTTCGGGTTGGCTGTGTTCGTTCCGATGAACACACGGGGAACGACGGTGTTGAAGAAGAACGAGTTCGCCACAACCTGCTTGTACTCGCCTCCGAACCGGATCCCGTGCGACCCACGGAACCAGGTGAAGTGATCCATCACCTGGCGCACCGGGGTGTTCCGACCCTGGGGCAGGTTACCTTGAGTCAGAGTCGGGTCGGTGACGAGCGGCAGGTCGAGCTGCACCCCGCCGGTTGCCTGATAGGTTTCGAACAGCGCAAATTCGACGGGCGCTCGCTGGAAACCAACGCGGAACTCGTTCGTCTTCGTCGGGCCGAAGTTCGCCAGCCAGGCCCAGACGACCACCTGTCGGCGCGACACCTGGGCTCCACCGGTGGACTTGGGGAACAGCGGTTCGATCCCGTTCAGCAAGTCCGGAGTGGAATCGAAGTCGGCCTGGTTGTAGACGAACTCGAGTGCGTGGTTCTTGGTGAGCTGGTGATCCACGCGGATCGTGTAGCGCTCTTGCTTGCTCTTGCCCGGCAAGTTGAAGGTGAAGCACCGCACGTTGACGCCGTCACCACCGCAGCCCAGGTCACCGTTCGGTTCGGGGACCAGGCTGTTGTAGAAGTCCATCACGGCAGCGTTCAGGTCTGCCGGCGTGCTGGGACGCGAGCCAGTCGAGGTGTTGATCTGCCCTAAGGTGAGCAGGTTGATCGTTTGCGGGGTGCCGCCCGGTGGTGTCCAGGTGAAAAGCCCCTGGCGCGCGGCCGGGCTCAACACGCTGCGAGTCCGACTGCGAGAGAGCGGTTCGCGGAACACTTCGATGTTCCCGAACACCCAGGTGCGCTCCCGACCATCGTAGAGTTTGGGGATGAACACCGGGCCGCCCGCGTTGGCACCGATCCGGTTCTGCAACTGGAATGGCCGCGGAATACCCTGTGCGTTGTTGAACCAGGTGTTGGCATTCAACGCATTGGTGCGTTGATACCAGAACAGCGAGCCGTGAAATTCGTCCGAACCACGCTGCGTACGGATGGAAACCTGGGCTGCGCCAAAGCCACCATCCACGCCTACACCCGCCGTAGACACGGCAAATTCACCCACCGCATCCACCGTCGGAGCGCTGATGGCAAAGAACGAGCTGGTCTTGACGAAATTGTCCGCCACATTGATGCCATCCTGCGTGATGTTCGTTGAATTGCCGCGCAGGCCGTGCACGAAGGCATCAGCGATGCCAGAGCTGGTAGGGGTCACAATGCCTGGCAGCGTCCGCACCAGGTCGAGCGGGTTTCGCGTCGGCAGAGCCAAATTCATGATCTGCTGCCGATCTACGCTGGCCTTCACTTCGGCGGATTGGGTGTCTACCAGAGCCTGTTCGCCTGTGACCACTACCTCCGTGCCTACACGGGCAATTTCCATCTTGGCATCGACACGGGAAGTTTGTCCCACGAATACTTGCACCCGCTCCACAACGAACTTGGCAAACCCCTCCGCCTCGATCGTTACCCGATAGAATCCCTGGGGTAAGTTCGAGATGAAGAAGTTGCCTGAACTGTCCGTCGTAGCTGTAAAGGATCGACCTGTCGCCAGGTCGGTTGCGGTGACCTTGGCTTCTGGTATCACGGCATCGGTCTGGTCTTTTACTGTCCCGGTCAACACCCCGGTCAGTACCTGCGCCACGGTCGGAGTGACCGTCAACAGGGCAACCAGAATCAAGCCGACGCACCAGAAACCTCGGGACTGAATCCTTGGATTCAGGCGCATACAGCTCCCTCCAATTGAATTGTGAATTGCTCGCTACCCTAATGGGAGTAGGTTGAAACGCTGCCTTTCATCATCTTGCTGAGGAGACTCCCACCACGGGTCTAGCTACTTGCCAGCATCTTTTTTGCCATTGCAACCATATTTTATCTTGTTTTTTTTCAATGAGTTATGAGAGAAATTTGGTGCAATATCCATGGAAAACTACAAAAATTTGTAGATTCATATAAAAACAAGTAATTTTCTCGGAGCTTTAGAAAAGAGACTTGAGTCTAAAAATTCGTAAATTTCAGTATTTTCAAAGGCGATCTCGCAAAAACAGTATGGTCCGAACTGTCCTGAGGATTCGAGTACTTTCAGAGAGAAATGGCTTGGCGAATCGAGTTGGCTAGATTTCTAGTGGGGTAGGCTAGCCTCAATTTGCTCCAAGGTTTTTCTGGCCAGAGTCGCCCGGTTGTGGTTCGGATGGTGGAGAAGAAATTTTTGCAGTTCGACTTTTGCTTCCAGCACACGTTCCGTTTTCAGGTATATGCCGGCGCGCAAAAGTTGGGCTTCTGGGGTATCGGGGTCGTTCGTTCGTTCGATCTGTTCCAGCGCATCGCTGGCCACAGCCAGATTGCCAAGTGCGAGGGCGGCAATACCGCGTTCGAATTGAGCCTGCCAAGCATTGGGTAACAGCGCGTTGGTTTTTTCGGCCGCTTCGATAGCCTCTGAATAGCGGCCCAAGTGGTTCAGCACCCGGCTAAGCAGCAGATAACCGTCCCCGTAGTTGTCATCGATGCGCACAGCCTGTTGCAGATGGGCTAAGGCAACCGTTGGTTTTTCTTCCTGCAGCTCCAGCGTGGCCAGCGCAAGCAACGCCTGAGGAAACTGGGGGTGAATTTTCAGAGCATTTTCCAGATGTTTGCGGGCGAGCGTTCGGTCGCCGGCTCGGAGTTGCTGGATCCCTTTCCGAAATTCATCCCGCGCCTTGGGCGGGATGCGGAGCGCTGCCACCGAGACGCTAGGGTCGGAGGATATGTTGCGTTCCCCTGCCAGTGGGCGCAGTAGGTACTGCACGACCAGCGCACCGGTACCCGGTGGCACATCCAGCAGCTCGCGCACCGGCATGTAGCCATTGGCTTCGATGGAGATGTAATGCTGACCCACAGGCACACCGGTGAAGACGAAGTTCCCGCCGCCGTCCGTCATCACCACGCGGTGGAAGGAGCGGTTGGTCGATTCCAGTGTGACGACCACATTCGTCGGGGCTCCGCCCGGTAGAACCACTTGTCCGCTGATCGTGCGCGTCGCTCCACCACCACCGAAAACTTGTGCAGAGGTCGCAACTGCCAAGCACAGCCAAAAACTGCCTACCTGGAAAACTTTGCGCAGCCGAGACAACATGATTGGCAATCCAGTTTTTGACAAAATCTTGAAGGATGGTAACACAACCCGGGGATGCTATCTAGCCCGCACTTGACCCCGCTCGGTGGTGTGCTCCCGCGCAAGTAGCTGGGAGCGAAATGCAGACTTACGCTTAGGACACAAAGTTCTATTGACGGTCACCATTTTTGCTGTCTACTATGGATTCCACCGTTGCCAGCGTGCCGACGCCCTCCTGTATGGTCCTTCCCATACTGCCGATTTGAATTGGGGGACGGGCATGCCGCAGCAGACTACGGACATCCAGAATGGCAAGTATCGCCAACGGCGCCGCGGAGTGCGCGTGAATTCGCGTGTACCGGTGGCCATCGAGTGGACGCAGCCAGACAGTACCACGCGACGTCAGGAAGCGCACACACGGGTCATCGGCCCATATGGTTGCTTGGTGGTGCTCCCGCAGGACCTCGCCTTGGAGCAGCGTATCCAGATCACCAATCTGGTCAATCAAAACAAAGTTGCCGCGGTCGTTGTCTGGAAAGGGAATTATCGCCCGGAAGGCTGGGAGCTCGGCATCGAGTTGCAGAATCCGCGGATGGATTTCTGGGGCCTGGAGCTGGTATAACGAGTCCGCTGGTGCCGGTTGGAATTTCACAGAACCTAGCACGGATTCCTTGCGTCCAAATTTCGGGAGTCGGTATCTACTAGTAGGACGGTTTTGAACGGAGCTCATCCATTTCAAGGACTGCGTCGGGCTGTACCGGTTGCCTTCCTGCTCTGTGCGCTGGCGGTTTTTTCGACGCGAGCCACGCGCTCGGAACAGGATCGCGACCGCTGGCAACGACCGGCCGAGGTCATGGATGCGCTGGGCATCACGACCGGCAGCCGCGTGGCCGATGTGGGTTGTGGGGAAGGCTATTTCGTGTTGCATCTGGCGCAACGGGTGGGGGCTTCTGGTGTCGTCTATGCTGTGGATATCGACCCGAAGATGCTGGCCATTGCGCGACGCAAGGTGGAACGCGCTGGCTTCACCCACGTGCGCTTCATCCTGGGCCGTGAAGACGATCCGCGGCTGCCCGACGGCGAGTTGGACGCAGTGCTGATCGTGAATGCCTATCACGAAATGCGCAAGCACGATGCGATGCTGCAGGGTGTTTTCCGCTCCCTGAAGCCCGGCGGTCGGTTGGCGATCATTGACGGCGCTGGCGAGGAGCACGAAGATCGCAGCGTGCTGATACGCCGCCACCGCATCTCGCGCAAACTGGCTCGCGAAGATGCGGGTCGCAACGGCTTTCGCTTCCGTGAAGAACGTCCGGGCTTTGACCGACCTGGCCGCAATGCGCGCCATTTCTTCTTTCTGATTTTTGAAAAGCCGGCTGAGGCTGCCCGCAGGCGCGCCCGGACTAGTGGATACGGAGCTTTTTCGCCGGCAACCAGTGCGAACACACTGACTCGAACAAGATCGTTATGATAAAACTTCATTGAAGGGGTGGGGAGATGAGCAAATCCCTTTTGCGTTGGTTCCAGCGCGGGTGGAAGAGCAGGCGAAGTGTCTCTGCACGGCTGTGGCCTGCGGTTGGCTTGCTCGTCGCTTTGCTGTGGGCTGCTGCACCGGCGCTGCTGCAGGAACTGGCCACACAGATCGAATCTTCGAACAAACCCGTTGCCGGGCAGATCGAGCCGGACAACCCCACCGCGCGCGCGGAATGGTTCTATCGCCAGCGCGCGTTCCCGTTGAAAGAAATCCCTCCCGGAGTACGGCTACGTGCGTTTGAACAGTACCGCGAACTCCTTCAACGTGGCCCTGGGTTTCTCTTTTCGGCTGCAAGTTCCGCAGCCCTTGCCCGCGAATCCTTCGCCACCGCTATACCCGGCCTCTGGGTTCCTATCGGCCCGCAGCCGAGTTCCAGCAGTGATTTTCCTCCGTTTACCTCGGGTCGCATCGGCGGCCTCGCGGTGGACCCTCGGGATCAGAATGTGATTTATGTCGGCGGCGCACAGGGTGGCGTATGGAAATCCACCGACGGTGGACAGACCTGGACCGCCTTGACCGATGATCAACCTTCGCTGGCCATCGGCTCGATCGCTCTGGCGCCTTCCAATCCCGACGTCATCTACGTCGGCACCGGCGAGCAGACCTTTTCGAGCAGCAGCTACTACGGCGCAGGCATTCTGAAGTCCACCGACGCCGGCGCAACTTGGCAGCATCTGCCTGGGCCGTTTGTCGGCCCGTTCACTCCAGGACGCTTGAGCGGCGGCGCCTTCATCGGTTCGCTGGCTGTGCATCCCACCAATCCCGATATTGTTCTGGCTGGGGTGTTTCAGCCCGGCTCGAGCGCCAATTCCGGCATCCTGCGTTCCACCGATGGCGGAGCGAGCTGGTCGGTGCGTCTGTCGGGTGCACCGGGCACCGAAGTGGTGTTCGCTTCGCCGGATGGACAGCTTGCCTTTGCCGCCCTGGGTTCACCGAATAGCAGCTCATCCAACGGGGTGTACCGCTCGACCGACGGCGGCGTCAGTTGGACGCGAATCAGCGTGACCGGGTTCCCGACGTCAAATGTCGGTCGCATCGAAATTGCTGTCGCGCGCAGCAACCCCGACATCCTCTATGCGGGGATTCAGGACTCCAGTAGCTCGAATTTCGGCGCGTTGCTCGGCTTTTTCAAGACCACGAACGCGCGCAACCCGGACCCGGCAGGGGTGAGCTGGACACGGCTCACGACTACGCCGGATTACTGCCGGCCGCAGTGCTGGTATGACCACGTCGTGCGGGTCCATCCCACCAATCCGAACATCGTCTTTGCGGGCGGTGCGGCACAGTTCGATTCCTCGAATCGGCCCACATTCCCGGTGCGCACCCTGGATGGCGGCAACACTTGGGAAGGAGTAGGGCGCAGCGGATCCGGCGGGCCGCTCATCCATGTGGATACGCATGCGATTGAGTTCGCCAATCCCCCCACGAAGCTGTATGTGGGCAACGATGGCGGTGTGTGGAGCACTACGAACATTGAGTCTCCGACAAACAGCCTCAACTGGACAAACTTGAACGGACAAGCTGGCAACCAGGCCAACAGCCTGGGCCTGGTGCAGTTCTATCCGGGCGGCTCCATCCATCCCTCGACGCCAGACATTGCTTTCGCCGGCTCGCAGGACAACAGCACGCAGCGGTACACGGGCGGCGCGGTTTGGGACATCGTCACCTGCGGCGATGGAGCCTGGACTGCATTTGATCCTCAGGTACCCAGCACCGTGTACAGCAACTGTCAGCGGATTGATGTACGCCGTTCCTTCCGCAACGGCCTGCGTGGCACGTTCAGTTCTGCCGATGATGGAATCAACCCAAGCGATCGCGTGGCGTTCATCCCACCGTTCATTCATGACCCGACGATTTCCGGCCGACTCTATTTCGGCACCTTTCGTGTGTGGCGCAGTGACAGTCATGGCGATGTCTGGCAGGCTATCTCTCCGGACCTGACCGGCGGCAATGGTACGCTTTCGACAATTTCCGTGGCCCCTTCGGACAGCGACGTCATTCTGACCGGCAGCAGCACCGGGCTCGTTTTCCGTTCCGCAGACGGGGGAACGACCTGGACACCTTGCACCACGGCAGACCTCCCGCCGCGGTTCGTCACCCAGGTGGTGGCTCATCCGTTGGACCCAACAATCATCTTTGCCACCTACTCTGGCTTTTCTGGCTTTGCGGACAACCGGGGCCACGTCTTCCGCGCCGTCGGCTGCGGCACGGTCTGGACGGACATCAGCGGCGACCTGCCGAATATCCCCGTCAATGACATCGTGATCGATACCGACGCCGACCCGACCGGCAACACCATCTACATCGCCACTGACCTAGGCGTGCTGGGTACGACAAACGGCGGCATCACCTGGTCGCCATTGGCACCCGGGCTGCCCAATGTGGCCGTGCTCGCTCTGAAACTGCATAGCAATTCGCGCATCTTGCGTGCATGGACGCATGGGCGCAGTGCCTGGGATTTGAAGCTCGACAATTTCACCCCGTCGTTCAACATCCACACGCTCGAACCGGCCACGGCCAACGCTGGCTCTGGTCCACTGACCCTGCGCGTGCGCGGAAACGGCTTCGCTCCGGATGCGCGCGTCGTCTTCGACGGTACCGAGCTGCCCCCGCCGACCACGACGACCAGCGATGAACTGCAAACCAGCATCCCCGCCAGCCTGCTCGGCACCGCACGAGCAGCTTCCGTCACCGTGCGCCAGAACGGCGGCAGCACGGTTTCCAATGCCTTGACCTTCACCGTGCTGACCAGTAGCTCGCCGACCATCAGCTCGATTTCTCCGACCACGGCGCCGCTGAACGGTCCGGCGTTTACGCTGACCGTGAATGGCGCGAATTTCACGACCAGCTCGGTGGTGCGCTGGAACGGTCAGAACCGCCCGACCACCTTCGTCAGCACAGGCCAGTTGACCGCTCAGATTCCGTCGAGCGACCTGGCAGTTGCCGGCGCCGCTACCATCCGCGTGTTCGACCCGGCTCCGGGTGCCGGTACATCGAATTCGCAAACGCTGCTCGTACAGGCTACAGCGCCTCCGAACGACAATTTTTCGAATGCCGTCATTGTGAACGCCACTCCCTTTGCCCACTTGGTGGCCACTACCGGAGCCGCATCGGCCGCCGACGACCCGGCGCCTTCCTGTGTGGCGGGTCTGGGTGGACTGGCCGAGAGCGGCCGAGCCCGTAGTGTCTGGTACCGGTTCACGGCCGCTGCCAATGGCACAGTGAACTTGGATACGCAGGGCAGCAACTACGACACGATTTTGGCTGTGTTTACCGGCTCCCCTGGGAATTTTTCTGAGGTCGCCTGCAACGACGACGTCGATCCGGGCGTCATTCGCCACTCGCAACTCAGCTTCAATGCAGTGGCCAACACCGCTTACTCGGTGTTGGTAAGTGCGTTCGAAGGAGATGGCGGCAATCTGACGCTGAATGCGAGCTTCGGTTTTGCCGCGCCACCTTTCCAACTGGTGCCGAATCCGGTGCAGCAGACCGTCACTGCTGGTGGTTCGGCCAACTATACGATCATCGTGGCACCGGCGCCGGCCGGTTTCAGCAGCGCAATCAGTTTGGGCTGCTCGACACTGCCCACGGGTTCAAGCTGTACCTTTCAGCCCGCATCGGTCACTCCCGGAACGAACAACGCCAACGTCTCGCTGACTATCAATACGACGGCACGCAGTGCTGGGATGTCCGGCTCAGTCTGGGGCGGTAGGTTGTGGAACGGAGTGGGGCTGCTTGCTGCGGTGGTGTGCTTCGCGGGCCTGATACTGCGGCGAGCAGGTCGGCGTCGGTTGGCATGGGTGCTGCCTGCGGTGGTGTTGCTGGTGGCGTTGGCTGCATTGCAGACGGGTTGCGGCGGAGGCGGAGGCGGAGGCGGCGGTGGAGGCACCAACCCACCCTCGCAGGGTACTCCGGCGGGAACCTTCACCGTTTCGGTGAACGGCACCTCCGGCAGCACGCAGCAATCGGTCAATATCACCCTGCGCGTGCAATAAAGTGGGTGCACCAGCATCCCTGCCCCTGTGCCGTGGTTTCGTTTCAGGCAAAGGGCAGTCGGGCGAGGTCCACGTTCCCGCCGGAGAGGATGACACCCACGTGGTGTCCTTTCAAAACCAGGGTGCGGTGCAGCAACGGAGCCGCCGACACAGCCCCGGAAGGCTCCACGACCAGCTTCAGCCGTTCCCACAGCAACCGCATCGCCTGAACGATCTCCTGCTCGCTGACGAGCACGATGCGCCCTACGCGCTCGCGCAGAATCTGAAAGGTGAGCGGGCAAAGCGAAGCGCGCAAACCATCGGCAATCGTCCGCGGATTTTCCGCTGGGACGATACGACCTGCCGCCAGCGACCGGAAGGCATCGTCGGCGCCGGCGGGTTCAGCGCCGATCACTTCTGCTTGGGGTCGGAGCGATTTCACAGCAATGGCGGTTCCGCTGAGCAGCCCGCCGCCGCTGACGGGTGCGATGACCGCTTCCAGTTCCGGCACCTGTTCGAGCAGCTCTAAAGCAGCCGTAGCCTGCCCGGCGATGATGCGTTCATCGTTGTAGGGATGCACCAGCACCGCGCCCGTCTGCTGAATGATCTTTTCCGCGGCGGCCTCTCGAGCGGCCAGGTTCGGCTCGCACAACGTGATTTTTCCTCCGAAGGCTTCCACCGCCTGCCGCTTGACCAGCGGGGCATTCGAGGGCATCACCACGTAGGCCGGTATACCGCGCAGCCGTGCAGCGTAGGCCAACGCCGCGGCATGATTGCCCGAAGAATGCGTCACCACGCCCCGGCGAGCTTCCGCTTCGTTAAGCGAAAGAACGGTGTTCATCGCGCCGCGGATTTTGAACGAACCGGTCTTCTGCAAGTTTTCGCACTTGAAAAACAGCCGCGCGCCAGCCAGCTCATCGAGCGACCGTGACGTCATCACGGGTGTGCGGTGGATGTACGGCCTGATGCGCTCGTGCACGGCGCGGATCGTTGTCAAGTCAGGTCCAGTTGTCATCGAGTTCTCCCGCAGAGGTCAGCGGCTCATTATGGCACAGAGGGATTCGACCTCGCCGCTCAGTAACCCCGTTTCTCAAACAGGAAATCTGGCATTAACGGAACTTTGCTTGCACCTTGCAGAATGGGATAATGCCCGCGTCAGAGGAAGTTGCGGGGGGGAGGGGTGAATCTTACCGAAGCAGGAGTCCTGCATGCCCATTGAAGAACGCCGTGCTTCGCCGCGGGTAACTCTTCCGCTGCCTCTGAAGCTCCGTCGTCTCGACCAACCCGAGGCCCCGGTGCGAGACGCCGAGGTGGTCAACCTGTCCGAGCATGGTTTGCTGTTCCTGCTGGACCCGCCGCTAGCCGAGGGCACACCGTTCGAGCTCTCTCTGGTGATGCCGGGCGAGGTGACCGGCGGAACGCCCATGCGCGTCAGTTGCACGGCGCGGGTCCTGCGCGTCGAGCCACGGCACGTGCGCGGGCTGCCAGCCAACGCGGCCCTGATCGAGCGCTACGATACGATTGTCGCTGAAGGCTGAGCCCACCTCATCCCGCGAACGGCCGTGCGACGGGCCGTTCGTCCCGTCTGGCTTCCCTTTCTTTTCATTCTGCTCAAGAGGCGCACCCGCTCAGGGTGCCATCCTGCAACATCTGCGGTGGCTACCGCGGCCGCGGCGGCACAGTGAAGGTGACTTTGGCACTGGCGGTGTTCTCGAAACGATCGTAGACACGCACGGCCACCGTGTGTTCACCGGGCGGCAGATTCTTCAACGTGAGCGAATAGGTTTCCTGGGCAGAGTCAGTCACACGGTCGGCAGGGAACAGCAGCGTCCATTCGCCAGCATTCAGGCTGTATTCGGCACGGGCCACCGCGCTGGTGGAGTCCCGGGCGAGGAAACGGAGCAGTACATCCGGGCTCTGCGGTGTCGCGCTCAGGTTGAGGATTTCTGGCGGGGAATTGTCTACTTCGAATCGCTCACTGATGCGTTCGGCAGTCAGGGCTTCGTCGGGAGGGTTCGCAGGTGCATCCGAGGCAACGATCTTCAAATAGTAGGCCCCGTCGGGCATCGTGGTCGTATCCCAGGTGAAGTATCGCTGCTCGACTTTGTCCTTCAGCAGTTTCCAGTTTTGTTCGCCCTCGCCGCGGTAGTAGAGAGTGAAGACCAGTTCATCGTCGTTATCGTCTTCGGCCGACCAGAGCACAGACTGAAAGCCTCTCTGGAGGAAGCCCTGGGGGGGAGCTTCTGCCCGGCGGCTGGGGGGTTGCGGGTTGGCCGGGGGCTGTGTCGAAAGCAGTGGCTGTACCGCGACGCTGGCGCGAGCGCGGCTGGAACGCGACGGCTGGCGCAGTGGCACCGGCTGCAGGTTCGTTGTCTGTTGAGGTGGCGTGAACCCCTGTACGCGCACCCCTGGGTCCTGCAGCGCAATGGCTTCGATCCGCGGAGCCATGTTTTTGGGCAGATAGGCCAGATTCACCCAGACCAAACTCGGTGTTTCTCCCGCCTGCTCGGCGGGCTGCTGACGATGAGCACGGAACACTGCCCTCCACTGGATGAAACGGGCCGGCGGCACCTGTACCGTTTCACCAGCGGCTCTCCGATAAGGCCCGGACCACGGGCTCCAGTTTTTCTCCGGATTCGAAGTGTTGCCGGAGCGAACATAGAACTCCACAGCGTCGTTCGTGCTGCCATTTTCTCCCCACCAGGAAAGCTGTCCCCAGTGGGAGAAGATCTGAGCATCGAAAACTTGCGAAGTGAAGCTGCCTTCTACTTCATAGTCGGGTCCGAGCAGGAAGATTTTCCCCGGGTTGGCAGTGGCCACGAACATGGCACCGTTGGCGGCGCGAGCCAATCCGGTCACTTGAGCCGAAGCCGTTTTAGCGAGATGGGAGAAGATTTCGTCGTGTTCGATCCGCAGCACCACGCCGCGATCGCCGGTGCCGAGCAGCAGACGGCCTTCTGCCCCGATCCCCAGCGCATAGACAAGATCGGTTTCCGAACTCCAGATGACTTCAGGTGCCCCATCGGGTGCGATTCGGTAGACCTGGCTGCCACCGGGAATCGCTGGGAAAGGCGTAGTGGGTCCCACCTGAACCGCAGTTTGTTGCGGACCGATTTGCACCACGCTGCCCGGTTGCTGCAGGGTGGCCGTGACGGTCGGATCGGTGGGAGCGGCCACGGTCGGTGCGGGTGACGGCAGGGTAGGCCGGGGAGTGCGCGGGTCCTTGCGTCCGATCGAAGCAGCGAACAGATTGCCGCTGCGATCCGTCACCAACGCGGTGACTTCTTTCCGGTCGGTTTCGTAGATGACGAAGGCACGCTCGGCTTCCGTTTGGCCGGCTGCTGGCTTTTCGATGCGGAGAATCAAACCGCTCGGCTCGGTGCCGATCAGCAGTCGGCCTTCGCGGTCGAAGGCGAGCGAGCGCACATGGGTCTCGTCGGTCTTGTAGTAGACGCGGCCGGTGCCGTCCGGGGCGACGGCGAAAACCTCGCCCCGGTCGCCCGTCGCGACGAACAGCGTACCGTCCCGATCCAGGGCCAGTGCCCAGATGTATTTCGTGCCTGGCACGAAAAACACGCGGCTGGTGCCATCCGGCGCGATGCGGTAGACCCGGCCATCGGGGGAGGTAGCCACGTAGAGGTAATCCTGGCTGTCGATGGCCAGTGCCTGGGCTGCCATTTCCTGCGATTCGAACACGGTGGTCGCAGTGCCGGAGGCGTCGTAGCGCAGTACGCGCGCGTTCGAGCCTCCCGCCGCATACAGCCGTCCACGTGAATCCACGGCCAGCGCCCACAGGTAGGCCAGATTGGGATCGGCAAACTGAGAAAAGCGCGGCGCCAGCACCAGCGTGCCGTCGCTGCGCAGGGCTACCCCTCGGGCTTCTCCGCGCTCAAATTCGGCGAAGCTCGATTGCCGCCAGATTCTCGTACGTTCGGCCACTGCGGCTGGCACCAGCGCAAAGACCAGCAGCGCAAAGAAACTTGCTCCTGCTGCCGTCCGCCGCCAGGCGGAATGGATAAGCTGCCGTCCCAACCTCATGATGATTGCCCCCTGTCTTGCCGACGCACTTCGCCTCCGTCCTTCGCCAGGCCTTGCACGGCTACTTCACTGTAACCGAAATCACGTACTGGCCGGTGATGACCTGGTTCATCTGAGCCGACCATTCCCCTGCCACCGACTCGCGCAGCAGCAGCGAGCTGCCCGGGGTGCGTCGCTGATCGAGGATGCGGATTTGCGAAAGTGGAGCATTCGGCAGCTCTTTGTCTTCCAGCAGCAAGGTGGGGTTCGGCTGCAGCAGGGTCACGTAGAGCCGGTGGTTGCGCCGCTCCCGATTCAACAACGCAATCAACTGTTCCAACCCACCCAGCCGGCTCTGCGGCCCGAGCGAAAAGAAACGGCTCATCCGATTCAGCGTTTCCGAATCGCTCACCAGGATGCGGAGCTGGCCCTTGGGAGCCTGCGGGGGAATCGTGATGGGAATTTCGCGGATGAAGGGAGCGCCGCGGTAGGGCTTCAGCAGTACTTTCACGCGAATCTCTTCGCCCGGGCTGACTTCGCTCTTTTCGCTCCAAGCGTTGTCGATCACCGCCCAACGCCGTTCTGGAACAGCTTCGACACGCAACCGGATGCGGTTGATGCGTGCCGCTTCGTAGGAGTTGGTGAAGATGCGCGTGAAAATCGTCTGGACGCTGTTCACAATGAACAGTGCGTCGGGCAGTGGCAGGTCGGTCGGGGCGAACATGTTTTCCAAGTTGACGGGCGTGTGCCCATCCACGTCAATCTCGCCGGTCAGGCGAAACGTTTGACCCTCACCGTAGAGCGGGTTGCCGATCAACCCGTTCAGGGTGGCCAGACCGACCAGCAACGGCGTCAGCTTGGCATGTTCGACCAGCTCGAAACGGTACTGCTGTTGTCCGGCAGGCGTTACGCTTTCGAGCTCCATCGAGATCAGACGCGGGGACGGGCCCAGCCGACCAATCACGCCGGTCAGGCGGTCATCGGTAATCGAGCCGATCACACCACCGGCATTCACGATTTTTGTGGAGGACATCGCTGAAGCCAGCGTCGTGACCACGCGCCCGCGGGCCATCGGTGCGACCAGCTCGCCGTAGCCGAGCACCGGATGGCCGCAGAGCAAGAGGCGATCGCCGAGAATCGCGCTCACCGTGCAACTCGCCTGTACGGAAAGGTCGCCCTGCATCAGTACCAGGCTGGCCATATCGCCCGGCTGCAGCAGGGCGTCGTCAGCTCGTGCTGGCGCCGTACCCCCGGGCACCGCAACCCATCCAAAAGCCGCGAACTCGCTGGCGTACCGGGACAGCGCCGCAGGATGAAATCCGGAAAATACCAGTGGAGTTTCGATGGGAGCTAGAAACGCGCCCTCTGCCAACCCGAGCCGCTGCGCAAATTCTCCCGGAATCGGGTAGCCAGCGGCGCGGGAAGCTTCATTCTGTCCCGCTGAGCGGTTCCCGTCTGCGCCGCTGAACGGCAGGTTCAACATGTTTTCGATTGGCGTTACGCCCGCCAGCGGTTCTTTGGCGAACACGCCAAAGCGCAGGGACAGCGCTCCAGCTAATTTGCCTTCGATGTACACCGGGCTCCCGCTCATGCCGCCCGCGACACCGGTGTGTTCCACCCGCGAACCCCGCAGTCGCACTAGGATGATGTCTTGCTTCGGGCCCAGCAGGTTCGGCAGCACGCCCACGACTTCCAGTTCGATGCGCTCGATTTGGTCACCCTCGAAAATGGTTTCCGCGTAGCCGGTCATCCCCGGCTGAATTTTTTCGAGCGGGAAAATCGCTGGCGGCTCGCTCTGCACCGTCGGGAACTGGGCTTGCAGCGGACCGAGGACGGAAGCGAGCAGACTGCCACTGGCCAGCGCGGTGGCTAGGCAGAAGGCGCGGACCCTTGCTGGGCGGGGAAACATCCCAACACATGATACCTTCGCTCGTGAATGAGTTCAATCCGACGCGCAGGCTGTGCGCAATGCTGCAGGTGGACTGTCAGCCGGCACGACGCGGAGTGCGTGCTAGAATCAGGTGGTGGCCAAGCGAACTCTTTATCCCGCTCGGGCAATTTCGGGAACGGCATCGGTTCCCGGGGATAAATCCATCTCCCATCGCTATGCCATTCTGGCAGCACTGGCCGAAGGCACCAGTCAAATTCGTAATTTTTCTCCTGCCGAAGATTGCCGGCACACGCTGGCGTGTTTGCAGCAGCTCGGTGTGCGCATTGTCCAGCGTGACGCCACCTTGAACATTGTCGGTGCTGGTCCAGCCGGTTTGCGTCCTTCTTGGCGTCGGCTGGATGCCGGCAACTCGGGCACGACGGCGCGGTTACTGGCCGGCGTGCTGGCGGCCCATTCGTTCGTCTCCGTCGTGGATGGGGACCGCTCGCTTCGCCGTCGGCCGATGCGCCGTGTGATCGAGCCCCTGGAACGGATGGGAGCGCGGATTACGGCCCGGGAAGGCGATTTTCTGCCCATGGAGATCGCCGGTGCACCGCTGCGCGGCATTGACTACGAGCTGCCGGTGCCCAGCGCGCAGGTCAAATCGGCCGTGCTGCTGGCCGGGCTGCTGGCTGACGGCATCACCACCGTTACCGAGCCCGTTCGCACCCGCGATCACACCGAATTGGCTCTGGCGGAATTCGGTGCGCTGCTCGAGCGGGGGGAGCGCACGATTCGCCTGATGGGCCGACAACGTCTGCAAGCTCGGCAACTCAGCGTGCCTGGAGACCTTTCCTCGGCCGTTTTCCTGCTGGCGGCAGCGCTCGTGCTCCCTGGCTCTTCTCTTACCCTGCACGGCGTGGGCTTGAACCCCACGCGCACCGCCGTGCTGGATGTTCTAGCGGGCATGGGCGCGCCCATGCGCATCTCAGGCCTGACCGTGCAGCACGGTGAACTCGCCGGCGATATCTCCATCGAGTCGGCCAGCCTCTCCGGCGGGAAAATCGCCGGGCCGCGCGTAGCCCAGATGATTGACGAACTGCCTGTGCTCGCCGCCTTGGGACCCTACACGGAACAGGGCATCGAGATTCGCGACGCGCGCGAACTGCGGGTCAAGGAAAGCGACCGCATCGCCGTGCTGGCAGAAAATCTGCGCCGCATGGGTGCTCGAGTGGAGGAATTCCCGGACGGGCTGCGGGTGGACGGTCGCACCCGGCTGCATGGTGCCGAACTTGACCCGGCCGGCGACCACCGCATGGCCATGGCCTGTGCGGTGGCCGCCTTGGGTGCCGAGGGTGAATCGCGGCTCCGCGATTCCGGATGCGTGGCCATCTCCTTTCCGAATTTTTTCGAGCTGCTCGACCAGCTCACTACCCGCTGATTGCTCCGCTCGGCCCAGAACCGATCGCGAGCCGATGTCTTTGGGCATCCGGTCAGCCGTACACAGGGGCAGGTGGCCGAATCTCGAAGTGGATGTGATCGTCGTGGCCCGGGGCGGCCTGGCAGAGACCCTCAGCTATCAACACAGGATCGTTGAACAGTGTGCGGTGCCACAGGGGCTGTCGTCGAAGAGCGAGCAACATGGCCCGCGCGGCTTCGCGGTCGTAGAGCGGGTGTTCCTGGTGGGTGCCCGGCCGATTCCAGGTGATGCCCCCGCTGGTGCCGTCGGTGCGTGGCAGTCGGCAGTCGCAGTCCAGGCCCGTCTCATGCGTGGTGTGGTCGGGCGTGTTTCCTCCGCGAGGCAGACTGACGTCGTTGGTGGCGAGCAAGGCTGCTCGGGGATGTGTGGCGAGATAGGAATCGCGGTAGGCGGCACCGGCAGCGACGATGGTTTCAGCCATCCAACTGGTGCCGTAGTCGTGTTGGTCCGTCTCATCGAGCAACTCGAAGTTCAGAAAACCGGCCTCGCGTCCCCCGCGGGGCATCGCCTGCCATCGCGGTGCGTTCCATGCCTCCAGCCAGCGATGTGTGCGGCCGCCCGGGTCGATGCGACCGTCATTGCGCGGATGGTCGACGCGGTGCAGGCCGTTTTGGATGGCCTGGAACAGGCGGATGGTGGCAATGGTGGTCGCATCCATCGTGGTGGTGTCATCTAGCCAGGCAAAACCCAGCTCACGCAGCCGTTGTTTGACGGCGCGAACATCCGCTGGCCGGTTGGCTCCCCCGTTCCCGACCGCAGCTTCCAGCCGCAGCGAGCGTGCAGCAGCCGTAGCCTGGAGTTCGACTGTGTGCGGTGCGCGGTGTGCTCGTCGCAGGTGCAGAGTCTTGCCCGTGCGGAGGCGCTGAGCGGTTCGTCGCGAGCGGTGTTGTTGGCGGGTGCGAACCCGGCGACGTGTGCGTCGGCGGCGAGTACGTTTCGCAGGTTTTTGCTTGTTCACCGGTTTCGCTGGAACGGCAAACGCCACGCAGATAGGTTACATGAATAGTTACTATAAATCAACTGAACATAGAGAACCGATCAAGGGCTTCGGCGCAGGCGGATGGTGCCGTAGGTGGTCTCCAATCGGATTTGCGGTCCGCGAGCCCCCACGCGGCCCCGCAGCTCGACCGACTCTTCGCGTTCGGTTTTTTCCAGTCCCGTTCCGGTGAAATCCGATTCGATCTCTCCGCGCTGGGCAATTGCTTGCAGTGCAAACGCGGCTTCGGCCGGCAGCGTGAGTTCGATGTCTCCTTTTTCGTTGCGCACCTGCACAGGCTGCTGCGGCGGCCGCAGGAAGTGAAGCCGGATATCACCCGAAGAACGGTTTTCGATCCGGAGTTCTCCCTCGATATTTTCCATGGAGATGTCGTAGCTGCGCGTGATCAGGTTGACGGCACCGGAAGAATCCGTCAGGGTGAGCTGGCCTCCGCTGAGCTCCAGTCGGCCGGCAATCCGGCCCACACTCAGATTCGTACGCGAAGAGCGAAACGTGGTCTCGCCATGAACCCGGCTGATCTGGATGGGTCCGCTGAAGTTGCCTTCGATGGTCAGCGCGCCGGCCACATCGCTGACTTCGATCAGGTCGCCGGGGCCTTCGATGATCACATCGCCCTGCACCGCATGGATGCGAACATCGCCCTGACGCAGTTTGACACGCACGGCGCCGCCTGCATTGCGGATTTCAGCGTCCCCGCGGCGCAGTTCCACGTCCAGCCGGCCGGCCAGTCCCGCGGCGCGCAAATTGCCGCGCGCCGATTGAATGCGGAGTGGCATCGAACGCGGGACATGCACGGTCAGGTCGAAATAGACATTGCCGAGCCGACGGCCTTCGCGCCATTCCGGCCGCAATGTGTAGCCTGAGTCGGTCTTCCCGATGCGCATGCTGGCCTGCTCGGCGGCGCGGCGGGCATCGCGTTCGCTGAAGGAATACGCACGCTTGGCGATGGTGGCGCGGATCTGGTTGGTCTCTTCGGCCACGATTTCGATGTTCCCGCGCGGGATGACGATGTCGAGCGCAGCGTTTGCATCGACGGTTTCCGTAGCGACTTCTTCGGGGAACGAAAAAGCCCGGTCCCACGGCAGCACAAGGTCAATCTGTCGGTCCGGGTCGGTGCGAATCTGCCGCACCAGACTGATCACTCCAACCACACCGACCAGCAACAGCACCAGAACGAATTCACCGGCGGTCAAGGTACGCGGCGGTGCCTGACCCACGCGGCGCGCGCTGCTGTAATCCACCAGCCGGGCCACACCCCACAGAATCAGCAGCGCCGGCCAGTAGCGCCAGAACGCTGTCCAGAGATTCAGCTCCGGCAGCAGGTTGGCCACCAGAAAGTAGGTGCCCAGCAGCGTCAGCAGCAGACCGCCGAAGATCGAACGTCGTCTTGCCGTTGCAGGGTGCATGTCCGTCTCACGCGCTGAGATTTCGGTTCCAGCGAATGGCGCTGATCATCTTGCCGATGCCTATCACGATCAGCAGCACCGGCCACAGATCCCAGAACGAGTAGGCCCAGCCGAGCTGCGTTCCCAGAAGCAGGACGCCCAGCGTGATGAGCACCAGCGGACCCGTAATCCCCTCTTCGCGTGGTGCCGTGGGCGGAGCCGTTGGCGCAGGTCGTGGATGCCCAGGGGCGCTCATGGTTGTGGCTGGCCTCCCGAAGTCGGTTGTGTGCGCTTGCGCAGCAGCCAGACCCCGATCAGGATCAGCACAATCGGCCAGAAATTCTCCACCCAGCGCCAGATCCGCAGGCCTGCCAGATTCTCGAGCAACAGCAGAACGCCGAGAGCAATCAGCAAGAATGCGCCGATGGGCTGATTGCTGCTCAGTTCCGCAAAGGGGTCTTTTACCGGCTCGCCGAGCAATCGAGCCCGTGCCGTCTGGTAGGCTTCGATGGGCATGTAGACGTAGAAGGCAACGACGAACAGGCTGAACACGTTCACATGGCCGGCCAGGGTGATCAATCCGGCAAAAATGATTAAATGAATCAGGGCCTTCATGTACTGGCCGTTGTAGACCGCGCCCAGGCCCGGAATCAACCCGAGCAAAGCAGCCAGCGAGGGGTTGGGTGCGCCGGCCACCGGCTGCGGCTGCGCGAGCTGCGCGGCCAGGCAATCTTCGCAATAGAGGATGCCGCGGACATCTCGCGTGCAGGCAGCGCACAGCGCTTTGCCGCAATTCCGGCAAAAGCCGGTGGCATCCACTTCGGTGTGCACGGCGCACTTCATGGTCGGATCCTCCACAGCGGCAGTTCCGTTCCTTTTTGCAGGGCAAGCCCGAAATAGGCCAACATCATCTGAGGGCGAAGAATTTCCTCCGCGTGGTTTTGCCGTCGTGGTTCCGGTTGTTCCGATTGCTTATTCGCTGGCGGCAGCTCCTGCGGTTCGCTGCCCTCAGGCGGTGTGGCCGGCTGCAAGCGCGATTGCAGCTCCTGAATCACGCGCAAATCGTTCACGAATTTCACACCGCGCGCGTAAAGCAGATTCAAGCGACGGTCGGCGGCACGGTAGAGGTGGCTGGGACGCAGGTCGGCCAGACTCACCTGGGACCAAGAAATGCCCAGCGCCTGGGAGAGCACCAGAAACGCGATCATCACGGTCACCGCGCCCATGGCAAATCGGGGCGTGAAGACGGGCAGCAACCAACCCGACAGACGGCGGCGCCAGCCGCGGGCCGCTTCGGCACCGCTGGTTTGTTCCAGAATGCGCTGCACCAGGCGTGGCGGAGGCTCGAGCGGCGTCAGCCGATGCAATGCGCTCACGACCCCGCCCAGACGCTCGACCAGGGGCCGGCAGCGCGGACACGCCTGCACATGCGCAGCAAAATCCGCACGCTCGGCCGGCGTCAGCAATCGGTCGAGATACTCGCTGAGCCGCTGTTCGACGTGTTCGCAGGTCCACGACATAACCCGAACTCCACTCAGGCCGGCGACGGCCGCACGCCCATCTGTTCCAGCAGTCGGGCCAGTTCGATCCGGCCGCGATTGATGCGAGACTTCACCGTGCCTTCCGGAACTTGCAGCACCTCCTGGATCTCTTTGTAATCCAGCCCTTGCAGGTCTCGCAGCACGACGGCTTCGCGCAGCTCGGGCGAAAGCTGCAGCAGAGCACGCTGCACCTGCTGGCTGAGTTCGCCACGTGCGGCAGACTGGTCGGGCCGCGGCGCGGACGATTCCTTCTGCTCGATTACAGGCAAAACCTCTTCCAACGAATCGGTCAACCGGTCCCGGCGGCTGCGGCGGTAGTGGTCGATCAACAGATTGCGGGTCACGCTAGCTATCCACGTGGTGAAACCGCCATGCACGGCGCGGTAACTGCCCAGCGTGCGATAGACACGAAGAAAAACCTCTTGTGTCAAATCTTCAGCTTCGTGGGCATTGCCGGTGAACCGATAGCAGAGGTTGTAGATGCGCCGTGTGTGGCGTCGCACCAGTTCCTCCCAGGCCGAGCCATCGCCCCGGAGGCACCGCTGGACCAGTTGAACATCCGGTTCCAACTTCGCATCTGCCTCTCAGCCTTTGGCCCTTCTGGCCTCACTGAAGGAAACGATGTGGCGGGCCAAAAAGTTCCTCGGGCGGCTGAGGCTTCCTCCTGTGTTACACCCCGGGCCTCGTCAGGAGAACCGCAACCGGCCGTCGTGCGCATCTTACTCGCCCCGCCAGACCTTGCCAAGCACGGAAAGTTCTTCGACAGACGTGAACTTGTTTCCACAGCGCTTTTGAATTCAGTCCGGCCGCGCCACGTACCGCACAACACCACAAACGTTTCACCCTCACCAGGGCAGAAACAACACCATCGAGAGCCGCGGGCATAGCTTGCTGCAGACGGCGACGCGGGCCCGAAAAGCCCGCAGGTTACATTTCTTGACACCCTATGAAGATGTTGTTAGCTTCGCGAGCGCATGTCTCGCGCCATCCGCACGACGCTGCTGGTGATTCTGGCTATCGTGATTGTTGGTGCATTGCTCTACCGCATGCGGGACAGCATCGGCCTGGAAGGATTCAGTTGGAGCCGGTTGAACGAAGTGCTAGGCTCGATTCGGCTCGGGCCGGTGCTGGCCGGCATTCTCGGGATCTACCTGACTTACGCGGTGCGCGCCCTGCGTTGGGCGCGGTTCTGCCGGCATCTGGGTCCCGCGCCGCTGCTGGCTGTCTACAATGCCACGCTGGCCGGTTTCACTGCGCTGTTCATGCTGGGCCGCGCGGGGGAGCCCGTCCGACCGATTCTGATTGCCCGCAAACTGCGCCAGCCGTTCGCCAGCATGTTCGGCATCTACGTCCTCGAGCGCATCTTCGACATGGCCAGCACCGTAGTGTTGCTGGGTGTGGCTCTGCTCCTGTTTCCGCGACTGCTGCTGCCCGACGAGCCCGGCGGTGCTCTGCTGGCTGCGGCGCGTTCGGCTGGTGGTTTTCTGCTGGTCACGCTACTCGTCCTGATGGCCGTCTTGGTCTATTTTCATCTTCACGGGGCACAGTGGACCGGACGTAGACTGGCCGTCTGGCAGCAGGCGGGCGGGTGGCGTGCGCGGCTGGCGGATTTGCTGAGGGGCTTCGGCGAAGGTTTGAAGGCAATTCGTTCTCCATCCGACCTGTTCGAGGCTGTGGGTTATTCCGCTCTGCACTGGTTTCTCATCGTGGTGATTTACGACGTATTGGCAAGCAGCTTCGGGGGACGGTTGGCGGAGCTGGGCCTGCCGGCCGCGGTGCTCGTGCTGGTTTTCAGCATGGTAGGTTCGATGGTGCAGTTGCCCGGGGTCGGCGGGGGATCTCAGGTGGCTACCTTTTTTGCCTACACCGTGGTCTTTGGAGTAGAAAAAGGGCCCGCCGCGGCAGCCGCGATTCTGATCTGGCTGGTCACGTTTGCGGCGTGTTCGCTGGTCGGCGTCCCGTTGCTGATTCGGGAAGGTTGGTCGCTGGCGGAGTTGCGTCGGCTGGTGCGTGCCGAGGCCGCCACCGCAGGAGGTGGAAAAACCGCCCGGAGTTCGGAAGCGGGCACCCGCGCGGAAAAGGCCAAACCATGAAATGCCCCTATTGCCAGAAGGTCAAAGACCGGGTGATCGATTCCCGCCAGGCGCGCAGCGGAGAACTGATCCGACGCCGGCGCGAATGCCTGCACTGCGGCCGCCGCTTCACCACCTACGAGCGCATCGACGAAATTCCCTATATGGTCATCAAGAAGGACGGTCGCCGCGAAAAATTCGACCGTCAGAAAATTTTGCAGGGTCTGTTGAAAGCATGCGAGAAACGGCCCGTGCCCCCGGCGAAGTTGGAAGCGTTGGTGGACGAAGCCGAACGCTTCGTCAGCGAAGCGCCCGACCGCGAACGCACCACCAAAGAGGTCGGCGAGCTGCTCATGAACCGGCTGCGCAAGCTCGACAAGGTGGCCTACGTGCGCTTCGCTTCCGTCTATCTGGACTTCAAGGACGTCCGCGAATTCATGGACGAGTTGAAGGGCCTGCTGCGGGAGCGTGCGCGCCGCTAACCACGGCCCTGGCAGGCACCTTCGACTTTTTCCGGTGCCGGCCAGACCGCGGCTGAAAAAGTTTTCACTGTGCGAAATCCCAATCGCTGATAGAGTTCGACAGCAGGCCGATTGCCGGCAGAAACGGTCAGCGTATGCGCGCGAAAGTCCCGAGCCTGCAGGGCGGCGATGGTCGCCTGCATCAGCCGTCGCCCGAGCCCGCGGTGCTGGTAGTCCGTGCGTACGGCAATCTGGGTGGTGTGCGCCACCCGGGGAGAAACCTCCGAATTCAGCACCACGGCCAGCAGCGCTTCTTTGCCTGGCTCCGGCACCACGAACGAAACGTCGGGCAGGAACCGTCCGCAACCCGGCAGCAGGATGATGTTGCGCAAAAATTTCAGCGCGCCCGCTATCGTACGATATTGGTCGTTGATTTCGCTGTCGATGTGGGCGGCATAGGCGGATTGAATCAGCCGTGCACAGGGAAGGAACCAGCGCTCGCTCCACGGTTCGATGCGCACGGCGCTGCAATCCGGCTGTGGCAACGTCTCTGCCAGTTGCCGCACCATGAACTGACGGGGAAAGAGTCGAAAGCCGAGTGCGGCAAAGGTCTCTTCGTGCGAGCCACCGAAGGGAATCAACTGGGCTTCGATCCGCACCACGCCTCGCAGACTCCGCAGCGCATGCACCATCTCGTTCAGCAACGACGCAGCCACCTCGTCATGTGGGTACCGCGCTGAGACGAACAAGTCGCCGAGCAGCCCCTTGTGTTCTTCCACCACATAGAAGCCGTATCCGGCCGGATCATCGCCTTCGAAAGCAGCGTAGCCCGACAGCGCACGCGTGTCCAAAAATCTTCGCAGGATGTCGAGCGATGGCCGATAATCCCAGAGCAAAACCTCGAGCCAGCAGCGTTGCTCTTCTTCGAACAGAGGTTCGAGTGTCCGGGCAGGCAATTGCCGGAGATCGACCAGGCGGAATCTTTGCCGCAGGCGCATCAGGTCCGGCCCGCGAGTGTGGGCCGTGGCATCACAACTGCATTATAGCGTTCGGAGTAGAGTGCTTCCATTGAAACGTGACCTCCGGCAAACCCTGTCCATCCATCTTCCCGTGTTAAGATGCCGCTCGGACGCCCGGGCGTCCGGTGACTGAGGGTGACAGCTCCTCTGCAACTGCCGCAACGCAGCGGTACGGGCAGCAAACTGGTGGCAGCGGTGCTGACGCTGCTGGCCTTCTGTGCCCTGGCGCTGATTTCGATTTCCGCCTATCTGCTCTATCGTGCGCTCATTCCCGAAGCCACGCCCATCCGGATTGCTCCGGAATCGCTGCTGGGTGACCCGGCCAGAATCGAATATCTGGCGCCGGACGGCACCACACGGGATGGCTGGCTGTTTCCCGGTCGTCGCGGCGCGCCGACCATCGTGCTGGCGCATGGCTACCAGTCCAGCCGCGCCGACCTGCTCCCGCTGGCTGCCAGTCTGCAGGAGAATCGCTTCAATGTGTTCCTGTTCGATTTTTCCGGCCATGGCAACAGTCCCGGCCGCACGACTCTGGGTTTTGCCGAAACACGCGAGCTGCTGGGCGTGATTGCCACACTGGCCCAGCAGCCCGACCTGGATCCGGAGCGATTCGGTGTCTGGGGCACCAACCTCGGCGCGTATGCTGCACTCGCTGCTGCTGCGCACGAACCCCGCATCCGCGCGCTGGCAGTGGGCTCGGTGTACGATCACCCGGAGATGCTGCTCCGCGCGCAGGTGGACCGCATCGGACTTGGCGCGTTGCCGCTGGTACATGCCTGCACACGCTGGGGGTTCCGCCTGCTGCACTGGTCGGACCGAATGACACCCCCCCTCACAGCGACAGTTGGCCAACTGGGCGGTAGCGCCAAACTGTTCATTCGACCGCTGGATGACCCCGTCTTGGGTGAAGTCACTCTGCAACTGTTCCTGCGCGCTCCGGAGCCGAAACAGCAGGAAGTCGTGCAGAAGGGCGGCTACGTCAGCATGTTGGATACGGAAAAGCGCAGCTATGAGGCCAAAATCGTCAGTTTCTTCCTGCAGTACCTACCCGTGACCGTCCCCCGCTGAGGTTTTATTCCACGCGCACGAGGATTGCACGCGGTGATTGTTCCGGCAGGGCAAAGATGCTCCGGCCTCGGCGGCGTATTTCTTCCAACCCTTCGCGAGAGGTCAACACCCAGGCCGGTCCTGGCTGTGTGGGGTTCCACTGAGGCAATTCACGTTCGAGGTAGAAGTTCAGGCCGTAGTGCCAGGCGCGGTGCAGGCGGTAGACCTGCAAGCTGGCGCGCAGCGCTGCGTCGTCGGCCAGCATCCGAGCCGTGGCGCGCGCAGATAGGTACGGATCCAGTCGCGGGAGCACCGCACGATTGGCCGCTTCGACCAGTCCCGCTAGGCTCAATGCCAGCACCACCAGTGCCGCCCACCCTCGATGCACGAGTGCCAGCAGTAGGCTCACCACACCAGCTCCGGCAGCGACCCCCAGCCAGGGCAGCAGCGCGCGCACTTCTGTCAGTCCGGACTCCGGCGGCAGACGCTCGAGCCATCTGCCCGCCGTCAGCGCCAGCACCAACAGCGTAGCGCCTACGCTCGCCAGCAGCCAGCGAGCGGCCGGCCGGTCGTTTTCGATGGACCGGCTCACACTGGCGGCCATGACCAGGGTCAGCGGCGCTATCGCTGGCAGAATGTAGCCCGGCAGTTTCGACTGCGAGGCGCTGAAAAACAGCAATGGAAATACAGCCCAGCAAAGAAAAAAAGCCGAAGCAGACCGCTTCCATTCCTGCCAGCTTTGCCAGGCTTCGCGGACGGCACCGGCCAGCAATGCAGTCCAGGGCAGCAGCCCCAGCAGCAGCACGGGACCGAAAAACCACCAGGGCTGTTCGTGACGGAAGACGGGTGTCAGGTAGCGCTGGAGGTTGTGCGCCAGCAGAAAGACGTTGACAAATTCCGGGTTCCGCTGTGCGCAGAGCACGTACCAGGGCACTGCGGTCAAAGCAAACCAGACAAGCACATGCGGATGCAGCGGGCGGATGGCACGGCGCCATTGTCCCGTGAGCAGCGCCCAGCAAACCACACTCCCGCCTGCTAGAATCACTCCAGCGGGCCCTTTGGCCAGCACCGCAGCCCCGAGGGAAATTCCGAGCATCGCCTGCGCCCATCGTGTCGATGATGGCCTGGCTGCAGAGCACCACACCACCTCGACCGCTGCGGTCATGGCCAGGGCCAGCGCGCTACTGAAAACCATGTCCGTGGAAGCTCCACGGGCAAAACCCAGCACACCGATCGAGCTGGGGAAAATCAGCAGCACGACAAATGCCGCGGCAGCGCCGGAATGGCGTCGTGCTGTCCAGGCCAGTGCGAGCGCAGACAACAGCGCGGCCACCGCCGAAGGCAGCCGCGCCGATACTTCGCTCTCGCCAAACAGAGCAAACACGGTCGCAGCGCCCCAATAGTACAGGGGTGGCTTTTCCAACCAGGGTCGGTCGTAGAGCCGGGGAGTGACCCAGTCCCCCGACTCCTGCATGGCGCGCGCTACCCAGGCGTAGCGCGGCTCATCGGGTCCGACCAACCCGATCGCATCCAGGCGGCTGAACAGGCAAAAATAGAGAACCACGAGCGCCACCAGCGTCGCCGCCCCCGTGCGGATTTTGGAATCGGCAGACACGATGCAGCGAGTCTAGCAGAGCTCTACCATCGTTGTGCAGGCGCTCTGTGCCGGTGTTAGAGTATGCGGCGGATGCGCGAAGCGTTGGAGTATGCAGCGGCGTGGGGGATTCTGAAACTGCTCGGCGTGCTGCCGCGTCGGTGGGCACGAACATGCGGTGCCGGCATAGCCCGGCTCGCGCTTCTTTTGCGGCCTCCGCTTCGTCGTGCCGGGGAGATCAATCTGCGCCTGGCGTTTCCGGAATGGAGCGAGGCGCAACGGCGTCGTGTGTTCCGCCAGATGGTACGGCACCTGGGCTGGATGGCTGCCGAGTTTGCCCATTTTCCCCGCTACACGCCGCAGATGATGCAGCGCATCGTCGTCTACGACGGCTTGGACAATTTTCTTCGCGCGCGAGCTCAGGGCCGCGGCGTGCTGGTCCTGACCGGTCACATCGGTGCCTGGGAGCTTTCTTCGTTCGCTCACGCCGTCTTCGGCTACCCGATGCATTTCCTGGTGCGTCCGATTCCGAACCGTCGCGTGGAGGCACTCGTGCATCGCTACCGCTGTGCTGCCGGCAATGTGGCGGTGGAGAAGACCAACGCAGCGCGGCAGATTTTTCAGGTTTTGCGTCACGGCGGCACTGTCGGCATCCTAGCCGACCTGAACACGCCGGCCACCGATGGGGTCTTCGTGGATTTTTTCGGCGTCCCGGCCTGCATGACCGACGCAGTGGCCCGGATTGCGCTGCGCACCGGCGCGCCGGTCGTGCCCGGATACATCTACTGGGATGAAGCGCAGTGCCGCTACCGGTTGCGGTTCGACCCGGAAGTCGTGCTGGTGCGCAGCGGAGACGAAGAGCAGGACGTCATCGCCAACACCCAACGCTTCGCCCGCATCCTGGAGGAAATAATTCGCCGGCAGCCTGAACAGTGGCTCTGGGTACACAAACGTTGGAAGACGCGGCCGCCCGGCGCAGCTCCCATTTATCCTGAGTGACCGGCGTAGCCGCCGGATGGTGAGGCAACCATGACGCACACGGCTCGTGAACTAGCTGAATTTCTACAGGCCAAGCTGGAAGGGGATGGCACGGTGACCATCGCTGGCGTGGCCAGCCCTGAGCGGGCACGTCCGGAAGACCTGATCTATGTGGAATCGGAGCGACACCGCGGGCGGGCGTTGCACTCGGCAGCGCGTTGCGTGCTGGCTCCCGACGGCCTCGATTTGCCCGGTGTGCGCGCCGTGGTGCGGGTCGGCCAACCGCGGTTGGCGTTCGCGCGGGCAGCAGCCTGGTTGGTCCCGGCGCCGCTGCTGGCCGTCGGAGTGCATCCGACTGCCGTTGTGGCCGCAACGGCGCGGCTGGCTCCCACGGCCGCCCTCGGCCCGTATGTGGTGGTGGAAGACGGTGCCGAAATTGACGACCAGGTGCAGATTGCCGCGTTTTGTTTTGTCGGCCGTGGAGCACGCCTGGGGCCGGGCTGCCGTCTGTATCCGCGTGTGACGCTCTATCCGGGCGTACGGCTGGGCGCACGAGTCACGGTGCATGCCGGTGCGGTGATTGGCAGCGATGGCTTTGGCTACGTACGTGCCAACGGCCACTACGAAAAGTTCCCGCAGCTCGGCACCGTCGAAATCGGCGACGACGTAGAAATCGGCGCGAACACGACCATTGACCGCGGCGCGCTCGACGCCACCTCCATCGGTCCGGGCACCAAGCTGGACAACCTGGTGCACGTCGGACACAACGTGCGCGTCGGCGCCCACACCATCATCGCCGCGCAGACGGGCATCTCCGGTAGCAGCCAGGTGGGTTCTGGCGTGGTGCTCGGAGGGCAGGTGGGCATCGCCGACCACTGCACGCTGGAGGATGGCTGTATCGTCGGTGCCCAGGCCGGCATCCCCACCGGCAAGACGATCCGACGCGGTCAGTTCGTTTGGGGCACGCCGGCACGTCCGATGGAAAAATTCAAGCAGCAATATGCTTGGTTCGCCCGGCTGCCCGAGTTGGTTGAACGGATTCGCCGGCTCGAGCAACAGCGGTAAAATACGATTGTGGCGCTGGTCATCATCGGCGGGCATACGCGCAACATCGGGAAAACAGCACTGGTCGTAGACCTGATTGGTGCGTTCCCACAGGCGCGCTGGACCGCAGTCAAAATTACGCAGTATGGCCATGGTCTTTGCTCCGTCCATGGTGGAGCTTGCGGCTGCGCGCCAACGGAACACGCGGTGGCGCTCGATGAAGAATTCGATCGCAATGGCTGTACGGACACGTCGCGGTTCCTGGCCGCCGGTGCCGAGCGCGCCTGGTGGCTGCGTGCCCGACAGGGACAACTGGCCGCGGCCCTGCCCTTGCTCCGGCAGGTGTTGGCCGGCACAGCGAACGCCGTCCTGGAGAGCAATAGCGTGCTGGAACTGTTGCGGCCTGACCTCTATCTGGTTGTGCTCGACCCGCGAGTCGAGGATTTTAAACCCTCACTGCGGCGTGTGCTGGACCGTGCCGATGCGCTGGTGTTGCGTTCACCTCTGGGACGAACCTTGTGGCGCGGCGTCTCCTGGCGACAACTGGAAGCCCGCCCGCGATTCCTGCAGCCGCTGGGAGCACCTTTACCCGGGGCCCTGGTCGAATTCATTCGGCCCCGATTACCGGCCGCTCGGCAGCTTGTTTGACCGTTTGGTAACATTTTCACAGTTGACCGGTGGCAAATGGACTAGAATAATCGCTTCGCAGGGCGTATCCTTCTGAGCCTGGGGGCAGATGGACAGGTTGACGAACGCTCACCAGTCCGGCGAGCCTGCCTGCAAATTCCCCCGTCAAAGAATGCTGTGTGCAGCGATTTGCTGTGCGCTGAGTTGCGTGCGGTGAAGGAGACAGAAAGCAGCCGATGGCACAAGGAACTCAGATTGGATTCGAAATTCCTGCTCCACCAGCCGAGCTGAGAACCAGACTGCAGGCGGCGATTGACCGTGGCGTCGAGCACCTGCTCGCCTTGCAGACCTCGGAAGGATACTGGCACGCCGAACTGGAAGCTGACACTACCCTGGAGTCGGACTACATTTTCTATCTTCACCTGTTGGGCAAGGCCGACCCGGAGCGCGTGGCCAAGCTGGCCAACTACGTCCGCCGGCGCCAGTTGCCGGATGGGGGGTGGAACATTTACTACGGCGGCCCTGCCGAGGTGAACGCCACCGTCAAAGCCTATGTCGCACTGCGGCTGGCCGGCGATGCAGCCGAAGCACCGCACATGCAACAGGCCGCTGAACGAGTCCGTGCCCTGGGTGGGTTGGAGCGAACGAATTCTTTCACCCGCTTCTATCTGGCCATGGCTGGCGCTATTGAGTGGGAAAAGGTTCCGGCTATCCCTCCCGAGCTGATGCTGGCACCGGATTGGTTCTTCTTGAATATCTACGAGATGTCTTCCTGGACGCGGGCCATTGTCGTGCCGATGATGATCCTTTATGCGCAGAAGCCCTCTTGGAAGCTGCCGGCCGGTGTCCATGTGGACGAGCTGTATCGCGATCCAGCGCGGCGGATCCCTTCGTTTGACTGGGACCGCGAGCTGTTCACCTGGCGGAACCTGTTTCTGGCGGCTGACCGCGTCTTCAAGCTCTATGAACGCTTGCCCTGGAAGCCGTTGCGTCGCCGTGCCCTGCGAGCTGCCGAGCGCTGGATGTTCGAACATCTGGAACGCAGCGACGGATTGGGTGCGATCTATCCAGCGATGATGAATTCCATCTTCGCTCTGCTCGCGCTGGGCTACGGTGCCGATGACCCGCTCACGGCCCGTGAGGTGCGGCAACTGGCACGGTTTGAAATCGAAGAGGACGATACGATTCGCGTGCAGCCCTGCCTGTCGCCGGTCTGGGATACTTGCATCGCCATGGTGGCGCTCGAAGAAGCTGGGCTGCCGCCAGACCACCCCGCACTGGTCCGGGCTGCGGGCTGGCTGCTCGACCGGCAGATTTTCGGCCCGGGTGACTGGCAGAAGAAGTGTGACGGGCGCCCCGGTGGCTGGGCTTTCGAATTCCGCAACGATTTCTACCCCGATGTGGACGACACCGCATTCGTCCTCATGGCTCTGCAACGGGTGGACTACCCCGACCGCAGCCGGCTCGAGCTGGCCATCCGCCGCGGTATCGAGTGGCTGCTCAGCATGCAGAACCGCGACGGCGGCTGGGCTGCGTTCGACAAAAATAACGACCGCTGGGTGCTCACCCAGGTGCCCTTTGCTGACCACAACGCCATGATCGATCCTTCGACCGCCGATGTCACCGCGCGGGCCGTCGAGTGCTTGGGCCGTTACGGCTGGCCGGCGGAGCATCCGGTGATCCAGCGCGCGATTTCCTTCCTGCGCCGCGACCAGAACCCGGATGGTTCTTGGTACGGTCGCTGGGGCGTCAACTACCTCTACGGCACCGGCGGTGTGCTGCGCGCTCTCGAGCCCCTAGGACTGGCCGCGCGCGATTTTGCCCGCCGGGCAGTGGAGTGGTTGCGCGGCGTGCAGAATCCTGACGGCGGCTTCGGTGAATCCATTGCCTCCTACGACGACCCGGCGCGCAAAGGGCAGGGTACCAGTACCCCTTCGCAGACCGCCTGGGCGTTGATTGGTCTACTGGCTGCCGCTGCGTCGGAACCGAAGGCGTGTTGTAGCGACCCGGCGGTCGTTCGCGCCATCGAATATTTGTTGGCTACGCAGAAGCCGGATGGCTCCTGGGAGGAGGCCGAATTCACGGGCACAGGGTTCCCCCGCGTGTTCTATCTGAAATATCACCTCTATCGGAATTATTTCCCGCTGTATGCGCTGGCGCGCTATCGAAACCTGCTCAGTGGCACAGAACCGTTCTGTGCCGTGAAGCTGGGGCCGGATGCCTGGACTCCGCGTGAGCAGAGGGAGGCTGAACGGTGAGGTTCCCGCTGCGCATGACCGCACGGATGACCGGCTATATTGCCAGCAAACGCCTGCGGGGCGAAGAGAAATTCCCGCTCGTGTTGATGCTCGAACCGCTGCATGCCTGCAACCTGACCTGCACCGGTTGCGGCCGCATCCGCGAGTACAAGCAGACGATCGACGAGATGCTGACCGTCGAGCAGTGCGTGGCTGCTGCCGAGGAATGTGGTGCGCCGGTGGTCTCGATCTGCGGCGGCGAGCCGTTGATCTACCCGGAGATCGGCCGGCTGGTCCGCGAACTGCTCGACCGGGGCCGCTACATCTACCTCTGCACGAACGGCATGTTCATCCGCAAGCGCCTGGCCGAACTGGTGCCCTCGCCGCAACTGTTCCTGAACGTGCACTTGGATGGCATGGAGCGCACGCATGACCTGTGTGTGGAACGC
This sequence comes from Acidobacteriota bacterium, assembly GCA_037442425.1. Taxonomy (GTDB): domain Bacteria; phylum Acidobacteriota; class Terriglobia; order Acidiferrales; family UBA7541; genus DSGC01. The sequence continues at coordinate 237,552 of JBBIQG010000003.1, read as the reverse complement.
GACGGTGTCTTCCGCGAGGCCATCGAGGGCATCCAGGCTGCCAAAGCCGTCGGCTTTCAAGTTACCTCGAACACGACCATCTACAAGGAAACCGACCTGAACGAAATCGTCGAGCTGTTCGAGTACCTCCAGCAGCTCGGCGTGGACGGCCACATGATCTCTCCGGCGTACTCGTACGCCGCAGTGATGACGAAAGACATTTTCATGTCCCGCGACGAGATCCGGGAAAAATTCCGGCAAGCGTGTGCGTTGCTGGAGCGATACACGCTGATGACGTCGCCGATTTACTTGGAGTATCTGCGTGGCGAACGCGAACTGATGTGCACGGCCTGGGGCAATCCCACCTACAACCCGCGCGGCTGGAAAGGGCCCTGTTACTTGATCACCGATGCGCACTACCCGACGTTCCGCGAATTCCTGGAGAAAACCCAGTGGGAGAAGTACGGCCGCGGCCGTGACCCTCGTTGCGAAGACTGCATGGTGCATGTGGGCTATGAGGCTTCAGCCGTGCTCGGCAGCCAGCGCAAACTCGGCGACAACTGGAAACTGCTGAAATGGCAACTCACCGGCGGCCCCGGTCGCCGGAATGGCCAGTCTCCCAACGGAAAGCAAACATCGGTTTCACCAGCCCTGCCGACTTCCAAACAGTCGCCGCCGCATGCCCCGACCCTGTCGGGGCCAGCCTACGACGCCGAATCAGGAGTCTTTCGGATTCTATGACGGTTCTTGCAGCGCCTCCGCGCACGCTCGTCACCGGGGCTTCGGGCTTTCTCGGCAGCCACGTCGTCCGACAACTGGTGGCCCGTGGGGAACGGGTGCGCGTGTTGCTGCGACCCTCCAGCCAGCGCCGGGCGCTGGACGGTCTCGAGGTAGAATACGCCTGGGGCGACCTGCGCGACCGAGTGGCGCTGTGCGCGGCGTTGCGTGGCATCCGGTATGTCTTTCACGTCGCCGCCGACTACCGGCTCTGGACACGACATCCGCGGGAAATCTACGAATCCAACGTCACCGGAACACGCAACCTGCTCGCTGCCGCCACCGGAGCCGGGGTCGAAAGATTCCTCTACACTTCCAGCGTGGCCACCATCGCCGTGCCGCGTCCGGGTGCGCTGCCGAACGAAGCCATCGAAACGCGCCTGCAGGAAATGATAGGCCACTACAAGCGGTCGAAATGGCTGGCGGAACAGGAAGCGCGGGCGGCGGCGCAATATGGCTTGCCGGTGGTGATCGTCAATCCAACCACACCGGTAGGCCCGGGCGATTGGAAACCCACGCCCACCGGCCGCATCATTCTGGATTTCCTGCGCGGGCAGATGCCCGCCTACGTGGATACCGGACTGAACCTGGTGCCAGTCGAAGACGTCGCCGCCGGCCACCTGCTGGCTCTGGAACGCGGAAAGCCCGGTGAGCGATACATCCTGGGTGGAGAAAATCTGACGCTCTGTGAAATTCTTTCCATCCTGGCCCGGATTGTAGGTCGGCCAGCGCCGCGGCTGCGGCTACCGCACTGGGTGGCGACGCTAGTCGCCTGGGTGGATACAGGCTTGGCCCGGCTGGCTGACCGCGAACCGCGCGTCCCGCTGGAAGGCGTGCGCATGGCGCGGCACCGAATGTTTGTGGACGATTCGCGGGCGCGGCGCGAGTTGGGCTTTGCTCCCGGTTCCGTCGCAGCGGCACTGGAACGGGCCGTGCGCTGGTATGAAGTCCATGGCTACGTGCCGGGCTCGGAGGCGCGTTCGGTCGCGCGGGCCCATGCCGCAGCCTGATGGTGTATGCGGAAGTTGCTGACGTGAATATTCTGGTGACTTTTGCGCTGGAACGAGAATTTGCGCCGTGGCGTGCGCTGCGGACGTTCCACAACGAGCGGGATGCTTCCACGGCGCGTTCGCCGGTACCGGTCTTTTGCAGTGAAGTGGGCGGGGCGCGATTGCGTGCGGCCATCACCGGCATGGGCCCGCGGGCGGCCGAACAAGCGATGGCTTCGCTGCTGACGGATCCACCGGAGGTCTGTATCAGTGCCGGACTGGCCGGCGGACTGCGTCCGCAGCACCGAAGCGGAGATGTATTGCTGGCCCGTGCCGTGCGCACGCTCGACGCAGACCGTCAGCTCGTCTGTGATTCCGGCCTGCTTTCGGCCTCGCGGTTTCTGAGCTGCCGCATCGCCGAGCTGTTCTTGAACAGCCCGCGCGTGATTGGTTTCGCTTGGGAGAAGCGTCGGTTGGGACGCCTGGCCGATGCCGTGGAGATGGAAAGCCTGGCGGTACTCGAAGCAGCGCGCCGGTGCGGCAGTGCGGTGCTCGCCGTTCGTGCAATTGCCGATACGTGCGATGAAGATTTGCCGTACGACTTTGGCCAGTTCGTGGATGCACACGGCCAGCCGAAACTGTCGCGAGCCGTGGCGGCCGTGGCGAGGCAGCCGCTGCGGCTGCCTGCGCTGCTGCGGCTCAACCGTCAATCCCGGCAGGCCGCTGAATCTCTGTGCCGGTTCTTGGAGGACTATGTGCAGCTTCTACCGCAACTGCTGGCGCACTCGGCAGAAGCGCCAGAAGGAGTCGCCGCGACGTGAACGGTGCCGGCATGCAAGTTGAACCGATGGCCGCTGCGGCGCTGCCCGCGCGCAGCATGCGTGCCGGAGTCTATCGCGCCCCGGGCCGGGTCGAGGTCGAGGAAGTGCCCGTGCCGGAAATCGGGCCCGGGGAAGTGCTGCTCCGCGTGGCTGCCTGCGGTATCTGTGGCACCGATGTGAAAAAGATTCAGCACGGTTTCCTGCCGCCCCCGCAAATCTTCGGACACGAAATTGCGGGCACCGTTGTGGCGGTTGGCCGAGGCGTAACCCGCTGGCGACCCGGTGATCGCGTGGTCAGCTTCCATCACATTCCCTGCGGCGCCTGCTTCTACTGTGCACGCAAGCTGTTCTCGCAGTGCCCGGTGTACAAGCGCGTGGGAGTGACGGCCGGCTTTCAACCGAACGGCGGCGGCTTCGCCGAATACGTGCGTGTGATGCCCTGGGTAGTCGAGCGCGGGTTGGTGGCGATTCCCGCTGGCGTCAGCTTCGAGCTGGCTACCTGGGTCGAGCCAGTCAACACCTGCCTGAAGGCTGTGGAAAAAGCCGGGGTCGCAGCCGGCGATACCGTGGTAGTCATCGGGCAGGGCCCGATCGGGATCTTGCTGATGTTGCTGGCCCGCTTGCGCGGGGCTGTCGTTTTGACTACAGACCCGATTGCTGAACGCCGTGCCCGAAGCGTACAGTTAGGGGCAACGGCCGCGCTCGACCCGGCCAGCGGGGAAGTAGAGCGGCAGATACGCCGGGCGACCGACGGCCGTGGCGCCGATGTGGTTCTGCTAGCAGTGCCCAGCGCAGAGCTGGTGCGCGAAGCGCTCGCCTTGGCGCGCCCCGGCGGACGGGTCCTGTTGTTTGCGCACAACGACCCGCAGATGGAAGTCAGCTTTCCGGCCGCAGCGGTGGGTGTGGAGGAAAAGCTGATTCTGGGCAGCTACAGCGCCGATGTGGACTTGCAGGAGCAGGCGGCGCAGCTCGTTTTCGAACGCCGACTGCCGCTCGAAGGCCTGATTACAGACCGGTACCCGCTCGAGCAGATCGGGCTCGCTCTGCTGCGAGCGGCCCGCCCGGCGGGTGATACTTTCAAAGTGGTGATCATACCTTGATGAAGAACGATACGAACGGACACATGATTGCGGCCGTGCTCTACGGCCGCGAAAATCTGAAGATCGAGCGCGTGGCAATCCCAGCGCTCGGCGACGACGAAGTACTCGTGCGCGTCAAAGTGGCGCTCACCTGTGGCACCGACCTGAAGGTCTGGAAGCAGGGTTCGCATCCGCGGATGATCACGCCACCGGCCATCTTCGGCCACGAACTGGCCGGGGTGGTCGAGCGGGTCGGACCCCGCCTGAACGGACTGCTCCGGCCAGGTATGCGAGTCGTGCCGGCGAATTCGGCACCCTGTCGCGCCTGCCTGTACTGCCGCAGGGGCCGCGAAAACCTGTGCGAGGACCTGCTGTTCAACAACGGCGCCTATGCGGAATACATCCGCATCCCGGCCCGCATCGCACGCGAAAATCTGCTGGAAATCCCGGAAGGGGTCACATTCCACGACGCGGCGATGATCGAACCGCTCGCTTGCGTGCTGCGCGGTATCGAAGAAACCGGCATCCAGACGGGCGATACGACCGTGGTGATTGGCTGTGGGCCGATCGGTTTGAAGTTCATTCGTGTGCTCTCCGGGCGCGGCGTCCGTGTGATTGCACTCGGCAAGCGCCCCAGTCAAGTCCGTGCAGCCGAACGGCTCGGCGCGCGTGCGGCGTTCGACGTTTCTCGGACAGAAAACGTGATTGCTCGCGTCCGCGAGCTGACCGATGGAGGCCGAGGCGCCGATGCGGTGATCGAAGCTGTCGGTTCGCCGCTTACCTGGCAGTGGGCGGTGCAGATGGTGCGTAGGGGTGGCACCGTGAATCTGTTCGGTGGCTGCCCGGCCGGTTCGAAGGTCGAATTCGATCCCGGCGCGCTGCATTATTCGGAGATCACGCTGAAATCCAGCTTCCATCACACCCCGCGCCACATTCGGGAAGCGCTCGCGGCCATTGCTCGCGGCGAAGTGCGCGCCAGCGACCTGCTGACGGGCGAAATCCCGCTCGCCGAGCTGCCGGCCATGTTCGAGCACATGAAGCACCGCAACGGCGAGCTGAAAACAGCCGTGATCCCTTGACCCCGCGCCACGTGCGAGAATCGGCTGGGGCGGAAGGTCTTCGGTAGCCAGCGCCGCGGGTAGGTGCCGTGGCTTCCCCGTCTTTTCACCCAGGTGGAGATCGTTGCGTCACCGATGAGCTGGGCGGTCGAACTCGAAATCGCGCGCCACCTGCCTCCGGCGGGTTGCTCTGTGGCGGAAGCCCAGGCCTATACGCGCTGGCTGGCCAGGCATCACTACGAAAATTTCACGGTGGTGTCCTGGCTGTTGCCGCGCCGGTTGCGTCAGCATTTCTACAACGTCTATGCCTACTGTCGCTGGGCCGATGACCTGGGCGATGAAGTGGCCGATGTCCGCCGTGCGCTCGCGTTGCTCGACGAATGGGAAGCCGAGCTGCGTGCCTGTTACGCGGGCCGGCCACGCCACCCGGTCTTTGTGGCCCTGCGCGGCACGATCGAACAGTTCGCCATCCCCATCGAGCCGTTCGCGGATCTGCTGCAGGCATTCCGCCAGGATCAGTCCGTACAACGGTATCCGAACTGGGAAGCGTTGTATGGCTACTGTCGCCATTCGGCGAATCCGGTGGGACACCTGGTGCTCTATCTGTGCGGCTATCGGGACGCTGAACGGCAACAACTGGCCGATGCTACCTGCACCGCGCTGCAGCTCGCCAATTTCTGGCAGGATGTCTCCCGCGATCTCGACAAAGGGCGCATCTACATTCCGCTGGATGTGTTGGCGCGGCATGGGCTGAGCGAAGCCGAACTCGTGGCTCGGCGGTTCGATGCGCGATACATCGCGCTGATGCAGGAGCTGATCGCACACACCCGCGAGCTGTTCGCGCGCGGTCGGCCGCTCGCCAGCCGAGTGGCCCCGGAACTGCGCGTGGACATAGAGCTGTTCACGCGGGGCGGCGAAGCCGTGCTCGAAGCGATCGAACGAATCGGATACAACACCCTGACCCAGCGGCCCACTGTCAGCCGGCTCGCCCAGGCACGTCTGCTGGGTCGTTCACTCCGGTCCCGGCTGCTGGCTCCGCTTGCTTCCAACACAGCTCCGACAACGCACCGGCATTCGTCCGCGAAGGCATCGGCCACCGCACCGGCCGCGGCCACGACGGACCTGGATGCTGCTTATGCTCACTGCGAGCGGCAGGTGCGGTCCGCACACACGAATTTTTATTTCGCGTTCTACTTGCTGCCGCGTCCGAAGCGTCGCGCCCTCTGCGCCCTGTACGCATTCATGCGCCGTGTCGATGACATTGCCGACGGCTCCGGCCGTGCGGAAGAAAAAACGGAGCGGCTGCGCCGGCTAGATGCTGAGCTGCACCAGGTGCTGGCCGGCGCGACGGCGGCCGACCCCGTGCTGGCCGCGCTGGCGGACACGGTGCGACACTATGCCATCCCGCACCGGTGGCTGGGAGACCTGCTGGCCGGTGCGGCCATGGACCTGACCGTGCGCAGCTATGCTCGGTTCGACGATCTGCGCGAATATTGCTATCGCGTGGCGGGCACAGTGGGTTTGTGTTGCTTGCAGGTGTTCGGTTACCGCGATCCGCGTGCACCCGCGCTAGCCGAGCAGCTCGGCATCGCGTTCCAGTTGACGAACATCTTGCGCGACCTGCGCGAAGATTTCGAACGCGGCCGCATCTATCTGCCCGAAGAAGACCTGCAGCGGTTCGGATGGGCTGGGCAGGATCTGCCCAACCACGCGAGCGATCCCGCCTGGCTCGAGCTGATGCGAGAACAGGCGGAGCGCGCTTGGCAGTTTTATCTCGCCGGCGCCGAGCTGTTGCCGCTGGTCAGCGAGGACAGCCGGGCTGCCCTTTGGGCCCTGGTGAGCATCTACAGCCGACTGCTCGAACGCATCGAAGCGCGTGGCTATGCTGAGTTCGCTACGCCACGGGTCACGGTGCCGACCGCAGAAAAGCTCTGGATTCTGACGCAGGCCTGGCTCGGTGCCTGGCGCAGGGGGTTGCCGTTTGAACAGCGTGATCGTGATCGGCGGCGGGCTGGCGGGGCTCTCCTCGGGCGTCGCACTGGCTGAAGCCGGGCTGCGCGTGCGCCTTTTCGAACGCCGACAGCATCTGGGCGGCCGCGCCACCTCTTACGATTTGCCGGATGGCACCCACGTAGACAACTGTCAGCACGTCACACTGGGCTGCTGCACCAATCTGGACGATTTCTTCCGCCGCACGGGCGCCGCATCCAAAATTCGCTGGTTCGACCGTCTGTATTTTCTCGACCGCCGAGGTCAGCGGGGCATCATCTCGGCTGCGCCCCTACCGGCTCCGTTGCATCTGGCGCCAGCGCTGGCGCGTTTCCCTTTGCTGCGCTGGGCAGACAAGCGCGCCATCTTCCGTGCCCTGCGCGCGATTGTGCGGCATGGTGGCCCACCGCCGGACACGCACGGTGTGACCATGCTCGACTGGCTGCGCCGCCACGGCCAGCCACCTGGCGCTGTGGAGCGGTTCTGGCGCGTCGTCCTGGTCAGTGCCTTGAACGAGGAGCTCGACCGCGCCAGCGCTCGCTACGGCACCGATGTTTTCTGGAAAGCCTTTCTTGCCCATCGGGAGGGCTTTCGGATGGGTGTGCCGTCCGTGCCGCTGGGCGAACTCTATGCCGGCTGTCTTCGCGCTATCGAACGCGCTGGGGGAGAGATTCGCACCCGTGCATCCGTGCGAAAACTCGAAGTTGAAGGCGGTCGAATCGTCGGAGCTCGCTTCGACAACGGCGAGCTGGCCACGGCCGATTTCTACATTGCCGCGGTGCCGCACGACGCACTGCTTGCACTGCTGCCCGAAACCGTCGTGGAACGCAATACGGCGCTGGCCGGCCTGCGTCGCCTGCAGGTCTCGCCCATCACGGGCGTGCATCTGCTCTACGACCGGCCTGTGATGCGCGAGCCGTTCCTGACCCTGCTCGACCGCACCGTGCAGTGGGTCTTCAACAAAACCCTGCTCTACAGCACATCGGCAGCCCGAATGGACGGCGAACAGTACGTGCAACTCGTCGTCAGCGCATCCTACGAACTGCTGGCGCGCTCGCGGCAGCAGATCGTCGAGCTGGTCTGCGCTGAACTGTCCGACGTACTGCCAGCCACGCGCACCGCACGCCTGCTCAAGGCCACGGTGGTGAAGGAAGCTGCCGCCACGTTTTCGCCAACGCCGGAAGCCGACCGCTGGCGCGTGGGCCCTGCCACCGACATCCCGAATCTGCTCCTGGCGGGCGACTGGACAGCGACAGGCTGGCCGGGTACGATGGAGGGCGCCGTTCGCAGCGGATATCGTGCCGCCGAGGTGATCTTGGCGCGCTGCGGTCAGCCGCGCAGACTGCTGCGGGCAGACCTGCCGGCCGAAGGGTTGGCCGCCTTCTTCTCGCACACCTCGCGAAACTGCCACCAGGAGCCATCATGAGCCAGGTTCGTGTGTTGGTGGGTACAAAGAAAGGTGCTTTTCTGCTGACCGCCGATGGGAAGCGCCGGCAGTGGGAGGTCCGAGGGCCGCTCTTCAGTGGCTGGGAGATTTATCACCTGAAGGGTTCTCCGGCCGACCCGAACCGCATCTACGCCTCACAGACCAGCAGTTGGTTCGGGCAAATTCTCCAGCGTTCCGACGACGGCGGACGCACATGGTTCACGCCCGGCGGCGAAAAGCTGCCGGACCCTTACAGTCCGCCGGCCGGAACCAGCAACCGGTTCGTCTACGATACTTCATCAGAAACAGGCCGGCCGCTGACCACGCATCAGTGGTACGACGGCACGCAGCATCCGTGGGAATTCAAGCGGGTCTGGCATCTAGAACCTTCCCTGGACGACCCTGATACGGTCTATGCGGGCGTCGAAGACGCTGCACTGTTCCGCTCTACCGATGGCGGCCGAAGTTGGCAGGAACTGGCCGGCCTGCGCGGGCATGAGACCGGCGCGCAGTGGAGTCCTGGAGCCGGCGGGTTGTGTCTGCACACGATTCTGCTCGTGCCTGGCAATCCGGATCGGCTTTTTGTGGCCATCTCAGCAGCAGGCGCGTTTCGCAGTGACGATGGCGGCCGGAGCTGGAAGCCGATCAACCGCGGACTGAAGTCGAACTTCCTGCCCGACCCGGATGCCGCCGTGGGACACTGCGTGCACCGCATTGCCCTGCACCCCGCGCGTCCCAACGTTCTGTTCATGCAGAAACACTGGGATGTGATGCGCTCCGACGATGCAGGGGAATCCTGGCGCGAAGTCAGCGGAAATCTGCCGAGCGACTTCGGATTTCCCATCGCTGTCCACGCCCACGAACCAGAAACCATCTACGTGGTGCCGATTCAAAGCGACTCGGAACATTTCCCACCGGAAGGCCGGCTGCGTGTCTATCGCAGCCGCGCCGGGGGCGGCGAATGGGAACCGCTCACAAAAGGACTGCCTCAACACCACTGCTATGTGAACGTGCTTCGCGGGGCTATGGCTGTCGACCGGCTGGATCCCTGCGGCGTCTATTTCGGCACGACCGGCGGTCAAGTGTATGCCTCCGCTGATGCAGGCAACAGTTGGCAGGCCATTGCCGAGCATTTGCCGTCCGTGCTCTCCGTGGAGGTGCAGACGCTGCCGTGATTCGTGTTGTATTGCCATACCATCTGCGCCGGCTCGCCCAGCTCGGCCCAGAAGTCGAACTGGAGTGCAGCGAACCGGTCACGCTGCGCGCTGTGCTCGATGCGCTCGAAGCCCGCTACCCGATGTTGTGCGGGACCATCCGCGACCACGTCACCGGACAGCGGCGGCCATTTCTGCGTATCTTTGCCTGTGAGGAAGATCTCTCGCACCTCTCGCCCGATGCGCTGCTGCCCGCGGCCGTGGCCACCGGTGCGGAACCTTTGCTGATCGTCGGGGCCGTCGCTGGCGGGTAACTACAGGTCTGCCGACGGCTGTCCGCCGGGGTAGCATTTTCACAACCCCTCGTTTTTTTGCTGGTGCCAACAGGGAATCGCGGTATCATGGAATTCCCACCTGTGGAGGTTTCTCCCCATGGAACGCAAGTACAGGCAGCGGGGCTATCAGGAGTACGAAAAAACGGAAAAGGAAAAGAGCCGGGAGCAGCGTCCCCCGCAGGGCCATCCACGGCTGGACCGGCTGGGCCCGCGCACGCCGCGCATGGTGGGCACGGTTGTGCGGGCGCGCTGCGCCAACTGCGGTCACGTGCTCGCCCCGACAGCAGACCTGAACGGTCAGTGCCCGCGCTGCGGCTTCGAGCTGCACTCCTGCAAACAGTGTGTGCACTTCGATACCAGTGCGCGCTTCGAGTGCACCCAGCCCATCCCGGAACGCATCTCGCGCAAGGATGCCCGCAACGAATGCCCATTCTTCGAATTCCGCATGACGGTGGAAAAAGATACAGCACCCACGGCACCCAGTCCTTCGCTTTCCGGACTCGGCAGCCTGTCGCCGCAGGACGCGCGGAAAGCTTTCGAAGACCTGTTCAAGAAGTAATCCGCACAGTCGCCCCGGAGCGGTTCTTCGCAAACCAACCGCGCAGCGTAAACAAAAAAGTTCGTAGGCCCTGGCCTGCACGGTTTATCTTAGTGGCTGGGGAAACAGCGTCGGCGCCTGCGCCGGCTGGCGAGCGATTTCCTCCAGCTCAGGGTAGTGGTGACGCAGCGGCTCCGGTACGTGCACGCGTTCGCCTTTCAGCAGAGAAAGCAACTGCAGTGCATTGACGACAGCTTTGCCTCCGAAATGATTGTTCGTGATTACAAAGGTGGTGCGAGTGCGCTCGCGCACGGCACGGATGCGCTCGACCCAGCTTTTCAGCTCCGCCAGGCTGTAGAGGTAGTTATAGCGTTCCTCGGGGGTTGCGTTGGGGTCATCGGTAAACCAGGTGTCGTAGCGTCGGCCATGCAGCCGCACGTAGCCGATTGGAGCGGTGGCGCGCTGCGAAGGCTGCAGGGCGCGCCCCAGAATCGGTTGGTCCAGATTGCAGAAACCCACACCACGCTTCTCGAGCAGGTCAAAGAAGGCCGGGTCGTTCCAACTCGCATGCCGTACTTCGACGACGAGTGGATAATCAGCAAACCGCTTCATCAGAGCGGCGAGCTGCTGGCGGTTTTCTTTGGTGTTGTGGAACGAAAACGGAAACTGCAGCAGCAACGCGCCCAGCCGACCCGCGGCATGCAACACATCGAAGCCTTCCCGGACAGCCTTCTCCTCGGCGGCGCCGGCCCGCGCCATCTCGTGCGTGAAGCGCTGCCAGAGCTTGGCGGTGAACAGAAAGTTCGGGTTTCGCTGCACCTGCTCGATCCATTGCCGGACCGACGCAACCCGCAGTGGCTGATAGAACGAGGTGTTGATCTCGATCGTATCGAAAAATTCGGCCAGGTAGGCAGCCTCGTGGAAGCCGCGCCGTCGGCGTGCAGGATAGACTATGCCAGCCCAATCGGGGTACGACCAACCCGCTGGCCCCACCAGCACGCGGCCCTGCACGCTGGCGGACTGCACCGCCGAAGTGCTCATGCGAAAATGCCCTGGGCAGTATTCTGCGCGCACCGAGATGAAAAGGCAAACCAGCGCTGCCGGCTGAGTTGCGGGAAACCCGACGAATTGCTATTCTGACTCACGTTGTTCAACAGGAGCCACGCCGAACCGATGGCATTTTCCCGGAACAGGTGAAGGATGAACATCACGCTCAGCTACAAAGACGTGAAACACCGCGAACCGGTCGAACGCGAAATTGCACGACACAAAACTAAACTTTCCCGTCTGCTGAAGCGCTATGTGCCAGACCTGGTGCAGGTGCACGGAGCCTTTGAGAAGCATCCGCGACGGGCACAATATGAATTTTCGCTGAACCTGTCGCTACCCACGGGCACCTTGCACGCCAATGCACAGGGTCCCGACCTGCGCACCAGCGTGAAGGAAGCTTTTGCGGAGCTGTTCCGCCAACTCCACAAGCATCAGGGCAAGCTGCGTCGCGAGCACGAGTGGAAACGAAAACGCAATCGCGGCGCCGCGGGTGTTTGACGCTTCGTCGCCGGCCACTCGCCTCCGCACCTCAGCACGGTGCGACGGGCCAGCAGGACATGCTTTCAAGCAACTCCCCACTCGAACTCCCTGGCACAGTCAGGCAGGCTCCCCGCGCAGTGGCACTTTCGTCAAACAAAAGGTCTCACGCCCTCACGCGCAGCAGCGGGCTCACTTCCAGCCGGTGCAAGATGAGGGTCTCCTCCTCTGTTTCTCCGGGCTGTGCACCACAGGTCCGAAAACGCCCGGATTCAAAACTGGCGTCGACAGAAAAAGTGGAAACGCGGGGGTGCTGTCGGTGGAGCCTAGGTTCGTGCTATCTTGCATGAGCAGGCGGCGGAGGCGAAACGGGTCCGGTGACCCGCCCGGCCTTCAAAGCCGGTGATCCCGACTCGGTCGGGGTGGTGGGTTCGACTCCCACACGCTTCCGCCAATTTCTCAGGTTCAGGCGCGGAAAATACAGTGTCGGCTGGAAAAGCCTTGCGGAGCCACAGTGGCTGGAAGCAAACTACGGAAGTTCGATCCGGCACGGGAAGCGCGCCGGCGCGCTCGTGAAAAGCTCGGGCTGCCGCCCCGCGAACGGGTCATCGCCGACAAGCGCCGCAAGCCACCCAAGCACAAGAAGCAATTGCTGGAAGAACAGCTCGCCTGACCTCACGGAACCTCCCGGGCAATTGCACCATTTCGTGACGCGAAAAAACGCACCGGTCCTTTCTGCTACCGACCAGCAAAGGCTTTCGACGGCTCGTCATGGGGGCGAGAACGTTCTCCAAACTGGGCGGAGTCTTCCAACTTGCTTCGATAACCATTGCGAACAGCAGCCGGACAAGCGTCCCCGCTCGCGCAAGTACGTCTTTTAGACGCAGTCGAAATCGATTCCGACCGACGTACGATGATCATTCCAAAAGGTCGTCTGCCTTTGACCGACTGCAGCTATTCCACCCAGAATCGCAGAAGCGTGTGGTTGCAGTACTGCGATTTTCGTCGGGTTCGCCCGGAACCTAGTTCTTAGAGCCTCAACCAGGTTTGAAATCCGGTACCAACTCATGCGGATAGAAAATGGTCACTGGCTTGCTGGCGGTCTGCCGGGCCAGTTCCACAGCGATTTGTTCCATGCCCTCTTTCACGAAGCCGTGAAAACTGATGGTGGCGGTGCCGTCGGGCGCGATCAGGATCAGTGTGGGCACGTTGGTCAGGCCGTACCGATTCGACACCGGATAGCCATCCTCATCAAGCAGCAGCGGGAAGCTCAGGTCGAATTCTTCGCGGAACTCTTCCGTGTCACGGGCATCGTCTTGGGAGATGCCCCAGATCGAGGCGGCGTGGCCGTAGCCTTCCTGCAGCCGGTTCAAAAACGGCAGGGCCAGCTGGCATGTGGGACAACTGACTTTGAAAAATGCAGCGAGCACGGGGCCGCGCTTCAGCGCCTCTTGCAGGGCGTATTCGCCGCCGTCCAGCCCGCGCAACGTGAAGGCGGGAGCTTTTTTCCCTGCCGCGATCGCAGTCATACTGGCCTCCCGATGTAGTTTCCGTCTTCCTACAACCTGAAGAATTGTAGCCGAATCGGCGGGGCAGAGAACATGGCCGTGCTGCGGAGAGCTAGGCACGACGTCCCTGCTTGCGTGCTTCGTTGGCCGCGACCAGCAGCGCTTCCCAGACCGGAGCGAACGGAGGCGCATAGCTCAGGTCTACGTATAGCAGATCCTCGATGCGCATTCGTGCGTGCAGAGCCATCGCGGCCGTATCGATTCGTTTCGCGGCGTCGTCTTCGCCCGCGATCTGGCAGCCGAGCACACGTTCGGAAGCTTGATCCCAGATGAGCGTCAGCAAAAATTTTTTTCCGCCGAAATATTTTGCCCGCGTATAAGCGCTGACGGTTACCTGCATGGCGGCGAACCCGTGTGCGCGCGCCTGGGCCACGCTCAATCCGGTGCGGGCCAGTCCCAGTTCGAAAAATCGCGTCACCAATGTGCCCACCACGCCATCGAAGCGAGCGGCATAGCCCGCGGCGTTTTCTCCGGCCACGCGCCCCTGTTTGTTCGCTGTGGTGCCCAACGGCAGATAGTCCGATTTGCCGGTGACCAGGTTGTGCACTTCGGCGCAATCGCCGGCAGCGTAGTGGCCGGGGAGATTGGTCTGCATTCGCTCGTCTGTCGCGATGGCACCGGTGGGACCAATGGCAATGCCGGCTTCTGCGGCCAGTTCGGTGCGCGGACGAATGCCGGCGGAGAACACGACCAGGTCTGCCGCTTCATGGCCGCTCAGCCCGTAGGCGACACTCTGGGCGGGTCCTTCACCGGTGCCCAGGATGCTCTTGGCTTCGGCGCCTTTGCGCAGCTTCACACCGTGGGCGGCCAGTGCCTGCTCCAGTTTCTGTTCGATTTCCGGCTCGATTCCATCGAGCACTGCGTTCGAGCGTTCCAGAATCGTCACTTCGAGCCCGCGGCGCACCAACGCTTCGGCCACTTCCAGTCCGATGTAGCCTGAGCCGATGATCACAGCCCGCTGGGGCCGGTGTTCTTCGAGAAATCTTCGCAGTCGGATGGCTTCCGCGAGCGTGTTGCAATGGAACACGTTCGGTCGCTGGCTTCCAGGCAACTCCAGGACCGGGGCGGCACCGGTGGCGAGGATCAGTTTGTCGTAGCGCACGGCCACGGGTTGCGAGCCACTGCGCAAGGCATGGACCGTTTTCTTTCCGGGTTCGATCGCGATGGCTTCGTGTTCCAGCCGGACGTCTATGTTACGTTTTTCGCGAAAGAATCGCGCATCGTAGACCACCAGTTCTTCTGGACGTGCCACCAGTCCAGCCACGAAGTACGGCAGCCCGCACGCGCCGTAGGAGACGTCGCGGCCCTTTTCCAGGACAACGATTTCCATTTCCGGACGCAGTTTGCGAGCGCGGCTGGCCGCGCTCATTCCTGCGGCGACGCCGCCGATGACCACCAGCCGTTCCGGCATCGGTACTCCTCGCGGCCCATCTTAAGCGAATTGTCCGGGGCCGCAAAGGGTCGGCTGGAGGGGATACGCACAACTTCGTGGGAGCGGTGTCGCAGGGCTACCGCTTTGCGATTCGGCGTGTCCGGTCGCGTCAATGGATATGTCGGGTTTTCCGATTCAGGTAATCGAGCAGCAGGTAGTGGCCCAGGTTGTGCGGAGTGGCAAAATACGCCTTGCCACGGCAGATTTCTGTCACCTTCTGCACGAAGTGTACCAGACTGTAATCGGAAGCCAGCATGAAGGTGTTGATCAGAATGCCCGCTCGGCGGCAGATGGCCACTTCGCGCAGTGTTTCGCTCACGACGAGCGGGTCCAGGCCGAAGGCGTTTTTATAGATGCGGTGGTCTTCCAGCGTCAGCGCCGAAGGTTTTCCGTCGGTGATCATGATGATCTGCCGCATATCTTTCTTCTGCCGCAGCAGCAGCCGACGCGCCAGCCGGAGACCTTCGCGGGTGTTCGTATAGTACGGTCCCACTTGCACGCGGGCGAGCTGGCTGAGCGGCACTTCTTCGGCTGAATCATGAAAGAGCACCAGAGTGAGCGTATCGCCCGGATACTGGGTGCGGATTAGATGCGCCAGCGCCAGCGCAACTTTTTTCGCCGGCGTGAAACGATCTTCACCATAAAGAATCATCGAGTGGCTGCAGTCGAGCAGCAGTACGGTGGCGCACGAACTCTGGTATTCGCACTGATGGACAGCCAGGTCGGGATAATCGAGCTCGATGGGGACGCGGGCCCCTTGTCGGCGCACCGCGCTGAACAGGGTGGCACTGATATCCAGGTTCAGCGTGTCGCCGAATTCGTAGGGTTTGGTAGCGCCGCCCGATTCGATGCCAGTGGCCAGGTCGCGCGTGTCGTGACGACCAAAACTGGAACGCCCGAGCGAACCGAGCAGGTCTTTCAGCGTCTGAAAGCCGAGGAAGTCGAGCGCTTTGTCCGTGATTTCGAACCGAACCTGAGTCTGCTCTGGGCCAGCGGCGCCGAGCTGGCGTCCGGGCGTCTGCTCCGGCGGCGGTGTCACCTGGGGCAGGGGAGCATTCAGGTAGCCTTCCTCGACCATCCGCTCGATCAGCCGGTCGATCAGCTCGCGCAAGGCCTGATTCTGGTCGAGGTCAGGATTTTGCAGCAGTTCTTCGGTGAGTTCTTCCGGGAGCAACGCGCCCGATTCGATCGCATGCAGGACGGCCTGACGAAGCGCTTCGAGCGAGCGTTCGGGATCGAGCTCGTAGATGCCGTAGTCCGGGGAAGGGAAGCCGCTGTAGAGGAAGAAATCCGCCAGCCGGCGCATCAGCTCCGAAAGATCCACATCGTCGGCCGGCTCACCCACATAGCGGGAGTAACGGATGTATTTCATGCTCAGTTGTATTGCCGCCGCGGCGGGTGTCCCGGCTGTTCTCGGGTTTCGCTCGGTTCTGCCAGTCGAGGTTTTTCTGCATAGAAGCCACGTTCTTCGCTGCGCTGGATGCGCCGGTTGGCCCACAGGCCCTCGAGAATGAATTCCGCCGCCGCGGCCACAAACGGCGGTTCGCCTCGCGGCGAGGTGCCCAGCCGTTCCACCTGCTCCAGCAAGCCCTGAATTTTGCCGAACCGCCGAACGAGCTCCTGGGCTGGGGCGTTGGCCGGCAGTTTCAACTCCCCGCCCATCTCGAACCACTGGACTATAGGCTGCAGATTGACGTCGGCAAAATACCGGCCGAACGTTTTCCCCACGGCAGCGCGAATCAGCTCAGCAGCAATCGTTTCCGCGCCTTTCAGTTCTCCTTCGTATTCCAGCTCCAGTTTGCCGGTGATGGCTGGGATCGCTGCGTAGATATCTGCCACGCGCGTCACCACTTGCGGCTCGCGGTTGCGCACGGCGCGTTGCTCGGCATTGCTGAGCACATTTTCGAGCGTGGCGATGGGCAGCCGCTGGCTGACGCCGGAGCGCCGGTCCACACGCTTGTCGCTGCGAGCCTGGAAAGCGATTTCCTCGATCGCCTCGCGAACATATTCTGGGATGAACACCGGCCGGCCATCCCGCTCGACCCAAGCTTCCTGTGCGGTGATGGCCATTGCTTCCTGCAGGGTCGTCGGGTAATGGGTGCGAATTTCCGAGCCGATGCGGTCTTTCAAAGGCGTGATGATCTTCCCGCGCGCCGTGTAATCTTCCGGGTTGGCCGTGAACACCAGCAGGACATCGAGCGGCAGGCGTACCGGATAGCCTTTGATTTGCACATCCCCTTCCTGCATGATGTTGAACAGGCCCACCTGAATTTTTCCGGCCAGATCCGGCAGTTCGTTGATGGCAAAGATGCCGCGGTTGGCGCGGGGCAGCAGACCGTAGTGGATGGTGAGCTCATCGGACAGGTCGCGACCGCCGCGGGCGGCTTTGATTGGGTCCACGTCGCCGATAATGTCGGCAATGGTGACGTCGGGGGTGGCCAGCTTCTCGACATAGCGGTTCTGCCGGTCCAGCCAGGCAATCGGGGTGGCGTCTCCCCCCGTGGCGATCTGCTCCCGGCAAGCGCGGCAGATCGGGCGGTACGGGTTGTCGTTGATTTCGCAACCGGCCACCACCGGAATGGCCTCGTCGAGAAAATTCACCAGGCTGCGCAGGATGCGGCTCTTGGCCTGGCCGCGCAGACCTAGCAGAATGAAATTGTGCCGAGCCAGAATGGCGTTGACGATTTGCGGCACTACGGTGTCTTCGTAGCCGTGGATGCCGGGAAAGAGGACTTCGCCTGCTTCGATCTTCGCCAGCAGGTTTTCGCGCATCTCCTGCTTGACGCTGCGGTTGGCCAGGCGTGCTTCAGACCATTTGCTACGGCGGAGTTCTCCCAGGGTGGCGGGACGCTGGCTCATCGTTCTCTGACTTTCTGTGCGCCCCGGCGCGGTGGCCGACGCGGCAGCTCCCATTATATGACGTTGCCGCCCCGGTCCCAAACCGTTCTGCATAGGAGACGGAACGGGTCAGGCACCCTGCGATTCATTGCGGCCGTCCGAGTGCGGCACCGCGGCCGTTGCTGCCGGCTTTCCGCCGTGCCCGGTCAATTTGCTCGAGCTCGGGCAACCACTGTCGGAGTCGCACCAGCAGCCAGCGCTGCCGTTCCGTTTCACTGCGCGATTCGAGCAGCTTCTGTTTGAAGTCCAGCTCCAATGGCAACACCGCGGCAATTTGCATGGACACTGAAAGCTCCGGCTGCGGGGGCGTGAATTCGCCGCGAGCGCCCGTCAGCAGGCGAAAAGATTTCTCGTACAGCGCAATCAGCTCGGCCTGTTCAGGCAGCTCCGCGGACGGTTCTTCATCATCAAAAAATTCAGGCTGG
Organism: Acidobacteriota bacterium; assembly: GCA_037442425.1. Classification (GTDB taxonomy): domain Bacteria; phylum Acidobacteriota; class Terriglobia; order Acidiferrales; family UBA7541; genus DSGC01. The sequence goes on along the minus strand of JBBIQG010000003.1, from coordinate 219,557 downwards.
GCCTGCAGGTAGGGTTCGTCTTCGAACACCTGCCGGATGCGAAACCGTTCCATGCCCACGGTCAGGATATCCAGGCGGCCATCGGGGTGGCGCCGCACGATGCGTTCAATTCGCGCCGTGCAACCCACCGCGGCCAGCCGGCGTCCCCGCGCCAGCACCACACCGAAATCCAGAGACTGTTCCAGGCAGCGTCCGATCATCAGCTTGTAGCGCGGCTCGAAGATATGCAGTGGGAGCCCCATCGCGGGGAACAGAACGACTTCCAGTGGGAACAGGGGGAGATGCGGTGACTCCATCGTGCCCTGCCGGTTCCATCTTACCAGAGAGTTTGCTCAGGTGGTCCCTCGGAAGGTGCTACCGGCAGAGTCGGTTAGTTTTCCAGCTCCTGCAAGGCCTGCTGCATCTCTTCCATCGCACGCTGCTCACCGGCGGCTCGTGCCAAAGCGATGCCCCGAGAGAAGATTTCCCGGGCCTCCTCCTTCTGCCCGAGCCGGGCGAGCAGTTGGCCTAACTGCTGGAAGCCGGGAACATATTTCGGATTCGTTTCGATCAGTTTGCGGAAGTGAGCCAGAGCGGCTTCGTGGTCGCCGGAGCTGGCGCACTCCATCGCCAACCCGTATCGTGCGAAGGCATCCTGCGGATGCTGCGCAACGAATTCTTCCAACATCTGCCGCCGGCTTTTCTGGATTTGGGTCATCGGGACAAGCCGCGTATTATATCTGCCGTTGTTCGAGTTCCCAAATCCGGAGCCTGCTACCGATGGCCAAGCGAAAACCGCGTACCATTTCTGGCGCCCGGGCCGCCGCACCGGGTGCGGCCAAGCCAGTCAGCTATTCGCGTGTTGAAATGACCGAAATCGTCTTGCCGAACGATGCCAACCCGCTCGGGAACATTCTCGGTGGGCGCGTCATGCATTTGATCGACATCGCTGCGGCCATTGCCGCCCATCGTCATTCGAACAGCTACGTCGTCACCGCTTCGGTCGACTACGTGGATTTTCGCAATCCGATCAAAGTCGGGGAACTGATCATTCTGAAATCGAGCGTGAACCGCGTGTTCCGCACTTCGATGGAAGTGGGGGTGAAGGTCTTTTCGGAAAATGTGCTCACGGGCGAGCGCAAACATTGCTCGAGCGCCTATGTCACCTTCGTGGCGCTCGATGAGCAGGGGCGGCCGCATCCGGTGCCCCCACTGATTCTGGAAACGGCCGAAGATCGCCGCCGCTGGCGCGAGGCCGCAGCACGGCGGCGCATCCGTTTGGCGCATCGCTACAAACGCCCGCACCGCTGACCGCGAGACGGGCGATCGCATCACGAGGACTTCTGGAATTCACCGGTGTCAGGGTGGCGCGCGGTCATGTCTGTGCAGAAGAATTCGGCCACTGCGGCAGCCGTGCGAAAAGCGACGTCCACGCAGTTGCCAATCGAGGGTCCTTCCAGATAGTTTCCGGCTAAAAAAATACCAGGCAACCGGGCCAAATCTTCTCGGATGGTCTGTAGCCGCTGCGTGTGGCCCAGGTTGTACTGGGGCAGCGCGCGCGCGTAACGTTCCAGGTGGTGCACCACCGGTGCGCCGGTGATACCCAGCACCGCAGCATTCTCCTGCCCCACGATTCCGAGCAGTTCCTCTTCGCGTGCGTGCAGAGCTTCTGGGTCGGTCGCTCCGCCCACGAAACTGGCCAGGGCCACGCAGCCCTGCGGCGCACGACCAGCAAACAGCGAAGAGTTCCAAACTGTGCCAAGTGTGCGTAGACCTTCACTGCGCGGCACCAGGAAGCCGAACCCTTTCAGGGGATGAGCCACCTGCTCACGCCGATAGCCGGTGCTGACCACATTCACGGCCGCGTAGGCGATGCCGGCCAGTTGTTCTGCCGCACGCGGAGCGACTCCGGCCAGCAGCGCGGCGGCGGCGTAGGCGGGTGTGGCCACGACCACGGCTTCGGCCGCGAGCGATTCGCTCGAACCATTGTTGACGACGCGCACGGTGATGCTCGGCCTGCCGTTGGCCTGACGCGCTTCGATGGCCTGCACGGTTGTGCTGGTGTGCACGACATCGCCCAGCGCACGGTGCAGGGCAGCGGGCAGCGTGCGCAAGCCATGGCGAAAATTTGCCAGCACCGGCCGCGCCTGCGGATGGGATGGGTTCGTCCTTCGACGGGATTGGATGGCGCCGCGGATCACGCTCCCGTAGTTCCGCTCCCAGTCATAGAGCATCGGAAACGCGGCGCGCAGGCTGAGTCGTTCCGGATCACCGGCGTAAATGCCGGAAACGAACGGCCCCACCAGCCGCTCGAGCAGCTCGGGCCCGAATTTTCTTCGCGTGAACGCCGCTACGGATTCGTCTGGCTCCAGAGGCGCGGACTTGCGGGCCCATTCGGTCAGCAGGCGCCATCGCGCCCGCAGCGGCAGCAACGGACTGGTCAGCAGCGCGGGAGGCGCCATCGGAACCCGGTGCAGCCGGCCACGCACCAGCACAAAGCGGGGTGCGCGCCGGTCCGCTTCCAGCAACTCTTCGCTCAGGCGCAGGGCAGCAATCAGCTCGAGCAGGCTCGCGTTCGAAAGGAAGCTCTGCGGCCCGCGCTCGAACAGGAAGCCATCGGTTTCCAGACTGTCGATGACGCCGCCGACTCTTTCGGTTTGCTCCAGCAGCAGCACCTCGATTCCGAGGCGCTGCAGCCGCCAAGCGCAGGCCAGTCCACAGATGCCTCCGCCGACTACCACGACGCGCATCGCTAGTTACCTCCAGGCGGAAGGTGTTGGGTGTTACAGCGTTTTGGAGAACAGGGGGCGGCTCGCGAGCTGCTGTTGCTCCAGGTACGGGTCGAACACCATGGCGACATTCCGGATGAAAATGCGCCCCAGCATGGTCACCGAGAGCATGTCGGGCTGCAGTTCCACCAGTCCGTCGGCACGGAACGACTCCAGCCGTTCGAGTTCAGGCGCAAAATATTCATCGAAGCAGATGCCGAATTCCTGTTCGATTTCCTGCTTCGGAACCACCGTGTGGCAGAGCAAGCGACTGATCACGGCTCGCCGCACCAGATCGTCTGCAGACAAGCGGTAGCCGCGCAGGGTGGCCAGTCCGCCGGCACGAATGCACTGTTGATAGGTGGTCACGTCGCGGTGATTCTGTGCATAGGTGGGCCCCAGGCTGCTGATGGCGCTGACCCCCATCCCGTACAGGTCGGCGCCGGCCTTCGTCGTGTAGCCCTGGAAATTGCGATGCAGCGTGCGGTTCCGCTGTGCCAGCGCTAGCTCGTCGTTGGGTCGGGCAAAGTGGTCCATGCCGATGTAGAGATAGCCGGCATCCAGAAACGCCTGCAAGCCGGTGCGAAAGATGCGGAATTTCTCCATCCCTTCCGGCAGCACTTTGGCAAACGAGCCTTGTTGTTTCTTCAGCCAGGGGACATGGGCATAGCTGAACATCGCGACGCGATCGGGTTCCAGCGCGATCACTTGCTCCACAGTCGTTCGGAAACTTTCGGCGGTCTGGTAGGGCAGACCGTAGATCAAATCCACGTTGATGCTTTCGAAGCCCAGTGCGCGCGCAGCCAGGATCAGCTCGCGGGTCATCTCGTAGGGTTGGATCCGGTGCACCGTTTTTTGCACGACCGGGTTGAAGTCCTGAATCCCCATACTCAGGCGGTTGAAGCCCAGCCGCCGCACTGTTTCCAAATGCTCCCGGGTCGTGACGCGTGGGTCGACTTCGATGCCGATTTCGGCGTCCGGAGCAAACGTGAAGCGCTCGCGCGTGTGGCCGAACAGATCTTCGAGCTGCTCGGGTGAAAGATACGTCGGCGTGCCTCCGCCCCAGTGAAACTGAATGACCGGTCGGTGGCGCGAGACGTAACGGCTGATTCGTTCCACTTCGTGTTTCAATGCCTCCAGATAGGGCGGCGCGACCTGCTTGTTTTTGCTGATCACCACATTGCAGGCGCAGAACAGGCACAGACTCTCGCAGAACGGCAGGTGCTGGTAGAGAGAAACGGGTGTGCCCGCTTCGTCAGCCGCGCGGGCGGCCGCTTCGAATTCTGCCGGTCCGAAATCTTCCCGCCATACGGGCGCCGTCGGATAGCTCGTGTAGCGCGGGCCGGGGCGGTTGTACCGTGCGAGGAACTCTTCGCTGATCTCGAAGCGCAACCCGTCCGCTACAGAAATCTGCACAGGGACTTCAGACATTGGATCGACGACCTCCGGCCATCGGTTTCCAGTCCGCCACGGGCGCCTGCTGGCCGGCTCGGACAAATACCTGCGCGTTTTCCACCGGCGTCTGGGGCAAAATGCCGTGCCCCAGATTCAGGATGTGTCCGATGCCGCCTGTTTTGGCCACTGCGGCGTGGGCTGCGGTTTCGATGTTTTCCAGTGGACCCAGCAGCACGCAGGGATCCACGTTGCCTTGCAACGCCAGGCGTGGCCAGCGCTGGCGTGCTTCCGCCAGATCCACGCGCCAGTCCACGCTCAACACGTCGGCGCCGGCTTGCACCGCGCTTTCGAGCAGGTGGTTTGCAGCCTTTATGTAGAGGATCACCGGAGCGGCGCGCGCTCGCGGATCGGCGCGCAGCTCTTCGATCAGGCGTTGCAGCGCCGGCAAGGCGAAGGTGTCGAATTCCTCGCGCGACAGCTCCCCCGCCCAAGTGTCGAACAGTTGCACGGCAGCGGCTCCGGCGGCAATCTGTGCTTGCAGATATCGCGCCGTGTTGAGGGCCACCCGCTCCAGCAGACGCCGGAGTGTTCCCGGGTCGGCATGCAGCATCTGCTTGATGGTAGCGAAGCCGGCTTTCGTCTGCCCTTCCACCATATAGCAAGCCACCGTCCAGGGAGCGCCGGCAAAGCCCAGCACCGGAATGCGCCCGTCGGTTTCGCGAACCAGCTGTCGGAGGATCTCCATCAGAAATCCGGTTTCAGTTTCCGGATCGAAGTCGCGCAGGTGGGCCACGTCGGCCGCCGAGCGGACGGGGGCGGGCAAGACGGGGCCGTGGTCGCTCAGCTCGAGCGCTAACCCCATGGCTTCGGCGGGAATCAAGATGTCGCTGAAAACAATGATGGCATCCACGCCAAGCCGGTGATAAGGCTGCAGAGAAACTTCCACGGCCAGCTCGGGTGTTTTGCACACTTGGAGGAACGAATGCTTCGCGCGGATGGCCCGGTATTCAGGCAGATAGCGGCCTGCCTGGCGCATCATCCAGACCGGAACGCGTTCGACCGGTTCGCCCCGGCAGGCATTCAGGAACAGGGTTTTGCGGTCTTCTGCGGTCATCGGCTGTGGGCGTTCCGTGTTCCGTTTCCATCATAGCAAAGATATCTGCGCTTGGCATCGTTCCCCGTCCTGCCCACAGAGCGGTGGTGTGAATCCACTTCGTGTTCCGTTATAATTGCGGGGGCACAGGAAGGACTTGTCGCCGCCAACCCTTCCGCCGCCAAAGGCCGGTGGGATTCTGTTCCGCGTGCGAGTTCACCGGGCCTGCGTACACCAGAACGGCTATGCCCACCAGTATCGCAGCGCTGCTGCTCTACGCGTTCAGCCTGGTGCTGTACCTCTGGCTGCTGTACACGAATCGGCCGTGGGTGGGCATCAGTGCTACCACAATGCTGGCCGGCGGTCTGCTGGTGCACTACTTCAGCCTGATGGAACGTGCCCGCGCACTCGATTCTGTTCCTTACCAGGACCTGTCTGGCTCGCTTTCGTTGTTCGCCTGGCTGCTTGCGCTGACCTATCTGGGTTTGGAGATGTTCCACCGGCAGCGGTCGGTGGGAGCGTTCGTCGTGCCGGTGGTATTCATGCTGGCGCTGTTCAGCACCGTGTTTGCACCGCACCAGCCGCCGGCGCCGCCGGAAGCACACAGCACGGTGTTCGCGCTGCACGTCACCCTGAACATTCTGGCCTATTCGGCCTTCGCCATTGCTTTCGTGCTCAGCGTGATTTTTCTGCTTCAGAACCGCATGTTGCGCGGCCGCGCTCCGGGACGAACCTTCTGGCGTTTTCCCGCCTTGGAGCTGCTCGAGCGGATGAGTCGCAGCAGTGTGGCGGTCGGCTTGCTCGCTCTGTCGGTAGGAATTGTGCTGGGCTTGGTGGTTTCTCGCGAGGTGCGCGGGCGATTTTGGTCGAACGACCCGAAAGAAATCATCTCGCTCGTCCTTCTGTTCAGTTACGCGGCCTACCTGTGGCTGGGCCGCACAACCCGATGGCGAGGAGCACGCGCTTCGTGGTTGTGCGTTCTCAATTTTGTCGTGGTGCTGTTCAGCCTGACGGTCGTCAATCTCTATTTGTCGAAGTTTCATCGGTATTTTTGAAGGTATGGTTCGTCCGGACGAACGGGAAACCGCCAGGGACAAGGAGTGAACAGGGTTGTGCGCATCCTGGTGATGGGCATCAATCACCGCACCGCGCCGGTGGAGCTGCGCGAGCGCGTGGCTTTCGACCCCGAGCAGGCTCGTCGCGCGGCGGCCGAACTCACCCGATCGTCCCGCGATGGCCGTCCGTTGCTTCGCGAGGCAGCGGTGCTCTCTACCTGCAATCGCAGCGAGCTCTACGCAGTCCTCGACCACAATGCGGCAGAGCCGATTCCTGCGTTGCGCGACTACTTCGCTGCCTTCCACCGTCTGCCTGCGGCTGTGCTCGAGTCGAGCCTGTACGTCTACGAGGATGCCGGCGCGGTGCGGCACCTGTTCCGGGTCGCGGCGGGACTGGACTCGATGCTTCTGGGGGAAGCGGAAATCCTTGGCCAGGTGCGCGAAGCCTATCAGCGAGCCTTCACCAACGGCACTACGGGTCCGGTGCTGAATCGGATGTTTCAGGGCGCACTGGAGGCTGGTCGGAAGGTGCGCTCACAGACCGCTCTGGGCGCTGGGCCCATGTCAGTAGCCTTTGCTGCCGTCAAGCTCGCTGAGCAGATCTTTGGCCACCTGCGCGAGCGCTCGGCCTTGATCGTCGGTGCTGGCACGGTGGGCGAGCAACTGGTCGAACATTTGCGCAACCGCAAAATCCAGCACCTGCTGGTGGCGAATCGTTCCTGGGAGCGCGCCAGCGCCCTGGCCGCCCGTTTCCACGGTGAAGCGATACGCTGGGAGGAGCTGTCGCGGATTTGGGCCCAGCCGGACATTGTAGTTACCTCACTGGCTGTCCACGAGCCGTGGCTGACCCGCGCAGAACTGGAAAAGGCTATGGCCGTCCGCGGCAATCGCCCGCTGTTCGTGATTGACCTGGGTGTGCCCCGAAATGTCGAAGCGGCCGCCGGCACGCTCTACAACGTCTATCTGTACAACCTGGACAGCCTGGCTGAAATCGTGGAGCAGAATCGTCGTGCCCGGCAGCAGGAAATTCCTCGCGCCGAGCAGATTGTCGAAGAGCACGTGGCCCGGTTTGAAGCGTGGTGGGCTGCGTCGGAGATGGTCGAGCTGTTGCGAACACTGCGGCACCGGGGCACGGTCCCGGATGCGGCCGCGCTCGACCAGCGTCTCGAACGCATGCACGAACTCTCCCCGCAGGAGCGCCGTGACCTGCGGCGCATCGCGGAAGAGCTGCTTGCCCTGGCCCGTCTCGAGCCGGAAGCTCAACTCCGACACGTGCCCGCTCTGCGCGAACGGGTACGCCGGCTCGACCTGGTGCGCGATTTGCTCGGCATCACGAAAGGCACGGTGTGAAGACGCTCCGCATCGGTACCCGCGGCAGTGCGCTGGCGCTCTGGCAGGCTCAGCATGTTCGCGCACGCCTGGCCCGCCTGGGGGTGGAGGCCGAGCTCGTCGTCATCAAAACCTCCGGAGACCAGTTCCAGTCTGCACAGCTTGCCACCATCGGCCTGAAAGGCGTATTCATAAAGGAACTGGAAGATGCGCTGCTCAGCCAGCGCGTGGACCTGGCCGTGCACAGCATGAAAGATGTGCCCACGGAAATCCCAGAGGGACTGGTGCTGGCAGCTATCTGCGAGCGAGAAGACGTCCGGGATGCGCTGGTCTCCGGCAACGGTGCTGACCTGCGTACGCTGCCCGATGGCGCGCGCATCGGGACGAGCAGCTTGCGTCGGCAGGCGCAGTTGCTCTGGTACCGGCGCAGCCTGTGTGTGGTGCCCCTGCGCGGCAACGTGGATACGCGCCTGCGCAAACTTTCCGCCGGTGAAGTGGACGCCATTGTCGTGGCCAAAGCCGGCCTGGAGCGGCTCGGCGCCGGCGAACGCATCACGGAAGTCCTCTCCCCGGAGATCAGCCTGCCGGCCGTCGGGCAGGGCGCACTCGGCATCGAATGTCGCGCTGACGATCGGTCGGTGTGCGAACTGCTGACGGTTTTGGATCACCCGGAAACCCGCGCAGCCATCACTGCGGAGCGCGCCCTGTTGGCAGCGCTGCAGGGTGGCTGCCAGGTCCCTGTGGGCGCTTGGGGACGCATCCAGGATGGGCGTCTGGTGCTGGATGCTGCGGTATTGGCGTCGGACGGCAGCGCCTGCATCCGTCAGCAAGCCGAAGACCAGCCGGCGAACGCGGCCGCGTTGGGGCGCCGCCTGGCGCAGAGCCTTCTGGAAGCCGGTGCCGACCGGTTGCTTCAGCTTGCAGGCCGGGACCTCAGGAGCCGCTCATGAGCGCCTCGCAACCCTTGCTCGGCAAACGCGTGGTGGTGACGCGGGCTCCGGAGCAGGCCCAGGAGCTGATCACGCGGCTGGCGGAAGCTGGTGCCGAAGTACTGCTGCTGCCCACGCTGGCCTTCCACCCACCGAAGGATCCTGCGCCGCTCGATCAAGCCATCCGGGACCTGAATCAGTTCGACTGGATTTTGTTCACGAGTCGCAATGCCGTGCGCTTTTTCTGCGAACGCTGCCGTGCTTTGGGCCTGGAGCCACCTTCCGGGTACACGACGCGGCCACAGATCGCCGCTGTGGGGCCAGCCACGGCCGAAGCTGCACAGCAGCAAGGGATTCGAGTTGCCCGGGTGGCTTCGCGATTTCTGGGCGCTGCCCTGGCGGAAGAGCTGCGCAGCGAGGTCGCCGGCGCAAAAATTTTGTTGCCGCGCAGCGATCGCGCGCGGGAAGAGTTGCCTGTGGCCCTGCGTGCGCTAGGTGCCGTGGTGACCGAAGTGGTCGCCTACCAGACCGGTGCGCCGGCCGCGGCCGACCGCCGGGTCCTGGATCGGATCCTGGTCGGTGAGGTGGACGTGGTCACTTTCACGAGCCCCACCGCATTCGAGCATTTTCTCGAGCTGGCGGGCGGAGATCGCCTCCGGCGACTTTCCAGCTCGGTGGTGTTGGCGGCGATTGGTCCCGTGACGGCCGCTGCCATTCGGGATGCCGGCTTTCCCGTCGCCATCGAAGCCGAAGCCTCCACGGCCGAGGGCCTGGTCGCAGCCCTGATGGCCTACTTTGCAGGAGGCAAATCGACAGGAGCGAAGGCACCATGAGTTTCCCTACTCACCGGCCCCGACGACTGCGTCGGAATGAGTTGCTGCGCAATTTGGTCCGGGAGACCCGTCTGGGCATCGAGGGCCTTGTCTACCCGATGTTCGTCGTCCCGGGGACACGCGTGCGCAACGAAGTCCGCTCGATGCCGGGCATCTATCAGCAGTCCGTGGACCAGCTCCTGGAAGAATGCCGCGAAGTCGAACAACTGGGTATCCCCGCCGTGATTTTGTTCGGGCTGCCGGAACGGAAGGATGAACGCGGAACGGAAGCTCATGCCGCCACCGGAGTGGTACAGCGCGCCATCGAAGCCATCCGCCGCGCCAACCTGAAGCTGCTGGTCATCACGGACGTTTGCCTGTGCGAATACACCAGCCATGGCCACTGCGGTGTCGTCGAAGAAGGAGAGGTGCTGAACGACCCGACTCTGGAAATTCTTGCCGAAACGGCACTCTCCCATGCCCGCGCTGGCGCCGACATCGTGGCCCCTTCCGACATGATGGACGGTCGGGTGGGAGCGATTCGTCGCAAACTGGATGCCCATGGCTTTTCGCAGGTGGCGATTCTCTCCTACGCAGCCAAGTACTGCTCTGGATTTTACGGGCCATTCCGCGAAGCGGCGCAATCGGCTCCGCAGTTCGGCGACCGGCGTAGCTATCAGATGGACCCGGCCAACGCGCGGGAAGCGTTGCGCGAGGTGGCGCTAGACCTGGAAGAGGGCGCTGACCTGGTCATGGTGAAACCCGCGCTGCCGTATCTGGACGTCATCCGGCTGGTGCGCGAACGGTTTGCCGTGCCGGTGGCGGCCTACAACGTCAGCGGGGAATATGCCATGGTGAAAGCGGCAGCGCAGAATGGCTGGCTCGATGAGCAGCGCGTTGTTTTGGAAATCCTGACCGGGATTCGCCGCGCCGGCGCCGATATCATTCTCACCTACCACGCCAAGGATATGGCGCGCTGGTTGAAAGCCTGCTAGCCGCTCGCCGGGGAGACAACATTGACGCAACTGGAACGCCAATCCCTCCGCACTCGGTCCCGCGAAATCTTCGGCCAAGCCCAGCGGGTTTTGGTCGGCGGGGTCAACAGTCCGGTACGGGCGTTTCAAGCCGTCGGCGGCGACCCGCTGATCGTGGAGCGCGGCCTGGGCGCTTACCTCTGGGACGCAGATGGTAACCGCTATATCGACTACGTCGGCTCCTGGGGCGCAATGATTCTAGGCCACGCGCACCCTGCCGTCGTAGAAGCTATTCGGGACCAAGCCAGTCGGGGAAGCAGCTACGGCATGACCTCGGCATTGGAGGTCGAGCTGGCGCGGCGGATTCGACAGGCGTTGCCGACCATGGAGCGCATCCGCTTGGTCAGCTCAGGCACAGAGGCCACCATGAGCGCGGTGCGTGCGGCGCGGGCCTTCACCGGCCGAGAACTGCTGCTGAAATTCGATGGCTGCTATCACGGCCACGCCGATAGTTTTCTAATTCGGGCTGGTTCTGGTCTCGCCACCCTGGGCATCGCCGCCAGCCCGGGTGTGCCCGAGTCGCTCGCCCGGCTCACCTTGAGTGTGCCGTACAACGATCTCCAGGCCGTGGATCAGGCCTTTTTCCGGTACCCCGACCAGATCGCCGCCGTCATTGTCGAGCCACTGGCTGCCAACATGGGAGTAGTCCTGCCGGCGGCAGGTTTTCTTGCCTCGCTGCGCGAACTGACGCGGCGGCACGGCGCTCTTTTGATTTTCGATGAGGTCATCACCGGGTTCCGTGTCGCCTACGGAGGCATGCAGACATTGCTCGGGATTCAGCCGGACCTGACCACTCTCGGCAAGATCATCGGCGGTGGCCTGCCGGTGGCGGCTTATGGTGGTCGCGCCGATGTGATGGAACGCATCGCCCCACTGGGGCCGGTCTATCAAGCGGGCACGCTGTCCGGCAATCCACTGGCCATGCGTGCCGGAATCGAAACACTGACACAGCTCGGTCGTACCGGCTTTTATGAGGAGCTGAATCGCACCGCCGAGATTTTGGTCCGTGGTCTCCGCGAAGCGTTGCATGTCGCCGGAGTCCCCGCGCAGGTCAGTGCATTCGGATCCCTGCTGACGCTGTTTTTCACCACTGAGCCGGTGCGGAATTATGACGGCGTGAAAACAGCGAGCACACAGCAATTCGCTACCTTCTTCCAGCGGATGCTCGACCGCGGTGTGCTGCTGCCGCCTTCGCAGTTCGAAGCTTGGTTCGTTTCTGCGGCGCACACGGAGGAGGATATCCAGCAAACCCTGGCCGCGGTTCGCGAAAGCCTGGAAGCCCTCCGTGCGAGCTGACTTTTCGGGCCGGTAACATGGCCGCTTGCGCTCGTGTTTTCTTCAACGGAGCACGCTGCCCTTAGCGTTTCTTGTGCTCCGATGTCGAGCACAGCCCCACACCGGGTTGAACTGAACAACGTGGAGCAAGCTTCCATCTGATCAGCTTGTGCTGAGGGGTGTCGGTGCCGTGGCTACTTTCGCAAATGGTGGTACACGATGCGGCCGTCGAAGATGGTGTAGAGCACTTGCGTTTCCAGCAATTCTCTGGGTGGGCGTGTGCGAATATCGCGGTCGAGAACCACCAGATCGGCCAGTTTGCCGCGCTGGATGGTGCCACGGTCGTTTTCTTCGAACGTGGCCCAGGCGTTGTTCACGGTGAAGTAGCGCACGGCTTCTTCCAGCGAGATGCGCTCCTGGGGATACCAACCGTCGGCCGGCTCGCCCTTCAGTGTCTGACGAGTCACAGCGGCGTAGATGCCTAGCAGCGGATTGATGGGATAGTAGGAAGCGTTCGTACCCGGCCAGTCGGAACCGAAGCTCAGCATCGCACCGTGCTCCGCGAGCGAACGAAACGCGTAGGCCCAGCGAGCGCGTGCGCCGATGCGTTCTTCCATCCAGCGCATATCGTCAATGCAGTGATAGGGCTGCACTTCCGCAATGAGTTTCAACTGGCCGAATCGCGGCAGGTCGTCCGGATGCACGACTTGCGCATGGACAACGCGGTGCCGTCGCTCGCGCGCAGGATTTTCGCGGAACACGCGTTCGAAGGTGTCTAGCAGGATGCGGTTGGCCGCATCGCCGATAGCGTGCACGGTGATGGTGAAGCCGGCAGCGTCGGCATCCTTCATCAGCCGGTAGAGATTGCCCTCCGGGAACATCACCTCGCGCAGCCGGCCACGATTTTCCGGTTGGTGGAGGTACGGCTCGAAGAACAGCGCCGTGGAATTGCCCATGATGCCATCCACCCAGGCTTTCAATCCGCCCAGGCGCACCGAACCGTCCGCCCAACCTCCGGGCACGGCCGGCAGGTTGTGACGCTGGATGTATTCGCGCACGGCTTCCCATTCCGAAAGCCACATGCGCGCCCAGATGCGCGCAGTCAACTCTCCCGAGCGCTGCAGTTCGCGCAGCAGTTCGAGCTGTTCGAAATTGGCCACGTTGTCGTGCAGACCGGTCACGCCCCAGCGGCGTGCTTCTTCCAGTGCTCGGAGCGCTTCGCGGCGGCGCTGGGCATAGGAAGGCGGGGGAATCACGCGTCGGACCAGCTCTGCGGCGGTGCCCCGGAGCAGTCCGTTGGGACGCCCCTGCTCGTCGCGGAGAATTTCTCCCCCTTCTGGGTCGGGCGTGTCGCGAGTGATGCCGGCAGCTTTCAAAGCAAGCGAGTTCGCAAGAAAGAGCTGCTGATCGAAACGACTGATCAGCGCGGGATGGTCACCGGTGACCGGGTCGATTAAATCTTTCGTGGGCAGGAACAGTGCGGCTTTGTGTTGTTCTTTCGTGCCGGCAGAGGCCAGGGCCCATTGGGCATACGCGCCCCAGTCCCCTCCCACCAACCAGGCGCCGGCCGGCAGCCGTTGAGCTGCCTCCCGGACCCGTTTGCGGAACTCCGTTGGCTCATTCACGTCGAGCAGATTCAGCCCGAGAAGCAAGCGACCGGCCTGGGCAAAATGCACGTGATTGTCGATGAAGCCGGGCAGCACCAGCGCACCTTTCACGTTCAGCACCTGCGTGTGTCCGGCGCGAATCAAACCCTGGACGTCACGGTTGCTGCCCACGCGCACGATGCGGTTGCCGCGGATGGCCACTGCGGACGCATCGGTTTTATTCGGCTCGAGCGTCCAGACGTGTCCGCCGAGCAAGACCAAGTCCGCCACCGGCGGTGCGGTCTGCTCCGGAGCCGCCGCCAGACAGAAGACGAGCGCCAGACAGAAAAACAACCCGCGCAGACGCATGGCCGGCCTCCTCGGTGCCCTCGACGTCTTGCCGGATTATAGCGGTCAGAGCAAGCGATGGCCATGCGGGTGGTTGTGCTTGCTTGCGCTGCTGCGACTAGCTACAATCCGCCCGCCCGAGGGCCATGGGCCACGCCGTGCTGGACCGCACACGACTTCGAATCCCCATGCATATCCCAAAAGGAGGAACCATGCGCCATCTGTGGTGCCGCATGTTTCTGATTGTTCTGCTGCTGCCGCTGAGTGCAGTCGCACAGGAAAAAGGCATCAAGAAGCTGACCCTGGAAATGTATCTGGAGATGGAAACCGTCTCGGACCCGCAGATTTCACCCGATGGAACGCAGATTGTTTACACCCGCGGTTGGATCGACAAAGTGAACGACCGGCGCGAATCCGCCATCTGGATCATGAATGCCGACGGCTCGAAGAACCGCTTCCTGGTCGATGGCAGCTCGCCGCGGTGGTCGCCCGATGGCACGCGCATCGCTTACATCGCCCGGGGCGAACCGCGCGGTTCGCAGATTTTCGTGCGCTGGATGGATGCAGAAGGGGCCACCACGCAGATTACGCGGGTGGAAAACACGCCGTCGAACATCACCTGGATGCCTGATGGCAAAAGCATTGCGTTCACCATGCTGGTGCCCAAGCGCGAGACCTGGAACATCCGCATGCCCCGTGCGCCGGAGGGGGCTCGCTGGACGCAGCCACCGCGCATCATCGAACGGCCGGTCTACCGTCGCGACCGCATTGGTTTCCTGGAGGAAGGCTACACGCACATCTTCGTCGTGCCTGCCGAAGGGGGTACGCCCCGTCAGATCACGTCCGGCGATTTCAATCACGGCGGTGGCTTTGCCGGCGGCGGATTTTCTGTGACCCCGGACGGAAAAGAAATTCTGTTCAGTTCGCTGCGCACCGAAGACTGGGAGTATGCCTGGCGGGAATCGGAAATCTATGCCGTGAACGTGGCCACCGGTGCCGTGCGTCAGCTCACGACACGCAAAGGGCCCGATAACAATCCGGAGGTTTCGCCGGACGGCAAGTGGGTCGCGTACACGGGCTACGATTTTACCGACGACACCTACATTGACTCCAAACTCTACGTGATGGGGCTGGATGGCTCGAATCCGCGGGTGCTCACGGCTCAGCTCGACCGCACACCGCGCGACCTGCGCTGGGCGCCCGATTCCAGCGGCGTCTATTTCGAAGTCGAAGACCAGGGCACGATGAACCTCTACTTTGCTTCTCTCGCCGGTCAGGTGCGCCAGGTCACCCGCGGCATCCACATGCTCTCGGTCAGCGATATCAACCGGAACGGCCAGGCCGTGGGCACTCTTTCCAGCTTCCATCAACCCGGCGATGTGGTCAGCTTCAGCCTGGCGAATCCGACGCAGATTCGTCAGCTCACCCGTGTCAACGAAGATGTGCTCGCCGGCATTACCCTCGGCGAGGTCGAGGAGCTTTGGTACACCTCGACAGACAATTTCCGCATTCAAGGCTGGTTGATCAAGCCGCCGGATTTTCAACCGGGCAAGAAATATCCGTTGATTCTGACGATTCACGGTGGGCCGCATGCGATGTACAACGTGGGCTTCAATTTTGCTTGGCAGCATCACGCCGCTGAAGGTTACCTGGTGCTCTACACGAACCCGCGCGGCTCTTCCGGGTATGGCAGCGCCTTTGGCAACGCGATCAAAAATGCCTACCCAGACAAGGATTTCGATGACTTGATGAACGGGGTCGACCAGGTGATCGCCAAGGGCATCGTAGACGAGCAGAACATGTTTGTGTATGGTTGCAGTGGCGGCGGTGTGCTGACCGCCTGGATCGTCGGCCACACGGATCGTTTCGCGGCCGCATCGTCGAACTGTCCGGTGATCAACTGGCTCTCGTTCGTGGGCACGACCGATGGCATCGGTTGGTATCGCAACTTTGCCAAACTGCCGTGGGAAGACCCGAGTGAGCACTTGCGCCGCTCGCCTTTGATGTATGTGGGCAACGTGAAAACACCGACGATGCTGATGACTGGTGTGAACGACCTGCGCACGCCCATCTCGCAAACCGAAGAGTTCTATGCCGCATTGAAGATGCGCAGGGTGCCCACGGCCATGGTGCGCTTCAACGACGAGTACCACGGCACTACGTCGCGACCGTCGAACTTCCTGCGCACACAGCTCTATCTCTACTACTGGTTCCAGAAACACGCCCGCAAACCCGGGGCACAACGCGCCGGCGAAGCAGCCGCTGTGGAAACATCCGGTGCGGGTGTGCGCTGAAACTTTGCTACACTAGGGTGGCTGCGGCCCACTGTCCGTGCCACGATGTGAAACGGGGGTTGCGGCCCCTGCGTCCAAATTCGTGTAGTTTCGGGTGCTTCATGAGGACTGCTCGCCCCCGCACCGAAAGCCGCAGTGTTGGACACGTGGTTTTGTTCGGGTTGTTTGTGCTGCTGACGACCGGCTGTGGGCGTTCGCAACCGGCCAAAGCCGGCGATGGCAGCGCCCCGCTGGAGGTGCGCATTCACACCGTCGAGGAACGCGTGGTGCATCGGCCGGTCGAAGCGGTCGGTTCGCTGTACGCGCTCGAGGAAAGCACCATCAGTGCGGAAGTCGAAGGACGCGTCGAGCAGGTGCTGGCCGACGTGGGCGATACGGTCCGCCAGGGCCAGGTGCTCGTCGTGCTCTCGCCGGTGGAATTGGAGTATGAACTCCAGCGCCAGCAGGCCGCTGTGCAGCAGGTGCGCGCGCGGTTGGGCCTGCGCCCGGGCGACCCGCTGCCGCGCAACCCGCAAGAGGTCGCGTTCGTGCAGCGCGCCGCCGCCGAATTTTTCGAAGCGCAGCAAAACTACCACCGCGCTCAGCAGCTCTTCCGCGACCAACTCATCTCGCAGCAGCAGCTCGACGAAGCCGCCACACGCTTCAAAGCTGCTCAGGCCGCACATGAACTCGCCTTGCAGGAAGTCGAACAACTGAAAGCGCAGTTGAAATCCAGTGAAGCTGCCCTCGCACTGGCAGAAAAAAAACTGGCCGATGCCTCCATCCGTGCCCCTTTTCCCGGGGCGGTGAAAGAGCGTCGCGTTGCCCTCGGCGAATTCGTCCGCGTGCAGACGCCGGTGGCGGTCATCGTTCGCACGGACCGGCTGCGGGCGCGGCTCGACGTACCGGAAAAGTGGGCCAGCGTGGTGACCGTCGGAGTTCCCGTCGAGTTGCGCCTGGAAGCTTACCCCGGTGAAGTTTTCACTGGACGCGTGGTGCGCATCAATCCAACCGTTACCGCCGAAACGCGAACTTTCGAAGTCGAAGCGCTGATTCCCAACCCGGATGGCCGGTTGAAGCCCGGCTTTTTTGTCCAAGCGACCCTTTCGAGCCAGCTCGAAGAGCGCGTGTTAACGATTCCGGAGTCGGCGGCGTACTACCGCTATGGCCTCTACAAGGTCTACCGGGTCAACGGCGACCGCGTCGAAGAACGCGATATCCAGGTGGGCGGGCGGTTTGCCGGGCGTGTGGAAGTGGTGCAAGGGCTGGCGGCCGGCGACCAAGTGGCCGAAGCGGTCAGTGGCGTGCTACAGCATGGAGCCGCCATCCGGGCTGCGGCAACCGACCAGCGGACTCCGGGACAGGATTGAACGATGAAACTGGCAGAAATTTGTGTTCGGCGCCCGGTCTTCGCGGTGATGCTGATTGCCTTCCTGGTCACGCTGGGCATTTTCAGCTATCGCGAATTGGGCGTGGATTTGTTCCCCAAGGCCGACCCCGCCACGGTGTTCGTCGGTGTTTCGCTGCCCGGTGCTAGTCCGGAGGAAATGATCTCCAGTGTGGTCCTGCCGCTGGAAGATGCCATCTCTTCGGTCAACGGACTCGAAGAAATGAATGTGTGGGCCTTCGAGGGCAACGCGCGCATCGTCTGCACGTTCGTGCTCGAGCGAGACATCGAAGGCGCCGCACAGGATGTGCGCGAAAAGGTGGCCGGCGCGCTGAACCGGCTCCCCCCGGGCGTGCTCCCGCCGGTGATTCGCAAGGCCGACCCGGATTCCGACCCGATTCTGACCGTCTTAGTCAGCGGCCCGATGAGCCGTCGCGAACTGACAGAAATCGCCGACAAACAGGTGCGCCGCGCCATCCAAACTGTCAACGGCGTCGGCGAAGTGAGCCTGAACGGTGGCCAGGGACGCCAGATTCGACTGTTGGTGGATGCGGAACGACTGACGGCACACAACCTGACGGTCTTGGATGTGCGCAATGCCGTCCGCAGTGAAAACGTGGAGTTGCCCGGCGGGCGAGTCATCCACGGAGCCGAAGAACTCGGCCTGCGCACCCTGGGACGGGTGAGTTCGGTCGAGCAGTTTGCCGACGTCATCATTGCGAATCGCGGAGGGACGCCGATTCGCGTGCGCGATGTCGCCCGAGTCGAGGACGGCGCCGAAGAATTGCGGAGCTGGTCTTCCCTGCGCGGCAAGGATGTGGTTTCCGTGGAAATCCGGCGCCAGTCGGGCATGAATACAGTGCGCGTGGCTGATGCGGTCAAGCAGCGCATCGCCGAACTGCGCCGGGAATTGCCCGCGGGCGTCGAACTGCAGATCATCAGCGATGCCTCTGTATTTATTCGAGCCTCCGTCAACTCCCTGCTCGAGCATCTGATCCTGGGCAGCATCCTGGCTAGCTTGATTGTGCTGCTGTTCATACGCAACTGGCGTGCGGTGTTCATTGCCGCGCTGGCGATTCCCACTTCCATCATCGCCACCTTCACGCTGATGCGGGCAATGGATTTCACGCTGAACAATATGACCTTGCTCGCGTTGACCCTGGCGGTGGGCATCGTGATCGACGATGCAATCATCGTGCTCGAAAACATCTTCCGCTATATGGAAGAAAAAGGGGTGCCCCCACTGCAGGCGGCTGTGGAAGCCACCCGCGAAATCGGCCCGGCCGTGATGGCCACGACCCTTTCGCTCGTGATCATCTTCCTGCCCATTGCCTTCATGACCGGTTATGCGCGGCGCTACGTGAACGAGTTCGGTTGGACGATGGCCATGGCTATCCTGGTCTCGTTGCTGGTCAGCTTCACGTTGACGCCCATGCTCAGCTCCCGGTATCTGCGGGTGCGCCGCGAGGCTGGCCATATCCATTCCCGGGAGTCGAAATTTGCTCACGGTGTGGAGTCCGGCTACCTGCGGATTCTGAACTGGTCGCTGGAACATCGGCCGACGGTCCTGCTGATCTGTGCGCTCACCTTCGCTTCCACATTTGTTTTCTATCGGTTGATTGGTCGTGACTGGATCCCACCCGACGACCAGAGCGAGTTGAACAGCTCGATTGACCTGCCCGAGGGCACTGCGCTTTCGATCACGTCCGCGACGATGAACGACATGGCGCAGCGTCTCGAAGCGATGCCCGAAGTGGAATTCGTTCACGCCTACACCCACGGCACGCCCAACCATGGTCACCTCTACATCCGGCTGGTCGGGCCGGGTCAGCGCAAGCGCAATCATGAACAGATGGCAGAGGCCATCCGCCAGGTGCTCGGCTCCTATCGCAACGTCACCTACAACGTTCGTCTTCCCTCGACCCTGGGTGGCGAGAACTGGTATCCGATTCGAGCCATCATCCGCGGGCCGGATGTCTCCCGGCTGGTGGAAATCTCCAAGCAGGTTGCGGCTGAAATGTCGCGATTCCCCGGACTGGTGGACGTCAACCCCATGATCAACCTGAACACGCCGGAGCTGCAGGTGAAAGTGGATCGCCAGCGGGCCGCCGACCTGGGCGTGCGCATGACCGACATCGGGGCCACCGTGCGGCTGCTGTTTTCTGGGCAGGACGAAATCTCCACGTACAAAGAAGGTGCCGAACAGTATCCCGTCACGATGCAATTGCTGCCGGAGCAGCGCGACAACCCGGCCATCTTAGGACGGCTGATGGTGCCCTCGGCGAAGGTTGGCCAGGTTCGCCTGGACAATATCGCTACCATCCAGCGCAGCGGCGGGCCGGACCGGCTCCAGCGCTACAACCGTGAATTTCAAGTCTCCGTCGGCGCGAATCTGGCTCCGGGCACCCCACTCGATGCGGCGGCCGCACATACGACCGAGTCCATCCGCAAAGTCGGATTGCCCCCGGGGTACTCGTTTGTTTTTGCCGGTCAGGTTCGCCTGCTGGAACAGACTACCTACAACATGCTGCTCGCCATGCTGCTCGCTTCGATTTTCATGTACATGGTGCTGGCCGCCCAGTTCGAGAGTTTCAAGGATCCGTTCATCATCCTGCTCACGCTACCGCTCAGCATTCCGTTTGCGCTGTTTTCGTTGTGGATCACCGGCCGCTCGCTGAGCTTGTGGAGTGCGTTGGGCGTGTTCCTGCTGCTGGGGATCGTGAAAAAGAACGGCATCTTGCAGGTGGATTACACGAATCAGCTTCGGCGTGAAGGCATGCCGCTGCGCGAAGCGATCCTGGAAGCAAACCGGGTGCGCCTGCGTCCGATTCTGATGACGACGTTTTCGATTGTGGCCGGGTTGATCCCAGTGGCGGTAGGCATCGGCGCGGGCAGCGAACAGCGCGCCTCGATTGCCGTGACGATCATCGGCGGCCAGACGCTTTGTCTCCTGCTCACCCTGCTTGTCGTGCCGGTAGCCTATTCCTACTTCGCCGAATGGCAAGAAGCGTTCGCGACGGTGGGCGCGCGTACCTCCTGGGGACGGTTGCGCACGGCAGTGGCCCGCCGCTTTGGCCTGTTCAGCTAGCGGACGCTGTTTTCTGCTGAGCCAGGGCGTCGATCTTGGCGGCGAGAATGAAATCACTCTCCGTCAGCCCGTCGATCTTGTGCGTCCAGATTTTGATGTCCACCCGGCCCCAGGTCAGGTAGATGTCCGGGTGATGCCCCTGCTCCTCGGCGAGCTGACCCACGCGATTCGTGAACGCGAGCGCCTGAACAAAATCCGGAAAGTGAAAGGACTTTTCCAGGTGATGCTCGTTGACCACCTGCCAGCTAGGCAATTGCCGGTGCAGCGTCTCCAGCTCCGCGCCTTTCAGCGGGGGTACGCCGCCGCGGCACGGCACACACTGTTTGCTTGCCAGGTCCGACATAGCCATTTCTCCTGAGCGCCTTTGCGGTCGCAAGGATTACCTTACCTGATTGTTCCGCCCTTGCCAAATCCCAGCGGTTTCTGCGGAGGCTCGCTCCTCAGCCGGTCGAAGTGGGCGTGCCGGCGCGCGTCTTTTCTTCTTCGATGGCCGCAAGCATGCTCTCGTTGTCAGCAAATTTGAACGAGGCCAACCCACGCTCGCGAGCTTGTTTTTCTTCCGCGCGGCTCAGAAAGTTCAGATCGTTTTTGTCGACCACCTGCAGCCCCTGGCGTGCAAAACGGCGCGCGATTTCCTCGGCCGTGGCGGCTGGCTGCGCCGACACATTTTCCAGGTACTTCAGCACATGGACCGCACCGCGTTCGGCATCTTGTCGGGCGATGCCGACCAGCCCTTCGCTGGCGCGGCGAGCCCAGCCGACGACATAAGTGCCAGCCAGTACCTGTCCGCGCTGGGGATCGAACACTTCGTAGAGACCGCTTTCGTTTCCATTGCCGGCGGGATTGGTCACGTAAGAGCCGGATTGATAAGGCAGGCCGACCCGCGGATCGGCCACGTCGCCGATGGCAAAGATCATGGTGTCGACGTCGAGCGTAAACGTTCGGTCGGTGGGCTTCGCCGCTGTGCCACCATCCTTGGCGATCAGCAGATTTTCAGTCAACACCAGCCGTTCGATTCGCCCGTCGGCACCGGCCTTGATTTCGCAGGGCGAGCTCAGAAAGCGGAAGCGCAGTCGCGGCGTGCGAGCCCCCGGGTCGGGTTTCGTCAGCACGGGAAATGTCGCTTCGGCCACTTTGGAGATGTCCTGTCCGACGGCCGCCAGGCGCTCGCGGATGCGGTTCAACTCGTCCTGGAAATCGGTGCGATCCAGGTAGTCTTCGATGTAGACAAATTCCTTCTCGTCGAACTTGGCTTCGAAGGGCCCACGGCGGGCGATGACGTAGACCTCTTCCGTTTGCCGGTTCGGATCATCCAGCATCAACCAGCGTGCGATGTCGACCATCACGTTGCCCATCCCGACGATGGCGATCCGCTTGCCAGTCGAAAAATCCATTTTGGAGAACGGCGGCAGCAGATTGTAGTGATAGACGAAGTCTTTCGCGGAGTAGACACCGCGTGCATCTTCTCCGGGCAGGCCCAGTTTTTTCGTGCCCTGGGCACCCACGGCGAAGACCATGGCGGCCGGACGAAATTCCTGCAGCAGCTCGATGGGTACGGCGTAATCCTTGCCTACAGGCACATGGCCGAAATAGTGGACGTTCGGTTGACTGAGAATCTTGGCGAACTGCTTGCGCAGTCCGCTCTTCATCTTCTCCTTGACCGGATAGATGCCGTATTCGGCCAAACCGCCGGGTTTGATGTCGCGATTGAAGATGAAAACCTGGTGACCGGCCTGCGCCAGTTTATTGGTTGCAAACAGTCCCGCCGGGCCTGCGCCGATTACGAAAACCGTTTTCACTGCGCCTCCTCATAACCAGCGATGATGGAGTCTTGATATTTCATCGCGCACTGGCAAAGCACATCGCGGGCCGTTCTGCTGGTCCCAACAGTCTATCCTAACACATTGATCTGCAAAGAGTTCCGGAAGTTTTCTCGACTCAAATTCCGAGGTTCTGCCCTGGGGTGCGTAACCTGCCCCAGATGCCTGCCCCAGAAGGCTGAATTCCGCAGCACCGTTCCTGCTGTCTGTGCTTAGTGGGCAGTTCCAGCAGCGCTCGCGTAATTTACTCGCAAGCAGGGTCTGGCCACAGGAGAAGGCAAGGCACCCGAGGGAAGCCCTGTGGTGGCCAAGTTCCATTGAACAACCAGACGAGAGCGATAAAGTGATGGCGGGGACGACGGGACTCGAACCCGCGGCCTCTGCCGTGACAGGGCAGCGTTCTAACCAACTGAACTACGTCCCCGCGTACAAAGCCGGTGCATCGGACGGACAGAGAACTGGTGGGCAGTGTCCGATTCGAACGGACGACCTTCCGGGTGTAAACCGGACGCTCTGACCGCTGAGCTAACCGCCCCGCATCATCGTAGCCGAATCGAATCGCAGCGTCAATCGAGCCGCTTGCTTGACTGACTGCATCCCCGACAGTAGACTCGGATGCGGAGGAAATGGCGTTTCAAGAAAGGGCATGATTCTTTCCCGGGATTTCGTAGCCTACATGGCACGCGAGCTGGTCAAGCGCCTCACCGCAACCCAAATGTTCGAGACCCGGACCCCGGAGGCGCTCGTCGAACGCATTCGCTCAGCCCTGCTCGATGAGTTGAGCATCGAGGACCGAGTCAACGAAGAGGTGCGCCAGATCCTCAGCCAGTACTCCGATGAAATGCGCCGCAGCGGCGTCTCCTATCAGGAGATGTTCAAGAAGGTGAAAAACCAGATCGCCCGCGAGCGAAAACTGATTCTCCGCTGATGCGTCTGAGCCGCGAAAAAACTGTCCGCCTTTCCCACGTCGTCACCAAAGTTCTGGTGGAAAGCGACGATGTAGAGTTCATCGAAGATCGCGACACCATCCGTCAGGAAATCTTTCAGGTTCTGCAAGCGCTGCTCCGCGAGGAGGAAAAAGTAGACGCCGAAGCGCGCCGAAAGATCGCTTCGCAGAAAAAGGACATCCCCGAGGGCAGCGCGGAGTGGGACATCCTCTACCGCAAGTATTACGCAGAGGAGTTGAAGCGGATGGGCGTCAGCGAGTCGAGCTGAACGGGACAAGCCTGAGCGGAACAACTCACCGAACGTTTTACTTCATGTGCCAGCGTCTTTCGGCCTCGCGGAACGGAACGTGGCGAGGCATCGAGAATCGGAGCGGATGGATTGGCTTTGAATTTGCGGGCACGTAAGAACGGTTTTCGCAAAACACTGCAAAGAAAAACGGGCGATTCGCACCGAATCGCCCGTTCCCGTGTATGTAACCGAACTTTTATGGACGCCGTTTCAGCACGGGACGATCGTCGTCCTCTTCGGTCTTCGTCTCGCTCTTTTCCGTGCGACGGCGCAGTGTGGGCTTGTTTTCATCCGGCTCCTGCGCCTGCCGCTGAGCTTGCAACTGCCGCAGCCGAGCCTTGATCAGATCGAACTCGGACGTGCTGACGATGTATTCGTCGCGACTCGGCAGGATTTCGGCGATGGCCTTCTGTGTGTTTTCGATGCGGTCTTCGGTCGGTGGGTGCGAGCGGAAAGCGGTCGGCACGCTCCCGGGCCGGCGCTTTTCTTCGGCCTGAATCTTTTCGAAGAAACTGACGTAGGCATTCGGGTCGTAGCCGGCCTTGTACATGTATTGCAGCCCCAGGTAATCCGCTTCCGCTTCGAACCCGCGCGAGAACTTCAAGAAGGCCAACGGAACCGCAACGTTCATCGCCTGGTAGATGCCGTAGCCGGCCCAGCCGCCGGGCAGGAAGATCAATGCGGGGATCATCAGCAACTGGGTGAGTTCGCCGCGGGTGGCGTTGCGGGTGCCATGACGGGCTGTCACATGAGCGATTTCGTGCGCCATCACGCCGGCCAGTTCGGCCTCTTCCTCGGCCGCTAGAATCAGGCCCGTGTTGATGTAGAAGAACCCGCCGGGGAGCGCAAAGGCGTTGATTTCGTCGGAGTCGATCACTTTGATCGTGAACGGCACGCGTGCGTCGGAATTTCGAACCAGATTCTGGCCCACCCGGTTGACATACTCATTGATCACAGGATCGTCGACGAGCCGGACCGATCGCTCTACTTCTTGAGCCAGGCGTTTGCCGATGGCTACTTCGCGCTCCAACGAGTACCAGTTCAGATTGCCGTCCACATCGCGGTTTCCGATCTGCTCGACGTCGTCCTTGGGATTCTTCTTTCTGTCCTTCTGTTCCTTCTGCTGTTGCGCCAGTAGTGGGGAAGGCCCCCACACCAGCATCACAGCCAGCAATGTCGTCAGAAGTCTTTTGGCCAGCCCTGCCATGGCCCCTCCTTGCGGAACGCTTGTTGCCAGTATACACCCCTTCGCGCAATACCCAGCGGTTTCTTTCATCTACTTTCGATGCCCCATCTCTCGGAAGGGTTTCTCTGCGAGGCATCAAACTGGTGGTTGCTTGGAAACAGTCGGCGCGTGCACGTGGACGCCCAAGGGTGGCTGGGCTAGAATCCGGACGAGGATGGCTGGAGTTACATTGGGTAACGCAGTGAACTCTTCGACGAAGGCAAAAGTCACGACTCCGGTTGTGGGGAGCCTCTTGGCCGGGTTGCGTCACCTCTATGACTGGACGCTCTCTTGGGCCGAGAGCCGTTTGGGTCCGGCGGCGCTGGGAATTTTGGCATTCACGGAGTCTTCTTTTTTTCCGATCCCACCTGATCCCTTGTTGATGGCCTTGGCGCTCGGGAAACCGCGTCGAAGCTTCTGGTTTGCGACCCTATGTACAGTCAGCTCTGTGCTCGGTGCGCTGCTGGGTTACCTGCTGGGCTTGTTCCTCTGGCAATCGCTCGACCAGTTCTTTTTTGCTTACGTTCCGGGCTTCACGGAGGAAAATTTCCGGATTGTGCAGGCCAAATTCGAGCAGAATGCGTTTCTGGCCATTTTCGCCGCCGCGTTCACTCCCATCCCGTACAAGGTGTTTACCGTCGGCAGCGGGGTGTTTCAAATTCCTCTGAACGCACTTGTGGTGGCCAGCGTGCTCGGCCGCGGCTTGCGATTTTATGGCGAAGCGGCCCTGCTGTGGCGGTGGGGCGCGGCCGCGAAAGATTTTATCGACCGTTATTTCAATCTGCTCACGGTGATTTTTTTCCTGCTGCTGGTGCTGGGATTCTGGGTCGTTGGGCGGGCGTGGTAAGCCGATGGCGTGGCACCGTATCCAGGTCGGTCAGATTTGGAAGAAGATGGATACGGGAGAAAACTACATCGTCACCAAGGTCTTCACCGAAGCCCTGACGACCTACGCAGTATTGCGGAAGGCCGGAGCAGAGACGGAATCCCGCCTGCGTGTGCGGGTGACCCATACGGGCGAAGGCCAGGTGCTCGTAGGATTCACGCTCGCCACCAACGTGGACGAACTCTGAACCAGCGTCGCATCAGAACGAGCGCACCGGCATCTGCACCACATCGTCCACCTGCAGGACCTCCTTGACCAGAAACGGCTCTCCATAGGTGACTCCGATCATCTGGCCGAAGTAGCGCGCCAGCAGGTCCATCCGCGATTCGAGCTGGTCGAGTGGCAGAGGCACGCGAGATGGCTTCCGCGTTTTGGGGCGAAACTGCGAGGCGTAGCAGAGGATCGCCCGTCGGCGCTGTTCATACTCTGCGCTGATGTCCACGACGAACGTCGGGCGGACATTCGCATCGTAGAGAGTGGCGTAGAGTACTTTGAACGGGCGAAATGGCTGACCGCGCAACCCCCCGAGCCGCTTCAGCCCGGCCAGAAAACAGCCTTCGTAGGCCAGCCGTGCTGCATGGTAATGGTCCGGGTGGCGTCCTTCCCAATAGGGCAGAATCACGGTGTGCGGCTCCAGCTCGCGAATTTTTTCTGCCACTGCCAGTTTGTTGGCTTCGTTCACCTCCAGCCGCGCATCAGGCAGGCAGAGGTTGCCGCGGTAGTCCACGCCCAGCACGCGAGCGGCAGCTTGTGCTTCACGAAGGCGGATGGCCGCCGAGCCACGCGTGCCCGATTCTCCGCGGGTCAGGTCCAGGATGCCAGTGCGATATCCACGCTTCTTCATTTTGATCAGTGTGCCGCCGCAGCTCAGCTCCACGTCGTCCGGGTGCGCGGCGATGGCCAGCAGGTCCAGGGGCATTTCGCCTCCAGTGCAATGCGATGCGTGAGCGAAAATTCTAACAGCTTGGTCAGGGTCGAGCCACGCGGGTTGGGTCGACGGGCCCGGGATGAAGATTCTATGCAAGATTTCGTCCCTGCTCCCGACGTGCTACCCTGATGGCCCCGCGACTGTAGCGGCCATGAGGAGTTATGCGAACGGCCAAACCTTTGCACGGCCAAGTGGCTCTGGTCACCGGAGCGGCACGACGAATCGGACGCAGCATCGTTCACCGGCTTGCCGATGAAGGCGCAGCCGTAGTGATCAACTATGCGACTTCGCGCCAGGCTGCGGAAGCGTTGGTGGCCGAACTCGTTGCTGCGGGCTGTCGGGCTCTGGCCTGTCAGGCCGATGTCTCCCGCCGCGCCGACGTCGAGCGCATGTTCGACCTCGTCCACCGCGAATTGGGCCAACTGAATATTCTGGTGAACAATGCCGGCATATTCTTCCCGGCGCGTTTCGACGAACTGACCGAAGAACAGTGGGACCGCATCCACGCTGTAAACCTGAAAGCGCAGTTTCTCTGCGCACAGGCGGCCGCGCGGCTGATGCGGCGCAGCGGTCGCGGCCGCATCGTGAACATCGCCTCGCTCGGCGGCCTGCTTCCCTGGCCCGAGTATTCGCACTACTGCACGTCGAAGGCGGGCGTGATCATGCTCACACGCTGCCTGGCGCGCGCACTGGCTCCAGAGATCACGGTCAATTGCGTGGCCCCCGGGACGATTCAGTTCCCCGACGAGGCACCGGATGCAGAATACATTCGCCGGGCTCCGTTGCAGAAAACCGGCCGGGGAGAAGATATCGCCGAAGCCGTTTTCTATCTGGTGCAGGCAGAATTTGTCACTGGCCAGGTGCTGGTGGTGGATGGCGGCCGTTCGCTCGTATGAGCTGTTGTTGGCTTGGCGCCCGTGGGTGAGTGCGCTGCGCTCGCTTCAAGGTGCGCTGGATGGCTTCCAGTCCGCTCGGAGTCGGCCTTCGGCCAGCCGAGCGATCAATTCACGGTCAGCGGGTAAGAATTCCATCGCCGGCAGCTCTCGCGGTCGAACCCAGGCAATCTGCTCGAAGGCAAGATTCCGCGGCGTGCCGGAAACAATGTACGCAGCGAAGAAACGCAGCTCGATCTCGTCGGGAAGCTCCGGATAGCGGTGGCGGGTGCGATACAACTCCGGCCCCACGCAGACCGTGATGTCGAGTTCTTCGGCCAGCTCGCGCACCAGTGCTTGCTCCGGACGCTCCCCATCGTGAACTTTTCCGCCCGGGAACTCCCAAAGCAGCGGGAAAATCGCTGTCCGCTTCCGCTGGCAGACCAACAGGTGGCCTTCGCGTTCGATCAACGCCGCGACCACTGTGATTCTGTTCATTGCGAATCCGCTGCAACGGAGTCCAGAATTTTTCGCACGGCTCGCGCGCCGTGCAGCAGGGGTGGGCCGGGTGTGTTCAACCATTCGTCGCGCACCACGTAGACGCGGCCGTTGCGGAGAGCAGGCAACTCACGCCAACCGGGCCGAGCCGCCATCCGTTCGGCTTCGCGCCGGGCCCGGGGACGATCCCCGGCAGCCGCCCACGCCAGTAGAATCACTTCCGGCTGAGCACGGACAATTTGTTCGTCGGTCACCTTCTGTCCGGCGGGTACCACCATTTCACCACCCAGCAGAAAAATCAGTTCAGCGACCCAGGGCGGGGAGCTGATACGAGGATTGGGCCAGGCCTCCGCGTATACGCGCGGGCGCCGGTGTCGTTTGTCTGCTTGCCGGGCGATGCGAGCGAACTGTCGTTTCATACGACGCACCAATTGGTCGGCGGCCCGCGGACGGCCGACGATGCTTCCCAGCAGTCGAATTTCTCTGTAGATATCCTCAAGCGTCCGGGGATTGGTGGCCAGAAAGGGCACCGGCGCACGCAGCAGGCCGGTGACCAGTTCCGCTTTGTACGGCACCGAACCGATCACCAGCGTCGGGTTCAAACGCAGGACCTGCTTTGCGTCGAAATTCCAGCAATCGCCGAGCTCCGGCATTCCACGTAACGCAGTGGGTGCAACGACGTCTTTACACCATTTCGTCACCCCGACCAGACTGTCTTTTGCGCCCAGCGCCACCAGGATGGAGGTCACGCTCGGCCCTAGGGAGACGATACGCTGGCCCTTGGGTTTTTCTTCCCGCATCGGGACTCGATTCTAGCAGGAGCGTTTGCCGGCGCGCACCGCAGGAATTGCCTATCCCACGCTTTCTTTGCCATACTGATGCCGATGTACAGCCCTGCGGTCCTGGATCACTTTCAGAATCCGCGCAATGCGGGCGAGCTGGAAAACGCAACGGCTGCAGTTGAAGTCGACAATCCGGTCTGTGGAGACGTGTTGCGGCTGGCAGCACGGGTTGCGGAAGGATGCATTGCCGACGTGCGCTTTCAGGCGCGCGGTTGCGTGACCACCATCGCCTGCGGGTCGTTGTTGACAGAACTGATGCGCGGCCGTCGGCTGGACGAACTGCAGCAGATTACGCCGGCAGGCCTGGCCGCTGCGCTCGGCGGGCTGCCGCCGGCCACCGCGCATGGCAGCCAGCTTGCCTGGGATGCGCTGCAGGCGCTGCTGTCGGCCCTCGCTCGCTGAACCAAGTCTCGGCACATCGCACTCAGCCGTTGCGAAACAATCGCTGATAGGCCTCCAGGTCATTCACATTCAGGACGACGCCTTCTTGGTCGGTGGGGACCTCGAGGACCTGGTCGGCGTGTTCCCGGACGACGGCGCGCGCACCTAGTTCCTGGGGGGCGGTGAGCAGCGCTCCATACAGCTGGCTCGAAAAAATCACCGGATGTCCGCGCCGTCCGTGATAGGTGGGAATCACGATCCATTTTCCAGAGCGGTAAAAGGCTGTAATCAGCGCATCTACGAGCTCAGCCGTGATCATCGGGTGATCCACGGGACACACCAGCAGGCCGTCGGTTGCGCCGACCGGCAGACTGCCGAGTGCCACTTGAATCGAAGACAACTGGCCGCGCTGCCATTCGTGATTGATCACCACACTTTCCGGGTCCAGCGGAACCCGGCGACGGATTTCGTCTGCGTTCGCTCCCAGGACCACCCGCTGCACGCCAATTTGGGGATGACGCACGACCGCCAGCAGGTGCTCCAGCCAGGTGCAAGGGAGTCCTTCGCGAGTGGTGCGGCCCGGGAAGGGAAGCAGGGCCTTTGGTTGGCCCATTCGGCGTGATTCGCCCGCGGCAAGAATGACAGCGGCGAGCATGGAATCAGTCGGTGCTGACCGAGGCGGTGCGATCTACCCAGAGCGATTTGTGCGGCAGTGCCGCTGTGGCGTTGCGGCGCACCGCAATCAGTTCGGCGGCGATGCTGATGGCGATCTCTTCCGGAGTGAGCGCACCGATCTCCAGGCCGATCGGGGCATGCACTCGGCGAAAGCGCTCGGCGGGAATCCCTTCAGCTTCCAGGGATTTGTAGACCGAGAGCACCTTGCGCTTGCTGCCGATCATGCCGATGTAACGCGCCTCGGTGCCTACCGCCCAGCGCAGCACACGCATGTCGTCTTTGTGGCCGCGGGTGACAATCACGAGATAGGTCGAAGCATTGGGCCGGAGCGCAGAGAAAGCATCTTCGAAACGGGTGTAGATTTGCTGCGCCATTGGAAACCGTTCTGGATTGGCAAAGGCTTCGCGGTCGTCCACGATTCCGATGGCGAATCCAGCGGCGTGAGCCACCTTGGCCAGCGCCATGGCAATGTGCCCGCCGCCGAACAGGTACAGCACCGGCTGTGGCAGGATCGGTTCCACGAAGATTTCCAGCGTGCCTCCGCAGATCAGACCGTTGTCGTAGCTGGCGTCGTGGTTCAGGTGAAAGGTCAGCTTGCGCGGGGCTTCTGTGCGCAGGACTTCCTTCGCAGCGGCCCACACTTCGGCTTCCACGCAGCCACCGCCGACCGTGCCGGCGATCGAGCCGTCTTCGTGGACCAGCATCCGCGAGCTTTCGAAGCTCGGGATGGACCCGTTGGTGTGGACGATGGTGGCCAACGCGGCACGCTTGCCTTCCTTCCGCAGCCGCACGATTTCTTCGAACAGATCCATCGCCGCCCTTCTTTACAGGGTACGGCGCAGTACCGTCCGTGTCAATTGCGTGCGCGATGGTGGACACTCTTGCGGCGCGATGCTAAGGTAGTGCGTCAAATTTACGGTAGAGGTTTGCATGAAAGCCATCGTCTTTCACGAACACGGTGATCCGAGCGTGCTGCGGTACGCGGAAGTAGCCGAACCGAAGATCGGTCCTACCGAAGTGCTGGTGCGTGTGCGCGCCTGTGCACTGAATCACCTGGACCTGTGGGTGCGGCGCGGCCTGCCGGGCATTTCCATCCCCCTGCCTCACATCCCGGGCAGCGATATCTCCGGCGAGGTGGCTCGCGTCGGCGACTCAGTGACTCGCGTGAAGGTAGGACAGCGCGTTTTGCTGGCGCCAGGGATCAGTTGCGGACAGTGCCCGCAGTGCCTGGCCGGCGAGGACAACCTGTGTCGCCGCTACACGCTGTTCGGGTACATGGTGGATGGCGGATGCGCAGAGTACGTGAAATCTCCGGAAGTGAACGTCATTCCCATCCCGGGCGATCTTTCTTTCGAAGAAGCGGCTGCGGTACCACTCGTGTTCCTGACCGCCTGGCACATGCTGATCACCCGCGCGAAGCTTCGTCCGGGTGAAGACCTGCTCGTGCTGGGTGCTGGCAGCGGTGTGGGCAGCGCGGCAGTGCAGATCGGCAAGCTGATCGGCGCACGCGTGCTGGCCACCGCGGGCAGCGATGCCAAGCTGGCCAAGGCCCGCGAGCTGGGCGCCGATGAGGTGATCAACCACAGCCGGCAAAAAATTGCCGACGAAGTGAAACGGCTGACCGATCGGCGCGGCGTCGACGTCGTCTTCGAACACGTCGGCACAGTCACCTGGGATGCCAGCCTGATGAGCTTGGCGCCCAGCGGCCGACTGGTCACCTGCGGAGCCACCACCGGCTACCAGGCGCATGTGGACATCCGCTATCTGTTCAGCCGCAACCTCTCCATCCTGGGTTCCTACATGGGCAGCAAGGCTGAGTTGTACGACGTGCTGCACTTGATCGCTCAGCGCAAACTCCGCGCGGTGATCGACCGCACCCTGCCCCTCGAGGAATGTGCTCTCGCGCACGAGCTGATGGAGCGTCGTGAGCAGTTCGGGAAAATTGTCCTGCTGACCTGAGGAAGGCGGGCTCTCGCTTTCACAGCGGTGCAATGGGTTTTGCTTTGCCTCCGCCACCGGCGGCTGTTCTCCTGCCGGGCTTGGTCGGCCACGAGAGTTGTGCCAGAATAGGGAGTGAGGACAGGCAAAATGAGCCGCGTACTCAGTCCCAGCATCACTTTGGAAACGCCCGGCCAGGATGGCCACGCGTTGGTGCGCGACAGCATCTTGTTCGCCGTGCTCGACAAGGCTGTCAACTGGGCGCGCAAAAATTCTCTCTGGCCGATGACCTTCGGCCTGGCCTGCTGTGCCATCGAGATGATGTCCATGGCGGCCTCACGCTGGGACGTGGCCCGTTTCGGTGCCGAAGTTTTCCGCGGCTCACCGCGGCAGGCCGACCTGATGATTGTGGCAGGCCGCGTTTCGCAGAAAATGGCGCCGGTCGTGCGGCAACTCTACGAGCAGATGCCCGAACCCAAGTGGGTCATTTCCATGGGAGTCTGTGCGACGTCCGGCGGCGTGTTCAATAACTACGCGCTGGTCCAGGGGGTCAATCAGGTGATCCCCGTGGATGTGTATGTGCCTGGCTGTCCACCCCGTCCGGAGATGCTGATCTACGGCATCTTGCAGTTGCAGAAGAAAATCGAAAGCGAACGCGGCAGCTTCCGTCGCGCGCTGAACCTCAGCTAATCTGCAGAAAAATCTGCGAAGACACTAACAACCTGGGCGAAGCTTGTGCAGTAGTTTGCGTCGAAGCCGCCCTCGTGCAAGGTGTGTTCTGTGTTGGCGGGTGCTCGAGAGCAAGTCGGTGGGGCTTTTCATCGGCTGCGCCATTTCTAGGAGAAGGTGCAGGTTCGTTATTGGGTCTGCAGCAAGGGTTCGATGACTTCTGCAATGCCGCCAGACCATTCCAGTCGGCTGCCGGGAGCGAAATGCTCAAGTCGCACGTAACCCATACCTACGGCAGCGGAGAGCGCTGGCGAAGGCGCCGCACTGGTCACCTGCCCCACCGCTTTTCCGCCAGCCTGCAAGGTTTCTTTGGCGCTGGGAATACCTCCTTCGATTTTCAGGCTCACGCGTTTGCGGCGGATGTGGCCGCGCGAACGCACGCGCTCGACGATTTCCTGTCCGATGTAGCAACCTTTCGAGAAGCTGATGTGGGTGGATTCCAATGCCGCTTCGTGGGGAATGACGGTGTCATCGAAATCGTAGCCGAACCAGGGGACGCCTGCTTCCAGGCGCAGGGAATTCAAGGCTGCGTAGCCGGCCGGGCCACCCCCGTGCGATCGCACTGCAGCGAGTACGGCGGACCATACCACTTCGGCCTGCGCTGCCGGGACGAGCAGACGTACCCCAGTTCCGCGAAATTCAGACTGGCGCATCAACAGACATTCAGCGCCGGCAATCTCGACGCTCTTGTGGGCAAATTCAGGCTCAGGAGGTGCACTCAGGCCGCACAGCTCTTGCAGGACAATCGAGGTCGCTGGGCCCTCGATGGCCATCGTTGCGAATTGGTCGCTGACGTCGGTGAGCGTGGCATCGTCCATGATGATGTATCGGTCGAGCGTCTGCACTGTCCGCTCCCGCACCGGTGCGTGGCAACTGATCAGGTAGCGTTCTGGGAACGCGAACACTTCCAGTTCAGCCAGGATATGTCCCTGCGCATTCAGCAGCAGCGCCAAGGTGCCCTGGCCAGGTGCAAGTGCCTGCGTGTTGTTGCTGACGACGGCATTCAGGTAGCGGACACGATCCGGGCCGGTCAATTCGAACCAGGCACGGTAGCTCACGTCCAGCACAACCGAGGCTTCTTGCGCCATTCGATATTCATCGGCAAAGCTGGTGTAGCGCTCCGGCAGTTCGAGGCCGAACCAATCGCCGAACGTCGCTCCCAGCGTCTGATGGGTGCTTTGCAGCAAAACCTTCAAGCTCATCGGCATCCATGTTAGCAGATGCCTGTGGCCTCGGCGGCCTGGGCCGATGTGGGGTGCGTGGTATACTGCCGAAGATGAGCCACTCGAACCCGTCCTCCCTGGTGCATGAAATCCTTCCGGTGGGCTGGTTGCAATGCAACTGTTCCATCTTGGGCGATCCTGTGACCGGAGAGGCGGTGGTCGTGGATCCGGGGGACGAGGTCGAGCGGATCCTTGCGATCCTTCGCCGACACCACTGGAGCGTGCGTGCAATTCTCAACACCCACGCGCACATTGACCACGTCGGCGGCCTGCGAAAACTGCAGGAAGCGACCGGTGCGCCGGTGCTGATGCATCCCGACGATCTGGAGCTGTATCGGATGCTCGATGTGCAGGCGCAGATGATCGGAGTTCCGTTGCCACCGATGGCCCGTGTGGATGGCGCGTTGCGAGAAGGCGACACCGTGCGCTGGGGCGGATATGCCTTCCATGTGCTGCACACGCCGGGACACACACCCGGCAGTATCAGTTTGTATCTGCCCGCTGATCCGTCAACCGGCTCGGCGACGGGTACGGAGGCTACACCGAGGCTCCTTGCGGGCGACACCCTCTTTGCCGGCAGCATCGGTCGCACGGACCTTTGGGGCGGCTCGTTCGATCAGATCATGCGTTCTCTGCGGGAAAAGCTGATGACCTTGCCCGAACAGACCGTAGTGATCCCCGGCCACGGCCCCCTGACCACCATCGGGCAAGAGAAGGAAACGAATCCGTTTCTGCGCCGGGGAAGCTAGCAACGCGGAAGAGAATCGCCGGGGCCATCGGTGTTCAGTTCGACGGTGCCTGCCGCTCAGCGCGCTTCCCGTTCCCGCCGCATTTCCTCCATGACGTGCTGGATCAGTTCCTTCGCTTTGGTCAACTCGGCCGTGATCAGTTGAACGTCCAGTTTCGGTTTTTCCGGGTCGCGGGCCAGGTGGCAGTAGACACCGTGCTGCCCCACCAGCAGCAACGCATTGGTCACCAGATCCAGGCTGACCGCCAGCCGTCCGCGTTGTGGACCCAGCATCTGTTCGTAGTATTCGAGTTCAGCGCGGTGTTCTTCGAAGACCGACATAAGGTTTCCTCGTCCGATTGCGCAGATTCCTGAGCACGGCTTTCATGCCCGGGGTGCCCGTTGCGTCGCGGCAGTTCGGGTAGAGCGCGTCGGCAGCCAGGGCTTCGTGTCCACGATAGCGGGATCTCGGCGAATTCTCAACTCTGGTGTGGGTGTGGCATTCGAGACGGTGAAGCCGTTCCATCTGTTCACGGAAGGACAGATTCAGAAAGGGCCATGTCCATCTTGTTGCAGGGATGGAACTATTCCCTCTACGTCAACTTTACTCGCTCAGCTCGCCATCCCATAATTCCGTCTTGAGGTACGAGCCGCAATATGAACGCTTTGCGGCCCGCGGCCCCGCGGGGGAGCAGCTCCGTGTGGAATTCATCCGGGCAGGCTGGCTGACGGCGGGAGATCGTCCGGAGCTGTATTTTTTCAAGGTGGATGGGGAAGACGTGGTGGTGGGCATTTCGGGGAGCGCTCTGCAAATCCTGCAACAGGGCCGCCGTTCTTTGAGTCGCGAAGAAAAGCTGGATATTGCCGGACTTTACCTGAAGAAGCAGCTCGAAGCCGGACGACCGCTCCAGGTCGAAACTCTGTTCATCCAGGCGAACGAGCTGTCTGGACTGCTTCGGGAATTAGGCATCAAAATGTGAGGCATGCATGAGACGCGCCGACCTGGTTCGCATTCCCTCGAAAGGTAGAACGGCCAGAACCACGCAGATTATTTTCGGCGAACGCCAGCACCTGCTGCGTGTGCTGGATTCGCTGGAACGGACCGTCGTCCCCCGGATGCGGTTCGAGCAGGAATGTCGGGTTCTGGAAGAGTTGATTCATGCCCGCACGGTCGAGCTGAACCAGATCAATCCTACCTGGGATCAAAAAGTGGGCACCGTGCTCAGCGCCAATGTCCGTCCGGAAACGCTCGACCAGCTCGCCCGCGAAGCGCCCGAAGAAGACTACTACCTGCTCCGGCTGATCAGCGAACATCCGAAGGCTTCGGCGAAGACGTTGGCCCGGCTGGCCAAACATCCGTATCCGGCAATTCGCGAAAACGTCGCTCGGCACCCCAATGCCGACCCGAAAACACTGGCCGAGCTGAGCAAAGATCGCAGCCAGCCGCTCTGGTATCTGGTGGCCTTCAATCCGAATACGCCAGCCAGCCTGCGGCGGAAGCTGCAAGAGCGCATGCGCAAACTCAGCCAGGTCGCCGCAAAATAGGGTTCCCGGCGCCACTGCGATGCCGGGCGGGCTGTGTGTTGTCCTTGCATTGTACGTCCACCGCGATAGAATCCTGCGCCGATGGGCGTTTCCGTTCCCCCGGAATTCAACGCTGCTGAGTATTTTCTGGATCGGCCGGCCCGCGAGCATCCCCAGCGGCTAGCTATTCGCGGGGAAGCAGCTCCGGTTCGTTACGGTGAATTGGCGGGCTTAGCCAACCGCTTCGGCAACGCACTGCACGCTGCAGGCTGCCAGCCGGGCGACCGGGTGCTGATCGTGCTGCCCGATTCGGCTGAGTTCGTGGCTGCGTTTTTTGGTGCAGTGAAGGTCGGTGCCATCGCCGTGCCGGTGAATCCCTTCACGCGGGCCGGAGACTATGTCTATTACCTGTCGGACTGTACCCCGCGGGTCGCCGTTGTGCATGCCGTCGCACTCGTGGAATTCCAGCAGGCTTTGCAGACGGTCCAACCGGATCTGCTGGTTGTTGTCGACGCCGCGCCGCCCGCCGGCTATGACCGACCTGCCGTCACCTGGGAGATGTTGCTTCAGGAAGCTTCAGACCAGCTTGCGGCCCATCGCACCGCAGCGACCGATGCGGCGTTTTTCCTCTATACCTCGGGCAGCGGTGGTGCCCCCAAGGCGGCCATCCATCAGCACAAAGACATGCTGGTGACGACAGAAAGCTTTTCGCGAGGCGTGCTCAGCCTGCACGCCGGCGACGTCACGTTTTCGGTGTCCAAACTGTTTTTCGCCTACGGATTGGGCAACGGCATGTATTTCCCGTTCGCCGTCGGTGCTCAGACCGTTTATCTAGCCGCGCGGCCGCAGCCAGAGTCCGTTTTCGACTTGGTGGCCCGGCATCGCCCGACCGTGTTCTTTTCGGTCCCTACGTTCTACGCAGCCCTGCTGCGTGCTGCCGAGGCCGGCACACGAGCAGATTTTTCTTCCGTTCGCCTGGCTGTTTCGGCAGGAGAGGCGCTGCCGGCGGAACTGTTCGAGCAATTTCGACAGCGATTCGGAATCGAGATTCTCGATGGAATTGGTTCGACGGAGATGCTGCATATGTTCATTGCGAACCGTCCCGGTGCCGCACGGCCAGGCACCTGCGGTGTCCTAGTGCCGAATTACGAAGCACGCATCGTCGACGAATCGGGACAGGACGTTCGCACCGGTGAAATCGGCAGCCTGTGGGTGCGCGGCGCCAGTGCCTTTGACGGCTATTGGAACAAGCCGGAGCTGACAGCACGCGCCCGGGCCGGCGACTGGGTCATCACGGGAGACAAGTTTTTCCGCGACGCTGATGGTTACTACCATTACTGCGGTCGGACGGACGACATGATGAAAGTCTCTGGCATGTGGGTGGCACCGGCCGAAGTGGAAAACGTGCTGCTGGGACATCCCCAGGTGGCCGAAGCGGCTGTGGTGGGGAAAAACGAACAGGGTCTGACGCGTCCGGTCGCTTTTGTGGTACTGCGCGCCGGCGTGGTTCCCTCACGGGAGTTGTCCGAGCAGTTGCAGGAATTCGTCCGCACGCGCCTGCCATCGTTCAAAGTCCCTCAGCAGATTCACTTCGTTCCCGAGCTGCCAAAGACAGCGACCGGTAAGATTCAGCGCTACCGCCTCCGACAACAGGCCTGAAACAGAGTGCGAGCAGAAGCAGCGCGGTCTGCGGCTGGCTCTGGATCTCCTCCGGGGAAGGTGGGATTCTTCGAAAAAGACAAATTGGCTGTTTTCCCAGGTCCAATTCGGTATATATTGGCCTGTGGGATAAGGCCAATGTTGCCACTGCAATTGCATCCGGAAAGCCACGTCCCGCTCTACATTCAGATTCGAGATCAGTTGCGGTCCCTGGTGGTCGCGGGCGTGTTGCGCCCCGGGGATCGCATCCCCGCCAGCCGCGAGCTGGCTCAGCAGCTCGGTGTGCATCGCACGACCATCGCCAATGCCTACGCCGAACTCGAAGCCGAAGGACTGATTCACGGACACGTGGGTCGGGGAACCTTTATTACCGGCGCGGCCGCAACAGCACAAAGGCCGCAGACTCCGGCAACCGCCGCGGGCAGCGACGGCGTGCGCTGGGAATCGCTGTTTGCCGACGAACGCGGTGAAGAAGCTTTGAGCCGGCTGCTGCCGCAGATTCCCCGCGGCGCGATTTCCTTTGTCGCCGCAAAGCCTGCGGACGAGCACTTTCCCCTGGACGAGATGCGCACCTGTGCGCAGTCGGTTCTGCGCAGCGACGGCCAGAGGATTCTCCAACTCGGCTCTTCTGATGGATACGGACCGCTCCGGCGGGCCCTGCTCGAATTTCTTCGCAGCGAAGGGCTGGCCGTGCGCGAAGAGCAACTGCTGATCACCGATGGCGGTCAGCAATCGCTGGATCTGCTCTGCAAAGCGTTTCTGCGCCCGGGCGATGCGGTGCTGATGGAAAACCCCACCTATCCCGGGGCCATCGCCATCTTCGCCAGTGCGCGCGTGCGAACGATTGCCGTTCCGGTCAGCGCCGTCGGTGGCAACGATGCCCGGTCGCGCGAACCGGGTCTCGACCTGGGTGCGCTGGAAGCCGCCCTGGTGCAGAATCGGGCGAAACTCATTCTGCTGACTCCGGATTTTCAGAATCCCACCGGCATGACCATGTCGCTCGCGGCCCGCCGTCGGGTGCTCGAGCTGGCAGCGCAGTATCAGGTGCCGGTGGTGGAGGACCACATTTATGCGCGTCTTCGTTTTGCCGGCGCACCGCTGCCTTCTTTGAAGGCCTTGGACCGTGTCGGCACCGTGATTCAGCTCGACAGTTTTTCCAAAGTCGGTTTCCCAGGGCTGCGGGTTGGCTGGTGCGTGGCTCCGGAGCGCGTGATCGAGCGACTGCGACTGGTCAAGCAGATCACGGATCTGCACACCGACCAGCTCGCTCAGGCGGTGCTGGCTGAGTTCACGCGGCGGGGATGGTTCGCCAAGCATCTGGCGCGGATGCGGCAGGTGTACGCCGCACGGCTGGCTGCACTGGAAGAGGCCATGGAACGCCATATGCCTGATGGGGTGCACTGGACGCGCCCGCAGGGTGGCATGTGTGTCTGGGTCACGCTGCCGCCCGGGATGGATTCGAGCGAGCTGCTCATTCACTCGCGGGAACGCGGAGTTCTGTTCGCCCCGGGACGCTATTTCTTCTTCCAGAACCCGCAGCCGAACACGTTGCGTCTGGGCTTTGCCGCGGTCGAAGAACGCAAGATTGCGCGCGGAGCCGCCGTGCTGGGCGAGGTCTTGCGCCAGCAGATGCGCAAGCAGGAACGCAGCCGGCGAGAGAGCAGCGCCCGCGTGTCGCTGGTTTGACGCGGGCCGCGTCGCGGGAGGTTTGCCTCATGGTCGAGGAGCAGAACGACGGGGCCCTGCCGGACTTGATCCCGCTGCCCCCGAGGCCGGACAACAAATGCTTCGGTTGCGGTGGCGCCAATGACCGGGGGATGCACCTCACCTTCGTGCGGGACGGGACCCGTCGGCGGATTGTGGGTCGGTTCACGCTGGGGGACGAATATCAGGGTGGCCCCGGCTTTCTGCACGGCGGAATCATCGCTACGGTGCTCGATGAAGCCATGGGCAAGTTGAACCGGTTCCATGATCTCCGCGCCGTGACGGCAGAGCTGCGGGTGGAATATCTCCGCCCGGTGCCCGTCGGCGAAGAATTTTTGGTGGAAGCGTTCGAAGTGCAGCGCAGTGGGAGAAACTTGATCCACGCTGCTGAACTTCGCAGTCGCACAGGACAGTTGCTGGCTCGCGGCCGGGCACGATTTGTCGCCGTGGACGAAGCTCGCTACCGGCAGCCGCCCCTCGAGTCGAAGTCAGCAGCAGATCGCACAAGGAGGTAGCCATGCAATTCATGGAAAGCAGCACTTGGCGGGTGAAGGTGGGATTGGCGGAAATGCTGAAGGGTGGCGTGATCATGGACGTCACCAGCGTCGAGCAGGCCCAGATTGCCGAGCGTGCCGGCGCCTGTGCCGTGATGGCGCTCGAGCGGGTGCCCGCCGACATTCGCAAAGAAGGCGGCGTGGCACGGATGGCTTCGCCCAAAATCATCCGCGAGATCATGGCCGCCGTCTCAATTCCGGTCATGGCCAAGGTCCGCATCGGCCATTTTGCCGAGGCGCAGGTCCTGGAAGCCCTCGAAGTGGACTTCATCGACGAAAGCGAGGTGCTCACCCCGGCCGATGAGCAGCACCACATTTGGAAACACGATTTCCGGGTGCCGTTTGTCTGCGGTGCGCGGAATCTGGGAGAAGCATTGCGACGTATCGCGGAAGGCGCCGCCATGATTCGCACCAAGGGCGAAGCTGGTTCCGGGAATATCGTCGAGGCGGTGCGCCATCTTCGTGCCATTACCAGCGAGATTCGACGGCTGACCACACTGCGGCGCGATGCTCTGGTCCACGCCGCCAAAGAACTGCAAGCACCGCTCGAGCTGGTCGAGTGGGTGGCGCAAAACGGGCGGCTGCCGGTGCCCAACTTTTCCGCCGGTGGGATTGCCACGCCGGCCGATGCCGCGCTGGTGATGCAGCTTGGGGCCGAGGCCGTGTTTGTCGGTTCCGGTATTTTCAAATCGGCCGACCCGGAGCAACGCGCCCGCGCAATCGTCAAGGCCACCACGCACTACAACGACCCGAAGGTCGTTCTGGAAGCCTCCGAAGAGCTAGGCGAAGCCATGAAGGGTATCGACATCCGGCAACTGGAAGAAAAAGAGCTGCTGCAGACGCGTGGGTGGTGAGCAAGCTTCGGTTGCTTTTCAAAGGCCGATCCCACGTTGTGAATAAGAGGCTGCAGACGCGTGGGTGGTGAGCAAGCTTCGGTTGCTCCGGAACGGATAAGGAAGCTATGAAAGTCGGCATTCTGGCGGTACAGGGTGACTTCGAAGCGCATGCGAAGATGCTGGCCCGTCTCGGGGTCGAGCCTCGATTCGTGCGCACCGTGGCTGATCTTTCGGGTCTGGCGGCTCTGATTCTGCCTGGCGGAGAAAGCACCACGCATCTGAAGTTCCTGCTCGAAGAAGGCCTGCGGGATCCGATTCGCCAGTTCGCCGAGGCGGGTGGTGCGCTGTTCGGCACCTGTGCTGGCGCCATCCTGTTGGCGCGCGAGGTGAAAAATCCATCGCAAGAATCTTTGGGTCTGGCGGATCTGACCGTCGTCCGCAATGCCTACGGCCGCCAGTTGGCCAGCGACGTTCGCTTCGGCCCGACCAAGCTTCGTGCCGAGCCGTTGGAGATGGTGTTTATCCGCGCGCCCATCATCGAGCGGGTCGGACCCGGTGTGGAAGTGCTCGCCGAGTGCGACGGCCGGCCGGTTCTGGTGCGCGACGGTCGCGTGCTGGCGGCCACATTCCATCCAGAGCTGACCGAGGATGTGACCGTGCACGAAACCTTCCTGAAGCTGGCTCGCAATGGCGGCTGAGCGATGAGCACTCTGCGCAAAACGAAAGTTCTGTTCGTCTGCGTGGGCAATTCGTGTCGCAGCCAGATGGCCGAGGCCTTCGCCCGGCACCGCCATGCCGACGTGTTGGAACCCTCCAGTGCCGGGACTCACCCACTCGGACACATCGCCGAGCCGACACGTCAGGTGATGGCCGAGAAGGATTGCCCTGTCGATGGACAGTACTCGAAGGGCCTGCCGGAAAACGTCAGTGAATTCGACGGCCTGATTGTCAACATGACGGGCCGGCCGGGCTCCCGTTTGTTTCCCGGGGCGCGTGTAGTGGATTGGGACGTGGACGACCCGTTTGGCGATGACCTCCCCGTGCATCGTCGCGTTCGCGACGAAATTGAACGGCTCGTGGATCGGCTCGCCGACTCGTTGCGACCGTCGCGGCATCGCCCTTCCAGCACGTCCTCCACCCGGATGTAGTGTTCGCGCCACTGCTGGTCGAATCCACTATAATGGGCCGAGGAGGAAGAGTGCGCCGCGAAAAGACCAGCGTCTCCCGCGAAGACTACTTGAAGGCCATCTGGGGATTCATCCAGGAAGAGCAGACGCCGATTGCAGCGCGCCTGGCCGAGGAGCTGGGCGTCACGCCCCCGGCCGTGGCCGCGGCGTTGAAACGGATGGCGCGCGACGGCTATTTACGTGTGCGCGCCAGCGGGGTCATCCGGTTGACCCCCAAGGGTCGGGTACTCGCCGACAAACTCGTGTTGCGGCATCGGCTGGCGGAAAAGCTGCTGATCGAAGTCATCGGGGTGGAATGGTCCAAAGTGCATGAAGAAGCGGAACGGCTCGAGCATGGCATCTCGGATGAAGTGGCCCAGTTGTTGCTGAAGCGCTTCGGGCCCGACAGCACCTGTCCGCATGGCGTGCCGCTGCGCGGGGGAATGGCCAAGTTGCGCCGCCAGAACAACGCTGTGCGGCTTTCGGATGTGCAGCCGGGCGATCGCATCGAAATTCTTCGTGTCTATGAGAAGGATCCGAAGTTCCTGGAATTCGTCGAATCGCGACAGCTCCGCCCGGGTGCCCGGGCGCGTGTGCTCCGCCGCGAGTACGACGAAACAATTACCTTGGCTGTCCGGGGACGGCGCATCTACCTCGGCCAGCCGGCGACTTCACGCATCTGGGTGCGAAGGTTCTCTCCTGCCTGAACGTGCGCCGTGGGCCACGGATGGGCGCGGGCGGAACTCCGTTCTGCCCGCTTGAAATTTCCACTCCAGCGCGGTAATTTGCCTCGGACTTCTTCCAGACGCGGACGCAACTTCCTCGGCGGCAGAGAGGGATCTATGGGCGTTGTCATCCAGGTACGGGTCAATGGGAAAACACGACAGCATGAAGTCGAGCCGCGACTGCTGTTCGTTCATTACCTGCGGGATGTGCTGGGTTTGACAGGGACGCATATCGGCTGCGAAACCTCCATCTGCGGTGCCTGTACGGTGTTGCTGAATGGCAAGGCGGTGAAGTCGTGCACCTTGCTGGCCGTCCAAGCCGATGGTGCGGAGGTGATTACCATCGAAGGCCTGGCCGCCCTGGGAGGCAATGGGGGCCTGCATCCGGTGCAGGAAGGCTTCTGGGAAAAGCACGGGTTGCAGTGCGGCTACTGCACACCCGGGATGATCCTGGCCGCGGTGGAACTGTTGCAAGCCAACCCGAAGCCCAAAGAGGAAGAAATCCGTCGGGCCCTCGCCGGCAACCTGTGTCGCTGCACCGGCTACCAGCACATTGTGGACGCTGTCCAATACGCGGCCAAAAAGATGGTTGCCAGCAAGCGCTAGAGCATTCCGAAGGCGTACCTCGCTTGCTCAACAGGGGGAGATCATGGCTACGGCAACGCGTTACATGGGCCGCCCGCTCAAGCGGAAAGAAGATCCTCGGCTGATCCAAGGGCTTGCTCATTACGTGGATGACCTGCGTCTGCCTGAGATGCACTACGTTGCCTTCGTCCGCAGCCCGCACGCACATGCCCGGATTCGTTCGATAGACACATCCCGCGCACAGACTGCTCCCGGCGTACTGGCGGTGCTGACCGGTCAAGACCTGGACAATGCAATGGGCGTGATTCCTTGCGCCGCGCAATTGCCGGAGATGAAGCTGGCGCTGCGGCCACCGCTGGCAAAAGAGCGGGTGCTGTTTGTCGGCGAACCCGTGGCGCTCGTGGTGGCGGCAGATCGTTATGCCGCGCGAGATGCCGCTGAACTGGTCGAAGTGGAATACGAGCC
This sequence comes from Acidobacteriota bacterium, assembly GCA_037442425.1. Lineage (GTDB taxonomy): Bacteria > Acidobacteriota > Terriglobia > Acidiferrales > UBA7541 > DSGC01. Next base: position 176,008 of record JBBIQG010000003.1, on the reverse strand, counting down.
GCTCACCCCGGTCGTGGACCCGGAAAAAGCCCTCGCCAAAGGCGCTCCGGTACTCCACCCGCAGTATTCCGACAACGTTGCCTATCGCTGGGAGCTGGAAGGCGGGGACATCAAGGCTGCCTTCGCAAAAGCGGACAAGGTCATCCGCCAGCGGATGGTGAACCAGCGGTTGATTCCCGTGGCCATGGAGCCACGGGTCGTGGTGGCCGACTACAAACCCGGGGAGAACAAACTGACGGTCTGGTCATCGACTCAAATTCCGCATCTGCTGCGCACGCAGATCGCTGCCGTACTCGGCGTACCCGAATACATCGTGCATGTGATTGCGCCGGAAGTGGGCGGTGGCTTCGGCAGCAAGTTGAACGTCTACGCCGAGGAGGTTTTGGTGGCCCACCTGGCCATGCGGCTGGGCAAGCCCATGAAATGGACGGAATCGCGCCGCGAAAATTTCCAGGCGACCATCCACGGCCGCGACCAGATCGCCACGTTGGAGCTCGCTGTCCAGCGCGACGGCACCATTCTGGGTTTGCGTTGCCGCATCTTGGCAGACCTGGGCGCCTACTACCAGTTGCTCACGCCGCTGATTCCGACCCTGACCGGCTTGATGATCTGCGGCTGCTACAAAATCCCGGCCGCCCGCGTAGAAATCACTGGCGTCTTCACTAACAAAATGGCCACGGACGCCTATCGAGGCGCTGGCCGGCCCGAAGCCACCTATTTCATCGAGCGGGCCATAGACCTGGTGGCCGCCGAGCTGAAAAAAGATCCAGCCGAGATTCGCCGCAAAAACTTTCCGAAGCCGAAAGAGTTTCCGTATGCCACCCCGACCGGCCTCATCTACGACAGCGCCAACTACCAGAAAAGCCTGGATGTAGCCCTGAAAAAGTCCGGATACCGCAAGCTGCGCGCTCAGCAGGCCAAAGCACGGCGTCAGGGTCGTTACTTGGGCATTGGCCTCTCCACCTATGTAGAAATTTGCGCCATGGGGCCTTCCAGTGCCATGCCCGCCGGGGGCTGGGAGTCCGCTACCGTGCGCGTCGAACCGACCGGCAAGGTGAATATCCTGACCGGTGCCTCCCCGCACGGGCAGGGACAGGAAACGAGCTTTGCGCAAATCGCTGCCGATCTGCTCGGGCTCGAGCCCGACGACATCCTCGTGGTCCATGGCGATACCGCTGTGGTGCCTTACGGCATCGGCACCTTTGGCAGCCGTGCCACCGCCGTGGGGGGCACCGCCGTGTACACCGCACTCACGAAAATCCGGGACAAACTCGCAGCCATCGCCGGTCACATCCTGCAGGAAGAGCCGAAACGACTCGTCTTCCGGGACAAAAAAATTTACTTGAAATCGAATCCTGCGAAATCGCTTGCGTTTGCGGAAGCAGTCAGCGCGGCCTACGTCGCGAAAACACTCCCGCCGGGGATGGAGCCTGGTCTGGAAGCCACCTACTTCTTCGAACCATCGAATTTCACGTTTCCGTTCGGCGCCCACGTGGCTGTCGTCGAAGTGGACCCCGAAACCGGAGAGGTGCGCCTGTTGCGTTACGTGGCCGTAGACGATTGCGGCAACGTGATCAACCCGTTGCTCGTGGATGGCCAAGTCCACGGCGGCATCGTGCAGTCGCTGGGCCAGGCGTTTCTGGAAGAAGCGGTCTACGATGAAAACGGTCAGCTCCTCACCGGGGAGCTGACCGATTACGCTATCCCGCGCGCCGAGGATGTTCCGCGGCTGGAGACGGCACGCACCATCACACCCTCGCCGGTCAACCCCCTGGGCGTCAAGGGTGTGGGTGAAGCCGGCACGATCGGCGCCACACCTGCTCTGGTCAACGCCGTGGTAGACGCGCTGGCTCCGTTCGGTGTGCGCCATCTGGATATGCCCGCCAAGCGCGAACGTATCTGGCAGCTCATCCGCAAAGCCAGGCAGGTCGGGTCTCGACCGGCATCCAGACGCGCCGGAGGCCGACGCGACAGGAGGGCGCGATGATTCCTGCTGCATTCGAATACCATGCGCCAAAGTCGCTGGAAGAAGCCTTGCGGCTACTCAACCGGCATGGGAGCGAAGCCAAACTCTTGGCCGGCGGCCACAGCCTGTTGCCGTTGATGAAGCTCCGACTGGCGGCACCGCGCTGTGTGATCGACATTGGCCGCATCCATGCACTGCGGTATATCCGTGAAGAGAACGGAAGAATCGCTATCGGAGCGCTCACGACTCATTCCGAAGTGCTGGAATCACCCCTGTTGCGCGCCAAGTGTCCGCTGTTACCGCAGACGGCTCGGGAGATTGGCGACGTTCAGGTGCGCAATCGAGGCACGATCGGCGGAAGCCTGGCGCATGCCGACCCGGCCGCAGACTATCCGGCTGCCGTGCTTGCCCTCGAGGCCGAAATCGTAGTCGCTTCGGCCGATGGCACGCGCACCCTGCGAGCGGCAGAGTTTTTTGTCGATATGCTGACCACCGCGCTCCTGCCCGGTGAAATTCTGACCGAAGTTCGCGTGCCGGTGCTGTCGCCCAGAACGGGTACGGCATATCGGAAGCTGCATCAGCCGGCTTCTGGATTTGCCATCGTCGGGGCTGCAGCGCGCCTCACGCTCGGACCGGGTGGAAAAGTGGAACATGTGGCCGTGGGCCTGACTGGGGTTGCCCCGAAAGCATATCGCGCCACCGCGGTCGAAAAAGCATTGACCGGCAAGAAAGTTTCCGAAAAGCAGTTGGCCGAAGCCGCACGACATGCCGTCCCGCAGGATGTCGAGCTGTTATCGGATTTGCACGCTTCCTCCGAGTATCGTAAGGCGATGGCGGTGGTGTTCGCGCGCCGGGCACTCGAAGATGCCTTTTCCCACGCGCAGGGTAAGAAGAAATGACGACTCCTCCTGCACGTGACCTGCACCGGTTTGGCCCGGCACCGGAGACTCTTCACGCATGAAATTGCAAGGGAGCTACACGCTGCCAGCGAAACGGGAAGTGGTCTGGCAACTGCTGAACGAACCGAAACAGTTGGCCGCCTGCCTGCCCGGTTGTGAACAGATCGAAGCCGTCGGCTCAGACCACTATCAGGTCAAGCTGAAGCTCGGTTTTGCCGCCATTTCAGGCAGCTACAGCGGCTCCGTCCGGCTGAGCGACAAAAAGCCACCGGAATCATTCCGGATGAACGTCGAGGGGCGGGGTACCGCCGGATTTGTGCAGGGAGAGGCGAAAATCGAGCTGGTCGACGACGGGGACCAGACCGTCGTGCGGTATTCCGGCGTAGCCAGCGTCGGTGGCCTGGTCGCTTCGGTGGGTAATCGCATGATGGAGCTGGCGGCTCGACGAATTCTGGAGCAGTTTTTTGCGAACGTGGCCAGCCAATTGCGTGCCTAGTGGTCGGAACACTCTGCTGCATTTAGCTCGACGCCCGTGATCTTCAGCGCCTTGCGGTACTATTGGGTGGCCGCCAAAGGCTACCGGCTGCGACCCTGGCGCAGTCCCTATCTGCGCTGGCGCATGGAGACATTTTTCGGCCCGGACGCTGCCGCGCTCGATGCTGCTGGATTCTTCCGACTCCTGTGGCGCGAGCGTGCCCGCCTGCGGAAATTCCTTGCTTGGGCCGATGCACTGCGGCGTCTTTGACCGCCCTGTTTCTTTCGTGGTTGCTTTCGTTGTGACGGATTGGCTTAACCCGAGTCGAAGGGCGTATAATAAGTTGTGTCCGCTTGCCTGTGTTCACTCAAGAGCCGATTCATTAGCCCGCGGATTTTGTCATGCAGGAATTGAAAGTTCTTCAAAAGACAGACACGCTGCACGAAGCCCGCTGGTGGGAACCAGAGCCGGGGGGCAAGGTGCACTGCTACTTGTGCCCGCGCCATTGCCACATCGGTCCGGGCCAGAGCGGTTTCTGCTTCATCCGGATCAACCAGGACGGCAAGTTGTACAGCCTGGGCTACGCATCGCCCGCCGCCATTCAAATTGACCCCATCGAGAAAAAACCCCTGAACCATTTCCTTCCCGGCACGCGGATCTTTTCGCTCGGCACCGCCGGTTGCAACATGGGCTGTTTCTTCTGTCAGAACTGGGACATCTCCAAATCCCGGCATGACCAGGTGCACTCGCGCTATCTACCACCGGAAGATGTAGTCGCACTGGCCATCCGCTACGGGTGTCCCTCGATCGCTTTTACCTACAACGAGCCGACGATCTGGGGTGAGTACGTGGTGGACATCTGCCACGTGGCCAAGCAATACGGCCTGAACACCGTGATGGTGACCAACGGCTACATCACCTATGAGGCATTCCACGACATCTACGACCACGTGGATGCCGCTAACGTAGACTTGAAAGCGTTCACCGAACAGTTCTATGCCAAAATCACTCTGACCCACCTGCAACCAGTGCTGGAAACCCTGACCTGGCTGAAGCAGGAAACCAATGTGTGGTTCGAAATCACCAACCTGATTATCCCCACGCTCAACGACGACCCCCGAGAAATCCGTCTGCTTTCCGAATGGATCTTGGAGCACCTCGGACCCGACGTGCCGCTCCATTTCACCGCGTTCCATCCCGACTTCAAGCTGCGCGACAAGCCTCCGACGCCGCCAGAAACCCTGCACCGTGCACGCCGCATCGCGCTGGAGGTGGGCCTGCAGTTCGTCTACGAGGGCAACATATTCAGCGAAGGCGCGCATACCTACTGCCCGAACTGCGGAGCGATCCTGATTCGTCGCTCCTGGCATGATGTGCTGGAGAACCGCCTGCGCAGCGGCGCCTGCCCCGACTGCGGCTGCAAGATTCCCGGGGTCTGGACCAATCCCCAAGGGAGAACGCCGCACAAAGCGCGCCTGCGGTCCGCACAACTCACCGCAAAATACGACGATCTGAATCTGTAACCCGCTCTCCGGATCCGGGTAGGTTGCAGCAGCCGAAGCAGGACAAAACGATTCGTCGCGCTGGTGTTTCGAGGAAATTCTCTCAGAGCTGCGGGGCTAAAACGTGCGGTAATAGCCCGGGCCAACGCGCAGGCCGTGGTGCCAGTCGAACGGGAATGCCCACCAGACCAACGAACCGACCACGGATTGGCCGATGGCCAGCGGCAGGATATTTCGCTCACGAGCAAACAACCAGGCCATCAGTACTCCTCCAACCAGTGTGACCGGTACAAGGACCGGGTTCGGCCAGTGCGCGGCGGCAAAGATGGCTCCCGCGCAAAACACTGCCGACCATTGCCGCTTCGTCAGAGAAAGCAGCCGGTTCGTCAGGAACGAGTTCAGTGCGACCTGTTGCAGCAGGCAGAAGGCAAAGTAGCGCCACAGCCGGTCGAAGGACCAAAATCCGGCGGGCAGCGCAGTGGGAGTCCCCCACGAGAACCCGATGGCCAGCAGCAAAGCCGCTGCAAGCGCGAAATAGAACGCGGCGCGACGCGTAGCGGGCCTCAGGTTATCAGCCCGCCATCCGAGTGTTTTCGGCGTGTCGCGATGCAGCAGGAAGCTCGCTGTCAACCAGAGGGGGAAAATCAACCAGGAACTGGGCCAGGCGAACTGCAGTTGCCAGATGAACCAGGGCACCAGCGCGGCCATGCCTACGACATCGAACAATGCAAGCCAGCGCCGCAGTCGGGCATTCACGGGCTGCCGCTACCTCCGGTCGGGAGGGTGCTTGGCGCGCGTTTGGCTGCCTGTTCTGCTTCGGCGATGCGAGTGTACCAGCTGCGCAGGATTTCCGCGGCCGGCTTACCTCGCGGTGTGTAAGAGATGTCCTGCGAACCGCCGCCGCGCCCATGGGAAGGCCAGTTCCACCAGAACATCCCGCTCAGCCACGGTTGTCCGGAAAACGCACGCAGCGTAGCTTCATAGCCGGCGGCTTGTTCGTCCACACTGACGCTTTGCGTGCGGGTGCGCGCCCAGGTGCGCACCGTGCCGCCCCGGACGCTGGGATATCCAACTTCGGTGAAAAGAATCGGCCGCTGCCAGCGCTGCTGCAGGCGGGCTATCTTCTCGGCGAGCGCGTGCGCCCGGGCCATCAATGCTTTGGAGCCCTCATCGGGCTCTTCCGCCAGCGGGTAGTAGTTGTTCAGGCCGATGAAATCGAGCGCGTCCCAGAAGCGCAAGGTTTCGAACTCTTCACCCCAATTGGCCGCGTACGTCAACGGGCCGCGGAACACGCGTCGCACCGCGGCAATGATTTCGCGCCACTCGTGTTCGTGGGTGGTCAGGCCACCCAGTTCGTTGCCGATGCAGAACAGGTCGAACCCTTCGAGCTCAGCCACACGCGCGTAGTGCAGAGCCATGCGGCGATAGCTGGCCAGCCAGGAGGCACGGCGCTCCGGGTCGTCGAAGCGGATGTTGCCCGTAAACGTGCCCCCACCGACCCAGACGTGCGGCTTCAGCATCACGCGCATGCCCAGTCGATGCGCCACCCGCACTACATGGGCCAATTCTGCGTCGGTTTCATCTGTGCTCGTGTAGTTGACCCGCGGGTCGTCGGGTGCGCGCATCCATCCATAAGGCACCACGGCGATGGCATTCACGCCCATTGCGTGCAGTTCCTGCAACTGCTGCTCGGCTTCCGGGGAATCATAACCGCCGCGGCCACTGCCCCAACCTTCGTGGGAAAGAGTCATGCCGCGAAGAAAAAGAGAGGCGTCCCACTGTCGGGTTGCGGGCCGGGTAAATGGATGAGAAGCCTGCAGGGCCGCAGTGTGCTTCTGCCACGCCGCTTCCAGTTCCTCGGGTGATGCGGAAAGCCTTCGAGCCACAGCGGCGAGCGTTCGTTCCTGGTTCGGTGTGCGATAGAGTGTGCGCACCGCTTCCAGACCGTGCGCCGCAGCCAGGGAAGCCACCCAGGCCGCGCCCAGGGGCTCCCGCACGAGCGGAGAAAAATCACCATCCGACGCCGGGTCCAGCAGGTCTTCCAGCGCGTAGTGACCTTCTTCGGCGACAATCTGTGCGGCATAGGCATCCACTGCACGGTCGCGCCAGCTACCTGCCAGCCACCGGGCTACCCAACGCCGCAACAGTGGGGCACCGGAGTCGCCCCACAGGTGATTCAGCAGTGCTTCGGCTTCCGCAGCAGCGTCGAGTGCCTCGGGGTCAGCCAGCGAGGTTGCCTGCGGCTGCCGGAATGTACGAATTGTGGTGCCCTGAACCGTAAAGGGGCGGTCATCGCGCGTGGCGAGCCGCTTGGACACAGAATCAGGATAGAGCACCAGACGAATGCGGAGGTCTGTCCTGGGGACACCGACGCGCAACGCCAGCGCTTCGACCAATTCACGGCGGCGCGCGGCGAGCTGTTGGATTTCTTCGACCGGATACCGGCCGGCGTCGTACAGGATTTCATAGCCTGCCGCTTCCACACGCGCAAATGCGCGGTCGGCCCACCAGACGCGTAGCAGATCGGCTTGCACCAGCCCCGCGTAAAGTGCGGCCGCCAGCCCCAGGGCCATACCGGCAGGCCGCAGCGAAATCAGTCGGGGCTCCGGCCGCGTCAGGTTGGCTGGCCGATTCTGCCAGGAGAGCAGCACCAGCACCGGCGTGGCGACGACCGGCAGCAGGAACGCGGTCAGTCCAAAACCACGCAGAGCGGTGTTGGAGAAGTTCACCGAGCCCCAAGCCAGCAGGTGCGTGGCCAGGAGGAAAAGCAATGCAGCGAACGTCCATTTCCCGCGGGGGCTTGCTGCGGGAAGGGAAGCCGCAATGGTTTCGAGTAGATTCCGGACCAAGCGCATCGCCGCGTACAGCAGCCCCAGGCCCACCGCCAGTCCGATGGCTCCCCGGAGATATTCATTCTCGCTGACGCCCGGCGCGACACCGCGCAGGAGCCAGGCCAGTGTGCCGCGGTCAACCATCGCCAGGCGATACGCTTGACCGCCGATGAAGAAAGCAGTCCACAACGCAGCGTAGGTCAGCCAACCGCTGCGCCAGCTCCGTGCACGACTCCGTACGGCCAGAACCAGCAAGCCAATCTGCAAACCTAGTTGGAAGAGCTCGCCGAACATTACCGGCGAAAACGAACTCCATACTCGAGCCGCTGACGCAGCCCGCAGGGAAAGGTTGTACGGGGTCAGGTACCAGGAAACATCATCCGCTCCGGCGAGCACATAAGCCGGCCAATCTACCACTATGCGATCCAGAAGCAACGCAGTCCAATAGCCCAGGTAGGCGATTCCCAGCCAGCCGGACAAACTAAGGAGAATACGAGTCGCCGCGCGCATCATGTTTGTTTTATTGGATGGTAGAGCGCCCCAACGCGTTTCATGTTGTCTCATATTTCTTGCTACGAAGTACCGACGACAGGCTTTGTTCTGCACTTCCGGCGAGCCGACGGAGTGCTTCCAAGGTCTCGAGGGCGCTGGGTGCAGGCGCTTCTAGGTAACCGGCTAGGTCCACGTCGGGAAAGCCGAGGTTGGTGAGCCGTGCGGGCAACTGTTCGTGGATCGTCTGCAAATCAGTTCGTCGGAGTGCACTCAGCGCCGCGAACAGGAGCTCGTGCTGCGGGTCGGCAAAACGGTGCTCGGCCAGGATGCGGAAAGCCTGCTCACGATCGTGGCCTTGCAGGACGCCATGACACAGTGCGCGAAGCACCAGTTTCTCGATTTCCCGCATCTTTTAAACAAGCTGGACTGTCGGCCTCGAACCATTTTATCCCCTCGTCGGAGGTTTGTCTGCAGGGAACGTCCAGCGTAGAATCCAAATCAGAGCACCATTCCGGAGAAAACCATGGCCCTTGCCACGCAATTGACCATTCAGCTTCACAACCGCCCGGGCGCGCTGGCCGAGCTGTGCACCGAATTGGCTAAGGTGGCTGTCAACATCCACGCGATTCATGGCAGCGAAGCGCGTCCTCTGGGTGCCGTGCGTCTGTTGGTTAGTGACCTGCCCGCTGCGCGGCGAGTGCTCGAGCAGCTCGGACTGAATTATTTCGAAGAGAAGGTTCTGACTGCGCTGGTTGCGGACCGGCCCGGTGCGCTCGGCCGAGTCACACGGAAACTGGCGGCCGCCGGCGTCAACATTGACTACATCTATGGAAGCATCGGCCGAGGTGCCAAGCGAGCACTGCTGGTGTTGGGCGTGGCCGATGCCGAATCAAATGCCAAGCTGCTGCGGTAGAGACAACCGTGCCCAGACTGCTACACAGCTTTCTGGTGTTTGTTGCCGCGCTCGGCGCTCTGACTGCGGTTGAGCCGTCCGGCATCTCCTCCGGTGTCCCGGTCGAGTTCAAACGGCAACTACTCGAGCAAATCAACCGCGACCGTTTGCTGGCCCAGCGCCAGCCCGTGCACTTTTCGCCGGAACTTTCCGCTGCAGCGGATGCGCATTGCCGGGAAATGCTGGAATACGGCTATGTGAGTCACTGGAACCGCGCCGGCTGGAGACCGTACTTGCGCTACGCACAGGCCGGCATTACCGACTACACGGCAGAAAACGTTTGGGGGCTTCAGCACTCCGACTTCGATCCTTCGCCGGAGCATCTGCTGGAGGCCATGTTCGCAGCTCACCGCAGTTTCATGGCGGAAATGCCGCCGAACGACGGTCATCGCCGCAGCATTCTCGACCCGAATCACACCCACGTGGGCATCGGTGTGGCGTACGGGCCGTTGGGGATGCGGTTGATCGAGGTGTTCGGCGGCCGCTACGCCGAGCTCGAGCCTTTGCCCGCGCAGACCCGACTGCGCGACCCCGTCACGCTTCGCGGACGCGTGTTGGCTGGCGTGCACCTGTTCGGCATCGCTGTTTTCTATGAGCCGCTGCCCAGGCCGATGAGCCTGCTCGAGCTGGCCACGACATCCTCGTACAGCTTGCCGGAGGAGGAACGAACTTTTTACACCGTGTCTTCCAATCGGTTGCCGAGCCCTGCCGACTCGCACCGAATTCAGCAGTTGCCGGGCGGACGCTTCCTTTTTCCTGTGCCCTTCTGGAAGGGACGGCCCGGGGTTTATACAGTCGGAGTGTGGGTGACACGAGACGGACAGAATGGATTCCTCGGCGCGCTGACCACAACATTCGTCACCGAGTGAGAGCTGTCATCAAGATTCCTCTTCGGCCTGTTTGGAGCGAGCCTTTTCCAACCGGCGAGCCAGCCCCGCTGCAAGTCGCTCGCGCAGCTCGTCGTCGTGGTGGCTGACGTAATCCAACCAGTTCAGCCCGATGACGATCGGCCACTCCCCCTTTTGCATCACAAAAGCAAGTTGTTCCCGGGTGGAGTCCAGAATCACGTCGATCAAACGCACGTCCGGGTCCACGTCGCGCAGCAGCGGTTCTACACGCTTGAGTATTTTTTCCCGACGTTCCTCACTGAGCATGACGGGGTTCTCTCCCCGGGGTGGCCCGTGCTTCGCCAAGATGGTGCGGGACACTGGTGACCACGATGCCCGGACGGAACAGGAGTGCGCCCTTCAGAATTAAACTCGTCTGGTTGTGCAGCAGGTTGTGCCACCAGCGCTTGGGCACGAACTCCGGTAGCACCACGGTGACTTTGTCATCAGGGCGCAGGTCTTCGATTTCTCCGATGAATCGCAGCAGGGGCCGGGCCACCGACCGGTAGGGGGAATCCAGAACGATCAGCGGCACGTCTTCCACAAACTTCTTCCAGTTGTGCAGCAGCGTTTCGGCTTTGGCCTCGCCAGTGTTCACGGTGACAGCAATCACGTCGCGCGAAATGGACTTTGCATATTCGATAGCGGTCAGCACCACGCGGTTCAGATGCATCGGTACCGGCACAAGGACAGTGTGCCGGGCCATCCGCGGCTTTTCAAAATCGGACAGCGTCAACTCCGTTTGCAGCTCGAAATAGTGTCGCCGAGTTTTCCAGAACAGCAGCATGACCGCTGGCACGGCCACCACCACGAGCCAGGCTCCTTCCTGGAACTTCACCACCGCGATGATCAGCAGAACGAGGCCGGTCGTCAGAGCGCCTAGCGCGTTCAATCCCAGCCGCCACCATCGGCCGGCTTCCCGAGACTTCATCCAGTGGACGACCAGTCCCGACTGCGAAAGCGTGAACGAAAGAAAGACGCCAATCGCATAGAGCGGGATCAAAGCGTGCACGTTGCCCCCGAAGGTCCAGATCAGTGCCAACGCGGCTACTCCGAGCACGATAATGCCGTTGGAAAACACCAGCCGGTCGCCCAGGTTGGCCAGTTGCCGCGGAACGAACCGGTCGGCGGCCAGGATGGAGGCGAGCCGGGGAAAGCCCGCGTAGCTCGTATTGGCCGCTAAGATCAGAATCGCCATGGTGGAGAACTGCGTCAGGTAGTAGAGAAAGCCCCAGCCGGGTACGGACACACCGAAAACCTGTCGGGCGATCTGGGACACAACCGTTTCACTGCCGTCCAGCTTGGGCAGGATGTGGAACTCGGTGGCCAGATAGCTCAGCCCGAGGAACAAGCTGCCCAGGATGACCGCCATGACGTACATCGTGATCTGCGCATTGCGGACCACTGGGGGCTGGAATGCCTGCACCCCGTTGGAGATGGCTTCCACGCCGGTCAAAGCTACACAACCATGGGCAAAGGCGCGACACAGCAGAAAAATCATGGCGAGTTGCGACAGATTCGGCGCATCGCCGGGCGCAGTGACCGGTGGCACACTACCCGCGCTGCCGCTCCGATACAATCCCACCAGAATCAGCGCATAGATCGTCACCAGGAAGGTGTAGACGGGCGGAGCAAAGGCGCGGGCCGATTCGCGCGCCCCGCGCAGGTTGACCAGCGTCAAAATGGCGATGGCCAGTGCGCCGAGCAGCGTGCGGAAAGGCAGCAGGGCCGGAAACGCTGAGGCAATCGCCGCCACACCGGCCGCAACACTGACCGCAACGGTCAGGATGTAGTCAATCAGCAGTGCGGCCGCCGCGACCAGACCAGCGCCCACGCCCAGATTTTCCTTCGCCACTATGTAGGCGCCACCACCGGATGGGTAGGCGCGGATCAATTGTCCGTAGGAAAGCACCACGATGGTCAGCAGCGCCACGATGCAGATCGAGATCGGAAACACATAGTGCAGCAGGGCGGGAGCCGCCATGAGCACCAGCAGGATTTCTTCGGTGGCGTAGGCGTTGGAGGAAAGGTTGTCGGACGCAAAAACGGTGAGCGCCGCTTTCTTGGAAAGCTTCTGCTCGTGAAGTTCCGTAGTGCGGAGCGGCGAACCGAGTAGGAATCGCTTTACGCGCGGGAGCATAGACAGCCCAGCCCGTCCTCACGAGCCGGACAAGCCGGTTCAACTCCAGTCCATTTCACGGTTAGCACAGTTTCCATCCAGCAGCAAGCGGCGGCGCAGAATCCACGAGACCCTACCGGACGGCCCCGTGCAGCAGCCGTCGAAGGTTCCTGGGCCTTGCTGTTTTTCGAGACTCTGCATTCCGGCTCGGACTTTCCGTGCAGGGAACCGTGCACGGGTATCGCCGGGCACGTTCATTCGAATGCTCCGCTGGTAACAGAGACAATTTCCACGCCGGCGCTGCGCGCCGCTTCGTTGACGGCACGGACATCCCGGGCAACGATTTCGCGCCAGCGCGCCAGCTGCGTGTCCAGTTCGCCGCGCAGCTTGGCGAAGACGGCATAGGACTGTTTCGTCGGCGCACGGTCGGCACTTTCCACCACGCTGGCTAGTGCGAGCAGCTTGTCGTTCAGCTTGACCGGATAGTTCAGCGGATCCTGGCGCGCGACCGAACGCACCTGAATGAGTTCCTCCTCCACCGCCGCCATGTTTTTCTCGAGTGTGCCTATGGCGTCGAGCAAGGTTCGGTACTTCGCATCGTTGCCGGTGCGTTGCCGCAGAGCTTGCAGTTGCCGCCGCAGGTCGCGAATCTGGTTGACGGCGGTGTGCGCTTCGTTCACGGCTTCTTGAATCTGGCTCCGCAGCTCGAACTGTTTTTCTAGATCGACTTGCGACGTGTTTACGCGCGGATCCAGTTTCACTTCGAGTGGCACTGTCTGGGTTTGTCCGTCTACGGTCAGCCGTACCTGATACCGGCCGGGTAAAGCCAACGGGCCGATCCCCGGGGCGCCGCCCCAATGCACCGCGCGCGGCACACGCACGCCTCCCTGGTGGCGCAGGTCCCAGACGAAGCGATGCATCCCGGCCCGAACCAGCAACTGTGGGCCGCGTTCGTCGCCGAACGACGGTGCTCCCTGTTCTCGGGGGGGCTGACCAACCTGGCCGGCATATTTGCGGATTACCTTGCCGCGGCTATCCAGGATTTCGAGAGCGATTTCTCCCTTCGGCTCTGCTTTCAACCAGTAGTAGAGGATGGCTCCGTTGGGCGGGTTGGCTCCGGCGGTGGTGCCGTCGCCAAAGCCACCCCCACGGATGCGATAGGCCACCCGCGGGGTGTAGAGGTGGAAATCTTTGGCAACGATGCCGGGCTGGAGTTGTTGCAGTGGCGTCAGGTCGTCGAGAATCCAGAACGAGCGGCCGTGCGTAGCGACAATCAGGTCGTCCCGCTTGAGGACCAGGTCGTGAATCGGTGTGGTGGGCAGGTTGAGCTGCAGCGACTGCCAGTTCGCGCCATCGTCGAAGGAGACATAGACGCCGGTTTCCGTGCCGGCGTAGAGCAATCCCCGGCGCTTCGGGTCTTCGCGCACGGCGCGCACGAACGTGTTTTCCGGAATGCCGTTCGTGATTTTGCGCCAGGTTCTGCCGTAGTCGTTTGTTTTGTAAATGTAGGGACGGTAGTCGTCGAGTTCGTGGCGGTCTACGGCGATGTAGGCAGTGGCTGGGTCATGGGGAGAAACTTCCAGCAGGCTGATCAGGCTCCATTCCGGCAAGTCGCGCGGTGTGATGTTCTGCCAGGTTTTACCACCATCGCGAGTGAGGTGCACCAGGCCGTCGTCGGTACCCACCCAGATCGTGCCGCGCTCGTGCGGTGATTCGACTACGGTGAAAATCGTGTTGTAGTACTCGACGCTGGTGTTGTCTTTGGTGATCGGTCCGCCCGAGGGGCCTTGCTTGGAGCGGTCGTTGCGGGTCAGGTCCGGACTGATCGCGGTCCAGCTCATGCCTTCATCGGTCGACATAAACAGCACTTCGGCGGCGTGGTAGAGCACCTTGGGGTCGTGCGGTGAAATCAGAATCGGTGCCGTCCACTGAAAGCGATGCTTTAGGTCTGCGGCGCCATGCCCCATGGGATTCTCCGGCCAGGCAGAGATCTGGTGCGCTTGCCGCGTTTTCCGTTCCCAGCGGGTGATCTGACCGCCGTAACAGCCCGCGTAGACGATGCTGCCATCGGGCAGCGGCGCAATGTAGCCACTCTCGCAGCCGCCCACCGGATACCAATCGCTGCGGTCAATGCTGCCGTCATCGCTGCGACTGGCGATGGCCACGGTGGAATTGTCCTGCTGTGCGCCGTAGACATAGTAGGGAAACTGGTCGTCGGTGATCACGTGATAGAACTGTGCGGTCGGCTGGTTGTCCTGTCGTGTCCAGGTTTGACCGCCATTGTGGGTAATGTTGGCGCCGCCGTCGTTGGCATTGATCATGCGCTGCGGGTTGGTGGGATCGATCCACAGCCCGTGATGATCGCCGTGCGGTGCGCGAATGGCGGTGAAGGTCCGGCCACCGTCGGTGGAGCGATACAGCCCCACATTCAGTACGTAAACTGTTTCCCGGTCCTGCGGGTCAGCGATCACGTGCGTGTAGTACCAAGCGCGCTGACGGTAGTTGCGATCGTTGTTGACGAGTTGCCACGTTTCCCCGCCGTCGTCCGAGCGGTACAGCCCGCCGTCTTCAGCTTCGATCAGGGCCCAGACACGGTTCGGGTCGGCCCCGCTGACGCTCACCCCGATGCGACCCAGAATCCCGCCGGGCAGGCCGTTTCCTTCCAGTCGCCGCCAGGTGGTGCCGCCGTCGGTGGATTTGTAGAGTCCGCTTCCCGGGCCGCCGCTCGAAAGGCTCCAGGGCGTGCGATGGGCCTCCCAGAGTGCCGCGAACAGAATCCGCGGGTTTGCGGGCACAAAGGTAATGTCGATTGCGCCGGTCTTCTCGTCCTTGTAGAGGACCTTTTCCCAGGTTTTCCCCCCGTCGGTCGTGCGGAAGACGCCGCGTTCCGTGTTCGGGCCGTAGACGTGCCCCAATGCGGCCACATAGGCGATGTCGGGATTTTTCGGGTGCACAATCAGTGCGCCGATGGTGCGTGTGTCTTCCAGGCCGACGTGCTGCCACGTTTTCCCTGCGTCAGTGGACTTGTACACCCCGTTGCCGTGGGAGATGTTGCCACGAATGCACGCTTCGCCGGTGCCAACGTAGATCACGTTCGGGTCGGACGGGGCGACGGCGATGGCGCCGATCGAAGCCACAGGTTGCTTGTCGAAGATTGGCGTCCAAGTGTTGCCGCCATCCGTCGTCTTCCAAACGCCGCCAGCCACCGCACCGAAGTAGAACGTATTGGGATCCCCTGGAATTCCGGCCACGGCAATTGCGCGTCCGCCGCGGAAAGGGCCGATTTCGCGCCAGCGCAACCCCTGCAGTGCCTTCTCGTCGTACCGCTGAGCCTGCGCGACTCCCGTCGCACTTACCAGTAATGCCAGGAACAAAATGCCGATGCACCGCCTATTCCACCGTTGCTTTGCCGCCATGCCACAACCTCCCATCGGTGTGCCGGGCAAATCCTACTCACCCGGTGCCAAATGCGAAAGAGTTTTTTCAGCCTTCTTTGCACGGGATTGCCTGTGCGGCAAAGAATTTTTGCAGACTCCGCGGGACGTCTTGGGTACAATCACCCGCCCACAGGATTCCGTTGGGCTTGGAGGAGGTTTTCCCGTGGAGTACGTCCGTAAGATGCTTGCACTTTGCCTGGCTGCTCATCTGCTGGCTGCGCCAGTTCGAATGCCGGCACAGACGCGGCAGGCGACAACCGCCCCGGCCGAGGAGCGGCCGCGCGACCGGCTCTCGCCCGAAACGTTGACCGGCTTGCGTTTCCGCTCCATCGGTCCAGCGCTGACCTCGGGCCGGATCATTGCCTTTGCCGTGAATCCCAGCAACCGTGCCCATTACTTCGTGGCGTCGGCTTCAGGCGGTGTTTGGAAAACAGTGAACGCCGGCACGACCTGGACACCGGTTTTCGACAACGAAGGCTCGTATTCGATCGGCGCGATTGCCATGGACCCGACGAACCCGAACGTCGTCTGGGTCGGCACCGGAGAAAACAACAGTCAGCGCAGCGTCGGCTACGGCGATGGCTTGTACAAGACCGAAGACGGCGGCAAGAGCTGGAAGAAAGTTGGCCTGGAAAAGTCCGAGCACATCGCCAAGATTCTGATTCACCCGCGGGATACCGACATTGTGTACGTCGCGGCGCAGGGGCCGCTGTGGGGACCCGGGGGCGATCGCGGCCTGTACAAAACCACGGACGGCGGCAAAAGCTGGACAAAAATCCTCGACATCAGCGAAAACACCGGCGTGACCGATATCGCCATGGATCCGCGCGACCCGGATGTGCTTTACGCAGCATCCTGGCAACGGCGGCGCCACGTCTGGACGCTCATCAACGGCGGTCCGGAATCGGCGCTTTACAAAACCACCGATGGCGGCAAAAGCTGGATCAAGCTCCGCTCCGGACTGCCCACGGTCGAGCTCGGGCGGATTGGCCTGGCGGTTTCTCCTGCGAACCCGGATATCGTCTATGCCACCATCGAAGCGGCCGAGGGCCGCGGCGGCGTGTTTCGTTCCACAGATCGCGGCATGACTTGGGAACGGCGCAACCCGTTCGATCAGACCGCGCTTTATTACGGAAAAATCTTCGCCGACCCGAAAGACCCGGACCGCATCTATGTGATGAACGTGCGCATCATGGTGTCCGACGACGGCGGACGCACCCTGCGCCCGATGCCCGAACCTTCCAAACACGTGGACAATCACTTCATCTGGATCGATCCGCGCGACACGGATTATTACCTGGTCGGCTGTGATGGCGGTATCTACGAAAGCTTCGACCGCGGTGCCACCTGGCACTTCAAGGCCAACTTACCGGTGACCCAGTTCTACACCGTGCATGCCGACAATTCGGAGCCGTTCTACTATGTTTACGGAGGCACGCAGGACAATTTCACTCTGGGCGGGCCTTCACGCACCTTTTTTGCGCACGGTATTGCGAACCGAGATTGGTTTGTCGTCACCGGGGGCGATGGCTTTCGTGTGCAGACCGATCCGACCGATCCAGACACTGTCTACGCCGAAAGCCAGTATGGCGGCCTGGTGCGGTTCAACCGGCGCACCGGAGAGCGCATCGGGATCCAGCCGAAGGAAGGCAAAGGCGAGCCACCTTTGCGCTGGAACTGGGATGCGCCGCTGATCCTCAGCCCGCATTCGCCGACGCGGCTCTACTTCGCGGCCAACATCCTGTTTCGCTCCGACGATCGAGGCAACACCTGGCGGGCCGTCAGTCCGGACCTGACTCGTCAGATAGACCGGGACCGACTGCCCGTGATGGGCAAGGTCTGGGGCGTCGACGCTGTGGCCAAGTCCGCTTCCACCTCCTTCTATGGCAACATCACCGCGCTGGCCGAATCGCCCTTGGTGGAGGGATTGCTCTACGTGGGCACCGATGACGGCCTGATTCAAGTCAGTGAAAACGGTGGTCGAAACTGGCGAAAAATCGAATCGTTTCCCACCGTCCCGGAACGTACCTACGTCAGCCGTCTGGTGGCTTCCCAGCACGACCCTGATACGGTCTATGCTCTGTTCAACAACCACAAAAACGCGGACTTCAAACCCTACATCTTGAAGAGCACCGACCGCGGTCGCTCGTGGAGTTCCATCGCTTCCAATCTGCCGGACAATCACCCGCTCTGGGCCTTTGCCGAAGACCACGTCAATCCCCATCTTCTCTTTCTGGGCACGGAATTCGGCGTGTTTTTCACACCCGATGGCGGCAGGAAATGGATCCGGCTTCGTGCGGGTCTACCCACGATCGCCATTCGCGACATGGTGATTCAGAAACGAGAAAACGATCTGGTGCTCGGCAGTTTTGGCCGAGGCTTCTTCATCCTGGATGACTACACACCGCTGCGCCTGCTCACTCCGGAGGTGCTCGAGCGCGACGCTTATTTGTTCCCGGTGAAGCGCGCTCTGATGTACATCGAAGCGACCCCGCTCGGCGGTCGTAGTCGTGCATTTCAGGGCGAATCGTTTTTCATCGCTCCGAATCCGCCCTTTGGCGCGACGTTCACTTACTATCTGAAAGAATCGCCCAAGACGCTGAAAGAAATCCGAAAAGAAAAAGAGCGCGAAGCCGAACGCAAGGGCGAACCGCTACCCTACCCCTCACCGGAAGAACTTCGCGCGGAAGAAGCCGAAGAGGCGCCCGCCGTGTTCCTGATTGTGCGCGATGCGGATGGCAATGTTGTCCGCCGCCTGAGCGGGCCGACCCGCGCTGGCCTGCACCGCGTCACCTGGGACCTGCGGTTTCCCCCTCCACAACTCGGAGCACGCCGCGACGACGGCGACGAAGAAGACGCCAGACGAACCCCTTCCGGCCCGCTGGTGATGCCCGGCCGCTACGAAGTTTCGCTGGCACAGCGCGTGCGCGGCGAATGGAAAGACTTGGCCGGTCCGGTTCCGTTTGAAGTAACCGTGCCCGGCATCGAGCGCATGTCCCCGGACGACCGCGCCACGCTGGTCGCCTTCCAGCGCGAAGTGGCCCGTCTGCAACGCGGGGTCATCGCGGCGATGGACGTCGCGAACACGGCACAGTCCAAATTGGAGGCCATCCGGAGGGCACTGCGAGAAACGCCAACGGCGGACCGTACGCTGTTCGCCCGCGCTGATGCGTTGAAGGCGCGACTGGATGAAATTCTCCGCGCACTTCGCGGCGACCAGGTCCTTGCCCGGCGCAACATGCCCACACCGCCCTCTATTTCTGAGCGCGTCTCCAGCATCGTTTCCGAACAGCGGATGTCCACTGCGCCACCTACGCAGACGCACCGGGCCAGTTTCGCCATCGCTGCCGAGGAATTCGCAGCGGAGTTGGCCAGACTCCGCCAGCTCGTCGAAGTGGACCTGCCGGCGCTCGAAAAAGACCTCGAGCAGGCGGGTGCACCGCACACCCCGGGGCGCTTGCCGGTGTGGCCGTGAGTCCGGGCGAGCCGATTTTGTTTTCACTGTGTGCCTGCACGGTCAGGGCAGGTTTTTGAGGAGACGACCAAATGAAAATGAGTCATCCCGGATGGTTAGTCATGCTGATGGTTGCGGCACTGTTGACGTCGGCACCCGGCGCGCGATCGCTTCCGAAGTCCGGCGAACCGCAAACCCAGCCCAGCCAACAGGGAAGCCGTGGCGAAAAGAAAGACCTGCCGCTCGAGCCCGTGCGGAAACTGGAATTCACCACCGAGGAAGCCACCTGGCTTTCGCTCGACATTTCGCCTGATGGCCGCACGATTGTCTTCGAGCTGCTGGGCGACCTCTACTCGTTGCCCATCGCCGGCGGCAAGGCCACGCGCATCACCGAAGGCATGGCCTATGACAGCCAGCCGCGCTTTTCCCCAGATGGCAAGTGGATCGCCTTCATCAGCGACCGCGATGGCGCCGACAATCTCTGGATTGCCCGTCCAGACGGCTCGGAGCCACGCAAGCTGAGTCGTGAAACCCGGTCCCCCGTGCTCTCGCCCGCCTGGACTCCCGACAGCCAGTATGTCGTGGTCACCAAGATCGAGCGAGGCTATCAATTCTGGCTTTACCACATCCAGGGTGGCTCGGGCATCAACCTGACGGCTTCCCGCGAGGCGGGCCCGCCGGCTCCCGGTGGTCCGGGTGCGACCGGGCCACAACGCCTCGGGCCGGTCTTCTCCCCGGATGGCCGCTATCTCTACTTCGCACAAAAACCCGGTGGGGCCAGCGTGTACAACCAGATGTCCTTCGAATGGCAAATTGCTCGTCGGGATATGAAAGAGGGCGAGGTGGACATCCTCACCCGTGCACAGGGCGGCGCGATTCGTCCGGTTCTTTCGCCGGACGGTCGTCAGCTTGTTTATGGAACGCGACACGAAGCCCGCACCGGTCTCCGCATCCGAGACCTGGAGTCGGGCAAAGACCGCTGGCTGCTGTACCCCGTGCAGCGGGACGATATGGAATCGCGCGCCACGCGCGACCTGCTGCCCGGTTATGCGTTCACCCCCGACGGCCGCGAACTGATTTTGTCGTTCGATGGAAAAATCCATCGAGTGAATGTTGCCACCGGTGCGACGACGCCGATTCCGTTCACTGCGGAGGTTTCTCTCGGCCTCGGCCCGCTGCTCCGGTTCCCGCGGCGCGTCGAGACGGGTCCGGTGCGCGCCCGCTTGCTGCAGGACCCGGTTCAGTCGCCCGATGGCAAGCGGCTGGCGTTTTCTGCCATGACTAAGCTCTACGTGATGGACCTGCCGAACGGAACTCCCCGCCGGCTGACCTCAGCCGATGCCAACGAATTCAAGCCCGCATGGTCGCCGGACGGGCGTTGGATCGCCTACGTCACCTGGGACTACACTGGCGAAGGTCACATCTGGAAAGTTCGCTCGGATGGCAGTGCCCCACCCGAGCGGCTGACCCGCACCCCGGCGTTCTATACCGACGTCGTGTTCTCGCCCGATGGCGAACGCATCGTTGCCCGCCAGGGCAATGCCTGGATGCGTATGCAAACACCGAGCGAATTTGGCGGGCTGCGCATCCCGCTAGACATTGTCTGGCTGCCGGCCTCGGGCGGCGAGGTGCAGATGGTCATTCCTGCGCGCGGGCTGAGCACACCTCATTTCGCTTCCGACCCGGAACGCATCTACCTGTACTCGCGCGAGGGTTTGATTTCGCTGCGCTACGACGGCACCGACCGTCGCGCACACCTGCGCATCACCGGACGACCGCTGCCCGGCGCCACCGAGCCTCCCCCGGCCACAGACGCGGTCATCAGCCCAGACGGCCGCTGGGCACTGGCACGCGTGAACAACCAGATCTTCGTGATGCCCATACCGGTGGTGGGTGGCACGGCTCCCACGGTGAATGTTTTCAGCGGCTCCGTGCCGGTCAAACAGCTCACCGACATCGGTGCCGATAGCTACGGCTGGGCCGACGGTGGTCGAACCATCACCTGGACCGTCGGCAGCACTTTCTTCCGCCGGCCGTTCAGCTCAATTCGGTTCGAACCACCCAGGCCGGACGAGAAGTCCGAAGAGAAACAACAAAACCCGGCTCGCACACGCGATGCTTCCGTTTCAGAAGCGAATTTGCAAGATCAATCCGTAGCACAACAAGCGCAGCCGAATGAGGAGAAGAAACCTAAGGAAGCCGAGCCGGGAGTGGAATCGTTTGCAGTGGTGCTGGAATTCCCGCGACACGTTCCCAAGGGTACTTTGGTGCTGCGCGGCGCCACGGTCATCACCATGCGGGGCGACGAGGTCATCCCCAACGCTGACCTCGTGGTTACCGACAATCGTATCACTGCCATAGGTCGACGCGGCTCGGTACCGATACCTTCCAGCGCGAAGGTCGTGGACCTGCGCGGGCGATATATCGTGCCCGGCTTCGTGGATACCCACGCCCATTACGAAATGCGCACCGCAGGCGTATTGGAGCCCTACAACTGGAGCTTCCTGGCCAATCTGGCCTATGGCGTCACTACGGGTCTAGATGTGCAAACCTCGACGAACGACTACCTCACCTATCAGGACCTAGTCGAGGCCGGCATGATGTTGGGCCCGCGTGCCTATTCCACCGGGCCGGGCGTGTTCAGCAGCAACGACTTCCAGTCGTTCGATCAGGCCAAATTCGTCTTGGAAAAATATAAGAAGTACTACCGCAACCACAACCTGAAATCCTACACGGTCGGCAACCGCCGGCAGCGGCAGTGGGTGGTGCAGGCAGCTCGGGAGCTGGGACTGACGGTCACAACCGAAGGTGCTCTGGACCTGAAACTGGACATGACCCATGCGATGGACGGCTTCGGCGGCAACGAACATGCACTGCCCATTGTGCCACTCTACCAAGATGTCGTGCGCCTGTTCGCCGAATCGAAGACCGCCTACACACCGACTCTGCTGGTGCTCTACGGCGGTCCCTGGGCCGAAAACTACTTCTACCAAACGACCGAAGTCCACGATGACCCGAAACTGGCTCGCTTTTACCCGCATAACGAGCTCGACAACCTGACCAAGCGGCGACCGTGGTTCCGCAAAGATGAGCACAGCTTCCCCCAGACTGCCGCGCAGGCCGCAAAAATTCAGCGCGCGGGCGGTTTGGTAGGCGTCGGCGCTCACGGGCAGTTGCAGGGGTTGGGTTACCACTGGGAGATGTGGGCACTGGCCGCCGGAGGCATGACTCCGCGAGAGGTGCTGCGTGCAGCAACCCGGGACGGCGCCACGATTATCGGCCTCGAGCAAGACCTCGGCTCGATCGAACCGGGCAAACTCGCGGACCTGATCGTGCTGCGCAAAAATCCACTCGAGGATATCCGCAACACGAACACGATCGAATACGTGCTACTGAACGGAGAACTGTTCGAGGGCGATACGCTTCGGCAGATCTATCCGGTCGAACGTGAACTGCCGCCGCTGTGGTGGTGGCAAGGCCGACCCAAACCGCGTCCTGATGCCGAGCCGGTGGTGACGCTGCCCTAGTAGCTGTTCATCAGGGCTGCGCCTGCAGTCAGCAGAATCGGTGGTCGGCGAAGCATCGGTACCCTTTCCCGTCAAGGGCTTGGTCGCTCCAGCGTTGCTGCCAACATGCGAGCGGTTTTTTGTGTGTGCCCGTGGCACAGTTACCCCCGTCCGTGGCGCCCCACCTCTTCGTCCGGCCAGCTCATCTGAGACAGTGCAGAGGGAAGGGTAGAAACACCCCAGGGAGGCGCAGCCAGGAACGGCTCTAGCAAGACGAGTCGAGTGCCGGGCCACAAAGGACCGGTGCTCTTCGTTCTCCTGCAACGAACACGCCCAGCGACGCACTGCACCCGGGAGGGATGCCGCACAGTGCTTGACAGGATCATAAAAATGACTTATGGTCATATATGTCTTATGGTCATATTTAGGGCAGAGGCAGCGCGTGGCCATTCCGCTATCCCCGCGGTATGAAACTTTCCTGGATGCACCCGGACGCCGTGCGCGACGTCGTGCGGAAATCCGCGAGCGCATCTTTCGAGCGGCCCTGCGCCTGTTCGCGGAACGCGGCTATGCCGCCACTACCGTGCACGACATCACCGAAGCCGCCGACGTCGGCAAGGGAACGTTCTTCAACTATTTTCCGACCAAAGAGCATCTGCTCGGCGCGTTCAGTTCCATGCAAGTGGCCAAGCTGGAAGCAGTCCTGCACGACCCCACCACGCAGCGCTCTACAGCCGCGCAAGTGCTTCGCCGGCTCGTGCGTGCGCTGGCCGAGGAACCGGGACGGAGCCCGGCGCTGGTGCGTGCCATGCTCGTGGGCCTGCTGACCGCGCCCGCTGCGCGTGCGCTGGCGTTGGCCAATTTGAAGCGTGGCCGCCGTCGTCTGGCCGCCTGGCTGGCGCAGGCACAGCGACGTGGTGAAATTCGGCGGGACGTGCCACCGCACCGCCTGGCACACCATCTGCAGCAGGCGTTCTTCGGCGGGCTGCTGCTCTGGGCGCTCGAACCCGTGGGCCGACTCGCGGACCGGCTCGAGGCCGGTGCAGTGACCTTACTGGCCGGCATCAGCGCACAACCTGTAAGCAAACAGTCAGCGGCGATACATGCGCGCAAAGGAAGGGAGTAGCGCCGTGATGCGAGCTCGTTCTGTGCTTCGACTCACCCTTGCAGGGCTGGCCGTACAGTGGTTTTCCGTTGGGTTTGTGATGGCACAACAGGAAGTAGCCAGCTACCGGTTGACTTTGGACGAGGCGATTCGTCGGGGGCTGCAGACCCATCTGCGCGTGCAAACGGCGCAGGCACGGATGGAAGAGCTAGCGGGCACGCGCGAACGTGCCCGTGCTGCGTTGCTGCCTCGTGCGCGGCTGGAAGCCTCAGCCACGCTGCAGAACCGTAACTTGGCCGCGCTGGGCATTTCGGCGCCGGGCATTCCGATTCCTGAAGTCGTAGGGCCGTTTTCTATCTACGACACGCGTGCATCGGTCGAGCATCCCCTGTTGGATCTGCGTGCCTACCACACCTGGCGGGCCTCCGAGAAGCTCCAAGCAGCCGCAGCGCAGAGCTATCAGGAGATGCGAGATCAGATCGTCGGTTTCGTGGCCACGTTGTATCTGAACGCTCAGGCTGCCGGAGCACGCGTAGAAGCGGCTCGTGCGCGGGTCGCGACCGCCGAGGAGCTGTTGCGACTGGCTCGGGAACGGCATGGTGCCGGCGTTGCCACCGGCGTGGATGTGCTCCGCGCCGAAGTGGAACTGACCGATGCACGCCAGCGGCTGCTCGAGATGCGAACGGCCGAGCAGCGCGCCTTGCTGCTCCTTGCGCGAAACATCGGTTTGCGGCCGGGCACGCCCATCGAGCTAGCGGAGGCACTGCAGTTCGTGCCCTTGGAACAGCCCGAGCCTGCGCAAGTGGTGGCCGCCGCTCTGGACTCCCGTGCCGATTACCGGGCGCTGCTCGAACAACGAGCCGCATTGCAGCGAGAACTGGAAGCTTCACGTGCGCGCCGCTGGCCGCGCCTGTGGCTCGGCGGCAACTATGGAGGCTTGGGACGCACGGTGGGAGATCTGCGCGGCACCGGTGCGCTGCAGGCTACACTCGTGTTGGCCCTGTTCGACCCGGATCGCGGCGGCGAGCAGGCGGAGATCGAAGCGCGAATCCGAGCTCTGGATGTGCAAATCACAGACCGACAGCGTGGAATCGAGCAGGAAGTGCGCGAGGCATTGCTGGTGTTGGAATCAGCGGCGGCAGAGGTCCGCGTGGCGGAGGAGGGACTGCGACTGGCCGCACGTGAACTGGAACTGGCGCGCGAGCGATTCGCCGCCGGCGTGGCAGGCAACCTGGAAGTGGTCTCTGCGCAAAGTACATTGGCACGAGCACAAGAAAATCACATCCTGGCCATCACCCGGCACCGGGAAGCCAAAATGGCACTGGCGCAGGCTGTCGGAGCCACCGAACGAAACTATTCGCGGTATCTGGGTCGGGTGGTCGACCAAAGCCCCACCCGTCCGCTGGAGATGTCCGAGGAGCCGAAGCCATGAAACGCGTGCTCGTCTTGTTGTTGCTGATGGCGATCAGCACAGCGGGTTATTTCCTCTACCAGCGCTATCAGGAATCGCAGGCAGTTACGAATGATCGCATCTACGTCTCCGGCAATATCGAGGCGCATCAAAGCCTGCTCAGTTTCAAAGTGCAGGGCCGTATCGTGGAGTTGAAGGTCGAAGAAGGTCAGCGCGTCGAAGCCGGACAGGTGCTCGCCCGGCTCGACGATACCGATTTTCGCCAGCAGGTCGAGCTGGAAGAAGCCACCCTGCGCGTGCGCGAGGCCACGCTCGCACTGGTGGAGGCTGGGCCCAGGCGTCAGGACATCCAGGCTGCCCGGCAACTGGTGCGCGATGCCGAGGCCGAGGTCGAGTTGCGCCGCCTGGATTTTCAGCGCGCCGAGCGCCTGTTTTCCCGCGACGTCATTCCGGAACAAGAGCGGGACCGCGCACGCACTGCACTGGAACGAGCCGAAGCAGCTTTGGCCCGGGCGCGTGAACAGTTGAACGCACTCGAGGAGGGCAGTCGGGAAGAAGAGATTCGCATTGCCCGAACGCAGGTGGAGCAGTCGCGCGCTGCACTCGAGCTGGCACGGATCCGGCTGAGTCACACGGTGCTCACTGCTCCTCGCGCCGGCGTGATCCTGGTGCGACAGGCAGAACTCGGCGAAGTCGTCGCCGCCGGCACGCCTGTGGTGACCCTGGCTGACCTGGAGAACGTTTGGTTGCGCGCCTACATCAGCGAAACCGACCTGGGACGCATCCGTTGGGGCCAAGCCGTGGAAGTCACCACCGACACCTTTCCGGGCAAGGTCTATCCCGGACGCATCTCGTTCATCGCCTCGGAAGCCGAGTTCACTCCCAAAAGCGTGCAGACGCAGCGGGAGCGCGTCACGCTCGTCTACCGAATCAAAATTGACGTCCCCAATCCGAACTACGAGCTGAAGCCGGGCATGCCTGCCGACGCAGTCATCGTGCCGCAGAATGAGGGTTCGGGTGCAACCGGCGCGGCCAGAAATTTCTAGTCGCCATGTCTGTACTGCCTGCAATTTCCGTGGTCGAACTGGTCCGCAGCTTCGGCGGTGTACGCGTCGTGGACCGGCTCAGTTTCACCGTGGCGCCCGGAGAAATCTTCGGCTTGGTCGGGCCGGATGGCGCCGGGAAAACCACTACGCTGCGCATGCTAGCCGGTGTCCTGCCGCCAGACGCGGGCACGGCGGTCGTGGCTGGATGCGATGTAGTGCAGGACCCCGAAGGTGTCAAGCACCACATCAGCTATATGCCGCAGCGATTCGGTCTGTACGAAGACCTCACCGTGGACGAAAACATTCGTTTCTATGCCGATCTGTTCGGAGTACCGCACGCCGAACGCGAAACTCGTGCGGCACGACTGCTCGCCATGGCCGGCTTGGCAGATTTCCGCGACCGACTGGCCAGAGCATTGTCCGGGGGCATGAAGCAGAAGCTCGGACTAGTGTGCGCGTTGGTTCACACCCCGCAGGTGCTGCTGCTCGACGAACCGACGACTGGCGTGGATCCGATTTCGCGGCGCGATTTCTGGCAGATCCTGTACGGATTGGTCCGCGAAGGTGTGGCCGTGCTGTTTTCCACGGCCTATCTCGATGAAGCGGAACGGTGCCACCGGGTCGGGTTGCTGCACCAGGGTCGGCTGCTGGCTTGCGGTGCGCCGGCCACGTTGAAGCAGCAGTTGCACGGTGCGGTGATCTCGATTGTCGGGCCGGACCCACGCCGGTTGCGGGACGTCTTGGCTCCGGCGGAAGGTTTGAGCAGTGTGGTTCTGGTGGGTGACGGCCTGCATCTGGTCGTGGACAACGCGGATCGGCGCCTGCCGGAACTGCGCGCACGACTGGAACAGGCTGGCGTGGCCTTCGAGACTATGGAAGTTACCGCGCCGACGATGGAAGACCTGTTTGTTGCCGGTGTCACCGCAGCCAGCGGAACGTAAGCCATGCACGAAGCGAATCCATCGGTGGTGGTCGAAAACCTTGTGAAGCAATTTGGCACCTTCATCGCGGTGGATCACATTAGTCTGACGGTTCAGCGCGGTGAAGTCTTCGGCTTTCTGGGACCGAACGGCGCCGGCAAATCCACCACGATCCGGATCCTCTGCGGCCTGCTGCGTCCGACAGCGGGACGCGCGCTGGTCGCCGGCTACGACGTCGCGCGCGAGCCCGAACGGGTGCGAGAACACATCGGGTACATGTCGCAACGGTTTTCGCTCTACAACGACCTGCGCGTCATCGAAAACCTGCGTCTTTTTGCTGGCCTGTATCGAGTGCCACCGCGCGTGGCTCGCGAGCGAATGGAATGGATACTGGAGATGGCTGGTCTGCGGGGCCGCGAGCACGCCCTGACGGCAACGCTCGCCGCAGGCTGGAAGCAGCGACTGGCCCTTGGCTGTGCGGTGCTGCATCGCCCGCTGATCTTGTTCCTCGATGAGCCGACTTCGGGCGTGGATCCCGTACAGCGTCGGCAATTCTGGGAACTCATTCACAGCATGGCCGCCGAAGGCGTGACGGTTTTTGTCACCACGCACTACATGGACGAAGCCGAATATTGCAACCGGCTGGCCCTGATCGATCGCGGGCAGATCGTTGCGTTGGGTACGCCGTCGGAATTGAAGCGGCGGGCGCTGCCGGGCGAGCTGCTGCTGCTCGAAGCCGAGCCGCTCGGCGAAGTGCTTGCCGCGGTGCGGGGCTTCCCGGGGGTGTTGGACGCAGCCGTGTTCGGCAACGCCTTGCACTTGGTCGTGTCCAGCGCCGCCGACGTGGTGCCCGGACTGCACTCGCACCTGACTGCCGGGGGCTTCGCTGTGCACCGAGTTGTTCCGATTCGTCCCAGCCTGGAGGACGTGTTCGTCATATTGACCGGTGTCCGCCGGAAGCTGGCAGGGAGCTGAAGATGCGCTGGTGCCGTGTGGTGGCCATGGCCCGCAAGGAAGTGATCCAGATCTACCGGGATGTTCGCAGCCTGATCATTGTGCTCGTCATGCCCGTGGTGTTGACGTTCCTGTTCGGCTACGGCGTATCGCTGGATTTGAAACGGGTGCCGCTGGCGGTCTATGACCGGGACGGCAGCCCGGAGAGTCAGGACCTGTTGCACCGCTTTCGAGCTTCCGAATATTTCGAAATCGTTCGGGTAGCGGACAGCTACGACGAAATTCTCCGCGCCATCGATCGCAGCGAAGTACGCATGGCGATCGTTCTGCCACACGATTTTTCGCGGCAACTGCGGGATGGCGGTCGCGCGTCGGTGCAGGTGATCGTGGACGCCACCGACGACAACACCGCCAACGTCGTCTCGGGCTATGCCGAAAGTGTCCTCAGTAGTTTCAGCCAACAGGTGCAACTGAATTGGCTGGCACGTCAAGGTCGTGCGCGTGTGGAACTGCCGTTGCAGGTCGAACCCCGCACCTGGTTCAACGAAGAGCTGGAAAGCGATCTATTCGTGGTGCCGGGCGTGGTGGCGATTGTCATGGCAGTGATCGGTACGTTTCTGACAGCCTTGACCATCGCGCGCGAATGGGAACGTGGCACCATGGAGCAGTTGATCGCCACTCCGGTCACTCCGCTGGAAATTCTGGTCGGCAAACTTGCGCCTTACTTCGTGATCGGTCTTCTGGATACGGCGGTGTGTGTGACCATTGCCGTGTTCTGGTTTCGGATTCCTTTTCGCGGCAGCGTGCTAGCGCTGTTCCTGGCTGCCGCACTGTTCCTGATGGTGGTGCTGTCCATCGGATATATGTTGTCGGTAGTCGCCAAGAATCAGTTGGCGGCCAGCCAGGCGGCGTTGGTTTCGACGTTCCTGCCCGCGTTCCTGCTGTCCGGTTTTCTTTTTGCCATCGAGCAGATGCCGCTGGCGCTGCAGCAGATCACGCGTTTCATCCCGGCGCGCTATTTCGTGTCGCTGTTGAAGAAAATTTTTCTGAAGGGCAGCCCGATGGAGTTGTTGCGCGCAGATCTGGCCCCGCTGGCTCTGTTCGCGCTGCTCCTGACGCTGCTAGCGACGCGTGCATTTCGAAAACGGCTGACCTGATTTTCCTTCTAGTCGAAAGGAACGGCCAATGTTCACACGATTGCGGCATATGTTGGTGAAGGAGTTCATCCAGGTGCTGCGGGATCCGCGCACGCGCACGTTGCTCATTGTGCCGCCCCTAGTGCAGTTGGTGGTGTTCGGCTATGCTGCTACGTTTGAAATCCGCAACGTGCGCATGGCGGTGCTCGACCTGGATCACTCCCAGGAAAGCCGTGAGCTGGTGGCCCGCTTTGCCGACAGCCGTTACTTTGCACTTCGCCGCTATCTGACGAACCACCGCGAGGCCGAACAAGCCATCGAACGTGGCGACGTCACTTTGGTGCTGCATCTGCCGGCCGGCTTCGCCCAGAAGCTGCGCCAGGGCGAAGCTGCCCCGGTGCAGGTGATCCTCGACAGCACAGATTCGAATGCAGCCCTGGTCTCCTTGAACTACATCAGCCAGATTGCCACCGACTTTTCCCGGCACATCCAAACAGAACGACTCCAGCGACAAAATCCCACCCTGGCTGCCCAAGTGCCGCAGGTCGCGGTCGAGCGCCGACCCTGGTTCAACCCCGACCTGCAGAGTCGCTGGTTTTTCGTGCCCGGCGTGATTGGGAGTATCACGCTGGTGGTCGTGACCACGCTGACGGCGTTCGCGATTGTGCGCGAGCGGGAAATTGGTACTTTGGAGCAAATGATGGTGACGCCGGTTCGCCGCTGGGAATTTATTCTCGGCAAGACGTTGCCGTTTTTCTTGATCGGACTCGCTGACGTCGCTTGGATCGCCCTGGTGGGCACGTTCTGGTTTCGCATCCCATTTCGTGGAGACATAGGTGTGTTGTTGCTGGGTACCGTGCTCTTTCTGCTTTGCCAGCTCGGGGTAGGTCTGTTTATCTCCACTCTCGCAGCCACACAGCAGCAGGCCATGGTGACCGCGTTTTTCTTCATCATGCCAGCGATTACTTTTTCCGGGTTCGGGTTTCCTGTGGCAGCCATTCCAGAAGCGTTGCGCTGGATTGCATACCTGGACCCTCTGCGCTATTTTTTGATCATCATTCGCGGCGTGTATCTGAAGGGGGTCGGGCTGGAGGTCCTCTGGCCGGAGATGTGGCCACTGGCGGTGATGGCGACTTTGTTTCTTTCCGTGAGCATCCTGCGTTTCCAAAAGACTCTGGATTGAGCCTTCCACAAGGAGTGACCACAGGGTCGCAATGAATTGAGGTGCACTACAGGATGAGCGTAGGGGCTGATGTAGCTTCTTGCTTTCTGTTTCGTGAGTGCATTAACTGGTGATGCAAGCAAACTCGGCGTTTTGTTGAATTTTCTTCGTAAAAACTATTATACATTTGCACTCCGGATCGTTGAAAGTGGTGGCATGAACCATCGACGATGAAACTCATCTGGTTTTCCCATTTTCTCCCGTACCCGCCCATCGGAGGTGCCACGCAGCGCAGTTACCACCTGATTCGGCAGGCAGCCCAACGCTACCAACTCATTCTGGTGCTGCTGAATCCGTTCCCTGGCCAGGGGAACGACCAGGAAGCGGTTCGCACGTTTCGGCAATGGTGCGCCGAGGTGCATCTCTGGCCCACTCCCTTTCGCTGGAAAGGTGCGCGCTGGTGGGCCGGACTGGCCGCGTCAGTGTTCGATCCCGTGCCGTTCAATTGTCGGGCGCTGTGGTCACCAGCTCTGGAATCCCGGTGGCGACAGTTGCTCGACGAGCATCCGGATGCACTGGTGCATTTCGACTCTTCGGATCTGGCTCTTTATTTCCCGGGCGCCCGCGGCCGTCGCGCTGTACTGAATCACCACAATTGTGAATCGGCGATGGCCTTGCGCCGCGCGGAATTGGAACCGAATCTGCTTAAGAAAGCTTACTTGTCGTTGTATGCAGAGCGATTAGCCAAATTGGAGGCGCGTTGGTGCGGTCGGTTTGCTGCCAATCTGGTCGTTTCGGAACGAGATGGCCAGTTGCTGCGTCGAAACTGTCCGGAAGCCCAAATCCACGTGGTCGCCAACGGCACCGACACGGAGTATTTCACGCCGCCGGCCACGGAGCCGGAGCGTGGGACTGCCATTTTTGCCGCTTCGTTTGGCTGGTATCCCAATCTTTCTGCAGCAAGATATCTGCAGGAGATCTGGTCGCTCGTCGAGAGAGAATGGCCAGGTGCGCGCTTGTATCTGGCGGGAAAGGACCCGCCGAAATTTTTGTACGCCTGGGCACAACGCAATCCGAACATCACCGTGGTTGCGAATCCGCCCGACATCCGCCCTTGGGTGGCCCGCGCGGCTGTCTTCATCTGCCCGATACGCGATGGTGGCGGCACTCGATTGAAAATCTTGGACGCCATGGCGCAGGGCAAGGCAGTGGTCAGTACAAGCTTGGGCTGTGAAGGGTTGGAGGTCACCCACGCTGAAAACATTCTGATTGCCGACGACGCCGAAAGTTTGGCCGCGGCCGTCGTGCATCTGTTTCGGGACGACGACCTGCGTCAGCGCCTCGCTCGGGCCGGGCGCGAACTAGTCGAAAACCGCTATAGCTGGCAGAAGATCGGTGAAGACCTGGAAGGCGCCTACCAGTGTGCGTGGATGGGAACCTGCGCCGAGACTGCGCTCGCAAAGGAGAGGAAACGATGAACAGGCGGTGGGAACGCCTTTACGCGGCCAGCCCGCTCTGGGCCCAGCAGGCGGCCATCCTGGTGTTTGGTTGGTATTGGAAACATCGGCGACTTGGCCGCACATTTCATCGTCTGGTGCAAGAATACGTGGAGCGAGAAAGCTGGTCAGTTGAACAGCTTCGTGCTTACGTGGAAGTCCGTCTGCGAGAACAGGTTTTGCGAGCGTGGCACGAGAGTCCCTACTACCGCCAGCGATTCGCCGAGCATGGGATTACTGAAACCCAGTTGGAACACTTCACGTTAGCCGATCTACCAAGACTTCCCTTACTGGAGCGCAATGTATTGCGCACGCAGCCGAAATCCCTCCTGACCCGGTCGGCCCGGATGTTTCCTCCGAAATCGTTCTACAGCAGTGGAACAACTGGAGTGCCGGCACGAGTGTATATGCGCCGACTGACCCATCAACACAACATGGCGGTGCGCGAAGCACGTTGCTTCCGATGGGCGGGAGTAAGTCTGCGAAGCCCTCGTGCGGTTCTCGGTGCGAAAATGATCGTCCCTTCTGCCGAGGCACCTCCACCGTATTGGCGCTACAATCGAGTTGAACGTCAGCTTTACCTTTCTCTCTACCATATCAGCTTGAAGAATATCCCGGACTACGTGAAAGCGTTGAATCGTTTCCCGCCCGTGGTGCTGGAGG
This sequence comes from Acidobacteriota bacterium, assembly GCA_037442425.1. GTDB lineage: Bacteria > Acidobacteriota > Terriglobia > Acidiferrales > UBA7541 > DSGC01. The sequence goes on along the minus strand of JBBIQG010000003.1, from coordinate 143,595 downwards.
GGTTGCCTTCTGGGCTCTATTTTATGGCTCGGTTCATTCGGGAAGCTGGTCTAGAAGTGCATCGGCCGCAGGCCATTATCACCATGGGCGAGAAGCTGGAAGCACACATGCGTGCTGAAATCGAAGCTGTGTTTGGAGCTCGCACCTGGGAAGAATACGGCAGTCTCGAAAATTGTGTTTTGGCCACAGAGTGCGAGCACGGCCGGATGCATGTCCATCTGGACTTCGGCATCCTGGAGCTGATTGGTTCTGACGGGCAGTCAGTACGACCGGGCGAGATCGGCGAGGCGGTAGTCACCGGCTTGGCGAACCGCGATCAGATTCTCATTCGCCTTCGCCTGGGCGACCTGGCTGCCTGGGCCCCGGAAGCATGTCCATGCGGACGCAATCAGTTTCCACCTTTAGCCGATTTGTATGGTCGCGTGGGTGACACCATAGTCCTGCCGGACGGTCGTCGCATGGTGGTGGCCGACGTGTTCGGTGGCTTGGAAGAGGTTTGGGAAGGACAACTGATACAGCAAGAGCTGGACAAGTTTTTGCTTCTTCTAGTTCCCACAGCAAAATATTCCGAACGCTGCCGCGAGGTTTTGGAAGAACGCATGCGTCAGTTCTTTGGGGCGAAAGTTCGATATGAGATTCGGGAGGTAAACGAGATACCTCCTGGCCCGGGGGGCAAAAAGCGGAGAACGGTTTGCCTGCTGGCACCCGAGCTGACCGGACCCGTCTGCACCAACAGTAAGCTGCCGGACAATCAATAGAGGTGGAACCTCTTAGGAGCAATGATCGCTGCTAGCCTGCAGGCAGCGGGTTTATGAGTTGCTGCTTCCTGTTGCTCTAAAGAGGGAATTCTGGTGAATGTGGTCCGTAGCTTAGTGCATGGTGCCGGGGGACGGAATCGAACCGCCGACGCCAGCCTTTTCAGGGCTGCGCTCTACCTCTGAGCTACCCCGGCACAGCGTGTGAACAAAGATTCTAGGGGCGCTCCGGCGAATTGTCAAAATGCCGGTCGTGCCGGTCGTGGCCCGGGTTTCCACGGAGGACGGTGCGCTGTCTCGGTGGCTGCGGTCGAGTCGAGCCCCTGCGGCCGGCGCAGCAGTTCAGGAATCTATCTGGGTGCCTCGTCGAACTCGCGCATCCAATCTTTCTTTTTGAGCACCTCGCGTGGTCGTGTTCCATCGGCGGGCCCGACGATTCCGTCCTTTTCCATCAAATCGATCAGTCGCGCCGCGCGTCCATAGCCGATTCTCAATCGCCGCTGCAGCGTGGACGTCGAGGCTCGACCCATTTCGCACACGATGCGAACGGCTTCTTCGTACAACTCGTCGTCGAAAGTCTCTTCGTCCGCTTCGGCAGTCGCCCCCTCGTCGGGCTCTGCATCTTTTTCCTTCGGTGGTTGCAGCAGCGCTTCGTTGTACTGGGCTCTTGCCTGGTCGCGCCAGAAGTCACAGACCGCGACAATTTCATCTTCGGTGACCAGCGGCCCGTGGATGCGGTGCAGGCGTGCCGAGCCGGCCGGCAGGAAAAGCATGTCGCCGCGGCCGAGCAGGGACTCAGCACCGTTGGCATCGAGAATCGTGCGAGAGTCCACCTTGCTGGCGACTCGGAACGAGATGCGCGCAGGGAAGTTGGCTTTGATCAATCCAGTGATCACATCCACTGAAGGCCGCTGCGTGGCCAAGATCAGATGGATGCCTACTGCGCGGGCCATCTGCGCGAGCCGGGTGATGGATTCCTCGACCCCGTTCGTATCCACCATCATCAGGTCGGCCAGCTCGTCGATGACGATCACTATGTACGGCAATGGCCGATGTTCGCCATCCTCCAGGTCATCGAACAGTGTCAGCGGCTGACCCTTGCGGAAGGTGGCATTGTACTGGTCGATGTTTCGCACGCCACGCTGTGCGAGCAGCTTCAAGCGTTGTTCCATTTCCCGGGTCGCGTTCTTGAGCACATGCGAAGCCACTTTGGCGTCGGTCACCACCGGCGTGAGCAGGTGCGGGATGTCCTCGTAAAGGCCAAGCTCGAGTCGTTTCGGATCCACCAGCACCAGTTTCAGCTCATCCGGCGTGGCTTTGTAGAGCATGGAAACGATCAACGCATTGATGAAGACACTCTTGCCGGTCCCGGTGGCGCCGGCGATCAGCAAATGCGGCATCTGCGCCAGATCGGTGACGCGGATGCGTCCGTGGAGATCCTTGCCCAACGAAACGGTCAGCTTCGAGGCCGATTGGATGAACTCAGGGGATTCGATGCATTCGCGCAGGGCAATGGTGTGGCGATGATGGTTCGGCACCTCGATGCCGACCGTGGATTTGCCCGGGATGCGTTCGATCAGAATCGATTCGGCTCGCAGCGCCAGGCAGAGGTCCTCGGCCATGCTGGTGATACGGCTGTATTTGACGCCCGCCTGAGGCTTGAACTCGAATGTCGTGACCACTGGCCCCGGATTGATCTGCGTCACTCCGCCGCTGATGTCAAATTCAGCGAACTTTTCTTCGATGGCGCGGGCGCAATCGCGCAGCTCGGTTTCATCGATTCGTTCACCGCGTTCGGCCAGACGGAGCAACCCAGGCGACGGCAGCCGATAGCCGCTTTTCCCTTTCACGATTTTTGGTTCAGACTGGTTTTTCGTTGCCGGTTCGGCAGACACTTCTTTCAGAGGAACCAGCACAGGCCCGAGTTTTTCTTCCGATTCCCGCACCACGGTTTTTTTCTCTGCTTCCCGAGGTGCGATTGCTTGGGGAGGTGCAGGGGGTCGGCCGGCCGTGCGGAACTGTTCGAGCCGCTGCTGCAGTTGCCGCGCCGTGCGCTCGGCGCGCAGAGCCCGCCAGCGCGCCTGCAGGTGACCGAGGACATCCAGCTTTTGCACCGGTCCGCGCAACCAATTCGCTGCCAGGGAAAACGAAAAGCGCGTGGTCAGGAAAAGTGCCGTGAGCAGACTGGTCGCGGTCACCAGGAAAGCTCCGACAGGGTTCAGCAGTGCGACCAGGGCTTCGGCGAGCACCGTGCCGAGCAGCCCGCCCGGGTTCAATGCGTCGCGCACCCGCGGCAGATCAAGCAGGGCACAGCCCGCGGTCAGGGATGCCAACAGCAGCGCGAACCCGCACAGCTTCAGCGCGGGCATTTCCACCGGCTGGCTGCGGAACCAACGCTTGCCCAGCAGAAACATGGCGACAGGGAGCAGGAACGCTCCCCAGCCCATCAGTTGGAACAACAGGTCGGCTCCATGGGCGCCGAGCGGTCCGATCCAGTTCCGCGGGGCGCCGCCTGCGGTCGAAACGTTGAAGGCCGGGTCGCGCGGATTGTAGGAAAGCAGACTCAGAGCGACCAGCGCGGCCAGCGTCACGGTGAGGAATCCCACCAACTCGTTGATCCGGCGGTTGTCCGTGGGGGTGAACAGGCGCACAGGTATCTCCTTCGTGTGGGTGGAGCCATTCCAGACACTCCACCGCCTGCAGGGGAAGAAGCGTGCCGCGAGCGGGACGCGCGGGCGCTAGCGCGCGGAGCCCGTCTGGAGGAAACTCAGCAGCAAGATCACTATACCAAATACAATCCGGTAATAGACAAATACTTTCAGCGACTGTGTTTGCAAAAAGCGCAAAAAGTACTTGATGACCAGAAAACTGGCCAGCGCAGAAACCAGGGCACCGGCCAGCAGCGCGGTGAGCTCGGCGTGGTTCGGCGAGGCGTATCGCAATTCCAGGACGTGGAGAAGGGTGGCGCCGGCGATGATCGGCGTCGAAAGCAGAAACGTGAACCGCGCCGCAGCTTCACGGGTCAGCCCGCGCAGCAGGCCGGTGGTGATGGTGAAGCCAGACCGGGAAACTCCGGGCACCAACGCCACTGCCTGCGCCACGCCGATCAGGAACGCGTCGGTGGCGTCAAGATTCTGCATCGGGCGCCGTCGCTGGCCGATTCGGTCCGCCCAGCCGAGCAGCAGGCCGAAACCGATCAGTGTTACCGCCATCAGCCGTTCACTGCGAAAGACCGTAGCCACATATTCTTCGAGCAGAAGGCCAGCGATCGCGGCGGGCACCGTCCCGAGCACCAGCAGCCAGAACAGTTTTCGGTCGGCAGCCGCTTCTTCGGCGTGCTCCGGTGACGGCCGGCGCAGCACAGCGCGGAACAGTCGGATCCAGGTGCGACTGAAATATGCCAGTACACCGAGCAGGGACCCAGCATGCACCGCGATGGCAAAGCTCAGGCCGGAATCGCCCCAGCCGAACAACCAGCCGACCAGGAACAAGTGGGCGGTGCTCGAAATCGGCAGGAACTCAGTCAATGCCTGAACGAGTGCAAGCAAAATTGCTTGATAGAGTGGCATCGGGTTTCGCCCCGGCTCGCATGCGGATTCCGAAGCTGGCTCGCTGTCCTCAAGAGTCGATACAGGTGGCCAGCGTCTTGTGCATCCAGAAGGCGTCTTGCCCGTCGGGATAGTAGCCGCGCAGCACGCCGCTGGTACGATAGCCGTGCTTCTTCCAGAAGGCAACGGCAGCGTGATTCGAGGTTGCTGTTTCCATCTCTATGGTGCGGACTCCGGCGGCCGCCATGCGTCGTTCGGCTTCGACCAGCAGGCGGGTGCCGAGACCGCGACGACGATGGCGTTCGAGCACGTCGATCGTCACAATGTGACCAATCGTGTCTTCGCCAATCGCCACCAAGAACCCGACCGGCTCGCCGTGCCATTCCGCCACCAGGCAGATGCGACCGGGTTGGGAAAGAAACCAGCGCAGCATGCGTCGGGTGTAGGCGATGCCCGGCGGGTAGCAGGCCTGGTCGATGCGGTAGAGCGATTCGAAATCGGATGGTTTGTAGTCGCGCAACAGGATTTCGTCCATAGACGGATTCTATCCGCGGAAGCGCCGAGAGAATATCTGTCCAAAAATGACCGGGTGCGTTCAGGCGGGACTGCGGGGGTGAGCAAGGCTTGTCTCGGGATGAGGAAACACTCTGTGCCTGTGACCCCCGCAGCTCAGATTTCCAGAATCACCGGCAGAATCAGCGGGCGCTTCGACGTCTGTTTGTTCAAGTAACGCTTCAGCTCGGTGCGGATCTTTTCTTTGATCACGGACCAGTCGGTTTTTTCCTCCAGGTTGGACTGTTCGATCGTGCGCAAAACGACCTGCCGCGCACCATCCACGACTTCACGGCCGTCCTCGGAGGGGAGAAAGCCGCGGGTAACGATCTCCGGGTGGGATTCCAGCCGACCCGTGTGCTTGTCGATAGCGATAATCGGCACGACCACGCCGTCTTCGGCCAGATGGCGGCGGTCCCGGATGACGATTTCCTCGATTTCTTCGAGCGAACCGGCATCCACGCAGACTCGCCCGGCTGTGACCGGTTCGCCTTTCCGGGCACCTTCTTCGGTGAATTCCAGCGTCTGCCCACTTTCCAGCACGAAGATGCCATCGGCCACGGAACCCACCTGATGGGCCAGTGCGGCGTGGCGGAACAGCATGCGATATTCGCCGTGGATCGGAACGAAATATTTCGGTCGCACCAGGTTCAGCAGCAGTTTCAGCTCCTCCTGGCTGGCATGGCCGGAGACGTGGATGGGGTTGCCGCCGCCGTCTTCGTAATAGACCAAAGCGTTGCGGCGGAACATGTGGTCGATCATGCGGAAAATCTGTTTTTCGTTGCCCGGGATGATGCGCGAGGACAGGATGACCGTATCCTGTTCGTCCACGGTGAGGGTGCGGTGGTTGTCCACGGCGACCCGGGAAAGCGCAGACATCGGCTCGCCCTGGCTGCCACTGACGAGCACAACCAACCGACGCGGGTCAAAGCTGCGCAGGTCCTGCGGACGCACGACCATGCCGTCCGGGATGCGCAGTCGGCCCAGGCTGTGGGCAATCTCGACGTTCGTCACCATGCTGCGGCCGACGAAAGCAATCTTGCGGCCGAGAAGGTGCGCGATGTCGATCACCTGCTGAATGCGGTGGATGGACGTAGCGAAGCAGGAAACCAGCACCTTCCGCGGCGCCACACGACAGAGCTCTTCGATCCGCGGCCAGACGGCGCGCTCGGACGGAGTAAATCCGGGCCGTTCGACGTTCGTGCTGTCGCTGAGCAGTGCCAGCACGCCCTCCTGACCGTACTTGGCGAAGGCATGCAGGTCGAACGGCTGTAGATCCGTCGGCGTCGGATCCATTTTGAAGTCGCCGGAGTGTATCACCACACCCAGCGGCGTGCGAATGGCCAGCGCAACGCAGTCGATCGTGCTATGCGTCACGTAGATGAACTCGACTTCGAACGGTCCGATCTCGATGCGCCGGCCCGGCAGGACTTCGTGCAGGGTGGCCTGATCGGTCAGGCCGAATTCTTCCAGTTTTTTGCCGAGCAGCGCCAAGGTGAACTGCGTGCCGTAGATCGGCACGTTCAGCTCGGGTAGAAGGTAGGGTACCGCACCGACGTGATCTTCGTGCCCGTGCGTGAGCAGGATGGCGCGGACGTATGAACGGTTCTGCTTGAGATAGGTGATGTCGGGGACGACCAGGTCCACACCCAACAGTTCGGCTTCAGGGAACATCAGGCCAGCATCGATGACCAGGATGTCGTCGCCGTAGCGGAGGGCGAGCATGTTCATGCCGAATTCGCCCAGTCCGCCGAGCGGAATGACTTGCAGGGTCGGATGGTTCAAGGTTGTGTATCGTCCCTTTATCTACCGGTTCCATCCTACCACATCGGCACCGGGACAGACGGTACCAGTCGCGCAGGGCACACCCGAAAACGAGCTCGGGCGGTTCCACGCGCGGCGGCGGCTTACTTGCTACAGAAGATGTAGCCTAGCGTTTTGTAGATCAGCTTGGCAGCTAGGAAGTCTGAGGCGTGATCGCCGGGCTGCGGCAGCAGCTCGACCACATCCATGGCCACGATGCGCCGCCGCCGGGCCACGGCGCGAATCAGTGCAGTCACCTGATACCAGTCAAGCCCGCCCGGCTCGGGTGTGCCGGTGGCCGGGACGTAGGCCGGGTCGAAGCCGTCCAGGTCTACGGTCAGGTAGACATGTTTGCTCAAATCCCGAACGACCCGCGGAATCCATTTTTCCACGGGCTGGCGTGCGATGTCTTTTGCCCAATAAATTTTCGTGGGCAGCTTGGGAATCGCCCTGACTTCTTCGGCGGAAAGGGAACGGATCCCGACCTGCACCGCCGGACAAATTTCCACTACGCGGCGCATCACCGAAGCGTGGCTGGCCGGGTTGTCCTGGTAGGCTTCGCGCAAGTCGGCATGTGCGTCAATCTGCAGCACGCTGAGGTCTTTGAATTTTTTGGCAGCGGCTGCCACCAGAGGGGCGGTCAACGAGTGTTCTCCGCCCAGCACGACAGGGAATTTGCCATCTTCGAGCAGGGCGCGTGCCGTGGTGTGCAGTTCGGCCAGTACCTGTTCCAGCGTGCCGTGCTGCGTTTCCATAGCGGGCAGGGTGGCGATGCCGAACTGTTCGTAGGATTCGCAGCCCAGTTCCTCGTCCCAGGTTTCCAGGTTGCGGCTGGCGGCGAGAATCGCGGCTGGGCCGTTCCGGGTGCCGGTCATGTAGGTGGTCGTGCGCTCCAGCGGAACCGGGAGAACCACCGCGCGAGCGGTTTCGTAGCGTGCATGTTCTTCGGGAAGCGCAGCGAAGTTTTCGGGTGGCGCGAGCGTGTAGGTGCGCAGCGGCAGCATCAGCGTGATTCTCCGAAGGGAATGCCCGGTCGAGCATGACGGAATTTGTTGCGCGGCATCGTCAGGGCCGATATATATTGAGAGCGATCCACGTGTTCTGCGGCGGCCTCCGTTGTTGGCCTTCGGTGGAGGCTGCGAGGGAATTACATTACCTGCGAGGGAAGCGAATGGCAAAGAAAAATCACCTGCCGGAACGCATGCTGCATGACCCGGTGCGGGATCGGCTCACCCCCATCTATCCGCTCGATCTTTCCAAGATTCACTCGCTCGACGATCTGGTGCGGGCGATGGGGCAGACGGCCTTCACAGCACGACAGGTGGGTGACGCCGCTGACGTGCTCGAGGCGATGGCGCGCGACAAATCCTGCTTGGTCGTGATGACGCTCTCCGGGGCAATGACCGTGGCGAAGATGGGACTCATCTTCTGCGATCTGATCGACTCCGGCATCGTACACGCCATCGTTTCAACCGGGGCGCTGGTGGCGCACGGACTGGTGGAAGCCACCGGACGATCCCACTTCCGCTATGAGCCGCAGAAAATGACCGACGAAGAAATGTTCTGGGCCGGTTACAACCGCGTTTACGATTCGATCGAACCGGAAGTGAACCTGGATCACGTCGAAGCGCTCGCGCAACGGGTGCTCGATGCCTGGAATCCCGAAGAGGTCGTCTCGAGCTGGCGTTTGCATTGGAAGATTGGCGAAGTACTGGCCCGTGAGGCCAAAGGCCGGGGAATTCTGAAATCGGCCTACTTGCACAACGTGCCGGTCTACGCTCCAGCCTTCACGGATTCCGAACTGGGCCTGGATTTCCTGCTGCATCAAAAAGCTCGGCAGCGGGAAGGGCGCCCCCTGCTCCGCTTCGATGCCTTTGACGACTGCGAACACTTCGCCCAAAAGTTGTTCCAGAGCGAGCGACTGGGCATCTTCACCATCGGCGGTGGCGTGCCCCGAAACTGGGCACAGCAGTTCACGGTCTATTCCGAGCTGCTCACCCGCCGCGGCTACGAAAAGGTCGGCTTGAAGCGCTACCGGTACGGCGTGCGCATCTGCCCCGAACCGGTCTACTGGGGCGGGCTTTCAGGCAGCACCTATTCCGAAGCAGTTTCCTGGGGCAAATTTGTCCCGGAAAGCGAAGGCGGGCGATTTGCCGAAGTGCTGGAAGATGCCACGGTCGCGCTGCCCTTGGTGGCCGGCGCGGTGCTCGAGCGGCTGGGCTATTTTCGGAACAAGAAGGCGAGTCGGAAGCGGCGCTCGGCGCGAGCGCTGGTCCAGGTGTAACGGCAGCGGGCGCTAATCTTCGTCGCCGAGCAGGATGGCCGCTGCCAGCACCGTGGTCCACAGTCCGCGCTTGTCGCCGACAGCGGACTGTGTGACGTTCATTGTCCGGACAATTTTGTTGGAGATCCGGTAGACCTCTTTCTTCTCGTCCCAGGAAAGGTCTGGATCGAATTCCACGTTCAATGTGGTGGCCAGCATCTCCGCCGCCAGCTCTTCGGCGTATTCTCCGGCCACTTCCTCGGTTTCCCCGAAGGAATGATGTTCGCTCAGGTAGCCGTACATGGATTTGTCTGCGGGAATGGCCAGCCCGATGGAGGCAGCAATGAGCCGGTGCGGTTCGCGGGTGGAATTTTCACTGAGCACGGTGAACGCCACCATGCCCGGCTTGACATGCTTTAGTCCTTCGCTGCGTGAAATCAGCTTGCAGTGTGGCGGAAAAATGGACGAGACGCGAACGATGTTGCAGGCGGCAATGCCCGCGTTCCGCAATGCCAGCTCGAAGCTGGAAAGCCGCTCGCGGTGTTTCCCGACTCCCTTGGTCAGAAAAATTTTCTTGGCGACGAAAGCCATCGAACGTGCAGACCTACGCAGCTACCCGTTCCCAGCGCATGCTTCGCGCGATTTGATTTGGAACCGCGCGAAAAGTAGCAAGAAGGGTTTCGGCTGTCAATCACTTTGTCACCCGGTGAAGCTCGGGCAGCAACGAGAACACGCCGTTGGCGACAACCGGAGCCCACGGAAGCAGCCGGTTGTCCTGACTGGTCGGAGCCGTCGCCCGGCTGCGCGCCTGCTGCAGAAGGGCAGTAGCCGCTTCGGGCGGCGTCAGGCGCCAGTTGCCGTTGGCCTGGGTAAGCAGCGTGCCCTGGCGCCGGACGTGTTCGATCAGCAGCTCTCGGATTTCGGTACCCGACTTCCACACCACCGGGAGCCCACGAAACACCTCATAGTGCCCGCCGCCATGATAGCGGTAGTGGTTGACGGCCACGCGCAGTTTGCGCGCTGGATCGAGAGGTGCGCCGCGAAAACGAAGCTCGCGGATGCGATCGCCCACTGGTCGGCTCAAATCCATCACGTAACTGACGCCTTCCGCTTGATCGGCGTTGTAGCCGGGCAGGCGAAGCCGCCCGGGGGCTTCCGGTGGCCAGGCTGGGAAAAAACCGGCAGCGTGCTCGAGCGCTTCTTTCAGTTGTGCGCCGGTCATCTCCAAGGCATAGAGGTGATTTTCGTACAGATACAGGCCGGCCATGTGACGGATGGTGACCGGCCCCGGCTCGATGCGCAGGCCGGTGTAGAACAGCGTGGCCAGACTGACGTCGGCCTTTGCCGCCTCCAGTTGTACACGATGAATCTGGTCCACCAGCGGGTGGTCTTCGTAGCGGGCCGTGGTTCCTTCCAAGGCGACCGTGGCGGTGGCGATCGGAGTGTCCAGATACGCCTGCGTGGCCTCGTGTGTGGGGCGGGCTAGTGCCAGGATTTCCGGGTCTGCAGGCACGGACTCGGTGACCGGTATGGTCGTGGAATGTTTGCGAGTAACCGTCCAGGCGGCCGTGACGGACCGGCTCATTTGGACGTCCACACGGGCCAACGATTGGCCCCAGTTCCGTGCCTGGGCCAGCAAGACACCTTTGACAAACAGTTCGGGCAATTCCTGATGTGAATGCCCGAACAGAATCACATCGATGTCGGGCACCTGTTCAGCCAGATCCCAAGCAACATTTTCTTCCGGCGTGTCGTTCACGGGACGGCCCGTGACGGGATCGCGTCCCAGTCCAGAGTGGAGAATGGCGACCACCAGGTCCGCCTGCGGGCGCACCAACGAGATGACGCGCTGCGCCGCCGCAACGATCGGCTCGAACTCGTATCCCCGGTAGTTTTCCGGCATCTCCCAGCGCGGTATGCCGGGCGTGGTGAAGCCCACAATGGCCACGCGCACGCTGCCGACTTCCTTGACGATGTAAGGCGCGAAATAACCTGCGCTGCCCGGAGCATACTGCTGACGGGTGTTAGCGCTCAGCCAGGGAAACCGCGATTCCCGTTTGGCTTTCCAGAGCACGTCCAGTCCGAAGTTGAATTCGTGATTGCCGACCGCCATGGCGTCGTAGCCGAGGGCGTTCATGGCTGCAATGGTGGTGTTCGGGTGTTCCGGTTGCTTGCGGGCGTCGTAGTACGCGAGCGACGTGCCTTGGATCGTGTCGCCGCAGTCGAGTAGCAGCACGTTTTTTTGTTCGGAACGAATCTGGCGGACTAGGGTGGCGATCTTGGCCAGGCCGCGCTCGGCCGGAGCATTCCGCAGATAATCGAATGGATAGATGTTGCCGTGCAAGTCGGTGGTGGCGAGCAGGGTGATCGTCGTCTCCCCCAAGCCGCGTTCCGCATACCACCATGTGAGTACCCCCGCGACAACGAGCGCACTCAGCACCAGGTTTCGGGTTTTTTGCGTCATTTGGAATGTCCTTGGAGATGTTTCAGACAGGGCCCCAGCGCCGCACCGACGGCCTTCAGTTCGTTCAGGTCTTTCGGGGTGAAATCGCTCCCGGCCGTTTTGGGTGAGCTACCTTTGCGCGAAATTTGCACGACACCTACCACACGACCATCGGCCACAATCGGCGCGCTCATGATTTTCTGGATCGGTTCCGTGAGGGCGTTTTCCTGCAAGGGTACGGCCTCGAACACCGAGGCATGACGCACCGCAGCGAAGTTGTTGTTCACTTCCGGACGCATCTCCCGGGCGGTGCGTACAGCCAGCGCGGTCGTACTCGTCATCGGGATGGTGCCGATGTTGCGCAGTTTCTGGGGTAGCAGGAAGCGGAGGGCGCGGCAGTGTGGATCGAGCAGCAAAATGGCGACTTCGTCTTTTCGAACGTTGAAGCCAGCAGCAATGCGTTCGGCGAGCGGGAGAAGTGTGTCCACTTCCACCGGGTCATCGCTTCGCAGCAGTTCTTCCACTGCGCGGGTCAATTCCGCTGCCAGTTTACTCATCACACCTGCTCGCCCTGTTGCCGGTGCGTATTATACTCCGAGCTGTCCACCGCGCGAACAGTTGCAAAGATGCGGCCGAGCGCCTATACTGCGCTGTTGCTGTCTGCAGCCTCGCCCGAGGTCCAGCTCTTTGCAGCCGCAGTCGGCGGGGAGCGAGATAGCTGTTCGATGCGAGAGTAACCGGCGGAGAGGAGATGACCGCCTACGGAGCCTCAACAAGTCACCGCGAGTTTTTCTGGCGCAAGCTGCATTCCTTCACCGGAATCTTTCCCATAGGCGCTTTCCTGGTCGAACATTTCTGGTCGAACAGCTATGCCTTGGTCAGTGTAGAAAAGTACAACGAAGTTTCGCGCGGCCTGCAAACGATTCCCTGGCGCGTGCCCTTGGAAGCACTGCTGATTTGGCTGCCGATTCTGTTTCACGGTGGCTATGGAGTCTACCTGTGGTGGAAAGGGAAGTCGAACGTGCTCGACTATCCCTGGATGGCGAACTGGATGTACACGTTGCAGCGCTGGACCGGGTTGATTGCGTTTGTGTTCATCGGCTGGCACGTCTATACCGAACGCTTCCTCACCCAGGGCAAATCCACCTACGCCGACGTGGAACGAGCCCTGAGCGACCCGCTGTACTTCTGGCTGTACATTGTCGGCGTTGTGGCGACATCGTTCCACCTGGGCAACGGCATATGGAATTTCCTGTGCAAGTGGGGCATCGCGACCAGCGTACGGGCCCAGCGCGGCGCGGCCTGGTTCGGCGCGGTGGTGGGTGTGACGTTTACTGCGGTGGGTCTGGCCATCGTGCTGGCCGTGCGTTTCGACTGGAAACCGTTTGAATTCTATACCCTGCCACGGCCATGAGGCAGCCAAAGATTATCGTCGTCGGTGGCGGATTGGCCGGCCTGATGGCCACCATCAAAGTGGCCGAAGCCGGCGTGCCCGTCGAGCTGTTCTCGATTGTGCCTGTGCGAAGGTCCCATTCCGTGTGCGCGCAGGGCGGCATCAACGCGGCCAAAAACACCAAGGGCGAAGGCGATTCCACCTGGAAGCACTTCGATGACACGATCTACGGCGGCGACTTCCTAGCCAATCAGCCGCTGGTCAAGGCGATGTGCGAGGCGGCACCAGCCATCATTGACTTGCTCGACCGCATGGGAGTGCCGTTCAACCGCACGCCGGAAGGGCTGCTCGATTTCCGCCGGTTCGGCGGAACGCTCTACCATCGCACCGCATTTGCCGGAGCAACGACCGGCCAGCAGATGCTCTACGCGCTCGACGAGCAAGTGCGGCGCTTCGAAGCCGAAGGGAAGGTGCGCAAATTCGAAGGCTGGACGTTTCTTTCGGCCGTGCTCGACGATCAAGGCATCTGCCGCGGCATTTGCGCCATGGACCTGAAGTCCATGCAGGTCCGCACCTTTCCAGCAGACGCAGCCATCTTCTGCACCGGCGGTATCGGCGCCATCTTTGGCCGCTCGACGAATTCGGTGGTGTGTACCGGCTCGGCGCAATCGGCCCTGTTCCAGCAGGGCGTGCACTACGCCAACGGCGAATTCATTCAGGTGCATCCCACCGCGATTCCGGGCGAAGACAAATTCCGGCTGATGAGTGAATCGGCACGCGGCGAAGGGGGGCGCGTCTGGGTGCCCCGTCAGCCAGGTGACCCGCGGCCGCCGAAGTCCATTCCGGAAAGCGAGCGATTCTACTTTTTGGAAGAGTGGTATCCGAAGTACGGCAACTTGGTGCCACGCGATGTGGCCGTGCGCGCCATCCACAAAGTGGTTTTCGAGTTGAAGCTGGGCGTCGAAGGACAACCGGCGGTTTATCTGGACGTCTCCCACCTGCCCCGGGAACTGCTCGACCGCAAGCTGGAAGGGATTCTGGAAATCTACGAAAAGTTTCTGGGCGTCGACCCGCGCGAGCAGCCGATGAAAGTGTTTCCGGCGATGCACTACACGATGGGTGGGCTGTGGATTGACGACGAAAACCAGGCCACCAACGTGCCGGGTATCTACGCCGCCGGCGAATGCGATTACCACTATCACGGCGCCAACCGGCTGGGCGCGAATTCACTGGTTTCCTGCATCTTTGGGGGGATGCTCGCCGGTCCGGCGGCCGTGCGCTATGCGCGGAATCTCGAGCGCGGTGTGGACGCGGTCCCCTCTTCGGTCTTTGAACGTGAACAGCGCCGTCAGGAAGAAATCAACGAGCGACTGCTCCGGCAGGAAGGAAACGAAAACCCCATCACAATCTGGAAAGAGATGGGGCAGTGGATGACCGAACACGTTACCGTGGTGCGCTACAACAAGAACCTGGAGCGCACCGACCAGAAACTGCAGGAGCTGCTCGAGCGCTATCGGCGCATCAATTTGTCCGACCGTACGAAGTGGTCGAATCAGACCCTGAACTTTGCCCGCGAACTCTACAACATGTTGATCCTGGCGCGGGTGATCACGCTCGGGGCGTTGCGCCGGAACGAATCGCGGGGCGCGCACTACAAGCCCGAATTCCCCGAACGTGATGACCAGAACTGGCTGAAAACTACGCGCGCCATCTACGATTGCGGGAACATCCGGTTCGAGTACGATCCGGTGGACGTGTCGTTGATTCCGCCGCGTCCCCGGCGCTACGACGTGAAATAGCGGACACGGCGATGGCTGAAAAGAAAACCGTTCTGGTGCGCATCAAGCGGCAACTGGCGCCGGATCAGAAGCCCTTCTGGGAAGAATTCGAGCTGACCTGGCGTCCCTTCATGAACGTGATCATTCTGCTGCGCGAAATCGCTGAGCGACCTGTCACGCGCGAGGGCAAGGTGACTACGCCCGTGGCCTTCGATGCGAACTGCCTGGAAGAGGTCTGCGGTGCCTGTGCGATGCGCATCAACGGCAAGGCACGGCAGGCCTGCTCGGCCCTGGTCGATCAGCTCGAGCAGCCCATCCGGCTCGAACCCCTTACCAAGTTCCCGGTAGTGCGCGATTTGTTCGTGGATCGCAGCCGGATGTTCGAAAATCTGAAGCGCATGAAGGCCTGGGTGCCGATCGACGGCACCTACCATCTTGGGGAAGGGCCGCGCATGGCCCCGGAGGTGCAGCAGCGCGCCTATCCGTTGTCGCGTTGCATCACCTGCGGCAACTGCCTGGAGGTTTGCCCACAGGTGAACGAACGTTCGGATTTTGTCGGTGCCGCGATCATCAATCAGGTGCGGCTGTTCAACCTGCATCCGACCGGTGCGATGCACAAACGGGAGCGGCTCGATGCAGTCATGGGGCCGGGCGGCGTGCACGACTGCGCGAACGCACAGAACTGCGTCAAAGCATGTCCGAAGGGCATTCCGTTGGTGGAATCGATCAGCGAAGTGAATCGCGACGCCATCCGGCAGGCCATCTTCGGCTGGCTGTTCGGTTGAGCGTGCTTGCCAGCGCAGGGGCGAGATTAGGAACCTCCATTACCCGACAAGGCTCAGGAAGGAGCATACGGTGTCCAAGCGTCATTTCTACATCGGGGTCCTGTTTTGTCTGACGACCACCGGCGCAGCCCTGCTGGCCCGTTCGGCGGAAGAATTTGTCGTTTCCGAGCGGGCCCGGCGACTGCACCAGCGGGCGATTGTCGTCGATACCCATGTGGACGTGCCCTACAGCCATTTCTCCAAAACGGAGTTCGACTTCGGCCAGCGGCATGCGCCTGACTGGGGCCACGTGGATATCCCGCGGATGCGAGAAGGCGGCCTGGATGCACCGTTTCTCTCGATCTACATTCCTGCGACCGTGACCGGTCCGGAAGCAGTCAAGCGGGCACTGCAGTTGATTGCCTGGACCCGCGCGCTGGTCGAACGCCACCCGCACGCGCTGGCGCTGGCGACGACAGCCGCGGACGTTCGCCGCATCCATCGCGAGGGCAAAATCGCGGTGCTGCTGGGCATGGAAGGCGGCCACATGATCGCCGACGACCTGCTGGTGCTGCGAACGTACGCCGAGCTCGGAGTCCGCTATCTGACGTTGGCGCACAGCCGCAGCACGAACTGGGCCGGGTCCTCGGGCGAAGACGACAACCGACCACTGACCGACTTCGGCAAGCAGGTCGTGCGCGAGCTGAACCGGCTCGGCGTGCTGGTGGATATCAGCCACGTTTCGGATCAGACGTTCTGGGATGCTCTGGCCGTCAGCGAGGCGCCGATGATTGCCTCGCATTCTTCCTGCCGCGCCCTGTGCGACCATCCCCGGAACATGACCGACGAGATGATCCGGGCGCTGGCGCGCAAGGGCGGCGTGATTCAGATTACGTTCGTCGATGCCTTCCTGAGCCAGGAACTGCGCGATGCGCAGCGGGCCACCGAAGCGGAACGCAACCGGCGGATCGCGGAGCTCCGTGAACGCTTCCCGAACGATCCGGAACGGCAACGCGCCGAACGAGAACGCATTTTTGAAGAGTACCGTCGGCAATGGCCGCGCGTGAGCTGGGAACGGATCGTCGATCACATCGATCACGCCGTGAAGGTAGCCGGTGTCGATCACGTCGGACTCGGTTCGGATTTCGACGGAGCGACCATGCCCGATGGTATGGACGACTGCACCATGCTGCCGAAACTCACCGAGGCGCTGCTCCGTCGTGGCTATTCCGAGCGCGACATCGAAAAGATTCTCGGCGGCAACCTGCTTCGTGTTCTCGAGCAGGCGGAGCAGGTGGCCCAGCGGCTCCGTGCACGCTAGTCGGCCTGGAGCGCTTCGAGACGCAATTCCTCTGTACGGATTCCGGCCGGCATGCTACGGTCTGGGCAGTTCCCGAATGGACTGAGGTAACGAAGATGAATCGCGTGGTCTTCATCATGCTGGTGGTGCTCGCTGTTGTTGGAGCTGTTTTCTATCTCACGGTTGGCCGTGCGCCCGCCCCGGAGGTCCCCGTGCCAGAAGCCAGCAAGCCCGCCACCGAAACTGCCGCACCGGCTGCCGAGCAAGCCTCCGCCCCGGCTCCAAGCGGTGCACAGGTTCGCCAGCGCACCCCGGACGAAGCCGGACGCCCACCCGGCCTGTACATGATTTTCCAGACGTCCATGGGAGAAATCCCCTGCCGGCTCTATGAGCAGGAAGCGCCGGTGACGGTGCGCAAAATCGTTGGATTGGCCCTGGGAAAAATCACCTGGATCGACCCGCGAACGAACAAACCGGTCGTCGGTCAGCCCTTCTACGACGGGTTGACCTTTCACCGCGTGATTCCCAACTTCATGATTCAGGGAGGCGACCCTCTCGGCAACGGCACCGGCGGTCCGGGAGGCCCAGGTTTTCCCTTCGAAGACGAATTCCATCCGCGCCTGCGCTTTGATGAGCCGGGACGCCTGGCCATGGCGAACTCCGGACCCAACACGAACGGAAGCCAGTTCTTCATCACCGAAGTGCCCACACCGCACCTGAATGACCGGCACACGATTTTCGGCGACTGCACGAATCTGTCGGTGGTGCGCCAGATTGCCCGGGTACCGCGAGATGCGCGCGACCGGCCGTTGCAGCCGGTGAGGATCGAGCGCGTCATCATCGAGCGTGTAGGGCCGAAGCCTCCCAACGCTCCGGAAGGCTGAATTCGTCTTTCCTCGTCCTCCTCGGGCGGCTGCTTCGGGCCGGTATGGGTTGCGGCATGTTGCAGACTGCAGCCGGTACAGTGAGTGCGCAGCAGAACGGAAAGCAGCTCACATTTTCTCAGGCGCTTCGATGCCCAGCAGCGCGAGAGCCACTTCGAGTTGCTGCATCACCAGCGACGTCAGCATCAGCAGAAAGGCCTGCCGAGCCGCATCGGCTTCGGTGAGGATATGGTGTCGGTGGTAGAAGTTGTTGAAGGCCTGCGCCAGTTGGAACGCATACTTGGCTACAAAGGCCGGTTCCTGCGCCGCAACCGCAGCATGTACCGCTGCGTCCAGTGAGCCCGCCAGCAGGACCAGTTCCCAGAATTCGTTTCCTTCGGGAGGGGCAAGGAAACGCGCTGCCTGCTCCGGCGTCAACGAGATTTCCAGGCTCCCGTCGGCGGCCTCGGCTGTTTCCATCTGCTGCACGGCCCATTTGCGAAAAATGTTTCGAGCACGGACGATGGCGTACTGGCAGTAGGGTCCGGTTTCCCCTTCGAAGCTGAGAGCATCTTTGAAGTCGAAGGCGACCACCGTGTTGCGCGTGTACTTCAACAGGTAGTAGCGGAGCGCACTGACGGCAATGGCATGCGCACGTGCTGCTCGTTCTTCAGCGGGGTCGTTCGGGTGGCGTGCATCGACTTCCGCACGAGCGCGCGCTTCGAGGCGGTCGAGCAAATCGTCGGCCTTGACGCCAGTGCCGCGGCGGCCACTGACTTCGACATAGGCCCGGCGCCGCTCCTCGTCCGAAAGTGGGTACCCGAGCTCTTCGGCACAGCGCGGCGAAAGCGCCACCATTTCATACGCGAAGTGCACCGAGCGGTCCGCCTGTTCGAGATAGCCCAGTGCGCGCAGGCCGGCGACGACGATGTTCTGTAGGTACGACTGGCGCGAATCAATCACATTGAAAACCTGCGTGGCGTGACCAAAGGCGGGAGCATCCGGCTCGCCGGCTTCGCTCGCCGTGACCCAAACCGTGTGGCCACTCGGGTGCGTGTGGAAGCGGCGATAGGCAAAGTCGCGGTCGAGCAGACCGAATTTCCAGAGCTGGTAGGCGATGTCCTTGCCCACATAGGTCACCGTTCCGTTGGAACGCACGAGGATTTTCGCTTCTGGTGCCGTGAATTCGTCTGCGTCGCCCAGCGGCATCACCCAGCAGCCGGCATTCTTGCCGCTGGTGGCGTAGACGACGGCACCGCGCTGCTTCAGCAGGGCAAAGGCCGCATCCCAGAATTTCAGGCGCAGGATTTCGCTTTCCCGGGGCAACAGGTCGTACTCCACGCCGAGCCGCTCCATCGTGCGCAGATGACAGCGGACGATCGCCGTAGCAATCAGCTCGGCCAGCTCGGCTTCGGTGCCGTGCCCTTCTTCAATGGCTTTCAGAGTCTGATTGCGCAGCTCGATCCGCGCCGGGTCTTCTTCGAAAAACTGGGTGACGCGGGCATAGAGGTCCCAGCAGTAGAAATCGAACTTTGGCTGGATCGCGAGCCGCCGGACGTCCTCGACTTGTTTCTTTTCCAAATGGAGGAAGCCGACGACGACATCGGCCACCTGCACGCCGGTATTGTCGATGTAGTTCTGCACCTCGACCCGATGCCCGGTGTGGCGGAGCAACCGGACGAACGTATCCCCCAGCACGGCGTTGCGCAGATGACCGATATGCGCCGCTTTGTTCGGGTTGATGTTCGTGTGTTCGACGATAATCTTGGGTGCGTCGGGTGTCGGCGAAGGTGCCGCAGTGCCGGCGAGCGCGGCCTCCCGGAAGAACGCCGCGCGGTCCAGATACGCATTCAGGTAGCCGCCACCGGCCACCGTCCAGCGTTCGATTCCCGGAATCGGAGGCAGCAACGGAGCAATCTCCTCGGCCAACGGACGGGGCGAGCGGCGAAGCAGCCGCGCCAGCTCGAAACACACGGGCGTGGCCATCTCCCCGAGTTCGGTTTTCGGCGGACGACTGATGGCAACGTGCACATGGACGCCGTAGCGCTCTTGCAGGAAACGCGACAGCGTTTCGCGGACTCGGTTTTCGAGAACCTGATACATTCGGCTTTCGAGCAGCCACGCATCCCGGAGCGACACGCGCTGTGTTGCCGTGCACCGGGCGGCCGCGGACAGCGAAGTCTGGATTATACGGTGCGCGCCGTTTTTCGAATAGAGCCAAAGGGCGAATTGACACTGCCAGAAGCGGCGACTACTATCACTCGTCTGAATATGAAAGCGCGGACTCTGCCGGAGGGCATTGCCCTGGCACGTCGCTGGCTCGCCGAAGCTCGCCGCGTGGTGGTGCTGACGGGCGCAGGTTTCAGTGCCGAAAGTGGTGTGCCTACGTTCCGCGGTGCAGGTGGCTTGTGGCGGCAGTTTCGCCCGGAGACGCTCGCCACGCCGGAAGCATTTGCCCGCGACCCGAGATTGGTCTGGGAATGGTACGACTGGAGGCGACAGCGAATTGCGCAGACGCAGCCAAACCCGGGCCACTATGCACTGGTGGAGCTGGAACAGCGACTGGGCGAAGGATTCGCGCTGTTCACGCAGAACGTGGACGGACTGCACGAGCGCGCAGGCAGCCGGCGCGTCTGGCGCTTGCATGGAGACATCTGGCTGCTGCGGTGCATCGGCTGTGGCCGGCAGGAACGGAATCTGACCGCACCACTTCCGGTGCTGCCGCCGCGTTGTGGCCGATGTGGAGCCCTGTTCCGGCCCGGCGTCGTCTGGTTCGGTGAGCCGTTGCCGGCCGATGTGCTCGAAACAGCCTTCGCGGCGGCGCGCAGTGCTGAGGTTTGTCTGGTGCTCGGGACGTCCTCGGTAGTCTATCCGGCAGCACAAATTCCTCAATGTGCACTCGAAGCCGGTGCGCGGGTAGTGGAGATCAATCTAGAACCGACCGAGCTGAGTGACCGGGTGCCCCTCTCGCTGCGCGGACGTACCGGCGAGCTGCTGCCGCAGATTGTGCAGGGTGGGGGATGAGAATCGCTTATTTCGATTGCTTTTCCGGCATCAGTGGCGATATGACGCTTGGCGCTCTGGTGGATGCCGGCGTCCCGCTCGCACAAATCGAGGCCGGACTGCGCAAGCTGCCGCTGGCGGGCTGGAAGATTTCCGCCGAAAAAGTGAAGCGGGGGGCACTGGCGGCGACTCAGGTGAAGGTCGCCGTCGAGGAACAGAAAAGCCATCGCCACTTGCGACAGATTCTCGAAATCATCGCTGCGGCGGAACTGCCGCCTCGCGTGGCCGAGCGCGCGCGGCGAATTTTCGAGCGGCTGGGCGCAGCCGAGGCACGTATCCACAGCGTCCCGATCGAGCGCGTACATTTTCACGAAGTCGGAGCCGTCGACGCGATCATTGACATCGTCGGCGCCTGCATCGGATTCGAGCTCGTGGGCATCGAGACATTTGCCTGCTCGCCGGTGAACGTCGGAGGCGGACGCGCCCAGACCGCGCACGGCACACTTCCCGTTCCTGCACCCGCCGCTGCAGAATTGCTGAAGGGGGCGGCCACATACTCCACGGGGATCGACCGCGAACTGACCACGCCGACCGGCGCGGCCATCGCGGCCACGCTGGCCACTCAATTCGGTCCGCTGCCGCCGATGCGCATCGAGGCCGTCGGCTACGGCGCCGGTTCCTGGGAACTGGCCGAGCAGCCCAACGTGCTGCGTTTGTTTCTAGGGGAAACGCTGCCGGAGCCAGTGGCTGCGGGAACACCCGTCGGGGAGGAAACCATCGCTGTGCTCGAGACCAACCTCGACGACATGAATCCTCAGATTTACGGTTATTTCGTCGAGCGGGTGCTAGCTGCCGGCGCGCTGGACGTGTTTGCCACGCCGGTGCTGATGAAAAAGAATCGGCCCGGACAACTGGTCACCGTTCTGTGCCCGCGTGCTGCAGTGGCACCGATGATCGAGTTGCTGTTCCGCGAGACCACCACGATTGGAGTCCGCTGGTATGAAATGCAGCGGCGCTGCCTGGAGCGTGAACTTGTGGCGGTAAAAACCCCGCACGGGACCGTGCGCATGAAAGTAGCCCGTCTGGATGGTCGCGTGCTGAACGTAGCTCCAGAATTTGACGATTGCCGACGCATTGCCGAGCAGACGGGGTTGCCCCTGAAGCAGGTGATGGTCGAAGCGACGCTGTGTTTCGAGAAGTCGCGGCAATGACACCGCCGCCGGCAGCGCGAAAGGAATCATGGGGAAGTTCTATCTGACGACGCCACTCTACTACGCCAATGCGCGGCCCCACGTGGGCTCAGCGTATTCCACGATTGTCTGTGATACGATTGCGCGCTTTCGGCGCATGTGCGGGGAGGAAGTGGCGTTCCTGACCGGGACGGATGAGCACGGCGAGAATATCGCGCGGGCGGCGGCGCGCGCGGGTGTTTCCCCACGCGAGCATGTGGACCGCAATGTTGCGGTGTTTCAGGCCCTGTGGCGCGAATTGGGCATCGCCTACACACACTTCATCCGCACCACGGCAGCCGAGCACCAGCGCGCCGTGCACCGCATCCTGCTGAAAACACGGGATGCCGGCTACATCTACAAGGGCCGCTACCAGGGACGCTACTGCGTGCACGACAACCTCTATGTGACCGATTCGACCGAGCCTGCCGATTGTCCGCTTTGCGGTCGCCCGGCAGAGCTGGTTTCCGAAGAAAACTATTTTTTCAAGCTCTCCGCTTTCCAGCAACGACTTCTCGAACACTACGAGGCACATCCGGAATTTGTGCAGCCGGATTTCCGTCGCAACGAGGTCGTCAGCTTCGTTCGTAGCGGCCTGCGGGACATCTCGGTCAG
Source organism: Acidobacteriota bacterium (assembly GCA_037442425.1). Lineage (GTDB taxonomy): Bacteria > Acidobacteriota > Terriglobia > Acidiferrales > UBA7541 > DSGC01. The sequence continues at coordinate 121,286 of JBBIQG010000003.1, read as the reverse complement.
TCGCAAAACAGTGAAATGGGGCATTCCCTGGCCGGAAGACCCCGAGCAGGTCGTCTACGTCTGGTACGACGCGCTGATGGGCTACATGAGCGGTGTCGGCTACGGCGATGACGAGCTGCAGTGGGAAAGATTCTGGCCCGCCGATTTGCACTTGATTGGCAAGGAAATCATCCGCTTCCACGCCGTGTACTGGCCAGCATTTCTGATGGCGGCGGAAGAACCGCTGCCCCGACAGGTGTTTGCGCACGGCTGGTTGCTGTTCGAGCAGCAGAAGATGAGCAAGTCGAAGGGGAACATCGCCTACGCGGAGCCGATCGCCCGCACGCTGGGTGCCGATGCGCTGCGCTACTACCTGCTGCGCGACATCCCCTTCGGCCAGGATGGCAATTTCAGTCACGAAGCGCTCGTCACCCGCTACAATGCCGACCTGGCCAACGATCTCGGCAATCTGGCCACGCGCACGCTGGCGATGCTGGAGCGCTACTTCGGTGGTGAAGTTCCCGCCGCTACAGCCGCGGGCCGCCGCGAGGCAGCCGTGGCTGATGCCGCGATGCGCACCATCGAGCAGGCGAACGCGAGCTACCTCCGGTACGAGTTCCATCGTGCACTAGAAGTCATCTGGGGACTCGTCGCGCAAGTGAACAAGTATCTGGTCGAAGCGCAGCCGTGGGCTCTCGCCGAAGTCGAAGAAAAACGTGACGAGCTCTCCGCAATTCTCTACACGGCTGCCGAAGCGTTGCGCATTGTCGTGGCGCTAGCCCATCCGGTGCTGCCCGGAGCGACCAGCAAGCTCTGGCAGCAACTCGGACAGACGAGCACGCTCGACAACCTGCGGTTGGACGATCTGGTCTGGGGTGAACTGCGGCCGGGTACTCCGGTGGGACCCGCCGAAGCCGTCTTCCCGCGCGTAGAAAAAGACGCAGCGCTCGACCGCATCGAAGCGCTCGAACAACAGATTCTTGCGGAGGGTGCCGGCCAGCCGGTCACAGCGGTGGCAGAAACCGCGTCCAAGGAGAAATCGAAGAAAATGATCACCATCGAAGATTTTGCCAAGGTGGAGATGCGTGTGGGCGAGATCAAATCGGCGGAACGGGTGCCCAACGCAGACAAACTGCTCAAGGTGATGGTGGACATCGGCGACGAAGTGCGACAGGTGGTCGCCGGCATCGCCGAGGTGTACGCCCCGGAAACGCTCATCGGCCGGAAAGTCATCGTGGTGACCAATCTGCAGCCGCGCAAACTGCGCGGGGTGGAATCGAATGGAATGATCATCGCCGCGACGGTCGGCCCGGAAGGCAAACCGGTGCTGGCCACCTTCACCGAACCAGTGCCGAACGGCAGCCGGCTGAAGTAGACACGGTGCGCCGGGCGCCTGCCGGCGCACGAGTTGGGCACGGTCCTGAAGAGTTGGATGAGTGCATCGTCTCCCATCGGAGTGGTCGATTCGCATGCGCATCTGGAATGGCCCGACTTTGCGGCCGACCGCGAGGCCGTGTTGGCTCGCGCCCGGGCTGCCGGGGTGGTCGCCATCCTTGCGATTGGAAGTGCCGCCGGGCCGGAGCGACTCGATGCGGCCATCCCGTTTGCCGAGCAGCACGACTGGGTGTTCGCCACCGTTGGCATTCACCCGCAGCAAACCCGGCTCGCGCGACCGGAGCATCTGGACCGACTGCTCGAGCTGGCCCAGCATCCGCGAGTGATTGGCTTCGGCGAAATCGGTCTGGATTATTACCGTGACTATGCTCCGCACGATGCACAGCAGCGGCTGTTTCGTGAGCTGCTCGGTGTGGCCCGCCGTGCCCGCTTGCCGGTCATTATCCATTGCCGCGAGGCTTGGTCGGACACGTTGGAAATTCTCGAGCAGGAGTGGCGCACGTCGGGCTTGGGCGGTATCCTGCACTGCTTCAGCGGCACTTGGGAAGCTGCCCGGCGCGCGGTGGAGATGGGTTTTCTGATTTCCTTTGCCGGTAACATTACCTACCGGAAGGCAGATGCGTTGCGTGAAATCGCCCGCGCTTTGCCGCTCGAAACGCTGCTGGTCGAGACGGATGCGCCGTTTCTGCCTCCGGAAGGCTTCCGCGGGCAGCGCAACGAGCCGGCCCGTGTGGTGGAGGTGGCGCGGGCCTTGGCAAGTGTGAGAAACTTAGACCTTGCGGAGTTTTCCGCTGCGACCACGGCAAATTTTGAGCGCTTATTTCGACTGCGCTCCGGCCGCCTGACGGACTCGCGTGGTTGAGGGGAGGCATCCATTCACCTGGTGACCGCAAGAGAGCTGTTCGAGCTAGTGCGCGAAGACCTGAGGCGCGTCGAAGAGCAGCTCTTCGCTGAAAACCGCTCGGCCATCGAACCGGTCGCGGAAATCATCACCTATCTGCTGGGCGGCGGTGGCAAGCGGTTGCGGCCAGCGCTGGTGTTGCTTTCGGCTGGCTTCTGCGGAGCCCGCGGGCCGAGCGCGATCCGCCTGGGCGCCGTCGTCGAATTGATCCACACCGCTACCCTGATCCATGACGACGTTATTGACGGCGCTGACCTGCGCCGCGGTCGTCCTTCGGCGAATCACCGCTGGGGCAACCACATTAGCGTGCTGGCTGGCGATTGGCTGTACATGCAGGCTTTTCGCTTGGCACTGGCCGAGCGCAATTTCCGCATCCTCGATATTCTTATCGAGTTGACTCAGAACATGGTCGAAGGCGAGCTGCTGCAATGGTCCAAGCTGGGCCGGATGGATTTGACCGAAGCCGAAGCACTCGACCTGAATTACCGCAAGACGGCTTGTCTATTCAGTGGCTGCACCCGACTCGGGGCCGTTCTCGGTCATGCCGATGCGACCGTGGAACAGGCCCTGGCCGATTACGGCCGTTACGCAGGCATGGCATTCCAGCTTGTGGACGACCTGCTGGATTTTACTGCGCAGCCGGAACAGTTGGGCAAGCCGGTACTGAGCGATTTGAAGGAAGGCAAAGTCACGCTGCCGCTGATCTACGCCATGCAGGACGGCGTGCCCCATGCGCAACCGCTGATCGCTGCCGTGCTGGCGGAGAAAGGATTTCACAGCGTTCGCCCGGAACAGATCACCGCACTCGTTCGAGAATCCGGTGCGCTCGACCGCACTCGGCACCTGGCCGAAGAATTCGCGGCTCGTGCCAAGGCCTGCATCGCCGGCTGGGCGGGATCGGAGTACGGTCGCGCCCTGCTGGCAGTGCCTGATTTCATCCTGGAACGCGAAAGTTAGTCGATCCACAATCGAGGCAGGCGAAGACCGTTCCTGGTTGCAACGTTTTCGCCCAGCCGAGGGCGGGAAGGGAAGTCCTGCTGGTGGACAGTCCCTGAAACGCCGAAACGTCCGTGTCTGCGCTTTCCGTAGAGAACTTGCTTTCAACCGAGGAGTTGCGCCGGCGCGCAATTCGCCTGGAATATCTGACCATTGCGTGGAACTCTGCTGAAGCCTTCATCGCGCTCGTGGCCGGCTGGCTGGCCGGAAGCATCGCGCTGGTCGGTTTCGGGTTCGACAGCGTGATTGAAACGACGGCCGGTGTGGTTCTGCTCTGGCGGTTGCGGCAGCGAGGCGATTTTGAATCGCTGGCCGAATCGCGCGCGCTGCGCATCGTTGGCGGAACGTTCTTTGCGTTAGCCGCCTATGTGACCGTGGAATCGGTGCGGGACCTCCAGATGCACCATGCCCCGGAGGAAAGCGAGGTGGGGATTGTGCTGGCGGCAGTTTCTCTGTTCGTGATGCCCCTGCTGGCGAGGTCGAAACGGCGTGTGGCAACCGCGATGGGTAGTCGTGCGCTGGCCGCTGAAGCGATGGAGACTTGGCTTTGCGCATATCTCTCGTTTGCGCTGCTGCTGGGTCTTGCGTTGAACGCCTGGCGCGGCTGGTGGTGGGCCGACCCGGTGGCCGCATTGGCCATGGTGCCGCTGATGCTGCACGAAGGCTGGGAGTCTGTCCGTGGAAAGCACGGTGATTGACCCGCCTTGCGCACAGGCGACGTCTGTGGATATACTGAAAAAATACAATTTTAGGCGATGGGGCTCGCCGGAACCGTCCCGTCGGAGGACTGATAGCTCCTGGCTGCCGCGTGGCAACCAGGAGTTTTTTGTTACGCAGGCAGCGGAAACGGGAAACGACTTTGCAAATCCTGCTGCTGATTTTGTTCGGCGCTGCGGGCACGTTGGCCCGGTATGCGCTGCAAGGGTTTGTGCAACACCGTGTTGGCTCCGGTTTTCCTGCCGGAACAATGGTAGTGAACCTGCTGGGCTGTTTTCTGATGGGCGTGTTCGCGCGCTACTGTTTTCAGCATTTGTGGGTGCCACCGGAATGGCGCGTTGGACTCCTGCTGGGCTTCTTCGGAGCGTTCACCACATTTTCCGCTTTCGGCTGGGAAACCGTGCGCCTGCTCGAACAGGCAGAGTGGCTCCAGACGAGCCTGTACGTGCTGGCTAGTGTCCTCGGGGGAGTCGTTGCCGTGATGTTTGGCATCAAGCTGGCTGACCTGCTCTAGCCGACTCCTGGAACTGGCCGCGAGCAGATCGCCAAAGATACAGATACAGAGGAGTTGCGGAATTCCATGCGACATCGTCAGATCCCCTGAGCGTTTTCAGCACCCTGTGAGGGAGGCCGCGTGCAACACGAACGATTCGAAGGCGAACGCCTATTGATGCGGATTCACATCGGGGAATCCGACAAATGGCACGGCCGACCGCTGTACGAAGCCATCGTTGAGTTGCTTCGTCGCGAGGGATTTTCCGGGGCGACCGTGTTGCGGGGGGTGGCAGGCTTTGGCTCCGCCAGCCGCATCCATACCGACAAGATTCTGCGGTTGTCTCAGGACCTGCCCATCGTGATCGAAGTGGTGGAAAGCGAAGATCGCATCGAGAAGCTGTTGCCGCAACTCGACCAGATGGTCGGCGGCGGGCTGATTACCCTGGAGAAGGTCCGGGTGATTCTGTACCGCGCTCCCCGGTGAACGAGCCGGGTGCTCCCATGCCGCAGCAGATGGAACCGAAACTTTCGGAAAATCATCGTCGCGTTGTTTCCGTGCTCATGCAGCAGGCGGAAATGATCTGCGATGAAGTGGAACGCTGGCTCAGCCGACCTTCAGGATTGATGAATCGTATCCGTGGCGAGCTCCCGCCGTCGCTGCAGAATCAGCTTCGCGAGCTTTTGCAGCGCTCCCGGAAGGAAATCAGCCACAGTGCAGTCGCGCGGGGTTATCGAGCGCGGTCGTTGTGCGCCGTCAGGCAGTACTGTCCCTGCTGACGAAAATTCTCTCCGATATCGAAGATGTTCACTCGCCCGGGCTGCGTGCTTACGGAAACATCTCTGCTGACCTGGAACAGCAGGTGGATGCCCATCTAACCCGGCTCCACGCGATTTTCGAGCAGATGGCCGAACTGTTCGTGCGGCTTTGACGGGCCCGACGTCTCTTGTCCGAACGCAGGCTCACCGTCGCGCCTCAGCTCGCAGCAACGCACAGCGGGGTTGTCTCTCCCGCGATTTTTGGTAGGCTACAGTGCGATGCGCAAAGGCAAACTTCCGTTTCGGATTGTTTATCACGATGGCTACGACCTGCATTTCGGCCCGCATGTATTCCCTTCGCAGAAGTATCGCTTGATTCGCGAAACCCTGCTGAACGAGGGGCTGGCCGCACCGGAGGATTTCGTTGTGCCTGAGCCAGCCTCAGACGACGACATCCTTTTGGTGCACTCGCAGGAGTATGTGCGCAAGCTGCGCACGGGCACGCTCAGTCCGCTCGAGCAGTTGCGCATGGAGATTCCTTTCTCGGAAGCTACTCGCGCTGCGTTCTGGCTGGCCGCCGGTGGAACGATTCGGGCCGGGCAACTGGCGCTGGCCGAAGGCTTCGCCGCCAACCTCAGCGGCGGATTCCATCACGCGTTTCCCGAGCATGGCGAAGGTTTTTGCATGATTCACGATGTGGCCGTGGCCATCCGGCGACTGCAGAAAGACAGCGCAATCCGTACGGCCATGGTCGTAGACACGGATGTGCATCAGGGCAACGGCACCGCCGAAATCTTCGGCGGCGATGGCGACGTGTTCACGTTTTCGATCCACCAGGCCAACAATTACCCGATGCCCAAACCACCCTCTACCATGGACGTGCATCTGCCCGATCGCATCGGCGACGCAGACTACCTGGCGATTCTGGAGCAACACCTGGCCAGGGCCCTGCACGCGTTCCATCCCGATTTGCTGTTCTATGTCGGCGGCGCCGATCCCTACCGCGAAGATCAGCTCGGCGGTCTCAGCCTGACCATCGAAGGACTGAAGCGGCGCGATGCGCTAGTCTTCGAGTATGCCTGCCGGCAGGGCATTCCGGTGGCCATTACGCTTGCAGGTGGCTATGCGCGGCGGCTGGAAGACACGGTGCGGATCCACGTGAACACGATCCTGGCCGCTGCCGAAGTCGCTCGCACCAGAGCCGCCATCCCCTCGACGTGAACCTGCCAGCGGTTGTCTAGCAACAGTCGGGGTCCTTCCTGGAGCGCTTAGTCCGAAAATCGAGTTGCGGTGCGTCCGGATGGTTCAGCGTCTTGATAGAATCCGGGCGACCGATGGAGGTGGCCATGAGCCGTACACATGCTCTGCTTTGTGCAGTTCTGTTCTGTTTCCCTGCGATTCCGTGTGGGGCACAGACGCCGTCGTCGCGCTGGATGGACGAGCTGAATTGGAGGGAGTTCCAAGCGCTCGTCCCGGAAAAGATTCAAACTGTCATCCTGACGACCGGCACGCTGGAGCCTCACGGCGTGGTGAACAACGGTGCCGACAACCTGGCTCCGGTGAAAATTGCCGAAGCGATTGCCGCCGATCCGGCCATCAACGCGCTGATTGCTCCGCACATTCCCTATGGGGTGACCGGCAGCATGGCACCGTATCCGGGAGCCACGCACATTCCCGAAGCGGTCTATGCTTCGTATCTCCGCGCTGTGCTCGACAGCCTGCAGCGCAACCGGTTCCGGAACGTTCTGATTGTGAACGGCCACGGCGGCCCGCAGACCTCTGTGTTGATGGATGTCGCTCGGCAGTTTTCGATCGAAACAGGTGTGAACACGCTGGTGATCAATTGGTGGTCTTCCTGTGCCGATGTGACCCAGCGGGTATTCGGCAACCCGGGTGGGCACGCCGGGGAAAATGAAACCGCGTTCATTCAGGCCATCAACCCGAAACTGGTGCGACGCGAGCTACTTCCGCAGGTCAGCTCGACGCCCAATCCACCTCCGGCTTCTTGGCAAGCTACCCCGGCACCATCCTCGATTGGGCTGTATCAGGCTGGCACCGGCAATCCGACCGATTTCGACCAGGCCAAGGCGGAACGCTACTTCCGCGAAGTCAATGCCTGTGTCTCTGCGCTCGTTCGCGACGTGCTGTCGAAATGGCAGGCCGCCGGTTTCCGCGATCCGTAGCCGAACCGCAAGTCGCCGCATCAGCCAGCGGCAAGACGTCAGCAAGCGGAGCATTCATGATTTCAGCAGAACGTTCAATGAGCCCTGGCGGTAGCCTTCGAGGTCGAGGGTGACGAAGGTGAAGCCAGCCTGCTTGACACGTTCGCAGATCAGCCGTGCCGTAGTGGGATCGAACGCGCGGGGCAATTCTTCCGCGGCTATTTCGATCCGCGCAAGCGCGTCGTGGTAACGGACGCGGAACTGATGGAAGCCGAGTGCCCGCAGGGCAGCTTCTGCTTGTTCCACACGAGCCAGCACTTCGGGCGTCACGGGCGTGCCGTAGGGAACCCGCGATGCCAGGCAGGCCGAGGCGGGCCGATTCCAGGTGCGCAGGCCGGCCGCGCGGGAAAGCTCGCGGATTTCGGATTTGGTCAGGCCAGCGTCCAGCAGGGGTGCGAGCACACGGTGTTCGCGTGCAGCACGATGGCCCGGACGGAAGTCGCGCGTGTCATCGGCATTGATGCCGTACGCCACAGCCGCGTAGCCCTGTTCGACAGCCAGCCGTCCCAAAACCCGGAACAGTTCATCCTTGCAGTGAAAGCAGCGATCGGCATCGTTGGCGACATAGCGCGGGTTGGTCAGTTCATTGGTCGCGATCCAGCGGTGGTGCAGGCCGACTTCGCGCACGAAGGCTTCTGCCTGTTCGCGATCGTAGGTGGAAAAACTGGGAGAAAGCGCGGTCACGGCCAGAGCGCGTGCGCCCAGCACGCGGTGCGCCGCCCAAGCTAGATAGGCCGAATCGGCACCGCCGGAAAACGCGACGATGACAGAATCCAGTTGCGCCAACGCAGCGAGCAACCGTTGCTGCTTCTCTACGAGTCTTTGCGGTACGGAAGAAGATGCACTCATCGTTGTGGATTATAGCGCAGGAGCACGAGTAGTGGACGGCGACAGAACAGGCTCGCGCTATTTGAAGTCGATCAACACATCCACCGTGTGCGTCGCTTCGTTTTTGCGCAGATAACTGCCCACCTGCTGATAGTGCACCACGTAGTCGCCGAAGATTTGCTGCCGACGCGTGCGCAGGGTTTCCAGGAATGTGTCGAAGTAAATCCGGTCCAGCACAGCACCGGGCCGGAGTTTCCAGGCTTGCTGCACGAGCTGTTCGGCACGCACCGAGAGACCGGTGAGCACGAGCTGAGCGAACCGGTACTGTGGCCCCTCGGTGATGTGCACCTGGTAACGTACCGTCTGTGCAGCGGCATCGAAGACGGGCTCGGGGCGGACGACGGCGTCCAAATAGCCCTGGCGCGCATATTCGTTGCGGATGCGTTCCCAACCGGCGCGCAGCCGCATCCCATCGGCAATCTGCCCCGGTTGCAGATCCAGGAAGGTTTTCAGCTCCTCCGTGCGCAGGGCTGTGTTTCCGGACCAGGTAACCTCCTGCAGCCGATACAACGGGCCCGGTTCGATGGGCACGATGACGACCACTTGATTCGGTAACGGGCGATTCGGGTCACCCGCGAAACGCGCCTGCGGGGTGCCGATGTTCGCCTGCAAATGGCCAGCGGCCAGATAGATGGGCAGGATGTGGTCGTGGGCAAACAACAGGAGCCGGTAGCGGGAGAACGGGCGGCCGACAATATCGCCACGAAACTCACGCAGCCGCGGGGCCTGCGCCGCCAGCGAATGTCCCCACTGGACGTCCTGCACATTCAGTGAGGGTCCCTCGGCGCGGAAGCGAAGCAGCACGCCGTCTTCGACGATGCGCGGCATCACTTCGGCCTCGACGCGTGCCGACACGCCGACCCTAGCCAATTCCTGTTCCAGGATGCGCTGGATTTGCTCGACCAGCGTCCCGGTTTCCGGCGCGGTGCCGCTGAACAGCGGGAGTTGCGCACGAATGGCTGCTAGCAACTCTTCATCGGTCAACCAGGGGAAATTGTCGAACAGCACCGGCAGGGTGGGTGCTTCGACCAACTGCCACTCGAGGTGGATGGCTTCGCCGACACTGGTGAACCGGTAGCGCACTTCGCGGAACAGACCGAGCTGCGCCAGTCGGTCTGCCGCTTCCTGCAAGGCCTCATGGGTCACAAGCTGTCCGAGAGTGAGTCCTGCTGCCTGCAGGATTTGCTCCGGAGTGTAACGGTCGGTGCCTTGGATGGAGACGCGATCGAGCCGGGCGGCGGGTCCCTGCGTGGCAACAAGGACGATCGCGCCGAGCAGCAGCCAGACAGTTCCGCACAGCCGCCCGATTCTTCTACAGCGATGGAGCAGAGTCCTCACACGATGATTCTATTCCACTCGTCCGATCCGGCCAATGTGCTCGCACCGCGTCTATTCGACGGTGACCGACTTGGCCAGGTTGCGTGGCTGATCCACATCGCAGCCACGGCGCACGGCGATGTGGTAGGCGAGCAGTTGCAGAGGCACAACTTCCAGAATCGGCAGCAGCAACTCGGGAGCCGGCGGGATCTCGATCACGTGGTCAGAAGCCTCACGGGCCGACCGATCACCTTCGGTGATTACCGAGATGACGATGCCGTCACGCGATTTGACTTCCTTGATGTTGGAGACCGTCTTCTCGTAGCGGAGCAGGGAGGCCGGGTCAGCCTCATCCCGGGTGGCCAGCACGACCACGGGTAGATTTTCGTCAATCAGAGCGTTTGGCCCGTGCTTCATTTCGCCGGCTGGATAGCCTTCGGCGTGGATGTAAGAGATTTCCTTCAGCTTCAAAGCGCCTTCCAGAGCAATCGGGTAATGGATGCCGCGGCCCAGATACAAGAAATCCGTGTGACGAAATAGCTGGCGAGCCAGGTCTTCGATTTCTTCGTCGCGCTGCAGGATGGACTCCAGCTTTTGCGGAAGCCGGGTCAACTCGCGCAGCAGCGTGCGAGCCTGTTCTTCCGTGCCGACGCCGCGGACGCGGGCCAGATAGAGCGCGACAAGCGCCAGCGCAGTCAGTTGCGCAGTGAAGGCCTTCGTAGAGGCCACGCCGATCTCGGGACCGGCGTGGGTGTAGATCGTCCCAGAGGCTTCGCGAGTCATCATCGAACCGACTACGTTGCAGATGGCCAGGGTTTTCGAACCCTTCTGCTTCGCCTCGCGTTGCGCGGCCAGCGTATCGGCCGTTTCGCCAGATTGGCTGATCAGAATCGTGAGGGTCTGGGGACCCACGATGGGGTCGCGGTAGCGGAACTCGCTGCCGTAATCCACCTCCACGGGCACTTCCGCCAGACGTTCGATCATGAATTTGCCTGCCAGGGCGGCGTGCCAGCTCGTGCCGCAAGCGACAATTTTGATGTCGCGGAAGTTACGAAACTCTTCGTCGGTGATGTTCATCTCGTCCAGGAAAATCCTGCCAGTTTCCAGCGAGATGCGGCCGAGCAAAGTGTCGCGCACCGCGCGCGGCTGTTCGAAAATTTCCTTCTGCATGAAATGTTTGAAGCCGCCCTTTTCAGCCAGGATGGGATCCCAGGTGATGTGTTGGACCGGGCGCTGGATCGCCCGCCCTTCGAAGTCGAGCAGGCGGACGCCCTGGGGTGTAATCACCGCTAGGTCGCCATCCGCCAGGAAAAAAACGTCGCGAGTGTGATAGAGCACGGCGGGAATATCGCTGGCGACGAAGTACTCATCCTGTCCGAGGCCAATCACCGCCGGTGGGCCCATCCGCGCCGCCACGATTTTGTTCGGGTCGCGCGTGGAGAGAATGGCCAGCGCGTAGACTCCCCGAAGCTGCTGCACGGCGCGGCGCACAGCTTCTTCGAGCGGAATCCCGTTGGAGTACTTTTCGACCAGGTGGGCGATGACTTCCGTGTCGGTTTCGGTGATGAACCGGTGCCCCTCTTCGCTGAGTTGTTTTTTCAGCTCCAGATAGTTTTCGATGATGCCGTTGTGGACGACGACGACGTTGCCGTGGCAATCCCGGTGGGGGTGGGCGTTTTCTTCTGTGGGGCGGCCGTGGGTGGCCCAGCGCGTGTGGCCGATCCCATAGATGCCGTCGAGGGGCGACAATCGGATCGTCTCTTCCAGGTTCCGCAGCTTTCCAGAAGCACGCCGGATCTCGAGCTTGCCGTTCTGAGTGACGACGGCAATGCCTGCGGAATCATAGCCGCGATACTCGAGCCGCCGCAGACCATCCAGAATCAGCGGGACTACTTTTTTCGGGCCAATGTAGCCGACAATTCCGCACATCGTACAACCTTCCTTCCCAGGTGAGTGGAGCGGGTGCAAGCTACCGACTCGGGTGCCTGGGGCGAACCAACCGGTGCAGCCCCCTCGGGCGCAACGGCGGACCGGGGCGGTGCACGCATCGGCTTCAGATTAGCACAACTGAGTGCGCCGGGTGGGCCGGCGTCGCGCAGACTGTTTTGCCTGATTGCACACTCGGGCGGGCGTGACCAACCCTCGAGGGCATTATGCGTGGACTCCTCTTCCGAGGTGAGTTTTCACCGGCGCTGTTCGGATTGCACCGTGCATCGGACTTGTATCGGCAGCGGCTGGCGGTAGTGCATCCCGCAGCGACGGACTAGTCCAGAATTTCGTAACGGAATTCCTCGAGAACAGGATTGGCCAGCACGTCGCGGGCAATCCGCTCGATTTGCTGCTGGGCTTCCTCGCGGGAGGTGCCGTTCAGTTCGAGCTCGAAGAATTTGCCCTGGCGGACGTCGCGGACATTGTCGTAGCCGAGCGAGACGAGGGCATGCTGAATGGTCTGGCCCTGAGGATCGAGTACGGTAGGCTTCAACGTGACCCAAATGTGTGCTTTCATCGTCGCCAGTATATCACGGCGATGGCTCAACGAATGGCTCGCAAGCGACGGAGCATCGTCCGACGGGCGCGCTCCGGCAGGAATGCCGCACGAAAACTCATCGTGGCCAGCCGACGCAACTCCCCGGCCGTGAGCCCCAGTCGAGCCGCCAGTTCATACTCCCGGACCAGAGTGGTGTCGAACAGCGCCGGGTCGTCCGTGGCGAGCACGACGGGGATGCCGGCGCGGAAGAATCGTGGAAGCGGATGGTCGCGGAGTCCTACATTCGAACGACGAATTTGCCGCGCCAGTGCGCCCGTGCGCAGGTTGCTGGTAGGGCAGAGCTCGAGCACGGTGCCGCGTTCGATGAGCAGCGCCGGTAGATGCGGATCGCGCAGCACAGCAAGGCCGTGGCCGATGCGTTCGCAGCCGAGCAATTCCACTGCTTCGCGCACCGCGCGCGGCGGACCGATTTCGCCGGCGTGAATCAGCCGGTGCAGACCGTGAGCAGCGACGAACTCGTAGACAGGCTGTAGGGCGCGCGTGGGCAACGCTGTCTCATCGCCACCGACCCCGAAGGCCACCACACCGTGTGGACGGAGCCGCGCCGCCAGCCGGGCGACACTCCAGATGTGCGCGAGGCCGAACTGACGAACAGCATCGAACGACCAGGCCAACCGCAGCCCCCTTCGTTCAGCCGTCCGAGCCGCCTCGCAGATGGCGGAAAAGTTCGCTTCTACATCCTGCTTTCGCCAGAGCATGACGCCGGCCGAGACGATCACTTCAGCGTAGATCACGTTCTGTGCGAGCAATTCTTCGATGAGCCGCTGCGTAATCAGGGCGTAATCATCCGGTGTTCGAAGCAGCGCAGTGATCCGCTTGAATGCTTTCAGGAAGCCGCGAAAGTTGCGGTAGCGGTACAGTGCGGCGACGGTTTCTGCCTTCAGGGGTTGGCGATGGCGAGCCGCAAGCTCGCGGAGCGTAGCCGGACGAATCGAACCTTCCAGATGCAGATGGAGTTCGGCCTTAGGCCAGCGAGCGATGCGTTGGGCAAGCGTGGTCATCGGCTAGGGCGATGTGTCCACTCGTGGCGCGCCGCCGGTGTCCTCAGTTCGCGCCAGCCCCCGAGCGAAGATGGCTGCGGTGCCGGCTGTAGAGGAAATAGATGGCCAGGCCAATGGCCAGCCAGACGAATAGCCGCAACCAGTTTTCTACCGGCAGACCCATCATCAGGAACAGGCAGGACCCCACCGAAAGCGGCGCGAAGATCCAAACGAGGGGCACCCGAAAGCCGCGGGGCCGGTCCGGTTGGGTGCGACGCAGGATAAGCACAGCAATCGAGACGAGTACGAAGGCGAACAGCGTGCCGATGCTGGACAGGTCGGCCAGCGTGCCGATATCGAGCACGCCCGCTGGGATGCCTACCACGAAACCGGCGACCCAGGTGGAGATGTGCGGAGTGCGGAAGCGCGGATGCACGCGGGAGAACGACCGGGGCAACAGCCCGTCGCGCGACATGGCGTACCAGATACGCGTCTGGCCGTATTGATAGACCAGCAGCGAGCTGATCATGCCGGTCAGTGCGCCGATAGTGACCACACGCTGCAGATCGTGCAGCCCGAGTGCCGCCAGCGCGTTGGCCACCGGCGCCGCGTCGCCGACCATCTCGTCCCAGCGACGGATGCCAGTCAGCACGACCGCCACCGAGACGTACAGAACCGCACAAATCAGTAGCGTGAAAATTATGCCCAGTGGTAGATCGCGTTTTGGATTGCGGGTTTCCTCGGCAGCGGTGGAAACGGAATCGAAGCCAATGTAAGTAAAAAACACAATCGCGCCACCGGTCAGCACGCCCTGCCAGCCATTCGGCATAAAGGGACGCCAGTTCGTCGGCTGGATGTATTCGGCGGCTGCAAAGACAAAGATCAGAATCGCGCCGACTTTGACGAGCACCATGAAGGTGTTTGCACCAGCCGATTCCCGCACGCCCCAGACCAGCAGCACCGTCAGCAGCATCACGATGACGAACCCCGGGAGGTTGAAATGCGGCGCCCAGCCCGTGGCCGGTGTGTAGGCTGGGTTGATCAACGCGGCCGGCACGTGAATCCCGAAGCTCTGCAACAGGCTGTTCAGATAGGCGGAAAAACCCACCGCGACGGCCATGTTGGAGACGGCGTATTCCAGAATCAAATCCCAGCCAATGATCCAGGCGACCAGCTCGCCCAAAGTGGCATAAGTGTAGGTGTAGGCACTGCCGGCAATAGGGATCATCGAAGCCAACTCGGCATAGCACAGTGCGGCGAATCCGCAGACGATCGCGACGAGCAGAAAGGACAGCGCAATGGCGGGGCCCGCGCCAGGCCGGCCGCTCACCCCGACGGCGTCGGAGCCGTGCAGCAGCACGTCGAGCAACGGTGCTTTCAGAAACGAAGGATACAGTACCTGCTCGCCGGCAGCAGCCGTGCCGGTCAGGATGAAGATGCCGGTGCCGATCACGGCCCCGATGCCGAGCGCGGTCAGGCTCCACACGCCCAGAGTTTTTTTCAGCCGCCGCTCCGGCATTTCCGCTTCCGCAAGCAACTGGTCGATATTTTTCGTCCGGAAAAGTTGCGAAGCCACGCTACCCCCTTGGAACGGTCCGGTGCCACCCGCGTGGATGCAAAAAATCGGCCAAACTCTATCCTGTACGTGGCAGCCAGTGCAACCCGAATTCCCGTTCGGTCAAGCTCGTTCGAGCTGTGCATAGCGTTCGACGAGTTTTTTGGTTCCGTAGTCGAGGAAGTGGACCGTGATTTTTCTGTCTTCCCCTTCGCCTTCGATGGCGATGATGGTACCGATGCCGTAGCTGGGATGGCGCACACGCAATCCGATTAAGTTCGATCCGGCCGTGCGGCGCGGTCCGCGGGTTGGGCGGACACGGTCGGAGCGCCGCGTGCGTCGCAACAGGGCATACTCATCCAATTCCGGGTCCGAGGCATAGCGGCGCGTCTCACCAGCTTCGCTCAACGAGCCAGCGACGGTTTCCAGCAGCGCAGGAGGAATTTCGCGCAAGAATCGTGAAGGGACGGTAGCCTGCCAGCCTGAGCTGCCGTAGCCGCGTCGATAGGCTGCGCAGGTCAGTGTGAGCGTCTGCCGCGCGCGGGTCATCCCCACATAGCAAAGCCTCCGCTCCTCTTCCAGCCCTTCCTCGGAGTCGGTCGAACGAGCGTGCGGAAACAGGCCTTCTTCCAGGCCCACTAGAAAGACGTGATCGAACTCCAACCCTTTCGCGGCATGCAGTGTCATCAGAGAAATCGGTGCTTCGGGATCGTATTCGTCCGCATCGCTCATCAGCGCGACGTGGTCCAGGAAGCTTTCCAGGGTTTCACCGCGTTCGGTAGCTTCAGCCAGTGCATTCACCAATTCGCGCAAGTTTTCGGCCCGAGAACGATCCTCCGGCGTGCGCTGCTGCGCGAGCACATCGAAGTAGCCGCTGCGGTCGAGCACCTGGCGGAGGAATTCGGCGGGGGGCAGGGTCGTGAACTCCTCGCGCAATCCTTCGATCAGAGCACGAAATCCGGCCAGAGCAGCGTTCGGGCGGCTTCCGGCAGTGTCTTCGCTCAGGGCGACGACAGCCTCCCAGAGCGCCCCGCCCTGCTCGGCAGCCTTCTGTCGAAGCCGCTGCAGGGTTCCCGCCCCGATGCCACGCGGCGGGGTATTGATGATGCGCAGCAGCGCCACATCGTCAGCGGGATTCATGACCAGGCGGAGATAGGCGAGTGCATCGCGAATTTCGGCGCGGCGGAAGAAGCTGAAACCACCCACGACGCGGTAGCGCAGGCCGCGCAGCCGCAGCGCTTCTTCCAGGGCGCGGGATTGCGCGTTCGTTCGATACAGTACCGCGACGCTGGGCTGCGTGTTGGCTTCGGCCAGCCGTGCAATTTCGGTCGCGACAAACTCCGCCTCCGCTGCGGCGTCTTCTGCCTGGTAGAAGCGAAGCGGCTGGCCACCGGCGCACGTGGCCACCAGGGATTTGCCCAGCCGATGGTGATTGTGGGCGACCACCGCCGTCGCAGCGTCGAGGATGGTTTGGGTGGAGCGATAGTTTTCTTCCAGCCGGATTACGCGCGCGCCGGGAAAGTCATGGGCAAAGTTCAGGATATTCCGTACGGTGGCGCCTCGCCAGCTATAGATAGCCTGGTCCTCGTCGCCTACGACGCAGAGGTTGCGGTGGGAGGCCGCGAGCCGCACCAACAATTCGTATTGCGGCCGGTTCGTGTCCTGGTATTCATCCACGTGGATGTAGCGGAAACGCTGCTGCCAGCGTGTGCGAATTTCGGCATGGTCGTCGAGCAGTTCCAGGGCCCGGAGCAGCAAATCGTCGAAGTCGAGTGCGCCGGCCTGATGCAGAATCTGCTGATAGCGAGCAAAAAGGCGGGCCAGATTGCGCTCCCAGCCGTCGCGGGCTATCTGCTCGAGCTGATCGGGTGTGCAGAGGTGGTTCTTGGCGTGGCTGATCCGGGCGAGCACGCTGCGTGGTGGATACTCACGTTCGGCCAGGCCGAGTGCTTCCAGCGCCAGCCGGACAGCGCTCAACTGATCGTCTTCATCGTAGATGGGGAAATCGGCGCGCAGGTGGAGCTGCAGGGCATGCCGCCGCAGCAGGCGCGCACAGAACGCGTGGAATGTGCTCACCCAGGGTTCACCGGAACTGCGCGGCGCCAGCCGCAGGATGCGTTCGCGCATCTCGTCGGCGGCTTTGTTGGTGAACGTAACGGCCAGAATCGCTTCCGGCGGCACGCCTTGTTCGATCAGCCAGGCGACGCGATAGGTGATCACCCGCGTTTTGCCACTGCCCGCCCCGGCCAGCACCAGCACAGGACCTTCGGTGGTCAGCACGGCCTCCCGCTGGGCCGGATTCAGTTCCTCGAGAAGCGCCATCGTGCGCGTCCTCAGTCGTTGCCGGATTCTAGCCGAGCGCTCTGCTTCCAGCAAACCGCCCAAGCTCGGTTCGTGCAGCCCGTCCCGTCACCGTGGTTTGGCTCAGGCTCCGGGTCGGCCGAAGTGCACCTCGAAGAACAGCAGCGGACGGCCATCACGGAGAAAATACAATTCCGGAAAGTACAGGCTGGCTCGTTCGAGCAGTTGGAATCGTCCCTGCAGGTCGAAGAAAAGAAAACCTTGTACGGTGGCACTGGGCGGGATGATGTCCATTTCCAGCCACAGCGATTGCAGCAGACGTTCCATCTGTTCCCAGTCTTTGCCCCGCGGCGAGGTCGGAATGCGGCCGGGTACGGGGAACGGACGACGCTGCGTCTCCGGACGCCTCTGCAACAGCGCGAGCGTAGTTTCTTCCAGACTCAGCGGCGCTAGGCGTTGCCGGGGACCTTCGCCCAGGTCGAGCACCAAACGAATCTGGTCGAGTGCGATGCGCACCGGCTGGGCATTTTCGTTGCGAATCGTAACTTCGATGGCCAGCAGGCCTACCTGATGAGGATGCTTTTTGCCGAAGCGATCGCGCGAGCGCTGTGCATCGGTGTAGGGATCGGCGGTAACGGTGACGCCCTGGTGGGAGTCCCGTACAGGTGCGCCGGACTGCGACATCATGCTGAAGCCGAACAGACCCAGCAAGCCGATGGCGAGGTGGGCGTTTGTCGCCATGCGCACACTCAGATGCCGACACCGCATACGGGTTGCCCGTGCCTGTCGCGCACGACACCTCTATAATACCTGAGGCTCCAGGGCACGATGGCCCGGGACACCATCGGATGCACTTTTTCTACAGCCTGCTCACTGCCGCTGCACTGACGCTGCTTGCGCCCTACTTTCTGGTTCGAGGATTGCGCGAGGGTAAGTATCTGCACAGTCTGCGCGAGCGCTTTGGTTTTCTGCCGCGCGAGCTTTGCACCGACTCCACGCAGCCGCGTGGAACGATCTGGGTGCACGCGGTTTCCGTCGGGGAACTGCTGGCCGGATTGCCGTTGGCGCGAGTCCTGCGGGGACGGTATGCCGGCCATCGCCTGCTGATTTCCACTACCACGCGCACCGCGCAGGAGCTCGCCCGGCAGCGCTGCACGTTTGCCGATGGCATTTTCTATTTTCCGCTGGACTGGACCTGGGTCGTTCGGCGCGTCTTTGGCGCCTTGCGTCCGGACCTGGTCGTCATTCTGGAGACAGAGCTCTGGCCGAATTTTCTCCGGCAGGCGCGGCGGGCAGCCGTGCCCGTGGTATTTGTGAACGGGCGGATTTCGGAACGCTCACTGGCGCGTGCGTTGCGACTGGCGCGCTGGTGCCCGCCGCTGCGCACGTTCTACCAGCGCGTGCTGGAGGATGGCACACTCTACCTGATGCAGAGCGAAGATGACGCGGAGCGGCTGCGCCGGCTGGGTGCGCCCAGTGAACGCGTGCAAGTGTCTGGAAATCTGAAATTCGATTTCGAGCCGCCTCCGCCGCCAGCGTTTGTCGAATGGCTCGAACAACAGCTCACACAGCGGCCAAGGCAGCCACTGCTGGTGGCGGGCAGCGTGGTGGCCGGAGAGGAAGAGGCGGTGCTGGAAGCCTTCGAACAGGTGCGCCGGCAATGGCCGCAAGCTCTGCTTGTCCTTGCCCCGCGCAAACCGGAACGATTTGCTGTTGCCGAAGAGCTGGCGGCGCACCGCGGACACGTGGTGCTGCGCCGCAGCCAGCTCGGAGCAGACGCGACGCTCGACCACACCGCCGAAGTACTGTTGCTCGATTCGATGGGTGAACTGGCGACGCTTTATCGCTTGGCCGACGCCGTTTTCATCGGAGGCTCGCTGGTGCCCGCCGGGGGACACAACCTTCTGGAGCCGGCCTGGTTCGAGCGGGTCCCCATCTTTGGTCCTCACATGAACAATTTTCGTGCCGTTGCCGATGCATTCCTGCAGGAGCAGGCCGCGCTGTGCGTAGGCAACGCAGCCCAGCTCGGACGCGTGTGGGCGGAATTGCTGGCGGATGGAGCGCGGCGCGAGCAATTGGGGAAGGCCGCACGCGCATTGCTGGAACGGAACCGCGGTGCGACGACGCGGGCACTGAAGGTGATCACGGACATCTTGGACGCGCAGGCGGTGGGACGATGAATTGGAGCCCGCTGCGCGCATTGCTGCATCCGCTCGCCTGGGGTTACGGAGCGGTCATGCGGATGCGCGCCTGGTTCTACCGCCAGGGAATCTTTCGCGTTCAGCGACTGGAGGGCATCGTCATCAGCGTGGGGAATCTGACCCTCGGGGGTACCGGCAAGACGCCTTTGGTTGCTTGGCTGGCTGAAGGGCTGGCCGACGCTGGCAATCGCGTGGGCATCCTGATGCGCGGTTATCGCGGCTACGGCGGCACCAGTGACGAAGCGGAACTGCTGCGCGAACGACTGGGTGACCGCGTGCTGTTGGGTATCGGTGCCAATCGCTACCGGAAAGGTCGCGAACTGTCCCGCGGCGGCGTCAACTGTTTTGTCCTCGACGACGGTTTTCAGCATCTGGCTTTGGCACGCGATGTGGACCTTGTGCTGATCGACGCGCTCGATCCGTTCGGCGCCGGATTGCTCCCGGTCGGCCGCCGGCGCGAGCCCAAAACAGCCCTGAGGCGTGCGGATGTGGTCGTCATCACGCGCAGCGAGCACGCCCCAGCCATCGAAGCGGTGGTGCGCCGCTTTACCGACGCCCCCATCTTCTACGCGCGCACGGAGCTGGAGAAAGTCGTTCCCAGCCCGCACAGCGCTGTCGAAGCGGGTGCGGCCGACTGGTTCGGCCGGCGCGTGTTCGCCTTCTGCGGCATCGGCAATCCACAAGCGTTTTTCGAAGATGTTCGACGTTGGGGGATGGAGCTGGTGGGCGAGCTGACTTTTCGCGACCATCATCGGTACACGTCGCGCGACGCCCAGCGGATCGAACAGGCAGCGCTGGCCGTCAACGCGGAAGCCCTGATCACTACGGAAAAAGATATCCACAACCTGCGCGAGGTGTATTTCACGCGCCTGCCGGTCTATTTCTGTCGGATTGCGCTGCGCATCGCCGATGCGGAGAAATTCTGGGAAGTGCTGGACGCCATTGTCGAGATGAAACGGAGCCGCTCGCAGTGAAGCTACTGGTGCGCGCAACAAATTGGGTTGGCGATGCGCTGCTCTCGCTGCCCGCGCTGACGGCGCTACGAGCACAGTTCCCCCAGGCGGAGATCGCCATCCTGGCACGGCCCTGGGTAGCCGGCTTGTACCGCGGACAGGGGTTGGCCGATCGGCTGCTGATGTTCGACTACGACGGGCGCCACCGCGGTTGGCGCGGGTTGGAAAGGCTGGCGCAGGAACTCCGCGCAGAACGCTTCGATCTGGCCATTCTGCTGCAGAACGCGTTCCAGGCTGCCTGGCTCGCCTGGCGCGCCGGGATTCGTGAGCGAATCGGATATGCCCGCGACGGGCGGAGCTGGCTGTTGACTCAGGCCATACCTGTGCCACGTGCCGGAGAAATTCCCGCCCACGAACGGTTCTATTATCTGGAGCTTTTGCGCCGCGCTGGCCTGCTGGACGAGCTCCCGTGCATCGAGGAGATTCGATTGCGCGTAGACCCCGAGGCCAGGGAACAAGCCGAGCAGAAACTTCGCCGCAGCGGCGCACGCAGCGATGCGCCGCTGCGCGTGGCCATCGCGCCGGGAGCGGCGTACGGCTCGGCCAAATGCTGGCCGGTGGAACGCTACGCAGCGCTGGCCGACCGCTTGATTGCTCGCTTTGACGCCGATGTGATACTGTTCGGCGCTCCCACGGAGCGCGAGGTGGCAGAACGAATTACGACGGCGATGCGCGCGCGCCCCATCCTGCTGGCCGGCCAGACGCAAATCGAAGAACTGCCCGCCCTGCTGGCTACCTGTCAGTTGTTCATCGGAAATGATTCCGGCGCGATGCATGTTGCGGCGGCGGTGGGAGTGCCAGTAGTGGCCATCTTCGGGCCCACCGATCCGGGAGGCACTGCTCCGGTCACCACGCGCTGGACACTGGTACGCGAACCGGTTCCATGCAGTCCATGTTTTCTGCGCCATTGTCCGATTGACCACCGTTGTATGACGCGCATCTCCGTGGACGCTGTGCTGGCTGCGGCGGCGCAGTGGATCGAAAGAGGAGTGCATCGCTGTGACTGAGGCCGATGTCCTGTGCCCGGCCGTTTTCCTGGATCGCGACGGCACGATTGCCGAAGAGATGGGCTATATGAACCATCCGAGTCGGTTTCACATCTTTCCGTTTGCCGCCGAGGCCATCCGGCGGCTGAACCAGGCTGGCTTTCCGGTCGTCGTAGTGACGAATCAGTCGGGCGTGGCGCGCGGATTCTTTCCGGAAACTCTGGTGCAACAGATCAACGAACAGATGGTGCGCGAGCTGGCGGCCCAGGGCGCGCGGATCGATGCGGTCTACTACTGCCCGCACAACCTGGCTTCCAACTGCGAATGCCGGAAACCGAAGCCAGGCATGCTGGAGCGCGCCGCACGCGAACACCGCCTCCGGCTGGCCGGCTCCTGGGTGGTGAGCGACCGCTACGCCGATGTAGAGATGGCGCATCGCGTCGGTGCCCAGGGCATCCTGGTGCTGACCGGCTACGGTCGCGGAGAGTACGAATGGAATCGTTCGGGCTGGCCCAAGCCGCCTGAAGCGGTGGTGGCCGATCTGGCCGAGGCCGTCGACGTCATTCTGGAGGGCCGTCGGTGAGTGCAGATCTGGGCCGCCTGGTCGAGTTGGTCGAGCAATTCCCGCAGCAACGCGTGGTAGTGCTCGGCGATTTTGTTGCCGACGAATACGTTTTCGGTGAAATCAGCCGAGTTTCGCGCGAAGCGCCCGTGCTGATCTTGCGACACCGGAAGCGGGAACTGGTGCCGGGCGGCGCCGCGAACGCGGCCAACAACCTGGTCGCGCTGGGCGCAGCGGTCGTTCCCGTCAGCCTGGTGGGGGACGACGAGGCTGGCCACGCTTTGCTGGAGCACTTCCGCCGCTGCGGCGTGCCCACGCGCTCGATTCTTCGCGTGCGGGGTTGGACCACTCCGGTCAAGACACGGTTTCTGGCTGGTTGGACGCATTCTGCACGTCAGCAGGTGCTCCGCGTAGACCGCGAGCCGGAGGGGATTCCGGATGCGCGGGTGCGCGTCGGGCTGCAGCAACGTCTGCAGCGGGAAGCAGCAGCAGCGCGTGCGGTGCTGGTGGCCGATTATGGGTTCGGTGTGGCCACACCAGCCCTGGTGCGGCGGTTGCGCGGCAAGTTGGTTACGCTCGACTCGCGCCACGCGCTGCTCGACTATGCCCGTGCAGGTGTCTACGCCGCGACTCCGAACGAACCAGAGCTCGAAGCGCTCTACCACACGCGCATTGGAACCGACGAACAGCGGCTGTTCACGCTCGGCGCCCGCACCTTGCGGCGGATGGGTCTGGCAGCGTTGGTGGTCACGCGGGGACGCGATGGCATGGTAGTGTTCGAACGCGGTCGGCCACCGCGCCCCATTCCCATCTACGGCTCCGACGAAGCCAAAGACGTCACGGGCGCCGGAGATACGGTGATTGCTGTCTTCACGGTGGCGCTGGCCGCAGGCGCCACGCCTTATGAAGCTGCCGTGCTGGCCAACTATGCCGGCGGCATTGTAGTGATGAAACGCGGCACAGCCACGGTCAGTCGTGCCGAACTGCTGGCCGCGATTCGCAGCGAGGCCACCGCAGCACGCACCTCCTGATGGATACCCGCGGAAAGATCCTTTCGCTCGAGCAGCTCCAGCAGCGGCTGGCAGAACATCGTGCCCGTGGTGCACGAATTGTGCTGGCCAACGGCGTGTTCGACTTGCTGCACGTGGGGCATGTGCGCTATCTCTCCGGGGCACGGGCCGAAGGAGACGTGCTGGTGGTGGCCGTCAACTCCGACGCAAGCGCGCGGGCCCTGAAAGGGCCGGGACGCCCACTGCTCGATGAGCAGGCGCGAGCCACTCTGGTGGCTGCAGTGGCGGCGGTGGACTACGTCACGGTATTCGACGCACCCAATGTGGAGTTTTTGCTGGAAGTGCTTCGACCCGATGTCCACGCCAAAGGCACCGACTATACGCCGACCACGGTGCCCGAGCGGGAGACAGCACGCCGGCTCGGCATCCGGATCGCGATTGTAGGAGACCCGAAGCGGCATTCGACCCGGGAATTGCTGACGCGGCTGCGGGAAGGGAACCATGGCTGAGCCGCGCATTCTGATTGTGCGGCTCAGCTCGCTGGGCGATGTGGTGCACACGCTGCCGGCGGTGCATGCTTTGCGTGCAGCGTTCCCCACGGCGGAAATCGACTGGCTGGTCGAGATACGCTGGGCCCCGCTACTCGCCGGCAACCCGGATCTGAACGCAGTAGTGGAAGTCGCCACGCGGTCGTGGCGCAGCGTTTGCACAACAGTAGGACGACTGCGCCGGCGCCGTTACGACCTGGCGATAGATTTTCAGGGGCTTTACAAGTCGGCCCTGCTGGCCAGGGTAGCTGGCGCAGCGCAGTGCATCGGCTTTGCCCCCAGCGCAGCCCGCGAGCGCGGTGCGGCGATTTTCTACACGCAGCGCGTCGAACCACGTGCGCGCCACGTGGTCGAGCAGAATCTGGAGCTGGCCATTGCAGCAGGTGCACACGCGGGGTCATGCTGTTTTCCGATCCAGGTGACCGCAGAAGCACAGCATCGGGTTCGCCAGCAACTGGCGGCACATGGCGTGAAGAAGTATTTCGTGCTCAGCCCGGGCGGCGGCTGGCGTTCGAAATGCTGGCCGGCGGAACGCTACGGGGAACTGCATCGCCGGCTGGTCGCTTTGCCGGCATTGGCAGGCTGCCGGGGTGTAGTGAACGCCGGACCGGGTGAGCGCAGCCTGGCAGAAGCGGTGCAGCGAGCCGCGGACGCCGACGGACCCATCTGGTTTCCACTGGAACTTCCGGAGTTGGTAGCGTTGATCGCTGGCGCGAAATTCTTGGTGAGTGGCGACAGCGGCCCGTTGCATCTCGCCGTGGCGCTCGGAGTGCCTGTCGTTGGACTGTACGGGCCAACCGACCCAGCGCGCAACGGACCTTTTTCTGCTGCCGACATCGTGGTCCGCAAGGCGCGGCCGGACGAGACCAATTATCGACGCGAAAAGCACTACTCGGCAGCGATGCTCGCCATCACGGTGGACGACGTGGTTGCGGCGGTGGAGCGCCGTCTGGGGTTGCACTTGTGAGCGCGACAAGACACAGCCTGGCACGCTGGCGCGTGCGTGCGGGCTATCCGCTGGCATTGACCTGTCTGTGGATCTCGCAGCCGACGCAGCAAACGTTGCGATTGGGCTTTGTGGTTGGACTGTTTGGTCTGCTGCTGCGAGCCGCCGCGGCCGGTCATCTGCGCAAACACGAGGCACTGGCCACGACCGGTCCTTATGCCTGCACGCGCAATCCGCTCTATCTGGGCAGTGCGCTTTTGGCGGCGGGCTTTGCTGTGGCTTCGGCTTCCGTGTGGGTGTCGGTACTGCTGGCCTGCTACTTTGCGCTGTTCTATCCGGCGGTGATGCGGCAGGAAGAACAGGAGCTGCGCCAGCGCTACGGAGAGCAGTTTGCCGCCTATGCGGCGCGGGTGCCGCGATTCTGGCCCCGTTTGCGGCTCGTCGAAATCACCAAAGGGCGGTTTTCCTGGCAGAACTACCTGCGCAACCGCGAGTATAAAACTGCCGTGGGCTTTGCCTTCGCACTCTATCTGCTCTGGCTGCGGTATCAGTTCGGCTAGGCCAGAGAAGAGTGCTGCGACTACTGCACCCGGTAGATTTCGTTCATCAGACGGCGGAAGCGCGGCTGGATGATCAGATCGAAGGCACGTTCTTTCCCTGGGAACAGCTCGAGCGCACAACGGCGCGTGGCTTGCAGCAATTCGACTGCCTGCTCGTAGTTCAAGTGTCCCTGGGCAATTACGCCGAGCGCCAGCTCAACGCTGATGCGGAGCTGGCGCATACGTCTGCTTTCTTCGTCGATTTCTTCTTGTGTCGGCTTCGGTTTGAGAGCTTCTTCCATGTTCGGCCGTGAGGCGATGTAGATTTCATTATAGGAAGCGCTGGAGAGAGGCTCAAGCAAAACCGGACTCGCTGCGTCGAATTCGTCATACTCGATGCAACGCCACAGTGCGGGCGAGCACTTTACTGCGTCGTCGCCGAAGGCCAGAAAGGATGCGCGCGCAGCGTGGTGCCATCGCTGAGAACCGAAACGGCGCCATGGCGGTCGGTGCGAAACAGGCGCAGCGTGGGCGTGGACAGCGTGCGCAACACTTCTGCATGTGGATGGCCAAAGGGATTGTTGGCGCCCAGGGAGAGAACGGCCACCTGCGGAGTCACCGCTGCAACAAATTCGTGGTTCGCGGACGTCCGACTGCCATGATGCGGCACTTTGAGCAGGTCGGCATCGAGCGGGTCGCCGCGCCGAACCAGTTCCTGCTCCACGTCGCGTTCGATGTCGCCACAGAGCAGGAAAGCGTGGCGGCCGTATTCCAGCCTCAGGACCAGCGAATCGTTGTTGCTGACGGCGGCTGCCGGCGCCACCGACTCCGGCCAGAGTACGAAAACGGTCGCGCCACCCCAGGTGAAGACGTCCCCCCGCCGGCGCACAACGACAGGCACCTGGCGCTCCGCCGCATGCGCCAACAGCTCGTTGAAGGCGGGTTGCTCGACCGTACGACCGATCCACAGCTCGCCCACGGCGAAATTGTCCAAGATGGCATGGAGGCCTTCCATGTGATCCTGATGTGCGTGGGTCAACGCTACTGCGTCCAGCCGTTTCAGCCCACGCGACCACAGGTAGGGCGAAACAATCTGCTCGCCGGTGTCCGGCGCTGTGCGGTAACCGCCGCGACGCGAAGCAAAGATGCCGCCAGCATCTACGAGCAGAGTGCGGCCTTCAGGCGTGGTTACGAAAATGGCATCGCCCTGGCCGACATCGAGCACGGTCGCTTCGAGCGCTCCGGCAGTTAGCCGCGGAGGGAACGGGTGCGTGAGCAACAGCACCGCAAACACCGTCAGGGGCACGGCAGCCACCCACTGCCATCTCCGCAATCGCGGCCGCGCCGCCCATAGGCGCACCTGTGTGGCCATGGCCAGCAGCACAAGCGCAGCGAAAAATCCCAGCAGCACCCATGCGGGCGGATTCGGTATACGGTAGTGGAGACCTGGCCAGCGCGCGCACCATTCGATCCACGCAACCAGGGCGCCCAGCACCCAGCGACAGACGGGATACGCCATAGCACCCAGACCTCCCCACAGAGCCCCGAGTGCCAGCGCCAGATAGCCAACCGGCAAGGCCAGTCCGGCCAGCAGCGAAGCCGGCACGTTGACCAGCGGCCCGGCTAGCGTGACGCGATGAAAGTAATCGGCCATCAAGCCCAACATGCCCACCTGGATGGCCGTGCTGATGACCAGGAGCTCCCAAAGTCGAAAGGCAACGCGGCAAGGCAGCACGAACAGACGGTCCGCGTGAGCAGCCAGCGAACGGGGCAATCGCGGCGCAAGCCAACCGACCAGGATGCGGAGGTCGAGCCGGAACTGCGCAGCCCGCGGCGGGTGCGCGCCATCGCGGGTTACATCCGTCAGATCTAACAGCGCGCGGCGGTACGGCGCACTGGTTTGCTCGATCCAGGGCAGTCCGAGCGCACCGATCATGCCTGTAGCCAGAAAGGAGAGTTGAAAACTCGGGTCGGCCAGCGAAGACGGCCGCACCAGCAACAACAGCAGCGCGGCCAGGCCGATCGTGTTCAGCAGTTCTACTTTGCGGAACAGCAGCCGCGCCAGCACTACCAGTGCTGCCATCAAAGCGGCGCGTTCGATCGGCGGACGGTCTTCCACCAGGACAACGAAAAATCCGAGTGCCGCGAGCGTGGCCAGCGTGATCGCGGGCAATCCCAGATGCAAAGTTCGTCCCACCCACCAGACCAGCAGGGCCAGCGCTGCGACGTGCAGCCCGCTCAACACCAGCACGTGGTAGGTGGCGGTATGCTGAAAGGCTTCGGTCAACTCGTGATCCACGAAGCTGCGGTCTCCGAACAGGATCGCGCGCGCGGTTGCGGCCAGCCGGGGTTGATCGGCAAAGATGGACTCGACGCGTTCCAGCAGGACACCACGAAGACGAGCGAAACGGTGGGCGATCGAGGGCGGCGGGGACTCCAAGCGTTGCAACAGTTCAGGGCTGCGCAGAGTAGCGTTCAAGTGGATGCCGATGCGATCGAAATGCGCACGGGCATCGAAGGCGCCCGGATTGCCGTAGTTGCGGACAGGCTGTGCGCGCACGAGCGCTTCGATGTGGTCTCCGGCGCGCACCGCCGGCAGCGCAAGTGGCTGATCGGCATCCGGATCAAAGTAGTAGTGAATACGCAGCCCGCCGGAGACCGATTCGCGCCGCCCCTGCAGCTCGACTGCCATCAGCTCGACTTCGTAACGCACGCCCCAGGGTAGCCGCACCGGGTCGCTGCGCAGCGTACCCTGCCAGCGCAGCGGCAAATCGAGTGCCTCGGCGAGAACGCTGTCCGGAGACTGCAGCAGGCGCAGGACGTGGTTGGCTGGACGGGCGCGGGACTCGAGCTGTGCGGCTGCCGCTCCGAGCAATCCCCAGGCCAGCAGTGCTGCCATCCAAGCCGACAGCCGGAAATCTTTCGCGAGCAGAACCAGGCCGAATAGCAACAGACCAGCCGCAAACATCAGCAGGGGCCCGGGATTCGGAGGAACCACGTCCGCCAGCGCCACCCCGGACGCGAGCAGGAATGCCAGCCACAGCGCAGGCAGCTTCATGTGTGCCTCACCAGCTCGACCAGCGTCTCGATGTGGTAGGTTTGCGGGAACAGATCGAACAACTCGATTCGGGCAATTTCGTAGGTACCAGCCGAGTGGCGCAACAGTGCCGCCAAGTCGCGTGCTAGTGTCGCCGGATCGCAGGAAAGATAACGAATACACCGCGGCGCGAGTCGGGCCATATGCTCCAGTGCAGATGCCACCACGCCACCGCGCGGCGGGTCGAGCACGAGCAGGTCCGGCGAGGCATCCACCCCGGCCAGATAGTTTTCGACGCTGCCTTCGACGACCTGCACGTGGTTGGAAGCTGCCGCGCGCAGATTCTCTTTCAGGTCGCGCACAGCGGCTGGATTGGATTCCACCGCCACCACATGCTCGAAGCTGGCACTGAGTGGAATGGTGAAAAATCCGACGCCCGCATACAGCTCCAGCGCCAGCGTGCCGACGGCATCGCGCGTCACGGCATGACGGAGTCGTTCGAGCAACGTGTGGTTCACCTGGAAAAACGACAGGTGGCCGACGCGGTAGCGAGTGTCGCCGACCGCATAGTGAATGTAGCCGGGCCCGTCCAGCTCGAAGCGGTCGCGGGCGGCTTCGTAGAGCAACAGCGATTCCAGCTCGGGTAGGGCATCGCGAAACGCCTGGACAATGCCCTGCGGCCCAGCCGGGAAACGTGTGAACGAAACATTCATCAGCATGCGACCCTGGGCGGGGTCGGCGAAAACCTCGAGCTCGGTGATTCCGGTGGGCAAGGCACCTCGCGCAAGCAGGTCGCGGAGCGACCCCAGCGTTCGCTCGAGCACAGACGCCAGAATCGGACATTGCTCGACGGCGCAGAAAGTGTGCGAGGCTGCACGTTCGTAGCCCATCGCGGCGTTGCCGCTAGGCTCGCTCGAGAATTGAATTTTCCACTGCGCACGATTGCGGTATCCATACGGTTCGGAAGGATGCGTCACGATTTCCCCGCGGTACTGAATGCCGCCGAGACGGCCGAGTGTTTCGCGGAGAATTTGTGTCTTGAAGTCGAGCTGCGCAGGGTAGGGAATGTGTTGGTAGTCGCAGCCGCCGCAGATGGTGAAATGTCGGCAGGCGGCTGTGGTGCGCTGCGGTGAGGGCGTGAGCACACGTTCCAGCCGTCCGCGAACAAATTTCCGGCGTCGTTCAACCGGCTGGACCGCCACAATTTCGTCGGGGAGCACAAACGGCACAAAGACCGCGTGGGAGTCGTGATGCGCCAGCCCTTCGCCGCCGTAGATGAGCTTTTCGATCCGGACTTCGATGGTTTCCATAACTGAAGCCGTTGCTGGCAAAATCGGCCGGCCCCCATCCCACCGCAAAGTGATCTGCAACCTACTGGCGATGGATCCGGACAGGGGCGGAGGTGATTGTACCGCTTCGCTGAGGTTTTAGCTCAGGTAGAACAGGCTCAGCCGGGGAACGCCGTGTTCTTCGAACAGCCGCTTCTGCAGATACTGGCGTTCGAGCTGCGCTAGTTGTTCGGCAGTCATTCGTCGCCGGTACGGTGCCAGGGCACGGTCGAGTTCGCGGCGCAGGCGCAGCAGAAGTGTTTCGTCGGCGCTGGCGGTCAGTCCTGCAGCGAGCTTTTCTTCGAGCACGGTCAGTCGTCGTTCGAGCTCCTCCAGGTCCAGAGGGCCGGGCGCATCGAGCGACGATTCGAGTTCGACCAGCCGCACAGCCGTCTGCTCGAACTGCGCGGCCAGGCTTGCTCCGTTTTCTGTGCTGCGAATTTTTTCGGCGGCGGCGTGGAGTCGCTCGGCGTTGCGCCGCAGATAATCGTGCAGCTCTTCGCGTGAAAACGGTTCGGTGGACGGTTTCGACCGAGAGGTTTCCGGGCCAGTCCCGGCAGCCGTTTGCTGAAGCTCGGCAGCGGCTTCGAGCACTGCGTCGACACAGTAGACCAGGCTTTTCAGCGGACGGCCACCCAGGCCACGGCGCGAACGCTGATAACTTTCAAAGGCGCGGTCGATGCCGCGCAGCACGGCTTCGAGCGGAATCCCCGCCTTTTGCCAGGTTTCCACAATGGCCCAGTCGAGC
This sequence comes from Acidobacteriota bacterium, assembly GCA_037442425.1. Classification (GTDB taxonomy): domain Bacteria; phylum Acidobacteriota; class Terriglobia; order Acidiferrales; family UBA7541; genus DSGC01. The sequence continues at coordinate 91,318 of JBBIQG010000003.1, read as the reverse complement.
GGAGAGACCAAAATGTGCGCGCCGCGCTTGCGCCAGAAGTGTTCTTCGATCTCCGTAAAGTAATTGAAGTAATTCAGCCGTTCCATGGCGTCCCGAGCCGTCGAAACGATGTCCGCCGTCATTGTAGCACTGCCCTTTGTACACTGCGGCGAGGGTGGCCAGCGGGACGAAATCCTGACCTGGCTCACCGCCGCACTTTCGCAACGATGCTCGATGCGGTATCGTGTCTTCCGATGCGGTATGTCGCGGCTGCTGTGCGTCACCTGAAGCGCGCCGATCCGGTGCTGGCGCGCGTGATGACCCGCGTTGGGCCGTGTCGGCTGGCCGCGGAGCGCGAACGGGATGAATTTAGCGCCCTGGTCGTTGCAATTCTCTATCAACAGCTTGCGCTCAATGCGGCACAGACCATCGCGTCGCGCTTTCAGCAACTCTATGCTTCGGACGGGAGCGGGCGTTTGCCCACGCCGGTGGAGCTGTTGCGCACGCCGCGTCACCAGCTCCGCGCTGCCGGCCTTTCGCGGCAGAAGATCGGCTATCTGCTCGACCTGGCAGAAAAGGCAGCGGACGGGGTGCTGTCGCTCGGGCGATTTTCGCATCTCAGCGACGAAGACGTGATCGCAAACGTCACGCAAGTCAAAGGCATCGGCCGATGGACCGCAGAGATGTTTTTGATCTTCTGCCTCGGTCGGCGCGATGTGCTGCCGGTGAACGACCTCGGTCTGCAACACGGTTTTCGGCTGGCTTACGGTCTACGGCGGCTGCCCTCGGCGGCTTGGATGATTCGGACTGCTGAGCCGTGGCGTCCATACCGCACCATCGGCACGTGGTATCTCTGGGCGCTGCGCCGCACGAAAGGCTGATGCTCTCGGTACGGTGCAAGTTTCGTTCACCGATAGTGGTTCGATTTTGGGCCCGCCTGACGAGAAGATCATAACAGAAACGAAACAGACAAGTTTCCTTAGCGCGTTGCGCGAGCGGAGTGGTTCGGCGGTTATTTTGTGGAAGGCTTTTTCCCCGGGTTGGCGGCACGGGACCGGGCAGCGGGGGCGGCATTGCGCTCCCAGATGATCCGCAGGCCTTCGAGAGTGAGAAATTCGTCCATCTGTTCGATGTGCCGGGAGCCGCGGCTGATCAGAGGGGCCTGACCGCCCGTAGCGATGACGCGAGCGTTTTCCCCGAGCGTTTTCTTCATGCGGGTCAGGATGCCGTCCACCAGGTCCACCCAGCCATAGTAGAGGCCGGCCTGGATCGAGGCGGCCGTATTCGTGCCAATGATCTGGCCCGGGTCTTTCACTTCGACACGCCAGAGACGGGCCGCGCGGGCAAACAGGGCTTCGGCAGCGGTTCCAATGCCCGGGGCAATGACGCCGCCGGCGTATTCGCCGCGGGCCGTAATCGCATCGAAAGTGATCGCGGTGCCGAAATCCACCACGATACAGGGGCCGCCGTATTTGGCGTACGCGGCGACAGCGTTGGCGATGCGGTCGGCCCCGACCTCTTGCGGATTGTCGTAGAGCACCGGCATGCCCGTTTTGATGCCGGGTTCGACGAACAGCGGATGCGCACCCAAGTAGCGCTCGGCCATCTGCGTCAGCGTTCCGTTCAGCGGTGGCACGACCGAGCTGATGATGACGCCCTCGATATTGCGAACGTTCAGTCCTTCGATGGCGAATAGATTGCGGATCAACAAGCCATATTCGTCCACGGTCTGATCGCGGGCGGTGGTCAGTCGCCAGTGAGCGATGAGCTTCGCGCTGCGGAAAACGCCGAGCACCGTGTTGGTGTTGCCCACATCGAGAGCGAGCAGCATCAGGCCTCCATCACATCGCCGGCGAGCACCGTTTCGATGCGGCCGTCTTCGCGCTGTACCCTCAGCACACCGTTGGATTCCAGGCCAGCGGTCGTGCCGGTAAACGATTCGCTGGCCGTGACAATGCGCACACGCTTGCCCTGTGCATAGCTGGAGACGGCGGCGAAACGGTCCAAAATCGGCCGCGGGCCTTCGGCCAGGAAGCGATTGTAGTAGCGCTCGAGCCAAATCAGCAACTTCGCCAGCAGCTCCAGCCGCGATGTCCACCGGCCGCTGGCCATACGCAGCGAAGTAGCCCGCTCAGCCAACTCGTCCGGCATCGCGGTCTGGTTCACGTTGATGCCGATGCCGACAACAACGAAATGAACGCGATCCGGTTCGGCATGCATTTCGGTCAAGATGCCGCAGAGTTTGCGGCCGTTCAGTAGCACATCGTTCGGCCAGCGAATGTCGGCAGCCAGTCCGGTTTGTTCGGCAATGGCCTCGCGCACGGCCAGACCGGCCAGCAGCGTAATCAGAGGCGCCTGTGCAGGCGGGATGGGTGGCCGGAGCAATACGGTCGCGTGAATCCCGAGCGACTTTTCCGAAATCCATTTCCGGCCCGCGCGACCGCGACCGGCTGTTTGTTCTTCGGCGATGACGAGCGCGCCATGCGGCTCGCCGGCATGGCCGAGCGTGAGAGCGACATCGTTGGTCGAACCGATTTTGAAGAAATGGTAGATACGCTTTTCGAAGACAGTGCCGCGCAGCAAAGGACGAAGCAGTCGAGGCACGAGCACATCGGGCACTCGTTCGATGCGGTAGCCGCTGCCGGTGTGGCCCCGTACGCGCACGCCAACCGCGCGCAGCTTTTCGACCCAGCGCCAGACCGTCGAACGGGAAACGCCGATCTCGCGGGCAATCCGCACACCGCTGAGCACGAGCATAGGATTTTCTGCGAGCAGCGCCAGCAGCGCATCCATGCGCCGATCGGTCAGCCCGGGCAGCGAGGGCAGTGTGCTTCGCGGCAATTCGTCACTCCTTCGGGCGGCTGATCCAGACCTGCTCTAGCGGGCTGTGCGAAGCTCGATCCGCCCGACAAACGGTCATGAATCTACCAGCAAACCGGCCGCAGGTGCAGTCGTTTGTCCCACAGCGGTCGTGAGCGTTCACTTCTACGGCCAACATTATTCGACAAGGAGACTCAAGTCGGCGGCGGGTGCAGAGTGGGTGAGTGCTCCCACGGAGATGAAATCCACGCCAGCCTCCGCATAGGCTCGCACATTGGCCAGCGAGACACCGCCCGAAATCTCGACCAGACACTTCGGACGTTCAGCACGCACCAGCGCTACCATGCGGCGGGCCGCTTCGGGGGTGACATTGTCGAGCAGAACGGCATCGGCACCGGCGGCCAGTGCTTCGCGCAGTTCGACTTCGGTACGCACCTCGACCTGAATCACGAGACTGTGTGGGAGTACAGCAGGCGAGCTTGCCGAGATGGGTCGAGCCAGCGCCGATGCGCGTTCCCGGGCGCGGTGCAAGGCTGCGGTCAGGCTCCCCGCGAGCGCGATGTGGTTTTCTTTGATCAGCACAGCATCATATAGCCCGAAGCGATGATTGCTGCCACCACCGACACGCACCGCGTACTTTTCGAGCTGGCGCAGCAGGGGCGTGGTTTTCCGCGTATCCCGAATGCGCGCGGGAGTTCCCGCGATGGCTTCGACAAAGCGACGGGTGAGGGTCGCAATACCAGACAGATGCGCCAGGAAATTCAGCGCGGTGCGTTCTGCGCTCAGAATCGCGCGTGCCGGGCCGGCCAGCTCGGCGACAGTTTCGCCAGCCGCCACGGCGTGGCCATCTGCATAGCGAGGTTGGAATTGGACACGTCCATCCAGGGCGCGGAAGGTGCGTTCGGCCAGCGGCAGTCCGGCCAGCACTGCCGGCTGACGTGCCAGCAAGCGTGCACGTGCCACAGCCTCGGGTGGCACAATGCTGTTCGTGGTGATGTCACCGGCCGGACCGAGATCTTCTTCGAGCGCGGCGCGAACCATGGTGACCAGAATAGGGGCGTCCCAGTCGATGGGTTCAGCGAAAGGGGCTGAGCTCATGGCACTGCGGGGAAACACTATCACAGCCCGCGTCCGGAGGGAAAAGATGAAATACGGATCTGCGCTGTGCCCTCGACGGCTGACTCTATTGGGCTGTGGAAGTTTCGGTACCGCCAAGCTGGGCCAGCCGTTCCGTGAGCTTGTGGTATTCAGCTTCGCGCTCGCGGAGTGTGGCTTCCAGGTTGCGCACGATGTGCTCGGGCGCGCGGGTGCGGAACGTCGCGTCGGCAAGCCGTTGTTGCTTGGCGGAGATATCCCGGCGGAGCCGCTCCAGCTCCTTGTCCAGCCGCTGGCGCTCCGAAGCCAGGTCCACGGCTTGCTGGTATGCAATCCGCAGGTCGAACCGTGCGGTCGAGCGCACCACTCCATGAGCGGTGGCCAGCGGCCCGGCAACCTCATGCAGCGCGGAAAGTCCCGCCAGCCGCAGCAAGGACTCCAGGTTCGATGCGACCAGCCTCCGGACCGCCGGCTCGGCAGAAGAAAATTCTGCCGCGACTTTCTGCCTGGGCTCGAACTTGAGTTCGGCTCGGATGTTGCGAGCCGCGGTGATGATCTCCTGCAGCAAGGCAAAATCGGTTTCGGCCTCGGTGTCGCGCCAGGAATCCGGCGGGGTCGGGAAGCGTTCCAGAGCAATCGAGCGGGTATTTTGCCGTTGTGGCAGACGGTGCCAGAGCTCTTCCGTGATGAAAGGCATCATCGGATGAAGCAGTCGCAGCGCGCCATCGAATACGGCGAACAGGTTCCGCCACTGGGCCACCGCGGCTTCGCGGGCTGCGGGTGAGTCCGCCGCGGGCACCAGCGCCGGCTTGACCCACTCGACATACCAGTCGCAAAAGTCGCCCCAGAAGAAGTGGTAGATGGCGTGGGCGGCTTCGTGGAAGCGGAATTCTTCCAATGCGGCGTTGACGGCGGCTACGGTCGCGGCCAGCCGGGAGAAGATCCAGCGATCCGCCAGCGGAAGCTGTCCATCGGTGCGGTAGGGAGCGGCGGCGCGCACCGCCGGCGAAGCCAGCTCTTCGAGCCGCACGCCGAGCGCTTCGATTTTTTCGAGATTGAAAAAGAGAAATCGCGCGGCATTCCAGATTTTGTTGGCGAACGCGCGGTAGCCGATGATGCGCTCTTCGCTCAGTGCAATATCCGTGCCCGGCGCTGCCATGGCGACCAGAGTGAAGCGGAGTGCATCGGTGCCGTGGCGCTCGATGACCTCAAGCGGGTCGATCACATTGCCGCGTGTTTTGGACATCTTCACGCCTTCCGGGTCGCGCACCAGTTGGTGCAGATAAAGTTTCCGGAAGGGAATGCGCTCGGCCAGGGTGCAGCCCGGGGCGAACTTCAGCCCGAACATAATCATGCGTGCATCCCAGAAGAACAGAATGTCGTAGCCGCTGATCAGCAGCGAGGTGGGATAAAAGGTGCGCAGGTCTTCGGTGTCGTCTGGCCAGCCGAGCGTGGATAGCGGCCACAGGGCCGAGCTGAACCAGGTGTCGAGCACATCGGGATCCTGCTCGATGCGGCTGCTTCCGCAGTGGCCGCAGCGTTCGGGTGGATCGGCAGCCGCGGCGCGACCATCGGTCACTGCGACAGCAGAGCTGCGCGCCGGGGTCATTGCCGCGCAATCGGCACAGTGCCAGATCGGGATGCGATGCCCCCACCAGAGCTGGCGCGAGATGCACCAGTCGTGGATGCGTTCCATCCAGTCCAGATAGACGGCTTTCCAATTCTCCGGCACAATCGGAATCAAACCTTCCCGGACAACCTGAATGGCCGGCTCGGCCAACGGCTTCATTCGGCAGAACCACTGGAGCGACAGGCGTGGTTCGAGGACCGTCTTACAGCGGTCGCAAAGGCCGACGGCGTGGGTGTGGTCAGCGATGCGTTCCAGCAAACCTTGTTCGCGCAGTTCGGTGACAATTCGCTCGCGTGCGGCGAAGCGGTCCAGACCGGCGAAGCGGCCAGCGGCTTCGCTCAGGTGACCATCTTCGGTCATCACGTCCACTTCCGGCAGGTGATGGCGCTGGCCGAGCGCGAAGTCGTTCGGGTCGTGTGCAGGAGTCACCTTGACAGCGCCCGTGCCGAATTCGCGGTCTACCGTGGGGTCGGCGATAACCGGGATTTCGCGTTCCATCAGGGGCAATAGAACGCGACGGCCAATCAGGTGACGATATCGCTCGTCGCCCGGATGAACGGCGACGGCGGTGTCCCCGAGCATCGTTTCCGGCCGTGTGGTGGCCACAGTGATGTGTTCTCCGGAGCCGACCACGGGATAGCGGATGTACCAGAGCTTGCCGGCGCGTTCCTGGTGGCTGACCTCGAGGTCGCTCAGTGCGGTCTGGCAGCGTGGGCACCAGTTCACCATGTAGCGGCCGCGATAGATCAGCCCTTCGCGATAGAGTCGTAGGAAGGCCTCCAGCACCGCACGGTACAACGCCGGCTCGAGTGTGAACCGCTCGCGCGACCAATCGCAGGAATCACCCAGACGGATCATCTGTTTCTTGATGGTGCCACCGCTCTCCGCCTTCCATTCCCAGACGCGCCGTTCGAACGCCTCCCGTCCGAGCTGGTGCCGGGTGAGTCCTTCCGCAGCCAGGCGCCGCTCGACCACCACCTGCGTAGCGATGCCGGCATGGTCGGTACCGGGCAGCCAGAGCGTGTTGTAGCCCTGCATGCGACGCCAGCGAACCAGCGTGTCGATCTGGGTGTGTTCCAGCATGTGGCCGATGTGAATCGAGCCGGTCACGTTCGGCGGCGGAATGACGATGCTGAACACCGGTCCGGGCGCGTGCGAGTCCACGCGAAACAGTTGTTCAGCGTACCAGTAGCCGGACCAGCGCTGCTCGATCGGTTGTGGTTCGTACGTTTTGGGAAAATCCCGAGCCATCGGCTCGCCCTATGCCTTGTGCAGGAATCGGCCTGAGCTGCCAGGATGCCAGCTTTCACAAGCGGCAGTTTGGCATATGCACGGCGCTCAGCAAAGAAACGCTCTACTATACGGGTCGCTTGCAGATGCGGTCAACCACCTGGACGAAGCGGTGCCGTCAAGTGGACGATTCGGTTCGCGCGCTCCACCGGGTCAGGGAAATCATGCATGGCCGCTCTTCGATTACACCTCACAGTCAGGGTTGCTTAAGAAGCTGCACAGGTCGAGGTCCAGGTTGTTTGTTTTCGGCCGATTCCTCTATAGTGGATTTCGGAGGTGGCCATGGCGGAGCAGGTTCTCTGCGCGCAGTGCGACCGGCCTGAATATGCGTGCACCTGCGAACGCTACTGCTGCCTGTGCCAGTCGCAGTACGGCATCCGGCTTTGTGTCGACGGCCAGTACTACTGCCCTGAGTGCCGGGAAGCCTGCGAAATTCCGCTGGCAGGAACCCGTGTCCACTGAAAACTCTCAGGTTCACATCAAACTGCCCAACGCGCCGGAACTGGTCGGAGCCGTCGTCGGCGCCGCCGAACATCTGGCCCAGCGTGTCGGCTTCGACGCCGCTGCACAGGCCGACCTGTGCCGGTTGGCTGAGCAGGCCTGCCGCAACGAGGTGGCCGCGTTGCCGGCGGAAGATTCTACCCTGGACGTCACCCTGGAGGATTTTCCGGACCGCGTGGAGCTGACCTTCGAACACGAAACTCGTGCACCAGTCGCGACTGCAGCCGATTACCCGCTGGCCGACCGCGTCGAAGCAGAAATCCGCGGCGGCGTCTCGCACCTGAAGCTCACCAAATACGCACACGCACGTAAATAAACCGCGCAACTGCCGTGCGTCTGGACTACAGCGTGGGCAGGAAGAGATTCCGCCGCAGCAGCGCCTGCAGTAGTTCCTGGTTCAGGGCCATCAGCAGTTCCAGCCGTTCACCGCGCGGAGTGATGCGAATGGCGTCCAGCAGTTGCACCAGCTCGCCTTGGTTGGCTTGCTGCGCCTGGTAGCGACGATAGAGCAGGCCGGCCTGCAGGGTCGCGGCCAGCAGATTGGCGTCTTCGGTATTGGCGCACACAGCGTGGAACTGTGTGTTCACATCGCGGTCGGCGTTCACCAGGATGGTCATGTATTGCACCTTGGCGGCGATCCGGCTGGCTTCAGGAAACTGAGCCGCTTCCGGCACCAGTTGCTTCAGGGCGACCTGCGTGTAGGTGCGGTCGAGCACCGCCCAGACCAGTCCGCGCCCGTTCAGCTCATGGATGAGCGGAAACATCTGGTCATTGCGCAACAGCCCTTCGACAGCACCGTAGCGCACCTCGATCAATTGCTCGACCAGATTCCGATGACCGAAGGCAGCCGTCGTGGAATCCAGGAAGAAGAAAAAAATGTCCTGTGGGCCGGCGCCGCTGCCGTAGGCAAAGAGCCGGAATCCGCGGTATTCCACCTCGGGCAGTTTCAATTGCCGGAAATTGGCCTCGGCAGACTCCGGCGAAAATGACCCCACGGCAATCCCGACCATCTGCTCGCCCGTCGTCTCCGTCGGAGGCACCAGCGCCCAGGCAGCCTCGTGCACTTGGTTGGCCGGGTCAATGCCCACACTGGCCAAGAACTGTTCAAACTGTTTGAACCGGGAAGGAGTCAATTGCTCCCGCAGTTGCGGAAACCAGGCATACCGGCGCGCGCTGCGCAGGTCGGCATAAGCGAATTCTCCGATGTCTTTCGGGAACATGGCCACCAGATCCATCGGCAGCCGTCCTACCTGCTGCGCGGCGGACGCCCGTGACCATAGCAGTCCGCTGCCCACCAACGCAGCCGCGAAGGTCGCATTCAGCAGAACCAGTCCAATGCTTCTGGCTGCTTTCACGATTCCTCCCTTTCTGGCCCCAGGTGGTCGCTCAGGCCCGCACGGCCGGCTCGGCATGGGCGATGCGTTTCCGAATGGCCTCCGCCTTTTCCCGCATGGCCGCGACGATTTCGCGATCCGTCAAATTCTCCAGGTTGATTTCGACATTGGCCAGTGCGGCTTCGACCGCAGCGGCAGCCAGCAGTCGGCCGACACGCAGGTCTGAAAGCATAGAAGGTGCAATGATCGGTTCCAGTTGCCCAAGCTGTTCGTAAACGACAAGTGCAAGTTCTGCGGTTTCCAGCGGAACTTCGGCGGCGTGCCGGGTGGCCTGCTGAATCGCGGTCTCGCGTTGTTTTTCTTCTTCGGGGGTGCCCTTGGGCAGCTTGTACACTGCCAGGACCGTCTCGTAGGACTCGGCATCGCGGTCCATCGCCGCGGCCAGCGATGCGCCAATCTTGCGCAGCCGGTCGAGGGCTTCGCTGAGCGGGTCGACAAATTGCGCCTGCGACTTCCGCTTGCGGGAAAGCCCGGCGACCATCTGGCCGAGCGCTGCGCTCAGCGCACCGGCCAGCGCCGCCACCGTCCCGCCGCCGGGAGTTGCCGTAGGCGCCGCGACCGCTTCGAGCAGCGGAGCGACCATCGAGGCCAGTCGGCCCTGCGTCGGCCCGGGCAGGCCAGCCAGTGCCGCTGCGAGCCGATTCTCCAGCACCTGCGCCGGAGAAAAGTTTTCCAGTTGGATGTAGTAGTCCGCGGCCATCTCGATCGCGCGCTTCGGAACCAGGCCGACGATTTCGCTGCCCACCACATTCACGCCGTATCGCGCCGCTTCGCGCTTCACCATTTCGAACACGACGTGCAGCGGCGTCTGCTCGAAATCGGTCAGGTTGATAGAGACCTGGGCCAACCCGCGTGCGCGCAGCTCTACGCCCATCGCTTTCACGTACCGCAACCCGCCAGAAGAAAACCGGATGGTGCGCGCTATCTTTCTGGCGATTTCCACGTCCGGTGTCGCCAGATTGATGTTGTAAGCGATGAGAAATTTTCGCGCGCCTACCACCACGGCACCCGCGGTCGGATGCAGCTCCGCTGTTCCGACGTCCGGGGCACGGTCGGGATTTTTGCGGACTTCTTCGCGCAAGCCTTCGAATTGACCCTTGCGGATGTTTTCCAGATTCACCCGGTCGGGTCGCGTGGCTGCTGCCTCGTAGAAATAGACCGGTACCCGGTAGCGCTCCCAGATTTCGCGGCCCACGCGCCGGGCCAGCACCACACAGTCTTCAATCGTCACACCCTCGATGGGCACGAACGGCACCACGTCGGCCGCACCGATGCGAGGGTGGGCGCCGGTGTGCCGGGTCAGGTCGATCAACTCGACCGCTTTGCCGACCCCGCGCAGTGCGGCCTCGGCCACTGCCTCCGGTTCCCCGACCAGCGTAATCACGCAGCGGTTGTGGTCGGCATCCATTTCGCGGTCCAGCACCACCACGCCGGGCACGGCTTGCATCGCTTCTACCAGCGCGTCTACCTTGGCCGCATCGCGCCCCTCGGAAAAATTCGGTACGCATTCGACCAGTCGCCGCATCGTTTCGTTGTCGCTCCTCGGTGCGCGCCTCGCAGCCGGCACACCTGCCGGTTAGTTCAGCCGCGAGTAGATCAGCTCGCCGCGTTTGAATGTGGCCACGCAGCGGTTCACACCGAAATAGTACGGGATTTCGCGGTAGTCGTCCAAATCGAACACGGCCAGGTCGGCGAACTTGCCAACCTCGAGCGAGCCGATGCGCTCGGCGCGTCGCAGCGCGTAGGCGCCGTTCAGCGTGGCCGCCACGATAGCTTCGGCGGGCGTCATGCGCATCTGCGTACAGGCCAGAGCCAGCACCATCGGCATCGACACGGTGGGCGAAGTACCCGGATTGAAGTCCGTCGCCAGCGCGACAATGGCCCCGGCCTCGATCAAGCGCCGGGCGGGCGCATACTTCTGCAAGCCGAGATGAAAACAGCAACCCGGAAGCAGCGTGCAGCAGACCGAAGATCGCGCCAGTGCACGGAGATCGGTTGCGCGGATGTTTTCCAGGTGGTCGGCACTCGCCGCGTTCAGCTCGACTGCGAGCCGCGCTGCACCGGTGCGTGCCAGTTGCTCGGCATGAATGCGCGGAACCAGACCCACGGCGCGCCCTGCGGAAAGCAGACGCCGCGCCTGCGCCACAGTGAAAGCGCCGCGGTCGCAAAACACGTCACAGAACTCGGCCAGTCCTTCGGCAGCGACCTTGGGCAGCAACTCGTGCGCCAAGTAGTCGATGTAGGCGTCGGCACGGCCGCGAAATTCCGGCGGCACGACGTGAGCGCCCAGAAACGTGGGCACGATCTCCAGCGGCTGTTCGCGGCGGAGCTGCCGGTAAAGACGCAGCGTTTCGAGCTCGCTGGCCGAGTCCAGTCCGTAGCCGCTTTTCGCCTCCAGCGTGGTGGTGCCGTGCGCCGCGAACTCCTGCAGCCATCCGCGCGCTCGTTGCAGAAGCAACCCGGGTGTCGCGCGGCGCAGCTTGCGCACCGAAGACAAAATCCCGCCGCCGCGTCGAGCAATTTCCTCATAACTGGCTCCGGCGATGCGCTGCTCGTATTCTTCAGCGCGGCTGGCGGCGAACAACAGATGCGTGTGCGAGTCCACAAAACCGGGAAGCACGATCTTGCCGCCCAGGTCGAGCCTGCGGGCGCCCCGAGACGCTGGTAGTCGTTCGAGGTTCCGGCGCGGTCCAACGGCGGCAATGCGCCCGTCGCGGACGAACAGCGCGCCGTCGCGAATCAGGCCTAGCTCGCCGAGCGCGCGCCCGCGTCGAGGCCAGCCGCCCCGCAACGTGAGCAACTGCTTACAGCCGGTGACCAGTAGGTCGCGCGCCACGTCGCGCATTCTACGCTGCTCGTGGGGCCTTGTCATGGGCGGCGCCGGGTGCTCCGTCGGTGCCCCGTTGGAATTGACCGTTGCAAGGGTACCGAGTAGGATTTTTTTATGGAAAGTGCTGGGAGGTTGTTATGCCGCATTACCAGTTCTTCTGCCGAACCTGCAAAAAATCCTTCACCGCTGTCATGTCGTTGGACGAATACGAAAAGGCCCGGGGCAAGGCCAAGTGTCCGAAGTGCGGAAAAAGTGCCAACGTCGAGCAACAGGTTGCCGCATTCTACGCCGTAACGTCGAAGAAAAGCTGACGCACAAAGGTTTCGACGGCTTCGACTCAGGTGGCGGAGGACGTAGCGCTACCTTGCATCGAGAAAGCCGTCGAGAACAGTCCTGCAGCGATTTGCCTGTGAAACAAAAATGCACGCGAGGAGCACCCTTTCGCTCGAACGCGGGCTTTTCAATTTCGGTCTGGCCCGCACGGCAGAAAGGCCACGCCCGTTTGCAAGTGCATCACGTTCTGCGCGAGGGCAGAATGCTGCCCCGGTGTCGTTCACGCACCGACCGCTTGCCCTCGGAAGGCCGGCACGAACACTTCCGTGGCCCACTGCTCCAGTGTCGTCGGAGTGGTGTTCTCCGGTCCGCGCTTTTCCTGAGCGACCACACGCCCTTCGTTGAATGCCCGGTACATTTCGTTGATGAGTCGTACGCCGTCCGGCGTTAGCCCTGTCTGCGTCAGGATGGACTCGAACTGTTCATAGGGCATTTGCTGGTAGCGCAGGTCCGGCTTCCCGATGGCTTTTCCGAGAATGGTGGCCGCTTCAGCCAGCGAGACGTTGCGCGGGCCGAGCAGCTCGCGTGTCTGCTGTCCGGTGAAGCTCCGCCGAGCCAACTCTTCAGCGGCCCGGATGCCGATGTCTCGGGTAGCAATCATGGCCACCGCCAGGTCACCGCGCATTGAGCCGCCCATCATCCCGAATTGCCGGATGGCGCCTATCTGCATCAGAAAATTCTCGAAAAAGTAGCCCGGGCGCAGATGGAGCACGTTCAGACCGCGCACCTGATTGATGCGCTGCTCGAAATGGTGGAGGCCGCTGATGGGTCCGGCGCCTTCGGGCAGGTGGGCACCGACGCTCGACAGCGTGACAGCGTGCGTCACACCCGCAGCTTCGATGGCCCGGGCCAGAGAATCGGCGACACGCGCTTGATAGCTACGGAAGTCGGCCTGTGTGAAATCCGGCGGTATCATCAAGTAGACGGCCTGGGCACCGGTGAAGGCTTTTGTCATGGCCGCGGTGTCCAGTACATCGCCGGTGAAAATCTCTGCACCCTGCTCCGCCAGTTTTTGCAACCGTTCTGGGCGGCGGCCTACCGCACGCACTTTTTCTCCCCGAGCCAACAACGTCGCCGCAGCCGCACTGCCTGTATTCCCCGTCGCTCCGACGATGGTGATCATAGCTTCTCCTTTCTGAATTGGGTTTTTCCCCGCATTAGATGAACGAAGCGGCAGTGCCGTTGCGGGGACTAAAGGGGTTGATAGACCGCGGCCCCGGTTCGCTCTGCAGTTCGCGAATTCCGTCAGTCCTGAGCCATCGGAATTTTGATGCCGGCCCTGCGAGCGAATTCGATGGCTTCGGGATAGCCGGCGTCCGCGTGGCGTGCGATGCCGATGCCTGGGTCGTTGGTGAGCACGCGTTCGATGCGTGCGGCCATTTCTTTGGTTCCGTCGGCGACGGTCACCTGTCCGGCATGTTGCGAATAGCCGATGCCCACGCCGCCTCCGTTGTGGATCGAAACCCACGATGCGCCACTGGCTGTATTCAGCAGCGCATTCAGCAGCGGCCAGTCGGCGACGGCATCCGAGCCGTCGCGCATCTGTTCGGTTTCGCGGAACGGCGAGGCTACCGAGCCGGTATCCAGGTGGTCGCGGCCGATCACAATCGGTGCTTTCAGTTCGCCCCGCGCCACCAGCTCGTTGATGGCCAGCCCGAAGCGATCACGCTCACCGTAGCCCAACCAGCAGATACGCGCCGGCAGTCCTTGAAAACGCACCTGCTTCTGGGCCAGACGAATCCAGCGGTTCAGGATTTCGTCTTCCGGGAAAAGCTCGAGCACCAGCTCGTCGGTGCGATGAATATCGGAGGGCTCGCCCGAAAGCGCCACCCAGCGGAACGGTCCGCGCCCTTCGCAGAACAGCGGCCGGATGTAGGCCTGCACAAAGCCTGGAAAATCGTATGCGTTGGCGACCCCGGCTTCGTACGCCATGGTGCGGATGTTGTTGCCGTAATCGAACGTGACGGCGCCCATCTTCTGCAACTCGAGCATTCCCCGCACATGCACTGCGATGGACTCCATCGCCCGCCGGCGATATTCGTCCGGGTCGCGTCGGCGCAACTCCGCCGCCTGCTGAACGTCGAATCCCTGCGGGATGTAGCCGCCGACCGGGTCGTGCGCACTGGTTTGGTCGGTCAGCAGGTCGGGCACGACGCCGCGCCGCACCAGTTCGGGGATCACGTCCGCACAATTGCCGATCAGTCCCACCGAAGCTGGTTCCTTTTTTCGTACGGCATTTTTCAGAATTCGCAACGCCTCGTCGAGCGAGTTGACCATCACATCGCAGTAGCCCATCTTGACGCGCCGCTTGATGCGCTCTGGATCCACCTCGATGCCCAGAAAGGCGCCGCCGTTCATCGTTGCGGCCAGCGGCTGCGCGCCGCCCATGCCACCCATGCCGCCGGAGACGACCAGCTTGCCGGCCAGCGATCCGCCGAAATGTTTTTTCGCTGCTGCCGCGAACGTTTCGAACGTGCCCTGCAGGATGCCCTGCGTGCCGATGTAGATCCAGCTGCCGGCAGTCATCTGCCCGTACATCATCAGCCCGGCGCGCTCCAGTTCGCCGAAGTGCTGCCAATGGTTCCAGTGGCCCACCAGGTTCGAGTTAGCAATCAGCACCCTTGGCGCCCAGGGATGAGTCCGGAAAATGCCCACCGGCTTGCCCGATTGCACGAGCAGCGTTTCGTCGGATTCCAATTCGCGGAGCGAGCGAACGATAGCGTCAAAGCAATTCCAGTTGCGTGCGGCCTTGCCCGTGCCACCGTAGACGATCAGCTCCTGTGGTCGCTCAGCGACTTCCGGGTCGAGGTTGTTCATCAGCATGCGCAGGGCAGCTTCCTGTTGCCAGCCTTTGCAGGAGATAGCCGAGCCACGCGGTGCACGGACGGTGCGTGCTTCCGTCGTAGCGGGATTGGCCGAGTCAGTAGTTTTCGGGGGAGTCATCGCGGACCTCTCCAAAGCATCTTAACTCACCGTGCCACCGAAAATCACTGCGACCGTGGGCAAGTCCTTCCGCAGCCGGAAAGACGCCAAAACATCCCCACGGTTCTGCAGAAACGAACGTAGCCGCTGCCCGCGGTGGGTGATTGCACTGCCGAGCCGCCTGCGCTACCCTAACCCCATCCGACATGTCATACATGCCCCTACCTCAGCGATTTCTCGAAGCGGTGGACCGCTTCGCCAATCCTCGTGCGCAACTCTACAAAGTCGGTGGTGTCTGGCGGGAGACTTCGGCGCAGCAGATGCTGCAGCAGGTGGCTGCATTGGCGCATGCGCTTTCCGAGCTGGGTGTCGGGCCGGGCGATCGCGTCGGCCTGTTCGCCCCGAATCGTCCCGAATGGCACATTGTGGATTTTGCCGTCCTCGGTCTGGGCGCGGTGGATGTGCCCATCTATTTCAACGAAGCACCGGATCGGATCGTGTACATCTTGAACGATTCCGGCGCGAAAGTGGTCGTAGCCATTGGAGAAGAGCAGGTTCAACGACTGCTGAGCGTGCGCGAGCGGCTGGTCAGCGTTGAACACATCATCGTAGGCGGCACTTCGGCCGAAATCAAAAACAGTGCACTCCGTTATGAAGCACTGGTTGCGCAGGTCAGCAAAGACCAGGTGATGGAATACCGTCGCCGGGCAGCTCAAGTGCGAGCTGAACAACTTGCCTCGCTGCTCTACACTTCGGGCACCACTGGCGAGCCCAAAGGAGTGATGCTCACCCACAACAACTTCAGCTCGAATGCCACCGACGTTCTGCAGGGAATGAAGCTGCGCGCACGAAATGACGTTGGTCTGTCTTTCCTGCCGCTCTCTCACGTCTACGAACGGCTGATCGATTACACGTATCTGTTCAACGGCGTCACGGTCGCGTACGTGGACCGCGTGGAAGCTCTCCCGACAGCGCTGCTCGAAGTTCGCCCGACGCTGATGGCGGCGGTGCCCCGCGTGTTCGAAAAAATCTATACAGGCATCCAGGAGCGGGCCGCTCAGACCACTGGTCTGCGACGGAAACTGTTCGACTGGGCGGTGAAGGTTGCGCGCCAGGCGGTGCCTTGGCGCGGCTACGGCAAATCCGTATCGCCGTGGGTGAAGCTGCAGTGGTGGCTAGCCAACTGGCTGGTCTATCCGAAAATTCGCGCTGCTCTGGGCGGCCGAATTCGGCGGATGAACTCCGGCGCGGCGCCGATTGCCCGCGAGCTGCTGGAATTTTTCTGGGCCGTGGGCGTGAAAATCTACCAGGGATATGGCCTGACGGAAACATCGCCGGTCATCTCGACCAATCATGAGCAATCCAACCGACTCGGCTCGGTCGGCCGGCCGATTCCCAACGTGGAAGTGCGTATCGCCGAGGACGGTGAAATCCTGGTGCGCGGGCCGTGCGTCATGCAAGGCTACTACAACAAACCGGAACAGACCCGCGAAGCGTTCACCGAGGACGGATGGTTCAAGACTGGCGACATCGGCTGGCTCGATGAAGACGGCTATCTCTACGTTACCGACCGCAAGAAAGACCTGATCAAAACCGCAGCCGGAAAGTTCGTGGCTCCGCAGCCGATCGAAAACCGGCTGAAGACCAGCCCGTACATCGCCAATGCCGTCGTGGTGGGCGACCGGCACAAGTTTGTGGTCGCTCTGCTGGTGCCGAACTTCGTTGCCATCGAGGCCCGCGCGCGCGAGCACGGGCTGCAGTTTTCCTCCCGCGCCGAGCTGGCTGCGCATCCCTGGGTGCGTCAGTTGTTGGAGCAGGAGCTCGATCGACTCACCGCCGATTTCGCCCAGTACGAGCGTCCCAAACGCTTTGCCGTGCTCGACCATGATTTCAGTTTCGATGGCGGTCAGCTCACCTACACGATGAAGTTGAAGCGGCGCGTGATCGAGCAGCGCTACGCCGAGCAGATCGCCGCGCTCTACGCAGACGTCGAAGAACCCCGCCCCGCCTGAACCCGGAAATCCCAGAGCGAAGGTCGAAGCCAGAAAACATTTTGTCAATCCCGCCGGCAGCTTTCTTCGTTCCATACTGCCGCAATTTGTCCGCTGCTTTCCACCGGAGTAGAATGCCTCTGAGGAGCACCCATGAACGACCAACTCGTCATTGCCGGCCGCGCGTTTCGATCGCGGCTGATTGTCGGCACCGGAAAATACCGCACGTACCAGGAGATGGTTCGCGCGCACGAAGCCTCGGGCGCAGAGATGGTCACCGTGGCCGTCCGTCGCGTGAACCTGACGGATAAGTCGAAGGAATCGCTGCTGGACTATATCGATCGCGAAAAATTTTTCATCCTGCCCAACACCGCCGGCTGTTACACCGCTGAAGAAGCCATACGCACGGCTCGACTGGCGCGCGAAGTCGGTCTTTCCCACTGGATCAAATTGGAAGTGATCGGCGATCAGCAAACGCTGTTTCCCGATACGGAAGAGCTCGTCGCAGCGACGCGGGTTCTGGTGAAAGAAGGGTTCGTGGTGTTGCCGTACACAAACGACGACCTGGTCGTGGCCCGCAAACTGATCGACGCCGGTGCCGCGGCGGTGATGCCGCTGGCAGCACCGATCGGCTCCGGACTCGGCGTGCAAAACGCCACCAATCTGCGCATCCTGCGGGAGCGCATCACCGAAGTGCCGCTGATCGTAGATGCCGGCGTGGGCACCGCTTCCGACGCCACCATCGCTATGGAACTTGGCGCCGACGGCGTGCTGATGAACACGGCCATCGCCGAAGCCCAGGACCCGGTACGGATGGCTGAAGCCATGCGAGCTGCCGTCGAAGCCGGCCGCAAAGCCTACCTGGCCGGACGCATGCCCAAGCGGCTGTATGCTTCAGCATCCTCGCCACTGACCGGCGTCATCCGCTGAGGCACAACTCCGGTTCCTGTCCGCCGGCGAACTCATGCCGTCCGAAAGAGCAGCCCCCAGACCGTGTTCACCAGTGTGTGCACCATCGCAGAGGCGAAGAGCGAACCGGTCTTCTGCCACACGCGCCCGTAGAACAGTCCGGCCAATGTCGCCAGCAATACATAACGCCAGTTCGGAAATCCCAGGTTGTTGATGTGCGACAGCCCGAAGACGACTGCGCCCGCAACGAGCCCGGCCCACGGCCCGTGCAGGGATTTCTCGAAGAAATTTTGCAGCAACCCGCGGAACAGCAGCTCTTCCGGCCAGGCCGTGAACAGCAGTGTGGCGACCAGGGTCACCGGCAGCAACGACAACCGTTCCGGATTGGGTCGCCAAGCGAGAAAGTCGACAGCCAGCCCCAGCGGAATGGCCAATGCAGCAAATAGCGCAAAGTGGCCGAAGATTACACGCCCCCAGCGCGGCCCCCAGCCCAGCGAATAGCCCACACCGTCCAGCCTTCGCAGCAGCAGGAAGCTGGCAAGGGTGGTGTTCACAGCCAGCAGCGTGCTCAACGGATAGCGAAACTCGCCACTCGCTGCCCATGCGCCGTCCAGCCAGCGGAATTCCACCGGCAGCCAGAGCGTCAGCGCAGCAGCATAGTCGGCCCAGGTGCCGGCCCGTTGTCCGCGTACCGATGCCAGGAGCAGCGCCGGCGTGAGCGTGTAGGCGGCTATTGCCAGCATCCAGCCGGCCGTGGTCGTTCTGGTTCCCGCCGCATACGCCGCGTAGACGCCCAGCGGAACAAATACACAAACCACGGCACCGGCCTTTCCCAATCGCTCCGCCGCGCGTTCCGCCAGACCGGCGGAAGCCAGCAGAATCTGCCCGGCCAGCAGCGTCATCAGCACCGCCAGGCTGACAGCAAAGCTGCGTCCGCCCAAACCGCTCCAATTTCCGTAGAAGGCTGCGGCCAACCCAAGCAATCCGCACACCACCAGCGCCGCCGAAAGGGGAAGGGTCCGCATCGCCGCCATACCTACCAGTTTACTCTGCTTCGACGTGTCGATTGCGAGATGATACTGCGGTGCTGCTGGTTCGTTTTCTGATGGGCGAGAGGACTATTCGGGCGGGAGCATCTTCGGCGCCTGCGGTTTGGGCGGTAGGGTGAAGACGAACTCCCCCGGTTTGGCCAGCCCCATTTCGTCGCGAGCGATGCGTTCGATCGTGGTGGGATCGCTCTTCAGGGCTTCGATTTCACCCGCCAGCCGTTGATTTTCTTCGTTCAGCGTGGCGATTTCCTGTTCCAGTCGTGCGGCTTCCTTCTGGCTGCGCAGCAAGGCCAGCAGGCCGTGCTCGCCGAACAGATCGTGCACCAGCAGCAGGAATACGCCGGCAACGAGTACGGAAAGTCCTCGTCTGCGCAGCCGCTCCCGCAGCCGGTAGACTTCGGTGCGAGTGGCCTTTGCGCGGCGTGGACAGACCTGCTGATGGTGCAGCGATGGTTTTGCGATGCAGTTCATTCCAACAGCCACTGTTTGGCTGCTCCGATCAATCTTTCGGTTTCTGCCGGCGAACTGCTCTCGGCGTAGATGCGCACCAGCGGCTCGGTGCCACTGCTGCGCAGAAGCAGCCAGGAACCGTCGGCAAACACGAGCTTGATACCATCGGTACGATCGGTTCGAGTCACTTTTTTACCGGCGAATTCCGAAAAGTTACCCCGGGTGCGTTCGGGCAGCCCGGCCCGCACAGTTTCCGGCACAACCAGGTTTTCTCGTCGCGGCCAGAATTCCGCACCCAGTTTTCGGAAGAGAGTCCGCAACTGCTCGGCAAGCGGCATGCCGTCGCAGCGGGCTGTCATTTCCGCTACCAGCAGGCAGGCCAGGATGCCGTCTTTTTCGGGCACGTGGCCGTGGATGCTCATTCCTGCGCTTTCTTCTCCACCCAGCGCCACGCGGCCCTGCCGGATCAGCTCGCCGATATATTTGAAGCCGACGGGCGTTTGATGAACCTCGACGCCGTGGTGGCCAGCGACCGCATCGAGTAGATGCGTGGTGGCGACGCTACGCGCGACCCCGAGTCGCCAGCCGCGCGTCTCGAGCAGATAGTCGAGCAGCAGCCCGAGAATGTGGTTCGGCTGCACGAAACTGCCGTCGGTATCCAGTACCCCGAAACGGTCGGCGTCGCCGTCGGTAGCCAGTCCCACGTGGGCCTGCTGCGTGCGCACTGCTTCACGCAGCGGTGTCAGGTTCCGTTCGCCGACGTCGGGTCCCAGCCCGTCGAACAGCACGTCGCGGTCGGTGCGGATGGCTGTGACAGCCACGCCGCCTTCGGCGAGTATACGGTCGAGATAGCCGGTGCCCGCACCATGGAGCGGGTCACAGACCACTCGCACTCCGGCGCGGCGAATCGCGTCGAGGTCCACCAGTTCGCTCAGGCGTTCCAGGTATGGCTGGCGCGGCGCGATCCGCTCGAAGTCGGCATGGGGTGCTTCCGGCACGGGTCGGCCGGCAGCCGCCAAGCGCGCAAAACGCTCTTCGATTTCGCGGGTCACTTCGGGCAACGCGGGCGCGCCGTCGGCACCGGAAAATTTCAGTCCGTGATAGTCGGCCGGGTTGTGCGATGCGGTGAAATTGATGGCCCCGTCCGTCCTGCGCCTCAGGATTTCGTACGCGATGGCCGGCGTGGGCGCTGCCGCATCGCACAGCCAGGGGCGCACGTCATGGGCGGCCAGCACGCCGGCGGCTGTCTGCGCGAACTCTTCGGAGAGAAATCGAGTATCGTGGCCTACGATGAGTGCGGGATTGCGGCGCCGGGCTTTCACATAACCAGCGATCGCTGCTACCGCCAAGCGGACGTTTTCGAAGGTGAATTCATCGGCCAGGATGGCGCGCCAACCCGAGGTGCCAAAGCGGATCCGTTTGCTCGGCATCGGCGGCTATTGTATCTTGACGCCGGACCGAGGCAAGCGCGGTGTGGTCGAACTGTGCTTGCGGAGCGACCAGGAGTATGCCGGGACGGCGAGACCACATCGTTGTCTTTGTAACCTGCAGCACGGCCACCGA
Organism: Acidobacteriota bacterium; assembly: GCA_037442425.1. Lineage (GTDB taxonomy): Bacteria > Acidobacteriota > Terriglobia > Acidiferrales > UBA7541 > DSGC01. The sequence continues at coordinate 70,562 of JBBIQG010000003.1, read as the reverse complement.
AGCTGACCGCATTGCCCACGCGCTGGTCGAACAACGTCTGGCCGCCTGTGTGAATGTGCACGAAGCGCGCGTGCGTTCCACGTATCGTTGGCAGGGAAAGGTGGAAACGGCGGGTGAACACCTGCTCGTCATCAAGACAGCCCGACGACTGTTCGCCCGCCTGGAAGCGGCCATCAAGCGGCTGCACAGCTACCAGGTGCCCGAGATCATCGCCCTGCCCATTGTGCTCGGCTCTCGGAGCTATCTGGACTGGCTGGACGACTGTCTGCTGTCCGAGGCACGCTCCCGGCCGAAGAAAGCGAGTCGCACATGACGGCGCCGGCAGAACTGGCACCGTGGCTGCTGGGCGAACGGAATGGCTTCCGCTGGTACCACGTCGAGGATGTCTCGGGTCCGGCCCTGGAACGGCTCGCCGCGGCCTTCGGCTTGCATGAGTTGGCCATCGAGGACTGCCGCGATCAGTTGACTCGTGCCAAGCTGGAAGAATATGAGGGCTACCTCTTTTTGGTGGCGAACACCGTCCACTTCGACCCAGACACGTGCATCTGCCGCTTCGGCGAATTCGATATCTTTGTCAGCCGCGATTTTCTCATCAGCGTCCATCGAGGCCCTAGCCGCACTGCGGCCGCCGTGCGGCCGAAGTTCGAAGCGCAGTCACGGCTGGCGCATCCCGGCCGACTGCTGCATGCGCTACTCGACGTCATCGTGGACCGCTACCTGCCTGTGCTCGACTCCATCGAAGATCGCATCCGTGCGCTCGAAGAGCGCGTGATCGCAGATCCCTCGCCGGCTCTGCTGGCGGAAATCTTCCGCCTGCGTCGCGCACTGGTGGATTTCCGCCGCACGGCGGCAACGATGCGCGAAGTGCTGAACCAGTTGCTGCGCTGCACCGAGCCCTGGATTCGTTCCCAGTACGCCTACTTTCGCGACATCTACGACCACTTGGTCCGCGCCATGGAGCTGACGGAATCGTACCGCGAAATTCTGACCGGTATTCTGGACGTGCACCTTTCGGCCACTGCGAATCGCGCCAACCTGGTGATGAAAGCGCTCACCATTTTTGCCACGCTGGCGCTGCCGTTTCTGCTCGTGACCGGTTTCTATGGCATGAACTTTCCGAACCTGCCGCTGCTCGAGCATCGCTTCGGGTGGTGGGTCGCGACGGGTGTAATGACCGGCGTAGCGCTCGGTTTGCTCTGGATGTTCCGACGCAAGCACTGGCTGTAGCGTTGGCGGCAGGTCGGCACAGCCGTTCAGACCTTGGCTAGTGCCTGATCGAGGTCGGCGATGAGATCTTCCACATCCTCGATGCCTACCGACAGTCGCACGAGCCCGTCGGTGATCCCGATCTGCTGACGAACCGCAGGCGGCACGGAAGCATGCGTCATCAATGCGGGCAGGGAAATCAGGGTTTCCACTCCGCCCAGGCTTTCCGCGAGCGAGCAAAGCTGGACGTTTTCCAACATCCGCTGCGCGGCATCCAGCGTGCCGAGATCGAACGAAAGCATGGCACCCGGCCCGCGCTGCTGCCGCCGTGCCACTTCGTACTGCGGATGGGATTTCAACCCGGGATAGAGCACCCGCTTCACCTTCGGGTGGTTTTCCAGAAACTCCGCCACGGCCATGCCGTTCTTGCAATGTTGCTCCATGCGCACCGGGAGGGTTTTGATGCCACGCGCTACCAGCCAGCAGTCCATCGGAGCCAGGCCCGTGCCCGCCGAACGCTGGAGGAAATAGATGCGTTCGGCGTCTTCCGGCCGTGTCAGGACGACGGCGCCACCGGTGCAGTCGCTATGCCCGTTCAGGTACTTGGTCATCGAGTGCACCACAATGTGCGCGCCGAGCTCCAGGGGACGCTGGAGGTAGGGAGAGAGGAACGTGTTGTCCACTACCAGCGTCAAGTTGCGCGAGCGCACCAAACGGGCCACCGCGGCAATGTCGGTGATCAGCATGGTCGGATTGGTGGGTGTTTCGACATAGATCATCTTCGTCGCCGGCTTCAGCGCCCGTTCGATTTGGTTCAGATCGGAGGTGTCCACAAAGTCAAAGCTGAGCCCGAACTCGACCAACAACTGGGTCGTCAGTCGAAACACGCCGCCGTACACCGCCTGTGAAACGATTACGTGATCGCCCGGCCGCAGCAACCGGAAAACCGCGTCAATCGCCGCCATTCCGGAAGAAAATACGTACGCGGCGCTGCCCCCTTCCAGCTTGGCCACGCAGCGCTCCAGCGCACGCCGGTTCGGATGCGCCGTGCGTGCGTAGTCGTAGCCTTTGTGCTTGCCGACTCCCTCCTGCACGTAGGTCGAGGTCTGGTAGACCGGCGGCACGATCGCGCCGGTACTCGGATCCGGTTCCTGTCCAACGTGGATGCAATCGGTGGCAAAGCCCATGAGCGTCTCCTCGCCGCGTCGCGGGTCCCTTCAGCCGGCGTGCATTTTCCGTTGCCGAGTCGGGCGACCTGGGTGTAAAAACCTGCAGAGCCGGTGCTGGCCGCGGACGGGCTCACGAAAGTAACGCAGCACACAGCTGCAGTCAATTCGCACCGGTGCTGTTCTGGTTCTCGCCGTGCGTCAGGCAATCCATTTCGTCCTTCTGGTGGCTCTGGCCAGCGGACCGACTGTCGTCTGGGCGGGTCCACAACAAAAACACGCCGATATTCGCCAGATTGGCAAGCGAGACATCACCCGAGGTGCCTGGAACTTCTATTCGCTCGAAGAGGAAGCAAAACTGGGCTCCGAACTGGCTGCCGAAGTCGAACGCACCGTGCTTCTGCTGCGGGACCCGTTCGTAGTGGAGTATGTGCGCGACCTGGTCGAACATCTGGTGCGCCATTCCGATTCGCGCTTCCCCGCCCAGGTGCGTGTGGTGGATTCCGAGGAACGCAATGCGATGGCATTACCCGGCGGCCATTTCTTCGTCAACACCGGCCTGATTCTGGAAGCTGAGACCGAAGCCGAACTGGCCGGCATTCTGGCCCACGAGATTGCTCACGTCGCCGCGCGACACGCCACCCGCCAGCGTACTCGGGCCCAGTTTTGGAACTGGGTCTCGATACCACTGCTGCTCTTGGGTGGCCCGGCCGGCTACCTGTATCAAGGAATCGCACTGGTCGTGCCGCTCACGTTTCTCCAGTTCAGTCGGCATGCGGAACGAGAAGCTGATTTCTTCGGATTACAGTATCATTATTTGGCGGGCTACGACCCGGCCGCTTTCGTGACGTTTCTGGAGCGGCTCCGGCACCTGGAAAAGCAGGGGGATTCGGGTGGACTGGCAGAGGTTTTTACCACCCATCCGATGACTCGCGATCGGCTTCGCCGTGCCGAACAGGTGATCGAGAAATATCTGCCCGAACGTGAACAATATGTCGTCACCACGTCGCGCTTCGACCAGGTGCGCGCGTACCTGTTTGATCGACTGGGACGGCGCGCTGGACACAACACAGGTCAGGCGCTGCCAGGGCTCCGCCAACGCACCGGTCGCGAGCCTCGAGACAACTTTCCTGTCCTGCCAAACTTCTAATGGTTTGACGCCTATGAAACAGCTTCGGAATTTGCAAACCTGGTTGCTGGTGCTTTTCCTGCTGCTTCTGCTGCCCGCCACCGCTCAGGAGAAAAAAGAAGCAGAAGAAAAGCCGGACAAAGATGCCCGTACCGATTTGCGGATCGAAGTCGTGGGCGGCAAAAAAGAAGTTCCTGTGGATAACGCGAGCGTGTACTTGCGCTTTCCTCGCGACGGGAGATCGGTTCGCTCGAAGCTGCTCGAGCTGAATCTGAAGACCAATGCGCAAGGCGTAACCCGCTATGAAATCGCTCCCCGCGGCAAAGTGCTCATCCAAGTGATTGCGCCGGGATGGAAAACATTTGGCCGTTGGTACACCCTCGAAAAAGAAAAAGAAACCATCCGCATCCAGCTCGAAGAACCACCGCGCTGGTACTGATGCGCCGGAACATGTGGTTTTGGCTCCCATGCGCCTGACACAACGCTTGGAACTGGGCGTGCTAGATTGCAGGTTTCGTTCCATAATTTCCTTTGCCAGTTGCTTCAGGATGGTGCAATCCGTACCATCTCGCACGCGGCTCTGCAGTTAGAGAGTTTCGCAACGCGATTTCCACAAACTTTTCGACATTCTTGTTGAAAACGCAACTCACCAGCATTTTTGACCGCCAGAATTGCCGATGTTAGAGTGAACGTTTTCTGGGGCAAAGCGAATGACGGGCGGAGCAGCCAGCGGATTTTCCTATCGTCAATTTCTTTGGGCCAACCTGTGGACGCGTCCTATCCGCTCGGCGCTGACCATCGTGGCCATCGCCTTGCAGGTGTTCCTGGTGCTGTTCATCGTCGGTTTATCGAGCGGAGTGGTCCGCGAGTGGGGGAAGCGTATCGAGGGCGTCGGTGCCGACCTGTTCGTTCAGCCCCCGAATGCCTCGATCTTCTTCGCGTTTTCCAAGGCGGTCATGGAGGAGGCTCTAGCCGACCGTCTGCTCGAGATGCCCGATGTCGCCCAGGTGGCGCCGGTGTTGGTCGTGAACGACACGGTCGGGCTCAGCATCATCTACGGCATTGACTATGCCAGTTTCCATCGCTTGGGCCATGGCTTTGAATTTCTTGCCGGCGGCCCGTTTCAAGCTGCCGACGAGGTGCTGGTGGATGACATCCGCGCGCGTGCCAGCGGGCTGAGCGTAGGCGACTCCATCCACCTGATTGGGCACACATTTCGGATTGCAGGTATTGTCCGGCACGGCAAAGGCGCCCGGTATTTTCTTCCGCTGCGCACCGCGCAGGAGATAGTGGGCGCACAGGACCACGTTTCGCTGATCTACGTTCGCAGCCACGGTGACACCGAAGCGACCCGCGCCGCCATCCAGGCTTGGCTGCCCGGCTACACGGTACGTTCCGTGGCCGAGTACATGACGCTGATGAATTCCGAAAATCTGCCGGAGCTGCGGCCGTTTATCCACTCGATTGTCGGGCTCGGGGTGGCCATCAGCTTCCTGGTCATGCTGTTGACGATGCACACGCTGGTCCTTGAGCGCACGCGGGAGATCGGCATTTTGAAAGCCATGGGCAGTTCGAAACGTAACATCGTCGGACTGATTCTGAGCGAAACCCTGCTGCTGGCCGCACTCGGCTGCGTGTTCGGTCTGCTCGGGACATACGCTGTGCGTGCCGTTCTGGCCCAGACGAACCCCACGCTCACGGTACTGATCGACTTCCCGTGGATTCTGCGAGCCGTTTTTCTGGCTGCCCTCGGCGCTACCGCCGGCGCACTTTATCCCGCTTGGCGCGCCGCCGGTTTCGATCCGGTGGATGCTCTGGCGTATGAATGAATGTTTTCGATGCAAAGCAGCAGAAAACGTGCGATGATGACGGCTGGCCAGGCAATCTGCCGGCCGAGGTGAACCATGAAACCATTGGCCAAGGCGCTGGCTCTGGTGTGCATTGTAACGCTGCTGGCCTGGGCCGGCGACCCGTGGAAGGAAAAGCCCTACACCGAATGGAACGAGAAAGATGTCCAGAAAGTGCTGAACGATTCCCCTTGGGCTCGAACGGTGCGCGTCACAGTGAGCTGGCGACCGCTGCCGGTCGGTGCCAATACCGGATATGAAGCCGGCGCGCAGGCCCCCGGCGCACAACCCGCAGGAGAGATGGCTCCTGCTGGGCCAGGCCCGGGACAGGCAGGCAATCCGACGGCACCGTCGGAGATGGCGCTGCGCGTGCCGCAAGCGGAGTTCGTCGTCCGCTGGGTTTCAGCACTCACCGTGCGCCAGGCTCTGGTACGCAATGCGGAGTTGGCCGGCAATCCTCTCCAGGACCCCAGCCAGTTACTGCAGGCGCAGCCGGACTCCTACCAGATTCTGGTTCTCGGTGCAGACCTGAGCCCTTTTGCGGGTGCCAACGAAACAGAGCTGCAGGAGCGAGCCGAGCTGCGCATCGGCAGCACGAAAAAGAAACTGGCGCCGGTCACCGTGCAACTGCTGCGGAGCAACGCTGGAGGACGGCTGCAGGGTGTGCTGTTCCAGTTTCCCAAGCGCGATGCCTCGGGCGAAGCCGTTGTTCCAGCGAATGAAAAATCGCTGGAGTTCGTCTGCGAGGTCAAGTCGCTGAGCCTGCGCGCCAAGTTTGACCCGCGCAAGATGATCAATCGCGAAGGCGCTGACCTTTGATGCCAATTGAGGCATCGAAGCATCCTCCCAGCCTCATAGTCGAGGGGTGACCTATGCACAGAAAAAAACTGGCCCTTGCTTGTTGGCTGACCCTGATTGGCTGCGCATCGGCTGGAGCACAAATTCCTGGCCCGGGACCTCAATGGCGCGGGGTTTGGTCTCCCAAGGTGGGCAGCGGCGCCATCTATGAAGTTCAGCACCCACAACGCGGCAAGATGCAGATGGAGATTGCGGTTGTGGGGGAAGAAAAAACCGGCGAGAAAACGGCCTACTGGCTGGAGATGCGCGTGCAGGAATCCGAAAAAAGCCGTGTGATCGTCAAGTCCCTGGTTGTGTTGGAGGGACAAAAGTCCGACGTTCTGCGAACGATTGTACAGAACAATGAAGGCCCCCCGATGGAGTTCCCTGTGGCAATGCAACGCAACATGAACAGTCCAGCCGGTCCTGCACCCGAGGATATCCGTGCGATCGCCGAGTACGTGGGCACCGAAACGGTCACCATCCCGGCCGGCTCGTTCACCTGCGAACACTTCCGCATGAAGGATGGTTCCGGCGATGTCTGGGTCTCTGAGAAAGTTGCGCCTTACGGGATTGTAAAGGCGACCGGCCGGGCAGGCTCCATGGTGTTGCTCAAAGTGCTCGATGGAGAGCGCTCGCAGATTCGCGGTGAGCCACAAAAGATGATGCCCGGGTTCCCCAGGCCTTGACTCGAGAGACTTCGTTTCGTGGCCAGCATCGGCTGTGGCCCTTCCCGTGGGACGCGGCTGTGGGCCGCACTCCAGCACGGTGAATAGACGCCCGTAAGATTTTGGGAGCGGTTGTTCGGCCGGCCAAAGCGCTACGGGCAAGCAAGCGAACTGCTCCAGAAGCAATTCCGGCTGCGGTGCTCTCCCAACAGACCTTGTGCCCGCTCCACTTCACTCATTACCTGTGCGATAGTTCGCAGCGGAATTTCTACGTAGATCGACTCTTCCGGGGATTCCACCTCGACAATCAGCTTCCGACCACGTTTTTCGATGTGCACGCGCTCGTCGATTCGTTCGACTTCTGCCAGCACGAAATCCGATGTGGTCTCCATGTGTTGCACTGCTTCGACCAAAGCTGGTAGCACCGGGCGCGCTTCCAGGGGCAGTTGCGGGAAGTGGGTGTTGGGGATAAGTTTCAGCGTCCACGGCATCGGTGCCGCCGGCAGAAACAGGTTCACGTTCTCGCCGGAGGGATGGTGCCCGGTCACCCGGACAACCACCGCGCCTTCGCTGTAGGCAAGCACGATGGCCAACACGGTTGCGCCCAGCAAACCCAGCAAGATTTTTCCCAGTGCGGCCATAGTTCACTCCTTGGTCGCTGCTCGGTGCGACTGTCCGAAACCATGGGGACGGCCCTGGCTTCGCAATCAATCCTGTGTGCTGCGGGAATCGACCCACACGCGCACCGATTCTTTCTTTTCGCGCACATCCACGATGACGATGTCGCCGTGCGCGGCCAGCGCTTGCAGGGCAGCGGCGACATTCAGCTCGTTGGGGTCGTCGGTGTCGAGCAAGGCTTCGACAACCTGCATCGGAACCTGGACGTCCACATTTTTGTCGGCACCGCGGACCTGGGCGATCAGGTAGCCGCGCTGCTTGGCTACACGCACGTTTTCCTTTTCGCTTTCGACCGTCAGAAATTCACCGTCCCGGGTCGTTCTCAGTGCTTCCACAATGGCGCGGATGTCCACTTCGCGGATGCCCTGGCGGCCAATGCGCAATCTGCCCTCGCGCAACTCTGCCGTCCGGACAGCCGGTAAAATCTTCTCCGCCAGCGCAAGCGGCAGGTTGATGCGCACCTTTTCGCCCTTTCCTTCGGAGTCATCTACCCGGATGTGCAGCCAGCGCTCGCCCTGCTCCTGCGCTGCAGGCACCGCCAATGCAAATCCCGCAAGCCACGCCAGCACGGCAAGGATAATCTGAAGTTTTCTCATCGCAGTTTTGCCTCCTGCTGCAAGGGTACGCAACCTGCTGCCCAAAAGTTTCCTCGTCAGGGGCGCTGTACTGTCTCGGTCGAGCTGCCTGGCAGGGCAGGGAATCAGTATCCAAAGATGTTTCAGCAGCGGAAAGCATGATGGGAGGAAGAAAAAACGGCGGCCGGGTCCTCGCCTGAGGGAGTCCCGAAATTTCCCGGCCGCCGCTTCGACCCTAGTTGTCCTGCGGCAGGACAACCGAGTCGATCACATGAATCACGCCATTCGAGCAGAGAATATCTGTCTTCACCACTCGGGCGTTATCCACCAGCACGTTCGAGCCAGCCTTTACGCTGACGCGTAGCGAGCTGCCCTGCACTGTCTTCAGGCTGTTCTGCTTGACCACATCGGCAGCAAGCAGTTTGCCCGGCACCACGTGATAGGTCAGGATGGCCGTCAGCCGCGCCTTGTTCTCCGGCTTGAGCAGGGATTCGAGCGTGCCCGCCGGCAACTTGGCAAAGGCCTCGTCGGTCGGCGCGAACACGGTGAACGGCCCCTTGCCCTTGAGGGTTTCGACCAGCCCCGCTGCTTGCAGCGCCTTGGCGAGTGTGTTGAACTGCCCGGCCGCGACCGCCGTTTCGACGATGTCGCGCTCGGAGGCTTGAGCCGGAGTCGAGTTGGCCGTGACCCCAGCAACGAACAGGGTCACGCCAATCAGCCCGCCCAGCAATACCCCCCAGAACGTATTAGTACAAAAATCGAGCATGCGAGTTCTCCTTTCATTTCCTAGGATTTTTCGAATCATTTGTATGCTCCGGTTCACGGTTCAGTGCGCACGAGCCGTTTGCGGCTGTCCGTGCCACCGATGACGAATGGCCCGCCAGAAAACCGCCTGATAGACGCCAGCCAGGCCGACCAGGACATAGACAACGGAACTGAGGGCCGAGGTCTCGCCGAAGCGTAGTCCGACGAGCGTGGCCACCAGATCGAAGCCCGCCACCCCGACCAAACCCCAGTTCAGTGCGCCGACGAGAACCAGTACGCCGGCAATGGCATCGAGTGTTCGCATGATGCGTCTCCTTTGCGGTGTCATCCGCACAGTTTTCGTATGTGAATATAAATCAAATTTTCTTGACTACAAGTAAAAATTCATTCACACTGAAAAGTCCTTTGAAACGGAGTCAAAATCAACCGTGCACATTTGATTCCCCATCAAATTCAGCGAGGTTCCCGTGCTCTCTCCCACCCTGGAACACGGTCTGAGGCGTTACGCCATTGGTGAAAAGTTGCGCGCCCTGCGCCTGCGCAAGAAAATGGGGTTGGTCGAGCTCGGCCGGCACACCGGACTCTCTCCAGCTCTGCTTTCCAAACTCGAACGGGGCCGATTGTTTCCTACGCTACCGACCCTGCTGCGGATTGCCCTGGTCTTCAGCGTCGGTCTGGAATACTTCTTCACTGACGATCGGCAACGTCACGCTGTGACCATCGTGCGGCGTCGTGACCGCATCCGCCTGCCGGAGCGACAGGACGCCCGCACACCCGCTTTCTTCTTCGAATCGCTGGATTACCCGGCCACCATGCGCAAGCTGAATGCCTACTGGGCGGAATTCCGACCGGTGCCGCCGGAGAAACTGAAGCCGCACGCGCATGCCGGCGTGGAATTTCTCTACGTGATTCGCGGCGTGCTTGCGCTGCGCATCCGCGACGAAGAGCATCTGCTCGCTGCTGGCGATGCCATCTACTTCGATTCTTCTTTGTCGCATAGCTACCGTCGCCACGGGCGCCAGCCGTGTGCCGCTCTGGTGATCACAGTCCCCTGAAACCACTTCCGTCGTGCTACCGCCGAGCCGGTCGCAGGGCGAATTTTCTCTGGCTTCCGAACGCACGCTGGCTACAATGCGCCCTCGGGAGGGCTGCGATGCGTGCGAATCTACGAACGGTTTTTCTGGCGGCGATTCTGTTCCTGCTGGTTGTTTGGCCGGTCTTTGGCCAGGGGCCGGCGGATGATTTTGCGGCCCGGGCTGAGGAGTACCTGGCGGCTCAGATGCGCGTGAACCAGTTCATGGGCGCGGTGCTGGTGGCGCACAAAGGTGAAATCCTGCTGCGCAAGGGCTACGGCTTTGCCGACCTGGAGCACCACGTTCCCAACACGCCGATCACGAAATTCCGCATCGGTTCGCTGACGAAGGCGTTCACCGCTGTCGCCATTCTGCAGCTCGAGCAAGAGGGCAAACTGCGCGTGCAGGATTCCATCTGCAACTTCCTCGATCCTTGCCCGCCGGCATGGCAGCCGATCACATTGCACCATCTACTCACGCACACCTCCGGCATACCGAATTTCACCAGTTTCCCGGACTACGCCGCGAAGATGGCTCTGCCGTGCCCGGTCACCTGCACGATAGAGCGCTTCCGGGATCGCCCGCTCGAATTTACTCCGGGCGAGCGCTGGGCCTACAGCAATTCCGGCTACATTTTGCTCGGCCATGTGATCGAAAACGTTTCCGGACAGTCGTACGAGCAATTCCTGCGCGAACAAATCCTGGAGCCGCTCGTGCTCGACGACACCGGCTACGACCACACGGAACCGATTCTGTCCCACCGCGCCCGCGGGTACAGTCGCGAAGGCGAGCAACTGCGCAACGCCCGCTTTCTCGATATGACCATCCCGCATGCCGCCGGCGCCCTCTATTCCACCGTCGAAGACCTTTATCGCTGGGAGCAGTCGTTCTACACCGACCAGTTGCTTCCGGCTTCGGTGCGCGAGCGCTTGTTCACACCGGTGCTGAACGAGTACGCCTACGGCTGGGGCGTGCGGCAGCAATTCGAGCGCAAAATGATCGGCCACGGCGGGGGCATCAACGGCTTTTCGGCGTTCTTGGCGCGATACCCAGAAGAACGTGCCACCGTCATCGTGCTCAGCAACGTCGAACAAGCCAACGCGGGACGCATCGCACGCGACTTGGCCGCGATTCTCTTCGGTGCTCCGTACGAGCTGCCCCGGGAACGCACCGCCATCGAACTGCCGCCGGAGGTCCTCGAGCGCTACACGGGTCCCTACGTGGCCGAGGGCGTCCTGAGCATGGAAATTACCCGGGAAGGGAACCGCCTGTTTGTGCAGGCCGCCGGACAGCCCAAACTGGAACTGTTCGCTGAAGCCGAAGACCGGTTTTTTCTCCGCGTCGTGGATGCTCAGATCGTTTTCCAACGTGATGCGGCCGGTCGCGTCACCGGTTTGGAGCTGGTGCAGGGCGGCACGCGGCTGCAGTTGCGCCGAATCGAATAGCCTTCGTGGGCGGCTCGCGTGTCCTCAGGGGAGGTGAGTTTATGCGTTACCGCCGAGGGAAGTGGTGCTGGCTCATTGTGATTTGGCTCGCCGGGACGACAACGGCTGCCGGGCAGAGCGAAGCCATCCGGCTCGCACAGGCCTGGCGACACATCGCCGCGTTTGTCCGGCAGCAGATGATGGATTCGCGCACACCTGGACTGGCGCTGGCCATCACCAACCGCGATGGGCTGCTCCATCTGGCTACGTTCGGTCATGCCGATGCGGTTTCGCGCCGCCCGATCACGACCGAAACCCTGTTCCAGATCGGCTCGATCTCGAAATCGTTCACTGCCGTCGCCCTGCTGCAGCTGCGCGAAGAGGGTAAACTCGACCTCAACGAGCCACTCACAAAATACTGGCCGTGGTTTTCCATCTCGACAGGACATCCGCCGTTCACCGTGCATCATCTGCTCACGCACACCGCCGGGCTGCCGCGCGACCGGGACGATATTCCTTCCTCCTGGTTCAGCGTTTGGGCCCTGCGCGAACGGGTGACGGGTTCGGCGCCCGGCGTGCACTGGGCCTATTCCAACGTCGGCTATCAGGTGCTCGGCTATCTGCTCGAAACCCTCGAAGGCACCGACTATGCGACGATTCTCCGCCACCGCATTTTCCAACCGCTGGGGATGCACCGCAGTGAGCCCACGATCACTTTCGCTGCACGGACTCGCATGGCCGTCGGCCACCAGGCTGCCTACGATGACCGCCCCGCCCACCGCTCGCACCCGCTGGTTCCGGCCCCTTGGTTCGAATATGGTGCGGGCGACGGTTCGATTGCCGCCACGCCCGCCGAACTGGCTAGCTATCTGCGCATGCTGTTGAATCGTGGAGCGGTGCCGGGGGGACGCATCCTCTCGGAAGAAAGTTTTGCGCTGCTCACGCAGCGTGCCGCCCAAGCCCGGCGGGAACGGTGGTACGGCTACGGCCTCGAAATCTGGGAAAAGGATGGCCACACATGGTTCGGCCACGGTGGCGCCATGGTCGGCTATCGCGCCATGCTGCTGGGGAATTTGAATGAAGGGCTGGGTGTGGTGGTGATGCTGAATGGGCCAGGCGCACCTGAACGCATCGCCGAGTTTGCCCTGGAGTGCGTGCACGCCGCCCTGCAGTCGCGGCCCTTGCCTGAGTTGCCCGAGCGCGTGCCGCCTACGCGAGTCGAAAACGCCGCCGACTACGCCGGCACGTTCACCGCGCCGGATGGTCGGCAGTTGCGGTTGGTTGCCTCTGGCGACCGCTTGTATCTATGGCATGGCGGACAGCGCATTCGATTGGAACGCCGTGGACGGGATCGCTTCTACGCCCATCATCCGGACTTCGCCCTCTTCCCGATTGTTTTCACCCGCGCCTCGGTCGAGGAAGGTTCGGGTCCGGTGACAGAAGTGCACCACGGCGCCGCCTGGTTTTCGAACGAACGCTACACAGGCCCGCGCACGTTCGATGTGCCTGTCGAGTGGAAGGTCTACGAGGGCCACTACCGCACGACCAATCCCTGGCTTTCCAATTTTCGTGTGCTGACACGAAAGGGAAAACTCTGGTTGGTGTTTCCTTCCGGCGAAGAAGAAGAGCTGGTGCCGCTCGAGCCCGGTCTGTTCCGGGTGGGCCGCGAAGAACATTCCGCGGAACGGCTCCGGTTCGACACAGTGGTCGAAGGGCGTGCGCTTCGTGCCAATTTTTCCGGCGTGGACTTCTATCGCACGTTCACGCCGTGAAGGACACCGGGGATCGCCGGCACGGTTGGCTTGCGCGGCGGTGCCGTTCGCGATAGATTGGCGCTCCCGGGCAGAGAGGTCACATGCGACGCATCGGAATCGTAGCTGGACTGTTGTGCGTGGGGGTGCTGATGAGCACCGGAGAGTTGGCCCCACAGGATCGTTGGACGGCACGCTCGATGACGATTACCCGCTACGGCATCGTCGCCGCTGAAAGTCCGTTGGCGGCGCAGGCCGGTGTGCAGATTCTCGCCGCCGGTGGGAATGCCGTGGACGCAGCGATTGCCACCAATGCCGTGATGGGACTGGTCGCGCCCACCTCGAACGGCATCGGCGGCGATCTGTTTGCTATCGTCTATGAGGCGAAAACCGGAAAGCTCTACGGCTTGAATGCCAGCGGCTGGGCGCCCCGTGGACTGACGATCGAGTTCCTGAAATCGCAAGGCCACCAGGACATGCCGCAGCGCGGCATCCATTCGGTCACCGTGCCCGGGGCGGTGGAAGGCTGGGCCAAACTGCGCGAACGCTTCGGCAGCAAGTCCTTTGCGGAGCTGCTGGCGCCGGCGATTCGTTACGCGGAAGAGGGTTTTCCGGTGCCGGAACTGGTCGGCCAACTGTGGCCGCGGAGCCTGCGCCTGTTCCGCGACGACCCGCCGGGGCTGCGCACGTTCTACCCGGGTGGTCGCGCACCGGCAGTCGGCGAAATCTTCCGCAATCCAGACCTGGCCTGGTCGCTGCGCCAGATTGCCGCTGAAGGCCGCGATGCCTTCTACAAAGGAGAAATAGCACGCCGCATCCTGGCTGCTTCGGAAAAATACGGCGGCACGATGGCTCCTGAAGACCTCGCTGAATATGAGGCAGAGTGGGTGGAACCCATCTCCACGACTTACCGCGGCTGGCGCGTGTACGAGATCCCGCCCAACGGGCAGGGCATCGCCGCGCTCGTGATGCTGAACATCATGGAAAATTTTCCGCTCGCCGAATACGGACACAACACCGCCAACGCGCTCCATGTGATGATCGAAGCCAAGAAGCTGGCCTATGCCGACATGCAGCGCTTTGTCGCTGACCCTCGCTTCGCCCAGGTGCCTGTGGGCGGCATGCTCTCGAAAGAGTACGCCCGGCAGCGCGCCGCGCTGGTCGACCCGAAACGAGCGAACTGCAACGTCAGCGCCGGTACGCCGCCGGAAGCCGGCGATACCATCTATCTGAGCGTGGTGGACAAAGAGGGTAATATCGTTTCGCTGATACAGTCGAATTATTCCGGCTTCGGTGCCGGTATCGTTCCCGAAGGCACCGGCTTCGGCTTGCAAAACCGCGGTGGGCTGTTCACGCTCGACCCTGCACATCCCAACGCGCTGGCGCCGCGCAAGCGTCCCCTGCACACCATCATTCCTGCACTGATGGAAAAAGGAGACACGCGCATCGCCTTCGGCATCATGGGCGGTTGGAATCAGGCACAGGCGCACGCGCAGTTCGTCGCCAACATCGTGGACTTCGGCCTGAACATCCAGCAAGCGCTCGAAGCCGCACGCTTTACGAAACCCACGTTCAACGGCTGCGATGTGATAATGGAGTCGCGCATCCCGGAGGCAGTCCGGGCTGAACTTGCCGCACGTGGCCACCAGATCGAAGTCCGTGGTCCTTATTCCGGTGAAATGGGCGGAGGACAGGCGGTGATGCGCAACTTTTCCACCGGTGTCAATTTCGGCGCCTCCAGCCCGCGCAAAGATGGAGCTGCGATCCCGGAGCCACCACCGGCACAGCGCTAGCGGACGCTGACACCGGGCAGCTCGGTTGCGAAAGAAGACCTGCCATGTTCACGATTCGTCGCGGAAACGAACGCGGGCACACACGGCTGGATTGGCTCGACAGCTATCATACGTTTTCCTTCGACACCTACTACGACCCGCACTGGATGCAGTTTCGCTCGCTGCGGGTGCTCAACGAAGACGTCGTGGCCCCCGGCCGCGGATTCGGCATGCATCCGCACCGCAACATGGAAATTCTCACCTACTTGCTTTCAGGTGCCCTGGCACACCGCGACAGCCTCGGCAACGGCTCGGTGATTCATCCGGGCGAAATTCAGCGCATGACTGCGGGCACTGGCATCGCGCACAGCGAATTCAACGCTTCCGACTCGGAACCGGTTCACCTGCTGCAGATCTGGATTTTTCCCGAACGCAAGGACCTCACGCCCGGCTACGAGCAGCGCCGCCTGGACCGCGATGCGATGCGCGGCCGGTTGCTGCGCCTGGCCGGCCCTCCCGGCGAAGGTGCTGCGGTCTCCATCCACCAGGATGCTCACCTCTATGCCTCCCTACTAGAACCCGGCCAACATGTGACGCACTCGTTTGCCCCGGACCGTCATGGATGGCTGCAGGTGGCGCGCGGCCAACTCGAATGCAACGGCCACTCGCTCGAGGCCGGCGACGGCGCTGCCCTCAGCCAGGAAACTCAAATCACTATCAAGGCCAGAACCCCCGCAGAAATCCTCCTTTTCGATCTTGCCTGAGAATTTCTGAAAGATTGAATCCGGTGAATCTTCGTGCCTAAGTTTGGTTTGTTGCAGAAAACGAAAAGCTCGCAGCCAGCAAGTCAACCAGAAGCCAGGATAGTTCCGCTTTGTGTCGGGCTGGCCTGCAACGACGATTCGAATTGCAGGACGAAATGCCGCTGCGACATTCCACCGGGACAGACACTGGGCAAATGTGGCGAAAAATCTTCAAACACGAGCGATTCCAAGGCCACTAACTGGCCTTTGGTCTGTCGGCGACGGTTTTCTCGTGCACCGAATAGCAACCCTGGATGCTTTGGGCTGGAATCATTCTCGAGTTCGAAGTCCTGCTGTTCCAGGTGGGGCCTTCATGGCGTTATGTCCTTTCTAGTGGCTCAGCGCACCCACGAGTTCGGCGTTCGCGTGGCTCTGGAGCAACTCCGCATTCGTCGAAAGAATATGTGCGGCAGAATTTTTTGTTCGGAAACCGGATTCTGCTATACTGCGTCTCAATTTGGCCATGCACTTTCGTTTTCTCATTTTGGTGAGTTATTGGCTGTTTAGTTTTTGGTTCGCTGCACAGCTATTTGCGCAGACGACAGCACATTCCATCGCCGGCAAGGTCCTCGACCCGCAGGGTTTCGCTGTGCCCGGAGCCGTGGTACGGTTGTTGGGCGCCAACCGCGTCTTGCTGCACGAAGTCGTGACCGACGAAACCGGCAGTTTTACGCTGGGCAACATCGCGGCAGGCCGCTACGAGCTGCGCATCGAAGCCAGCGGCTTTTCTACCTACCAGCGCGTGCTGGATGTGCCGCGCGACACGGAGGGTGAGCTGGCCGTTTCGTTGCAGCTCACGCCCGTGGAACTGGAAGTGACCGTCACCGGGCGCCATGGCTCTCCGGAAGAAGTGCTGGTCGAACCGGCGACCGTTCGTATCCGCGACCTTCGTCAACTGGCCACCCGCGAGCCCGCCCATCTGCCGCGCATGTTTTCTGAAGAAGCAGGTATCCTGCAGCAGGAAACAACACCAGGACAGGGCTCGCCGATTCTACGTGGTCAGGGCGCTCAGACGGTGCTTTATCTGATTGATGGTCTTCGGTACAACAACTCCATCTATCGTTCGGGCAACACGCAATATCTCGGCTGGGTGCCTGCGCCCAGTACCGATGCGGTCGAAGTCTTCCTGGGGCCGGCCAGCGCGCAGTACGGCAGCGATGCCCTAGGCGGCGCCATCAATGTAATGACAGTGGCCCTGCCGCCCTGGACCGCTCAAGGCGTGCGCTGGTCGACTGAAGTAGAAACTCTGTTCACCTCCGCCGATCTAGCGGGTGGCACCTCACTGCGTGCGGGAATCGCTGGGACACGCTGGAGTGCTTCGCTGATTGGCTCGTTCCGTCGCCACCAGGGGCTGCGCGCTGGTGGCGGGGAAGATTCGCACAACGTCCTGCGCCGCTTCTTTGAGCTTTCGCCGGCACAAGTGCGCCAGATTCTAGGCAGCCGGATGATCGACACCGATTACACGCAGTCGTCCTGGAGCAGCAAGTTCGGTGTCCAACTGGACCCACAGCAGTTCCTCACCTTCACCTGGATCCAGTCGGAACAGTTCGGTATCCGGCGCTATGACCGTCTGCTGGGTGGCGAAGGCCGACTGCTGCACAACTTCGGTCCTCAACGACTGGGCTTCGGCTACGTGCGCTACCAGCGGTTGGACGCAGGTGCACTGCGCAGCTTAGAGGCGACCTTTTCCATCAACCGGCAAACCGACGGCCAGACCACGCAGACACGGCCCACCTCGGCACGCGAAAACGAAATCAGCCGCGTGACCGCCCTCGGCTATCGGCTGACCACCGCTTGGGCACCGGTAGCGCGCCACTCGATTACGGCCGGCGGTGAGTTCTATGACGAGTTCGTGTTTGGCCGTGCGTTTTCTCTAGAGCCGGGCGGCGTGCCGGAGCCGATTCGACCGCGTTTCCCCAATGGAACGCGTTACCAGTCGCTCGGACTCTATGTCTCCGATGATTGGGAAGCGCTGCCGCAGAAGCTGCTTTTCGAAGCGGGCACGCGCTTCAGCTATTTCCGGTACCGCAGCTTTGCGGAGAAGAATGTGTTTGTCGACGGTCGCCCCACCGTGCCCAACGCGACCGAAACCTTCACCGACCTCACTTTCAACGCCGGCCTGAGCTATTTCCTGCGGCCGGAGCTGGTGCTGTTCGGGCGCGCTGCGCGCGGATTTCGTGCTCCCACCGTATTTGACCTCGGTGAACAGGGCATCACCGGCGGCGGCTTCGAAGTCTCACCGAGCGAAGCGGTACGCTTAGGTGCCGAAGTCGGCGACTCGGCCGGCCGGGATGCTCTCAGTACCAGCCTTCCTTGGCAGCCGCTGGCGCCAGAAGTGCTGTGGAGTTTTGAAGGCGGCTTGCGCTGGCGCTGGGAGCGGGTCAGCGGCGACGTCACCCTGTTCGATTCGGAATTCTTCGACGCCATCCAGCGGCGCGTGTTGATCGTACCGGTCAACGTCGTCGGACAAACGGTGGGCGATGAACCGATCATCGCACAAGATAGCGACGGAAGGATCTTCGTGGCCGCGGATTTCCGTCCTGTCGTTAGCCGCGCGAACATCGGTCGCGTGCGCATCTGGGGTGTGGAATCCACACTGCGCATGAACTGGACGCGGCAATGGAGCTCGACTCTGCGCTACTCGGCCCATCGCGGCCGCGAACTGGACACCGGCAATTTTGCTCGCCGCATCGCTCCAGACTTTTTCTTCGCCAATCTGCGCTGGACCGATGCACGGGGCCGGGTGTGGTTGGAAACCTTCACGGAAGTCTCCGGCCCGCAGACGCGCCTGAATCCCGCAGAGCTGGATGACCCGCGCATCGGAGCCAGACGCACCGCGGCGCAGATCACCGATTTTTTCAACAACGGCGCGCAGCGGCTGGGCCTGATCAGCGGTGGCCTGCTCACGGTGACCGGAGAAACCCTTGCACAGGTGCTCGATCGCGTCTTGGGACCCTCCCGCGAGCCCTCACCGCTGTTCACGCGCACGGAAGGCTATGCCACGCTGAACTTCCGGGGCGGTGTACGCCTGGGGGAATACAATGAGCTGTCCTTTGCCCTGCTGAATCTCAGCGATGTGAACTATCGCCGACACGGCTCCGGCGTGGATGCCCCGGGTGTCAATTTTGCGTTTTCCTACCGGGTACGTTTCCTTCGCTGAGCTGGAATACTTCGCTCTGCGCACATCGCACCACCAGGGGTTCGTTCGACGGAGTTGCCAGCCATTTTGCGCTTGTAGCCAAATCTCATGTTCGAAGACCCAGCGACCCCGAGATGGCTCTGGAGTTAGGCCAACTGCTCAGCCGACGCAAAGCGAATGAGCATTTCGGCCGGCTGGCTGCGGAAGCTGGCCTTGCCCGAACCTGTCATTTCTTCCTTGACAACTGTGTTGGCTATGGCAGACTCTGCCGCAGGTTGCCCGGGGTGCGTAGCTGACACCGCGAGGGTTGTCTGCAGAAACGACCATCCCAAACCGAGGTTCCATTTGCAAAACATCATCCACTATGTTCATTGCTGGTATTTTCCAGCTTCGTTGGACTACGCGAAAGCCCAGATCGTCTTCTTGAGTGAGAAAGCCTGCTTGAACTAATGCAAATTCCGGCGGGCTACTGGTTCATTTCTGGCGACAGTGACCTTACGGATCTTCGCGCCATGGTTCGTCGAGTCTCGCTTCTCGCTGCCAATGTCCACGTTGCATCGGCGATTGAAAATGCGCTGGCCGCTTCGCATGCGGCGGTGCGGGACGTAGAAGTCTACCTCGGTCGCAGCGAAACTGCCCGCAGGCATGCCGTGCCGCTCTCGCGTACCTGTTCCCTGGGTCAGTCCGGCACCTGAACGAAAAATGTACCCTTCGGCAGTCGTCCGCGCTGCCGATTCCTTCTATGCTGGCCTTGAACACGCCAGGGCGCGCTGGGGAGGGACACACTCCAACCGGGTCGCGTCAGGCAACTGGCAACGGACGTGGCGAGCAAGACGCCGCGCCCTGGCTGCTGACCCACATGGAACATACAGTCGCGTTTGAAGAATTCAAGCTGGGACTCACGCGGCTCCGCGACGGCTTCCCGGCACAGGCGTTGCAACACATCCAGCGCGCCGCGCAGCTCGAGCAGCAAAATCCGTTTTACCTCTCGTATCTGGGCTTGCTGCTGGCCCTGACCCGGAAGCGCTGGGCGGAAGCCGAACGTTTGTGCACCACTGCGCTCCGGATAAAACGCACCCATCCGCAACTGTACCTGAACCTGGCCGAAGTCTATCTGGCTGCCGGCCAGCGCCAGGAAGCCATCGAAGCACTCGTGCTCGGTCTGCAGTATACGAACCAGCACCCGAGTCTGCTTCGGACGCTGGAGCGCATCAGCATGCGGCGGCCGCCGATCCTGCCGTTTCTCCCGCGTGCCAACGTGGTGAACCGAATGCTCGGGCGGCTGCGGCACCGGATGTTGCAGTGGTTGGATTGGGCATGAGTTTCCTCCACCCCACCACGGTACGCCGGAGCCCAGGGGGCACGGAGCCCTCACTCTGCTCCCACTGCCTCACCTCTGTGCTCCCTGCGGCTCGGTGTTTGAAGCTGGTCACGGCTGACCAGAACACCGATGTGGCTGTTGCGCACCGGCGCTGTTGCAATTGACGAACAGTACTATTGTCCAGGAAAAAATTCCGTCCGATGCTGAAGGGCAGCACGCAGGCAGGGGAGGTAAACAACGATGGCTCTTCATTGGATGAAAGTCGTGGCTTTGACGGCCGGCTTGGCCGTGGGTGGAGTGATGATTGCCCAGAAGTCCAAGCCGCAGACCCACACGACACCGACACAGCAGTCCGAGGAAAAGGAAAAGGGTATTGGTGGTCGGATCAAAGAGGCGCTGCCGGAATCCGAGCCGGTTTTCACCGAACACGAGCGCGTGCTGATCAAAGACTGGTTCCGGGTGCACGGTCGCAAGGGTTTGCCGCCCGGTTTGGCCAAGCGCGACCAGTTGCCGCCTGGGCTGGCAAAGCAGCTCCGCGAGCGTGGCACGCTGCCGCCCGGGTTGCAGAAGAAACTGCATCCGCTGCCGATCGAGCTCGAACGGCAACTGCACCGGCTGCCCACGGGCTACAAACGGGTCATCCTCGGTGGCAACATTATCCTGATGGAAGAGAAGACCGCGGTCATCTACGACATCCTCCGCGACGTGATTCTCTGAACCGTTTTGCCCGCAACCACCGAGACAGGCGCGGGACGCTCGTTGCCATGGCGTCCCGCGTTCTGTTTTTGCCTGCCGCCTACGCAAGAGTTTGAGATGTGCCCACGTTTCTGCTAGACTGACCAGCCGCGCTGAGGGAAGGGACACTGGTGGGCTCTGCCTCGATCCTGCCCAAGGTGCGTCTGCAGGAATTCCTCGAAGAAGATCCTGCGCTCACGCGCCTGATTTACGAATATCTCGTCTGGGCCACCGTGTGGCTGATTTTCGGCACATTGGTCGGCCTGTTGGTCTCGATCAAACTGAGCGCTCCGGATTTTCTCCCCTACGAATGGCTTTCCTATGGCCGGCTGCGCCAAATTCACACGAACACGGTCTTCTGGGGATTCCTCTCTCCGGCGATGGTGGCGCTGGCGCTCTATGTGGTGCCGCGTACCTCGCGCGCCCGCCTGCACAGTTTCACCCTAGCGCGGATTGCGCTCTGGTTGTGGAACTTTGTCGTGGCGGCTGGAGCGATAACGCTGGCGCTCGGATATTCGAACGGCAATCAGGAGTTCCGTGAATACATCTGGCCGCTGGCCATCCCCTTTGCCAGTGGTCTGCTGCTGCACATCTACAACTTCTATCAGACCATCTCGGCGCGGCGGATTCGCGAAATTTACATTTCGAATTGGTACATTTTGGCGGCAGCGCTCTGGACCGCTGTGCTCTACACCATTGGCTACCTGCCCTGGTGGCAGTACAACTTGGGACAAACAGTCATCCAGGGTTACTTCATGCATATGGGCGTGGGGATGTGGTTTACGCCTTTCGCGGTCGGCCTGACCTACTACTTCCTGCCGAAATTTCTCAACCGGCCAATCTATTCCTATGCTTTGGGTGTGCTCGGCTTCTGGACGCAGATGATTTTCTATTCGCTGATCGGCACGCACCACTACATCTACAGCCCCGTGGCCTGGTGGCTGCAGACCACAGCGATTGTGTTCAGCGTAGGCATGCTGGTGCCGGTGTGGGCCGGCACGGGCAATTTCTTGCTGACCATGTCTGGCAAGTGGGACACCATCCGCCGCAGCTACTCTCTGCCCTTCATTGTTGTAGGGGTGATTTTCTATGGCCTGGCGTCCACGCAAGGCACGGTCGAATCGTTTCGTTCGGCCAATGTGCTCTGGCACTTCACAAATTTCACCGTGGGCCATGCCCACGCGGCCATGTACGGTTTCGTTGCCTTTCTCGTCTGGGGCGGCATCTATGGACTGTTGCCGCGGCTGACGCATCGCGAACCTTCCATCTGGGCCGTCGGCGTGCACTTCTGGTTCGCGCTGCTCGGCCTGCTCATCATGCTGGTTGCGCTCAGTGTGGGCGGTACGGTGCAGGGCATCAGTTGGATTGCGAAGCAGCCGTTCATCGATTCGGTGGTGAAAATGGCGCCGTACTGGCTCTGGCGCAGTGTCGGTGGGTTGCTCATGGTGGCCAGCCACTTCGTGTTTGCCTATAACGTTTGGCGGATGCGTCCGGTAGGCACCCCGCGCGACGTCGCCACGCGCGCGACCGCGGAGGTGGCGGCGTGAAGCTCGACTTCCACCGCAATCACTTCTTGCTCTACAACACCGCCTTCTGGGGTTTTCTGGTGTTGTCGCTCATCATCGCAGTGGGTCCTGCGTTTCGCGCCATGCAGACGCCACCCACCCCCGGCCTGGCAGAACTCATGCCGGAGGAACAGCGCGGCCGCGATGTGTACGTGCGCGAAGGCTGCAGCTATTGCCACAGCCAGCAGGTACGCCCGCTCGAGATGGATCTGCCCTACGGACGGCCCTCGGCTGCCGGTGATTTCGCCTACGCTACACCGCAATTGCTCGGCACGCAGCGCACTGGCCCTGACTTGGCCAACATCGGCAACCGCCAGCCGGATGAAACCTGGCATCTGCTCCATTTCTACAACCCCCGCATCGTGGTACCCGAATCGGTCATGCCGGCTTTCCCCTGGCTGTTTCAAGTCAAGGATCGCGAAGAGCCGGGCGACATCGTCGTGCCTGTACCGGAACCGTACAAACCAGCCGGCAAGGTCGTGGTGGCCACGCGCGATGTACTCAGTTTGGTAGCCTATATGCAAGCGCTACGCCAGCCGAAACTGGACTTGAAAGCCTTGGGTATGACCGAAGCGGCTCCGTCTGGCACCCCGTCCGCAGAAACGGCTTCCAGTGCCGCCGATGAAGCTGCGCTCGGCGCGCAGGTTTACGCGAACAACTGTGCTCGCTGCCATCAGGCCAACGGGCAGGGTCTTCCTGGCATTGCACCGCCACTGGTGGGCGACCCGGTCGTCACCGCAGCCGATCCCACCGAACACATCCGCATCGTGCTGCAGGGGCTGGCCGGCCAGCGCATCGGAGGACAGGAGTACCCGGGTCGCATGCCCGCTTTTGCCGATGTGCTGACCGATGCAGAAATCGCTGCGGTGATCAATCATGAGCGTTCTTCGTGGGGCAACAACGCTCCAAAGGTAACGGCCGAAGACGTGCGCCGCGTTCGGGGACAATGATGACGGAGGTATCGTTTTTGCTGAGCTCGTCTTGGCAGCATGCGCACAGCGCGGCCGAGAAACCGCTGCTGATCGAGTATGTAGTGGTCGCCTTCGCCTGCGTGGTCTGTGCCTATGCTCTGGTGCGTGCGGTACAGTGGACCGTGCGTCCAGGAGAGCAAAACCCCGATCACATCAAGCGCACGATTCTCGAAGATGAGCCGCCGGCGAAGTTCAGCGATGGTTCCGGCCGCAACACCAATTTTCTCTAGAGGCGGGGTCGCCTATGTCGGAAGACCCGGTCAAAGTAGCCATCTGGCTCGACGACAATCCGGAGCCGATTGGCGTTTATTCGCCGCCCGCCAGTTTCGAGCTGGATACCACCAAGCTGCCTGACGGGCCGCACAAACTCATCGTGCGGGCCACTGACCGCGCCGGCGTGACCAGCGTGCGCGTGATCGAGTTCGAAG
This sequence comes from Acidobacteriota bacterium, assembly GCA_037442425.1. Taxonomy (GTDB): domain Bacteria; phylum Acidobacteriota; class Terriglobia; order Acidiferrales; family UBA7541; genus DSGC01. The sequence continues at coordinate 46,709 of JBBIQG010000003.1, read as the reverse complement.
TGCACAACGGCCCGGGCATCGCTGTCGTGGGGCTGAATCCGGGCGATGTAGTCGAAGGCCGCGTACCGATTCTAGTGAACGCGTACGCCGGCACCACCGAGGAACAGTGGGAGCCCAGGCGTGCCGAAACACCTGCGCCGGTGCCCACCTGGGCCTGGGTGCTCTTTCTGGCCGTGGCCGCCTGGGCGATGTTCTACTGGGCCGACAACCTACGTCCGGAAGCGGAACTGGCCGTCACGCCCACGTTTGCTCCGCCGGAGCGAATCGCCGAAGCCGCCGGTGTTCGGCCCGTATCGCCCGCACCGTCAGCCGAGCCTCGCGATTTTGCCTGGCGCGAGCTCGGTGCAGCGACCTATCAGCGCAATTGTCTGGCTTGCCACGGAGAAAACGGCGAAGGTGTGCCCGGCTTTGTGGCCTCGCTGCGGGAGAGTCCGCGAGTTCGCGCGCCGGATGCGGAAGACGTCATCTACGCCGTGCTGACGGGTACGCCGCGCAGCGTGGACTTGCGCTCTCAGATGCCCGCTTTTGCTGACCTGCTCAGCGACGATCAGGTGTCTGCCGTGGTGAACTACGTTCGCAACAGTTGGGGTAATACGGCGCCGACAGTGAACCCGGAACGAGTCCGCGCCGTGCGCCGACAGCTTCGTTTGCAAACGCAGGATTGAATCCCGTCCGGCTCCGCCGCCGGCACAATCTGGTGTGTAGACAGTCCCGATGACGCAGACCGCGCCACGCCGTCGCCGCAAGCTCACGCTTCGCGCCAAGCTGCTCCTGGCAGCGGTGGCTCTGGCACTGGCCGCGACCACCACAATCGGCCTGCTGACAGAATTTGCGCCGCCACCCGGCCCGGAGCAACCAATCGCTTTCAGCCATCGTGTGCATGCGGGCGTGAATCAGATTGATTGCCTGTTCTGCCACACCGCCGCGGAGCGGAGCACGTCTGCCGGTCTGCCCTCCGTCGAGCGCTGCATGGCTTGTCATCAGTACATCGCCGTGCGCCGGCCGGAAATCCGCAAGCTGGCGGACTTCTGGGAAAAACAGCAGCCGATTCCCTGGGTGCGCGTGCACCGACTGCCCGACTACGTCTACTTCTCGCACAAGCGTCACGTCCGGGCCGGCGTAGAGTGCCAGACCTGCCACGGTCCGGTGCAGCAGATGGAAGTGGTCTATCAGTACGCTCCGTTGACGATGGGCTGGTGTCTACAATGCCACCAGCAGCCGGCCGCAACACCGGTCAATGTGATCACGGGCAGGACGGCCAGCCCAGCCGAAATGGCTCGCGGCGCATCGCGCGCCCCGCTGGATTGTGTGACGTGCCACAAATGAATGATGCATTCAACCGTCGCGAATTTCTCAAGCTGGTCACCATCGCTTCGACCGGCACGCTGGCCGCCTGTTCTCCCGCCCCGCCCCAGAAGGTGATCCCGTACGTCATCCCGCCCGAAGATGTCGTGCCGGGCCTCTCTTACTGGTTCAAGACCACCTGCCGGGAATGTCCGGCGGGGTGCGGAATGATGGCGCGCACCCGGGAAGGGCGTGTGGTCAAGGTCGAAGGCAATCCCGAGCATCCCATCAACCGGGGAGCGCTCTGCGCGCGCGGTCAGGCCGCACTGCAAGGGCTCTACAACCCGGATCGCATCGCTGGACCGCTGCGCCGCACTCCGGAGGGCCGGCTCGAGCCGATCACGTGGGAACAGGCTGAAGACGCACTGGTCGCGCTGTTCCGCTTCCTGCGCCAGGAACGGCGCAACGCAACTGTCGCTCTGCTCACCGAGCGAATCAGCGGCGCAACCGAAAAGTTCTTCCGCGATCTGTTCGCGGTGTTTCCTGCCGGTCAGGTGATTCAGTACGAGCCGTTCGCCTACGAAGCTCTCCGCGCAGGGAATCGAATCGCTTTTGGCACTTCGGAAATTCCGCACTACGACATCGCGGCAGCACGCATGCTGGTGAGCTTTGGCGCCGATTTTCTGGAGACCTGGCTGTCGAATGTCGAATGCGCCCGTGCGTTTGCTGACGCGCGCCGGCGACATGAACGCGACGCCATGCGTTTTGTGGCAGTAGAGCCGCGCCTGTCCCTGACCGCCGCGAATGCCGACGCCTGGTTGCCGGCCCGCCCGGGCAGCGAAGCAGCGCTGGCACTGGCACTCGTGTACGAAATTCTCCGCAGTGGCCGCGCACGACTCTCTTCGACAGAGGCCGCACGAATCGGCCAGCTCGTAGCGAACTTCGACGCTGAAACGGCCGAACGGCTCACCGACGTTCCTGCCGAAACGATTCGCGCGCTCGCCCGGGAATTCGCTACTGCCGACCCGGGTCTGGCACTCGGCCCGGGCGTAGCTGCGAGCGGCCCGGCGGCCACCGCTCTACAGGTGGCGGTCAATCTGCTGAACTACGTGTGCGGGAATGTGAACCGCACGGTGCAGTTCGGACGGGGCAGCAATTGGGACCGCGTCGCGACGCACGCCGAAATGCTCGAGTTCATCGAAAGAATGCGCGCGGGCCGTGTGGACGTCCTCTTCTTTCATCACGCCAACCCCGTCTACGCGCTGCCTCCAACAGCCGGTTTTGCCCGGGCGTTGCAGCGTGTGCGCCTGAAAGTCAGCTTTTCTCCGTTCCTCGACGAAACGACAGCTCAGTGCGACCTGATTCTGCCCGATCACACCCCGCTCGAGCGCTGGGAAGAATATCAGCCCCGGGCCGGCATCCGCGCACTCGTGCAACCCACCATGGCGGGCGGGTTTCACTTTCAGTCGCGCCAGGCCGCCGACGTGTTGCTGCGTGTTGTCCGCCGTGCCGATGCCACGCTGTCGCGTCCGTTTCCCTTCGAGAACTTTCGTGCTTATCTGGAAAACGAATGGCGTGCCGTGCATCGTGCGGTCGCTCCCGAACAGTCGTTTGCCGAGTTCTGGCGCAGCGCCGTCGAAGCCGGCGGCATCTGGCGCGAAGTGCCGCTGCGGCCTGTCCGACTGAGCGACGCCGTTTTTCGGTTCGACTTTTCCCCGGCCCTGGCTGTGCACACCGAACGGGACGAGTCATTTGCCCTGCTCGTTTTCCCCACCGCCGAACGGTTCGATGGCCGTGGCGCGAACCGTCCTTGGTTGCAGGAAACTCCGGACGCAATGACTAAAATTGTCTGGTCGGCGTGGGCCGAGCTGCACCCGGAAACCGCACGCCGCTACGGCGTCAGCGAAGGAGATCTTCTGAAGGTGAGCTCGCCCCACGGAGAAATCCAGCTCCCCGCCCATCTCACGCCCACGGTGCGGCTCGATACCGTGGCCATCCCGCTCGGACAAGGACACACCAGCTTCGGCCGTTGGGCCGCCGACTGCGGTCCTACTCCGCTGGCGCTGTTGTCGGCGGATGTGGAGGCGACTTCCGGCGGGCTGCTCTACGGCGGCACCCGAGTGCGCATCGCAAGGTTGCCCGTCCGACGATTGTTGGCGCGCACGCAACTGGAAACTTCCCAGCACGAGCGCGAGATCGCGCGTGTGGTCCCGCTGGCCGAACTGGTCGCGGGCAGCGTCCGTCGAGACCCGGAGCCCCGGCTGAGCCTCTACCCCGAACACACCCACGACGGCCACCGCTGGGGCATGGCGATCGATCTGGACGCCTGCATCGGGTGCAACGCCTGCGTGGTGGCCTGCTCGATCGAAAACAACGTGCCCTGGGTAGGCGCACTGCAAGTGGATCGCGGCCGCCACATGACCTGGATGCGCATCGATCGCTACTGGGAACCAGCGCCCGAGGCACAGCCGATCGGCGGTGTCACTCCGCTGGAGACACATTTTCTGCCTATGCTCTGCCAACACTGCGACCACGCGCCCTGCGAATCGGTCTGTCCGGTCTATGCCACGTACCACAATCACGAAGGGCTGAACGTGCAGGTATACAACCGCTGTGTCGGCACGCGCTATTGCTCGAATAACTGCCCGTACAAAGTGCGCCGCTTCCACTGGTTCGACGACCAGTGGCCCTGGCCACTCGCGCTCGGCCTGAATCCCGACGTTACCGCACGCACCAAGGGAGTGATGGGCAAGTGCACCTTCTGCGTGCAGCGCATCCGTGCTGCCAAAGACCAGGCCAAAGACGAAAACCGAACGGTCCGCGATGGCGAAATCATTCCCGCGTGCGCGCAGACCTGCCCAGCCGATGCCATCGTTTTTGGCGATTTGAACGATCCGAACAGTCGTGTCCGCCAGTTGTCCGATTCGCCGCGCGGCTACCACGTGCTTGGCGAGCTGAACACCCGGCCAGCGATCACCTACCTGAAGAAGATTCGCCGGTCCGTTCCCGACCGACACCCGGGGGAGGATGGCTAGCGTGCCCGAGTTGACCTACAGCCGCGTGAACCGCGACATCCTGCGCACGCTGGAGACCCCCGGCCGCGCCTATTGGATCGCTGTGGCCCTGCTCGCCGCCGGCGTCGCTCTCGGTGGTTATTGCTGGGGAACGCAGATCCAAACGGGCATGGGCGTCTCGGGCAAATTCATTCCGACGGCCTGGTTCGCCTACATCACGACCTTTGTCTTTTGGGTAGGCATCGCGCATTCCGGCACGCTGATATCGGCGATTCTGTTTCTGTTTCGAGCCCGCTGGCGCACGCCTGTCTATCGTTCGGCTGAAGCGATGACGGTCTTTGCTGTAATGACGGCAGGGCTGTTTCCGCTGATTCACCTGGGCCGCGCGTGGCAGTTCTATTGGTTGCTGCCGTATCCCAACGAGCGCCAACTCTGGCCGAATTTTCGTTCGCCGCTGCTGTGGGACGTTTTTGCAGTGACCACCTATTTCACTGTCAGCGCCATGTTCCTCTACCTGGGCCTGATTCCGGATATCGCCGCGGCGCGCGACCGAGCCACCGGCTGGCGCCGTCGCCTTTACCGGCTGGCCTCGCTCGGCTGGCGCGGCACCGACACGGAATGGACACATTATTCCTCGGCCTATATGTTTTTTGCGGCGTTTGCTACGCCGTTGGTGGTCTCCGTGCACAGCGTGGTTTCCTGGGACTTCACCATGTCCATCGTGCCCGGCTGGCACAGCACGATTTTTGCGCCGTATTTTGTGGCCGGCGCAATTCACTCCGGTCTGGCCATGGTGATCACGCTGCTGATCCCGCTGCGAAGACTGTTCCGTCTCGAGCAGTTCCTGGAAACGCTGCACTTCGAGCAACTGGCTCGGCTGATGATCGTCACCGGCCTGATTGTCGGCTACGCTTACGGCGTGGAATTCTTTGTCGCCTGGTATAGCGGCAATCCGTTTGAGCTTTCCACGTTTCTGGACCGAGCCTTCGGCCCACACGGAGATCTGTTCTGGGCCATGGTGGTGTTCAACTGCGGTCTGCCGCTTTTGTTTTTCGCGCCTCGGCTGCGCAGGAACTATGCAGTTTTGCTCACGGTCTCGGTGCTGGTAAACGTGGGGATGTGGCTGGAGCGTTTCGTCATCATCGCCGTATCGCTGACAAACGACTACCTACCCGCCATCTGGCGCAAGACTTTCCACTTCACCTGGGTCGAAGCGGGCATCCTGTTCGGCAGTTTGTGCTGGTTCCTGTTGTTGTTCTTTCTGTTTGCGAAGATTTTCCCGACGGTCTCGATCACCGAAGTGAAAGAAGCGCTGCCGGAGCCCAAGCGCACCGTCACCGTGGAGGGAAACGCATGAGCCGCACGGCATACAAGGCGGTGGAAGAAGCTGGTGTCGTCGGCGTCTTCCGTCATGTGGACGCCGTGGTCGAATCCGTTCGCCGTGCGCGGGAGCAGGGCTGGACTGCACTGCGCGTCTACCAGCCGGTGCCCAGTCACACGATCCTGGCCGAAGTCGCTCCTCCAGAAAAAAGTCCGGTGCGGTTCTTCGCCCTGTGGGGAGGTGTGGCAGGCACGGTGCTGGGCTTTGCGCTGGCTTCGTTTGTCGGCATCAAGATGCACACCTACCAGGGTCTGCTGGTCGGGGGCAAACCACCGGTATCGGTGCCCGCCTACATCATCATTGCGTTCGAGTTGACGGTGCTGCTCGGCGCGCTGGCCACGCTGGCGGGTTTCATCCTCTTCTCGAAACTGCCGCGGGGCGAAAACGTGGCCGGCTACGGGCCCGAGTTTTCTGAGGATCGCTTTGGTGTGTTCATCCCCTGCGATGCCAGCCGGGCGGAACCGGTCATGGCCCTGCTGCGCGAGGCTGGCGCTGAGCAGGTGCGCTTCGAGGAAGTTTACGAGGAGGATTAGCGAGGCGATGCGCAGGTTCGTTGGCTCACCCATGGTATGGGGACTCGCGGTCTGGCTCGGCACCGCGGCTGCGCTGGCGGCCTGGCCGTGGTCGCGCGATATGGTCGAGCAGGCGTTCCTCCGGCCGCTGACACTGATGCTGAGACCCGCCGAAGGCAGCGTTCATGTGGGCGCACTGCCGCCCGTCCCCCATGAAGCGGCTGAGCGCATCCTGCGCAACCCCTATCCGGCCACCGCCGAGCACCGGGCCGAAGGAGCTCGACTCTATCGCCGTTACTGCTTCGTCTGCCATGGAGCTACCGGACGAGGCGATGGCCCGGTGGCCGGTGGCGCGCTGGCGCCTGCCGACTTGACCAGCCCCGTGCTCCAACGACGCGGCGATGGATATTTCTATGCTGTAATGCGCAACGGCGTGCGGACCATGGCTCAGTATCATGAAATGACCGACGCACGCGCACGCTGGCTGATTGTGCTGCATCTGCGCGAGCTCGCTGAGCAGGCCCGCGCCACAGAACGACAACGCGAAGCGCCTGCATCGCTACCATGAGCCAAACATACCCCAACTCGGCAACGGTTGTAACCGTGAACGTACTGCTCCGCCCGCGAGCGCGGAAAGTCTGCTGGACGCTGGTCGCTCTGGGCGCTCTGTCGGTGGCGCTCGCGCTAGCACGCGGTGAGGCGCAACGCGTCTGGCAGATCTACCTGGTCAATTGGTTGTTCTGGTCTGGTCTGGCAGTCACCGGGGTCGTGCTGGCCGCCATCTGGCGCGCAACAAATTCCCAGTGGGGAGCGCGGCTGCTCGACGTGGCTCTGGCTACCTTTGGATTTGCTCCCGTAGCCCTGTTGACCTTCCTCCCGCTGGCTACTGCGGGTGCGCACATCTTCCCGTGGTTGGAGCATCCTGTGCCGCACCGCGCGGGTTGGCTGGAACCTGGCTTTGTACTCGCTCGCAACGGATTGGCATTCGCTGTTCTGCTGGTTTTGAGCGGTGTCTATGTGTACTTTTTGCTGCGGCCGGTAGCCGGCGAAGCGGGAGTAGGCCGCTCACGGTTGCGCGCCTGGCTGGCGCGGGGCTTCGCTGGCCGCGACGTGGAACAGGCTCGCGCTGAGTACATTTTGCGACGACTGACGCCACTGCTGCTGGTTGCCTACTGTCTGGTTTTCTCGCTGGTGGCGTTTGACTTGGTGATGCCGCTGGACCCGCATTTCTATTCGACTCTGTTTGGCGGCTACTTTTTTGTGACTGCGCTCTATGCCGGCATCGCTCTGCTGAGCATCCTGCTGGCGTGGTGGCTGGCTTGCGTTCCCTCACTGCAGAAATGGTTCACCGTTGAAGTGCGTCATTCGCTCGGTAAGCTGACCTTCGGGTTTGCCATGCTCTACGGGTTGGTGTTCTGGTCGCAGTATCTGGTTTTCTGGTACGGCAATCTCCCTGAAGAAATTCCATATGTCATCCTGCGGCAGAATACTTTCCCCTGGAAACCTCTGTCTTATCTCATGTTGTTTTTGGTGCTGCTGGTGCCGTTTGCCGTGCTGATCAGCGCGGAGGTGAAGAAGAAACCACGAGCGATGGCGTTTCTCGGTGTTCTGATTCTGCTGGGCATGTGGCTGGAACGGTATCTTCTGGTGGTGCCTTCGCTGTGGGGCGGAGGTACGCACAGGCTGGAAGCTGCCGGCGAGGCAGGGAATTCTGGTTTCGCAGTTGCTTCCGAGGTCGTCCACGCGTTCGGTGTGGCCGATGCGGCTCGCGAGGCAGCAGTGTCTCACCCTCTACCTCTGCCGCTCGGCTGGATCGAGATCGGCATTACACTGGCATTCGCCGCGGCATACTTGTTGAGCTACGCCGGCTTCGCTCACCGATTCTCGGTCGTGTTTTCCAATTCGCCCTCGGTCTCTCAGCGGCATTCGTGAGCCTTTGCCGCCCCCGCTTGGGCGACTCCAATTTGACGATTCCGGCGCCATCCGTTACCATGACTTCGCGGGGTGGAGCAGTCTGGTAGCTCGTCGGGCTCATAACCCGGAGGTCGCTGGTTCAAATCCAGCCCCCGCAACCATGGGCGTTCCATCGTGAAGCGTTGGAACGCCCTTTCCATTTATGCAGTTCTGTAAGCAACGGGCGGTGACGGCGTCGTCGGGGTTTTGCTTCCCCCCTCGATTGAATCTCTCCGGCAGTGTACCGAACACGACCCGATCATCGGGGTTTCTGCGCTCATGATGTCGGAACCGCTGCGGAGTCAGTAGGACTTACGGATGTGGTCTTTGCCGTGGCAACGCAACGAACATGTGCCTTGGCGAAAGCCGGTGCGTCGGTATTCGAGTGCACCCAGGCTGTTCGGCCCTACGATGCTGAGGTCGAAGTTGATGAGCATGGGCGAGTTCGAAGCGTGCGGATCGTGGCAGGTAGAACAAGCCGCATTCTGGCCGCGGATATGTTTCCGATGCTCAGGAAAACTCTGGTCCCGGAGCACACTACCGTCGACGTCGTGGCATTTGTTGCATAGAGCATATTCTTCCAGCGCGTAGCTGACTCCTGGCGTGAACTCTCCCGGATACGCGGGAGGAGGTTCGAGAGCGTTGGCTCGTTCGAGCAGGTGGGGCTGGTTCGAACCATGCGGGCCGGTGGGACCGCTCAGCGTGCCCAGGTTTCGTCCGGTGTCGTTGTTGTGACAATCCGTGCAGTAGATGTAGCTGGTGGACGAAAGCGTGCGACGGGACAACGGTACACCGGCTGGAGTGATCGGTGCGCTGCGCAGGCTCGGAACTTCACCGCCCGGTCCGACGGATAGATTCCGGGGACGCGTCACCGGATGATAGGAAAGCAACCTATGGAACTCGATCCGTGTGTTGAACGCTTCGGGATTGCCGAGGTCGTGCTGACGCAACGGGTTGCGTCCGTATCCGATACCGCTTCCTGTCGTATCGTTTAACTGTGGTTTGTTGGCGCTATCCGCATGGCATTTGAAGCAGATTTCGAATTCGTTCACGCTCCGGGACAGATGATCCCCGGAAGAAGAATAGCCGCGCACGCCGGTGAGCGAACCAGAGACGTTGGGCGGTTGAGCTTCCGTCGCACTGGCTGCGTGGGGATTGTGACAATCGGCGCATTCGACGTGCCGCGGTGTGGCGAAACTGGTCTCGGGCAGAGGGTGCTGCGGGGAAGTGGGAGCTTCCGCAGCGTCGTGCACGGAAGGAGTTACGCTGACGGGATGGGTGTACAGCTTGCTTTGAAATTCAGCACGTATATTGCGCGCGGCCGAGGCGACCGAACCGTCATGGCAGGTGTAACAGACCTGCTCTTCCGGGAATTTCAGCAGTCTTTGCCCGACCTGGGGGGCATGGGGCCGATGACAACTCTCGCAGCCGTTGTTGCTGATGCCCAGATAGCCGGTGTGCGCACCCTGGGCCTGGGTGTAGCGCAGGTTGGCGACCGGATCGGGTGGCGTTCGGTGCGAAGATTGCAGCCAGCCCCCCGTCATGTGGCAGCTCAGGCAGAGCGCAGAAGCCGGATTCGGCTTGACCAGAAATTTGCCCACTGCAGGGTCGCGCCACTCTTCGTGCGGTTCATGGCAGGAGGTGCATTGCAGTCGCCCCCGAGCATCTAGCCGCACTGCGTCACCTGGAGGCGGCATCCGGATTTCCGGACCAGGCACGGGTACAAACGCGTACGGATGATCGTCAGAAAATCCTTGTACGGCAGCCAGATTGGCCGCCGATTCGGGCGGCAGGGCGTACCCGCGACCTTGGACAAACTCCAACATGCCGTTGTTGATCGTTTCGCCGAGCGCAATCGTCCCGTCGTGGCAGCTCAAGCAGAGTTTTGAAGAATCCGCTGCGGTCATGGGTCCGATGGAAGCCGCCAGCGTGCTGCTCGAATACACAGGGAACGGCTGCGTGGGGAGAGGGCGATTCCAGAGCATTTCGGCTGGATTGGCGTTGTGTGGCGTGTGGCAGAACACACAAGCATCCGCAGTGTCCACGGCACGAGTGGATGCCTGGGACGTAGCACGAAAATCATGCCGGGAGTTCAATAGTTGCAATTTTCGGTCCGTTTGCTGGGCGGTCGCGGCCAGTGCGGCGAGCAGGAGGAAAACAAAACAGAACTGGGCGCGCATTTATCCCCCTCCGCGGACGGACGGCGTGCGGATGCGGAAAATCTGCACGCGGCGATTGAAACTGTCGGAGACCAGCACCCGTTCATCGTTTGTGGTCGCGATGCCTGCCGGCAGGAAGAATTCCCCCGGGCCATTGCCCGTGCGTCCGAACACGACCTGTGGCTCGCCACGAGCAGAAAAGACGAGCACACGATCGTGGCGAGCTTCGACCACATAGATGCGCCCGGCGCGATCGACAGCGACACCTTTCACTTTGTCCAAATCGGTTCGGCCGCTGCCGAGCTGACCAAACGCGCCCAGGAAGCGGCCCTGGCTGTCCACATGTTGCACGCGGAAATTCAGCGAATCAGCAATCCAGAGAGTTCCATCGCGATCCACGGCGATATGCGTGGGGTAGTTGAATTCTGACGGACCGGTGCCGCGTTGGCCGAAACGAGCGAGCAGCTCGCCGTGCAGGCTCAGCACGACGATGCGCATGGCTTGCGTGTCCACGACGTAGAGGCGACGGCGCTCGCCATCGATGGCCAGACCTGTAGGGCGGTGGAACACACTTTCTTGGCGGTCCAAACCACCCAGAGTGCGCAGGAATTTCCCTTCGCTGGTGAACACGAAGATTCGAGCCCGGAGCGCGTCGGAGACGTAGACGCGACCTTCGGCATCGGTGGCCACGGCAATCGGAGCCAGCATGGGCTCGCGGTCGGGCGCATGGAGCAAGCGGTAGGACTTGTGCACCGGATCGAACCGATGGACGGCGCGGAGCCGCGTGTCGGCTACCCAGATGCGGCCCTGGGAGTCCACACAAACGCCGTGCGGCTGGAGCATCGTGGGTCGCTGAGATTCAGCGCCCACCAGAGTGCGCAGCATGCGTTTCCACCACGGCGCTACTCCTACCACATCGTGCGGTGTGCGGAGTTCGGCGACCCATTCGACGGAAACATTCGCGGAATCCGTTGCCGATTCGGTCTGGGCCAGGATAGCCGCCGGCAACAGGAACACCAGTGCAATTCGGATGCAGAGCTCGTGACTCCTTCGAAGCTTCGATGCCCGTCGCTTGCTGTCCAGGTGCATCAGAACACCGTGAACTCGCGAGTCAGGCGCAGATAGAAACGACGAATCCGAAGTCCGCTGCGGGTATCGGGCAGCGTGATGGAGGTTCGGTACTGCGCCCATCCGCTTTCCAGAACCACTTTTGCCAGTCGGTAGCGTGCTCGCAGTTCGAGAATTTGGAACCGTTGGTCGGAAAGTGCGAACAGGTTGTGCTCGTTACGCCATTGCGCGCTGAAGTCGAGCTGTTGCCGCGGGCGCAGCACCCACTGCAGGAAGGTGCTGCGGCTGGTGCGCTCGAGCAGCGGCGAGGCGAACAACTGCTCGATGGGCAGTGGCTGCGTCAGACGCAGTCGCGGCAACAAACCGGCAGGGAACAGTGCTCCCGCCCCTTCGCCGAAAGTTTGACCGGCAGAAAAAGAGGTTCGGCGATGGTGCACCTGCACACCCAGATGGGTCTGTTCGGTTTCCGTGCGTCCGCTCAGGTTCAGCAGCACAATTTTGGTGTTCTCGGCCCAGGCCTGCAGGCGAAATGGCTGCAGCCAATCGCTCTGCGCTTCCAGACGCAACCGCCGGTCTTCCGAAAACCCGTTCAACTGTTCGACCAGATTCAGTTTCCCGTATCGAACCGACCCGGACAGTCGTACCGAACGCAACTGCCCCCAGGTGATTCGGCCTTCGATGTCATTGGAGAACGTGTGGGCCCGGGCACCGCGGGTGGTGCGAATCGCTTGCAGCCGCCCGATGTAGCTGGCAGAAAGTTCGGTGCCGCGCCAGTGGGTGCGATAGTGCGCTCCGCTGAGTGATTCCGTCAGAGTCTTGCGCACCTCGAGCTCAGTTTCCGGTGAACGGGTGTAAAAATAGCGAAGGTCTTGGAACAGGACGAGCTGCTGGGTCCACCTGTACTCGAGCCGGGCACTGACCAGGTGGGCGGTGAACGTTGGCGTTCGAAGCAACCCGAACGGCACTTCGACGCGAAAGCGTTCCTGGAGTTCTGTGCGAACAATGTTATAGCCAGCACTCGCACGGAGCTGCTCCGTCGGCTGAAAAACCAAATTGACGCTCGTGTAGGATTCGCTGGCAGTGGACACTGCACCATTCAGAAATCGGTTCTGGCGCCACTGCGAGCGATGATCGGCGCGGAAGTCGGCTTTCGTGTTCCAGAACAGCCGGCGCACGCCGCCGCTGAGCACGCGTAGGGTTTCGTGAAAGCTTGCAGGAAGATCGATACCGGCAAAGAAGTTGGAGCGGGTGTCATAGTCGTCGAATCCGAATTCCCATTGCCAGCCGCGCCGGTCGTCCCGCAGAGTCACAAAACGGTGCTCCTGCAGATAATCGTTATCGGTCAGGCTGGTGGCCAGACGTACGCGATTGCTGGAGCGAAGAAAACCCGCCTGGAGGTAGGGCAGACGGGACTGGCGAACGGTCCATTCCACGCCCAGCAGGCTGGAGTCGCTATTCTGTCCGAAGACGGTCCCGCTGTTGTCGTAGCTGGTGCGACTGTAGAAAAAGCGCAGTGGGAAGGGACGAGACGGAAGCAAGGTGGTCGAAATCCCCCCGTTGAACAGTGTGCGCAGATAGCCATTCGCATCCACTTCGTAGGCCCCGTAACTGTTGCTGAAATGGGCGGTGAACGGCAGAAACGCCGGGTCGCTGAGAAAACCGGTGAGTTGGAAGCGATAATCGCCTGCGAGCGTTTGGTAGGAGGACCGCGAGGCCAGCGCCGCGCGAGGCGTATTGCGACTCTGCACCAGTTGCAAACCGAGTGCCCCTTGCATGCGCCAGCGTTCCGCTGCGGCCTGTTGCGCTGACACCGGCAACGCACCTGCGCAAAAAATTGCCAGTGCGCTCACGATTGCTTTTGCAGTGTTCACGAGTTTTGACTCTCGGCCCAACTTGCCCTCCAGCTACGGCTGCTCGTGCCGAGTGGAACGGGGGCACGACCGGGCGGCCGCGCCCCCGTAGCCGTTAGATATGGCAATAGGTGCAGAACGTGCCCGAAGTCTGCGTTGGGAATGGCCGGGCGAAGATGCCCGAATTCCCGTTGTGCGGGTCGTGGCACGTTGCGCACTGCATCTTGCCGTTGAACAGCGGAACCAAGCCGTTGCCGTCCACCGAGCGAGTATCGGCAGGCACGCGCAGAGCCGCGGCGTTGGCTAGGTTGCTGTCGTAGGTGAAGTTGACCGGATGGGATTTGGTGAGGTCCCGAATCCGGGCTGAGGTGGGCATGAAGGTAGTCCCTTCCGGGATGGGCTGGAAGTTCGCCCCGGTGACCGGCTCATAGAACGAGTTCACAGCCACCGTGCCATCATGACAGCTCAAGCAAAGATTGCTGACGGTGGTCTGTCCACCGAGGTCCGTGATGTCGGTATTCAGGGCATCGAAGGAGTCGCTGCTGTAGACGCCATAGCTGGCGACACTCGACAGCGTGTGGTTCCACAGCAACGGCCCGGGCCCTTCCGGAGCATCGCCGGGCTTGTGGGCGACGTGGCAGAAAGAGCAGAGCGTGAAACTGGCAGCGTTGAACGTGCTGCGCAGGTCGTGACTGGAGTTCACGATGGCAGTTTTCGAAACACGCTGCTGCGCCTGCACTCCACTGGCTGCCACACTCACCGCCAGCAGGATGAACAGGAACAAGGTCCACTTGCGCATCAGACCCTCCGAACGTGGAATGGGATTGCTTTGTGTGAATCTGCTCTGGTTTCGAAGACGCACCTCCTTTCTGCTGGAACAGCCAATTCAATTTCCCCCGAGAAACTGGAAGACTTGTACGCGGTGGTTCAACTGGTCGCTGACGTAGATGCGGTCCTGGCGGTCAATGTAGATGCCCAGGGGCAGGTTGAACATGCCGGGTTGCTGGCCGTAGCTGCCGACGAACAGCAGCACCTGTCCCTGCTGATTGAAAATCTGAAAATTATTGAAAGCGGCATCCACAACGTAGATGTGGCCTTCGCTGTCGAACGCCACCCCTTTCGGCCGCACGAAGTCGCCCGGTCGCGTGCCCTGTTTGCCGAAGCGACGCAGTACGACGAACGTCGGTGAAAACACCTGGACCGAACAACTGCCCGTATCGCTGACGGCAAATGTGCCATCCCGCGCCACCCCAATGCCCACCGGATAGTTGAACTCCCCCTCACCTTCGCCGCGTCGGCCCACGCGGCGCACCAGATTCAGAGTACCCAGATCGAACACCAGCACCTGGTGCAGGTGGGAGTCCACGACGAAAAGCCGGTGGCGCGGCTCGTCCAGCGCCAGGAATGTCGGGTTGCGCAGCCCAGCTTGCGGTCCGATGGTTGCGAGCAGATGGCCTTCAGAAGAAAACTTCAGCACCATCCGCAACACCGGGTCTGCCACGTAGAAGTTGTCCTGGGCATCCACCACAATGCCCAGCGGATTTTTGAAGAAAACCCCTCGATCCCCACGCAGTCGGAGCACGGTCCGTCGCTGCCGGTCGAGAATAAAAACCGTAGCCACCTGAGCCGCGGCAATAAACACGCGTCCACGGGAATCGGCGGCCACACCGCTCGGGCGGAGGAAGTATTCCGGCACATTCGGATCCGGTTTGCCCACCAGCCGGTCCACCCAGGAGAGCTTCTTGCGTGGTTCGATATCGAAATTGTTGGAAAAACTTTCCAAAAAGCGGATGCGTGGCTTATCAGGAGGCAGCGGCCAGACCAGCGGGGCAGAAGATGCGGTCGAGGTGGCAGACCGTTTGCTCTGTGCCCAAAGCACCGAGGACTGTCCGAAGCAGGTTATCCACCCCAACCCGAAAAGGGTGACGACAGCTAGCCCGTGCCGGGACAAACTCATGGTTGCGCCCTCCGGTTGCGCATCTCTGTATGGCAGCGATCACAAACGTCGAGGTTTTTCCAATCTTCACGAAGCAGCTTCGCCACCGGCGCGGTGTGTGGCGCATGGCAGCTCAGGCAGGAGTACGGCTGGCCTGCGCGAAAAGGATCTTCCCCGTTGCTGACTGGATGACCGAGATAGGGATGGCCGGTGCGCTGTGCGCGGTCGAGTGCAATTTTGGGGAACCTGCGAAAGTCTTCCACGGGAATCTCTCGACCTGCGAACAAGGGCACGGTGGCGCCTTCTGTGCGGCGGGCGAGGTGACATGCCGTACAGAGCGCCTGTGGAGTCGTTCGTACGAGCGCGGGCTGCTCGCTGGTATGGGGCTCATGGCAGAGGATGCAGTCACGCTGGCGGTAAGGGCCGTGCACCACTCCGTCCGTCTGCGGCTCGTGGCATGTGCCGCACAGTTCGGCCGGGGGAGCCTGCAGGGCAACGAACGTCGCCGCATCGTCGTTGCGGACCGCGTGACAGCTTGTGCATCCTGCCTCCACGGCGGCGTGCACCTGCTTGCCTTCTTTCTTCGCTGCATGACAATCGGTGCAGCCGGCCGGGTCGAAGTCCGCAGGCAGGGGAACGGGATGCTGGACTTCGGAGACTTGCAGCAGCAACAGGGAGGCGAGAAAAGCCAAACTCCGCATGGACGATCCCCACCCGACCTGTAGCACGTGTCGTGCCGCTTTCCGGCACTTCCCGTGCCAAGCAACTGATGATTTCAGCGACAGATGGCGGCAGGAGGGCTGCAGGGGATCGGCTTGCGAGACAGCGTTTGCGAGATTTTGCTCAATGCCCCTCGCAGCACAACTTGCAAATCTGATTTCGTGCTCCAGATTTTTCAGCAAGGAACAAAGAAGGTTTGTCTACCAGGAGCTGTACGGGGTGCCTTCGAAAGGGGATACTCTGTCGGAGTTCGAGTGCACGTCGCTGATCCCGGTCGCCAGTTGATCCGGGCTGAGGAATGCGTCGTCATATTCCAAGCGCCAGTCTCGCTGTCCGGTGATCGGATCTTTCGGGATTTCCCGCAAATAGCCGGCCGCGACCAGATCTTCGAGCGATTGCGGTGCCTGCAGCTTGTCGAGCGTGTACTGCTGGATGGCCTGCCGCATCGTGAACAGGTTTTGTTTCAGTGCGGCTTCCTTGGAACGTAGAATCGAGCGCTGATAATTGCCAGCGGCCAGTCCGAGCAGAATCAGGATTATGCTGATGACGACCATCAGCTCGAGCAGGGTGAATCCCTGCGGCCCGGCGGGTCGGATGGCAGCCCGGCCCGCACAGACCTGCCGCGGAAAGTGGATGCGCATGACGAGTTCACCAGTCCGAGTAGCGCGTCCCGTCCAGTGCGGTGCCCATCGAGCGGGAGTAGACGTCGAAAACATTTTCTCCGCACCAGCTCGTCGCATCCGGCCGATCCTGCACGCACCGCAGGCCCCAGTCGTCGTTGCCAGTCATGGGATCGATCGGAATGCGTCGCAAGAAGCGAATGCGACGGTCGGGTGCGCCGGCCAGTTGCACGCCTTCCACCAGCGTGCGCAGATCGGGCGGATAGCCTTCTGTGCCTACTTCGACCTGAATCAGGTTGCGGTCGGCGGCGTCTTTGTAACGGTCGATCGCATCGCGGATTTCGCGAAGGGCCCGGCGAAGTTCACGCTCCTGCTGCCGTTTTACGGTCACCCGGGCCAGCGGCAGCGCGGCCGTGGCCAATACAATCAGAATCGCCGAGGCGACGACCAGTTCGATCAGTGTGAGCCCGGCTTGCGTGGTGTTTCGAATCCGCGTGGTGCGAATCCAACGCATGGCTTACTGCACCTGCACGCTGGCCTCGCCGGTCACCAGAGGCAATGTGACACCCTGTGAGTTTCGAGCGTTCACCTGGACGATACGAATCGCGGAGCTACCGGCTGCCACCCCGCGCACCACAATCCCGACCAGCGTGCCCGAACCACTCACCCCGCTCGTGTTCGGTTGACGGGTGGCGGAGATGATCGCTTGGCCGCGCTCGGCGTCCACGCGCTGTACAATGGCGATTTCCTGCGTCCCACCGCTGAGGAATCCTCCGTGGCGGACTTCTTCAATGGCGATCACCTTCGGGTCATACTGCAGCAACATCGGAATCGAGAACAAGTCGCGGACATTTTCCACCACAATGCCCACGATGCCGGTCTGACCCGGTTGTAGGGCCAGAGTGGCAGGCTCGAACCGCAGCCGCGCTGCGGCAACGGCTGGAGCCACGGCTGCTCCCATGGCGGCTTCGGCTGGGACAGGCGGTGCCGGTGCCGAAGGCGCTGTCGCGGAGGGCGCCGGCGTCTGCGCGGGTCCACTGTAGGCGTCCGCAGGGAGCACTTTGAACACCTGATCGGTTCCCGTAGCCAGGCTGCGCAGATTCTCAGCGGTGATCTCCGGAGCGCGCACTATGTGCGGCGTCATCACGATCAGCACTTCGCTTTCGGCCGTTTCCACCTTTTCGTCCGAGAAGAAGTAGCGGAGGAAGGGAATCCGGGAAAGACCAGGCCAGCCGGAAAGAGATCTGGACTCTGTGCGATCGATCAATCCACCCAGGATGCTCACTTCGCCCTCGCGCAGCCGGATGTCCTGTGTGATTTTCCGCTGGCTGATCACCGGCTGATTGATCCCACCGATGTTCACCTGACCAGTGACGGAGGAAACCTCGATCGTAACCTTTAAGCTAACTTCGCGGTTTTCATGAACGCGCGGGACGATGTCGATATTCACGCCGACATCCTGGTACTGGAACTGCGTGTTCACCAGCGGGCTCACGATGCTGCCCTGGGTTCCTCCCACCCCGACACCGGCTTGGAAGCTGCCGGTCGCAATCGGTACCCGGTCGCCGATGTTCAACTTGGCCGACTGCCCATCCACGATGCGAATTTCGGGGTTCTGCAGTACTTTTGTCGTGCTGTCGGTGATCAAGGCGGTGGCGACGGCGCCCGGTAGCGTCAAACTGTAATCGGCGGAGGAAAGCCGTCGCAACTCATCGAGTCGCACTTGGCCCTGTTGATTGGCGATGTCGGGCCGCGGAGTAGGGGAAAGCACCGTGCTCGAACCGGGCAGAATGCCCAGATCGCGCGCGCGGTCGCGTCGAGCCTGCAGCACGGCAACCTGAACGACGACTTCCGGCTTCGCCTTGTCTACATCAGCCAGAATCTTTTCGACCACGGCCATTTTGTCCGGCGTCTCGCGCACCACCAACGCATTCAAGGCATTCACCTGCTGGATCCGGCGCATCTCCAGCACCTGCCGGAGCATGGTGGCGATTTCCGTCAGATCCTGCGGAGTCACCGTGTTCGATAGATAGAATGTGCGCACTACGTACTCTTCGTAATCTTTCCGCTTTTGGGGAGTATCCGGCGCGACAAAGATGATGTTCGGCGCTACGGGTTTCCAGAACGTCTTGCTCTGCAGCGCCACGACGTCGAGCGCCTGCTCCAGCGTCACATTGGTCAGCTCGGTGGCGATCCGCTGTGGGCGGTATTCGGAGTCGAAAATGACAGTAATGCCGGCCAACTTCCCGATGGCTTCATACACCTGGCGAGCATCCTGCGTGAGCTTGATGTTGATCGGTTCTCGCGAGATGGGTTTCAGTTGCGGTGGCCGGTCGAGCCATTCGGTTTTCGGCGGTACTGACGGGCCAACGGGTTGCGCTGGAACCGCTGTTTCTTTTTCGGCAAGCAGTTCCAGTGTGCGCGCTACCTCCTGCCGAGCGATGGCGCTCGAAGGATCGATTGCCAGCGCCTTTTGATATTCAGCCAGTGCTAGGCGCAGATCGCCCCGTTCGCGTGCTTGGTGACCCAGGCGCACGTGATATTGCCCGGCTTCGAAACGCATCCGCGTGGCCTTCAGGCGATATTCGATGTTTTTCGGGTCAGCCTGCAGAGCCCGTTCGTAGTGCACCAGCGCCGTATCGTAGTCCTGAATCAGTTCGGCGCGTTTGCCCGCCTTGAACTCGCTGGCGCCGCGACCGCATCCGGCAGCGCCCAGCGCCAGCAACGCCAGTGTTGCGGACGCGACCATACGTCTGCACGGCATTTTCTGTGGTAGGAACAGCATCGCCGGCAGTGTAACACCGCATCGATTTGCCAGCAAGCCGCTACCAGGGCACTCCGCGGACAGGTGTACTCCCTGTTCGGAGCACTGCCCGTACGAACGGGGAAATTCGCGAGACGCAAAAAGATGTTCAGTAAATTGCAGCAAAATAAAAATATGCAGAAAAGCTGACTCTGGTCTTGACAATTCGGGTCCGAGGGTTAAGATTGCACTTCGCGCTAGGGACTCATGTTTATAAAAAGTAAACTACACAAAAATTTACCGTAAGGATACGCGACAGGGTTTTTGGAGTTCCACGGTGACAACCAGGTCGCCCCGCAGACCGCGGTTCACACCGGTATCGGGTGAACGATCTCTCTCTTCGGCTCCACTGGCTGGGGAACCGAATGTCCCGCCTGTAGCCGATTGGCACTCGGGCGGAAAACAGCAGCAAGCTGAAGCTACTCTACCTTATTTACTCCCTTCCACGCCCCACAAAGAGCAGAGTGCCAAGGCAACGGAAAATTCAGTTCGAGCCGATACGACTTTTACTAGCCGCGCCCACAAGTCCGATGCAGTGACTGCACAGGCCGGCTCTGACGTAGGAATCGTTTTGTTGAAGCCACCGAGAACTGTGCTGTATGCAAATGCCGAGGCCATGCGAATCCTGGCGTATCCGCAAGACCCGGCTGCAGCGAATTCGTTCGACAAACTGGTGGAAGAAAAACTGGGATTTGTGGTCGAAGAACTTGCCGGGGAGGCGAATTTTCTCACCGAATTGCTGTCGGGCCGCCGACGATACCTGTGCCGGGGATATCGCCTGGAATCGCGCTGCGGCCACAGCGGCCCGATTCCAGTGGCGCTGCAGTTCGAGCGTGCCTGCCGTCCAGTTCTGGATGTGCGCGCTGCTGCCGAACGCTACCGGCTGAGCCCGCGTGAACGCCAGACGCTGGCACTGGCTGTGCAGGGCCTGAGCAACAAGGAAATTGCTGCTCATATGGGCGTCAGCCCCAACACCGTAAAAACCTTCCTGAGATTGATCATGGGCAAGATGGGAGCCAGTTCTCGCGTGGGCCTGATTCGGAAGACGATTCAAATCCTCGCCGGCTGATCCTCCCACCCAACATGCATTCGGCCATGTACTGATTCACTACCCCTGCTACCGCTCCGACTACGATCTGCAGCGATCGGGACCGCGGAAGATTCTCACCCCTTTGGAGTAACCCTGCGGACTAACTCCACTGTTGAATTGACTGCACCGGTGTTGAGGCGCACAGTGCACCGGTCAGCGTTCCGGACATTGGCGTTTGCCGGTTCGCAAAATTTCGACACGGGAGGACCCATGCTCAGCCCCCGCGGCCGCTACCGTGTAGCCTACTGGCTGTTTGTGATTTTCCTGAGTGCGCTGTGTAGCGCGCTGCTGCCGACTCCGACGGCAGCGCAGTGCGCGCGCACCATCACCGCTCGCGTGGTTGCCATTGACCAGCCGTTCTTTTGGAACCGGCTGGGCGCTACGAATCCTGCCGGCATGATTTTTGCGCTCGAGCGCGACGTCGTACCCGAGCAGGGCACCACGATCGGGCCCGGCAATGTGCGCTTGCGTGACGGCAAACGACCCCGCCCGCTGGTCTTGCGCATGAACGTGGGCGACTGCCTGCAGATACGCTTCACGAATCTGCTCGACCCCGTTCCTGGCGATAACCAGCCGGCCACACGCACCGCGGGCATCCACGTGGAGGGTTTGCAATTGGTCGGAAGCATTGCCTCCGACGGCTCGTTTGTCGGCACGAATGCGAGCAGCCTGGTGGCACCGGGCCAGTCCGCCACCTATACGTTTTATGCGGAGCGGGAGGGCGCGCATCTGCTCTACAGCACGGCGGCCAACACCGGCGGTGAGGGCAACGGCGGTCAGTTGAATACCGGCCTGTTCGGTGCTGTGAATGTGGAACCGATAGGTGCGGAATGGTATCGCAGCCAAGTGACCCGAGCTGACCTGGAGCTGGCCACCGTCGGCAAAACCCCCGCCGGCCAACCCATCATCGATTATCAGGCTGTTTATCCGACGGGCCATCCATTCGCAGGCTTGCCCATCTTGAACATGCTGCAGGGCAATGAAATCGTGCACGCGGACCTGCGAGCCATCATCACCGGTCCGAACGCGGGCCGTTTTCCGCCGGGAACCTTCCCGCCTGTCACGGCGTCTGTGGACCGGGAACAGCCCTTCCGCGAGTTCACCATCATCTACCACGACGAAATCATTGCGGAACAGGCGTTCCCGGAGTTCTTCGAAGATCCCGTGCTGAGCCACACGCTGCACAGCGTGCGGGATGCGTTTGCGTTTAACTACGGCACTGGAGGCATCGGGGCCGAGATTCTGGCCAATCGTTTGCTCGTCGGCCCGATGCACAACTGCGCCGAGTGCAAATACGAGGAGTTCTTCCTGACCTCCTGGGCTGTCGGCGACCCGGCCATGGTTGTGGATATCCCCGCCAACGCCCGGGATTCGCAGGGAAATCTGATCATCGGACCCAAGGCCACCAAAGCGCTGTATCCGGACGATCCCTCCAACGTTTATCACAGCTATCTGCGCGATCACGTGAAGTTCCGGATTGTCCATGCAGGTTCGAAAGAGCACCACATCCACCACCAGCACACGCACCAGTGGCTGCATACGCCCGACAGCGACAACTCCACCTACCTCGACAGCCAGGCCATCGGCCCGGGCAGTGCATTCACGTTGGAGATGCTCTATAACGGCGGCGGGAACCGGAACCAGGCCGTCGGCGATTCTATCTTTCACTGTCACTTCTACCCACACTTTGCCCAGGGAATGTGGGCATTGTGGCGTGTCCACGATGTGCTCGAAACCGGCAGTGTGCTGGATGCCGAGGGGCGTCCCGTGCCAGGCACCCGGGCGCTCCCGGATGGAGAAATCGCCGCTGGTACCCCAATTCCTGCCGTCGTGCCGCTTCCGACCCTTGCCATGCCCCCGCTGCCCAGTGCAGAGGTTGCGATTGTCAACGGCCAGGCGGTGATTACTGGTGATGGCAATCCGGGTTTCCCGTTCTTCGTGCCGGGCGTGGCCGGCCACCGACCTCCGCACCCACCACTGGACACAGTGGACGATGGTGGCCTGCCGCGTCACGTCATCGTCAACGGCACTTTCGAGGAAGCGCACACGCGGCTGGATTTTCACAAAACACTGCTTACCGCGGACGCCATCGAGCTGCCGGAGACCGGCACTCCGATTGAACGTGCTGCCATGGACTTCCACGCTCAGCGGGAGCACCCGAGCTACAAGCCCGACGGCACTCCGGCGAATTTCATTGTCAACGGCCTGCCCCCGGCGCCGGGTGCCCCGTTCGCCGATCCTTGCATCGATGACTTCGGCAATCCTGCCGGTGCCCCCCGAACCTACAAGGCCGCCAACATTCAAATCGACCCCACGTTGAACAAGGCTGGCTGGCATTTCCCGCAACAGCGCATCCTGGCGCTCTGGGGCGATGTGGAAGAGACGCGCGCCGGCAAGCGGCCGCCCGAGCCACTGTTCTTCCGTGCGCATTCCGGCGATTGCATCACCTACTACCACACCAACCTCGTGCCGCATGAATACCAACTCGACGACTTCCAGGTACGCACGCCGACCGACATCATGGGTCAGCACATCCACCTGGTGAAGTTCGACGTGCTGGCTTCCGATGGCGCCGCCAACGGTTTCAACTATGAAGACGGTACTTTCAGCCCCGGGGAAGTTCTCGAACGCATCGAAGCGATCAATGCGTTCGGGGGGCTGCTGCCGTTCGAAGGGGGATCGCGCGTGCAACTGCAACCAAAAGCCCATCCATTTTTCGGAGAGCTGGGCGCGCAAACGACCCTTCAACGGTGGTATGCCGACCCCCTGTTGAATGCACAGGGATTTGACCGCACGCTAACCACCGTGTTCACCCACGACCACTATGGTCCGTCCACGCACCAGCAGGTGGGCCTGTATGCCGGACTGGTGATCGAGCCGGCCGGTTCCACCTGGCGTCATCCGGAAACCGGAGAAATCTTCGGCGGACGATTCGACGGTGGCCCGACCTCCTGGCGCGCCGACATTTTGACCGTCAATCCGGCAGATAGCTTCCGCGAGTTCATGATCGAGTTTGCTGACTTCCAGCTTGCTTATGAGCGGGGCAATGTCGGTATCCCTGATCCGGACAAAGCGATCAATCCGCCGGGGCGCGTCGAGGTGGGCCTGCCGTTCCTGCTGGCGCCGCCCGATGTTTGCCCGGGCGGAGTGCCGCCACCGTGTCCGGAAGCCATTTCGGCCGATGATCCAGGCACGTTTGTGGTGAACTACCGCAACGAACCGATCCCGTTGCGTGTGCGCGACCCGCAGACGAACACGCAGGCCGCAGGCATTGCCGGCGATCTCGCGCACGTGTTCCGCTCGAACGTGCTCCGTGCGGACCCGGCGTTCAACCAACAGCCGAACGACTATCCGCCGCTTACAGCCGATGTGCGGCCCGGCGATCCTTTCACACCACTGCTGCGTGCCTATGCCCAGGATAAGATCCAGATTCGCATCCTGGTAGGCGCGCACGAAGAAGGACACAACTTCACCGTCGTCGGTTTGAAGTGGCCGTTCGAAGCCGCCGACCCGAACTCGGGCTGGCGGAATAGCCAGATGATGGGCATCAGCGAGCACTTCGAATTCGTCACGCCGTTGCCCTTCCAGAACCCGTTCGTGCCGTTCGTGGACTATCTCTACATGCCCGGTGCGGCCACCGACGACCTCTGGAACGGTCTGTGGGGCCTGCTTCGGGTCTACAACAACCTTCGGCCAGACCTCTACCCGCTGCCCGGTTGGCAGGGCGATCTGAAGGTGGCCAAGTTGCGCGAGTTGGTCACTGCCACCACCGATAGCTCCGGCACCACGACGATGTCCACGACCGAGTCGACGACGGACTCCAGCACGACGTCCGGCGACACCACGACGCTTTCCACCACCGAGCAAACTCTGAGTACCCAGGAGCAAACGGCCCAGAGCACTATTCTGGCCACCTCGGGAGAGAGTTCGCTGACCACAACCGAAACCACTTCGCTTACGAACTTCGGTGGCTGGGGCCTGCTGAACTGTCCGGTGCGCGTGCTGGACGTCACGGCTGTTACTGCTCAGCAGGCACTGCCCGGAGGCAGGCTGATCTACAATCCGCGGACCGTCAATGGTGGCCCATTGAACGATCCAACAGCCATCTTGTATGTCCGCACGAGCGATCTGGATAGCACCGGCAAGCTGAAGGCGGGTGTGCCCATCGAACCGCTGATCGTGCGCGCCAACGCAGGCGAATGTGTCAAGCTCCGGCTGCGCAACCGGCTTCCTACGACGCTGCCCGATCTGGATGGCTTCAACACCCTGCCCATGATCGTGCGCAAGTTCAACGCGAATCAAGTGAAGCCGTCGCCCTTTGTCGGCCTGCGCACGCAACTGGTCTTCACCGACGTCGCGCTGAGCGCCGGCGTGAACGCGGGCTTCAACCCCGTGCAGACGGTCCGTCCTGGGTACAGCCGCCCCTATGTGTTCTACACCGGCGATATCCAGGTGAATCTCGACGGCAGCATCCAGGCAACACCGATCGAGTTCGGAGCCACCAACCTGATCTCCTCCGACCCGATCAAACACTCGAACAAAGGTGCAATCGGCGGTCTGATCATTGAGCCGCCCGGCTCCACCTGGTCGGAGTCCAGCAAGTCTCGCGCCACTGCACTGGTCACCAAGGCTGACCGGACGCGGTTCCGCGAATTTGTCCTACTGTTCCAGGACGACATCAACATGCGCTTCGGAGATGGCAAACCGATTCCCAATACGGCCGAAGCCGAAGACCCAGAAGACTCCGGTCAGAAGGCAGTCAATTACCGAACCGAGCCGATGTGGTTCCGCATGGGCTTCGCGCCCGACACGCCGCTCGACGACACGCGGAATTTTGACTTCACAAAAGTGCTCTCGAACGGCATTGTTGGCGGCGATCCGGTCACACCGGTGTTCACCGCACAAGTCGGTGAAAGTGTGCGTTTCCGTGTGCTGAAGCCGGCTGGACACGCCCGGAACCATGTCTTCATGCTCCATGGCCACATCTGGGAGGAGCTACCGTACATCAACGGTTCGCGCCTGCTCGGCAGCAATCCTCTGTCGGAGTGGAAAGGTGCCCAGATGGGCCATGGCCCCACGAACCACTTCGATGTCTTGTTGAAGAATGGTGCCGGAGGCCGCTTCGGCATCGTGGGTGACTACCTCTGGCGAGACTTCGCCTCCTTCACCTTTGACGGCGGCATCTGGGGTCTGTTCCGGGTGACCAACAAAAATGTGAAGACGACGTCAGAGACAACCTCTGATCCGACAGTGATCGAGTGATGGTGACTTTGGCTCCTGGGGGGATGCAAGCGCATCCCCCCAGGAGCCAGCTTTGGCTGTCTGCGGACGATACAAACCGGTTGTCCACGAGGCGGGCAGACAGCGACCGCTCGTTCGCAAGCAACGGATGAAAGTTTTCCGGCAGCGGCGCGACCCGCTGCATTTCTTTCTCGCCCCACGGAGACGAAATGATCATGACCGCCCGATGGTTCGCCGTAGGCGCTCTGGCCGCAGCATCGTTCGTTAGCCTGGCGCATCCACAGAATCCTCCAGAACCGCAAGCGCCGGCTCAGCCACCACCGACGACACCAGTCAGCACTGGCGACGCCTCCAAACCGGCCGATTCCCCCGCTCCGGACACGACGGCTGCCGCACGCATGCCGCCGAAAATCTATCGACAGCATTTCGAGCAGGAGGGCATCGCCGTGGAACTTGTTGTCGAACCCACCGGCGCCGGCACCCGTGCTGACGACCCTCCCGATCCGTTGATCGAAGAGCGAGAGGCCATCATCCGTTTCAAGATTGCCGACAGCAGCGGCGCTCCGCTCTCCGGACTGTTTCCAGTCGCTTGGATTGATCCGCGTACGGCTCCGGATACACCCAGTTATGAAGATTGTCGCCGCAAGGTGCAGGCTTTCTTCCAGGGTAATTTGCGTACCCGTCCGGCGGTGGACCTGAATTCCTATTTCGTGATGTCACTGAATGACGACGGCACCATCCTCGTCATCGATCCACAGATTGGCTTTTCCGACAGCAAGCTCTTCACGATGATCCGTCTGAAAGGGCCGGGAGCCGATTGGGTCATCGACAACGATCACAAGCGGCTGTACGTGAGTGTGCCCCAGGCCAACGAAATTGCCGTGATCGATATCCAGCGCTGGCGCACTCTCGCTTATGTGCCCGCCGGTCCGAATCCAACCCGAGTGGTGCTCCAACCGGACCGCAAGTACCTCTGGGTGGCCAACGACGCTCCGGCAGGGCAGCCGAGCGGCGTCACCGTGATTGACGCTGCCGAGATGAAAAAGGTCGCCGAACTCAGGACCGGTCGCGGTCACCACCAGATTGCGGTCACGGCCGACGATCGTTTTGCGTTCGTCACGAACAGCGCCGACGGAACCGTTGCTGTCCTTGACGTGCGGCAACTCGCCGTGCGCCAGACGATCCAAACGGGCAAACAGCCGGTCGCATTGGCCTACACACCGCTGGCCGGTGTTGTCTATGTTGCTGACGAAATTACCGGCAGCGTGGCCGTGATCGATGCCGAACGCCACACGCTGCTCCGCCGCCTGCAGCTCGACCCGGGGTTGAATTTCGTGCGCTTCGAACCTCGCGGCCGGTTCGCTTTTCTCACCAATGGTGCACGCAATCTACTTTACATTCTGGATGCTTCCACACACCAGTTGCGTTTCAAGTTCGGAGTGGGCCGCTGGCCGGATCAGGTGGCTTTCACCGATTCATTTGCCTACATCCGGCTGCGCGATGCTCAGCAGGTGCAGATGATCGAGCTGGCTGATTTGGCCGAGTCCAAGCTGCCTGAAATATTGGATTTTCCTGCGGGCCAGAATCCGCCTTCGCGCGCCGGTGCGCCCATCGCGGCGGATGCCATTGTTGCGGCTCCGGAAGGAAATGCAGCCATGATTGCCAATCCGGCCGACCGGCGCATCTACTACTATCACGAAGGCATGGCCGCACCGAACGTCAGCTTCTCCAACTACAGCCGGCGCGCGCGCGCCGTGTTGGTCGCAGAGCAAAACCTGCGCGAGACCGAGCCGGGCGTCTATTCCACCTCGTTTCGACTGACAGGAGCCGGTGTCTACGATGTCGTTTTCTATTTGAACTCGCCCCGCGTGCTGCACTGTTTCGACCTGCGGGTAGCGGTGGACCCGCACATCCAGCGCGAGCGCATTGCCATTCAGATCGAGCCCTTGCTGGAAAATCTCCGACTGCCGGTGAATCAGGAGTTCCGCTTCCAAGTGCGTGTACGCGACTCGCTGACATCGGCCCCGCGCAGTGATCTGGCCGATCTGGGTGCAATGATTTACAACAGCTCCGGGTGGCGCAAGCGTTTCTTTGCACGCGCGCTGGGAGGCGGGCTGTACGAATTCACCGTGCGGGTTCCCCAGACTGGTTTCTACTACTTGTTTTTTGAGGTGCCGTCGCTCGGACTTCGACTGGGTACTTTGCCGCATGCCGTGTTGCAGGCCAGCACAGAGACTTCGTCCGTTGCGGCATCAGCAGCCCCGTCACCGGGGCCCTGAAATGGCAACGACTCACACGAGGAGGAATCCGATGCTTGTTCGCAGCTTCTGGCCGTTCGCGTGGACGGTTTTATTTCTGATCCCTGCTCAAATGACTTCTGCCCAGCAACCTGCCGACCCCCACGCACACCATCGCTCGGCGGTAAAGCCTTCGGCTGAAGGCGGTGTCGAATCCATGTCCGGCATGAGAATTCCCGATCTGGTCGTGATCGATCAAGATGGCCGAGAGCGCCGGTTCTACTCCGATCTGGTCAAAGGACGCGTGGTGGCGGTGAATTTCATCTTCACCACCTGCACCACGATCTGCCCGCCGCTGGGCGCAACGTTTGCGCGACTGCAGCAGTTGCTGGGGGATCGCGTCGGTCGTGACGTCCATCTGCTTTCCATCAGTGTGGACCCGGTCGTGGACACGCCACCACGCCTGAAAGCCTGGGGAGCTCGTTTCGGTGCCGGGGCTGGGTGGACGTTCGTCACCGGAACCAAGGCTAACATCGATCAATTGCTCCGGGCGCTTGGTTTACCCGTGGGACCAAAGGAAGAACATCCGCCGCTCGTGCTGATCGGCAACGAAGCAACCGGCCATTGGACTCGCGCCTTCGGTTTCAGTTCCGCCAACCGGCTGCTGGAGCTGATTGACACTGCGGCCGTTGCACCGCACCGTTCGGCCATGCTCCACAGCAACCACCACTGAGCTCACGCGCCCTTCAGCGTTTTGTGCGGATGGAGGAAGAAAATGGTCTGGAGACAGATTCCGCTCGCCGTGCAGTTGCGTCAGATCGTGGTCCGCTGCTGGATTGGGCTTGCGCTGGCGTGGCTGGCGTGGGTCGCACCGGTGGCGGCGCAGGCAGCCAGCCCCACAACACAGGAACTCTCGCCGGCCCACAAGTACTTCACCGACGTCATCCTCGTGAATCAGTTCGGCGAACCGCTTCGACTCTACAGTGATCTCCTGAAGGGGAAGATTGTCGTCATCAATTCTTTCTTTGCCACTTGTACCGGTGTTTGCCCGGTCATGAACCGCAAAATGGCGCAGATTCAGGAAGCACTCGGCGACCGCGTCGGCCGTGACGTCTTTCTTCTCTCCATTACCGTGGACCCAGAAAACGATACACCGGCGCGACTGCGCGACTATGCGGCCTCCTACGGTGCACGGCCCGGCTGGCACTTCCTGACCGGCAAACGCGAAAATGTCGAACTGGCGCTGCGCAAGCTGGGCCAATATGTGGCTGCGCGAGAAGACCACCTGACGTTGATGATTGTCGGCAACGAGCCCACCGGTCTGTGGAAAAAGGTTCTAGCACTGGCGGACATCGGCCAAATCCTGGATACCGTGTTTTCCGTCGTCAACGATAAAGGCCCAGCTGCCTTGACGGGAAAAGAGTAAATGGTGCACCTCGTTTTTGGGAGGGGTGGATGCACCGTTTCGTGCCAGCAGGATTGGTAGCCGGCGTTTTGGCCCGCTTGAGCAGCGCACAGGGGTTCTGTGCTCTTCTGGTGCTGTTAACAGTGGCGATGAACCTCGGCGCGCAGGTGGAACTCAATCCACAGGAAAAGCGCGGCAAGCAGATTTTCTTGACCGGTACCAGCCCCTCCGGCAAACCCATCGTCGCCAGACTCGGTGAGGAATCGATCGAGGTGCCCGCTTCCACTCTCCCTTGTGCGGGTTGTCATGGCTACGACGGCCGAGGCAGGGCTGAGGGTGGTGTAGTGCCTTCGGCCATCACTTGGGAGGCGTTGACCAAACCTTACCAAGTCTCCTTGCCCGGCGGTCGGCGGCGCCCTCCGTATGACGAAGACAGCTTGCGCGCTGCCATCGCCTTCGGGCTGGACCCTGCGGGGAACGCTTTGAATCCGGCTATGCCCCGCTACGGTTTTTCGCGGGAAGACATGGCGGATCTGATCGCCTACCTGAAGCGACTCGGCGCCGATCTCGACCCCGGACTCAGTGAACACACGATCCGCGTCGGAACCATTCTGCCCGATAGCGGCTCGCTTGGCGAACTGGGTACGGAAGTGCACGGCATCCTGCAGGCTTATTTCGATGAGCTGAACGCCGGCGGCGGGCTTTACGAACGCAAGCTAGAGCTGCGCACCCTACCGCTTCTGCCTGGACCAGGAGCAGAGCAAGCCGTGCGGGACTTTTTGGCACGCGAGAAAGTCTTCGCTCTGGTCGCGCCGTTTACGGCAGGCATGGACCGCGCGATCATGGCTGTTCTCGAAGAGCAACAGGTACCCACCATCGGCGCGCTGACTCTGTATCCACAGTTGAAGATTCCCGTCGCGCGCTATTCGTTCTATTTGATGACTGGCCTGCCGGAGCAGTCCCGCGCTCTGCTCGACTATGCGGCTTCCCATTTGGCGAGCGCTGGACTCGATGTCGTTCTCATCGCGCCGGAAGGGGAAGCGCTCGAGGCCATCGGCGCCGCACTGGAGCAGCAGTGTCAGAAGAGCAACTGCCGCTCGCTCCATCGCCTCGGCTACCGCGCCGGTGCTCTGAATCCACAGCAGGTGCTGGCTCGCTTCCCGAACACCGAAGGCCAGCTCTGCTTCTTTTTGGGTACGGGCCCGGAGACGGCCGCTCTGTTGGCCGAAGCCGATCGTATCGGCTGGCTTCCCTATCTGTTTTTCTCCGGTTCGCTGCTCGGCAGGGAACTTTGGGAAGCACCGGCGCGCTTTCGCGACCGAATCTTTCTGTCCTATCCGATGGCCCCGCAGGAACAAACGCAAGTCGCACTCCAGCAGTTCCGCGAACTCTTGCAGCGCCACCAACTGACCAGCAAGCACCTGGCTTTTCAGCTTTCGGCGCTGGCCGCGGCGAAAATTTTCGTCGAGGCCGTACGCCGTGCTGGTCGCGACCTGAGCCGGGAAAAACTGGTGGACACCCTGGAAGGTTTCTACAAGTACGAAACCGGTCTGCTCCCGCCGGTTAGTTTCGGCCCCAATCAGCGCATCGGCGCTGGAGACGTCTACGTCGTGCGCGCCGACCTGGAAAAGCGTCAGCTCATCGTCGCCTCGCGTTGGTCGGCTCCGTACTGAATCCGCGGCCGGCTTGCTGGAGTTTTTACGCGCAGCTATAGTATCCGTTTGTGGCCAAGCCGAGGAAATCCGCGAGGAAACAGGCCGAACAGGTCGTCGCGACCAACCGGCCCGCGTCGTTTTACTACGACTTGCTCGAAACGCTGGAAGCCGGACTGGTGTTGACCGGCACGGAAGTGAAATCCCTTCGTGAAGGCAAGGCCAGTCTCAGGGAATCCTACGCGACGGTGCGCAACGGCGAAGTGTGGTTGCTGAACTGCCACATTCCAGAGTACCGGCCGGGCGGCGTCTTCAACCACGACCCGCTGCGTCCACGCAAGTTGTTGCTGCACCGCAACGAGATCGACCGGCTCGCCGGCCGTATCCAGCAAAAGGGCCTCACCTTGGTGCCGCTGCGCATCTATTTCCGCGACGGATTGGCCAAGGTCGAACTTGCCCTGGCACGGGGCAAAAAGGTCTGGGATCGCCGCCAGGCCGAACGAGAACGACAGGCGCGACGCGAGGCCGAAGAAGCCATCTATCATCATCGGAGGCGTGGGTAATCGTCCATGGACATCGTACTGCGTTCGGAACCCTTTGCAGCCATCGAAGCCGAAGCCCTGATCACCTATGTGTTCGATCAGGACCAACCCATTCGGGGGGTGTTGGCAGAACTGGACAGCCTGCTCGGCGGCCGTCTTCAGCGCATGGCCGAAGTCGGAGAGTTGCGCGGCAAGCTCTACGAAATGACCCTGTTGCACGAACCGCCCGGATTGGCTGCCCGACGGCTTCTGCTTGTTGGCGCTGGGAAGCCAGAAAAATTTACGGGGGCAGAGTTGCGCCGTCTGGCGGCCGCCGCTGTGCGCTATCTGAAAGGCCGCGCGCTGTCTCGGCTCGCGTTTCTGGCCCGAGAAGAGCAGAGCGATGCGGCGGCGGCTCAGGCGGTCACGGAAGGTTTACTGCTCGGCGATTTCGAAATGGACAAGTACAAAACCGAGAAGAAAAACGACAACAAAGCCGTCGAGTCGGTAGCGCTGGTCGGCTGGCCTGAAGCCGTGGATGCCGCGGTTGTGCGCGGCCGCGTCGTCGCGGAATCGCAGAATTTCGCACGGGAGCTGATCAACGAACCGTCGAATCGGTTGACGCCGCGCATCCTGGCCGAGCATGCCGCCGCACTGGCTGCCAAAGAAGGCCTGGAATGCGACATCCTGGACGAAAAGAAAATCGCCTCGCTGCGCATGGGAGGGCTACTCGCCGTTTCGCAGGGCAGTGCAGAACCCCCGCGTCTGATCGTGCTGCGGTACCGACCAACCAACCCGAGGCCGGGCGCGCCAGTGCTCGGACTGGTCGGCAAAGCGGTGACATTCGATACCGGCGGCATTTCCATCAAGCCCAGCGAGGGCATGGAGAAGATGAAATACGATATGGCCGGCGGGGCCACCGTCATCGCCGTGATGCGCGCCGTGGCGCGGCTGAAACCGCCTATTGAAGTGCTCTGCGTCGTGCCGGCCACGGAGAACATGCCCGGCAGCCGCGCTCAGAAGCCCGGTGACGTCTTCATCGCCATGTCCGGAAAATCGGTCGAAGTGATCAATACGGACGCCGAGGGGCGGCTGATTCTGGCCGACGGGCTGACTTATGCGCGCCAGCTCGGCGCGACGCACCTGGTGGATGCTGCCACGCTGACGGGTGCCATCGTCGTGGCCTTGGCCAACGTCCACGTAGGCGTGTTCGGCACCGACGATGCCTTCACGCAGCAGTTGCTGGACTGTGCAAAAGTGGCTGGCGAGAAAATGTGGCGCATGCCGTTGGGCGACGAATACGCGGAAATGATTCGCTCGACCATCGCTGATATCCAGAACGTCGGCAGCGGCAAGGGCGGCGGAGCCATCACGGCGGCCATGTTCCTGCGCGAATTCGTCGAGAAGGAGCCGTGGATCCACCTCGACATCGCTGGCACTGCCTGGCTCGACGAGGCTAAGCCCTGGTCAGCCAAGGGCGCTACTGGCGTCGGTCTGCGCACGCTGGTCGAGCTGATCCACCGGCTCTGACGTTCCACTCGCGCGGCAGGAGAGACTCCGATGCGAATCATTATTGTGGGCTACGGGCGGCTCGGCACACAGGTCGTACGCAAGCTGGACACCCGCCAGCACGAGGTGATCGTCATTGATAAGCAGCGTGAACTGCTCGAGCGGCCCGACCACGACCCGAATGTCCGCCTGGTGGCGGGCAATGCCATCGATCCCGACCTGCTGCGGGAGGCCGGCGCCGAAGGTGCCGACGCACTGTTTGCCCTGACGCGCGATGAAAACACCAACCTGATGGTGGCTCAGGTGGCCAAGCTCGTTTTCCGGATTCCGAAGATCATGGCCGTGGTCTACGACCCGGCCCGCGAGCCCAGCTACCGCGCCGCCGGCATCGAAACGATGGCGCTGACGGTGGCGGGTGCGGAATTCCTGGTCGGACAGCTTTCCAAAGCACCGCCACGCGATTTTTCCGAGGTCTGGGAGCGCACCCACGGCCATGCTGCGGAAGCGCCCCTGCCAGCGCCGCCCGTGCGTGCGGAATCTCCGGGGCAGATGTACGTGATTGTCATGGGCGGTGGCCGCGTCGGCTACTACCTGACGCGTGCGCTGCTGGAAAACAACATCGAAGTGACCATCATCGAGCGGAACCGGGAAATTTTCGAACTGGTCTCCACGCAGGTGGATTGTCCCGTGATTTATGGCGACGGCAGCTCGACCGCGGTCCTGGAAAAAGCCGGTGCGGCTCGGGCCAGTGTGTTCGTCGCCGTAACGAATCACGATCACGACAATCTGATCGGCTGTCAGCTCGCCAAACAGCAGTTCGGTGTACCGAAGACGATTGCCCGTGTGAAAAATCCGAAAAACGAGCCGATCATGCAACAGCTCGGCGTCGATGTGACGGTCAGTTCCACGGCGATCATCACGAGCACGATTCAGTCCGAAGTCCCTGCCATCCGCATCCGCCAGCTTCTGGACCTGCGCGCTGGGCAGCTCGAGTTGATGGAGTATCGCCTGGATGCGGCTTCGCCGGTGGTCGGTCAGGCACTACGCGATGTCGTGTTTCCTGCGGCCTGCAACATCGTCACGATTTTCCGCAACAGCGACGCGCTCGTTCCGCGCGGCGAGACCCGCTTCGAGGCCGGCGATAAGGTGCTCGTACTCGTCAAGCTGCAGGACGAAGCCGTCATCCGCCGCCTACTGCTGGGGGAGAGCTGAACCTGTCCGACAGGAAATTTCTCCGCGCCTGTGCCGCGCGGGCGAACGCTATTCGGCTGGTTGTGTCAACCGTTCAGACTAAAGCCCCAACACCTGGACCAGCTCGCGCACCGAAGCAGCGGATTTTTCCAGCGCCGCCTTTTCTTCCGGGGTCAACCGGATTTCCAAGATCTGTTCGACCCCGCGTGCGCCGAGCTTTACTGGCACACCCACGAACAGCCCTTTGATCCCGTACTCCCCGTCCAAATAGACCGAGCAGGGAAGGATTTTCTTCTTATCTTTCAGAATCGCCTCGACCATCTCCACCACGGCCGCCGAAGGCGCGTAATAGGCCGAGCCGGTCTTCAGCAGGTTGACGATCTCCGCGCCGCCTTTGCGAGTGCGCTCGACAATCGCGGCGATCTTCTCCGGGGGAAGCAGATCGGGCAGCGGGATGCCGGCGACGGTGGAGTAGCGCGGCAGCGGCACCATATCGTCGCCGTGGCCGCCGAGCACGAACGAATGCACATTTTCGACCGAGACGCCGAGCTCCATCGCCACAAACGTGCTCATCCGCGCCGAATCGAGCACACCGGCCATCCCCAGCACACGGTTCCGGGAAAACCCGCTCAGCTTCAGCGCTGCCTGCGCCATCGCATCCAGCGGATTCGTCACCATGATCAGAATGGCGTTCGGAGAATATTTCACCACCGCTTCGACCACGGCACGGATGACGTCGTAGTTGGCTCGGAGCAGGTCATCGCGACTCATACCCGGCTTGCGAGGAAAACCGGCTGTGATCACGATGATATCGCTGTTGGCGGTGGCACGATAGTCGTCTGCGCTCGCCGTGGTGATGCCCACGGCGCGGGCATCTGTGCCGCTGATCGGTGCCGCTTCCTGCATGTCGAGGGCTTTGCCGGCAGGCACGCCCTCGAGAATATCGGTCAGCACAACGTCGGCCAGCTCTGCATCCACAATGCGCTGTGCGGTGGTGGAGCCGACGAATCCACCACCCACTACAGTCACTTTTTTCCGCATGGGTTCACTCCTGGGTGTGGCACCGCTTCACAGGGTTCGCCAGCATCGTCTGCATTACGCTGTAACGGCTTCGGTCATATTCTCGATGATGGCACTGGCAAATTCGCTGGTGCGAAGCTTGGTGGCACCTTCCATCAGCCGCTCCAGATCGTACGTGACGCGTTTCTGCTGGATCGTGCGCGCGATGCCTTCTTCAATGAGCGCGGCGGCTTCCTTCCAGCCCAGATGCTCGAACATCATCGCACCGCTCAGCATGACCGAGCTCGGATTGACCATGTCTTTGTCTGCATATTTCGGTGCAGTTCCGTGGGTAGCTTCGAACACGCCGTAGCCGTCGCCGATGTTGGCCCCCGGAGCCATGCCCAGCCCGCCGACCTGCGCCGCGCAGGCATCGGAGAGGTAGTCGCCGTTCAGGTTGGGCGTGGCCAGGATGGAGTACTCGTCGGCGCGGGTGAGCACTTGCTGGAAGATCGAATCAGCGATGCGGTCGTTGATCAGCACTTTGGTTTTCCATTGTCCGCGGCCGTGGGTTGCATAGAGCGTTTCCAGCACGGTTTTGACCTCCTGGCAGACCTCGTCGCGGAACGTTTTCGGAGCATGTTCCAGGCCCGGCTCGATCATCGCCGCATTGGCTTCGATGGAAAGGTCCGGGTTGCGGTCTTTGTTGTCCAGAATCCAGCTCTCCCGTTCGGTGACGATCCGATCCCGGAATTCCTCGCGTGCCAGTTCGTAACCCCAGTCGCGGAAGGCTCCCTCGGTGAATTTCTGGATGTTGCCCTTGTGCACCAGAGTGACCACGCGCCGGTTCTGTTCGAGCGCGTAGCGGATCGCACGCCGCACCAGCCGCTTCGTACCGGTCGGAGAGATCGGTTTGATGCCGACTCCGGAATCCCAGCGGATCTGTTTTCCCGTGCCCTGCAGCATCTCGTGATTCAGAAATTCCAGCAGCTTCCTGGCTTCCGCCGTGCCGGATTTCCATTCGATGCCGGCATAGACGTCCTCGGTATTCTCCCGGAAGATGACCACGTTCATTTTTTCCGGATGACGCACCGGTGAGGGCACTCCTGGAAAATAGCGAACCGGACGGACACAAGCGTACAGATCCAGTACCTGACGGAGCGTGACGTTCAGCGAACGAATGCCGCCACCGATCGGCGTAGTCAGCGGTCCTTTGATGGCGATGCGGAAGTCGCGAATTGCTTCCACAGTGTCTTGGGGGAGCCATTCCTGGAAGGTGTTGTAGGCCTTTTCGCCGGCAAAAACTTCGTACCAGACCACCCGCCGGCGACCGTTATAGGCGCGCTCGACGGCAGCGTCGAACACGCGCCGCGAAGCTTTCCAGATATCCCGCCCGGTGCCATCGCCTTCGATGAACGGGATGATGGGACGGTCGGGAACCTGCAATGCGCCGTCGCGGTACACAATCGGTTCACCTTCGGCCGGCACAGGAACACCGTTATAGGAGGGTTTCATAGCGATCTACTCCTCAGCCAGGGGTTGCCGCGGCCGCCACACGCGGACAGGCCCCGGCTGGTTGAATTTCGGACGCAGCGAACTTGCTTCGGGGCGGCCCGGGGCGGCAGGAGCCCTAGAAGCTACTACCATACCACAACTGGCCCCGGTGAGTGGCAGGAAGTGCATCGTTGGACGGACCTGCCAGCTTGCTTCCTCACCTTGCTGCGGCGAGAACGATTCGTGCATAGAGCGCGCGAACCTGCTGTCGCGCCCTCTCCATGCTGTTCTCCAGCACCTCTGCGGCCGAGGGTGCTGCGACCGACTCGACCGGTGCCAGTGGCAGGCCCCAGGAGTCCATCAAACGCATGACCCGAACGGCTTGGGCAGGCTCCGGCAGCCGAGAAGCTGCATGACCGGTCAACAGGCGAACGGCGTGGTCTACGCTCCGGTAGAGGAGCGCTGCATTGCGCAGGGTCTGCGCCTGTTCTGCCGAGAGGAGCCCGGCTGCCTCGAGCGTGGCCAGTTGTCGAAGTACATTCCCCCCCACGGGTTCTGCTCGCTCGGTCAGGAACAGAAAAGCCAGCAGATAGTCAATGTCATAGAATCCGCCGCTGAGCTTTTTCAACTCGGCCTTTGCCCGCGGTCCAATGCCCTCCCGTTCCAGTCGCTCCCGGGTGTGCTGGAGTTCGGCGGCCAGTTGTGCGCGGTTTTCGAACCGCTCGCGCACTCGCTCCAGAATCTGTTGGACCACCACAGCACCCAGCTCGGGGTTGCCCGCCACGGGACGTGCTTTAAGGTACGTGGCTGCTTCCCAGCCTTGCGCTTGGTGGGCGAAGTACTCGCGCACGTAAGCCAGCGACTGTACCAGGTCGCCTTCGGTGCCGCGTGGACGCAGTCGCGTGTCCACAGGGAAGAGCAGTCCTTCACGGGTGTGGCTGCTGACCACATGGACAAACCGTTCCGCCAGTTGTCGCCAAGGCTCCCGTTGCTGGGCGGACAACGTTTCCTCGGCGATAAACACCAGGTCGGCGTCGCTGGCGACATCGAATTCGCCGCTGCCCAACCGTCCCAGCGCAAGCACGGCAAAGGGGGCCCGCTCGAGTTTTCCACCTTGTACTTCGCGGCCCATTTCTGCAGCAGCAAGCGCCAGCGAAGCACGCAAGGCCTGTTCGGCCAATCCGGTCAGCACGGCAAAAGTCTCGAACGGCCCTCTGCGACCGCTCACGGCCTGGGCAACGGCGCGGAGCCAGCGTCGGCGGTATTCCACTCGCAGGCGGTGCATGCCTTCCTCGAGGGAAACCGCGGCGGAAATGTCGAGGGGCGAGTCAGCCAGCACAGCTTCCGATTCGGCCAGCAGTGCAATCTCCTCGGCATGGCGCGAAAACAGTTCGGTCAGCAGATCGCTCCGCGCGAACAGCTCTGCCGCGCGGGCCAGCCAGTCAGGGTGCGCCTCGAGCCGTTGCATCACTTCCGGATCCAGCACGGCAGCACTCAGAAAACGGTCGAGCCCGCGACGCAGCTGAGGATCCGAGCCCGGCCCGCCCAGCCGCTGAACCGCTTCTGCCACGACCGGATATTCCCGGCGCAGCCGTCGGAGAAGTGCACCGCCTGTGGTGGCTGCGGGCACCGCTTCCGGCTCGGCTTCGGCCATCAACGAATCCGCAGGTTTGGCCAGCAGCCGCTGGTAGATTTCGCGGACTTCGGTGAAGTGCTGCTGGAGCCGATGGAGCAACTGCTTTGCTGCGCTGCGCCCTTCGGCCGGTTCGAGTCCACAGCGCCGCGCCAGCTTTTCCAGTTCGACCTCGTCTTCGGGCAGGGTGTGCTGTTGCAGGCCGTCGAGCAGTTGCAGTCGGTGCTCCACCTTGCGCAAGAATTCATAGGCGGTGTTGAGTCGGAAAAAATCGCGACCGGACAGGTATCCCTTGTCGTGCAACCGGCCGAGCGCGCGCAGTGTCGAAGCGGCTGCTGGGCCGGCTAGCCACGGGTCGCGCCCTCCGTAGAGTCGCTGCAAACACTGGGCCAAGAACTCGATGTCGCGGATGCCCCCGGGCGAGAGTTTGACGTTCCACGGCATAGCCGTTCGGCCGGACTTGCGCCGCAGCGCGCGGGTCATTTCTTCGCGCGCGTTCAGCACCGCTTCCACGGCCGCCAGATGAAATTCGCGCCGGAAGATGAGCGGCTGCACTTCGCGGAGAAACGTCCGCGCGGTAACCGGGTCGCCGGCCGAACAACGCGCTTTGATCAGCATCTGCAGCTCCCACTCTCGTGCGCGATGGCGGTAGTAGTGGAGAGCTGCGGGCAGGCTGATCGCCAAGTCGCCTTCTCCGCCCTGGGGCCGCAACCGCAAATCCACGCGAAAGACCGCACCTTCCGTCGTCATCTCGGTCACCAGGCGCAGAATCGCTTGGGCCAGACG
Organism: Acidobacteriota bacterium; assembly: GCA_037442425.1. Lineage (GTDB taxonomy): Bacteria > Acidobacteriota > Terriglobia > Acidiferrales > UBA7541 > DSGC01. The sequence goes on along the minus strand of JBBIQG010000003.1, from coordinate 7,651 downwards.
CACAAAAAATTCACTGTTGCTCAGCACACCCCCGGTGCCGCCCGACGTTTCGCCGTCATGGCTGTAGAGAAACATCAAGTCCACATCGGAGGCGTAATTCAGCTCTTGACCGCCTAGCTTTCCCAGTGAAAGCACGCTCAAGGTGGCTGTTTGCCGGTGACCTTCCGCATCGGTGTACTGCGGGGTGCCGTAGGCGTTCTGCAGCTTCTGGGTGCAGATGCGCAGGGCGCGCTCGAGCAGCACATCGGCCAGATGAGAAAGTTCCAGCGTCGTTTCCGCCAACGTGGCCAGGCCAAGCACATCGCGCAACATGATGCGGAGATACTCGCGACGCTTGAATCGGGCCAATACGACCGGCGTGGGCAGGTCAAACGCGGTGGCAGAAAAACGGGCGAATTCTTCGTGCAGGTCGTCCTGGGATTTCAGGCGTTCGAGAGCGCTGCGACCCGACGGAGCGGGCGGACGGTACAGCCAAACAATCAGCTCCGGCTGTTGAATCACCGTTTCCGACAGGTACCGGCTGTAGCTGAAAACCACCAGGAGATAATGCAGCGCCGCCGGTGCACGTTCGAGCTCGCGCAGGATCTGCGGCGGCGTCGCACGCAGATAGTGTTCCAGATAGTTCAGCGCACCGTCCGGGTCGGGCACCTGCGCGAGCAGCGACGGCAGCGCGGCCCATAGCCGAGCTGGCAGTCTCTGTTCGATGCGCGCGAGGTTGGCTTCAGCAGCGGTCGGCTCGGCAAACGCAATGCTGGTGAATGCCGCATCCATTCTGGACTTTTTATATCACGTGACTGCGGATTGGAAATGGAGCGAGGTCGTTTGGAGCCGGCCAGTCAACCCGGCTGACAACGGAACCGGTTCTTGGCGCGCTGCGTCGTGCAACCACATTGGAATTGGTCTTACCCAGGGCCGCGGAGGACGGAATCACTGCCGCGAGGGATGAGCCTACAGCATGGCAATGCCGCTGTGTCTGTTCAGGGCGCAAAAGCTTGCCCGTACGGTGCCTGCCTCCCCTTCGAGACACATTGGCGGTCTTCATGCCCGCAGAGCAATGTCGGAATCAGAGTGGAGGGCGAAAGGCGCACCGGTATGCTTGCGTTCAAAATCGCTCCAGCTTCGGACACCTTGTCAGATGTCGTAGTACAACTGGAATTCGTAGGGGTGTGGTCGCTGGCGGACAGCCTGCACCTCGTTTTTCATCTTGTAGTCGATCCAGAGCTGGATGACCTCTTCGGTGAACACATCCCCCTTGAGCAAAAACTCGTGGTCGGCTTCGAGCGCGCGCAACGCCTCCTCGAGCGAAGCGGGCAGCGAAGGTACACCCTTCAGCTCTTCCGGCGACAGATCGTAGATGTCCTTATCGAGCGGCGGCCCCGGGTCGATTTTGTTGGCGATGCCGTCCAGGCCGGCCATCAGCATCGCCGCAAAAGCCAGGTACGGGTTGCAGGAGGGATCGGGCGGACGAAATTCGATTCGTTTGGCTTTCGGGCTGGCCGAGTACATCGGAATCCGGATGGCAGCCGAGCGGTTCCGCCGCGAGTAGGCCAGATTGACCGGCGCTTCAAAGCCTGGCACCAGCCGTTTGTAGGAGTTCGTTGTCGGCGCGGCAAACGCCACCACCGCCGGCGCATGCTTCAGCAGTCCTCCGATGTACCACATCGCCGTCTGCGAAAGGCCGGCATAGCCATCGCCGGCAAACAGCGGCTTACCCTGGCTCCACAGCGACTGGTGTGTGTGCATACCCGAGCCGTTGTCCCCGAAGATGGGTTTGGGCATGAAAGTGACCGTCTTGCCGTATTGGTAGGCCACGTTGCGCACGATGTACTTGAACAGCATCATGTTGTCGGCCGAACGCAGCAACTGGTCAAACTGGATGTCGATCTCCGTTTGTCCGCCGGTCGCGACCTCGTGGTGGTGGCATTCCACTTTCAGCCCGCACTCTTCCATGCGCAAAGCCATCTCGGTGCGCAGGTCGAGATAGTGGTCGGTGGGCGGCACCGGGAAGTAGCCTTCTTTGTACCGCGGCCGGTAACCCAGGTTGTGCGTCTCCCGCCCGGAGTTCCAGCGGCCCTCCTCGGCATCGATGAAGTAGAATCCATGCTGTTCGCGCTGGTCGAAGCGAACGTTATCGAAGATGAAAAATTCCGCTTCCGCGCCGAAAAAGGCCTGATCGGCCAGCTTGCTATAGCCGAGGTACGCTTCCGCTTTGCGCGCGATATGTCGTGGGTCGCGCGGGTAGGCTTGCTTAGTTATGGGATCGATGATGTCGCCGATCATGCACAGCGTCGGCACATCCCGAAACGGATCCATGAATGCCGTGCGCGGATCGGGCACCAGCAGCATATCCGACTCATGGATCGCGGCCCAGCCGCGGATCGAGCTGCCGTCGATCCCGAAGCCGTCCTCAAAAGAAGACTCCTTGAGCTGGTGAATCGGAAAGCTGACGTGGTGCCACAAGCCAGGCAGGTCGGTGAACCGAATATCTACGATTTTCGCGTTGTTCTGTTTGGCGAACTCCAGTACACCTTTTGCGTCCATTCCTCCTCCGGTATGGAGATTCGGTGGGAATCTAGTAACGCCGGACAATAGTGCGCCGGTCCAAACCTGTCAAGCGCCACCTCGAGAGCCAATCCGCCCTCGTGGACGCCCGCAATCGGCTCTATCCGTTTTGCCAATTCTCTGCTATGCTAGGAATTTCCCGCCTGAGGATTTCCGAAGTCGGAACGACGGTTCATGTCCAAAACGGTTTCGTTAGTCTGGTTCCGCGCCGACTTGCGCCTATCGGACAACCCAGCCCTGGCCGCCGCAGCTCGTGCCGGCGCCGTTGTACCGGTATTTGTCTGGTCGCCGGACGAGGAAGGGAAGTGGGCACCGGCGAGGGCTTCCCGCTGGTGGCTGCAGCATTCGTTGCGCGCCCTGGATGCTGCGCTGCGGCAGCTGGGTTCGCGCCTGATTCTTGCCCAAGGGCCCACCGTGCCGGCGCTGCTTCGCGTGGCCGAGCAGTGCGGAGCTCGCTCGTTGTTCCTCAGCCGTCGCTACGAGCCCGCCGCGTGCACCTTGGAAGTCCGGCTCACTGCGGCGATGGAAGCTGCGGGCATTCGCGTGTCCGCCTTTCACTCTGCGCTGTTGTTCGAGCCCGACCAACTTGCTACCGCAGCCGGCCGGCCCTACCTCAAGTTTACGCCGTTCTGGCGCGCGCTGTGCGCAGCGCCGGAACCACCCCATCCCCTGCCTTCACCGGCCAGACTGCGGGCGCCGCGATGCTGGCCAGAATCCTGCTCGTTGGAAGCTCTGGGGCTTTCAGCCGACGCCCGTCTCGATGCACAACTCAGCTCGCTCTGGCAGCCCGGCGAGGCCGGTGCCGAAGCCCTGCTCGACCGCTTCCTGCGCGAAAGACTCGCCGACTATCCCGCCAGCCGCGATTTCCCGGCCCAGGACGGCACATCCCGCCTTTCACCTCATCTGCATTTTGGCGAAATCAGTCCCCGGCGGCTGTGGCACGCGGTGCAGCGGCATTCTTCGCGGCTGCCCGGTGCCCGGGTCTTTCTGCGCGAATTGGCTTGGCGAGAGTTTGCCTATCATCTGCTCGTTCACTTTCCCCACACCACCGATGCACCTTTGGATTCTGCTTTCACCCGTTTCCGCTGGCTGCGCAGTGCGCGCGCGCTCGCGGCCTGGCAGCAGGGACGCACCGGCTACCCGCTGGTGGATGCCGGCATGCGCGAATTGCTGAACACCGGCTGGATGCACAATCGCGTGCGCATGGTGGTGGCTTCGTTTCTGACCAAGCATCTGTTGCAGAGCTGGCTGCACGGTGCTCGCTGGTTCTGGGAGCGACTGGTGGATGCCGACCTGGCCAACAACACCCTGAACTGGCAGTGGGTGGCAGGCTGCGGCGCCGACGCGGCACCGTATTTCCGCATCTTCAACCCGGTGCTGCAGGGCCGAAAATTCGACCCGGAGGGCGACTACATTCGCCGCTGGGTGCCGGAACTTGCCCGGCTGCCCGCACGCTGGATTCACGAACCCTGGACTGCGCCTGCTGAAGAGCTGCGGCGGGCCGGCATCGCACTGGGCAAAACGTACCCTGATCCCCTGGTGGAGCACGAAACTGCGCGTGCACGTGCCCTGGTTGCCTTCGCTGCTCTGAGGGCAGATACGCAGGGTTCGCAGCGCAACCGCCGCAGCACGAGGTGACCATGTCTGTTGTTTCACGCCAGAACTGGGGTTTAATGGGTTTTCTAGCCGCTTCCTGGGTGGTGCAGGGGGTTGCCTCCTGGCTCACATTTGCTTCTGTGCGTGTCTGGTATCCCATGCTCGCCAAGCCCGCCTGGACTCCGCCGGACTGGGTTTTCGGTCCGGTGTGGACCCTGCTCTACATTCTGATGGCCGTCGCCGCCTGGCTGGTCTGGCGCAAGAAGGGGTTTGCCGGCGCTCGGCTCGCACTGGCTCTCTACTTTGTCCAGCTTGCGCTGAACGCCGCCTGGTCGGGATTGTTTTTCGGACTGCGCAGTCCGACTGCCGGTCTGGTGGACATCCTGTTGCTGTGGATTCTGATTGCCGTCACGCTGGTGGCTTTTGCGCGGCATTCCGCGGTGGCGGCTGGACTGCTCGTTCCCTATTTCGTCTGGGTCAGCTATGCGGCAGCGCTGAATTTTGCAATCTGGCAGATGAATCCATGAGGCTGCGCACCTTCCTGAAACGCACGCGGATTCCTGCCCCGGCGGAAGCGGTCTTTGCCTGGCACGCCGCACCCGATGCGCTGGCGCGGCTCACGCCGCCGTGGACGCGTGCCCGCGTGGTGGCCCGCAGCGGCGGCATCGAGCCGGGCGCGCGCGTGGTGCTGGAGCTGCCTTTCGGGCCGCTGCGGCTTCGCTGGCTGGCCGAACATCGCGACTGGATCCCCGGACGCGAATTCACCGACCTGCAGCTCGCCGGCCCGTTTGCCTACTGGCACCACACCCACCGCTTCCTCCCCTACGGACGTGACGAGTGCATCCTGGAAGACGAAATTCGCTACGCGTTGCCGCTGGGACGGTTGGGGGATTGGCTGGCAGGCTGGTACGTCCGCCGTCAGCTCGAGCGTCTGTTCGACTTCCGCCACCGCGTCACCCGGGCTGCATTCGATGGCGCATGAATGCGCACCGGTGGCGCCGCACCGGATGAACGGCGACTGTGGCTCAGTCGTAGTACTCGGTCCCGAGGTGAGTGATCAGCTCTTCGCCCATCATCCAGCGCAGGGTGTTCTTCAGCTTCATCAACTGAATGAACAGGTCGTGCTCGGGATAGATTTCCGGGGCGCACATCGGCGATTTGAAATAAAAGCTCAGCCACTCCTGAATCCCGCGCAGACCGGCGCGTTGCGCCAGGTCGAGAAACAGCACCAGGTCGAGCACGATCGGTGCCGCCAGAATCGAATCGCGGCACAGAAAGTCCACCTTGATCTGCATTGGGTAGCCGAGCCAGCCGAAGATGTCGATGTTGTCCCAGCCTTCCTTGTTGTCGCCGCGCGGCGGATAGTAGTTGATGCGCACCTTGTGGTAGATGTTTCCGTACAGGTCCGGATAGAGTTTCGGTTGGAGAATGTATTCCAGCACGCCGAGCTTCGATTCTTCTTTCGTCTTGAACGATTCCGGGTCGTCCAGCACTTCGCCGTCGCGGTTGCCCAGGATGTTGGTCGAATACCAGCCGGCCAGCCCGAGCATGCGCGCCTTGAATCCTGGCGCGAGCACGGTCTTCAGCAGCGTCTGCCCGGTCTTGAAGTCCTTGCCGGCGATGGGCACGTTGTGTTTGCGCGCCAGCTCGACCATCGCCGGGATGTCCACGGTCAGGTTGGGCGCGCCGTTGGCAAACGGCACTCCGCTCGTGATCGCTGCCCAGGCGTAGAGCATCGAAGGGGCAATCGCTTCATGATTTTCCTTCATGGCGCGCTCGAACGCGGCAGCGCTCTCGTGCACCTTCTGGGGCTTCAGAAACACCTCGGTCGAACCGCACCAGACCATCACCAGCCGGCTGGCGCCGCTCATCTTGCGGAACTGTTCGATGTCTTCGCGAATCTGCAGCGCCAGTTCGTATTTCGTCTTGCCTCGCTTGACGTTGGGCCCGTCCAGCTTGCGCACGTAGTTGCGATCGAACACGGCCGGCATCGGCCGGATGGTCTCCAGAACGCCGCGCACTTTTTCCAGGTGTTCTCGTTCGAGCACGCCGGCCTTCCGCGCCGCTTCGTAGGCGTTGTCGGGGAAGATATCCCAGCCGCCGAACACCAGATTCTCCAGCCGGTCGAGCGGCACGAATTCGCGAATCCGCGGCGAACGCGGCCGCGTGCGCGGCCCCAGCCGGATGGTGGCCATCTGCGTGAGCGAGCCGATCGGCTGTGCCTCGCCTCGCCGCACCAGTTCCGTGCCCGCCATGAACGTCGTGGCCACCGCACCCATGCCCGGCAACAGCACACCGAGCTTGCCCTTCGGCGGTGCAATCTTTTTCGGCCTGCGCATCGGCTCCTCCTGTTGCAAACCGCAGTATCATGCGCAAACCTGACCGCGTTTGCAACCTGCCCGATCAGACATGCGGTTCGTCTTGCTTTCGAGGATTCGGGGGAGTCCGGGGGCCTCTGTACCCGTCTGCTGGCTCCGCCACAGGGGGTGGGAACGGCCTTCCGCCTGCCCGCCCGTTTTTCACCGCCGGAACCGGCGCCGCAGCGCCAGCAGAAACAGGGTAAGTTGACCTGGAATCGCCACTAGTTCCACCGCCGCCAGCAGTCGGGTCCAGTCGTTTGCAGGCCGGTAGCCCGGGTCGCGTTGCAGCGTGGCTGTCTCCAGGGTCGCCACTAGCCCGGCCAAGTATGTGCTCCCGTAACGCCGCAGGCCGGTGTGCCCGCCCCACGGCTCCCACCAGCTCACTCGTGTTTGCACGGAAGATGGCTCCCGCATCTGCAGGCCCGCTGCCGGGAAAAGTGAAGGGAACAGAAGAAGCAGGAAAACAACGAGCCAGGAAAGCGCTCGGCCGAAGCTGCTGCCGTACAGGCTGAGCGACTTGTACGCTCCCAGGAAAAAGCGCGTAAGCCGCGGGGTTGCTGGATTGAGCCGACGCATTTCCATCTCGCCGACGACGGCCTGCTCGGCCCATTCGTACTGTCGCGCTCGCTCGAAATTGTTCACCAGCCGGCGGTAGGCATCGGCCACCAGCTCGTGCGTGGCAGCCTGGTTCTTGTCTTTTAAGTCCAGCTCGTCCTGGAGCACCAGCCGCCCGCCTTTCTGATACCAATGGATATCCTCGAAGCGGAACCGGTCGAGCAGCGTCGTCCGCAGACGCAACCGAAGCCCCTGGGCAGGCACGTTTTTTGTCGTTTGGCTGGCTTGGCCGTCGCTGCCTTGTGCTTGTGGTGCCGTCGTCTGCCCATCATCGGGTTGGTTGACGCGGTGCAGGATGACCTCCCCTTCGGCAGCCACCGACACCATCCGAAGGTCGAGCACCTTGCCTACAGTTGTTTCACGAAAGTCGAATTTCTTGTTGAACGTGGCCCCGCTGAAGTCGGCGGTCTGGATGAACGTGGCCTCGTGGAAGTAGGCGCCCTGGGTGAACGTCGCCCAACTGAATTTGGCGTACTGGGTGAACGTCGTTCTGCTGAAGTCGGCGTCCTGGATGAACG
>JBBIQG010000002.1:0-477215 GCA_037442425.1 Acidobacteriota bacterium | reverse complement strand
TGACCATGTACCGCTAGGAACGTAGGCACCCCGCCAGGTTGTGACGGTGAAATGTCTCCATTTTTCAGCAATGCCTCATTAAGTGCATGGATTCACATTCGTATTCTTTATATCAGCTCTACTGAGCGTGCTACAATTTGTAGGAGATGGCGATCACCCGTAGTTTCCAATTCGGACTGCTGCTTTCTGTGATCCTGGTCGCTGGCTCGGGGCTACCCATTGGGGAAGGGGCCCTGACTTATGGTGACGGCACGGTGTCTCTCGGGCAGTACCTGACGAAGGGTATGGATACTGTTGTCCCGGCCGGGGTCAGGCCCGAGTCAGAAGGTGATCTGTCCTCGGACCCATCCCCAAGGAATAACGCGGCGCGTGTCCGCGCCAAGCGGCATCAGCCGCGGCCAGCAGTGTCCTTTTCACCACAGTCTTCTGTCTCTGCGACTGAGACGGCAGGACGTATCTCCTACGTGGCCAAGCGCCCGACAGTCCCTGACCACCAGTCACTTTACTGCATTTTCTTGAACTGATCCCCACTGGAACCCATCCGCGTATCCCCGCGGAACTTAGCTTTCTCAGAGCAACGCAGACCGGACGTTTCCTCGCTGCTGGCCCGGTGTTGCTTTGACGCAATCCGGCCGCGCCCGTCCGGGTCCGGCTGCGGGCCGTGGCCCCGCCAAGGGAGGGGTTGTCATGAAAGTTCGGGATGTAATGTCTCCAGAGGTGCCGACGGTGCACCCGGAAGCACCGCTGCGGGAGATTGCGCGCCTCGTAGCTAAGTGTCGCGCAGGAGCGGTAGTCGTGGTTGACGATCAAGGGGCACCGGCAGGGATGGTGTCGGAAGACGAGCTGTTTCTGAAAGAGCGAAGATTTGGATTCACTTTGAAACTGCACTCGTTGTTCGGCGAGCTGGTGAATCTGGAGGATCTACCGAACCAGTATGAAGCAGCCTGCCATTTGAAAGCGCGGGACGTAATGAGGCGCTGGGTGCCGAGCGTGGAAGCGGATAGCGATGTGCAGAAGTTGGTGGAACTGATGATGGCGAATGGTTTGACCCGCGTGGTGGTGGTGGTGGACCATGACAAGGTGGTCGGCATCGTCACGCGGGCAGACCTAATAAGCCGGATGCTCAAGGTGAATTGATGGCGATTGCGGAAGCAGTTTTGGCGGGCTTCGGAGCGGCTGTAGCGGCCCCTGGGGTGAACCGGATCGCCCGGGGTTTCGCAGGATGGGTGTTAGCGTTGCTTCCGCTTTCGCTGACCGTATACTTTGCTTCGCTGATAGGACGCGTCACCGGGGGAGACCCTCTCCGCGTGACTTACCCTTGGGTGCCGAGCCTGGGCGTCCATCTGTCTTTCTATCTTGACGGGCTCGCCCTGCTGTTTGCCCTGTTGATCTGCGGAGTAGGAGCCCTGGTGGTGGTCTATGCGGGATCCTATTTGGCCGCCGATCCTCAACGGGGCCGCTTCTTCGCTTTTTTGCTGGCGTTCATGGCATCCATGCTCGGCCTTGTGTTGGCCGATAACGTCATTACGCTTTTCGTGTTCTGGGAACTCACCAGCTTTGCGTCGTACTTACTGATCGGCTTTGCGCACGAACAGGAACGCGCCCGGCGAGCCGCCCTGCAAGCCTTGCTGATTACCGGGTTGGGCGGGATCGCCTTGCTGGCGGGGCTGCTGCTACTCGGTGAGGTTACGGGCAGCCTGGAGATCTCGGCGATGGTCAGCAAAGCCGCGGATGTGCAGGGTAGCGAACTCTATCTTCCAATTCTCTTGCTGGTTTTTACCGGGACGTTCGCGAAGTCCGCGCAATTCCCGTTTCACTTCTGGTTGCCAGCTGCGATGGAGGCTCCCACACCCGTCAGCGCCTATCTGCACTCGGCAACAATGGTGAAGGCAGGCGTATATCTGCTGGCGCGCTTGAGTCCCGCACTGTCGGGTACCGGAATGTGGGCCGTCGGGCTGACGGCGTGCGGAGCCGTCACGATGCTGTGGGGTGCATTCGTGGCCTATCACAAGCGGGACCTCAAACAGATTCTGGCTTACTCCACCGTGAGCGCCTTGGGCACGCTGGTCATGCTGCTCGGTCTGGGGACACCCCTTGCCGTGCAAGCAGCCGTTGTTTTTCTGCTGGCTCACGCCCTGTATAAGGGAGCGCTTTTTCTGGTAGCCGGTGCGGTGGATCACGAGACGGGAGTACGCGATGTAGAGAAGCTTGCCGGCCTGCGCCGCATGATGCCGCTCACCTGCGTGGCAGCTTGCCTGGCAACGCTTTCGATGGCCGGGCTGCCGCCTTTCTTTGGCTTCGTCGCGAAAGAGCTGCTCTATGAAGCGCAACTCCACGCGCCGGCTGCGAGTGGATTGATGATCGGTGCGGGCTTGCTGACCAACATCTTCCTCGTGGCTGTGGCTGGAATCGTATTCCTCGGACCTTTCTTTGCTCGCGCCGAAAGGACGACGAACGATTTCCATGAATCGCCGCTAGCGCTGTGGGTGGGGCCGCTGCTACTTGGCGGCTTTGGGTTGTTGCTCGGCGTCCTCCCTGAAGGTTTCACTGCGTTGCTTGCTTCCGCAGCCGGCGCAGTCCGGGGACATCCTGTACCCATGGAGCTGGGATTGTGGCATGGCCTGAATCCGGTGGTGCTGTTGAGTCTGTTTACCCTCGCCTGCGGAGCGGTGCTGTATGCTAGCCGAGCACCGTTGCGAAAGGCCCTCGCGCGAGCCGATACGGTGCTGAGTGAGACACCCGACCGAGTTTACGAAGCAGGTCTGGCCGCGGTGAACTGGTTCGCGGTGCGCCAAACCCGCGTTCTGCAGAGCGGCTACCTGCGCTACTACATCCTGACCATCGTGCTGGCTGCGGTGGCTTTGCCTGGCTATACCCTGCTGGCCCGCAGTGGCGAAGGTACGTTCAACTTCGGCCCTGAACCTCGGACGCATGAACTGGCAGTCTCCGCCGGGATTCTGCTGGCCGCGCTGGCCGCGGTACGCTCCACCTCGAGGCTGGCCGCGGTGGCTTCCTTGGGTGTGGTGGGTTTCGGAGTTGCCCTGCTTTATGTGATGTTTGCAGCGCCAGACCTGGCGATGACGCAGTTCCTGGTAGAAACCATCACTGTGATTGTCCTGGTGCTGGTGTTTTACCACCTGCCGCGGTTCGCCATCCTTTCCACGGGCCGCGCGCGTGTGCGCGACGCTGTAATCGCGTTGGCGGCTGGCGCTCTGATGACCCTGCTGGTGCTGAAAGCTACTTCAGTAGGAGCGCCTCGGCCCGTTTCGGCCTTCTACGCAGAAAACTCCCTGGCGGCCCACGGCCGCAATGTGGTCAACGTGATCCTGGTGGATTTCCGAGCGCTGGACACGCTAGGCGAAATCACCGTGCTGGCGGTCGCCGGCATCGGCGTGTATGCCTTGCTGAAACTGCGCTCGAAGGCAGGGTAGGCATGCGCTCACTGATTCTGCAAACTGCGACACGTTTCCTGGTGCCGCTGTTGTTGTTGTTCTCATTCTTCTTGCTTCTGCGAGGGCACAACGCTCCCGGAGGCGGATTTGTCGGCGGTCTGGTTGCGGCCGCGGCTTTTGCATTGCACGCCATTGCTGAGGGGGTTGATCCGGCGCGGCGAATGCTTCGCGTCGATCCCCGGCTGCTGATTGGCCTTGGATTGTGCCTGGCATTTGTCAGCGGACTGGCTCCCCTGTTCGTAGGGCGCAATTTGCTTACGGGACTTTGGCTGAGTGCGGGGGGCAATCCGTCTGCGCTGGGCTCACCGCTGCTCTTTGACTTTGGCGTTTACGTGGTGGTGCTCGGGGTAACGCTGACCATCATACTCACCTTGGCGGAGGAATAATAAGGATGCATGTCGTTCTAGCGGTTGTCATCGGCGGGCTGTACGCCGCGGGGATTTACCTGATGCTCCGGCGGAGCATCGTCAAGCTGATTATCGGACTGGCTCTTCTGAGCAATGCCGCGAATCTGTTGATTTTCACGGCCGCGGGCCTGCGCCGTGGCCGCCCGCCGCTGGTGCCGGAAGACGCATCCGTGCTGGCAACGCCCTATGCCGACCCGTTGCCGCAGGCGCTGATCCTGACGGCCATCGTGATTGGCTTCGGCGTTCTGGCGTTTGCGGTGGTTCTGGTTCACCTGGCCTGGCAAACCGTGGGCACCGATGATCTGGACCGCATGAATACCACGGATCGCCAGCCATGAGCATGTTGCGAGGAGTACCGGGTCTATGAAAACACTGCTGGTGCTGCCCATCTTGATCCCGCTGGGGACGGCGGTGGCTTGCCTGTTGATTCGAAAGAGCCTCCGTACGCAACGCGCGCTGGCGGTCGCTGGCAGTGGAGCATTGTTCGTCGCAGGGCTTGCACTGTTGGCCGGCGTATGGCGAGGAGGGATTGCCGCTGTGCAGATTGGCCAGTGGCCCGCCCCTTTTGGCATCACGCTGGTGAGCGATCTGTTCAGCGCCATCATGGTGGTGTTGGCCGGACTTGTCGGTTTTGCTGTTGCCGTTTACTCGCTGGGCACGATGGATCACGCGCGCGAGCGCTTTGGTTACCACCCTCTGTTCAGCATTCTGCTGATGGGAGTCTGCGGAGCCTTTCTGACCGGCGACCTGTTCAACCTGTATGTATGGTTCGAGGTGATGCTGATTGCCTCGTTCGTGTTGTTGGTTTTGGGAGGCGAGCGGGAGCAGATCGAAGGTGCGATCAAGTACGTGACGCTGAATCTGTTGAGCTCGGCGTTATTCCTCGCGGCGGTGGGACTATTGTACGGCACGACGGGCACGCTGAATATGGCCGACCTGTCGTTGCAGTTGAGTCAGCAGTCGACAGACCTGACACCTGCACTGGCCATGCTGTTTCTGCTGGCTTTCGGGATCAAGGCGGCCATCTTTCCGTTGTTCTTCTGGTTGCCTGCTTCGTATCACACAGCGCCGGTGGCGGTGTCAGCGGTGTTTGCAGGATTGCTGACCAAGGTCGGAGTCTACTCGCTGATCCGCGTGTTCACGCTGCTGTTTGCGCAGGATCCCGGATTCACCCACAAGTTGATTCTCGTGCTTTCCGGGTTGACCATGCTAACCGGAGTTTTGGGAGCGGTCGCCCAGTCGGAGTTCCGTCGGATTCTCTCTTTTCACATCGTCAGTCAAATCGGCTTCATGATCTTGGGGCTGGGCCTGCTTACCCCGTTGGCACTGGCGGGCTCGATTTTCTACATCGCGCACCACATCATTGTAAAAACCAACCTCTTTTTGGTCAGCGGTGCAGTGCATCGCTTGCGAGGCAGCTATGAGCTGAAGAAACTCGGCGGGGTGTATCGTGCCTCTCCATGGCTGGCGGCGTTGTTCCTCGTCCCGGCCATGTCATTGGCAGGACTACCACCCCTTTCAGGCTTTTTTGCCAAACTCTCATTGGTGATGGCCGGGTTGAATGCGGCCCAGCATCTAATCGTGGCGGTCGCGCTACTGGTAGGAATACTGACTCTTTTCTCGATGACCAAGATTTGGGCTGAGGTCTTTTGGAAGCCGGCATCGCAATCTCCTGTTGAGTCGCGCCCTCCACTGAGGCCGCCGCAATGGATGTCCATGGTTGCACCCATCGCTGTTCTTGCTGTCATCACCGTAGCCATTGGCTTGTTGGCCGAGCCGATCTTCTTGCTGGCAGCGCGCGCAGCAGAACAGTTACTGCATCCGGCCGAATACATCGAAGCTGTGCTGGGGAAAACTTCGTGCGTACCTTCCTACTGAACATTCTGCTGGCGCTGGCATGGGCTGCCTTGCACGGAGAGTTTTCCGTGGGAAACCTGCTAGTGGGGTTTGCCTCGGGATTCCTGGTGCTCGGCCTCGTGCTCTCCGCCAGGGGCCGCCCGGGTTATTTCACCCGCGTGCCGCGGCTAATCGGTTTTCTGGGTTTTTTCTTGTGGGAACTGCTCCTTTCTAATCTCCGTGTGGCCTACGACGTGGTGACACCGCGCCACCGTATGCGTCCGGGCGTACTGGCCATCCCCCTGGATGTGCAGAACGAAATCGAGATTGTCATACTGGCGAACCTCATCACCCTGACGCCAGGCACGCTGAGCCTGGATGTCTCCTCCGATCGAAAGGTGCTCTACATCCACGCCATGTACATCCGTGACGTAGATGCCTTCCGGACTCGTATCAAGAAAGGTTTTGAGCGTCGTGTTCGCGAGGTGCTTCAATGAAACCCTCAGGAGAGATGGTGTTGAGCCTCGTCATCCCCGCCGTCCATGGGATGCTCGCGCTGGCGCTGTTGTTGGCCCTGATGCGCCTGGTGCGCGGCCCCAGCCTGCCGGATCGTGTGGTAGCGCTGGACCTCATCGCCATGATCGTGGTCGGAATGATCGCCGTATTGATGCTGCAGACGAGAGAACCACTGCTGCTTGATAGTGCGATTGTGCTGGCACTGATTGCCTTCCTCAGCACAGTCGCCTTCGCTCGTTATTTGGAAAGGGGAGCCACGCGATGAGTGAGTTCATCACTGCGGCGCTGCTTCTGATTGGTGGCGTCTTCATCTTGCTGGCTGCGGTGGGTGTGCTGCGCATGCCGGATTTGTTCACCCGCATGCAGGCTGCTACCAAGGCAACTACCTTGGGCTCGGGATGCTTGCTGGTGGCCGTGGCGGTCTATTTTGGGGACTTCGGCGTAACCGCACGCGCCCTAGCTGTCGTCGCCTTTATTGTGCTGACCGCACCCGTCGCGGCGCACATGATTGGTCGCGCCGCCTACTTCGTTTCGGTTCCTCTGTGGGAAGGAACCATCCTCGACGAACTGCGCGGCCGATACGAGCCCCTGACTCATCGCTTGGCCAGCCACGAAAAGTCTGCACCGGAGTTAGAGGGACCGTCTTAACCCGAACTCCTTTGAGGTAAGCCCATGGAAGCTATCCTCATCATCCTCGCAATCAGCATAGGTGGGTCGTTTCTGTGCTCGCTCTTCGAAGCCCCCCTTTATGTGGTGACCTTGACGCGTGTCGAAGAATTGCGGCGCAGGGGTCCGTAGGGTGCAAAAAACGGGCTCGCCTCCGCGCGCGAGTTGACCAGCCCATCGCTGCCATCCTGCGTTTCAACACGATTACCCGTACGATGGGAGCCACCTGGGCCGGCGCATTGGTGGATGAAATCTATGGCAACATTTGGGTCACGCGGTTTTTTTGTCGCTTTCACGATAGCCATCCTTTTTTCTCACCGAGATAGTCCCCAAAACCACTTGGATTGTGCATGCGGACAGGCTAGCGCCCTTGGCCGCATGGCCCGTCCAGGCCATGATCTGGTTGGTCGGGCCGCTTGCATGGGTCTCGGTTCGTGCGACCAGGCGTCTGACCCACGGTCGGAAGCCCCAGGGTCCCAGCGAGGAGGAGATGCTCATTATGGCGGACTTGGCGCCGCAGGCTGGCAAACTTCTCCCCAAAGAAAAGCAACTGATTTCTAATTCACTGCGATTGAATGATGCAACCGCCAATGACCTGATGACTCCACGAAACGTCGTCGAGTTTTTGCCCCATCATCTTACGATCGCCGATGTGGTGGCTCGGAACGGGCAAGTCATTCACAGCCGTTTGCCACCGTTCACGGAGAGGAACTCGAAGGGGTAATTGGGATTGCCCAACGCTGCGAGTCGTTCGACGCTGTCGCAAGAGGTGAAATTCAGCGCAAGGTTAGCGAGTTCATACGTCCAGCCATTTTCATTCCACAAACCACGCCTGTGAATAAGATGCTGGAAGATTTCCTCAAGCGGTGGAACCAGCGGGCGTTGATCGTCTCGGAGTTCGGCGATGTACGGGGTTTGATCACGCTGGAGGACATTCTCGAATACTTGTTGAAAGATGTGAGCGTGGATGAATACGATCAGGAAATGGACATGCAGGTCGCCGCTCGACGCAAGGTGGGACTGGCGGCTGTTCCGCTGCGCAGGCAGGTCTAGAGAATTGGGCGCTGGGTGAAGGCGGGATTGCACGGCTGCAAACTCACATGCAACCACGATGATCCACCTATACCATCGCCGATGCACTGCGCGGACGTCACCAGCTTTCCGCCAACGTTGTTTCGAGCGGGCCACTACCTCTACCTCCGCGCGAGGGCGTAAGATAGGATTCAAGGGCCCCCGACGAGAGTTCTGAACTCGTCCCTCCGGGCGCGCTATTTCTCCTCTGAGGGCGTCAATCTTGGAAGTCTGAGATGAACAGTTCGATTCGTAAGACGCGGATGCCATCCCATGTCTACACCTTCATCCACCAGCACTGGCACCCCGAGCCAGAGACGCGACAGGAACGCACCAGCTAAGGTAAACTAGTGCAAATCCATAGGGGCGTAGCTCAGTGGTAGAGCAGCGGCCTTTTAAGCCGAAGGTCGTGGGTTCGATCCCCACCGCCCCTACCACTCCGCACTTTGCCGTGCTGCTATGGTGCGGCTTCGCAGGCATCGTTTGGCGCAGGCGTCGTTCCGCGGCGGCCTTGTGGCACGCAACTCCGCACTGACCTGAACTGGTCGTTGACACAACTCCATACGTTGATCTGCTGAATCGGCGAACGATTGCTTTCCCTCTTTGCACTGGTTTCGTTGCGACAGCCGAGAAGGGAATCCTTCAGCAGGGTCTGAGAAGCTGGGGGAACTCCACGGTTTGCACTGGCGTGGCACGCCATCCAGGCTGATTGAAGCCTATTCACTGCAAAGGTTGCAGCGGATCAGTTCGGTGGTCTCTGCCTGTCGAACGAACTGGGATGCCTTCTTCGGTCCAGATTCGTGTGTCAACAGGTTTCGGTGTGAGGCCGGGTCGGAAAAATAGGCCGGGTAGTGCAACAGATGCTGTTTTTTCTTGACATTGTGCAACAACTGTTGTATCAGGCACGGCACGCGAACGCAGGATCGCGCTTCGCCGGCTATGGGCACCCAACTTTCTGCCGGGCGTCGCCGCCACAGCGGGGCAACTCCGACGCGAGCGCGAGGCAAGTCCGCGCCGGATGGCCGGGCTTGGCGCACTCCGCTAGAAGAGCGTCTGCGTGCCACAGAGTCACGGCTGAGCGCCAAGCGCCGCCGCCTGTTGCGCAACATCCTCTCCAACGCCGAGGACACCTGTTTTCTGACGTCGCGCAAACTAGCTGAACGGTTCGGTGTGGATGCAGCCACCATCGTGCGCACCATCCAGGCGCTCGGCTATCAGCGCTACAGCGACTTTGCTTCCGATCTGCGCTCCCATTTCATCTTGAACATAACGCCATACACCGTGATGCGCGCGGCCGCCCGCGAACAGCGACCCGTGGCGGCACATGTGGAGCACAGCTTAGAGATGGACCGCCGCAATTTGGAGGTGCTCTGCACTTCTCTGGACACCAAGGCAGTGGTCGCGTTGGCCCGGCGGATCGAGCGTTCGCGACGCACGCTGGTGATCGGCGTGGACCTGGCTGCAGCGCTGGCCTATCTTCTCGCTTATTTGCTGGTCACGCTGGGCTACGACGCCGAAGCCCCGGTTGGCTCGACCGGCAATGTCCAGCAGAAGATCAATCTGCTGGGGTCGCAAGACCTGGTCGTCGCCATCAGCTTCGGCCGTTGCCTGCGCGAAACCGTCAATGCCGTACTTCGTGCTCGCGAGCGGGGCGTTCCGACTTTCGGCATCACCGACAGCGAGCGCACGCCGATTGCTCGCTACTGCGACACCTTCTGGATTGCCCCGATTACGAACCCCACGTTCAACGGTTCCTATGTAGCGCCGGTTGCGGCCATCAACGCGCTCGCCGTGGCCTGTGCCCATATCCGACCCCAACGCACCCTGGCTCTACTGAAACAGAAACAAGATGAATTGCAGACGAGCACCCGCTGGTTTCCGCTGGATGGGCAGCTCGACGGTCATCACTCGTCTGGAGGGTCATCATGAACGCATACACCACACCGCGAATGGTTCAGATGCCGCGTACGGTACGCGGCGGGTTCGTCTTGGCCTTGCTGGGTCTGTTCCTGCTCGTCGGTATTCCGTCCGCCGATGCCCAGACGGCCGCGACCGGGCTGGTGCAGGGAACCGTGACGGATGCACAGGGCGCAGTGATTCTCGGCGCAGAGGTCAAGCTGCAGGACCTGGCCACCAATCAGGTACGCTCCCTGACGACGAACGAAGAAGGTCTCTATGTGTTCGCCAACGTGGCCCCAGGCACATACACGCTGACGGTCAGTGCACAGGGTTTCCGTACGGCCACGGTACCGCGCCTGACGGTCGAAGTGAACAAAAGCTATACCGTAAACCTCACGCTCGAGGTGGGTCAGTTGACCGAAACCGTGCGGGTCGAAGCCGGCGTCGGCGTCGAACTGCAGACCACCGATGCTCAGGTGGGCAACGTACTGGATCAAGTGTTTATCCGCAACCTGCCGACCCTCCAGCGCAACACAACCGAATTGCTCTCGCTGCAGCCCACGGCTACCCCCGGCGGATTCGGCACCGGCGGAACGGTTTCCGGCGCGCGCAGCGATCAGAACACGCTCATCCTGGATGGTATTGACATCAGCGATAATCTGACCGGCGGCCAAGGCATCAACTTCACCCAGACGCCGGTGGGCGTGGATGCAGTCAGCGAATTTCGCGTCACCGTCGCCAACCCCAATGCGAACTTCGGTCGTTCCGCCGGCGGGCAGATCACCCTGGTCAGTCCGCGTGGTTCGAATGAGCTTCATGGCGTCGGCTACTGGTACCACCAGAATGACAACCTGAACGCGAATACCTGGACGAACAACCGTGTCGACAGCGACCCGAGCACCCCCGGCCATCAACCGATCCCCAAAGGCGAGCTGAAAGACAATCGCGCTGGCGTTAGCATCAGTGGGCCGTTCTGGCCCGACCGGACGTTCTTCTTCAGCAACTACGAAGTTCGTCGCTTCCCGCAGAGCACGCCCTTCACGCGGCTGGTTCCCACGAGCACGCTGCGCAACGGAATCCTGACCTTCCGCGACGACGCGGGCAACAATGTGGCTTATCCGCTGGCTACCTCCACAGCATGTGGTCCCGCCGGCGGCCAGCCCTGCGACCCGCGAGGTTTGGGCATTAGCCCAACCATCCAGCAGATTTTCGCGCTGATGCCGGCCGGCAATGATCCCACCCTCGGGGACGGTCTGAACACGATCGGCTTCCGGGGCAATGTGTCCACTCCACTCACCGCCGATGCCATTACTTTCCGTTTGGATCACAATTTTACGGAAAGGTTGCAGTTCATGGGCCGCTATTCCTACCAGCGAAGCCTGTCCCCGCTCGGTGGCACCAGCCAGTTGGATATCCGCGACCCGCAGGCTGTGGTGCCGCTGCGCGCACTGAACAATCGCGGGGCCAGTGTGATTGCCGGGCTCGACTATCAGTTCACCCCGACCCTGCTGAACAGCTTCCGGTTCGGCTGGGTGCAGAACAAGTTGGACCTGATCGGCACCAACCCGTTCACCGTCGCCAGCCTGCTCGGCCTGCCCGGAACGAACAGTTCGGCCGGCGGCGTAGGTCTGGAGTTGGGCGCCATGGATGAGCCGATCAGCGTCAGCGCCCAGTCGGCGCGCACGCAGATCATCCGCGACCGGAACATCCAGTTCACGGACACGATGACGTGGATCAAGGGTTCGCACACGGTGAGCTTCGGCGGGGAAGTGCGTGCCCTGCCTTTCCTGTTCACTCACAACGACCAGGTGACCTTCTTGACCGGGCCGGTGGCCGACCTGAGTTCAGGCACCTTCCTGAGCATTCCGGCGGCCAACCGCCCACCCACCTGCAGTGGTAGCATCACGACGAACTGTTTGCGTCCGCAGGATGTCGGCCGCTGGGATGACCTGTATGCAGCTACGCTCGGCTTGGTGGACAACGTGAACATTGTCGGCGCTCGCGATGGCAGCTTGAACCCGCTCCCGTTCGGCACCGATCTGATCACCGACACGAACATGTACTACTTCCAGTTCCACCTCCAAGACACCTGGCGAATGAGTTCCACGGTCACTCTCACTTACGGCCTCACCTATAGCTGGTTGACCCCGCCCAAAGAAGCCCTGAATCGCATGGCTCTGCTGATCGACAACACCACCGGCGAAGTGCTGACCTACCGCGGCTACCTGGGGGCTAAGCGGCAGGCCGCGCTCAACGGCCAGGTTTTCAATCCGCAACTGGCAGTGCTGCCCATTGCGAACTCGAACCGCGAAGATATCTTCGACACGGACTACTCCAATGTCGGCCCCCGCATCGCCCTGGCCTGGAATCCGTCGTTCCGCAGCGGGCTGCTCAATCGTTGGTTGGGGGATCGGCGCACCGCGGTGCGGGTGGGTTTCGGCATTGTCTACGACCGCGTCAACACGGTAACGGTGATTCTGCCGCCCGCCTTTGGCATCGGCTTCGGCCAGGTGTTGCAGTTGCCGACCCCGCTGTGCGACGCTGCGGGTACGCCCGGGCCAGGTTGCAATCCGGGCGCGGGTTCTTCGAACCGTGCGCTGTCGTCGTTCCGGGTTGGTCACGATGGCACGATTCCCCTGCCGGCGTTCCCGCCCGCTAGTTCGCCCATCATCCCGTCGATACTTTCCGGCAGCATCACCTTTGCCACCGATCCTGAACGGAAGACCGGGCGGAACTACCTGGTGGACTTGACGATTCAGCGAGAGCTTCCCGCCAATCTTTTGTTGGAGGTTGGCTACATTGGCCGGTTGGGACGCGACCTGCCCATGGGTGTGGACCTGGATGCATCGCCGTACTTCTTCGTGGACCAGGCCAGCGGCCAGACCTTCGCCCAGGCTTATGACAACGTCGCCTGTGTATTGCGCGGCGACGCGGGCAAAACGTTCGGCTCGTTCACCTGCCCGGCGAGCCTCACGCCGCAACCGTGGTTCGAAAATCAGCTTCCTGGACTGGGCACTGCGTTTCTCGCCAGCAGCTTCGCCAGCCTGTTCCAGACAAACAACGTAAGCACGCTGTTTCTGCAAATAAACGTCTTCCGGCAGCTCGTGCTGGGCCTGCCGCCCTACAACAATCTGCAGATGCTTGCCATTCTGATGGCCACGCATGGCGGAATCTCGAACTATCACGCCGGCTTCGTCACTCTGCGGAACCGGCCCTGGCACGGACTGCAGTTCGATGTGAACTACACGCTGTCGAAATCGCTCGACCAGGTCGGCAACGTGCAAAACAACCTCTCGTTGATTACGACTGGCTTCGATCCGAACGTGGACTATGGACCGGCACTTTCAGACCGGCGGCATGTCTTCAACGCCATTTTCAACTACGAGCTGCCGTTCGGACCCGGCCGCTGGGTGTCCTCCGACCAAGGTTGGCTGAACAAGTTGATGGGCGGCTGGTATCTTTCGGGAATCTTCCGTGCGTTCACCAGCCTTCCTTTTTCTGTGGACGACAATGCCGGTGTGTTCGGTGGTTCGCTCGCTGGCCTGACGAACGCTGCGATTCCGCTGGTAGACGTTTCCACGCTGAACACCGGTGTCTTTCGTGGCGTGGCCGGATCGGGCGGTGTAGGCACGATCGGCAATCCGGCCACGGGGGGCTCCGGGTTGAACCTGTTCGCCGATCCGGAAAGCGCCTTCAATTCGTTCCGCCGGATTCTGCTCAGCGTGGATGGCCGTACCGGTCGCGCGAATCACTTCCGCGGGCCCGGCTTCTGGAACCTGGACTTGCGGATTGGAAAAGATACGAAGATCACCGAAAGATTCGCGTACGAGTTTTCCTTTGACTTCTTCAACTTCTTCAATCACGTCAACCTGGATACGCCGTCGCTGAGCCTGAACAACCCGGCCGCGTTCGGTGTATTCAGCAGTCAGTTCACCCCGCCGAACCGGACCAACGGTGCGCGCTGGATTCAATTCGGTTCGCGTATCCGGTTCTGAGGGAAGACGAGCGGTGGCCGCAGGCTCGGCTGGGTCCAGCGTGCCAGGCGGTCGGCGTCGCACCCGTCCAAGGCCGTACGGATGCTGACCCCGGCGGAGCGATCGGCGGCCACCGCTCGTGTTCATTTGCGCAAGGAGAACACTGTGCGCTCTGCTCATGAACCTGGAAGGGGATGGCTGCTCAGCCCCTGCAGACCAACGCTCAGCCGGATGCTAGTGCTGCTCACGCTCGGGGCAGTGGTGGCCAGCGCCGGCCCGCAGACCTCGCCAGCGGCACCACCAGCCGTGGTGACCGCACCGGCACTCACCGCCACCGACGTGGAGGCGTTCTTCGACGGAATGATCCCACTGCAGCTCGAGCAGCGAGACATCGCTGGCGTGGTCGTGGTTGTCGTCTACCAGGGCAGGGTGCTGTTCGCCAAAGGGTACGGCTATGCCGATGTCGCTCGGAAAATTCCAGTCTCGCCTCAGACGACATTGTTCCGGCCCGGCTCCATCTCGAAGCTGTTCACCTGGACTGCCGTCATGCAATTGGTGGAACAGGGGCGGCTCGACCTGGATCGCGACGTCAACGAATACCTCGATTTTGCCATCCCGCCCACCTTTCCGCAGCCTATCACCCTGCGGCACATCCTGACTCACACACCGGGCTTTGAAGAGGTGCTAAAAAACCTGTTCGCCACCGATCCGGCCAAACTGCTCTCGCTGCGGGAATATCTGGTGGGACAGTTGCCGCAACGGATCTATCCGCCCGGCGTCACCATTGCATATTCGAACTATGCCACCGCCCTGGCCGGCTACATCGTGGAGCGGGTTTCCGGTCAGCCGTTCGCGGCTTATGTGGCCGAGCACATCTTCCGACCGCTCGGCATGGAGTACTCCACGTTCGAACAGCCGTTACCGGCTTCGCTAGCCGCGCACATGTCGCTGGGGTACACGGTAGCGTCGCGGCCAGCACGACCCTTCGAACTCATCCCAGCAGCACCCGCCGGTGCACTTTCGACTTCGGGCCTGGACTTGGCCCGTTTCATGCTCGCCCACCTGCAGCAAGGACAGTACGGCCAGGCGCGCATCCTGCGTCCGGAAACGGTTCGCACCATGCATGCCCGCCAGTGGGGCCCGCACGAGGGCGTGAATGGCATGGCTCTCGGCTTCTACGAAGAATCGCGCAACGGACTGCGCATCATCGGTCATGGCGGCGACACCGTGCTGTTTCACAGCGACCTGCATCTGATTCCAGAAACGGGTCTCGGGTTTTTCTTTTCCCAGAACAGCGCGGGCAGCGGCACCGGCAGTTTGCGTACGGCCGTCTGGCGCGGCTTTCTAGATCGCTACTTCCCCTACCGACCGGCGGAAGCCGCGCCGTCGCCACAAGCGGCTGAAGACGTGCGTGCGGTGACCGGCTTCTACATCAGCAGCCGACGCAATCACACTTCGTTTCTGCGGGCACTGGCCATGCTCAGCGGTACGCGCATCGCCGCGCGGGGGCCGGATGCGATTGAAGTGAGCGGGTTGGAAGCCCTGACCGGCCGAAGCCAGCGCTGGCAGTGGATTGCACCGATGCGCTTCCGAGA
Organism: Acidobacteriota bacterium; assembly: GCA_037442425.1. Taxonomy (GTDB): domain Bacteria; phylum Acidobacteriota; class Terriglobia; order Acidiferrales; family UBA7541; genus DSGC01. Next base: position 461,799 of record JBBIQG010000002.1, on the reverse strand, counting down.
AGTCGACGGCCAGGAGGTGATTGCCTTTCGTCGCGATGCACAGGGTCGGCTGGAAGCAGCCATTTCGATGATTCCTGTTTTTGTCTTCCAGCGCGTGCCCTGGTATCAAGGCGGGTTGCTGTTGCAGATTCTGTTCGGTTTCGCCGTCGGGGTCTTCGCCTTGACGCTTCTGCTGTGGCCGCTTGCTGCGTGGCTGCGCCGGCACTATGGGCGCCGTCTGGAGTTGAGCCCACAGGAACGACGCGTGCGGCTGCTCGCACGAATCGGCTGCGGGCTGGTGTTGTTGTTCGTGCTCGGCTTCGTGGTGCTGTTCGAAGCGGCGGAATCGGACCTGGGCATCTTCAACGCCGACCTGGATCCCTGGTTGCGCGCACTGCAACTGCTCGGTTGGCTCGGTGCATTCGGCCTGCTCGCCATTTTCTATGACAGCTATCTTTGCTGGACGGGCCGTGCCCGCGGCTGGGTGGGACGCCTCTCTGCCGTCGTGCTCACGCTGGCCGGCGTGGCCTGGGGTTGGGTCTTGCTTGTCACAAATTTGTTGAGCCTGAACCTGCGATACTGATCCGAATTTCCATGCTTGCGAATGACGGGGGAACCATGCGTTATCCGCGATGGATGGCAACGTTTCTTCTTTGTTGGATTTTCTGCGGGATGGCTGCGGCCGAGGAAGCTCGCCTGCTGCGTCGCCCGAGCGTGAGCCGGGAACAGGTGGTTTTTGAATATGCCGGGGATTTGTGGATCGTCACGCGCCAGGGTGGGGACGCTCGCCGACTGACGGCCACGCCCGAACTGGAATTGGACCCGGTTTTCTCGCCCGATGGAAAGCAGATCGCGTTCACGGCCACGGTCGCCGGCAACACCGATGTCTACGTCATCCCGGCAGCCGGAGGCAATCCGCGCCGGTTGACGTTTCATCCCGCACTCGATGCTGTGCGCGGTTGGACTCCGGATGGCCGGCGCATCCTGTTCGCTTCGGACCGCGAAACAGCACCGCACGCCCACTTCCGCTTGTGGACCATCAGCGCCGAAGGCGGCTTTCCCGAACCGTTGCCCATGCCCCGCGCCTATACCGGTTCGTTTTCTCCGGACGGGCGACGGATTGCCTACGAAGAAATTCCCACTGCATTCATTCCCGTCTGGGCACAAAACCAGGCCAGCCAGTGGCGACATTATCGGGGCGGGCGCACGCATCCGGTGCGCATCCTGAATCTGGGAGATTTCTCCGAGCAGAAGCTGCCCTGGACGAACAGCAACGACACCCATCCGATGTGGATCGGCAACACGATCTACTTTCTTTCCGACCGGAATTTCACGGTCAACCTGTTCGCATACGACCTGAATACGCGCCGGCTCACCCAGCTCACCCGTCACGAAGACTTCGATATTCAGTGGGCCTCGGCGGGTCCCGATGCGATTGTCTACGAGCAGGCCGGCTATGTGCACCTGTTCGACGTGCGCAGTGGCCGTGCTCAGCGGCTCAGCATCCACATCTCCGGCGACCTGCCCTGGGCTCGGCCGCAATTTAAATCGGTGGCCAATATGATCCGCAATGCGTCGCTCTCGCCCACCGGGGTCCGCGCTGCGTTCGAAGCCCGCGGCGAAATTTTCACCGTTCCTGTCGAAAAGGGCGACGTCCGCAACCTGACGCAGAGTGCCGGAGCGCATGACCGTTCGCCGGTTTGGTCGCCCGACGGCACGCAGTTGGCCTGGTTTTCCGATGCGAGCGGGGAATATCAGCTTTATATCGGCGACCAACGCGGCACCGCGCAGCCGCGGGTATTGACCTTGCCGGAAAAATCGTTCTTTTCCTCACCGGTCTGGTCGCCCGACGGAAAACAGATTCTGTTTTATGACAACCACCTGCGCATCTGGCTCGTGGAGGTGGCCAGCGGCAAGCTGACGCTGGTAGATACGGACACGTATCACGACCCGGCCCGCGAACCCGATGCTGTCTGGTCGCCCGATTCGCAGTGGATTGCCTACTCGAAAAGTTTGGAGAATCACCTGCGGGCCATTTTTCTCTATTCGCTGACAACCGGGCAGACGCATCAGATCACCGACGGCATGTCGGACGCCGTTTGGCCTGCCTTCGATGCCAGCGGCAAGTACCTCTACTTCCTGGCCAGCACGAACTACGGGCCGCGGGGCGGGTGGTTGGAGATGAGTTCGCTCGACCGGCCCGTGCGCCGGGCCCTCTATCTGGTCGTGCTCCGCGCTGGCGAACCTTCGCCCCTGCTGCCGGAGACGGGCGATGAAGCTGCTGCGGAAAAACCGGCTGAAAAAACCGAGCCGCGTGTCCAGGTGGACTTCGAAAACCTCAGCCAGCGCATTCTGGCGCTGAATGTCCCCGCTGGCGACTACAGCATGTTGCGCGCCGGCGCCAGTGGAACGATTTTCTACGTCGAGCCGGTGCGTATGGTCGCCGCCGGAGAATCAGCCGGGCCGGCTCCGCTGCGATTGCACCGCTACTCTCTGCGCGAGCGTTCGGCAGCGCCATTTCTTGAAGGCATTCGCTTTTACACTTTATCAGGTGACCGGAAGAAGCTGCTCTATCACGCCGGCGGTACCCGCTGGGGCGTGGTTGCGACCGATCGTCCGGCCAAGGTGGGCGATGGCCTGCTCAATTTGAACAGTCTGCAAATGCGTGTCGACCCACGCACCGAATGGGCACAAATCTTTCGAGAAACCTGGCGCATTCAGCGCGATTTCTTCTACGACCCACAGATGCACGGTGCCAACTGGGAAGCGGTCTACCAGAAATACCTGCCGCTGCTGCAACACGTTGGCCACCGCGCCGACCTGTCTTACCTGATTGCGACGGTTGGCGGCGAGCTGGCCGTGGGCCATTCCTATCTGACAGGAGAAGGGGAACTGCCGGGCGGCGAGCCGGTCTCGGTCGGGCTGCTCGGTGCCGACTTCGCCATCGAAAACGGTCGCTACCGCATCAAGCGAATCTACGCCGGCGAAAACTGGAATCCCGACCTGCAGGCGCCGCTCAGCGCTCCAGGGATCGACGTGGCCGAAGGCGACTACCTGCTCGAAGTCAACGGCCGGCCCCTTGTCCCGCCGACCAATCTCTACAGCTTGTTCGAAGGTACCGCGGGCCGGCAGACCCTGCTCCGCGTCAGCCCGACTCCTTCGCTGGAAGGTTCCCGGCTGATCACCGTGATTCCGGTGGCCAGTGACCAGAATCTGCGCACTCGTGCCTGGGTCGAAGCGAACCGTCGCAGGGTAGACGAGCTCTCCGGCGGCCGCCTGGCCTACGTATGGCTGCCGAACACGGGCACGCCCGGCTATCAGTACTTCAACCGCTACTACTATGCCCAGCAGCACAAGCAGGGTGCCATCATTGACGAGCGCTACAACCAGGGCGGCATGGTGGCCGACTACATCGTCAACGAGCTCGACCGCAAGCTGCTCGGCTATTTCGCCACCCGGGATGGCCGACCCTCCACTTCACCGATGGCTGGGCTCTACGGCCCCAAAGTGATGATCATCAACGAATCGGCCGGCTCCGGCGGCGATGCGCTTCCTTATTACTTCCGGCTGCGCAAGCTCGGTCCGCTGGTGGGCACGCGCACTTGGGGGGCATTGGTCGGCACGCTCGGTTTCCCGCCGACGATCGATGGCGGCGGGATCACCGCACCCAATCTGGCGTTTTACAACCTGCAAGGACAATGGGACGTGGAAAACATCGGCGTCGCGCCGGACATCGAGGTGGAAAACACAACTGCCGAGTTCGTCCGCGGTCGCGACCCGCAACTGGAGCGTGCCGTGCAGGAAGCACTGAAGCTGCTTGAACAAAATCCGCCGCCGCGCGTGCCGCGTCCAGCACCGATTGATCGCGTCTCCCGTCCGGGAGGGAGCCGATGAAGTCCTTGCGAATCGTGCGGCCCTGCATGGCCGACCCTGAGCAGGCCGGACGACTGCTGGTGTGTGTGGTTCTACTTGCAACCGGGCTGGTTGGGCTGGCGCTCGGTCTGGGGTTGATGGTGCCCTCGGCCGCGCAGGAGCCGGCCGAATCGGCTTTCACGCGCACCGAAGCCATGATTCCGATGCGCGACGGTGTGCGGCTCTACACAGTCATCTACGCACCACGCGAGGTCTCCGAGCCATTGCCCATATTGCTGCTTCGCACGCCCTACGGCATCGGTGGAATCGACACGGCCTATTTGGCCCGGGCACTGCCGGATCTGGTTGCAGATGGATACATTTTCGTCTTCCAAGACATCCGAGGCCGGTTTCGTTCAGAAGGCGAGTTCGTCATGCTTCGCCAGCCCCGCGATCCGGCCAAAGGAGAGATGATCGACGAGGGCACCGACACCTACGACACCATCGCCTGGTTGCTCGAACATGTGCCCAATCACAACGGCCGGGTCGGCTTGGCCGGCACCAGCTATGGCGGTTGGCTGACGATCATGGGCATGCTCGAACCGCATCCGGCGCTGCGTGCCGCGGTGCCGCAGGGCTCTCCAGCCGATATGTGGATTGGCGACGACTTCCACCACAACGGCGCCTTCCGTCTGAGCTATGGCTTCGAGTATGCCTATCGCATGGAATCCGGCAAGGAAATGGCCGACGTGGCCGAAGTCATCCATCGCTACGACACCTACGAGTGGTATCTCGAACTAGGCCCGTTGTCGAATGTGAACGAAAAGCTCGTGCAAGGTCGCCTGCCCACGTGGAACGATTTCGTTCAGCATCCCGATTACGATGCTTTCTGGCAACGTCAGGCACTGGCACCCTGGCTGAAGCGCGTCACCGTGCCCACGCTGAACGTGGCCGGCTGGTGGGACCAGGAAGATTTCTACGGCCCGCTGAAAATTTACGAGCTGCTGGAACAGCACGACTCGATGAACATGAATTTTCTCGTGGTCGGGCCGTGGAATCACGGCGGGTGGTCCGGTGAAGGGCGGCGGCTCGGCCCGCTCGACTTTGGCAGCGCTACCGGTGAGTATTATCAGCGCAACGTCCGCGCGCCCTTTCTGGCCTACTACTTGAAAGGGCGAGGCCGCCCGGACCTGCCCGAGGCGCTGACGTTCCGCACCGGACGCAATGAATGGGTGCGACATACGGCCTGGCCACCCCGCGCGGGTGTCGCCGAACGACGCCTGTATCTCCGCGAGGGACGCGCGCTCCGCTTTGCTCCTCCGCGCGGCTCCGATGCCGATGCATTCGACAGCTACGTTTCAGACCCGGCCAATCCGGTGCCCTACCGGCCGCGGCCGATTCAGCTCCGCACCGGCTGGAGCACCTGGCTTGTGCAGGATCAGCGCTTCGTGCATCGACGGCCGGATGTGCTCGACTGGGTCAGTGAGCCCCTGGAGGAAGACCTGGTGGTTTCGGGAAAAATCGTCGCCCACTTGTTCGCCTCCACAACGGGCACCGATAGCGACTGGATCTTCAAACTGATCGACGTCTATCCGGATCGCTACCCACCGAACCCACAAATGGGTGGCTATCAATTGATGGTTGCCGCCGAGGTCTTCCGCGGACGCTACCGGAACAGCTTCGAGCGTCCGGAGCCGATTCCCCCGAATGCGATCCAGCACTACCGCATCGAATATCCCGGCGTGGATCACGTCTTCCGCAAAGGTCACCGGATCATGGTGCAGGTGCAAAGCACCTGGTTCCCGGTGATCGACCGCAACCCGCAGACGTTCGTGCCGAATATTTTCCTCGCTCGGGAAACGGATTTTCGGCCGGCTACGCAGCGCATCTTCCGCTCGGCGCAGCATGCCTCGCACATTCTGTTGCCGGTCGTCGGTGCGAAAGCTTCGCCGCGGCTGTCCAGTGCCGTTGCGGGGGCCGATACTCCACACCGGTAGTCGTCCGTGGCCCTTGCCGGCAAGGGAGGAGCTCCGATGCGCCTTGCGCTGCGCTCGATATTTCTGATCGCCGTTTTGTCCGCCTGGGCTGGGGCGGCTCTTGCCGGTGAAGTCCCGCGGTTTGAAATCGTCTATTCGGCAGACGTCCATCCGGGCCCGCTCACCGGCCGCGTGTTTTTGATTCTGGCCGAACGCGAACAACCGGAACCGCGGCTGCGCATCAGTCCTTCCGGGCCGGCTATCTTCGGCGTGGATGTCGAGCAGCTTTTACCTGGCCAGGCCGCCGTGATTGACCGAACCACGCTGGGCAGTCCGCTGCGCAGCCTGGCCGATTTGCCCTCCGAAGAATATTTCGCTCAGGCATTGATTCACATCTATACGAAAGTCCGCCGGGCCGACGGCCACACGCTTTGGGTGCATCTGAACGATGGCCGGCGCGAATCGTTCAACGTTGCTGCCGGCAATCTGTACAGCGATGTCCAACGTGTCCGGCTGGACGCAGGCGGCGTGGTGCGCATCGAGGTGCGCCGCCGGATTCCGCCGCGCGAGCCGCCGGCAGACACGCCCTGGGTAAAGCGTCTGCGAATTCAGAGCCAGCGGCTGACCGAATTTTGGGGACATCCCATCTACATCCACGCCACCGTGCTATTGCCTCGCGACTACGACCAGCACCCTGACGTCTACTACCCCACGATCTACACGATGATTCATCCCGTCCCCTTCGGCTTCGATCCCGATCCGGCCAGTGCCGCACAACAGCCGGCCGTCCATCCGGTCACGGGCCTGGAGCCGGGCTATGCATTTTATCAGTCGTGGATTTCCGACGGATTTCCGCGAGTGATTGCCGTTAGCTTCGAACAGCAGACGCCTTTCTTCCCAGACTCCTATTCGGTGAACTCAGCCAACAACGGGCCCTATGGTGATGCGCTCGTGCACGAGATCATCCCCTACCTCGAGCAGCGGTTCCGCATGATCCGCCAGTCCTACGCCCGCATCCTGGAAGGTGCTTCGACCGGCGGCTGGCAGGCGCTGGCCCTGCAACTGCGGTATCCGGATTTCTTCGGCGGCGCCTGGGTACTGCAGCCCGACCCGATCGATTTCACGCGCTATCTGTTGGTGAACATTTATGAAGACGAAAACGCCTTCACCGTGCGTACCGGTCCATTCAGCACAACGGAGCGCCCGATGCGGCGCACCACCGAAGGCCAGGTGGTTTGGACGCTGCGGCAGTTGAGCCAGTTCGAAGCCGTGCTCGGCAGCCGCGGACGCTCCGGCTATCAGTTGCAGGGTTGGGAAGCGGTCTATGGCCCGGTCGGCCCGGATGGTTATCCGCGACGGTTGTGGGATCCGCTGACGGGCCAGATCGACCGAGAAGTTGCCCACTACATGCGCGAGCACGGCTATGACCTGCTCGAATATGCCCGACGCCATTGGACCACACTGGGGCCAAAACTCCAGGGCAAACTCCATTTCTTCGCTGGCGACATGGACGATTTCTATCTGAACCTGGGTGTCTATCGCTTTGAGGAATTCCTGAAGCAGACAACCAACCCGCACGTCGCTGGTCGGTTCACCTATGGACGTCCGATGAAGGGCCACTCTTGGCATGCCTGGACGTGGGCCGAGATGGTGCGGGAAATTGCCGAATACATCCGCCAAAACGCACCGGCCGGTGAAGACCCGGCGCGCTGGCATGACTGAGCGCGTTGCGCTCGTTGCATGATGTGTAGAAAGGAGCAGAGATGACTTCTAGACTGGAACGCGATGTGCGTTGGCTGAAATGGTACGCAGCGTTGAGCAGTCTGGCACTGGCCGTGTTGTTGCTGGCCGGCTTTGCCCGTCAGGAAACCGCCCCGCAGCGAACTCGATTCGCCGAATTGGATGTGGAGCGCCTGAACATCGTGGACAAAAACGGCCAGCTTGTGCTGGTCCTTGCCAATCGCGAACGCATCCCGCCGCCGGTGGTTGGCGGACATGTCTTCCCGCGCCAGGGCCGCGCCCCGGGCATGATCTTTTACAACGGCAAGGGAGACGAAAACGGAGGTTTGACCTTTGACAGCACTACGTTGCCCGATGGCGGCTACGCGGCCAGCGCCAGCCTCCTGTTCGACCAGTACAATCAAGACCAGACCGTCGGCGTCACCTACAGCGAACGCAACGGACAGCGCAGTGCTGGCTTGATTGTTTGGGATCGCTCGGATCGGCCGGTGTGGGAAATTGCCGGTCCGGTCTATGCTCTGCCGGAAGGGCCGGAACGCGATGCCCTGGTGCAAAAGCTGGCTGCGGCAGGCGAACTGGGTGCCGTGCGATTGTTCGCTGGCAAGCGGCCAGACAAATCCGTGCAGCTTTCCCTGGCCGATGCGCGGGGGCGTCCGCGGCTGCAGGTTGTCGTTTCCGCTGAAGGCGATGCGAAAATCAAATTCCTGGACGAAAACGGCACTGTGAGTTTCGAACTTCCGCCGCCCAAGCAGTGACCTCGTCTATCTCGGAACATGCACCGCGTTTGACGGTGCTGTTTGCTCGGCCATCCGCTCCCCATGCATGCGGGTGGTCAGATGCCGACAGTTCCGGTCGTCCACCGCCAGGAACTCGCAGAGGTTTTCCATCCAGCACGTAGACTTGCACGCGGGCTGGCAGAAATTTTCATTTCTGCCGGCCCGGCCAACAGAAGGAACCACAGCATCTTCCCAGCCTTATTCCCAGCGCCGCCTCTGTAGTGATCGAGCTCCGAACCTGACGCAATTCGCCAGGCTTGGAGTTGTGTTACGCCGCCGTTTGTTTTCTGCCGAAGCCGAGCCGCAGCAAGATTTTTTCCATCAGACACCATTTGGTGAAGCCAGACTGAAACAGATTGGCGCCGACAAACGCGGTAAACCAGAACCAGTTCGGGTTCACCCAGATGCCCAACGCCAAGGACACCAGAATGAATGTCCCCGCGATGATTCGGATCATGTGTTCGAGAGACACGGTTTTCAGCCTCCTTCCTGCGAGGATTCTGCCCCGCAAGCGAGCTTCTCGAGCATGATTACGCTCGCTTGCGGGGCACGACCAGGATCGAAGTCTTGCTGTGCCGCAGCACGCGTTCGGTTGTGGTTCCCCAGGTGAGCGCTTCGAACAGCGTCCGATGCTCGGCCCCGAGGACAATCAGGTCTGCCGCTTCTTCGTGCGCCAGCGTCAGGATCTGTTCCGCTGCGTTGCCGCGTCGGACGACCTCGGCGATTTCACATCTGCCGCGCACGGAAGCCGGTACCCAGGCGCACAGCTCCTGATGCTTCTGCTCGAGACTCTCCCCTGCATCCTCTGCCGCATGCAGCACGGTGAGCCGGGCGTGCAGTGCTTCCGCCACCGCCGAGGAAATCTCCAGGCATTCACGAGCCAGGAGGGTGAAATTCACCGGGCAGAGCACATGCTTCGCTTCCGGCCAGGCCGCTGCCTGTTGGAGACCTTTCACGACCAGCACCGGCTGCGTTGCCTGCCGTACCACGTCTTCTGCCACCGAACCCAACCGCCAGCGCGCCAGACCCGTTCGTCCATGACTCCCGACCACGATCAAGTCCGCTGGCAGCGCCTGTGCCCGATGCAGGATGAGTGCGACCGGATGCCCGGAATCCACCCTTATTTCGTATTCCTGCTCTGAGCCCAGAATTCCTCGTGCGATTTTCTGGATTTCTGCTTCTACCACGTGGCGATGCTGTTGCGCCTGGTTCGCAAGCGCTTCTAGTTGTGCCGAGGTGAAGTAGCGCGGAGGCTCCCACCAGTCCGCATGAAAAATTTCAAGGCGGGTGCGGAAGGCTGCTGCAAACAGGGCTGCCCAGCGCAGAATGTGTTCGGCGCCGGAACTGAAGTCGATTGCGCAGAGAATGTTTCGGGGCTGGAACAGCTTCACCGGTCTTCTCCTCCCGCGGCTCACCGGGCCGGATTATTTTCTGGCTTCCTGAATGATTTCCAGGACCGCTCGCTCGACTTCTTCGGCGATCGGTTCCAGGCCTTTGTGAGGAAACATCGCGGCCATCGCCGTGGGCCGCATGGTGCTGATCATCGTTTTGCCGGATTCGCGGTACACCGCGATCGGGCAGGGCAGCATCACGGCAATCCGCGGATCCCGCAGCAGCACTTCGTTGGCCGCCTTGGCGTTGCAAATTTCCACGATTTTGAGCGGCTCGCGCTGGAAGCCTTTTTCGGCCAGCGTTGCGGCAACGTCGTGCGTGTGCAGCACCCGAAAACCGTGCTGGGCCGAAGCTTGTTCGACGGCTTTCACAGCGTCGTCCACGGATTTGCCGGTCTCGGCGGTATAAATCAGATCGCTCATTTTCTGCTCCTTTTTCGAAGTATGCGACGGATGCTGCTCACCTCCGTTCGCTCATGTAATACAGCACCGGAACAGCCATACGCGAGAGCAGTGTAGAGGCAACCTCGCCGGCCATCAGCGAAATCGCCAGACCCTGAAAAATTGGGTCGAACAGAATCACGCCGGCTCCGACGACCACGGCCGCGGCCGTCAGCAGCATCGGACGAAAACGCACCGCGCCGGCGTCCACCACGGCTTCTTCGAGCGGCAGGCCCTGCGCCCGGCGCAGCTTGATGAAATCCACCAGGATGATGGAATTCCGAACGATGATGCCCGCGCCGGCTATGAAGCCGATCATCGAAGTAGCCGTGAAAAACGCATCCATTGCCCAGTGTGCCGGCAGGATGCCCACCAGCGTCAGCGGAATCGGGGCCATGATGACCAGAGGTGTTTTGAACGATTGAAACCAGCCGACCACCAGCACGTAGATGAGAATCAGCACCGCTGCGAACGCCAGGCCCAGGTCGCGGAAGACTTCCACCGTGATGTGCCATTCCCCGTCCCACTTTAGCGCGAGCCGGTTGGTCTGCTGGGGCTGCTCGGTTGTGAAAGTGAATTGCTCGATTTCGTATCCCTCAGGAATCTCCAGCGCACGGATTTTTTCAGAAAGGGCGCGAATGGCATACACCGGGCTTTCTTCTTCTCCCGCTACATCGCCGATCACATATACGACGCGTCGCAGATTCTTGCGGTAGATGCTCTTGTCCCTTGCTGTGTCTCGCAAGCGCACCAACTCACCGAGCGGTACCATCGGCCCGTGCGGCGAAGCCAGATACAGACCGCGCAACGACTCTGCACTCGAACGGCTGGCCCGTGAAAGCCGCACGCGGATCGGCACATCTTCGCGTTCGTTGGGCTGGTGCATCAGGCCGGCGTCCGCGCCGCCCAGTGCGACTGCGAGGGATTGTGCGACCTCGGCGGCAGAAATCCCGCGCAGGGCTGCCTTGTCCTGTTCGACCACAAAGTCCAGCTTGCGCTGGTCGTCCTCCACATACCAGTCCACGTCGACAACGCCCGGTGCCTGCTCGAACAAGTCGCGGATCTGCCGCGCTAGCTCGATCTGCCGGGCGTGGTCCGGTCCGTAAACCTCCGCGACCAGCGTCGAAAGCACAGGAGGACCCGGCGGGACTTCCGCGATCTTCACCCGCGCGCCCCAGCGGGCCGCGATTTCCTGGATGGGTCCGCGCATCTGTTTGGCGATCTCGTGGCTTTGCCGATCGCGTTCGCCCACCGGACGCAGATTCACCTGGATGTCACCTTCGTGCGGCGCCCGCCGCAGAAAGTAGTGGCGGACCAGACCGTTGAAATTGTGTGGGCCGGCCGTGCCGGCGTAAATCTGATAGTGGACGACTTCCGGGTGTGTGCGCAGATAAGCAGCGATCTCGCGCGCCGCGGCGGTTGTTTTTTCGAGCGGCGAGCCTTCGGGCATGTCGAGAATCACCTGGAACTCGCTCTTGTTGTCGAAGGGCAGCATTTTCACGCGTACAGCCTTCAGCGGCACCAGCAGGCAGGCCAGCAGCAAAAGCGCCACGACGCTGGCCAGGAAAATCCAACGGCGCCGAGCGTCCGCAATCAAGGGCGTCATGGCCCGACGGTAAAGCCGCGTCGTCCAGCCTTCGGCTTCTCCGACGTGTGCGGCTTCACCGTTGTTGCCTGCGTGTCTGCCCAGCAGGCGCAGAGCTGCCCACGGCGACACGACGAACGCGATGATCAATGAAAACAGCATCGCGGCCGACGCACCCACCGGGATCGGCCGCATGTAGGGACCCATCAGTCCGCGGACAAACGCCATGGGCAAGATCGCGGCGATCACCGTGAAGGTGGCCAGAATCGTGGGATTGCCGACCTCGTCCACCGCTTCGACCGCGACTTCCCGCCACGGCCGGCCCCGATTCTGCGGCAGACGGAAATGGCGCACGACGTTCTCCACCACGACAATGGCATCGTCCACCAGGATGCCGATGGAGAAAATCAGGGCGAACAGGGTGACGCGGTTCAGGGTGTACCCGTAGAGGTAGAAAATCACCAGCGTCAGAGCCAGCGTCACCGGCACCGCCAGCAGCACCACCCCCGATTCTCGCCAGCCCAGCGCCAGAGCGATCAGCAGTGTGACCGAAAACGTGGCAATCAGCAGGTGTTTGAGCAGCTCGTCGGACTTATGCTTGGCGGTTTCGCCGTAGTTGCGCGTCACCGTCACCTGCACGTCCGCAGGCAGGGTATAGCCGCGGAGCGCTTCCACTTTGCGCAGCACACGCTCGGCGACGATCGTGGCGTTGGTGCCTTTGCGTTTGGCCACCGTCAGGGTGACCGCAGGCAGGTCTTCGCCGAGCGGTTCTTTTGCGGCGCCACCGTGTCCGAACAGAACGTAATCGCGGGGCTCCTCCGGTCCGTCTTCCACCTGGGCCACATCGCGCAGGTACACCGGACGGCCTTCCGCAACCCCGACCACCAGCCGGCGAGCATCTTCGACATCGCCGAGAAAGCGGCCCGCTTCCACCGCAATTTCCTGGTTGGACTGGGAAAAGGAGCCAACGGCCGTGCGTTGATTGGAAACCTGAAATGCACGCAGGATGGCACTGGGACTCAGACGAAAAGCGGCCAGCCGCTGCGGATCCAGGGTGACGCGCAGTTGTCGCCGCAGACCGCCGATCAGATTGGTTTCGGAGACGTCTTCCACCTGCTTGACATGCTGGTCGAGCTCGGCCGCGATCCGCCGCAACTGGAAGTGGTCATACCCCTGTCCCCACAGCGTCAGCGCCAGGATCGGGACATCATCGATCGAACGCACCTTGATGAGTGGCTGGGAAACGCCCGGCGGGATGCGGTCAAAATTCGAATACATTTTGTTGTAGGTGCGAAGGATGGCGTCTTCTTCTTTCACCCCCACGTAGAACCGCACAATCACCAGAGCGCCGCCCGGCTGACTGATCGAGTAGATGTATTCCACGCCGGGAATTTCGCGGAGCAGCTTTTCCATGGGAATCGTGACGCGTTGCTCGACCTCTTGGGGCGAGGCTCCCGGCATGGAGACGAACAGATCCAGCACCGGCACGACAATCTGGGGCTCTTCTTCTCGCGGAGTTTGCAGAACAGCGAAAAACCCGAGCAGGAGAGAAGCGAGGATCAGCAGCGGTGTCAGCCGCGAGTCGATAAACGCAGCAGCCATTCGGCCCGCGAGCCCGCGGTTCATAGCTCAGCCTCCACCTTGCGGCCTTCCAGTTCGCGTGCGCCCGGGTTCACCACAATGCGCTCGCCCTCGCTCAAGCCCGAAAGGATTTCTACGCGCTCCCCGGATGTCTCCGTGGCAGGAATCACAGAACCCAGCGTGACCAGACGCAAACGAGCGACCTGTTCTGCATCGAGCACATACACTCCGTGCAATTGACCGCGGACCACGATCGCTTCGCGTGGTGCTGTGAGGGCGCGCCGCAACCCACGGGTGAACCAGGCCCGCCCGAACATTCCGGAACGAATCGCAGCATCCCGTGGAAGCTGAAGTTTGGCTTTCACGGTGTGTGAAGCGGGTTCGGCTCCGGCTTCGAATTCCGTCACGGTGCCTTCTAGGTGCTGCCCGGGCCATTCGTCGAGCTGGACGCGGGCTCGCATCCCCCGTTTCAGCACGACTGCTTCTCGAACGGGCAGGATGACTTCCAGTTGGTAGGCTCCGGACTGTTCCAGCAGCAGCAGCGGAGCTCCCGGAGCCGCCAGCGCACCCGGGTCTGCGTAGCGACGCACGACCCGTCCGTCGAACGGCGCCGTGATGCGCGTGTAGCCAGCCACGGTCTCTGCTGCGCGTGCTTCGGACTGTGCGCGTTCGAACAGAGCTTCGGTCTGCTGCTGCTGTGCGCGAGCGGCTTCCAGTTGTGCCTGTGCGGCGCGATACCGGGCTTCGACTTCATCGAATTCCTGCAGAGAAACCGACTTCTGTTCGCGCAGATACTGGAACCGTTGGTAGGTTTTCTGCGCGATCTCCGCCTGGGCCTGGGCTGCAGCCAGTCCCTGGGCTGCCTGGTTTCGTGCGGCCGCCGCTTCGGCCAGGGCGGCGCGAGTGGCATCACGCCGCGATGCCAGTTCGTCATCGTCCAGTCGCACCAGGAGCTGGCCCTGACGAACTGGGTCTCCTTCGCGCACGGCCACGTCCGTCACCGTGGCCATCACGCGTGCCGAAATGACAGCCGTTTTTGCCGACACGACGGTGCCAGGCACTTCCAGCTCGTCAGGGATTTCGGTTGTCATGACTGTCGTGATGCGCACGTCGCGGATGGCCGCCAGAGTCTGCGGCCGGGGCGCAACGGAGTCTCGGCAGGCGAACGAGCTCGCTGCGAGAAGGGCCACGGCTGCCAGGGCGGCCGGACGAGAAGGCTTTTCTCTCATGGTGCCTCCGTCGGACGCACGATGCTCGACTCTGTAGTCAGCCGCCCCGCCGCGCGCTCCAGTGCCGCGCGCGCCACATGCCAGTCGTGCAGGGCGGCCAGCCAGGTCGTCTGTGCCTCCAGTTGTGCAGTCTGCGCCCGGAGCAGTTCAGTGATGTCGGCCAGGCCCGCTTCGTAGCGGTTCTGAATGATGCGCAGGCTCTCGCGTGCTTGCTCGACGGCACTGCTGGCGGCAGCAGCTCGCTTTTCCGCTGCTTGGACCTCGAGATACGCCTGCCGGAGTTCCAGTCGGACAGCCGACCGGAATGCTTCCAGTTGCCGTTCCGCCTGCCGCTGGCGCGCTTCGGCTTCGATCCAGCGTGCACGGTCCGCGCCGCCCGCGAACAGATTGAAATCCAGACGCACGCCGGCCATCCAGTTCGTCCCGGAAGGACCTTCCAGAGTTTCCGCGTCCCGTTCGATGCTTGCCGTCAGGTGGAGTTTCGGCCCGAAATCCGCCCGTGCTGCACGAGAATAGCTCGTTGCGGCCTGATACTGGAGTTCGACAGCGCGCAGGGCCGGACGTTCAGACAACGCTGCTCGTTCCCACAGTTCCACGTCGCGGTCCAGCGGGGCGAGCTCGTGCAGAGACTCGGACGGTTCAGGCCAGGCGTCCGGAGGAAGCCCCATTTCGTTTGCCAGGGTCATGCGGGCAAGCTGAAGCTGATTTTCGGCGCGAATGTGGCGTTCTTCCATCTGCGCGCGGAACACTTGTGCACTGAGCAGGTCCGACGGAACCACCAAGCCGGCTTCGACCCGGTCGCGTACGCGCTTTTCGTTCGCCTGAGCGGTGCGGAGAGCCTCCTCCTCCGCCGCCAGGTTCTCCCGGGCGACCACGACACCGTAATAGGCGCGCACGACGCGCAAAATCAGGTTCTGCCGTTCCTGTTCCGTCTGATACTCCGCTGCCGTTTTCATCTGCTGAGCGGCCTGCACACGATACCTGGACTGAAAGGAGTCGAAGAGCCGCCACTGTCCGTCTAGTCGTGTTTGCCAGTTGTCCAGCGGCCGGGGAGCGTTCAAGCCGGGCAAGGCGAAATTCGCCGCAGTGAACTGCCGTTGTGTGAGCAGAGTCCCGAACACGTAGACCGGATTATTGCCCCGCGTAAAGACCTGCGAAAAATCCAGTCGGGGGTACCAGACGGCCCGGGCCATATCCACGTGAGCCTCGGCGATCGTGCGCTGCTGTTCAGTGGCTTGTAGCGCGGGATTGTTTCCCAGGGCCGTCGCGACCGCTTCCCGCAGAGTGATCGGCTGCTGGGCAATGGCCGGGGCTCCGGCAACCAGCAGCAAACCCAGAAAGGTGGCGACAGGAAGGCGATGCTTCATGGTTGATCTACCCTCGTTTTTCCGCGATTTCCCGGATCGTGTCGCAGTGCGCGCGCCAGGCGCGAGTTCTGGCTCAATTGCTGGGCAACTACCTCTCGAATGACTCGGCAGGCATGCTCCACTTCCTGTATGGCGAGCCGGTGAAAAATCTGACGGCCTTGCTGACGCGATTCGACCAGGCCGATCCGCCGCAACAGCGCAAGGTGTTGCGAGAGGTTCACTTTGCTTGTGCCCAGGATTTGTAGCAACTCCGCGTTGGACCGTTCTCCATGAGCGAGCAGGTCAAGAATCTGCAGCCGCCGGGGATGCCCGAGCACGCGGCAAATTTGTGCTTGCAACTTAAAAATGGCCTCGACCTCACGAGGCCGTCCTGTCAGCGTCCCTTGTTCCATGTCTGCCTCGTTCGCAAGTTCAGCAATTGTCGAACCAGAGATGTTCTGCGTCGCCAGAGGGCAATCGTCTTGATTTTGAAAGGGATGAGAGCTGTCCTTTGAGCTGACCGCTTTGTATTGGCTGAGGAGGAGTGTTTTTCAGCAGCCGGTGGGTGATTCTCCACACTGTTTCTTAATTTCGAAACCTCGTTAACTCCCCATGCGCCCGTTCGCGCAGGATGCGTTGGCCTGGCTGGGTTAGTTGGCCCATGCGTGCGGCAACGGCCGGGATAATGCTGAGCTGTCGTCCGTAACACCATGAACTCTGGTGAGTTGTGTGCGTTGCGGCAAGCCTCTTGCTTGGTTTGCCGATTGCTGCACTCCGGTGTGCGAGGGCACGATGTCTTTGAGTCGCACACCGGAAGAACGTTCCGCAACTAGAAGCTCACTCGTCGCCTTGCGACGGTATATCGAGCGGGAGCTGCCCCGCGCTGTCCGCACCGAAGCCGAATGCACCTGTGGCGCACCCTACCACGCACGAATGATTCCGATTCGAGTGCACGGTCAGCGCGCCGTGGCCGTGATTCCTGAAGGGGCCACCATCGGTGTCGAAGAGTTGCGGACTGCTCTGGGCTCGCAACAGGTCGAGCGGTTACAAATAGAAGAACTGGAACCCCTGTTTGCCAGCTTGGCCAACGTGGGTGCAGCCGCTTCGGAGGCAGTTGACCTTCCTACGATTTTTTTCGACGAAGCGTTGCTGGCCTGGCCGGAAATTGTGTTTTGTCCGCGCATGTTCTGGGGTCAGCCGGGGGAATGCTTCCGCATCCCGACGCGGGCTTTTCTGGAACTGAGTTGCGCAATTCTCGTGCCGTTGACGCCGGCCCCTCTTCCTGCGGGTGAGGAATGGGGCGTGTGAGCCAGCCGGAACGTTCAGGGGGAATCCATGACGCACCGCGTGGTGATTCTGGGTGCTGCAGGACGCGATTTTCACGATTTCAACGTTTGCTTTCGCGATGACCCGCGCTACCACGTCGTCGCCTTCACAGCTACGCAGATTCCCGAGATTGCCGGTCGTCGCTACCCGCCTGAGCTGGCCGGACGTCTGTATCCCGACGGCATCCCGATTGTTCCCGAAGAGCAGCTCGAGGAGCTGATCGCTGCTCAGCGGGCGGACATGGTGGTGTTTGCCTACAGCGATGTGTCGAACAACCACGTCATGCAACTGGCTGCCCGGGCCAATGCCGCGGGTGCTGATTTTCTCCTTTTGAGCCCGGAACGGACGATGTTGTCTTCGCGCATTCCGGTCATCTCGGTGTGTGCGGTGCGCACCGGTTGCGGCAAGAGCCCCGTTTCTCGACGCGTTGTCCAGGCGCTACGGGATTTGGGCAAGCAGGTGGTTGTGGTGCGGCACCCGATGCCCTATGGCGACTTGACGGAACAGCGGCTGCAGCGGTTCGCGACAATGGCTGATCTCGATCGATATCAGTGCACCATCGAAGAGCGCGAAGAGTACGAGCCACACCTGCGCAACGGTACGGTCGTCTACGCAGGCGTGGATTACGAAGCCATCCTGGCCGCCGCCGAGCAGGAAGCGGAGATCCTGCTGTGGGATGGCGGCAACAACGATACTCCATTTTTCCGCTCCGACCTGGAGATTGTCGTAGTCGACCCGCATCGTCCGGGCCATGAGCTAACCTACTACCCGGGCGCAGTCAACCTGCGGCGGGCCCACGTCGTGGTCCTGAACAAGGTGGATACAGCACGGCCAGAGGATGTCGAGACCGTGCGCTGCAACATCCGGCGGGTGAATCCCAACGCCACCATCCTGGAAGCAGCTTCGCGAGTCGAGATGGACCGCCCGGAACTGGTCCGCGGTGCGCGGGTGTTGGTCATCGAAGATGGCCCCACCGTCACCCACGGCGAAATGCCGTACGGGGCCGGTGTGGTCGCAGCGCGTCAAGGGCACGCCGCCTTGTTGGTGGATCCTAGGCCCTATCTTGTCGGCAGTTTGCAATCCACGTTTCAGACCTACCCGCACCTGGGGGCGTTGCTGCCGGCCATGGGCTACAGCGCGCGTCAACTGAATGATCTGCAGGCCACGATCCAACAGACACCCTGTGATGTTGTTCTCGTTGCCACGCCGGTGGATCTGTCTCGGTTGATTGAAATCCCGCGGCCGGTGGTGCGCGTGCGCTATGAAGTGGTCGAGCGGGGCGAAACGACTCTGGCCGATGTCGTGCGCCAGTTCGTGGCGTTCCATGAACCCGTGGGCGCCTGAACACGTGGAGGGAACGATGCCGGGCACGTTTCCTGCGGTGCAGAAGCAGTGGCGGCTGCGCCCAAGGCAGGGAGCCAAACGCGACCTGCTTTCGCTTCACGAGCTCACCGTCGAGGAAATGGAAAATCTCCTCCGCTTGGCCGCTGAGGTCAAGGCTCAGCCGACGGCATTCAGCCACGCGCTACAGGGGCAATCGCTGGCCTTGGTGTTCGAAAAGCCTTCTCTGCGCACACGCGTCACGTTCGAAGTGGGCATGACCCAACTGGGAGGTCACGCGGTCTATTTGGCGCCGGCCGATGTCGGTCTGGGTCAGCGCGAATCGGTGCGCGACGTGGCCCGCAATCTGGGACGCTGGGTCCAAGGGATCGTAGTGCGCACTTTCGGTCAGGCAATTCTCGAAGAGATGGCCGCCGCCACAGCCGTTCCGGTGATCAATGCGCTGACCGATTTGCTGCATCCCTGTCAGGCGCTCGCGGACCTGCTCACGCTGCAACAGCACCGGGGACGGCTGCAGGGTTTGCGGTTGGCTTATGTCGGGGACGGCAACAACGTCGCCCACTCCCTGCTGCATGCGGCAGCCCGGGCTGGAATCCATCTCACCCTGGCCTGCCCGTTGGGCTACCAACCCGACTCGGTGATTCTTGCCCAGGCACTTGAGACGGCTCCGGCCACCGGCGCCATCCTCCGCGTGGTTCAGGATCCCGCCGAGGCCGTTCGCGATGCCGACGCGGTCTACACAGACGTCTGGACCAGCATGGGGCAGGAGGCCGAGGCCGAGCAGCGCCGCCGGGTGTTCGCTCCCTATCAGGTGAATGCCGATTTGATGAAATTGGCGAAGCCCGACGCTTTGTTCCTGCATTGCCTTCCGGCCCACCGCGGGGAAGAAGTCACCGACGATGTTCTCGACGGGCCTCATTCCGTCGTGCTCGATCAGGCCGAAAATCGGCTCTATGTCGCCAAAGCAGTTCTGCTGGCCCTGCTCAGTGAGGTATCCACATGAGGCCGATCGCGGTCATCGCCATTGGCGGCAATTCGTTGGAAACGCCCGGTCGCTCGGCGAGCTTTGCAGAACAACAGCGGGTTGCGCGGCTGGCCTGTGAGGGCATTGTGGACGTGTTGCGCGCCGGCTACCGCGTGGTGGTGACCCACGGCAACGGTCCCCAGGTCGGCCAGGCCTTGTTGCGGAGCGAGCTGGCTGCTTCGGTGGTGCCGCCGGTTCCACTGGATGCCTGCGATGCGGAAACGCAGGGCTTGATTGGCTATCTGCTGCAGCAGGAGCTGACGAATGTGCTGCGCGAACGCGGCTTGTGGCAGTCAGCCGTCAGTTTGGTCACACAGGTCGTAGTGGATGCAGACGACCCAGCCTTCGCTCAGCCGTCAAAGCCTGTCGGACCGTTTTACTCCTTGCCGGAGGCCCAACGACGCCAGCGTGAACTCGGCTGGGTGATGGTCGAAGACGCCGGACGCGGCTGGCGCAGGGTCGTGCCTTCACCGCGACCGATCGAATTGGTCGAGATCGGTGCCGTGCGTACCTGCCTGCGGGCGGGACACATCGTCATTGCCGGTGGCGGTGGAGGCATCCCGGTGGTGCGCTGGCAGAATCGGCTGCAAGGTGTCGAGGCCGTCGTGGATAAGGATCGCACCTCTGGCTTGCTCGCGCGACAACTCCATGCGGAACTGCTGCTGTTTTCCACCGGCGTGGACCGTGTCGCTCTTCACTTCGGCCGGCCCGAGCAGCGCTTCCTGGACCGACTGACCTGGGAAGAAGCTCAGCAATACCTGCAACAGGGACAATTCCCACCCGGCAGCATGGGTCCGAAAATCGAGGCGGCATTGGAATTTCTGGCTGCCGGCGGGCAACGCGTGTTGATTACCTCGCCGGAGAACATCATCCGTGCGGTGCGCGGGCAAGCGGGCACCGAAATCCTCCAGCCGCTTCGTGCGGCACAACCGCGCTGGTCGGCAGCTTGAAACCGGGGACGACGATGCGTGGCGCGACTCAGGTGGGGGAACTGCCACAGCGACGGGCGGCGGGCGTGCTTTCTCGATTCGTTCCTCCAGAAAACGATGGGCTAACCCGTTGTGGCACCACACCTATCCTGGGTGCGACAAGGGAGAACTGGCATCCCGCGTGCCCCAGGATTTTTAGAGAGAATGGCTGGGGTGCGCATATAGCGGGCCTGCGAAGGAGGCCGGAGTCATGATTGCTGCGCGTTTGGTCCGTTTGATCGAGGCCAATTCCGAGGCACTGGCAGGCAGCCTTATGCAGAAGTTGAAAACCCATCGCGAACTGAAGGATCTGAGCAAGGTTCCCCCGGAAGAGCTGCAACAGCGCGTTTTCGAAGTGTACCGAAATCTGAGTGAGTGGATCGGCTCGCGCTCGGTGACTGAAATTGAGCGGCGCTATCGTGCCATTGGCGCCCGCCGAGCCATGCAGGGTGTCCCGCTCAGCCAGGTGGTCTATGCCATCCTGCTCGTCAAGGAGCATCTGTGGGAGTTCTTGGAGCAGGAGGGACTGGTCGACCGCCACGTGGAGCTGTTCCAGGAAATGGAGTTGCTGCACCTCGTGAATCGGTTTTTCGATCGGGCCGTGTTTTATACCGCTCTCGGTTACGAACAGGCCCGTGCGGTACAGGTCGCCTAGTGCCACCGGACCGCCCCGAGCTCACTTTTGCTGTGCCGCGCCGTGGAGGACAGAACATGGAAACGGAGCTGACGTCGAACCTCACGGTTTATTTTCGCGGTCAATTTGTTCCGCTCCAGGAAGCCAAGGTCGGACTGCTCACTCACGCCCTGCACTACGGCACCGGGGTGTTCGAGGGCATTCGCGGCTATTGGTCCGAAGAAGAAGCGGAGTTGTTTCTGTTTCGTCCACGGGAACACTTCGAGCGGTGGAAGCAGAATGGTCATCTGCTGAAAATGGACATCCCGCACACCCCTGCTGAGCTGTGCGAACTCGTGTGCGAGCTGATCGTGCGCAACCAGTTCCGCTGTGATCTCTACATTCGTCCGCTGATGTTCAAATCGCGCGAAGGCATCGGCGTGCACCTGGGGCCCGAAACGGAGTTCGCCCTCATCGCGCTGCCGTTCGGGAAATACATCGACAGCAGCCGTGGGCTCCGCGTTTGCGTCTCCTCGTGGCGCCGCGTGCCGGATAATTCCATTCCCGCGCGCGGCAAAATCTGCGGAGCTTACGTGAACAGTGCGCTGGCGGGCGAGGAAGCGCGCAGCCATGGCTTCGACGAAGCCATCGTGCTCACCGAAGACGGCCACGTCGCCGAAGGTTCTGCCGCCAACATCTTCCTGGTTCGAAACGGGCAGTTGATCACCCCGCCAGTCACCGAGGACATTCTGGAAGGAATTACGCGCGCCACCGTCATGGAACTGGCGCGGGAGATGTGGGTGGATACGGTCGAGCGGCGCGTAGACCGCACCGAACTGTACGTGGCCGACGAAATCTTTTTTACCGGCACCGCTTTTGAAATTGCACCCGTGGTGGAAGTGGACCGCCGACCGGTGGGAACGGGCGCCGTGGGGTCGCTGACCCGCCGTCTCCAGCAAGCCTATGCCGATGTCGCGCGGGGCCGTTCGGTGCGCAACGCCCATTGGCGACTGGGTGTCTACCGGGAAGCCAGAACGAATGTGCCGCGCTGAGCCTATGTGCTCAGGAGGGAAACATGGATCTGCGCGAGCCACTCGAACATTTTCATCGTGAGCATCAGGATATCCTGGGCTTCCTGCAGGAATGGGAACAGATGCTCGCCCGGGCCGCCAGCGAGGATCCCGATGTGCGCTGTCGCGCACTGCAAAGGCTACGGGATATGCGCGAACGGATTCACCAAATCCAGCAGCACTGCAGCGAAGAAGAACGAAGCAGCGAGTCTGTTTTTCGGCTTTATCTGGATGAAACCCTGTTCGCAGAGCTCCGCCGCGAGCACGCTCGACTGCAGGAGTTCGTCCAGGCTTATCTGGACGCTGTGGCCCAGCTCACCACACCGCCTCCGGCCCAGTCACTGGTGACGCTCGGGCAGAGCTTGATCGAACACTTGCGCCAGCACATCGCTCTGGAAGAGCGGCTGCTCGAACAGATTCGAAATAGCGCGGAAGCCGAAGAACGGATCCTGCTTCGGTACACCCAGGCAGCCGAATAAGTCCGGTAGAGCCGGCCGTTCCTGCTCCGGGGCGGTCATTCTGCGGAAGTCGCAGCCGCCAGCTCCTCCGCTCATCGATGCGTGTGTACCGAGTTGCCTGCCAACTGCTTCAGACCGAAATCGTAGCCCTGTTCGAAAGCCGCCAGGTTCAAAGTTTCCGTGCCCGCCGGCACCGAATCGCGGATGGCACGGCGAGCTGAGTCTGGATGGGGCAGTCCAACAACAGCGGTGAAGAATCCTACCAGCACCATGTTCATCACCAGGCGACGCCCCAGGGCCTCGGCCAGCCGGGTGGCGGGCACTCGGTATAAAACAACGGCATCGGGCAGTGGGGACGTCCGCACCAGCTCTTCTTCGACAATCAGTGTACCGCCTGGACGGAGCGAGGGCACGAACCGCCGATAGGCCTCTTGCGAGAGCGTCACGAGAATGTGTGGATTGGTCACGTAGGGATAGAGCACCGGCTCGCGCGAGACCACCAATTGTGCGCTGCAGGCACTGCCACGCGCCTCGGGACCAAAGCTCTGTGTTAACGATACTTGGTAGCCGTCGTAAAGCACCAGGCCCCGGCCGATCACCATGGCGGCCAGGATGACGCCCTGACCGCCCAACCCACCGATCTGGATTTCAACTGCGGACATGGTCTTCGATGCACCCGGTGTACTGGGCTTCCAGAGTACGGGCGAGCTGCTGGTTGAGCAGCTCGAGGTACGTCGGCCGTTCGATGTCCACGAACTTGCCCACTGGGATAGGCCCTTGGAACGAGATCCCGACCTCTTTGGTCGGGGCACCGTGGCGCGTGACACTGGCTTCTTTGTAATACTTCATCGCCTCCAGCCCGTCGCCGAGCCGATTTCGCCGCTGGTACAGGGTCGGGCAGGGACTCAGGATTTCTAGAAAGCAGAAGCCGCGCTTGCGGAACATCTCCACCATGGCGTGGGTGATCTGTCGAACGTGATAGGCGGTCCACCGCGCCACATAGACCGCTCCAGCCGATTCTGCCAGGTAGGGCAGATTGAACGGTTGTTCCGGGCATCCGTACGGCGTCGTGCTGGTCAGCGCTGTGGCCGGAGTGGTCGGCCCCACCTGCCCGCCGGTCATGCCGTAGATGAAGTTGTTCACACAGATGACCTTCAGATCTACGTTGCGTCGTGCCGCATGGATGAAGTGGTTCCCGCCGATCGCAATCAGATCGCCATCACCGCTGTAGACCACCACCGTGAGTTCTGGATTGGCCAGCTTTAAACCCGTAGCGAATGGAATCGCGCGGCCGTGTGTGGTGTGGAACGAATCCAAGTTTGCGTAGCCGGCCACCCGGCCACTGCAACCGATGCCGGAAACGATGACCACCTTGTCCAGATCGAGCCGCGCCTGCTGCAGAGCCCGCGCAAAGCAGTTCATGGTGGTGCCGATGCCACAGCCCGGGCACCAGATGTGCGGCATTCGGTCGGTGCGCAGCAGGGCCTCCACCGGGTTGGGGGGCAGGCACACTTCCGTGTTCATCGTTCGATCTCCACCGCTTGTGCCATTTCTACGATGGTTTCGAAAAGTTCCTGCGGATGGTGCACACCACCGCCGGCGTGCCCGGCCAGCCGCACCGGAACTCGTCCGCCGACGCAGCGTTCCACCTCGCGCACGATTTGTCCCAGATTGATTTCGGCCACCAGAATACCGCTCAGCCCAGCGCGACTGGTGAGCTGACGCAGGCGTGCTTCCGGGAACGGCCAGATCGAAATCGGGCGCAGTAGCCCGGCTGCAATCCCCCGTGCCCGCGCCATCTGCACCGCACGCAGAGCTACCCGAGAGGTGATTCCGTAGGCCAGCACAATCACTTCGGCATCTTCCAAGAAATGTTCTTCGACGCGGGTGAGTCGTGTTGCGTCGTTGCGAATCTTCGCCACCAGCCGTCGGACCAGTCGGTCATGTGCGGCCACATTCGTTGTCGGGTAGCCTTGTTCGTCGTGGGTCAGTCCGGTGATGTGAAACCGGTAGCCTTGCCCGGCACGCACCATGGCCGGCACCAGGTCCGCTTCGGGTGCAAAGGGCCGATAGTCTGCGGGTGGCTTCGTCGTGTAGCGGCGCGGCACAAGCTCGATCTGGTCAGCTGGAGGAATTACCACCCGCTCCGTCATGTGTCCAACAATTTCATCCATCATCAGCAACACGGGCGTGCGGTACTGCTCGGCCAGATTGAAGGCCTCAATGGTCAAGTCGAAGCACTCCTGCGGGGAGTTCGGAGCCAGGGCAATGATTTCGTAATCGCCATGGGAACCCCAGCGCGCCTGCATCATGTCGCCCTGCGCGGGCAGAGTGGGCAAGCCGGTCGAAGGCCCCCCGCGCTGGACGTCCACGATCACACAGGGCGTCTCCGTCATGGCAGCGTAGCCGATATGTTCCATCATCAGGGAAAAGCCCGGACCCGAGGTCACCGTGAACGCCTTCGCACCAGCCCAGACCGCACCTTGAATGGCGATCGAAGCTGCCAACTCATCTTCCATTTGCAGGAACATGCCACCCAGCAGCGGAACGCGTTGCGCAAACCGTTCCACAATTTCTGTCGAAGGTGTGATGGGGTAGCCCGCGGCAAAGCGACAGCCGGCAGCCAATGCGCCTTCGGCGCAAGCCTGATCCCCGTCGAGAAAATGTACGCCGGCTAGCACGCCGCGGGGATCGGCTTTCATGCGGCTTCCTCCGCACGCACCGCGTCTGTGGGCGGTGTCGTGGAGTCCTTCAGCATGACCCCGTAGATAGCAAAGTCGGGACAGTACAGTCCGCAGAGGTCACAACCGGTGCACCCTTCGGGGCGAATCAATTCGGGCGGGTGGTAGCCCAACGTGTTGAATGCGGCTGAGAAGGCCAGCACCTTGGGCGGGCAGAAAGCGATACAGAAACCACAGCCTTTGCACCGCTCGGGCTTGAGCACAATCGTGCCGCGCGGCCGCCGCGACCGTGCCGACGTGGCCGTCTCGCCTGCACCCTCGGCCGGTTTTACCTCGGAGTGCAAATTCACCCCCTTCAATGCGAGTGCAATCGGAAAACCACGACCGGCCGCGGCTAATGGCTTGCTCCAGCTACAGTTAGCAGTACCTGCCGAATTTTGCTGCAGGCTGCTGCGCCGTCCGACACACCCACAGTGGGCCACATTCCGCGACGAGAACACCAGGACTCTGACTAGTTGAGCAAATATTCGAGCAGAAACCGTGCTGCGGTGGCCAGCAAAGTGGCCAGCACGAAGCTATAGCCAATTGCGGCAGTGGTCAGCCGGCGGCCGAGCTCCCGACTCATGGCTACGATGGTCGCTAAACAAGGGATGTAGAACGTGACAAAGATCGTGAAAACCAGGATCTGCGTGGTCGTCATCACGGTGTTCACGGCTGAGGTGCCCAGCGCCTGCATCAGCATCAGAAGCGACAGCTCTTTGCGCAGGATGCCGAAAATCAACGTGGTACCCACGGCGGCAGGCAGGCCGAGCAAGCCGGTCAACGGGGCGAGCGCTGCGTTCAGTCCTCGATCCAAGTGCCAGAATTCGGCCAGACCCAGCACTACGCTGCCGGCTACTAGAATCGGCCAACTGACCAGGATAAACTCTCGCAGCCGCAACCAAACTTTTTTGCTCATCACGCGCAGCGAAGGCCACTGGTAGCGCGGTACTTCCAGAACCATGCCCGGACTGACTTCCGGCCATAGCCGCGCCAGCCACCACCCCGAAAGAAACACCACCAGAGCATTGAAGACAAAAATCCCGAGCGCCCAGCCGGGACCTAGGTAGAAAGCCACCAAAGCGAAGATCACTGTCGAGCGTGCCGAACACGGCACCAAGGTGGCCAGGATGGTGGCCAGGAAACGGTCGCGACGCGAAGGCAATACTCGCGTCGCCAGACAGGCCGGTACGCTGCAGCCGTAGCCCAGCACAATTGGCACCACTGAGGTGCCATGCAGCCCAATGCGATGCAGCAGGCCATCGAGAAGATAGGCCACCCGCGGCAAGTAGCCGACGTCCTCGAGCAGCGCCAGCCCAAACAGAAACGGCACGAGATAGGGCAGCAGCACGGCCGCACCACCCGCAAGGCCGTCCCAGAAGCTTCGCGCCAGGGCGTAACTCAGGGAACCTGGTACCAGCGTGCGACCCCATTGAGCGAAAAGCGTTTCCAGCCTGTTCTGTACTACCTGCTCGATGGTCGCTCCCAGGCCGAACACGCCCCAGAAGAATCCCGCCAGGACCAGAACCAGCATCGCGTAGCCCCACACCGGATGGGTGAGCAGGCGGTCGATGGCCGTGCGGATATCTCGCTGGGGGTGCCCCACGGTCGCCGCCTGTTCGAACAACTGCATCGCGCAGTTGTGTCGCTCAGCCATGATGACCTCTTCGGCAGTCCGTCCGTGTGTTTGTTCCAGTTCCTTCCGCAGCGCACTGGCGACGGCACGAATTTGCGGGTCGAGGGCGGGTGAAATTTCTTTGTCGGCTTCGAGAAGTTTGATCGCCAAAAACGACCGTGGCAGCAGCGGTTTCGGCTGGCCGTTGTCCAGGCAGAGTTCCATTTGCTGGACTACCTTGGCGACGTCCTGGTGCCATTGCAGCGACGGTGCAGGCGGCGGGGAGTGCCGGGCCGCCTGGAGCACTTGGCGAAACAGTTCCGGCACGCCGAGACCACGATACGCGATCGTTTCCACCACGGGCAGCGCGAGCAGCTCAGAGAGTTTGCTCGTGACAATGGACATCCCTTTGCGCTGCGCCTCGTCCATCATGTTCAGACAGACCACCATGGGCAGCCCGAGTTCTCGCAACTCCAGCGTTAGCTCCAGGCTGCGGCTGAGCAGAGAAGCGTCGAGCACATTGACGATCACATCTACGGTGCCGCTCAACAAAAATTTCTTAGCCGTTGTTTCGGTAGGATTATTAGCAGTGAGCGAGTAGACGCCCGGCAAATCCACCAGTTCCAACTGAGTGCCATTGATACGTACCCGGCTCCACGTCAACCGCACCGTGGTGCCCGAAAAATTGCCGGTCGTCGAACGGTAACCTGCTACGGCGTTGAACAGCGTGCTTTTTCCGCAATTCGGCTGGCCGATCAGCACCACCCGCAACATGCCTGGACCACGGGACTTCGGCACACAGCGGGCATGGGCGCACGAGCAGCTCGCAGGTGGGTCTTTTTCGCAAAAGACGGGGCTGCTGCGGAGCAGCGTCACGGAAGTAGCCGAACCTGAATTTTGCGCGACAATGCTCGCCCCAGAGCGAGAACCGCACCCTGGGCTTCAATCAGCAGTGGCCCGCCGAGCGGTGCGCTCTGCCGCACGCAAAGAACAGTTCCCGGTAGAATCCCCAGTTGGGCGAGCTGACGTCGGGTGTCCCGATTCTCCTCGATCTGCACAACCTCAACCTGTTTTCCCTTTGGGGCAAGATCGAGCGAGCGGCTGCCCTCACCAACGGAATCTTTCGAGGTCGTCAACAAAACACGCCATTTCAGTCGGGCGAGAAGCATCGGGAACCCCTCACAACGTTCTTGCAACTCAGTTGCCATTGCAAAAAAAGACTAAGTACCAGGCCCACAAGCAAATAGCGTTTCATCTCCGGCGCACGACCCGCTGGAATAGGTCTTCCGCCACAGTAGTGCGCCAATCGCCCCAGACTCAGCGTCGTTGCACGTCGGACCTGCTCGACGGACACCCCAGCCCGGCTTATTTGCAGGCTGATGCTCCGACAGGCTACCCGCTCCGAACTGGCTTGCCCTTCCAAATTGGTTGCCCGCGTTCGGTGCGCACTCTCAGCTCACGTTCCCCCTTGCGCAACGTCTTTGTGATCAGCACATCCCGGCCCTCGACGCGAATGCGCGAACCGGTCACGGAGATCTGCTCGCCGATTTCGACAAGGAAATCCTCGCGGGCCAGAAACCAAGTTGGGCCCACGTGGACCTCGATGGTTTCCGCATCGGTCTTGACGATCAAGTGTTCTCCGCCCCAGCAATCGGAACTCCCCCAAGGAACCGAAATTTTGTCCGTCACGACTCCTTCGATGGTTGTTTCCGTGCTGGGATCGTATTTGGGCCTGTCGCGCTGTGGGACACCATGGACCACCAGGGCAAATGGAATCATTGCCAGCAGGATTGCGACAATGGTGATTTTCCCAATGGAATGCATGAGTCGGTTTCCTCCTTACCGAGGGCATAGTCCGGGCTGCGGCCGAGGTCGTTTCTTCCGTCTCTCCAACACGTTGGTCTGCGCCGGCGACGCTAGGGCGGGTTACGAGCCAGCCGCTTCTTTTTCTCTGCGACAAAACTCGTTCGGCGTGGCAAGCAGGGCCTTCACGCCCGGTGCATTCGGTGCCGCGCGGTACACGGCACAGAAGTAGCAATCGCGCGCATCCATTCCCGGGCATCGAACACGATTTCGCCAGCAAGGTTGCCGCTCATCCACGAGCAGTGGGCAATCGCTTCGGCGGTCGTACGGACAGTTGCGCAACTGCCAGCAGGGCAACAGAGTCAGCAGGTGACGGATGCTCGCCAGATTCAGTTGAGCTTCACGAACGAGCCGGAGTATGGTTGCGATCCAGGGATAGTCAAGCTCGGTGAAGTAGCGCGTCCCCCGGGGTGACTTCAGCGGGATTAGCAACCCTTCCCGCTCGTACAGCCGCAGCAGATCCACCGAGACCCCGAAGTGTTTGGCCACCGTCCCGATCTTGATCGCTCCGTTCGGGAGCCGATTGTCTTTTCGTTTCACAGCTACGCGCATGGTGCCGTCCATGTTGGGCAGGAAAGCTTTGAGATCCTGCCAAGCCCCCTGTAGGATTCGCAGTTCTGATTCCAGCCTCGAATTTCTTCCAACTCCTTCATTTCAAAGCAGTTCTTACACTGGCCTGCAGGATTGGGCATAAGAGCTCGCTGGAGCAGAGCAAATTTCCGCATCCGCTGGGTTGCGGTGCGCGAATTTGCCCGGTTGCTGTTACGCAAGCGCGTAGTCGGTCAATCCGCCGCATTCGGGTGGCCCAATCGCCTGTGGGTCATCGGGCGGCGGGTAGAAGCAACCAGCTCTTGCGCATCCACCACGGCCAGTGCCGCAATATTGACAATTTCTTCGACCTCGGCACCACGCTGCAACACATGCACGGGTTTCGACATGCCCATCAGAATGGGTCCGATGGCTTCCGTTCCCCCGAGGTGAATCAGCAACTTGTAGGCAATGTTCGCGGAAGTCAGGTCGGGGAAGATCAACACGTTGGCCCCACCGCGGAGTCGGCTGAAGGGGTAGGTCTGTTCGATCATCTCAGGCACCACGGCGGTATCGGCTTGCATTTCGCCATCCACCATCAAATTCGGATCTGCCTGCTGCACGAGTTCTGCGGCTCGCCGCATCTTTTCCGCCAGCGGGTGCTTCACGCTGCCGAAGTTGGAAAAGGAAAGCATGGCCACGCGCGGAGTGATGTCGAACCGGCGTGCGGTTTCCGCCACACAAAGTGCGATTTCTGCCAGCTCTTCCGCGGTCGAGTCGATGTTGACTGCGCAATCCGCCAAAAAGTAGACCTCACCCTGACGGGTGATCAGCGCGTAGCAGGCGGAAACCTTGTGCAGGTCTTCCCGCATTTTGATGACCTGGAGCGCGGGGCGAATGGTGTCCGGGTAATGTTGCGTGACGCCGCTGACCAGCGCATCGGCATCTCCCAGATGCACCATCATGGAGGCAAACAGATTGCGGTTCAGAATGAGTTCGTTAGCCTCGGAACGCGTCACGCCACGGCGCTGGCGAAGCCGGTAGAGTTCTTCCGCATAACTCTGATGTTTCGGCGAGCGGGCCGGGTCCACAATTTCCATACCCGTCAGCGGAATGCCGAGCTCGGCAGCGCGGGTCTGGATTTTCTCGGGGTTGCCGAGCAGGATCGGTCGAGCAATGTGTTCCTCCACGAGGATGTGGCAGGCGCGCAAGATTTTGTCATTTTCGCCCTCGGGAAAGACGACACGTTTTGGCTGCGCCTGCGCCTTGTGGATCAGCATGCGGGTGATCTCGCGCGCCTTGCCCAGGCGACGTTCCAGCCGCTCCCGGTATTCTTCCAAGTCCACGGGTTCTTGGGCGACGCCGCTTTCCATGGCTGCGCGGGCAACGGCCGTCGCTTCCCAGACCAGCACGCGCGGGTCAAAAGGCTTGGGAATGATGTATTCCGGACCGAAACGGATGTGTTCGAGTCCGTAGGCACGGCAGACCGAATCCGGCACGTCTTCTTTTGCCAGAGCCGCCAGGGCACGCGTCGCTGCCAGCTTCATTTCTTCATTGATTGCCGTAGCGCGCACGTCGAGCGCTCCGCGGAAGATAAACGGGAAACCGAGCACATTGTTGACTTGGTTCGGATAGTCGGAGCGCCCGGTGGCCATCAAGACGTCACTGCGTGTGGCCAGAGCGTCTTCGTAGGTGATCTCCGGGTCCGGGTTGGCCATGGCGAAGACAATCGGTCGGTCAGCCATTTTGCGCAGCATCTGGGGCGTGAGTGCGCCTTTGACCGACAGGCCAACGAATACATCGGCACCTTCGATGGCTTCGGCCAGCGTACGTAGTTTCGTCTCCGCTGCGAACCGTTCCTTGTAGGGATTCATGCCCTCCTTCCGGCCTTTGTAGATCACCCCTTGGGTATCCACCATCAGAATGTTTTCCCGTTTCACCCCCAGCCGAACGTAATGCTCGGCACAGGCGATGCCGGAGGCGCCCGCCCCGTTGAACACGACGCGAACGCGATCAAGCTCCTTGCCGACGATTTCCAGTGCGTT
Organism: Acidobacteriota bacterium; assembly: GCA_037442425.1. Classification (GTDB taxonomy): domain Bacteria; phylum Acidobacteriota; class Terriglobia; order Acidiferrales; family UBA7541; genus DSGC01. Next base: position 430,332 of record JBBIQG010000002.1, on the reverse strand, counting down.
CAGCAGCGCTGCGCCGGAGATGATCGCCGTGCCATGCTGATCGTCGTGGAATACGGGTATCTTCATGGTCCTGCGCAACGTCTCCTCGATCAGAAAGCATTCTGGCGCTTTGATGTCTTCTAGATTGATCCCGCCGAAGGTAGGCTCGAGCAGTTGGCAGACGCGAATCACATCCTGCGGATCCGTGGAGTCAATCTCGATGTCGAACACGTCGATATCGGCGAAGCGTTTGAACAGTACCCCCTTGCCTTCCATCACCGGCTTGCCTGCCAGAGCGCCAATGTTCCCTAACCCCAGAACCGCTGTGCCATTCGTTACCACTGCAACTAGATTCCCTCGAGCGGTGTACTTGAACGCTTCCCGTGGATTTTTGCGGATTTCCAGGCAGGGTTCGGCTACTCCAGGGGTATAGGCCAGACTGAGGTCGCGTTGCGTACGACAGGGCTTGGTCGGAACGACTTCGATTTTCCCCGGACGCTTGCCAAAGTGGTAATCCAGCGCTTCTTGTCTGTTGATGGCCATACTGCCTCCTCGGGTTGACACTCGCGTAGCCATCAGGCTGCAAATGCCCCCGCACCTGAATGCATAGCAGATTGGTAACCTTGAGAAATCTAGAGCGGAACTCTAGCAATCCATTTGTAAAAGAGGACTTAGTGAGCATGCCCCTGGCTGGAGACCGATCCTGGACTGCCCCTTGGTGCGAAATGCCGCAACATCGCTCCTGACTGTCTTTGCCGTGCTGGTCTTCGGGCAGTGCCAAGCAGCAGAGGCAATGGTTAGAGGAGGTTGCTGGCTAGGGCTATCCAATCAAAAGGGCTTAGGGCAAGCCCGTTGACGAAACACAAGAGAAGTGTGGCAGGTTCCGCAGAGAAGCAGAGCGGATGTGTGAACCAGCGCATCTCAGGCATCTTGTAAAACTTCTATTTCCACTAACCGCTGAAAATTGAAATGGTTAGAGAAACGACGGCTTCCTTGCCAATGGCCCTGCTATTGCCCGATTCAATGGGGAGGAACCAGCCATGTCAAGGCACGCTACTTTGGAGGCTCCGCCGCCCAAGCTGGAGACACCGTCGAATCCCGCCAAGAATGGGCGGTACGAGCTAGACGAAACACGCACCAGCTCTGTTCGTGGGCTCCCGCCAACGCACAACCGAGAGCTTTTTCGTCAGACTCTTCTCGAGGTGAGCGAAACTTACACTAAGAGTCGAACGGCAGATTTCCTGTTTTCGCTCACGGTGCACACCCTCGTCGTGATTCTGCTGGTGCTGGTTCCGCTGATGTATACAGAAACGATCGACTTGCATGCCTTCACGAAGACTTTCCTTGTAGCCCCGCCGCCCCCACCACCTCCGCCGCCCCCGCCCGCTGTTGCTGCGGTTGCCCGAACGGCCCGAGTTCCGCAAAGAATTTTCACTGCGGGTGGGAAGCTGATTGCACCAACGGTGATTCCCAAAGAGGTCAAGATACTCAAAGAAGAAGCACTGCCTCCGGATATCGGATTGGGTATCGGGGTCGAAGGTGGCGTGCCAGGAGGGGTTCCGGGTGGTCAACTGGGTGGTGTCATCGGGGGCATAGTGAGCAGCGCCCCTCGCATGCAGGTGCCCCTGCCACCTCCGCCTCCCCAGCGGCGCGAGCCCGTGCGGGTGGGCGGCCGGGTGCAAGCGCCGAGGCTCATCTACGGGCCACAGCCGGACTATCCAATGCTGGCCCGGCAATCGCGTGTGGAAGGCGATGTGGTCTTGGAAGCCGTCATTGATACCGATGGCAGCGTCGTCGAATTGCGTGTGCTCAGCGGCCATCCGTTGCTGGTTTCAGCCGCGTTGTCGGCGGTTTCCAAATGGAAATATCAGCCGACCGTTCTGAACGATGAGCCGGTGCCAGTGCGGCTGGAAGTCGTAGTGAAATTCCGGCTGCAGTAAAACAGGAGCACGTCTCGCCATGTCCTGGAAAGAACGCTATGCCAGCAAGCGCATGACGGCAGCGCAGGCGTTGCGCTGCGTTGAATCCGGCAGCCGCGTGTACATCCATCCGGGTTGTGCGGAGCCAGAAGTGTTGGCGGAGGCCTTGATCGAGCGCGCTCCGTTCGTCCGGGATGTCGAAATCGTTCACTTGCTCACGCTGGGCAAAGCTCCTTATGTTCGGCCCGAAATGGCCGGGCACTTCCGTCACAACGCCATGTTCATCGGTGCCAACGTGCGCGAGGCCGTCAACAGCGGCCGCGCAGACTACACGCCGATCTATTTGAGCGAAGTCGAGGGTTTGTTCGAAAGCGGACAGATGCCCCTGGATGTGGCTTTGATCCAGGTTTCTCCGCCGGATGCGCACGGCTTCTGCAGTTTAGGCGTGGGCGTGGATACGACCATGACCGCAGCTCGCTGTGCGCGGTATGTGATCGCGCAGGTGAACGACCAAATGCCCCGAACCTACGGAGACAGCTTCCTGCACGTGGATCAGCTGGATGCGGTGGTCGAAGTCTCGCGTCCGCTGTGCGAGCTGCTCCGCGAGCCAGTTACCGAACTGCATCGGGCGATTGCCCGCAACGTTGCCAGTTTGATCGAAGATGGCGCCACACTCCAGCTCGGCATCGGCGGGATCCCCGACGCCGTTCTGCTGGAGCTGGAAGATCGAAAAGACCTGGGCATCCACACCGAGATGCTTTCCGACAACGTGATCCCACTGATCGAATCCGGGGTCATCAACGGCCATCGCAAAACCTTGCATCCGCGCAAGGCCGTGCTGAGCTTTGTTCTGGGCACCAAACGGCTGTTCGATTTCGTCCACCACAATCCGATCTTCGAATTTCACCCGGTGGCGTACACCAACAACCCGTTCGTGATTGCGCAGAACGAGCGGATGGTCGCCGTGAACTCCACCCTCCAGGTGGACCTCACCGGACAGGTTTGTTCGGATTCGATTGGCACGTATCTCTACAGTGGTTTTGGTGGGCAGGTGGACTTTATCCGCGGTGCCCGCCATTCGAAAGGCGGCAAGCCGATCATCGCCATGCCTTCGACCGCAAAGAACGGTACGATTTCGCGCATTGTGCCCATCCTCAGCCCGGGCTCGGGCGTGGTGGCTTCGCGCGGCTCGATCCACTATGTGGTGACCGAATTCGGCATCGCTTATCTGCACGGCAAATCGATTCGCGAACGCGCGGAAGCCCTGATCCAGATCGCCCATCCGAAATTCCGCGAAGAGCTCTATGACTACTGCGAAAAAACGAACTGGCTCCGCCGCCCGGCTCGCACGGACTTTTCCGTAGTACACCAAGAAGCCGGACCGCAGCCGTTCGACACCCAACCCATGAATCCAACGCAGGAGTGATCCATGGCCAACGAACCTCGCGGCCGAGTCCAAATCGACCCGAACGAATGCAAGGGTTGCGGCCTGTGCATCGACGCCTGTCCGCCACATTGCCTGGTGTTCGAAACCGAGCTAAGCCCCTATGGGGTGCATCCGGCGCACTACGTCGGCAGCGGTTGCACCGGCTGCGGGATCTGCTTCTATGTCTGTCCGGAGCCCGGTGCGATTACCGTCTATCGGTTTTCTCCACCCCCAAAAGTCATCTCGGCTAGGGAGGCAGGTCGTGCGGCAACTTTGTAAGGGCAATGTCGCAGTCATTCAGGGAGCTTTGCTGGCGGGTTGTCAGGCCTACTACGGCTATCCCATCACGCCGGCCAGCGAAATTGCCGAGGCGGCCGCCCTCTATCTGCCCCAGGTCGGCGGAGTGTTTCTCCAGGCGGAAAGCGAAGTGGCCGCCATCAACATGGTGTACGGTGCGGCGTCGGCTGGACAACGCGTCATGACCGCGTCTTCCGGGCCAGGCATCAGCCTGATGCAGGAAGGGTTGTCCTACCTGGCCGGCGCAGAGTTGCCCTGTGTCGTCGTGGATGTTGTGCGAGGTGGGCCGGGCTTGGGCAACATCGCTCCAGAACAGAGTGACTACTTCGCGCTGGTCAAGGGCGGAGGCCACGGCAACTATCGCAATCTCGTGCTCGCACCCGCCTCAGTTCAGGAAATGGCCGATTTGACCATGTTGGCCTTCGAGTTGGCCGACCGATACCGCAATCCGGCGGTCGTACTCACGGACGGTTTCATCGGCCAGATGATGGAGCCGTTAGAACTGCACGCCCGCATCACTCCGCCTCCGGAAAAGCCTTGGGCGGTTCGGGGCACCGCAGCCACCCGGAAGAATTTGATCACTTCCATTCACCTTGAACCCGATGCGCTGGAAGCTCACATCCGCAAGTTGGAGGCAAAATACCGGGAGGCACAGGAACGCGAGCCACGGCACGAACTTTATCTGGCCGAGGATGCCGAGGTTTTGCTCGTCGGATATGGCATCGTCTCCCGGGTGCTGCGGTCGGCCGCCGAGCAGGCCCGGGAACAGGGTCTGCGGGTGGGTCTGTTCCGGCCGATTACGCTGTGGCCGTTCCCTGTGCAAGCCCTGCGCGATGCTGCCTGCGATGTCCGCGCAGTGCTGGTCGTCGAAATGAGCACAGGTCAGATGGTCGAGGATGTGCGCCTGGCGTTGCACGAGCAAGTCCCGGTGCACTTCTACAGCCGCGTCGGAGGGAACGTGCCTCTGGTCGAAGAAGTGAATGCCAAAATGTTCGAGCTCGTGGAAACCGCAGTGCACTGAACAGAAATTCTGGAGGACACAGTGGCGGAATACGGGTACGAGGTTGTGCACAGGAAATCGCCTGTCTTCTATCCGGTCTATGAGCGCAAGGCGGACCTGCAGCACCAGACACACTACTGCCCGGGCTGCGGACACGGCGTCGTGCACAAACTGATTGCCGAAACAATCGCTGCTCTCGGCCTGCAGGACCGCACGATTTTTGTCAGCCCGGTCGGATGTTCGGTGTTCGCCTACTACTACTTCGACGTCGGCAATGTGCAGGCCGCGCACGGTCGCGCTTCGGCGGTAGCGACGGCATTGAAACGCGCCTGCCCGGAGAGCATCGTCATTTCCTACCAAGGGGATGGCGACCTGGCTGCCATCGGCACGGCAGAGATCGTTCACGCCGCCAACCGCGGGGAACCCATTACCGTTTTTTTCATCAACAACGCAATTTATGGCATGACGGGTGGTCAGATGGCACCGACCACTCTGGTGGGACAAACGACCACGACCACGCCGTGGGGACGCCGACCGGAAAACGAAGGGTTTCCGCTGCGGATCTGCGAGTTGCTGGCTACGCTCGAAGCGCCGGTTTACATCGAGCGCGTGGCGCTCTCCGACAACAAAAACATCATGAAAGCGCGCAAGGCGATCCGCAAAGCGCTCGAACTGCAGCGGGATGGTGCTGGCTTTTCTTTGGTTGAAATCCTCTCCCCCTGCCCGACCATCTGGAAAATGACTCCCAAGGAAGCCCGCGACTGGGTGGCAGAGCACATGATTCGGAATTTCCCGCTCGGTGTCTTCCGCGACCGCAAAGTCAAAATGCCGGAAAGCAGCCGCCCGCCCCGACGTACCGTTGCCGAAGTGCTGGGCCTGGCTGATGCGCCGACAGCCGTCGAAACGCCCGCCCCCAGATCAGCCGATGTGCGCGAATGGAAAATCAAGATTGCCGGCTTCGGCGGTCAGGGGATTCTGCTCTTGGGCCAGATTTTGGCCGAAATGGGCATGCGCGAAGGAAAGGAAGTGAGCTGGCTGCCCTCCTACGGTCCGGAGATGCGCAGCGGCAGCGCTCACTGTCACGTTTGCCTGTCGAGCAAACGCATCGGCTCCCCCCTGATCGAGCATCCCAACGTGCTCGTAGCGATGAACGAAATTTCGCTGCGCAAGTTCGGTCCGAGTGTCGTCCCCGGGGGCATGGTTCTGTACAACCGACGCACGGTACCTGCAGACATTGAGATCCCGAATGTGCGTGTGTTGGCGATTCCTGCCTCGGAACTGGCCGATCAGCTCGGTGCGGCAAAAGTCGGCAACATCGTCATGCTGGGTGCTCTGCTGGAATGGACCGGTGCCCTCAGCTCGGCAACCGCGGAAACTGTACTGCAGGGCAAGGTCAAGGATTCCGACCTGCTAACCCTCGATCTGCGAGCACTCCACGCCGGCCGCGACTATGTGAGGCAACTCCCACTCGAGGTGCGCTGAACGTTTTTGCTGAGCTTCGCTTGGTGCAGATTTTTCCTGTTTTTTCCTGCGCGAGACGTTTTGCCTCCCCGGACGTGTAGGTGTCCGTGGGTGATTCTTGCCTGCGCTGTCGTTCTGGGCCGGGGCGGGCGTTCAGGCTTTTGTTTCTTGCGCGCGCACGGTGAACACCGGGCAGGGTGCTTCGCAGACCACTTGGTAGGTCGTTGCCGGAGGTAGATGCCCGGGGAAACTTGCCGTCCTTCTGACCCCCATAACGATCAGATCGGCCCCCAGCGCTCGTACACGGTCCAGGATAACGGTTGGAGCTGGGCCGAACGCGGCGAGCAATTGGATAGGGCACTGCTCCCGCGTTTCGGCTGGCAGCAACGCTTGCAGGCGTTCCAGTACGCCGCGACGCATTGCTTCTTGCCGCTCGGGGTGGGTCGTTTCGGTGTCACTGATGGCGTGCAAAATTGTCAATTGCGCTCTGAACTCCCGCGCCAGTGATAGGGCGTAGGCCGTGGCTCGCTCGGTTGCTGGCGTGAGGTCGCATGCGTAGAGAATCTGTTGGAACCGGATCCTGGGCGGGGCCTCGTCGTGAACCTGCGGCCCGACGGTCAGAACAGGACAGGGTGACTTGCGGAAAATTTCCTCGGCTGCAGAACCCAGCATCAGCTTGCGCACGCCCGTTCGCCCATGTGTGCCCACGACAACCAGGTCGACGCTGTTTTCCGTGATCATCTTCTGCACGCAATTCCACAACACACCCGTGCTGAGCAGCACTTGATGGGGCACACCGCGCAACACACCGGAGGTAAGCAGGTTGGCCATCTCCTGCTCGGCGCGACGCAGGCTCGGGCGGCTCGCAGTGGTCGGGGCGGATGCCGGCATTTCTTCGGGAACGACGTGGGCCAGGTATAACGTCGCATCATAGTGCCGGGCGACCGACACCGCGTATTGCAACGCTCGTTCTGAGCACGAGGAAAAGTCGGTCGCGAGCAGAATGCGGCGAAGCGCAACGTCCGATTTCGGTTCGGTGGCCCTCATCGCTTGCAGCATCGGACTATCGCAGCCCGGCCAGTTCCTGCAGGGTGCGCCAGTTCTGCAGTCGTTCGGCTTGTGCCTGCTGGAGAAATTCGTCGGGATTGCCCTGTTCATCGAAGTGGTGCGCAAACCGACCTTCGGTGCGGGCAAACTCGATGAAGTCGAAAGGCTTCCCGGTTTTCGGCGAAATGTACCAGTCTTCTTTCATCGCCGGATTGCCCTGCAGGCTGAGCCGTTCGCGAATGCGTTCACCCCGGCGCGGGTCGTAGATCAACAGCGGAAAAGCGCGGGATTCCACAGCCAGGCGCGCCTGCAGCGCAGCGCGGTCATCACCGATCCCGTGCTCGGGCATGCAGGCAGCATAGGCGATAACCACTGCCGGACCCGGATATTCGTTCGCCGCGAGAATGGCTTTGTAGAAGTGGTTCAGGTGCGCTGGGGTGGTCTGCGCCACAAAGACTCCCGGGTGCATCATGGCGATTTCTGCCAGTTCTTTGCGTCGTTCTAGCTTGCCTGGCTGTGCTTTACCATAAGCAGCCATCTTGGCTTCCTGGGCGGTGAATGTGGCCGTGGAGCTCTGGCCGCCAGTGTTGGAGTACACCTGCGTGTCCAGCACGAGCACCTTGATGTCCATCCCGGACATCAGCATGCGGGAAAGCGACTGGAAGCCGATGTCGTACAGGGCGCCGTCCCCACCGAGCACCCACAGCCGTCGCCGGGAATGACCTGCCTGGTCCCACCGCAACCGGACACCCATGGCGTCGGCCGGCGCATTTTCGAACAGAGAATTGGTCCACGGCACATGGAACGGGTTGAAGGGATACGTCGAGCCGAACACCGTGTTGCACCCCGTGGCCGCCACAATGCCGATGTTTTCTGCGCCGTAGACAAATCCGGTCGCCGCCAGCATCATGCGTACGGCAGTGGCCTCGCCGCAGCCCATGCACGAGCCCGCGCCGCCTGCGTAGAGCAGGGCACGGTCGCTCAGCATCATGTCGCCGAGCGAGCGCTCGTTGAGGAATTTCTCCGGGGTCGGCGGCAGGTGGTGGAAGAGGTCCATGGCCAGGTCATATTGGCCAAGGTCGAGGTTCGTCTTCGGCACCATCCGGAGCGCAGCGTGCGTGCCGCACACGGTCACACATTCGCCGCAGCCCTTGCATTTGTCCGGGTCGATGAAAATGCCGAACAGGCCGCCGGTTTCGCCTTTTTTCTCGAACAGATCGTAGTACTTCTGGGTCTTGGAGAACTGACTGCGCAGCGCTTCGCGCCGGTCAGCGCGTTCGATGCGGCCCAGATACGCTTCCAGCGTTCTCGGCTCCACGACTTTTGCCAGGATGGCCGTGTCCGGACATTCGTTGACGCACTCCATGCAGCCGACACAGCGCTCGGCAAGGAAGCTCGGAATCTCCGGCGCCAAGTGGCGAAAACTGCGCCGCATCGCACTGGCCGGAGGCATCAGGCTGCGTGCCAGGAACACATCGGCTTCCAGTTCTGGCTCGACTCCGCGTGCGTAGCTGCCGATGATCCGCTCGCAAAAATCTGTCGGCACCAGGTCGTCCGCAGAGCGGCAGGGGAGCTGAAAGGGGCGGCTCTCCACTTTTGTTGTTTCCGCCGGCGCGGTTTCCTCCTGCGGCAGGATCTCGGCGACCTCATGGAAGCCCCGCAGCGCAGCGGTCATGTTATCGGCCACCACCTGCTCACCGCGCTTGCCGAAGTACTTGCGCAACGTTTTCTCCAAGGCTTCGAACAGTTGTGCTTCGCTGAGCCCGGCGCGTTCGCGGAACGGCGTTAGCCGCAAAAAGGCACCCAGCAGTACGATGCCCTGCATGCGAATCTGCAGGTCCGCGCGGCTGGCCGATTCGCGTGCAATGCGCAGGGCATCGAGCGCGTAGAGCCGGTAGTGTTTTTCTCGGATCAACCGACGGGCCTGCGGTGGCAGGCTGGTCCACACCTGCTCGGGGGGCAGCGGGGATTGCAGGTAGATGATTCCGCCGGGCAACAGACCTTCCAGCGGATTGCCGGTGAGGAATGCGTTTTGATCTTGGATAGCCACAAAGTCCACTACTGCCAGCTCCGCGTGCAGCCGAACTGGCTCCGGGGCCAAGGTCAGGTAGTAATTTGTAGGCAGGCCTTTTTTCTCGGAGCCGTACTTCGGGAAGGCCTGCGCGTAGAGTCCAAACAGATCGGAAGCGATCGAAGCGATCACCTTGTTCGTCGTCACCGAACCGAAGCCTCCGACGGAATGACCGCGCAAAGAGAACGCGTTTGCCGGGCGGACGTCCGGATCGGTGGTGGGTTCCAGCGCATCCGGATGCTTGATCCCGAGCACAAAAAACGGCCTCCCGTCGGGATGTTGCAAATGTTTCACAGCCGCAACCAAATGTCCCGGTCGGACGTCTCGTCCGCCGAGCCCGGCCACTCCGGAATAGACCCGCGGGAGGTGCTGGCGCGCGAGTTCGCCGCTCGTCCAGGCATCGGCGAGCGCAGCTTTTAACTCCAGCGCAAGTGGGTTCGACTGCGCCAGCGGCACGTCGGCCCGCTCGATCACGGCGACTGCGCGGCAATCCCGTAACAGCCGAGCCAGTTGCCGGCCCGGGAATGGTCGAAAGCTCGTCAGGTGGACAACGCCGACCTTCACACCTTGTGCGCGGAGCCAATCCGCGACCGCTTCGGCGGTTTCCATCATCGAGCCGAGGCCAACCAGAGCGTATTCGGCGTCCTCCATCCGGTAGGCACGGACGAAATCGTATCGGCGCCCCGTCAGTTCGCTGTATTCGCGCATGGCGCGTTCCAGTGCGGGGGCCACCCGTTCGTAGAAGTAACGCTGGGCGATTTTGCCCTTCATGTAGCTGTCTTGATTTTGCACTGGGCCGCTGAGCAGCGGTCGCTGGGGGTCGAACAACCGTCGGATGCGCTCTGCCGGCGGGCCGACGAATTGCTTCATCAGCTCCGGTTCGGGCAGTCGGACCGTTTCCAGCGTGTGTGTAGTCAGAAAGCCGTCCTGCACATTCAGAAAGGGTGTTTCGGATTCCTCGGCTGCTCGGCGGGCAATCAGCGCCAGGTCCGCCGCTTCCTGTGCATTGCGCGCAAACAGGATGCCCCAGCCGGTGTCTGCGACGCCCATCACGTCATCGTGACCGCAATGCACATTCAGCGCCTGTGAAGTGAGCGCCCGGGCACCAATGTGGAATACGACGGGCAGACGCTTGCCGGCAATCACGTAGAGCACTTCCTTCATCAGGATGAGACCTTGCCCTGAGGTGAAATTCGTCACACGGCCGCCGGCGAGCGCAAAACCTTCACAGGCAGACGCTGAGCTGTGTTCGGATTCCGGTTCGAGAAACTGCAGGGGTTCGCCCCACAGGTTGTGCTTGCCGTTGGCATACTCGATGGCGAAACCGTCTCCCATCGGCGTTGACGGAGTAATCGGATAGGCGCACGCACCTTGCGAGATATGCGATTCCACCCAGACCACCGCCCCCGAACCATCCACTGTGGCGCGCAGTCCCGGGTACGGCGGATCTGCAGCTTCCTTTGATTGAGTAAATTGTCGAACTTCAGGTTGTACAGGCACGATCCCCCTCCTCCCAGGAAAACAGCACAAGTAGTACCAACAGCCTTTTCGCTAACTACAACAATCGAAAAGAGTTATTCGATCACACCAGGGAACAGCCGCGGACTTTGTGCGCCAGTTTCCACACTGTCTGCGCCAGGGGTCTCATGCAGTCCGCTGCCAGCCTATGCAAAGCCTTTCGGGGTCGCACAGTTCATACAACACAAAAGATTTATCGCTGCCGTGCTGGCAGGCGGGATGGAATTCGAGCTGCTGTTATTCAGGTGGCAGAGAGCCGAATCGCGGCAACTGCAACAAGGCGGGAAACCCGCATGCTGACCATGAAGTCAACCGAATCTGTTCCCGCGGCGCGAACTGAGATTTTCGAGCTCCGCGCCGCGACGGCAGCCGACCGGCCTGCGCTTCTGGCCATGTACACGACGTTCGAGCCGCGGCCCGGCAGCTTGGGTCTCCCGCCCCGCTACGGGCTCCAGCAGTGGCTCGACCGCATCCAGCAATTCCCGAATCTGTTGCTTTGGGACAGAGACCGTGTTGTCGGCCACGGCATCCTCTGTCCGGAAGACGATTCTGCCGAAGTCGCCGTATTCATTCACCAGGAATACCGCAGCCGTGGACTTGGCAAATTGCTTTTGAGTGAGCTGGTGCAGCAAGCGCGCCGGATGGGTCTGCGCCGGGTCTGGGGGATGACCGAACTGGACAACGTGCCGATGCTGCGCTTGGCGCGTTCGCTCGGATTCGTCTCCGCCGATGACCCGCGTCAGTTCTACCTGGACCTGGACGATGCGCAATGCAGGCAGAACCTTGCGCGACCTGCTGCCTAGCGGCCTTCCTCTTTGTCCTGAACACTTGCATGTTCTGTTCGGAAGACGTCTGGTAGCTCACGACAGAGCGGAATGTCGAAGGGAAGCCCTGAGGTTACGGAGTGAACTTCAAGCTCAGCACCAGCAGCGCTGCGAACACGATCGCTTGTGCGACTTCGCTCCATCCCAGCCGGCGAATGGGGAAGCGCTTGCCCAATTGCCAGACAAGTCTGAACGCACGCAGCATCCCCGGTGTGAAGGCAAGCACGGTCAGAGTAGGCAGGGCATCGCGGGCGCTGGCGGCAACCAGGAAGGCAATCAGCAGCAAGTGATAAGCGATCACGGGCCAGGCGAAGCGCATCCGTTCAACCCAGCTCAGGAACGGACGATGCACCAGCAGCCCGCGCACGCGGTACTTTACGTAAATCACACCCCCGGCAAAAAACAGCAGATTCAGCAGCCACAGTTGCAGACCCAGCCGGTCCAGTTTCCCATGCGCGGCAATCCACGTGGCCGGGACCACTAGCGTGAGCAGAGCCACTCCAACCAGTTCGGCTGCTAGACTCCGTTTTTCATGCATTTCCCGGTCCAGATGCCTGGCCAGCGTTTTCTGCAGCCCGTAGAGCATACAAACCGCTGCGAATACAGCCAGCAAGGCATTGCGTCGCTCGACGAAAATCAACCAGCCGCCGGCCAGAACCCCGACGCTGAACAGCAGCAGGTGCTTCGGCTCTGTCAGCACACGCCAGGTGCCGTGGGCATCGGCAGAGCCCCGCACCAGAAATAGAGACACCGCGCTCACCAGCACGAGCAGTACGGAAAGATTTGTCGTGCCGACCACGAATACCGTCGTCAGATACGGAATCAGCAGAATCCCCCACGCTCCATGTTCTGCAGGCATGAGCAACGGATATCTCATTGGTTCAAATCCAGCTTCTGCAATTGAGAGTGAATTTGTAGCCCGAATTCAACCCTCCGGGGACAGCCGACAATTGGATCGCCGCGCCCGACTTTCATTTATCCAAGTCAACTGTCCCCTGGAGGGTGAACTGCGCTGCTGCGGAGCACATCTGGTTGCCCAGGTGAGGGGGTAGTATCCGCAGCCAGCGCAAGCCTGAAGAAATTCCGTGAGGAGCGGCCGCCGCTCAGGGGCAGACATGGTTGGTCTTGCCTGTGGCGTTTGCTCATCGCGCTCAGGTTTTTGGGCGTTTTAACGAAGGTGGGATTTATCGAGGGCCCCTGAGCGGCGGTGTGGACCGAGGTCGCAACGGACGTCGGTCGCTGCGCTCCTATCCGGGTGCCAATTGAGTTTGGCCCCATGCAAATAGCAGTTTTCAGGAGCCGGGCAGGGGCGCCTGCCGCGATCGTTCGCGGTCCGATGAGCGTGGTCCAACGGGCCGGTTTACGATTACCCATCGTTTGCGGGTCAACTTCGCTCATCCGTCGGGTTGGGGTTAATGGCGTCACGGCTGCCCGGCTCCTAAACCATTCCTCCATCGCTTATTTCGCCTCTGATGACTGCACCTTTTGCTGGGGCAAACGCCATGCCAATTAGCACGAGCCAGCCGTAGGCAAAACATACTCATTTTGTGTGGCTTGCATTTCCCCTCGAGATCGTTACCTGTCGAGAGGGTGTTTTGCTGGGCGAATTGCCACAGAAGGTGGGAAATGGGTCTCACATCGCCTGAAACTGTCAAAATCGAAACCTGGAGGCTCGGTTTTTTTCCACCGTCTTCCGTAACAAAACATACCCCAGTTCGAAGCGTCCCCTGGTCCATGAATTAAAAAGCCTTGCAGCGTGGTAAATGCCCCACACACGCCGTCATTTCTCGCAAGCCCGTTCGAAGCAGAGCACCGCTTGAACGGGACCCCCTGAGAACTCCTTTAATATAAGTCGATTACAAGCAAGCTGCAGTCTTCTCTTTCTGTTGGGGTTTGGCATCAGGCATGCCCAATTCACTGTGAACTTCATGCGGTGGGACAAAAATTGAATCCGACTCTGGCAGTCATAGGCACGAATCACCGTCACGCGTCGGTCAGCTTTCGCGAACGCTTCAGCATGCCAGACAGTCGCCTCTACCCGGCCTTGCAGCAGCTTGTGCGGGCGGCTGGCATTGTGGAAATCGTCATTCTGAGCACCTGCAATCGGACGGAGTTCATCGTCTGGGCAGAAGATTTGGGATTTGCGAGTGCGTCCATATTCGACTACCTCAGCCAGCAATTCGGCCTGCAGGAAGAAGAGCGGGAGTTTTTCTACAACCTAGCCGCTGCCGATGCCGTCCGGCACGTCTTTCGAGTTGCTTCCGGGCTAGATTCCATGGTGGTGGGCGAACCGGAAATTACCGGCCAGGTCAAAGTGGCTTGGACGAAAGCCCGTCAGGCAGGCACGAGTCGGAATTTTTTGGATGCGGTTTTCCAAAAAGCGCTGAGTGTAGCCAAGCGGGTGCGCTCGGAAACCGCCATCGGTCAGGCTGCGGTCTCCGTTCCCTATGCTGCGGTGCAACTGGCCCGACAGATCTTTGGCGACCTGACGGCACGCACCGTGCTCATTCTGGGGGCCGGCAAGATGAGCGAGTTGGCCGTGCGCTATCTAGTGGCCAGCGGGGCGCGGGCTGTCCGCGTGACAAACCGCACCTACGAGCACGCGGTAGCCCTGGCCACCGATTCGGGCGGCACTGCGGTGCCGTTCGAGCAGCGCTGGGCGCACTTGGCCGAAGCCGATATCGTCATCAGCTCGACCGGATGCCCCCACTTTGTGCTCGGCGTCGAAGATTTTCAGCAGGTCCAGCAGTTGCGCCGCGGTCGCCCGATCTTTCTGATCGACATCGCGGTGCCCCGAGATATTCACCCGGACGTGCGCCGGCTGCCTGGAGTCTTTCTCTACGATATGGATGATCTCGAACAGGTTGTCGCACGCAACCGGTCCGAGCGACTGGCTGCTGCAGCCCAGGCGGAAACGTTCATTGCCAGGGAAGTGGAACGTTTCATGGAAAAGCTCTGCGCCGTACACGTGGTGCCCACGATTGTCGCTGTGCGTCAGCGTCTGGATGAAATCAAAGCAGCGGAGCTGCACCGCTACCGCACCGAGAACGGACCGTTGGCGGCCGAGCACGAGCAGGCGATCGAAGCATTCGCCGAGCAGTTGGTCGAGCGCATTGCCAGCCAGCTTGCGCGCGAGCTGAAGGCGGCAGCACAGCAGCGTCGCGCCGATACGTTGGCTGAAGCCGTGCGCCATCTGTTCCGCCTGCCTCGGTCCACAACGCTAGCGACCCAGTCGGCCGGGCACACCCCGTTAGAGGGAAGCCGGTGAACCGCAAGGACACCCAAGCCGGGCGACCAGGCCAATCCGCTCCGGTGGGTCCCGCGCCGAGCTGGACGAGCCGGGAAGCGTATCTTTTGGCACTGGTCTGCCTGGCTGTAGGGCTCATCGTCGGTTACCTCTTTCGCGGCTCTACGCCAGCAGCGTCGGTGACCTCTGCTGCAGCGCCCTCCAGTGCACCTGCGGGCAAATCGGCAGCGGCATCCCCACAGGCCTTGGCCCAACTGGCTGCGCCGTTGCTCGCTGCGGTCAGGACCGACCCCCAAAATGTGGAGGCGCTCGTCCGACTGGGGAACTTTTACTTCGACAATCAGGCCTGGGCGGAGGCCATCGAGTATTACAGCCGTGCGCTGGAGTTGCGCCCGGAAGACGTGAACGTGCGCACCGACCGCGGTACTGCCTATTGGTATTCCGGATTTCCGGACAAGGCGGTGGAGGACTACGAGCGCTCCCTGAGCTTCCAACCCGACCACGCCAATACTCTGTTCAATCTGGGAGTGGTTCGCTTGCACGGCTTTGGGGATGCTGCGGGTGCCGTTGCCGCCTGGAACAAGCTGTTGCAGTTGCATCCTCAGCATCCGGATCGCGCGCGAATCGAGACGCTGATTGCCCAGGCGCGCAGCGGTGAGCGTTGAAGGATGGTACGAACTGAGGCCACCGAATGAGCCGAGCGTGCGTTGCCCGACTGCAGGAAGACCACACTCGGTTTGTGCAGATGCTCGCGGCGCTGGAGGGCTGGGTGCAGAGGGCGGAGTCGGCCATGCCGACAGAAGCCGCGCAGTGGCAGCAGGCCCGGACAATGCTGGAATCGTTTATCCGGGATGTGTCCTTGCACATCAGCAAGGAAGAACAGGTGCTTTTCCCCGTTCTAGAGGCCTATTTGCCCCGCGACGTCGGCCCATTGGCTGTGCTCCGCGGTGAACACAGCGATATCCGCGCACAATTCCGCCGGCTGCTGGAAGCGATCGTCGTTCTGTGCCGCGAACCGGACAACCGCTACGCCGCAGCCAGCTTTGCCCAGGCGGGACACGCCATCCGGCAACTCGTCTACGATCATCTTTACAAAGAGGACCGCGTGTTGTATCCGATGATTGCGCGTTTCCTGGAGCCCGAGCGCGATGCACACCTGCTGCAGCAGATGCAGGCCCTCCAAGCCTCCGCCGAATTCGTTGCCTACGAAATTCTCGAAAACCACACCATGGGCAGCGCCCGCACCTCCTCGGAGCCAACGCCGCGCTGTCCGGAAGGAGCTCGCCCATGCCCTTCGATCGACAAGAACTGATCGACAAACTGAAACTGGAAATCGAAGTCATTGAAAAAGGCGGATACTACCCGTCGGTACGTCAGCCGCGTCAGCTCCCGCGCATTTTTCGCGATTCGGTCAGTTGTCTGAACGTCGGCCTGGAAGTAAAGCGGGAACCCTGCCTGCACTGTTTCCTGATGGAATTCGTGCCCCCAGAGTACCGCGACAAAGAGGAGCCCTGCCATTACATCCCGTTGAACGAACAGGGAGACACGGTGGCTTCCCTCAGCGCTGCAGGGGATCGCGACCGTTTGCAGGATGCGGTGCTGCAGTGGTTGAAGACCACCGTGGCACGGCTGGAAGCAGAAGCGGCTGCCGGAGGCTAGTGGCTCGGTCGTCGAGCGGTTGTCCGCGGGCAACGAAAGCCTTGCATCTCCGGACTGGCCAGGGTGCGATTCA
The DNA here is from genome assembly GCA_037442425.1 of Acidobacteriota bacterium. GTDB lineage: Bacteria > Acidobacteriota > Terriglobia > Acidiferrales > UBA7541 > DSGC01. Next base: position 413,811 of record JBBIQG010000002.1, on the reverse strand, counting down.
AGGTGCCGGAAAACACCACGGCACTTCCCGCACTCGCCTATCGCCTTCTGATGGGCTCGGCACCTGGCTAAGGGCCGGGTTGCGGAGATGGCTGCTCTTCTTTTTCCTCTTCGCTGTGCATTAGGCCGAACTTTTTCATCTTGTAGCGAAGGGCGTCTCGGCTGATGTCGAGCAGTCGCGCCGCGTGGGTTTGGTTGCCGCCCGACTGGCGCAGGGCCAGCTCGACCATGGCCCGCTCGATTTCTTCGAGGGATGTGCCGCCTTCAGGAATCGAAAGCGGTGGCAGCCATCGACCGTTCGGCAGCGGTTGGCCGCCGGAGGGCGGGGAAGCGGTGTGCTCGAAAGCAGTCACGCCGGTGTGCGGTTGCCGGACGGAAAAGGGCAGGTAGTCGGGACGAAGGACTGGCTCATCTTCCAGAATCATGGCGCGTTCGATGGCGTTCTTCAGTTCGCGCACATTCCCGGGCCAGTCGTAGTTCAGCAGCAATCGTCGCGTCTCCGCAGTGATTCCGCGCACCGATTTCCGGAATTTGCGGTTGTAGTGCTCGATGAAAAAGTCCACCAGCGGCAGGATGTCTTCCCGACGTTCCCGCAGCGGGGGAATGAAGATGGAGATAATGGCCAGACGATAGTAGAGGTCTTGCCGAAAATGACCTTCGCGGACGGCGCGTTCCAGATCGCGGTTCGAAGCGGCAATCACACGGACATCCACCTGAATATCGCGCACCCCGCCCACCCGACGGATGACCTGATCTTCGAGTACGCGCAGCAGCTTCGCCTGGAGGAACGGCGTCAGCTCGCCGATTTCGTCCAAAAACAGCGTGCCGCCATCGGCAATTTCAAACAGCCCCTTCTTCATCGCTTTGGCGTCGGTGAAGGCGCCGCGTTCATGGCCGAACAGTTCGGATTCGAGCAGCGTTTCCGGAATCGCAGAGACGTTGATGGGCACGAACGGGCGATCCTGCCGTGCGCTCTGGTAGTGGATGGCTTTGGCGATGAGGTCTTTTCCGGTTCCGCTTTCGCCCTGGATCAAGATGGTGGTGGCTTCGCTGGCCGCGACCTTGCGGACAAAATGCATTAACTCCGTCATCTTCCGGGAGACGCCGATGATGTCGTGATAGCCAGCGCGCTTGCGCACTTCGCCGCGCAGCGATTCCACTTCGCTCCGCAGTCGCGTCGCTTCGATCGCGTTCTGCAACGTAACCTGCAACTCGTCGAAATCGAGCGGCTTGCCGATGAAGTCGTAGGCGCCCATCTTGATGGCGGCTTTGACGTCGTCGAGTTGCGGATCGGCCGTGATCATGATCACGGCGCGGGCGTCGCCGGTGTGCTTCAATTTTTCCAGAACGTCCAGCCCGCTTTGGTCGGGCAGGCGCACATCGAGCAACACCACCTCCGGCTGCTCGTCGCGCACCAGACTGAGCGCCGTGCTGGCGTCCGGAGCTTCTAGGGCCTGGTAGCCCCACTCTTCGCACTTCTGCCGGAGCGACCAGCGCACCAGCTTTTCGTCATCGACAATCAGGACTTTCGGCTGTGGCATGCCATTCCTACTTTACTATGTTTGGGCCGCGGCGGAAGCGATCTTTCGCTTGGGCAGCCAGACGCGAAATGTGCTTCCCCGGCCTACCTCGGTTTCCACCTGGATGCGGCCACCGTGAAACTCTACGATCCGCCGCGCCAGGGAAAGTCCCAGGCCTGTCCCTTTGCCCTTCGTCGTGTAGAAAGGCTTGAAGATATTGGGCAGGTGCTCGGGAGCGATCCCGCAACCCGAATCGGTCACGGCCACGGTGGCGTAGCTGCCTTCGTTGTGCACCTCGACGACGATGCGTCCCTCGCGGGGAATGGCCTGCAGGGCGTTCAGCAGCAAGTTGAGCAGAACCTGCTGGATCCCGTCCGGGTCGTGTTCGACCAGGCCGACTTCCGCCGCCGGACGAAATTCGATTTCGATTGGGCGTGACGCGATCTGTTGCCGGGCCAGGGAAACGGCGCGTTCCGCGGTTGCGTTCAGGTCCGCCGGCCGCAACTGCAGCGGCTTCGGCCGGGCGTAGTCGAGCAGCTCGTTCAGGATTTTCTGGATATGATGGACCTCTTGCTCGACTTCTTTCAAGATTTCCCGCGTCGGGCTTCCCGGTGGCAGGTCGCGCCCGATGATCTGGATCACCCCGGCGATACCCGCCAGCGGATTGCGAATTTCGTGCGCCAGTCCGGCGGCCAGTTCGCCGAGTGTGGCCAGGTGTTCGGCGCGGCTCATCTGCGTTCGATGCAACTGCTGGATTTGCTCTTGCGATTCGCGCAGTTGGCGCACCATAGCGTTGAAGCTGCGACCCAGTTCGCCGATTTCATCGCGGCGTCCGGCAAAGCTCACCGTGACGTTCAGGTCGCCTTGCTCCAGCCGGGCGATTTTCTCGCGCAGCTCGAGCAGCGGCCGATGGACCAGCACCGCCAGCACCACCAGCAATACGGCACAGATGGCCACGGCGCCGCCCGCGGCCACGAGCAGAACCGTGCGTCGGTCGGACGGGGGAATCGAAAGCGTCACCCAGAAAAACAAGGCGATCCCCGCCAGCAATGTTGCCGCGACCGGAAGAATCGCTTTGAATCTCCAGTGGATGTGCACGTCGAGCCCGGGTGCGGTCTTCACCTCGTGCTACTATTACTCTTGATTATGCCTGCCCGGCGGTGGGCCGGCAAGGAGTTTCCCGAATGGAAAGCTTCATCGAAGAGATGAAGCGCTACTTGGGGTTCGGGCCCGAGGATGTGGCCCTGCTGCGGCGACTGGGCCCGCGGATGGAAAAGTACCTGCCCGAACTGGCGGAACGCTTTTATTCGCAGATTCCGCACCACCCGAATGCTTATCGCGTCTTCACCGGTGGCGAAGCACAAATCGCCCGGCTGAAGCAGACCTTGCAGCACTGGGCCCGGGGACTGTTCACCGGCACCTACGACGAAGCCTACGCCGAAGACCGCTACCAGATTGGCTACCGGCATGTGCTCGTCGGACTGGAACAGAAGTACGTGATCAGTGCGATGGGGATTGTGCGCACGTTCCTTTCCGAATGTCTCCTGCTGGAGTTTCCAGCCAGCGACGAACGGCTGCGCTATAGCCGCTCGCTCAGCAAAATCCTCGATCTCGACTTGAACCTGATGTGCGAATCCTACATGCACGCCACCATGCAGGGCCTGCGAGCGTTGAATTTGCAACTCGAACGCGCCAATCAGGACCTGGCCGAAGCCAGTCGCACGAAAGACGAATTCTTGGCACACATCTCGCACGAGCTGCGTACGCCGCTGAACTCTATTCTCGGGTTTACGAAGCTGATTCTCGACGGCCTGTGCCAGACGCCCGAAGAAGAGCGCGAATTGCTGCGCGATGTCTTCGCCAGCGCTCAGCACCTGCTCAGCCTGGTCAACGATATCCTGGATATCGGCCGTATCGAGGCGGGCCGCATGTCGCTGCATCTGGAGGAAATTCAGCCGCGCGCTTTGTTCGATTCCACACTTCCCTTGGTGGCGATTCAGGCTGTCGAAAAGGGATTGACGCTGCGCGATGAAACCGCGCAGATGGCTCTTCCGCTGATTCGGGCCGACGAGGTTCGCCTGCGCCAGGTCTTGCTGAATCTACTGACCAACGCCATCAAGTACACCCCGGCCGGCCACGTCGTGCTGCGCGCCCGCATCGAGGAGCCCGCCGGCATGCTCCGCATTGAGGTCGAAGACACCGGGATCGGCATTCCGCCCGAGCTGCGCGAAGTGGTGTTCCACAAATATATCCAGCTTTCCGGAAGTCAGTCCCGACGCAGTGGAGGCACGGGCCTGGGTCTGGCGATTTCCCGCCGGCTGGTGGAGTTGATGGGCGGCCGGATCGGTATCGAGGACGGCAGCGAGGGTCGCGGAACGCGAGTGTGGCTCACCGTGCCGCTGGCGGGCCCTGCCGGTGCGCGGACGGAACCTACCGACCACGAACCGCACCGCCGCGCTTCGATCGAAGAATGAGTAGCGTCAAGCGCATCCTGATCGTCGAAGACCACGCGCTGGTAGCCAAATTTTACTGCATGGCCCTCGAGCGCGCGGGCGGCTTCACCTGCTGGGTCAGCGAGGATGTCGAGGCAATCCTCGCTGCCGTGGCCGAAGGCCGTGTGGACCTGGTTCTGCTGGACGTTTCGCTCAGCGGAACCCACCGCCACGGCCGCCCCTTGGATGGAATCGAACTGGCGCGCCTGATCCAGCAGGTGGCGAAAGCGAACGATCGAACCTTGCCGATTCTGCTCGCGACCGCACACGCCATGGCGGGTGACCGCGAGCGGTTGCTCGAAGCTTCCGGCGCTGACGATTATCTGGAGAAACCCGTCTACGACGCCGAGCTGCTGGTACGCAAGATTCGCCGGCTGCTGGACACCGACAAAAATGCTGACAAAAACGCTTGAGCCGGCCGCACGCTAGGGTTTCTTCAGCGAACGCAGATAAGCGATCAGATTCTGCAGATCCGCGTCGCTCAGTCCTTTCACCGGCACCATTTTGCCGGTGCCCTGCGTGATGATCCGGGCCAGCTCGTCATCGCTTTTCGCTTGCACTTCCTTGCTGCTCAGATCGCGCATCTCGACCTTCATCATCTTGGCGATCGCTGCCTTCGGTGCCCCGGAAAGTTCGTGGCAGGTGGCGCACTTTTTCTGGTACACCGCTTTGCCCGCAGCAGCATCCCCTTTTTGGGCCGCAGCGAGCGGCACCGCGATCAAGATGGCGATGCTCAGTATCCAAGTCAACCAGCGTTTCATCTGTTTCCTCCTAGACGATGAAAATACGTTCTGCATGCTACGACGCACTCGAACTTCTTTGGCTGTTGGCCTCCAGTTGCTTCAGGTACAGACGCAACCCGATCACCACGGTCAGGATCAAAACCAGCGAAATGGCCAGACCCAACCGACGGAAGTCGTATTCTTCGAGGGCTTTTGTGCCGGCCTGCTGCGCTGCGCGGGCTACCTCCAGGCCGGTTTGCACTTCCGTTTGGACCCGGTCGGGCTGGAATCCGTGGATGGCTACGCGCGCCTTGGTGAGCGCATCACGCGCTTGCCCCAGGTCGAGCTGGGGTTGGCCGACTTCCATCCCGGTTTGCTCGGCGCGGTCGAGCACCTGCTGCGCTTGTTCGATGGCGCGCGCCAAGCCGAGTAACTGTTCCTGCATTTGTTCGGCGGCTTGGTAGCCCCCGTCGCCCTCGGTGTGGCAGCGGAGGCAGAGCGACTCCGGCCCGGTGCCGAGCAGGGCATCGTGCGGCTCAGCGATGCGGTGGTTTCCATGACAAGTCACGCACGCCGGCAGGCCCATCGCGGCAAACGCTGCTTTGTGCGGACTACCATCGAACAGTTGTGCTTGGAACACATGGCAGGTGGCACAGACGAATTCCACCGCAGCCACCCCCGGCGGAGCTGCGCCGTGATTGCCGTGGCAGGTTGAGCATGTCGGTGCACTCAGGTCTCCACGTTCGGCAAGGGCGCGGTAGTGGACGCTGTTGCGGTAGTCGTCGAACTGGCTGGTCGGCAGACCGTAGGCCTTCATGGCCTCGGGGTCTGCATGGCAGCGCGCACAGGTTTCCGCTACTCGCAGCGGATGCACCGTAGAGCGCGTATCGGTGGCCGGCCGGATGCCGTGCACGCCATGGCAATCGGTGCACACGGCAACTCTGGTGTCGCCCTTGGAAAGCCGCTGACCGTGCCGGCTGGTCAGATACTGGCTGTATTGGTCGGTCCGCAACGAAGGATTGAACCCGCGCATGTACGCAGCATCGGAGTGGCATTGCGCACAGAGTTTCGGAATCTGCTGCCGCATGATTTTCCCGCGAAAACCTTTCGCCGGGTCCATGGCGCGCAGCGGGTCATCCTGCGAGGGGTCGCCCCCGTGGCAACTCGAACAGCTCAACCCTTTTTGCGTGTGAATGTCTTGGGTCGCTTGCTCCTGGTCTATGTTCATCGGTGGGGGCAGCAGGGTGTGGCACTCCAAGCAACTGTTTTTCACCTGCACCTGACCCAGTGCGGGCCCGGCAAACCCGACAAGAAACAGCCCCAGGACGAGTGTCCTCGCGGTGACCTTCCACATGGCATGTAGGTGGCCTACCAACGGCACGGGCGGTGTCGTTTGCATTGCTTCATCCTGTGAAAAAGGCGTAGAGCGTCATTCCCGCCATATACGCCAGTGCAAAGTAGCCCAGGCCCGCAATCCAGCGCGCACGACGTCCGGCGGCGTTTCCGTCCAGGAAGGGCAGCAACAGCCAGACGACTGCGGCCAAACCAAAAGCCACTACGCCAACCTGCTCCCCTTCGAAGATCCAGATGCGCGCCGGCAGTAGCTTCAGTGTCTCGAACATGAACAGGAAGTACCACTCCGGACGAATCCCCGCCGGTGCGGGAGCAAAGGGATCGGCTTCGGTGCCCAGTTTCCAGGGTGCCAGTGCGGCCAGCGCGCCCAGTATACCCAGGGCTACGTACCAAGCCATCAATTCGCGGAGCATAAAATTGGGAAAGAATTTCATCTCGCGTTGTTCGGGCGGCAGCGCCTGCCATTCAGCTTCCAGCGACGGAGGCACACTGATCCCGAATCGCTGCACGAGCAGCAGATGCACGATCAGCAACAGAGTAGTCAATCCGGGTAGCACGGCGACATGAAAGCCGAAGAAGCGCGTCAGAGTGGCTCCGGTGACTTCTTCGCCCCCGCGCAGAAACACCTTCAACCAATCCCCGACCAGAGGCACCTGCGCCACGATGTCGGTGCCGACTTTGGTGGCAAAAAATGCCAGCGTGTTCCACGGCAGCAGATAGCCGCTGAAGCCGAACGCGAGCACCAGCAGCAGCAGAATCATCCCGCTGACCCAGGTCAGTTCGCGCGGCTTGCGGTAGGCTTTCAGGAAAAGCACGCTGAACATGTGGGCGAAAGCCGCGAAGATCATCAGGTTCGCGCCCCAGGAGTGAATCGAACGCACCAGCCAGCCGAACTCGACCTCGGTCATGATATGCTGCACACTGCGGAAAGCTTCGTTGCTCGACGGCCGGTAGTAGAGCAGCAGCAGGGTACCAGTGCACACCTGAACGACGAACAAAAACAGCGTAATCCCACCCAGGTAGTACCAGACCGAGTACCGGTGCCGGGGGACGGTTTTTTTGCGCAGAAATGCCGTCAGCTCGGCCCACCCGAAGCGTTCGTCCAGCCAGTCCCGCAGCAGGCGCCACAGACGCACGTCAGACCTCGCGGTGGCGGGTTACGACGATTTCCTCGCCGCGGACCTGTACCCGGAAGCTGTCCAACGGCCGTGGCGGTGGGCCGGCGATGTTGCGTCCGTTCAGGTCGTAGAACCCGTTGTGACAGGCGCACCAGACCTGATGGAGGTCGCTCCGATACTGCACGGTGCAGTCCAGGTGGGTGCAGGTGGCCGACATTGCGCGGTACTCCCCATCGGCAGTCAGGATCAGCAGTCCCGGCCGGTTGCCGAACCGAAAAATCTTGCCGCTGTTCGGCTTCAACTCGCCGACTTTCGCGGCGACCACCGTGTCGGTACCCAGGTCCGCCCGCTCGGGCGGAATCAGGTAGCGCAACACGGGATAGAAAAACGACGCCAGCGAAGCCAGCAAGCTGCCGCCCAGCAGCCATTCCACAAATCGGCGTCGGCCTTTGCGGGTTTCGTTTCCTTGTGGAGGCATAGATGTGGTCTTCGCCATTTCCTGGCCTACCTCCTCTGAGCATTCCGACACGGTTCCTCCGGGCCGGCCGAGTGTCCGCCCGGCTGGCCCGGAGCTTCAGAAGGCGAAACGCACAGCTCCTAGTACCAGGTTACCCCGGAAGTCGCGGGGAGAACTGAACACATCCGGCAGTTGTTTTTCGTTGTAGCCGTAGTAACCCCACTGCACCTTCCAGGTCACGTTGCGGTTCATCTCCAGCGACAGCCCGGCGGTCGGCTTGTGATAGTTGTAGCTGAGCGGGCCCGGTGGAGTGTTGGGCGCCAGAATCAGCGTGCTGCCAGTGGTGCTGGTCACCGCATAGCCCAGGTGGGTGGTCAGGCGCCGGACCGGCTTCCACATCAGTTGGAAATGTCCGTAGTGGACGTCATGGTTGTAAAAGGAAAGCCCCTGCAACGGAAGCCCGCCCACAAACGGGCAGGGCACCGAGCCCGGCGGCGGTGGTGCCGAACCCACTGTGAAGCAAATGTTCGTCTGGCTGAACACGTCGTTGAAGTCGTAACCGAAATCGAGCATGAACTTTTCGTTGGGCTGGAGCAGAGCATTGAAGCTGTAGCTGCGGTCGTGCTGCAGGTGCTCGATCTGGGCGACGTTGTTCCGTCGCTCTAGAATCATGATCGAACCATTCAAGCTCGCCCAGTCCCGGACCCGATAGCTGGTGCGCAGCCGGTAGATTTGGAACTGGCGCGGACTGATCCGCGTGAAGGCCCGGTCTGCTGAAGCAGCCTCCAGGTCGAAAGCTACGCGCCACTGGTCCACTGGCCGTGCCCAGAAGCCGAACAGCAGCACGTGCTCGTTGATTTCGAAAAGCTCCCCGTGGCTGTCGGTGGTGGTGACGCGGCAGGACCCGTCCGGTTCCAGCGGCCGGCCCGCACAGGCACCGCGATTCGGGCGGTCGGGGAAGAAGTGCTGGTCCGCGAGCTCGGCCAGCCGCTGAGTGATTTCGCGGTGCGTGTACCGATAGCCCAGTCGCACCCCCGTGCGGCGCGTGAAATCGTAGAGCAGCTCGAAGGTATTCGTCCGCGTATCTTGGCCCAGGAAGTTGCTGATGTCTTCGATCAGGATATCGGCCGGTGAGCTGTTCGTGTGCACCGGGGTACCCAACGTGTTGGTCCGCGGGCAGTCGAGCAGGGGATTGACCGCCGGGAACGTATTCGCCGTGATCAACATGGACGTACTGAACTGCGAACACTCCTGAATCAAGACCTGACCCGGGATGCGAAAGTGTTGCCAGTGGAAGGTGTCCACGACCTTGAACTTTTCGGTGGCATAGAAAGTTGCGGCGAAGTCTCCGGTCACCGAGACACGGCGACCCTGCGCCGGCGCCTGCACGGTGAACTGACTCTGGTTCGTGCGTGTGACGCGACCTTGAAACAGCTCTTCGTAGCCGACCAGCTCATTGTCGGCAGAGCTGTACGCAATTCGCCCCGAGAAGTCTATGTTCTTGAAGTAACTGGATTGGAAGCTGAACTGCTCGGTCGGAAACAGGGTCCGCACGCGGCCCTGCCGCGAATAGGCCAGGAAGGCGTTGCAGGTCGGGTTCACGCTGCCATCTGGCAACAGGGGCGTTGCGCAAGGCTGTCCGGCACCCGTGTTGAAAATCAAACCCAGGTCTACGGGTCGGCCATCGGAAAGCTGGAAGTTCAAAGAACGGTCTTCCCAGGTGGTGTCCCCTTTGTAGTTGGTGAAGAACTGGTCGTAGCTGATGTTCGTCCGCGGAAAGATGCGCAGGTCCATGCCCGCGGAATAGTTGTCCAGGGTCGTTTTCCAGCCTTGAAAGACCAGGATGTCAGTGCCCTCGTGGAAGCTGCTGAACGAAGGCCCTTCCATCACATTGCGGCCGTAGCCGAAGCGGAGGCGAACAACGCTCTGCGGGAGCAGGGTCAGGTTCACGTCAGACCGTCGCCGCACCAGAAACAGCCGGTGCGGCGAGTCCGTGATTGCGACCGCCGGGTTCGACGTCGGCGGATTCAGCGGGTTCGCCAGCAGGTTGAAGTCCCAGTAGTTCCGGTTGCGGTGGAAGGTCGCGCTGAAGTTGTACCACCGATTCTTGTACGCTCGCAGCCGCGTGACGTTTTCCGGGTCCCCGCCGTAGCCGAAGCTGTGCAGGAAGAAATCGTCGAACAGCAGGCCCTTGTGGTCGAGCGAGCGCATCTCCAGGGTGTGCTCGAGCAGACGCGGCCCTTCTTCCAGGTCCACGAAGGTGCGGTAGACATCCAGGTTGCCCGTGAAGTCGGTCCACCGCCCCCCGAATTCGAAGGTCTGCTTGATGTTGTAATTGCCGCGGTTGATGCCTTCCAACGGTTTTTCTTCCTGCTGGGCAGCAGCCGGCGGGGTCAGCGCCAGCAGCAATATGGCGAGTCCGCAGACCAACGCCCGCCTGAGGCTGCGCGGAGGCAGTGAAGGGAAACTGGCGGTGGCGAACCGTGCAGAAGCGCTCGCCTGACGGTCGAGATGAGTCCAAATGTTCGCTCGGCGCATCGAAAGCCTCCTACTTGAAGAACACGCTGCTGACGTTGGAACCGTGCACGGCCACGTGACACACCGTGCAGGCCTGGTATTTCTGGCTCTGGTTGTGGAACGCCGGAATGCCTGGCACATCGGAGTCCACCGTGAGCGTGTGGCACTCCAGACACAGCAGGTTGATCTGGCTCCGCCGCAACAGCCGTGGGTTCGATGAACCGTGCGGCACGTGGCACGCCATGCAGCCCTCGGTCTTCACCGGTGCGTGTTCGAACACGAAAGGCCCGGCTTTGTCCGTGTGGCAGGTAAAGCAAACGGCATCCTGTGCGGCGGTCGAGCGCAACTGGCGCGTGACGAACCCGCCATGCTGATTGTGGCAATCCGTGCAGTCCACCAGACCTTGATTCACGCGGTGGCGGAAGGGGCGGTCAAATTGCGGCTTCACTTCCAGGTGGCAGGTGTAACACAGTTCCGGCTGCGAGCGGACCAGCAGGAACTGTTTTTCCTTGGCTGCGTGCACCGAATGGCAATCCACGCAACTGACGTCGTTCACATTGTGCGCGGACCGGGCGAAATTGCTGTGCTCTTCGCCGTAGAGGTGGCACTGCAGGCAGCGTTCGCTGATCGTTTTTGTCGAGACGCCTTTGAAGTTGAAAATCTTGGTTTTGTCGCCGCCCGCCTCGATGTGGGCTGCGCCCGGGCCGTGGCAGGCCTCGCAGCCTTGCCATTCGGGCCCGCGCCGTGTTTCGAGCATGGTCTTCCAGTGCGGCGTGGTCTCGAACTTTTCGTACACCTCGGCATGGCAGGCCTGGCAGGCTTCGGCACCGGCGTACTTGGTCGCTTCCGCCTGCTGCGTGCGCGGCCCGGCCACCGGTGATTTCTTGCCCCCGGCGTCGCTGAACAGTTGTCCGGCTCCGAACAGCACAGTGCACAGTACGACTCCAACCAGCAAAATCCGCTTTCGTGTAAGGTGAGCAGTCATGGCATGCACCTCGAGCCAGAGCTTTTGGGGATTCCGAACATCGGAACAGGGGAGCAATCAAAGTCGCTTCGCTGTAGTCCGGCGTGGCTGATTCTAAAACTAAAACAATGTCTGGACCCACATCTCATTCTGCATTTCCCCTGTGAATGATTTCCACCTGAGCCATCGTATAGCTTCCTCCGCGCCGTCAGGCATACGCGTGCAGGCCCGGTAGCAAGTAGGTTACGCCGAAAAACGTGAACAGCACCACTGCAAACCCGACAATTGCAAACACGGCGGCGCGGCGACCCCGCCAGCCGCGTGTAATCCGCATGTGCAGATAGCCGGCGTACACCAACCAGGTAATCAGCGCCCAGGTCTCCTTTGGATCCCAGCTCCAGTAGCTGCCCCAGGTGCGGTTCGCCCAGTAAGCTCCCGCTGCGATCATCAGCGTCAGCAGCGGGAAGGCGATGCCGATCGATTGATAGATCAGCCGGTCGAGGGTTTCGGTACTGGGGAGCATGCGCTCCAATCCTTCGCGCCGCCACCACAGCAGCAGGTACAGCAGCGACGCAGCTAGGCCACTGACCATGCCGCTCAACAGGAAGGGGCTGGCCGACAAGCTCGTGGGAAACAGGCCTTCGGCCTGCGGCGAGGCGTACATCCCCGCGCGGGCGCGCAGCACAAACGCTACCAGCCCGAGTCCCTGTACCAGCAACCCGACGACGAACGCCCGGTTCGCCCAGCGCAGAAAGCTCTCTTCCCGGTTCCACACGGCCCACAGGTAAAGCCCCAGCGGCACCAGCACCGCCGCCAACACGAGGAAAAACATCCAGCCCAGGCCCGGGAGGATCACCATCAGCGGCTCGCCCCGCGCAATGAAAATTTCGCGTCCAGCCTGGGCATCCCACGCGGCCACCTGCAGTCCGCCGCTGGCGTCGAACCGGCTGGCGATGCCCAGATAAATGGCAGCCAGCAGAACACTCGTGCCCGCCAGGAACGTTTCCGTGCGCACCCGATCTTGAATCAGGAACATCAGGGCCAGCGCGAAGCTGACGGCACACGCCGCATAGCCGAGCATGGCGAGCGTCACGTGAATGTGCAGCCAGGTGGACTGCAGCGCCGGCACCAGCGGACGCACCTCGGAAGGCATCAGTTGCATCACCAGCACACCGATTACGGCCAGCGGCATCGTCACCGTGCCGATCACGCGCACTCCATAGCGCCGCTCGACGAAGAGAGTCAGCAGGGCCAGGGTCCACACGACACTCAACAGCATTTCGTAAAGGTTCGAGAACGGGGGTCGGCCGGCCATGTACCAGCGGTGTCCGGCGGCCAGCGTGTTCAGGATGAAGCCCGCCCAGGTTGCAGCCGAAGCGAACCGCACGTAGCGTTCGTTCCCGCTCAACGCAAAGCCCAGATAGAGCACCATCGCCGCGCCAAAAAAGATCAGCGCTCCGTAGAGCAGGTTCGCTTCGGTGAACACTTCCCCGTCCTGCAGCACGCCGAACATCGGGGTCAATAACAGGAAGAGAACAGCCAAGCTCACCAGCACCAGCAAGCTGTTGCTGGTCGGAGTGGTTGCAGTCACGGTGGTGGTGCGTCCCATGGTTCCCCCTTTGGGCAGCTCAGCTCCGCGCAACAACGGTTGCGTCGGTCACGACGGCCGGCGGTTGCTGGTCGGCCAGTTCTGCGCGAATCATTTCCATGAGTCGGTGGAAGCGTTCCAGGAATTCGTCGCGATTCTTGCTTGCCGAAGCCCCTACCCACAGCGCCTGGCGGCCGTGGCGATCGCTCACTGGTACGACCCAGAAGCGGGTGTGCACCATGTAGAAAGTCATGATCAAGCCGAGGCCCATCAGAATGCAGCCGGCCCACACGGCCCATTGCCCTGGTTCATAGGCCACCTGGAGGCCGGTGTAGTATCCCAACTGCAGGTCACGCACCTGGAAGGTGTACGGCGCATCGCCCGGGTGAGAAAAATCCGGGAAGCGGGGGAAGAGCCAAACCTTCCAGGAGCCGCCCGATTTGGATTCCACGAGCAATTGAATGGCGGGATTGTTCGGCTCCGGCGAGCGGGTGCGGATCTGGTTCCCCACAACGATAAAGTCCGGCACAAACGCTGCCAAGCGCACCGTCGTGTTCTCATCGAGGGTTGCGGGTTGGTTCGGAGAAAGCTCGACGGTCACCGGCTGCTGGGGCGTTTGCACGGCGGTCGCGAGCACAGTGAGCTTGGCCAGGGTGCCCGTCGATCCATAACTCGACTGGAAAAAACGCAGCCCGCGGTAGACCAGCGGGTCGTTGACTTCGATCTCTTTGCGCAATACTTCGCGACCGTCTTCCAGTACCGTCAGATTCGTCCACCAGCGGCGCGGTGTTCCGTCTGGATAGTTCTCCTGGCCGGCATCCTCACAACGAATCGTGAAGGGGAGCAGTTGCTCGGTGCCATCGCGCCGTTCGATTCGATTGGTCTGTTCATTTTGCGTCAGCGCGACAAACCCGCGCCAACCCCAGACCCCGTCCACAATGCCGCCTGCCAGTATCAACAGCAGGCTCGCGTGAACCACATACGGTGCCAGTCGTGCCACGCGATGCCGCTCGACGTACAACGAGCAGTCCCCATTCTTGCCCACCCGTTGTGGCTTCCAACCGAGTTTCCGAAACGCACGCTCGGCGGCCTGGAGTCCCATTTCGACATTGCGAATAGAAACTTCCTCTTGCAAAGGCAGGGTGGCTTGAAAATGCGGACCCGGTCGCAGATAGGGCCGCGCGAAAAAACGCCAGACCGTCGGGAAACGCTCCAGCGAAGCCAGAATGATGTTCAGGGCAAGCAGAGTCATCAGCGCGACAAACCACCAGGAGTGGAACACGTCGGTCAGGCCCAACCGGTCCAACCAAACCAATGTTTCTGGGTCGTAGGTGCGCTCGAGTTGCTCTGGGTCGGTCAGGGGACGCTGTAGGACCAGCGTGCCCACGGCCGATGCTAGCCCCAGCAGGATCAACAGAACGATGCCCGTACGGACTGAACGTAACGCCCGGTAGATAGCTTGGAATATTCGCTGGTTTTCTTTCAGGGTCATCTGTGTACCCTGGTTCATGCTCGCCGCTGAAAATCGCAACTCGTGTTCCACAATGTGGGGAACGGGAAAGTCCTTTGTTTGCTTTTGCTTGTCAAACGATTGCTGGTTTCGGAGGCATCCCTGTGTGGGATATGACGCAATGGAGAATTCTTAAGGGATGAATTCTCCGCATCCCGCCGTCGCTCTCGGCACCTCGGTTGGGCCAATGAGACAGGAAATGTTCTGACCGCAAAACAGTTATGGCGCCCGTGAAGAACATGCCAGCTTGGTGTTGTGCCTGCATAGTCGTACTGGGAACCGGGCGCCGGCGAGTGCGCTTTTGCCTGCGGTTTCCGGTTCTGAAAACGGACTCGCTTCTCAAAAGCGGGTTCGAAAAAGAACTGCTGTGCGCCGGTATGCCGGACTTGCGGAGAAGCCACCGCGAGGGGTGCACGCGCGCCGCAGCATGCAAAAGAGGATTCTATGGAACAGAAGAGGGCCTATTGTTATTACTGTGGAGTTACGCTCACGGAGATGGAGCAGGTCATGGCCTGGTTCACACCTGGCTATCAATGCCGCCACTGCTGGAACCGCCTGCGCGTTACGACAGACCCGGGTTGGCCTCCGCCCAAAACAGTAACGAAAACCGCCCAACAAACCTATCGTTCCCACAAGAGGAGCGCAGCATGAGTCTGTTGAATGCCTATTCCTATGAAGTCGCCCTGCAGTGGACGGGCCGCCGGGCCGGCCAGGCGACTGCTGCCGATTTTCCGGCTCTGGAAATTTCCGCTCCGCCGGAATTTTCTGGCGAGCCGGGGAAGTGGACCCCGGAACACCTGCTCGTGGCCTCGGTATCCAGTTGCTTGATGACAACGTTTCTCGCGATTGCTTCGCTTTCCCGATTTGACGTGGTAGCCTACCGCGCGAACGCAGTCGCGCGTTTGGAAAAGGTGCCGGGCGAAGGATACCGGTTCACGGAGATTGTGTTGACTCCTGTGATCACGGTGCACAGTGCCGATCGCGAGAAAGCGGAGAAAGCATTGCGACAGGCGGAAAAGCACTGCTTCGTCAGCAATTCGCTGCGTACCGCTGTGCAGGTCGAGCCGCAGTTCCTCGCGGCTACGCTCGAACCCGCGCGCTGACGCGAACACGGGATCGCTGCCACGATGGGTCTAACCGAACGGGTCATCTCCTGGTTGCGCCCAGCCGTCTATCTGGGCAACAACGCGCTCAGTTTGCTCGGCGCGGTCCTCACCACCAGCGCAGCAGTGACCATGCTCGGCTTCTGGGCCTTCGAGCTATTCGGTCACGGCCACGTCCATCCCTATCTGGGCATCATCGTCTTTCTGATTTTGCCGGGGATTTTTGTTCTCGGCCTGGTTCTGATTCCCATAGGCGCATTCTGGCGACGCTACAAACTGCGTGCAGCGGGCCTGCTGCCCGATGTGTATCCGAAAGTGGATTTTCGCGAGCCGATGTTGCGTCGGGCCGCCGGCCTAGTGGCCACGGCCACCGTGTTGAACATTGCCATCTTGGGCACGGCCAGCTACCGAGGGGTCACCTACATGGACTCGGTGCAGTTTTGCGGGCAGACCTGCCACAGCGTCATGGAGCCGGAGTTCACCGCGTACCGCAACTCGCCCCATGCGCGGGTGGCCTGCGTGGATTGTCACATCGGCCCGGGCGCGCCTTGGTTTGTCCGTTCCAAACTTTCCGGCGTGCGCCAGGTGTTCGCGGTCGCGTTCGACACCTACAACCGGCCGATTCCCACCCCGGTGCGGGAGCTGCGGCCGGCACGGGAAACCTGCGAGCAGTGCCACTGGCCGACCAAATTCCACGGCGACAAGTTTCTGGTCCGCACCAAATATTCCGAGGACGAACAGAACACGCCGCTGACCACCGTGCTCGTGCTGAAAATTGGCGGCCGCACCTGGCAGGGTTCGGTGGGCATCCATGGACGCCATTTCGACGAGCGAGAGCGCGTCACCTACATCGCTACCGACGACCGCCGCCAGGTGATTCCCTGGGTGAGCTATGTGGACGACCAGGGCAAAACCGTCGAATACACAGCGCAAGACGTGACCGTGAGCCCGCAGGATCTGGCCCGAGGCGAGCGCCGCACGATGGACTGCATGGATTGTCACAACCGACCCACCCATATCTTCCAGTTGCCCGACCGCGCCGTGGACGAGGCCATCACAGAAGGCCGCATCACCCGGCAGTTGCCCTTTGTGAAGAAAAAAGCGGTAGAACTGCTCACCGCAAAATACCCGGACAAGCCCACGGCCCTGGAGCAAATCTATGCCGGCCTGACTGCGTTCTACCGCGAAAACTACCCGGAGGTGTACAGTCAGCACCGTGCCTGGGTCGAGTTGGCCGCTCAACAGGTGCGCGCGATCTACGACCGGAACGTCTTCCCACAGATGCAGGTCACCTGGGGCACGTATCCGAACAATCTGGGCCATATGGATTTTCTCGGCTGTTTCCGCTGCCATGGTGGAAGTCATCGCAGCGCCGATGGGCGGGTCATCAATTCCGACTGCACTGCCTGTCACAGTATCCTGGCGATGGACGACCCGAATCCGGAAATCCTCCAACAACTGGGAATCGGTGCACCCTGAAGCACGCGGTACGACATGCGCTCGAAAAGCAATTCGACGCCACACTGGTTCGTCGGCGGCTGGCTCGTGTTCGCCACCCTAGCCGGCCCGTCGCTCGCACAGGATGATGCGTGTCTAGCTTGTCATGGTGACCCCAGCCTGCGCTCGGAGTCCGGCCGAAGTCTGTTCGTCGACCCGGCCCGGCATGCGAGCAGCGTTCATGGTGCGCTCGGGTGCACGTCCTGTCACACGACCATTCGCGACTTCCCGCATCCAAAACGGATTCCCCGTGTGGATTGCTCGACCTGCCATGCCGAAGCATCTACGGATGTGCCGCACAGCGTCCATGGAATCCTAGGAGCAGCCGCCTGCCAAAGCTGCCACGGCCCGCCGCATGAAATCGGTCGTGCGGCGGAAATTTCCCCGCAATCCTGCGCCACCTGCCATGCCGACGCCGTGCAGCAGTATCAGTCCAGTATTCATGCTCGTTTCCGGGCTGCCGGTGACGCCCAGAGCCCGACCTGCCAGACCTGTCATGGTCCGTCGCACCGGATACTGCCTGCGCGAGACCCTGCTTCTCCGGTCGCGCGACACAATCTGCCCGACACCTGTGGTGCCTGTCATGCCAATCCGAACTTCTTGGCGCAGCACCCGATTCCGTTCGCGCGCCCGATCGAATCGTACCGGTTGAGTGTGCACGGCCGCGCCGTCGCTGCCGGAAACGAACAGGCGCCTTCCTGCTCGGACTGCCATTCGAGCCATGCCATTTTGCCCGCCCGCGATCCGCGCTCGCCCATCAATCACTGGAACGTGCCGCAGACCTGTGGCGTCTGCCACACCGAGATTGCGAACACCTACAAGGAAAGCATTCACGGGCAGGCCGTCGCGCGTGGGGTGCGCGGTGCGCCGGTCTGCACCGATTGCCACGGCGAGCACACCATCCTGGCGCCAGCCGAGCCGGAGTCGCTGGTCAACCCCGCGCGCGTCTCCAGCGCCACCTGCGGCCGCTGTCACGCCGATGAGCGGCTCGCCGAACGCTACAACCTGCCGCTCGACAAAGTACCCGCGTTCGAAGACAGCTATCACGGCCTGGCCCTGCGCGCCGGTTCGCAAACGGTCGCCAACTGTGCCTCCTGCCATGGCGTGCACAACATCCTGCCATCCTCCGACCCGCGCTCCACCATCCATCCAGCAAATCTTGCCGATACCTGCGGGAAATGCCATCCCGGTGCCGGTACGCGCTTCGCGCTCGGACCGGTGCACGTCCGCCCTGCTTCGGCAACCGAGCATCCCGTGGTGGCCTTCATCCGCATCACCTACTGGATTCTGATCCCGCTTGTCGTCGGTTTCATGCTCGTCCACAACCTGTTGGATTTCTTGGCCAAGCTGATTCGCGGCCGGTTCATGCCGCGCACCGGCGAAACGCTGCCGCGGATGAATCTGCATTTCCGCATCGCGCACGGGCTCACGGTAATCAGTTTTCCGGTTCTGGTCGTTACGGGGTTTGCGTTGAAATTTCCCGAGCAGTGGTGGGCGCGGCCGTTGCTCCGCTGGGAGAGTGAATTTGCCTTGCGCGGTACCTTGCATCGCATCGCGGGTGTGGTGTTGCTGGTCTCGTTCTTCTATCACCTCGCCCATCTGGTTTTCTCGCACCGCGACCGGATCATCTTGCGGTTCCTCCGTCCGGGCCTCGAAGACCTCCGTGATCTGTGGGGCATGATCCGCTACAACCTAGGCCTGGCGCCGGAACGGCCGCGCTTCGGTAAATTCAGCTACGCCGAGAAGATCGAATACTGGGCCTTTGTATGGGGCACGGTGGTGATGGCTGTTTCGGGGTTGCTGCTCTGGTTCAACAATTTCACGCTTCGGTATTTTCCAAAGTGGGTCAGCGATGCGGCGACCGCCATTCACTACTACGAGGCCATCCTGGCTACCCTGGCGATTTTCATCTGGCACTTCTACATGACGATTTTCGACCCGGATGTCTATCCCATGGACATGGCCTGGCTGACTGGGCGCACCTCTGCCGAGCATATCCGGCACACGCGCCGCTTCGAGTACATTGTGGCACTGGAGCAGCAGGCGAAGTCTGGGCCGGCTGAAGAGGTGGCCGCCGAGTCGACGGACACGGCACCTTCGAAGACTGCAGAGGAACCGACTGCAACAGACAACCCGCAAGGGTCGTAGGCATCCGCTATGGGGTTGTTTGCCGAGTTGGCTGAGTTGGCAGAGGAATTGCTACAGATTCGATGCAGGTCGAATGCCGCACCGCGTTGTCTGTGGAGGGAACCATGAAGCGCATACTGACCGCCACCGCCCTGCTCGCGTTTCTTTTGATTCCCGTGCTTGTGGTGGCAGGCCCGCAGAGCAAAGGGGATGCGAAGGCCGGTAAGGTGGTTTACGATAAGAAATGTGCTACCTGTCACGGCCCGAACGGTGAAGGTAAACCGGCGCTGGCAAAAGCGTTAAAGGTGGAAATCCGCCACTTGGGCTCGAAAGAGGTGCAGGCCAAAAGTGACGAAGTGCTGGCCAAAGAAAGCAGCGAAGGCGTCGGCAAAATGGGGCCCGTAAAGGGTCTGACCGAAAAAGATATTGCGGACGTCGTGGCGTATATTCGGTCCTTGAAGAAGGAGTAAGCTGGGGCGCTGACTAAGCCGATTGAGGTAGGCTGCGCCAGTACTCGCAGTGTGCGCGCCGTTTGCCCCACGCGGCTGGCCGGCGAAAGTCAACGGAACCCGCTCGGCCTGCCGTAGATAGCGCCGAGGATTTATCCCATGTGCGTGGGCAGATACCGGGGTTCTATTGAGACAGTGCTGTTGGCAGCGGTTTTCAGCCTGACGGGATTTCCCTCGGCAGCGGCTCCACTGCCGCCGGCTCCCCAGCAGTCGACGGAATCTTCGACCGCTGCGTCGCCGCGCATCAAGGTCGGTGTGGAGCTGCGCCTGCGCGATGAGATCCGCGATAACGCCGATTTTCAACCTGCTGACGACTTCGAGCATTTCCTCGGGTATCGCCTGCGTCTGGACCTGAAATTCCGTCTGCTCGAACAGCTCGAGTTGTTTGTTCAGCCGCAAGACGTCTGGCTCGCCGATGCGGATCGAGACAAAGTTGTCCACGACCTGAACACCAACCTGCACCAGGCCTGGCTTGCCTGGCGGCCGAAGGGCAGCGCGCGTTGGGAGCTCCAGGTCGGTCGGCAAGAGTTCATCTACGGCGAGGAACGTTTGATCGGTGCTTTCGGCTGGGACAACGTCGGCCGTGCTTTCGACGGGGCGCGTTTGCGTGGGCGTGTGCATGGATGGACCAGCGACCTGTTCTGGGCGCGCCAAGTGAGTGTGCGTCGTGGCGGCGCGCGCAGTCGTGATGGGCATCTGGACCTTTCCGGAGCCTACTTGACGCGGGCCACCACCGATTCTCCGCGGCGCTGGGAACTCTACGGCTTGTTTCTTCGCGATGGCATGCGCACGCGCGGCGAACTGCTGCAGCAACCCGGTAGCACGCGCATCTTCACCGCGGGCTTTCGATTCGTGCATCGTCCGGCGAGGGGCTGGCAGTATTCAGTGGAGAATGCTTGGCAATTCGGCGAACGCGGCCCCGATCCACACCGCGCAGCCATGCTCATCGTGACCACGGGGCACGCGTGGGACGTGCGCGGAAAGCCGCGCTGGCAGTTCGAGTACGCCTTCGCGAGCGGCGATAACCAGCCCGCCGACGGACGGGCACACGAATTCCACAATCTGTTCCCGACGAATCATCTCTGGTACGGCTATGCAGACCTTGTCGGGCTGCGCAATCTCCATGCACTGCGCGGAACCTTCGCCGTGACACCGCATGCTCGATTCACTGCTGAACTCGATCTGCACGCGTTCTGGCTCGTTGCGCCGCGCGGTCCATGGAAAGATGCCGCTGGCCGGGTGCTTGGGTTTGATCCCACCGGGCGCTCCGGTCGAGAAATCGGTCAAGAGCTGGACCTGACGCTGCGACTCCCGCTCAACCGGCATCTGCATCTGCTCGGTGGCTACTCCGCGTTTTTCCCGGGAACGTTTGCCCGGAATACGCGCGGCTCCGAACTCCACCACTTCGGCTATGTGCAGACCACATTGCGCTTCTGACGGCACCCTCTCCTTCGGGGATTGCTTTTCCGCTGACAAGCGTGTTAGCTAGAGCGGCGCAAGGGTCATGCGTTCGCCCATCGTGCCGGTGGTTCTACTGGGAGTTTCGATAGGTCTGGCCGTGGGTGTCGGCGGATATACTTTTGTGTATGCGCGCGGCGCCTCGTATCTGACCGACGATGCGGCCGCCTGCGCCAACTGTCATGTTATGCGCGAATATTACGACGGCTGGCTGAAATCGAGCCATCGCGCCGTGGCCGTTTGCAACGATTGCCACACGCCGGCCGCATGGCTTGCGAAGTTTTCGACGAAAGCGTCGAACGGTTTCTGGCACTCGCTGGCGTTTACCACGGGCCGCTTCCCCGACGTGCTCCGGATCAAACCGCATAACCGGCAGATCACCCAGCAGGCCTGCGAAAAATGTCATGCCAGCGTGGTCGAAGCCATGAACGGGCCGCACGCAGTGCAGGGTTCGTTGCTCTGTGTTCCCTGTCACGCGTCGGTGGGGCATCCGAGGTGATCTATGGCTGAAGAGGAACGCGTTTTCACCGGACGGTCGCTGCGTTGGATGGTGGTCACCGCGCTGCTCGCTGCCCTGGTGGCGGTGGGTGGGTTGGCACTGCTAGTGAACATCATCGAACGCAAGCAGGAAGCCCAGAACCCGTTCTTCCGCGTGGTTGCGCTCGACGATGACACCACCGACCCGGCCCTCTGGGGCAAGAATTTTCCGCTGCAGTACGACCTCTACCGGCGCACCGTGGATCAGGTGCGCACGCGTTTCGGAGGCAGCGAAGCGCTGCCCCGTACGCCCACCTCCGCCGATCCCCGTTCGATCGTTTCGCAATCGCGACTGGAAGAAGACCCGCGCCTGAAACGCATGTGGGCCGGCTACCCGTTTGCGGTGGATTTCCGCGAAGAGCGCGGCCACGCTTACATGCTCGAAGATCAAACCTTCACTCGGCGTGTGCTGGAATTTCCGCAGCCGGGTACCTGCCTGCACTGCCACGCCTCGGTCTATGTGGCCTACAAGACGGTAGGCGCCGGAGATCTGATTCGTGGCTTTGAAAAAGTCAACGCCATGCCGTATCCGGAAGCGCGCAAACTGGTCGAGCATCCGGTGGCCTGCATCGACTGCCACGACCCACAGACGATGGCACTGCGCATCACTCGTCCCGGGTTTCTGGAAGGCATCCGCGCATTCAAGGCCGCGCAGGGAATCCCCGACTACGACCCGAACCGCATGGCCAGCCGGCAGGAGATGCGCGCCTTTGTCTGCGCGCAATGCCATGTGGAGTATTACTTCCGCGGAGCCGAAAAACGCCTTACCTACCCGTGGAGCAAAGGATTCAAGGCGGATCAGATTCTTGCTTATTACGATGAGATCGGTTTCCGCGATTGGGTCCACGCCGAAACCGGCGCGCCCGTGTTGAAAGCTCAGCACCCGGAGTTCGAGATGTGGAATCAGGGCATCCATGCGCGCTCCAACGTCACTTGCGCGGATTGCCACATGCCGTATCTCCGCGTCGGTGGTTTCAAGATCAGCGATCACCATGTGCGCAGTCCGCTGTTGAACATCAACCGGGCTTGCCAGAGCTGTCATCATTGGTCGGAGGAGGAGCTGCGCGAGCGTACCTACACCATCCAGGAACGCACCTTCGAGGTGCGCAATGTGGCCATGGACGCCCTGATCGCTCTGCTCGATGATTTGCAGCGCGCCCGCGCGGCTGGCGTGGCCCCGCAGCAACTCGATACGGCGCGCAACTACCAGCGCCGTGCGCAATTCCTGCTCGACTTCGTCGAGGCAGAAAATTCCATGGGCTTCCATGCCCCACAGGAAGCCATGCGGATTCTGGCCCTGTCGATCGAAAATGCACGCCGCGGCCAGGCCGCGCTCCGCCGCGAATGAGGCTTGCCGAGTCATGCTTCCCCGAGACCGTCCGGGCGGGCACCCGCCACAGCGACGGGCTAGTGCAGCCGTGCTACTCGTTGTGCTGGCCGCCTGCTCGCGTCCTGCACCGTTCGAATCCACCCCGGTGGCCTCGACACCGCTCCCTGCGGAAATCACCGTTGTGGCTGTGGGCGACATTCTGCTGGGACGTCGGTTGGGTCAGGCCATGGCCGAATCGAACGATTTCACGCTGCCGTTTCGTGCACTCGGCAACGAACTGGCGGCCGCGGGAATCACCTTCGGCAATCTGGAAGGCCCTTTCTGTGCTTCGCCCCCGTTTCCGGAATCTGGCATGGTGTTTCGCGTTCGTCCCGAAGCCATTGCCGGGCTGCAGACGGCCGGCTTCGATGTACTCTCGCTGGCGAACAATCACGCGCTCGACGGTGGCTATCGCTGTCTGCGCTTCACGCTCCAGCATCTGCGCCAGGCGGGCATCCTGGCTGCCGGCGCCGGAGAAACTTTTGCCGGAGCGCATGCGCCCGCTGTGGTCGTGCGACACGGAGTCCGTTTTGCTTTCCTGGCTTACACCTATGCCGGTCACCGCGACGGGCCCGGGACGACGGGTCCGGTCATCGCCGACCGCACTCTGGAGCACGTTCGTCGCGATGTGACGGTTGCACTGGAGCAAGCGGATGTCGTGCTGGTTTCGCTGCACGACGGAGCCGAATACACACGCCGCGTGGCCGGCGAAACCGAGCAGTTTGCCCGGGCTGCCATCGAGGCGGGCGCTACGGCCGTCTTCGGCCACCATCCCCACGTACCGCAGCGCATCGAGGCCTACCGCGGAGGCTGGATCTTCTATTCGCTCGGCAATTTCGTTTTCGAGCAGCGCGCCCCCGGTACTCGTACCGGGTTGATGGCGCGGCTGACGTTCGCCGGTCGCACTCTCGAGCGGGTCGAGGCGATCCCCGTTTTTATCGAAACGCTTTCGCAGCCACGACGCGCCACCGCAGTGGAAGCTCACACCATTCTGCAAACCATCGGCTGGAACGATTCGACGCTCTGGGTTCGCGAAAAACCTTCTCCGGCATCTGCTGCCCGCTGAGAGCCGCGGCGCTGCACCGGCTACTTCGGGTGCAGCTCGCAGAACCGAGCTCAGCCGGATGTCTCCCTTGGCAGCTCGACCAGTTCGATCAGCACTTTCTGGCCTGCCGGCGTCGTGGTCAGGAAAAAGTTCACGCGGGTCTGGTTGGCTCCGGCGCGCGGTTCCGGGTAGACCGCGCGGACGCCCAGATGGTCGAGCAGACGGGTGGCCCGGTCCACATCCGTGACCGGGTATTCCACCTGCTGGATGCCTTCACCGAATTTTTCCAGGAAACGGGCGATGGCACCCTGGCCGGTGCGCGTGGTCAGGATGTCGAGCTGAGCCGCTTCGGTGTGCAGTTCGAACTCTTCCGCATCCTGTTCTGGCGCCACCTGGGCCAGCGGTGGATGGCCCCATGCGACGCGGATGCGCTGGAAGGTCTCGCGTCGCACCGCCACGCCCACCGTAGGCGGGCTGGTCAGCAAGACTGCAAGTTCCGGGTCTTTTCGCCAGCCATCCACCACCGAGTCGCCCAGGGCACTCCCGCGTCGGTAGAGATTCCCTGCGGCCTGTTCGCGCGTGGAAGCATCGGCGGCGCTAAGCTCCGCGATCCATTGCTGCAGCTCACTCACCGGAACCCTCGGGGAATTCCTGCGTCGGGGGTGGAACGGTCTGCTGCGTCTTGCGGGATCGTTCCAGGGCGCGCTGCTCGGCTTTGGAGGCGGCCACCGAAGCCAGAACGGAGCTCGTCAACACCACGGCCACCACGCCCAGCGAAAGGCTGATCGGCACGTGCACCCACTGTACCGCGAGCATCTTCGTGCCAATGAAAATGAGCACAATGGAGAGCCCGATACTCAGATAGCGGAAGTAGGGCAGAATGCCCGCCAGCAGGAAGTAAAGCGCGCGCAGACCCAGGATGGCGAACACGTTCGAGGTGTACACAATGAATGGGTCGCGCGTGATAGCGAAGATGGCTGGGATGGAATCCAGAGCGAAGGCCAGATCGGTGGTTTCCACCACGAGCAGGACCAGGAACATCGGCGTAGCATAGAACGTCTGCCCGCGACGAATGAAAAATTTCTGTCCCTGGTAGGTTTCCGTCACCCGCAGATATTTTCGTGCCCAGCGGAAAACCGGATTCTGCTCCGGATGAATATTTTCCGGTTTGTGACGGAGCATCTTCACGCCGGTGAAAATGACGAACGCGCCGAAGACATAGAGGATCCATTCGAACCGCTCGATCAGTTCCACACCGAGCCAGATCATCAGCCCACGCATGATGAGCGCGCCCAGAATGCCCCAAAAGAGCACACGGTGCTGATAACGGGGCTCCACGCCGAAGTACTGGAAGAGCGCCACGAACACGAAAATGTTGTCCACGCTGAGCGATTTTTCGATCAGATAACCGGTCAGAAATTCCAGGCCTTGCCGATGGCCGCTGTAGTACCAAATGCCAGCATTGAACAACAGCGCTAGTACCACCCAAACGGTGCTCCAGGCGGCCGCTTCGCGGAGCGAAACGACGTGAGCCTTGCGGTGAAACACACCCAGATCGAGCGCCAGCATCAGCAGCACAAATATGTTGAACAGAATCCAGAGCGTCAGGGTGCCCATGGTTCGGAAGTGTCTTGGCCGTCTGTTGGAGTTTTCATTGCTCAGCTATCCCGAGGGTGGTTTGCCGTTCAGGTTGGAGAGTTCGATGCGTGTGACGGCTCCCGGGCGAACCTCTACCGGCACGTCCCAGCGCAAACGGACGTCGCCGACCAGGGCTCCCCCTTCCAGCGTGCTGAGCCAGTACTGGCCGGCGGGCACGTTCACGAAACCGGCCCGGCCCGCCAGATCGGTTTCGGCCCGTGCGGCCAGATAGCGGGTTTGAGCCAGTTCCAGCGCGCGGTGGCGCACGCGGCGCCGACGTTCAGCCTGTTCTCGCCGCCAGCGCTGTTCGGCATCCAGGTGCGTCAGGTACAGGTCCATCCCGTCTTTGGTGTGCGGCATGGTTTCGATCGTCTTCCGCACCCGTTCTAGGTATTGTCGCTTTTCTCGCTCGTACTTTTCGGGGTTACGTTCCCGGTCGCGTTCCTCGTATTTGGCACGAGGAAATCCCACGGTGACGTCGCCGGCATTCCGGGCCAGATACGCTTCCCGGAATTCGGGCACGTTCAAGATATCGTCCGCACTCAGCTCCCGGGTGAACTCCGTGCCGGAGAGTTGCGCGGATTGCTTGCGCAGCATCCATTGCTTCAGCTCGGGCGACACTTTCAAGCTTTCGACAAAGGCGGCGAAATCCGTTTGGGGCTCGTCCCGCTCTGCTTCTGCCTGAAGCTCCGCAAAACTTTTCGTCAGCAGAAAAATGGGCAGGCTGCGCACGGGTTCGGGGCGTCCGGCTGTGGGGGCGACACGTACGACGATTTCGAGTGTGCCGGGCTGAGCGCTCAGAGGGAACGCAGCGAGCAGCAGCATGGCGCAGCGGCAAAGTGAATTGCTGCTCATGCCTTCATCTTAACAAATCCAGCTCCCGCTGCACATGTTCCTGTCTCGGCCATTCTTGCCTCAGGGTTGTCCGGTGGCGGAGACCGCTTTTCTTGCCGCTGAGGCCAGCCCCGGCTGGATACACCTTCTGCCTCGGAGCAGCATCTCGAAAATGTTCACAAAAGACGGAAGGTCACTTCGATGGGAACTCGCACAGCCACAGGCCTGCCATTCGGGCCGAGGGCGGGCTTGAAAATCCACCCGCGCACAGCTTCGATGGCTTTTTCGTCCAGACCGAGCCCAACCCCTTTGATCACCCGGATGTTCGTTGCACGTCCTTCCGGGGTAATGATGGCTTCCAGCAGCACCGTACCTTGATATTTTGCCTTGCGTGCTTCTTCAGAATATTTCGGGTCCGGGCAGTAATCGCAGGTCGGGTAGCCAACACCGCCGCGGCCAGGGCGATAGACCCCTCCACCGAATCCCCCGCCTTCGCCGGGGCCGAGCCCGCCACCCTCGCCGCTGCCGATCCCGCCTCCTTCGCCGGTGCCGATGCCGCCGCCTGTTCCCGGCCCGCCGGAACCGGTGATGAGTTTCTGCAATGGATCGCCCCAGTTCGGCAGGTTATTGCTGGCCACCAGCACATCCGGCGGACCGATCAGTGTGGGTTCGATAGCCATCTTGGGTGCAGGATTTTTCGGGACCGCCATGGGCTTAGCGAGTTGCTTGACATCGAAACGAGGCAGACGACCCTTGGTAGCAGGAACGGGATTGCGTTCACCGCCGCCACCACCGCCGCTGGGTTTTTCGCCGCCGGGTGGTAGGGTCAGTTTGTAGTCCCCGATCTCGATAGGTACGACGTTTTTGACCGGGGCAGGTGTGATTGTTTCCGCACGACGGGCCAAGGGCAAAGTGAGCAACACAACGGCCAGCACATGGAGCGCCAGAGAGACAGCCTGACTCGGAAGGTATCCTTTACGCCGCGGCCAGATGTCTTCCACCGGAACCGGCTTCGAAGTCACCTCGAGGGGCGGCAGCTTGGGCGGCGCAATCAGGTCGCGCAGGTTCCTCCAGAACATGCGAGCGCTCGACTCCCAGGCCACCAGCAGCCGCCCGTCCGGTTTGGCGTGGCGCAAGTGTGGGGGCAGGGGACGGAACAGCTCACGCAGATTTTCCCAGAAGTTGTCCCCGAAGTGCGCCTCACCCAGCGAACTGGGCGTATGGGGGGGAACTTTGACGGGTCGCTCGCTCAGGTAGTCTTTCAGGAGGGAGAAGAAACTTTTCAACCACGGTTCGCTCGACACCTGAAATCGAGGCATCCAATCGCGCTGCGGTACCCGATTCGGCTCCTGGACTGCCATCGCTTCGTTCGCTCCCGTCGTGGACGGGCTGGGCTGCCACCGTAAGATTTAGATTCCTTCCAGACCAAAAGGATGTCTGGCGTCCGGCTGACAGCGGTGCCAAATCATTGTAACATACCCGCCTTGCTGTTCGAGGGTAGTTTCCGCCTGACCAGCGGCGCCGTCAAGTGCCACAGAGCGATTCGATGAACAAACTGCGTGACTTCAAGTCCACACTGAATCTGCCACAGACCAGTTTCCCGATGAAGGCCAACCTGCCGGAGTCCGAACCCCGTCAGTTGGCTGCCTGGGAGCAGATGCGCCTGTATGACCGCATCCAGCAGGCGCGCCGCGATGCGCCCTTGTTCGTGCTGCACGACGGTCCTCCCTATCCCACCGGAGAAATCCATCTGGGCACGGCACTGAACAAAATCCTGAAGGATATGGTCGTCAAATCGCGAACGATGGCGGGCTTTCGCGCGCCCTACGTGCCGGGCTGGGATTGCCACGGGTTGCCCATCGAAACCCAGGTGGAGAAAGAGTTGGGTCCGCGGAAGGCCTCCATCTCCCCGCAGGAGTTTCGCGCGCTGTGTCGCCAGTTCGCCGCCCGCTACGTGGAATTTCACCGGCGCGATTTCAAACGGCTGGGTGTGTTCGGCCGCTGGGAAGAACCGTATCTGACGATGAGCAACGACTTCGAAGCGCGCATCGCGGAAGCCTTCCTGACCTTCGACACCCGAGGCTACGTCTATCGCGGTCGCAAGCCGGTCTACTGGTGCATCTTCGACCGCACGGCGCTGGCAGAAGCCGAAGTCGAGTACGAAGACCACACCAGCCCTTCGATCTGGGTCCGCTTCCCGGTGGTGCGAGACGGAGTGATCGCGCCGTTCGGCTCCGAAACCAGTGCCTTGATCTGGACGACCACCCCGTGGACCTTGCCGGCCAACCGCGCCCTCGCCTTCCATCCGGAACTCGACTACACGGTTCTCGAAACCGACCAGGGAGCACTGTTAGTGGCTGCCGCGCTCGCTGCCCAGGTGGCGACCACGCTCGGTTTGCAGGTCAAAGGCACTCGCGGTGGTTGGAAGGGCAGGGAACTGGAAGGGATCGAATTCCGTCACCCGTTCCTCGATCTGCGTGTGCCGGCGGTTCTGGCCGATTACGTCACGCTCGAGCAGGGCAGCGGCATTGTCCACACTGCCCCGGGCCATGGCGCCGAAGATTTCTACACCGGGCAGAAGTATGGCCTGGAAACCTACGCACCGCAGGACGACGACGGCCGCTTCCTCGAAGGCCTGCCCGAATATGTGGGCAAAACCGTCTTTGAGGCGAATCAACCCATCATCGAACTGTTGCGTCGTCGCGGAGCGCTGCTGGCCGAAGGCACCCTGCGCCACAGCTATCCCCACTGCTGGCGCTGTCACCGACCGGTGATTTTTCGTGCGACCGAGCAGTGGTTCATCAATCTGGAACATGCCGGGCTGCGCCAGCGGGCGCTGGAAGAAATCCGCAAAGTTCACTGGATCCCCGCGTGGGGTGAAGAACGCATCCACGCGATGATTGCCACCCGGCCGGACTGGTGCATCTCCCGCCAGCGTGTCTGGGGCGTGCCGCTGGTGGTCTTCTGGTGCGAACAGTGTGGCGCGCGGCTTCAGGACTCTCCGGCATTGGCCAATGTGGTGCGCTGGTTTGAACGGGAAGGTGCCGATGCCTGGTACACCCGCTCGGCGGAAGAGTTGTTGCCTCCGGGCACACGCTGCCGGTGCGGCGCCGCACGCTGGCGCAAAGAACGCGACATCCTCGACGTCTGGTTCGAGTCCGGTTCCTCGCATCTAGCCGTGCTCGACCCGACGCGGAACGAATGGCCGGCCGATCTTTATCTCGAAGGGCCGGACCAATACCGCGGCTGGTTCCACAGCTCGCTGCTGGTAGCCATCGGGGTGCGCGATGCAGCCCCGTACCGGGCCGTGGTGACGCACGGTTGGACGCTCGATGAGCAGGGCCGGCCGATGTCGAAATCGCTGGGCAACGTCATCCTGCCGCGGGAGATCTGCGAAAAATGGGGCGCGGATCTGCTTCGCGTCTGGGTGGCCTCGCAGGACTACCACGCCGATCTACGCATGTCTGAACGTGTGCTCACGCAACTTTCTGAGACCTATCGGAAGATTCGCAACACGTTCCGTTTCGCTCTCGGCAACCTGCACGATTTCGACCCTGCTCGCCACACCGTCCCCGACCACGCAATGGAAGAACTGGATCGCTGGATGCTCGATCGCACCGCCGAGTTGGTAGCACGCTGCCGGCAGTGGTACGAGGCCTACGAATTCCATCGGGTCTTCCACGCGGTTCATGACTTCTGCGTCACCGAATTGAGCGCGTTCTACTTCGACGTGCTGAAAGACCGGCTCTACACCTTTGCTGCTGCAGACCCGCGACGGCGCTCGGCGCAGACGGCCGTCTACCGCATCGCCCATGCGCTGGTTCGGCTGATTGCGCCGATGCTGGTTTTCACCGCCGAAGAAATCTGGAAGCACCTGCCACGCCAGGCCGACGACCCGGAGAGTGTGCATATGGCGCTCTTCCCGGATGCGGCGTCGCTGCGTCCGCCGCTCACCGAAGCGCAGCGAGCGAACTGGGAGCAGTTGCTCCGCGTGCGCGACGAGGTGCTGCGCGCGCTCGAACAGGCCCGGCAGGCGAAACGACTGAACGCTTCGCTCGAGGCCCGCATCGTGCTCGGCGCCGAAGGGGCGCTGGCCGGGCTGCTCCGCGAATACGCCGCCGTTCTTCCGGCACTCTTCATCGTCTCCCAAGTGGAGCTCGTCGCGGCGGGCCCGCCCGCTCAGCGTTCGGAGCAGATGCCGGAGCTCTTCCTCGCAGTGCAGCGTGCCGAAGGCAGCAAATGCGAACGTTGCTGGAACTATTCGATTCACGTCGGCCAAGACAAAGAATTCCCCACGCTGTGCGAGCGCTGTGTGCCGGTGGTCAGCGCGCTCGAACGCAGCACGGCTTCCTGAGATGGCTTGGCTTGCCCGGGCTGGCTGGTTCTGGTTGTCCGCAGGTGTCCTGCTGGCGGACCAACTGACCAAGGCAGCCGTGCTGGCCCGTCTACCGGAACATGCCAGCCGGGAAGTCCTCCGCGGATGTTTCAATCTCGTGCATATCCGGAATCGTGGCATCGCCTTTGGATTGCTGTCTGATGCCGGTGCGCCCTCTCTGAACGCGGCGCTGATGGTTTTCTCCTTCGCTGCAATTGTTTTTCTGGGTTGGCTGCTCGTGACCGACCGTGCGGGCCACCGGCCGGACCGTATCGGTCTGGCCCTGATGCTCGGTGGCGCCGCCGGCAATTTGCTGGATCGGTTGGTGCGGGGCAGCGTGATAGACTTCATTGACCTGTACGCCGGCGATTGGCATTGGCCGGCTTTCAATCTGGCCGATTCGGCCATCACGGTGGGCGCCGTGCTGGTCGCCGTGGAATTGTTTTTGCGTCGTGCACCGGAACGCAGCGCCCCGTAGCGGGCCTCGACACAAGAAGTCGCGGCGCATCCGCACCTGCGCAAAAGGGAGCTTTCGCGGGGCTGGACGTGCGTTGTTTTCGCTGCCCGGCTGCCGCAGTCGTTGGGACAACCACCATGCATCCCGTGCTGTTTCAAATCGGCGGCGTTGCCATTTATAGCTATGGTGTACTGGTAGCTCTCGGTGTGCTGGCAGGACTGTGGCTCGCACGACGACAGGCTGCTGCGGCCGGGCTTGATGCGGAACGCGTCTGGAACTTGGGCATCTACATGGTTCTGGCGGCGCTGGTCGGCGCCAAGCTCTGGCAGATTGCCGTGCGCTGGGAGGACTACGCGGCAGACTGGCGCCAACTGTTCAGCTTGGCCACGCTGCAGGCCGCCGGCATGTTCTATGGCGGACTACTGGCGGCATTGGTAGTGGCCGTGCTCTATGTGCGAAGGGCCGGGCTCGATTTCCTGGCGCTTGCTGATGTTTACGCCGCGCCGCTCGCTCTGGGTCATGCCATCGGACGGCTGGGCTGCTTCGCTGCCGGCTGCTGCTGGGGCAAGCCGACTGCAGCGGCTTGGGCTGTGACCTTCACCGATTCGCATGCCGAGGAGCTGGTCGGTGTGCCTTTGCACCAGAGTCTGCACCCGACACAGCTCTACGAAGCGTTGGCCAATTTCCTGATTTTTGCCGGATTGTGGCAGCTCGGTCGACGCCGGCAGTTCCCGGGCCAGGTGTTTGCCGCGTACGCCATGCTCTATGGGTTGGCGCGCGGTGGGATCGAGATCTTCCGAGGTGACCCGGATCGCACGCTGCTGTTCGATGGCCGACTCTCGCTGATGCAGATCGTGAGCGCCGCTTTGTTCCTGCTGGGTGTGTGGTTGTGGTGGCGCGGACGTCGGCAGCCTGCCCGTTGACGACGAAGCGCCTCGGTTGCGCTGGCGATACATTCACAGTTGCGCTACCGTAAAGATGTGGTTGCGAGTTCTTCTTCTACGGAGCCGTCCGCTGCTTCGTCTGTGCCGTCGGTGCGCACGTTTTCTGTCGAACCCGAAGCAACCGGACAACGGCTCGACCGCTACCTGGCCGAGCGTTTGCACGAGCTCAGTCGCACACGCATTCAGGAACTGATTGCACAGGGCCGCGTACGGCTGTCCGGTGTGCGTGCCCGCCCTGCGACCAAGGTTTGCGCTGGCCAGCAGATTACGGTCGAAGTCATTCCCCGGCCGCCGCTGCGCGCCGTTCCCGAGCCCATTCCGATCGAAATCCTCTATGAAGACGACGACGTAGTTGCCGTGAACAAACCGGCCGGCATGGCCGTGCACGCCGGAGCCGGTCTGGGCAGAGGCACTCTGGTCAACGCCCTGCTGCATCGCTACGGACAACTGTCCGGAGCCGCCGGCGAGCTTCGACCGGGCATTGTGCACCGGCTCGACAAGCTGACCTCGGGGGTTATGCTAGTTGCCCGCCACGACGCTGCTCACCGCGCCCTGGCTGAACAGTTCCGCCGCCGCGAAGTGGAAAAGCTCTATCTGGCATTGTTGCACGGGAGCCTTACCCGGTCAGCGGGCTGCATCGAGCTGCCTGTGGCGCGTGATTTGCACCGCCGCATCCGCATGACCACTCGCCGCCGTGAAGGCCGGGCGGCGCGCACTGACTGGCGTGTGTGTTACCGCTTTCCGGCGTTCGCGCTGGTGGAAGCCATCCCCCACACGGGACGCACGCATCAGATTCGCGTTCATTTTGCTGCACTCGGCCACCCAGTGGTCGGCGATGCCCTGTATGGTGCGCCGCGGCAGGTGCACGTCGGTCGGCAGACTCTGCCACCACTCCGCCGCTATTTCTTGCATGCTGCACGCATCACCTTTCAGCACCCCTGCCGAAACGAACGCATCTGCGTCCGTGCACCGTTGCCCGAGGAGTTGCGGCAATTCCTTGCCCAACTCGCCGTGGCCTGTGCGGTTCCGACGGATTCCGTTGACCGTGCAGTTGCCGACTACCTATAATTTTTTTGAAAGCATTATGAAACAGCGTGGGGCACTGGCGATTCTGCTGATGAGTGCTGCACTGGTGGCGGCCAGCGGGGCAGCCCAGCGCCCGGCCCCGCAACCCCCAGAACCTGTCTCTCCGCAACAGCCCATCGTGACCACCGTGGACCTGGTGAACATGGTCTTCACGGTCACGGACCGGCGCGGCCAGTTTGTCACCAACCTCACCCGGGATGATTTTCAAGTGTTCGAGGAAGGACAGGAGCAGAAAATCGAATTCTTCAGCCAGGAAACCGATCTGCCACTGCGCATCGGGTTGTTGCTGGATACTTCCAACAGCATCCGCAATCGCCTGCAGTTCCAGCAGGAAGCCGCGATCGATTTTCTGCACCTTGTGCTCCGGCGCCGCAAAGACCAGGCGTTTCTGATGACCTTCGATAATGAGCCGGCGGTCGTCGAAGACTTCACCGATGACGTCGGCACGCTGCAGGAGGCCATTCTGCGCCAGCGCGCCGGCGGGGCCACCGCGCTCTACAATGCCATCCATTTTGCCTGCAGCCAGCGCTTGATGCAGCCGCCGCTGCCCACCGGTGACAATCCCGAAGTGCGCCGCGTGCTCGTTTTGCTCAGCGACGGCAATGACAGCATGATTTACGGCAAGTCGTTTCGCGAAGCCCTGGAAGCCTGCCAGCGTGCCGAAGTCGCTATCTACGCCGTCAGCACCGGCACCGACTGGATGGCTTTTCGCGGCAGCGACAAGGACAAGGCCCCGGAGAAATATCACTTCACCGAAGGCGATAAGGTGCTGTCCCAGTTGGCCGAAGAAACCGGCGGCCGCGCTTTCTATCCCTACCGCCGCGACGACCTGGCACAGTCGTTCGCCGATATCGGCGACGAGCTGCGCAGCCAGTACTCGCTTGCCTATGTCCCCACCAACCGCATCGCCGACGGCCGCTTCCGGTCTGTGCAGATCAAAGTCCGGGATAAAAATCTGACGGTGCGCTCCCGCAAAGGGTACTACGCGCCGCGGCCGGTGCAGCCGCACCGCATCGTCATCGGTAGCTCTCCGGGGCACTAGCGTTGCGCGAATTCAGTTCGATGCGGCCGGCGCGTAGTAGCCTTTCCGGGATAACACCTTCAACCCGCTGCGTTGGACCCGCACTTCCACCTTGCGAAATTTTCCGTCGCGCCGGTTGTTCGACGAGTAGTAGCCGAGCGTGTACTGCTGGCGCAGCTCCTGGGCGATTTGTTCGAAGGCTTCGTCGAGCCGTTTTTCGTCGCGCAGGAAGATGGCCCGTCCGCCAGTTTGCTCGGCCAGCCGGCGGGCCACGCCCGCCCCACTCGGTCCCCCGAAGCCATAAAAACCAGGGTCGGTGATGACCACGAAGTGAATCACGGTGTCGCTGCGTTGAGCCGCTTCGAGAGCCTGCTCGAGCCGCATCTGGCTGCCGGCATCCACCGCGTCCGAAAGGATGAGCAGCGCCTTGCGCCCGGCTTCACGCCGCAGTTTTTCTTGGCAGGCCAGCCAGATAGCGTCGTACAGGCGGGTGCCCAGGGGTTGTGAGCGCGGCACCGGACCTTCGGGCAGCGGGGCGTTGATCTTCGAGCGCTGAATAGCGCCTTCGAGCTGTGCGAGCGAGTCGGTGAAATCGCTCAGCAGGTCCACATTCACATCGAAGCTGATCACCAGCACCAGGTCGCCGTGACGCAGCACCCGCTGAAGGAACCGGATTGCGGCTTGCTTTTCCTCCTCGAGAACGCTTTGAACACTGATGCTGGTATCCAGCAACACTCCCAGGGTGATTGGCAGGGAAAGCTCGCGCGAGAAAAACTCGATCTTCTGTTCCTGACCATCCTCGAAGACACGGAAATCCTTCGCAGTGAGGTCGGTCACGATCCGCTGGTTCCGGTCGCGAACCGTGACAAACAGATGGACCAGACGCGCTTCGGCACGAATCGGTTCCTGCGGCTCCTGCAAGGTCATAGACCCGGCCTGTGGAACGAGAGTCGGTCCGGTCAGAATCACACACACCGCGGCCGCCAGAATCGCTTGCCTCACCGCAGCCGAAGTTTTTCTGGCACTCACGGTATAATTTTCTCCGGCAGCAAACGCGATGCCGTCCCCGCGGGAAAGGATGCTTGGAACCGCGAGCTATCGTCCAGCCGTGCGGTGTCCACCAACATCCGCTTCTCGGACGGCATCGAAGCTGATTGTATGCAGAGTTGGATGTATTTCGGAATGCTTTTGCTGGCGGCGCTGCTGGCTGGTTCCCCCGCCGACGTCCAGAACCCGCCCGTCCCCTCGGCAGAACCGGCGCTCGTGATAGTTCCTGTTACCGTGAAAACCGCCGATGGGGAATTCCTGCACGAACTTCGCCGGGAAGACTTCCGCATTCTGGAAGATGATGTCGAGCAAGAGATTACCCTGTTCAGCACGGATCCGCGACCGTTGAAAGCAGTCGTGCTGCTCGATAACGCGTTGCGCCCGCGACAGGCGGAAACGGTGCAGCAGTCGCTCGGTGCCATCGCAGGGGGCTTTGGCCCATTCGATCTGGTGGCGCTGGCCTCTTTTGAGTTTTCTTTTCGCCAGGAGTCGGAATTTCTTTCTGACAACGATCAGCTCTACGAACGACTCCGCGCCCTGAAACTTTCGGCGGAAGCCTCGGAACGCGGCGGCTCGCAGGCCCAGCCACCCCGCGTGGATGCGAACCCGGGCGCGGCTCCGCCACCGCGACGAATCGGCCTGCTGGGCGGCGACGGGAAAAATCTTCATGACGCCCTCTACGAAGCGGCACGGCTGCTGCAGGAACCCGCTGCGGAGCAACGGAAAATCATTTTGGTCATCACCGACGGAGCCGTCTCTCGCGAGAGCCGGATGCCATTCGATCACGTGGTGCGCGAACTGCTCCATCAGGGGATCACGGTGTACGCGGTCGGCACCAATCCGGGTCTTTTGCGCGGACGGGCTGAGGTGTTGGAACGCTATGCCGCGCGCACCGGTGGCGAAGTTTTCTATGCCGAAAATCGAGCTGCGCTGGAAAATGCCTACGGCCGGATTACCGAACAGGCTCGCTACGCGTACACACTCGGCTATGTGCCCCGAAACACCGACCGCACCCGCGACTACCATGCAATCGAAGTCCGCGTGCGCCGCCCGAATTTGACCGTGCTCGCACGCGAAGGCTACTTCCTCAGCGGAGCAGCCGGAAGCAGCGCTCCCTGAGGTGGTTTCGGTCCGTCACGCACGCAATTTCTTCTTGACATCACTCGGAGCTGACCGTATAGAACAATCCGGAGCGCACGCTCGCAGTTCGTCGAGCGATTCGTTCGCGCTCCGAGGGGAAAAGAACAAAGGAGACAATGCGCGATGGCCAAGAAAGCAAAAAAGGCTGCCAAGACCGCGAAGAAGGGCAGCAAGCGCTGAGCAGCCTTCGACAGTACACCTCCAGAGGGGCGCGCGCCGCGCGCCCCGTTTTTTTTTTTTCTGCATGGACCTTTCGCCGGGTGTTTCGCGGTGCTGTTGTTATGCAGTCGATTCCGTGGGGTCGGGTGTCGGTGCCGATAACTCCGGCTGCTCGTGTTCCGGGCAGATCGGCTGAAACTCGCAGGTGCGACAGACGAAGCCAGGCCGTGCGGGAAAATGCTGTGCCCGAATCTCTTCAGCGACTTCGAGCACCCGCTGTTCGGCTTCGGCCAGCGCTTCGGTGCTGCGCGTGGTGGAAACGGCTTCGTTCGTGGTCAGATTGTAGAAGGTCAGTCGCACCGGCTCATAGCCCAGCACCTCGCGGGCGCCGAGCGCGTACAGGCTGAGTTGCAGACTCCGGTCGGCCGTCTTTTGGTCCTGCGGGTTGCCTGTTTTGTAGTCGACAATTTCCACCTGTTTGCGGTTGCCCGCGCGGTTGATCTGGTCGATTCGTCCAGTGACGACGACATCGCGATCCAGAGCCAGTTCAAAGCGGCGTTCCTGGGCCACCACCCGCGGCGGCGCCGCCAGGTAGCTCTGGCAGAAGGCACGCAACTGTTCGAGCCCGGCTTTTCTGTACTCTTCGCGCTGGTAGGTATCGCGGAAGCCCGCGTCGGACCAGTTCCGTTCGTAAATTTCCTGCACCTCAGAAAATTCGGGACGGAATCCTTTGTGCACTCGGGCCACGAATTCTTTGATCGTCGTGTGCATCAGGTTGCCGAACGTCACTGCAGCCTGCGGCCCGCCGGAAAGCCCCCACACATGACCGAACAGGTACTTCATCGGACAGCGGTCATAGGTGTCGATCGCGGAAGCACTCAACTGCAGCGGTTCCGGCACGGGCGGGTGAAAGTGCTGCGCCCACTCCCCGATACGCGAGTCCACGCGAGACCCCGGCCCACGGCGCGGGAAAAGCTGCGTCTTGCGGGGCGGCGCCGGCGCCACCGTCGGCGTCAGGCGCACGACGTCGTTCCGAGCCACCAGCTCTGCGTTCATCAGGATGTCCTCGAGAAAGGGCGAGGGCTTGATGCGCCGGTTGACCACTGTCGTCAGCGTCAGTTCGCGTTGTGCGCGCGTCAGGGCCACGTAGAACAGCCGGCGCTCCTCCTGGATGTGCGCGTTGCCTTCCGGCAGGGCTTCCTTCATCAGTGCAGTCGGAAACTCCAGCACTGGCTGGCGCGGCCGGGCCGGGAAAGCGTCCTTGGAGAGCCGAAGCAGGAACACGTACGGAAACTCCAATCCCTTGGCCCCATGGACAGTCATCAACTGCACGGCGTCGCCCGGGAATTCTTCTTCGAGGGCCAGGATGGCGTTGGCTTCCTCGAAGTATCCGAGGTATTCGATCAGCTCCGCCAGTTTTTTCGTTTCGCTTTTTCGTTCCCACTCGGTGATGAAACGCAGCAGCCGATCTAGGTAGCGGCGATCCGGGTCCGTAGGCAGCAGGTTCAGGTGCAGACCATCCAGCAGCGATCCGACGAGGGTGCTTGTGGAAGTCACCGAAGCACGGCTGTGCAGTGTGTCGATCCACTGCTGCAGCTCGCTGACGCGCGCACTGGGCCGGAACTCCGGCAATTCGTTTTGCGCTTCGGCCAGCACCGCCCAAAGACTGCGTCCGCGGCTACGGTCGGTACGCTGCACAAGACGAACCAGGTCGGCTGGCTGCAGTCCCCAGGCAGGCGCCGCCAGCACCCGCGCGCAAGCGACGTTGTCGGCCGGGTTGTCCACCAGCCGCAGATAGGCGATCACATCGCGCACCAGAGGATTCTCCAGAATGGAAAGGTTGCGAATCACGAAAGGAAGACCACGACGACGCAATTCGGCGACCAAGCGCTCGCGGTGCGTGTGCATCCGGTAGAGTACCGCCATCTCGCTCCAAGAACGCCCTTCGGCGTGCAATCGTTCCAGCTCGCTGACCACCCAGAGGGCTTCTTTTTCCGCATCCTCGAATTCCACGATGCGAACCGGCACTCCGGGCGGATTCTTGGTGAACAGCTCTTTGTCGGGAAGATAGCGATCGCGGTTCTGGCGGATTACCGTTCCAGCCACGCGCAGAATACGCTGCGTCGAACGGTAGTTCTGCCGCAGCGCAATGTGCTTCTTCGCTGGCCGCGGGTTCCCCACAGCGAACTTTTCCATGAACAGCTTGAAGCTCCCGAAAGACGCGCCACGGAATCGGTAGATGGCCTGGTCGTCGTCGCCGACAGCGACGATGTTGCGCCGGTCTCCCGCCAGCAGCCAGAGCAATTCGATCTGCGCAATGTTGCTGTCCTGGAATTCGTCCACCAGGATGTAGCGGTAGCGTTGCTGCAGCAGGTGGAGCAGATCGGGGTTGGTGCGCAGCTCCATCACCGCGCGCAAGAGCAGCCCGCCAAAAGTTACCAGATTCCGCTCTCGCAGCATCCGTTCGCTTTCGAGGAACGCGCGAGCGACTTCTTGCTGGCGGGCCAGCTCTTCCTGGCGCGCTGCGCGAGTTTCCGCGTCCAGACGCTTCTGCTCTCGTGCGAAGTTCCGGGCCAGCTCGTCCACGTACTGTTGATATTCTTCCGGTGTGACCAGTTCGTCCTGGCAGCGCGAGAAAAACTGCGTGAAGTCGCTCAGAAATCGTCCTGGCTCGGCCAGCTTGAAATAGTGTTTCAACTGCAGGCGCGACAGGTTTCGCCGCAGCAGAATCCAGTAGTCCACTTCGTCGAGTACATGAAGTGCGGGGTTGAGTTGCGTCAGCAGATGGTGACAGAACGCGTGGTAGGTCCCCAGCCAGACGCGCTCGCCCCGTTCACCGGCCGAGCGCACCACGCGATGCTTCATCTCGTCTGCTGCTTTCTCGGTGAAAGTGAGCCCTAAGATCGCTTCACCGGGCAACTCGGGTTGCGAGAGCAAGAGATGCCGAATCCGCTCCGTGATGACACGCGTCTTGCCCGTTCCGGCTCCGGCCACCACGAGCAGGGGACCTTCACCGTGCACCACCGCATCGTGCTGCTCGGGATTCAGGTGAAGGCTTTCTTCCTCACCGTGCGGGCCTGGCATTTGCAAAATTTTCGCCATCGGTGGCTATCCTAGCGCAATGCTCGAGTAGAATCAGCCCGCAAGCTTCGGCAGCCTTGTGATAGAGCCGGGCATTGACTGGGCATTCTGCTGCTTTCAAAGTTGCTTTCCTGCCACTGGATTGTCCGCCCTCCTTGTGCTTGAACTTTTTGAATTCGACTCGCCAAAGTCTAATGATTGACCATGCGAGACTATGCGATTCCCATTTTGGAAAATACAAAATTTTGTATTGGATTATGTTTTTCAGAATAAAATTCAGGAATTTTTCTGGTAGAAACTCGAATTTGCAAATATAAGTTCTTTTTATTCAATAAGATAATTTAATTGTGTGAATGGTCTTGCACTTGCAGAATCTTTTGTTGGGGTGGGAGTTAGCTTCAAACCTGTTGGTCTGCTGTCAGGTCGTTTCTTGCCTAAGCCAGTGGACTTAACTTCCACCTAATATTCAAGTTGCATTCAATGTCAGGCAAGGAGGAAAGTTAACCCTTATGCGTAAGTTCCTGATATTCTTGTCCTTGGCGGCGCTTTCGTTCGTGCTGGCTCCTAGCGCTCAAGCGCAGGCGGAGACTGGCACGGTTACGGGCGTCGTGACGGACCCTTCCGGGGCGGTGGTGCCTGATGCACAGGTGGTGGCAAAGTCGGTAGCCACCGGTGCAGAGCGCTCCACCCGCACCAACGAGAGCGGGGTCTATGTGATCCCGAACCTGCTGCCTGGGATTTACGACATTCGCGTCAACGCAACCGGTTTTGCGAGCTGGTTGCAGCGCGTACAGGTTACGGTCGGTGCACGCGTGACCGTGAATGCGCAACTCGAAGTCGAACGGGCAGTGGAAACCGTCGAGGTTCGGGCCGCAGCGGGTGTGGTCGTCAACACCGCGGACCAGACCCTGGGCCAGGTGATCGACTCGAAGAAAATCACCGAACTGCCCACACTGACCCGCAACCCCTACGCCTTGGCTGCCACGGCCGGCAACGTTTCCGAAGCCGACCCGAGCGGACGGGGCGTTGGCGTAGCTATCAATGGTCTGCGGGCAGCTTCGACGGCCATTCTGCTCGATGGTGCCACCAACAGCGACGAATTCACTGCCACAGTCGGCCAAGCGGTTCCGCTCGATTCCGTGCAGGAATTCAGCTTGCTGACCAACAACTTCACCGCGGAATTCGGCCGCGCCTCGGGTGGGATTGTCAACGTGGCCACCAAGTCGGGGTCGAATGAGATCCACGGTACCGCCTATTGGTTTGGCCGCTATTCCGCGCTGACCTCGAACAGCTTCGTCAACAACGCCTTTGGTCTGCCGAAGACCCGGTTCACCCGCAACCAGTTCGGCTATTCGGTGGGTGGGCCAATCGTGCGAGACAAGCTGTTCTTCTTCCAGAGCACGGAATGGACTCGGGTGCGCAGCTTCGGCCGGGTGATCGCATTGGTGCCGACGCCCCAGTTGATTGCTGCAGCAAACGCGAACACCCAGAACTTCTTCAGCACACTGGGCACCCGCAAATCGAATCTGACCGTGCTCAACACACTGACCAAGACCAACGCGACACAGATCGGCGGGACAACGGTATGTAACGCCTCGGGTCCCTGTGCATCCCTGCCGGTCGGGTTCCCGATGTTCGATCGCGTCCAGTATTCCGTGCCGACGAACGCCGGTGGCGGTGATCCGCAGAACACCTACTCGCTAGTTGGCCGCATTGACTGGATCGTGAGCCCGAACACGCAGGTCTACGGCCGATACGCTCTGGAAGACCAGGAATTCCTGGAGGGCAGCAATGCGAACAGCCCGTATCAGGGATTCGATACCGGAGCAACCACCTTCAACAACAACGTTCTGATTTCCGTCACCCACACCTTCAACCCGCGTCTGGTCAGCCAGTCGAAGATCGTGTTCAACCGACTGAATCAGGAACAGCCGCTCGGGCAGTTCCCGAACGTGCCGACGCTTTTCTTCCGTAGCGTACAGACGCGTGTCGAAGGTACACTGACCGCCCTGCCCGGCTATCTGCCGTTCAACCCGGGTGTGGGCATCCCGTTCGGTGGCCCGCAGAATTTCGGCCAGGTATACGAAGACGTCAGCTACACCCTCGGCTCGCACCAGTTCCGGTTCGGCGGTTCCTATGTGTACATTCAGGACAACCGGACCTTTGGTGCGTACGCCAACCCGTCGCTGACGCTCGGTTCGAACCTGCCGAACGCAATGGACGCCTTCTTGAACGGTGTGTTGCTGTCGTTCCAGTCGGCCGTGGACCCGCAGGGTAAATTTCCGTGCCGGTTCCCGCTGATTGCGGGGCAACCGTGCGGGCGTGACCTGGACGGGGACGGTCTGGTCACCGGTTCGGAAATCGATCCCACGGGAACGCTCACGCTGCCCGTCGGACAGCCGAGCTTCAGCCGCAGCAACCGCTACCATGAATTTGCCTTCTACGGGCAGGATTCTTGGCGCGTGTCGCGGACCTTCACGCTGAACCTTGGCCTCCGCTGGGAGTACTTCGGCGTGCAGCA
The DNA here is from genome assembly GCA_037442425.1 of Acidobacteriota bacterium. Lineage (GTDB taxonomy): Bacteria > Acidobacteriota > Terriglobia > Acidiferrales > UBA7541 > DSGC01. Next base: position 371,623 of record JBBIQG010000002.1, on the reverse strand, counting down.
CAACAAAGACCCGCGGCTCGACTCGAACTACTACGATGCCGTGACCGGTTCCATCTTTGACCGCATCGCCGGCGGCAGCGTTTCGATCGCTCCGCTCAGCCCGATCGGCGGTCTGTGGCGCAAAGACTGGAACAACTTCGCCCCGCGCGTCGGCTTCGCCTGGGACATCTTCGGTGACGGGCGCACCAGCCTGCGCGGTGGCTACGGCATCGCCTACGAACGGAACTTCGGCAACGTGACCTTCAACGTGATCCAGAACCCGCCCAACTATGCGGTCGTCTCGATCATCTCCGGCGTGGACGTGCCGGGGAACATCCCGATTTCGACCGACATTCTGGGCCCGCTGGCTGGGTCGAGTGGCACGAAGGCATTGCCGCCGGTCAGCCTGCGGAACGTGGATTCGAACATCCGGACGGCCTACGCCCACTTCTGGAGCCTGTCGCTGGAGCGCGAGTGGTGGAAGAACTTCCTCGTAGCGCTCGAGTATTCCGGTTCCAAGGGCGAGGACCTCTATTCGCTCACTGACCCGAACCGGCCGGGTTCCGGCAACGTCTTCCGAGGCATTCCGTGCCAGGCAGGTGGTCCGACTGGATGCCGCGACCGCCTGACCACGCAGTTGATCGACGGCAACGGAGACGGCATCCCGGAGACCCGGTTGAACCAGTACTCGAACCTGAACCGGCGCGGGCAGCAGGGTGAGTCGCTGCACAATGCCTTCAACCTGCGCGTGGAGTTGAACAACTTCGCGAACACTGGGCTCACGCTGCGCACGAACTACACTTGGGCCCATACGTTCGATAACACCAGCTCCACGTTCAGTGAGAGCAGCAACGACTTCAACCTGGGTCTGCTCGATCCGTTCGATCCCAAGGTGGACCGCGGCAACGCCGCGTTCGACATCCGGCACCGCGTCGTCATCAGTGGCATCTGGGAGGTTCCGTTTGCACGGAACACCACGGGCGTGTGGCGGCGCGTGCTGCATGGCTGGCAGTTGAGCCCAATCTTCACGGCCAGCACCGGTTCGCCGTTCTCCATCTGGGATTGCACGTTCGCCTTCTTTGCGGTCTGCCCGCGGTTGGTGCTGGCGGGTCCGATTGCTCGCGAGGGTTCGGACAACCCGCCGGCTTCGGGTACACCGGCGGAGTTCCGCTACATTGACATCCCGGCGGGATCGGTGGGCACTTACGTGCACCCGATTACGCAAAACGGCGAGTTCGGGCCATTCCCGGCCAACATGACGCCGCGGAACTGGTTCCGGGGTCCGGGTGCGTGGAACTTCGACATCGGCATCATGAAGACCACGCAGATCACGGAACGCTTCTCGCTCCAGTACCGGGCCGAGTTCTTCAACGCCTTCAACCATGCGAACCTGTTCGTGCTCGGTAGCTCGGCCGAAGTCAACAACGGCTTCGTGTCCGCGCGCAAGGACGGACGTCGCAACATCCAGATGGCGTTGAAGCTCATCTTCTAAACGCCGTTTTGAAAAACTGACTTCCCGGGGAGCCTGCGGGCTCCCCGGTTTTTTTTCTGCAAATTGCCGGTTGATTTTCGAAACGCGTCGGAGTAGTGTGAAACCGCTCATTCGTTTTCCATGGCACGGAGGCTGTGATGCGTTCCCTGCGCTGCCTTCCGCAAGGCTGGCTGACCTGCCTAGTGTTTATGTTTTTCCTCCTGTGGGCGATGGTCGTGGCGCCGGCGGCTGCCCAGGAACGTCCTCAGGGCCAATTCGTAGATTTGCATGTGCGGGTCTATGACCAGCAGGCGGAATCGCCCGTGGACCGCGCCCGCGTCGAATTGCTCCGTTTCCCCGACGGAATTCTTGCCTTGGCATTCACCGACGGAACCGGTCGCGTCAGTTTCCCGCGCCTGGTGCCCAGTTCCTACTGGGTCCGCGTCCAAGCCGAGGGATACCACAGGGTCGAGGTCCATGTGGATATTCGTCGCGGTGACTACTCCCGCGACGTGAGCGTTCCCCTGATGCGTATCCAGCAGCTTCCTGCGACGCCCTCGGGCCAGGCCATTTCACTTCGTATGCTTTCGCTGCCCGAAGGTGCCGTGAAAGCGTTTCGCCGCGGACTGGAATCGCTCCAAACGAAGAAAAAGCCGCTGGAAAGCCTGGAACACTTCCGGCAGGCCATTCGCGAAGCTCCGGAGTATTACGAAGCCTACTTCATGATGGGAACCGCTTACTGGGAGCTGAAGCGGAACAGCGATGCCGAAACGGCATTTCGAAAAGCACTCGAACTGAATCCAAATTACCTGTACCCGTATTATCCGCTGGCCGTGTTGCTCATCGCGCAACGGCGGTTCGACGAAGCCGAGCAATTGTTGCGTCGGGCCATGGAACTGGACCCCGATGGTTGGCAGTGGCCGTTCGAGCTGGCCCGCTGCTTGGTCGGGCGAGACAACTGGGTGCAGGCCCTCGAATATGCTGAACTCGCCCGCTCCAAATCCAACGCACCTCCGAAAGTGCACCTGCTGCTGGCCGACCTCTACTCCGGATTGGGACAGAACGAAAAAGCCATCGTGGCCCTGGAGACCTATCTTCGACTGGAGCCGCAGGGGCCGTACGCAGCTCGGGCAGACAAGGCGCTCGCTGAGCTGCGCCGTCGGAATTAAGACTTTTTTCTCCGCACTCAGCGTTCGCTGCGGGAAGCGATTTTCTGGTACCAGACGATGTGATCGCCGTCGTCCGGGCGGTCCGAATAAACCGTGGTGCGATAGCCCACCGATCGAATGCCCATCCCGGGAACCTCGGGCACAGCATTATTGGAAAGCAGCAGTCCGCCCGGGCGCAGCATGCGGGCTAGATTCGCCAGCGCCAGGCTCTGTTCGAACGCGTCGTAATACACCAGGATATTGGTGGCCACTATCAGGTCGAAGCCCTCTTGAGTGGCATCCAGGGCCAGCCGCTGCACGACGATGTTCAAATCTACAGGTTCGATCCGTGCGATCACCTCTGGCTGCACCCGCACGGCGCGAATCTGCAATCCGGCCAGCGCAGGCGGCACACGCACAGGTGTTGCTGGCACCCCGACTTGATCTCCGAACGACCGCCAGTAAGCGATGAAATCGGGGTTCCAGCGAACGTGTGGGTCGCGTGGAAGCTGGATGGTGTAAGGGTGTCCTCGGCGGGCAGCCTGTTGTGCTTGGGTCAGGTGGGCATTGACCTGTGGATTGATGTCCAGCGTCACCACATCCACCTTGCCGGCCACAGCCAGGCCGAGCCGACGCAACGAATCCACCACGGCCACCGGCTGCAGGGACTGCAACGGATAGAAATCGTATGCCGTTTGCTTGTCGGCAAAGTCCAGTCCCGGCCCCAGCACTGCCACGCGCTGCACGCTGTGTTGGGCAAGCAGGCCGCGGTCGCGCAGCTCCGCCAGCGATTCCTGAATCGCAAAGTTCGGCATCAGCGAGGTGTCCACCGAAAGACCGCGGTCGCGGAAAAGTTGCGAGCGTTCGATGAACTGCTGCGTGGGCTCATCCAGCGCACGGGCGGTGGCCAGCAGCTCGGCATAGTGTGCCTGCTGCTGGCTGATGCGAACAAACACCGCCAGCAAATACCGGCGAATGGCGTCGTGCGTTTCCGGGACAGTGACATCGAAACCTTTTGCCTGCAACAGTCGGCGGGCGATCACGAGTCGTTCGTTTCCCTCTGGCTGAGCGAGCGCACGCAGAAAATCGTCCATGCGGGCACGCAGGAGCAGGCCGAACTGCCGGCCTGCTTCGCGCGCAGCCTCGTCGGTTGCGCCCACAGGGTTTCCCGCCAACAGGTCCGCCGGAGTGACCCGCCGCTGGTTCGTGAAACTGGTGCCGAAAAGGACCAGGTTGACCAGCGACTCCTCCTCTCCAGCAGTCACTCGAGCGCGGATTTCGGCATCGAGTGCCCGGACCCAGGCATCCCAGGCGGATGTTGCGTCTGGTTCGAACGAGCGCAGTTCGGCAGGCAACTGCTCGCGGAAATGCTCCAGCACGCTGTACGCTTCTTCCCAAGAGAGATAGACCACCGGCCACCGGCTCGGCGTCGCAGTGACCAGCAGCACGTACAGAGTTGTACAGAACACGCAGAGCTTTCGGGCCAGCATCCCCGCCAGTATAGCAGAGACCGGTGCATTGCCTGGGCTGCCCCTCGGAGACAAAAAGTCGGGGTGCCGCCCCTCCTCCGAAGGGAGGTGTGACACCCCGAGTGGTTTTGTGTACGTGAACTAGAAGCGGATGCGTGCGCCGAACTGCATTTGACGCGCCGTGTACAACGTGTTGCTGGTGCTCCGCACGGCGAGGAAGGAGTTGTTTGGTGTCAGGCAACCACGGAAGTCGCCCGCCGAAATGCCCAGCCGGCTGGCGTTGCAGGCAGCAGCCGGATTCGTGCTCGGCGATGCAAAGAAGAACATCCGATTGTCCACGGAGAAGCCGTTCGTATGGTTGAACAGATTGAAAGCTTCCCAGAGGAATTCGAACGTGCTTTTTTCCGTCAACCGGAACTCGCGGGTGATGCGCAAGTCCACGACCTTCAACGCCGGCGTCGTGAACAGCGTGTTCCGCGGGATGAACGGCACGCGACCGTTGACGGGTCCGCCGGTGCTGCTGATCACGGCACAGGTCAGGCCGCCGTTGAAGGCACAGGAAGGACGGCTGCCCATCTGCGCTTCCACCGGGCGTCCATCCTGCACACGGATGACCCCCGATGCACGCCAGCCACCGAGGATGGCTTTCAAGCCGGCGTTGTCTGTGTAGTCGCCCCAAGGCATCACCCAGGTGGCGTGGAAGATGAAACGGCGACGAATGTCAATGTCCGACAGACCGTATTCAGAGCGCAGATCGAAGGGGTTCAACGGGTTGGTCGTCCCGGCAAACGTGCCGTTCACGCCAGCCACCTGACCGTTGTCCCGGGCCTGCGACCAAGTGAAGTTCGCGTCGAAGAAGAAGCGTTCGCCACGACGCCGCACGCGCAGCAACATGCCGTTATACCAGGAGTTGATCACGCTCTTTCCCATCAGGATCACGCCCACGCGCGGGTTCGGTCGCGGCACCGCGCCAGACCAGAACGGCACCTGGAAGGTGCGCACCAGATTGTTCGTGGAGTCCAGCACGGCATAGGTGGCGGTGGTATCTGGCCGGGGCAGGTTCGCATCCACGAACACCGGCAGGCGCTGGCCGCGCGAGCCCACATAACTGAGCGATACGCTCATGTTCCAGAACAGTTCGCGCTCGACTGCCAGGTCGTACTGGTGCACGATCGGGTTGACGAAATCCGGGGCCAGCACGTCGACAACGGCTCTGCCCTGCGCGTTGGGAAACGCCGCCAGAAACTCTTCCAAGCTGTTGAAGGTGTTCCGCGGCACCGGTCCGCTGGTACCGAAGATCGGACCAAACGGGGGGGCCGTGTCGGGCAGTGGGAAAACCACATTCGGCGCAATCGGGGCACCCGGCGTGCTCGGCGTGAAGCTGAACAACTGCTGGAAGACGCCGTTCTGGAACAGGTGCACGAAAATCGAGCTGTTCTGCGTGCGGCCGTAGTAGATGCCGTAGCCGCCGCGCAGCGCCGTTTTCTGTGCTCCACCCAAGCTCCAGGCAAAGCCGAAGCGCGGGCCCCAGTTGTTCGTGTCGGTATTCAGGCGAGCTGTCTCCGGCACGGCCGGGTTGGCCTGCACAACCTTGGGCATGTCCTGCAGCTCGTAGCGAAGGCCGAGGTTGATGGTCAGCGAGGGCAGCAGCTTGATGTTGTCTTGGATGTAGAAGTTGTAGTCGTTCGTGGTGAAGAAGCCTTTGCCGCTGCCCGTAATCGGGTCCACGGTCTGCACGAAGCTGGAGTAGCGGCGGGTCCCGTCGAAAATGTCGCTGACGAAGTTGTTCAGCGCTGTGGTTCCCGAGTAGTTGTACACGCCGCCGCCCTGGAACAGGTTCTGGAGATTGTCGCGGACGTGATTGATGTCGAGACCGAATTTGAACTGATGGCGGCCTCGCAGATAGCTGACGTTATCGGTCCATTGGAAACGCTTCTCGTTCGGGAAGGCGCCGCGAGGCAGGAAATTAGGCATGCCAAAGTTCGCCGCGCCGGAGATGATGAACGAAGGTCCCGAAGCATTCGGCGTCTGCCGTTCGAAATCCCGTCCGTACTGGAAACGGGCTTCGTTGACCACATTGGGAGTGATCACGTAGGTCCAGGTGACCGTCAGGAATTCGTTGTCCACCAGGTCGGTGCCGTTGGCCAGTGCTGTCGAGGTCAGCACTGGCGAGGTCAGAATGCCGTTCGGGGATTTCCAGCGCAGAATGTTGAACACACCGCTGATGCGGTTGCTCGGATCCAACTGATAGTCGAGCTTGGCCAGGCCCAGGTACTGATCGCCCTTGCGCGGAGCGATGGTATTGGTTATCGCGGCCAACGCAGCCAGAACCTCTGGACAGCGCGGGTGGGTGCAACGGGCCGCCTGCGAGGTCGGATCCGATGTGTTGAAGAAGTTGGCGTTGAAGGGAATGATCACTGCCGGGAAATTCCGTTTCTGCTGGTCGTAGTTCAGGAAAAAGAAAAGTTTGTCAGGAACCAGAGGACCGCTCAAGGAACCACCGAACTGCTGCCGGCGCTCGTCGGGTTTGGGCTGCCCGCTGGCATTGGCGATCGGGTCGCGCGCCAGCCACAGGTCATCGCGGATGAAATAGAAGAAATCGCCGTGAAGCACATTGCTGCCCGAGCGAGTAACCGCGTTCACAATCCCGCCGGCCGCACGTCCGTATTCTGCACTGTAGGCCGCGGTCTGCACCTGAAATTCTTTGATCGCGTTCAGGCTGTAGCCATAGGCGATGCGGGTGCGCCCGCGCGCTTCGCTGAAGAACGCCTGGTTGTTGTCCGCGCCGTCCACCATGTTGTTGTTGTACAGGGAGTTGATCCCGCGAAAACTGATGCCGCCGAAGCCACCGTCTTCGCTTACCCCCGGGGTCAACAGCACCAGGTTGTCCCAGCGGCGGCCGTTCAACGGAATGTTCTCGAGCGCCCGCTCACCGATGATTTGGCTGACTTCGAACTTTTCGGTTTCCACCAGCGGCAGCTCCGTGGTGACCACCACCGTCTCCCGCGCTTCCCGCAGCGGCAGCTCCAGGTCCAGCGTGACTGTCTGGCCCACCTCTACGGTGATGTTCTCCCGTTTCACCTCGGCAAAGCCTTCCTTGCGCACGGTCACCTCGTAGCGGCCGGGCTGCAAAAACGGTGCAGCAAATCGGCCTGCTTCCGTCGTGGTCAACCGGATCGCGGCGCCGGTGCTCACGTTCCGAACGATCACTTCGGCTTCTGGCACCACAAGGCCGCCGGGGTCCGTCACCGTGCCGTTGATTTGACCGGTTCCCGCGGTTTGTGCTGATGCAGTTGCCACGACGCCGAGCGCTAACCCCAGCGCGGCCAGCAGACACAACACCCCATTTCGCTTTCGTTTCTGTGAGTGCATTTTTCCTCCTGCCCCATCCACGAGATGTGCATTTTCTTTGCGGCACGCTGCTGTCCGGGTTCTGGGGTTTTGCAGGAGCTTTTGACTGAAGGCCCGGGCAGCGCGTTCCGTTCCTGCTCACATCCGATTCAGCGTTACTCTAGGGTTCGAATGTGAGCCTGTCAAGGCTACCGGCTGTGGATTACCGGCCGATGAAAACGTCATCACAGAGCTATGAAAAAACCGGCCTGTCTGCGGGTCGCCCACCGAACTCGGCCTCTGCTGTACCGGTTGCGTCCAGGGCCCGGCTTGTCAAGGCTGGTGCAGTGCGTTAGAGTACGCGCCTGTTTCTGCGAATTGCTGAGGAGCCCTGCCATCGTGGCCACCCGCCGCCGAAAAGAGCTGAAAGTGCTGATTCGTCAGGCCGAAATTCAGCGGGCCGTTCGGCGCATTGCGCGGCAGATCGAGCGCGACTTCCAGGGGCAGCGCGTGCATCTGATCGGTGTGCTGAAAGGTGCCTGTATCTTCCTCAGCGATCTGATCCGCGAAATTCATCTGGACGTCTCGCTGGACTTCATGGCCGTAGCCAGTTATGGCAAAGGAAAACAGTCTTCCGGTCAGGTGCGTCTACTGAAGGATTTGGACACGAGTATCGAGGGCCTGAACGTCATTTTGGTCGAGGATATTCTGGACACCGGCCTGACCCTGAACTACCTCTGCCGGATTCTCGAACAGCGCAAACCGCGCACGCTCCGGATCGCCGCCCTGCTGGACAAGCCCTCGCGCCGCATCATCCCGCAGGTGCAAGCCCACTATCTGGGGTTCGAGATTCCGAACGAATTTGTCGTCGGCTACGGCCTGGATTACGCAGAACGCTATCGCAATCTGAGGGACGTCTGCGTGCTGTCGCAACCACCGGAGTAAGCCATGCCGCGCAGCGTGCTGACGGCCAGTGACCTGGACGGGATCCCGGACGGCGGCGAAGTCTGCATCCCGCCGGGGACACTGATCACTCCGCTGGCGCGCGAGGAAGCCGAACGACGCGGCATCACGATCCGGCTGGCGGAACCGGACGGAGTGGCCGGACCCCAGGCGCGGGTCGTGGCGATCGGCGCCGACCACGCCGGCTTCGAACTGAAGCAGTATTTGCTCGGCCTGCTCCGCGATGCGGGATACTCGGTGCTGGACCTGGGCACGCACAGCGCCGAGCCGGCCGATTACCCAGACACGGCCGAAGCCGTCGCCCGCGCCGTCGTGCGGGGTGAAGCGTGGCGGGGTATCGTGATCGACGGTGCTGGTATCGGCAGTGCGATTGCCGCCAACAAGCTGCCCGGTGCGCGCGCCGCACTCTGTTATGATCGCATCACCGCGCGGAACAGTCGCGAGCACAACGATGCCAACATCCTTGCGCTGGGCGCGCGCCTGATTTCCCGCGAACTGGCTCGGGAAATTGTGGCGGTCTGGCTCGAGACACCGTTCGCTGGTGGACGGCATCAGCGTCGCGTCGAAAAAATCCGCGCGATCGAGCTGCGGGCGCACGAGTACCGTTGAGCAGATCGCAGTTCGCCAGAGACGACACCATGCAGCCACACGAGCTCGAACAGCTCATTCGCGCTGTCGCCGAGGAAGTATTGGACTATCTCGGCAGCAGCGGGGCGGCCCTGGCCCGGGCAGAATCCGATGAAGCCCCGTGCCCGGACTGCGATCAGCGCTGCATCGAACGCTGCGCCCGCCGTGCCAAACAGGTCATTGCCGCTGGAGCCGACCGCCTCTCGGCCAGCGCGCCCATCGGCACCGTGGATGCCGAGCTGGCCCCTCTGATCGACCATACCTTGCTGCGGCCAGAAGCCACCCGCGACGACATCGAACGGCTCTGCCAAGAAGCGCTGCGGTTCGGTTTCGCTTCGGTGGTGGTCAACCCCTGGTACGTTCCACTGGCCGCTGAGCGGGTTCGCGGCTCCCGTGTGCGCGTGTGCACGGTCGTGGGATTTCCGCTCGGGGCCACACTGCCGCAGGTGAAACTCTACGAAACCGAGCAGGTGCTCAAGCTCGGCGCTGAAGAAGTGGACATGGTCCTGAACATCGGCGCGCTGAAGTCCGGCCAGGACGAAGTCGTCGAAAGCGACATCCGCGGCGTCGTCGAAGCCTGCCACCACACCGGTGCAGTCTGCAAGGTCATCCTGGAGACGGCGTTGTTGACCCTGGAGGAAAAAGTGCGTGCTTGCCTCGCCAGCAAGCGTGCTGGCGCCGATTTTGTAAAGACTTCGACTGGTTTCGGACCGGGTGGCGCTACAGCCGAAGATGTGGCTCTGATGCGCTGCGTGGTGGGCCCGGAAATGGGCGTCAAGGCTGCCGGCGGCATCCGTTCGCTCGAGGAGCTGCGCCGCATGGTTGCGGCTGGTGCCACCCGCATCGGTGCCTCGGCCTCCGTCCGTATCCTCGAGGAAGCCCGTGCGAGCACGGCTGGTCGTTCCGCTGCGCTTTCCGCTGCTTCGTCGCCGTCGTCCTTCCGCGCCATGTACTGAACCAGCGAAAAAATAGATCAGCTTCTGCCCGCCTCGAACGAGGCCGGCATCTCCCAGGCTTTCGAATGGGCCCGATGGGCAACCAGGGAATAGGGTATACTGATGTGCAGTTCCGCTGCAGAATCGTTCTGCGGCATCGAACCGGCTGCGCAAGCAGTCGTGGCAGCAGTTTGCCGTGCAAGGTGCTGGCGGAACGCCCTGCAGGCGGGAGCTATTTCTCCTCGCCCGTGCCGTTGTGGCAAAGCACGGACTGCAGAGAACCATGGAAACGGCGGAAAACAAGCTGCAACTGGATGTGCCAGCGGAAGTGCTGGCCACCTTGGTCGAGATCGGCGAGGAGATCAACGCTTCGCTCGATCTCGACGAGGTGCTTTCTCGTGCGGCTGCGCTGATCAAGCGGCTGATTGACTACGAGGTATTCGCCGTCTTGCTGCTGGATGAGCGCACCGGCGAGTTGTACTTCCGCTTTGCCATCGGCCACCGTCCCGAAGTGGTCGAACATTGGCGCATTCCGTTGGGCAAAGGCATCGTGGGCACGGTAGCTCAGACGCGACAGCCGTTGCGTGTGCCCGATGTCTCGCGCGAGCCGAACTACATCAATGCGCTCGATACCGTGCGCTCCGAGCTCGCAGTGCCGCTGCTCTACAAGGGACGTGTGATCGGCGTGCTCGATATTCAGTCTTCCCGGCCCGACGATTTCACGCGCGACCAACAGAACATCCTGACCCTGTTGGCCAGCCGCATTTCCATCGCCATCGAAAACGCGCGCCTGTACGAGCGGGCGCGCCGCCAGGCCGAATCTCTGCTGCTGTTGAACGAGATCGGCCGCGAAAGCAGCTCGATCCTGGACCTCGAAGCGCTGCTCCGGCGCGCCGCGGAGCTGGTCAAGCGGGTGATCGACTACCAGATCTTCAGCATTCTGTTGTATGACGAGCGTCTGCAGGCCTATCGCCGCCGCCTGACCGTGAAGTACGGGGAAAGCATCGTGGAGCGTCACATGGCGGTGGCCGGCGAAGGCATCATCGGTGCGGCCGTTTCGCTACGCCGACCCGTGCGGGTGGCCGACGTCACCGAAGACCCGCGCTACATCCCGTTGAACCCAGAGACGCGTTCCGAGCTGGCCGTGCCCATGATCTTTCAAGACCGTGTGATCGGCGTGCTGGACCTGGAAAGCCCCGAGTTCAACTACTTCACCGAAGAGCACGAGCAGGCCCTTTCGATTCTGGCTGCCCAACTGGCCGTTTCGATCGAAAATGCTCGCCTCTACGAAAAGTTGGCGCGCGAAGAAGCGCGCATGGAACGTGAGCTGCAAGCGGCGCGGCGCATCCAGGGCGCGTTGCTGCCTGCTGTGCCCACCGAAGACTTCGGTGTGGAGCTGGCCGCGCGCTACCTTTCCGCACGCGAGGTGGGTGGCGATCTCTACGACTTCATCCGCTACACCCCGCAGCAGTTGGCCGTGATGCTCGGGGACGTCAGTGGCAAGGGCACGGCCGCCGCACTTTATGGTGCCGTGGCCATCGGAATTTTGCGCAGCGCTGCCCAGCAGAAGCTGCCTCCGGCGGAATTGCTGCAGCGCCTGAACGATCTGATCTGTGAGCGCCGTGTGGATGGCCGCTTCATGACCCTGACCTATGCCACCTGGAATCGTGCCAAGCATAAGCTGCGCATCGCCAATGCCGGTCAGGCGCAGCCGATGCTTTTGCATGGTGGTCGCTGCGAAAAAATCCCCCTGACGGGTCTGCCCGTAGGCATCGAACCGGGCGTTGCCTACGACGAATTGGCCTTCGTGCTGGACCCGGGCGACGTGCTGCTGTTCTACTCCGACGGCCTCACCGAAGCGACCAGCGAATCCGGCGAACAGTTCGGCACGGAACGGTTGCGAGACTTGCTGCTGGCGCACGCCTCGGCCTCGGCAACGGAAATCGCGGATCGAATCATGGACGCGGTCGAGGGCTTCGCCGGCAGCGCCGCTCTGGCTGATGATCGCACCCTAGTGGTGCTGAAGGTGAAGTGAACTGCGCTCTGCCGATGCCCCACCGCGGCCTGCTCCCTGATTCCTCTCAGAACACTCCGACTGCCGTTGACTTCGGCTACCGACGCGGGCAGTTGTGTGCCGAGTGGGTAGCGTTGGAGCGCATCGCTGCTGCTGTCGGCACACCCGCCTATGTCTACAGTCAGTCGGCGATCGAGCGTGCCTTCGCGCGGCTCGAAGCGGCCTTCCACAACCTGCCCCATACGATTTGCTATGCGGTCAAGGCCAATTCGAATCTCGCCATCCTGCGGCTGTTCGTGCGGCTGGGCAGCGGATTCGACGTCGTCTCCGGCGGAGAGCTCGAACGCGTACGTCGTGCCGGCGGCGCGCCCAGCCGCATCGTGTTCTCCGGGGTGGGCAAGACGCGGGAAGAAATCCGCGAAGCCCTCCGTGCGGGCATTCTGCTGTTGAACGTCGAGTCCGAGGCCGAACTGGAACTGGTGGCCGAACAGGCCGCTCGGCTTCGGCGGTCGGCTCCGGTCAGTCTGCGGGTCAATCCGGATGTGCGCGCAGGCGATCATCCGCACATCCGCACCGGCCACCACACGCACAAGTTCGGTTTGGATTGGCCGGAGGCACGCCGGCTCTATTTGCGTCACCACCGGCACCGCTGGTTGCTCTGGCGGGGCATCAGCGCACACATCGGCTCGCAGATTCTCCGCATCGATCCTTTCCGTCGTGCCGCTGGACGTTTGGCGAGCTACGTGGAAGAGCTGGGCCGCTGTGGGATTCGGTTGCGCTATCTGGATTTCGGGGGTGGCATCGGGGTGCGCTACTGGCGCGAGCGACCGTTTGCCTTGCGTGACTACGCCCGCACCGTATCGGCAGCTTTTGCTCCGCTCGGCTGCCATCTACTGCTGGAGCCGGGTCGGTTCCTGGTGGCGCATGCCGGAGTGTTGTTGACCCGCGTGCTTTACCTCAAGAACATGCGCCATCGAACGTTCGTCATCGTGGATGCAGCGATGAATGACTTTCTTCGTCCGACGCTCTATGGCGCCGTGCATCCCATCACCACTGCGCGGCAGGATTCCCGGGGACGACGCCGACGTATGACCGTCGTTGGACCCGCCTGCGAAACCGGAGACTGTTTTCTGGAAGACTGGCTGTTGCCACCGGTGCGCCCGGGTGACCTGCTGGTGCTCCGGGGAGCAGGCGCCTATGGGATGGTGCTCGCCTCGAACTACAATTCGCGGCCGCGACCGGCCGAGGTGCTCGTTTCAGGTCACCGCTTCCGCGTCGTACGCCGACGCGAAGCCCGCAGCGACCTCTGGCGCGGCGAACGAGCTTAGCCAGCACGACGGCTCGGGGAGCTTACGGTGCGTTGCGGTACACCACCCGCCCGCCCACTACGGTGAACCGCACCTGCACATCGGCAAGGGCCTCTGGCGGAATGGCAAACAGGTCGGCATCGAGCACCACCAAGTCGGCCAGTTTTCCTGGAGTCAGGGTGCCCTTTGTGGCTTCAGCAAATTCGGCGTAGGCGGAGCCCATCGTGTAGGCCGTCAGGGCTTCTTCCAGCGTTATCTTCTGCTCGGGAAACCACCCGTTCGGATTCTTGCCATCCAGCGTGCGCCGGGTTACCGCCGCGTAGATGCCTGTGAAAGGGTTCAGTGGCGCCACCGTCCAGTCCGAGCCGAACGCCAGCACCACGCCGGCGTCGAGCAAGGTGCGAAACGCGTAGGTGGTCCGGCAGCGTTCTGCGCCGATCCGCTTTTCTGCCCAACGACCATCATCGATCGCGTGGTACGGCTGCATGGAAGCGATGACACCGAGTTGGGCGAATCGGGCAAAGTCGTCCGGATGGATGTGCTGAGCATGCTCGATGCGCCAGCGTCGCGTTGCACCCTGCGCCGCACCCGGCGTTGAGCCGTCCCAAGCCGGATTCTGCCGCGCCGCTTCCGCATATGCTTCCAAGATCATCCGATTCGCGCGGTCGCCGATGGCATGGATGCACAGTTGCAGTCCTGCTCGGTCGGCGTCCAGGATCATCTGACGGATTTCCGGTTCCGGATACATCGCCAGCCCGGACGTCTCCGGTGCATCCAGATACGGCGCAAAGAACAGCGCTGTGCTGGAGCCCAGTGATCCGTCCGCAAACACCTTCAGCGCGCCGATTTTCAGCCAGTCATCGCCGAGGCCGGCACGAATGCCCGCATCCGCCAGCGATTTCCACTGGGCAATCGGCAGGATGCTGTAGATGCGCGCGGTCAGCCGCCCCTGTCGGCGCAGCGCCTGATAGACGCGCAAATCGGCCGGGCTGCTGATGTCGTGAATGCCGGTCAGCCCGAACCGGTTCGCTTCCGCCAGCGCCGCCAGCACCGCCCGCATGCGCTGTTCCTCGCTGGGTTCTGGGATGACGCGTTCGACCAGCTCCATGGCGGCATCTTTCAGCACGCCGGTCGGTGTGCCGTCTGCGTCGCGTACGATGACTCCGCCCGGCGGGTCGGGCGTCTGACGCGTGATGCCGGCGCGTTCGAGCGCCAACGTGTTTGCCAGTCCCATGTGTCCATCGTAGCGACGAACAAAAACGGGATGGGCGGCGGTCAGCGGATCGATCCAGCTCCGATGCGGCAGTGGAACTCCACCCCAAAGCTCATGATCCCACGTGCCACCCAGAACCCATTCTCCTTTCGGCAGGCGTTCGGCGAATTCGCCGATGCGGCGGGCGAATTCCTCCGGTGTAGTCGCGTCGCGCAAGTCCACGCGGGTCAGTTGCAGGCCGCCGCTCGAGAAATGCACGTGCGCGTCGATCAGGCCAGGCAGAACACTTTTGCCACGCGCGTCCAGCACCAGCGTTTCCGGACCGATCCAGGCGGCGATTTCCGTGTCTGTGCCCACGGCGGCGATGCGTTCTCCGACGATGGCCACTGCCTCGGCACGCGGATGGGCGCGATCGCCGGTCCACACGCGTCCGTTCCGCACGACCAGCGTGGCACCGGCCGGTCGGCTCGTCTGCGGAGCGTGCGCCACCACCAAGGCCACGAACACGAAGAGAAAACTCAACAGGAACAGCATCCTCATCGCTCTGCCCACTTCAGTTTGTTGCGTAAAATCTCGAAGTACGTTCGCCGCGCCGGGCGCACCAGCCGCAGCACCCGCGTGGATTTTTGCACCACGACCCGGTCTTCTTCCTGTAATGCGACGCCCACCTGTCCGTCGATCGTCAGAAACACGCTTTCTGCGCCTGCGCGAAATGTCACTTCGATGCTCATCCGGTCCGGGATCACCAGGGGCCGGTTCGTCAGCATGTGCGGACAGATGGGCGTGATGATGAAGGCGTCCAGCACCGGGTAGACAATCGGCCCGCCAGCCGAAAGCGAGTAGGCTGTCGACCCCGTCGGCGTGGAAAGGATCAAACCGTCAGCGCGGAAGCTGCACACGTAGATATCGTCAATGCGCAGGTCGAATTCGATCATCCGCGCCAGTGCAGTTTTGTTCAGCACGGCATCGTTCAATGCGCGGTGGCTTTCCACCACGCGGCCGGCCCGGACGATCTCGGCTTGCAGCAGGGGCCGTTCGCTGATTCGGTGCCGGCCGGCCAGCACCTGCTCGAGCACCGGATAGAGTTCTTCGAGCGTCACGCTGGTCAGAAACCCCAACCCGCCCAGGTTGACGGGCAGGATGGGTACCGAACGTTCTCCGACGCTGCGTGCGGTGGCCAGCAGTGTGCCATCGCCGCCGAGCACGATCAGCATGTCCGCCCGGCTCGAGAGCGCTTCCCGCGGCACGCAACGCTCCTGCTGCCCGATGCAGGACGCCGTTTCCCGGTCATAGATGTACTCGAGTCCGTGTTGCTGCAGCCAGTCGAACAGGCCAGGCACCACCGCGGACACCACTTCCTTGCGGGGTTTCGAAACGATGCCCACGATGCGGATCGGCTCCGCCATGGCTGCCGATTCTACTCCAGCCGACCGGCAGGGGACAGCTGCTTATCGCGAAACGGTGGGTTCGCAGCGCGCCCGGAGGAAGAACTCCTGGTTACCCTCGGCGCCGCCCAGCCGGCTGGGCACCACGCCGCAGACCTCCAGCCCTGCTGCTTCCACTGCACGGCGCACGCGGGCGATGGCTCTCGCCTGCAGCTCCGGCTCGCGCACGATGCCTCCGCGACCCACCGCACCTCGCTCCAGTTCGAACTGCGGTTTGACCAGAATCAGAAACTCCGTTCCGGGGCGCACCAGCGACACCAGTGCTGGCAGAAGTTTCGTCACGGAGATAAAGGAGACGTCCACCGTCACCAGCTCGACCGGCTCGGAAATATCCTGCGCGGTCAGGTAGCGCGCGTTTTTCTCCACCGGGATGACCCGCGCATCCTGTCGCAGCTTCCAGGCGAGCTGGCTGGTATTGACGTCTACGGCATAGACGCGTGCGGCTCCTCGCTGCAGCAGGCAGTCCGTGAATCCGCCTGTCGAAGCTCCGATGTCCAGACAGACTTTGCCTTCCACGGGCAAGCAGAAGTCTTCGAGTGCCCCGTCCAACTTTTCACCACCGCGGCTGGCGAAGCGGAGCCGCGCGCTGCGCAGCTCGAGCCGAGCACCGGCGGCCACGCGGGCGCCAGCTTTGGTCACCGGTTTGTTGTCCACCCACACTTCTCCCGCCAGGATCATGGCCTGTGCTTTGGTGCGGGATTCGGCCAGGCCGCGTTCCACCAGCAGCATATCCAGCCGAATTTTTTTCGTGGCAGGGCGTCCGGCCATGGAGGTTTTCAGCCGGCGGCTGAGCTAGGCCCGTCGGGCGACGAGAAAATGGGCAAGTGCGCGCAGGTGATCGGCGCGTTCGCCGTAGGGCTCCAGCGCGGCGACCGCCCGCTCCAGCAGTTCCTGAGCAAAGGCCCGCGAGCGTTCCAGCCCATACAGGGCCGGATAGGTTGCTTTTTTCTGGGCGATGTCTTTGCCGGCAGTTTTGCCCAGGGCTGCCGAGGATTCTTCCACGTCCAGAATATCGTCCACGACCTGAAAGGCCCAGCCGATATCTTCGCCGAAGCGCCGCAGCCGCGCCAGGTCGTCTTCGGTGGCGCTACCGCTGAGCGCTCCAGCGGTCACAGCGGCGCGGATCAACGCCGCAGTTTTCGCGCGATGGATGAACTCCAGCATGGCGGGTTCGATGGGCTTGCCCTCGGCTTCCAGGTCGGCCACCTGGCCGCCGACCATTCCACCGCGAGTGCCCGCGGCCTGGGCCACTTCGTGGATGATGGCCACGCGGCGCTCAGCAGCCAGCGGCGCGGTTGCCAAAGCCTCGAATGCCAGCGTGAGCAGGGCATCGCCGGCTAGGATCGCCGTCGCTTCGCCGAACGCCTTGTGGCAGGTAGGCCTGCCGCGGCGCAGGTCATCGTTGTCGAGGGCAGGCAGATCGTCGTGAATCAGCGAGTAGGTATGGATCAATTCGATTGCGCAACCCACGGCCAAAGCCGCCGGCGCATGGGCATCGAAGATGTGCGCGGTCTCCAGAGAAAGAATCGGTCGGATCCGTTTGCCGCCCGCAAAAACGGAGTATCGCATCGCCTGGTGCACCGAGGTGGGCGGAGTGTCCGCTGCCGGAAGCAGCCGATCCAGGGTTTCTTCTATCGCTCGGCGGTCCGCTTCGAAAAATGCGGGGAGTTTCATGCCAGGCAGTATCCCGAGGGGGCGGGCATCGTTCAGCCGGAGTTTTCTTCTTCTTCGTCGCCGGTCTCGAACGGCTTTGCGGCCAGCGTACCATCAGCCTGCTTCAGCAGAATTTCGACGCGGGCTTCGGCTTCTTCGAGCTGTTTCTGGCAGGCACGGGAAAGTTCCACTCCTTCTTCGAACAATTTCATCGCTTCGTCGAGCGAAACATTCGCCGCTTCCAGTTTGCGCACGACTTCTTCCAGTCGCGCCAGCGACTTCTCGAAATCCAGTTTTTTCGTCGCTTCGCTGCGCTTGCTGGATGAAGGATTCACGGTGGCACGCTCTCAGTACTGGCAGCCCGGGCAGTAGAATGTCGAACGTTGGCCCTGCCGGATTCGACGGATGCGACGGCCGCAGCGCGGGCAGTCCTGCCCTTGCCGTTGATAGACGGCCAGCATCGCTTCGGTCCCAGGCATCGTCCACTCCGGATTGCTCAGATCAGGCTCCGGCTTCAAACAGCATTCTATCCCACGCCGCAAAACCGCAACAATGGCTTTGTGCAGCCGCTGCACCTGTGCGGCGTGTAGACGGTTGGCCTGGCGCTTCGGGTGCAGACCGGCGTGCCAGAGCGCCTCCACCGCATAAATGTTGCCGAGACCGGCGATCTGCGTCTGTTCCATCAAAAACGGCTTCAGGGGACGTCGGCTGCGCCGCAGCAAGGCCTGCAGCCGCGCGAAGGTGAACGCGCGCGAGAGCGGCTCCACGCCCAGCGTGCGAATCCCCGCCGACTGTTCTGGATGCTCCAGCCAGTGCACCCGTCCTAGGTGGCGGGGGTCAGCGTACGCCAGCGTGCCCCGCTCGAGTTCCCAGGCCACATCTACGTGCCCGCGCAGCCGGTGGTCGGCAAACCAGAAGATGGCCCCGCTCAACCGAAAATGCAGAGCCATCCAGCCGGCGTTCTCGGGTGCCAGCCGCAGCAATAGGTATTTGCCGCGTCGCGTCACAGCCGCAATGCGCCGGCCGAGCAGTCGCGCGCGGAACTGGCGCGCGGTCTGAGGCCGCAACACGATGGCGTGCCGCACATGGACAGCACGAATCTGCTGGCCGCAGAGGTGCGGACGCAGCAGGCGAACCAGCGCTTCCACTTCGGGCAGCTCGGGCATGTGCGTTCCTGCGCGACGCGACGAGCGCCGCCGCTCAGTCTGGCAGCAGCCGCAGGGTGTGTCGGCGAACCTTTTGCCAGGCCGCTTCGGAAAACGGAGGCCGCAACGCGCGTCCCTCGAACCAGGCCGGGAATTGATCCCGATAGTGTGGGCTGGGCCACTGTCCGGACTGGCCGGTGGGAATGAGCAGGATGGAATTGTCCCAATCAGCCGTGTCGGCCACGAAACGCATCGCCGGTCCAAATCGCCGTCCGGTTTGCTTCACGGTGTGCGGCGTGCCTGGCTGCGGCAGGGGGCCAATGCTGAGCAACGAACGCAGCATTCCCGACCGTCCCAGTGGATGCAGAATCTCGAGCGGCACGAGTTTGCCCCACTCCCAGTGATTTGGGTTCGACGTGCCGGTCTGCGTGGCCAGTTGTTCCAGCGCGGCTTCGGCAGCGGCCAGCAGCAGCTCGTCGTAGCTAGAGAATCCTTCCGGGAGCCAGTGTGCGGGCCGCTCCCGCAGAACATTTTCCAGAAAAACGGAGCTGCGGAACCAGTTGTATTGCTGTGTCTGCTCGCCCAAGTAGGGTGCGAGCAGTCGCTGCAGCAGCTCGCGCCGCACCGCGTCCGCGAATGCCGTTTCCACCGAGTCGGCCCGCGCCTGGCCGTCCCAGTTCCGCAGCCGATCGAGCAGCCTGCGCAAGCGCGGGTCGCGCGGGGGCACGCGTTCGGCCGCCTCGAGCAAAGCTCCTGCCAGTGTCAGATGCGGCAGGCTGAGCACATCGGTCTGGATGCGCAGGAAATCCTCCGGACGGAATTTTTCTCCGCGCCGCATCTGCTCTTCGAGCATCTGGTGGATGCGCGCGGTACGATGGGGCGCCACCCAGTTTTCGGTCAGGTGATGCGGGTAGGCTGGGCCGACCACGCGAGCGTTCGCTGTGACGAGTTTGCCCTCGCTGGGATTCAGCACCCGCGGCAATTCAGAAAACGGAATGTAGCCGGCCCAGTCATGGTCGTCGGTTGCGCCGGCCATCGGTACCGCGCCGTTGCCCTGGCGGCGGATGGGCACACGCGCCGGCAGCACGTAGCCGATGTTGCCGTCCACGTCGGCATAGACGGTGTTTTGCGCTGGGCCAACGATTTCTCGACTCACGGCGAGGAATTCCTCCCAGTTTCGCGCTCGCCCCAGCCAGAAGAAGCGTGCGCCGAGCCCGCCCGGTTCGGTAGCGACCCAACGCATGGCGTACCCGCGTGAACCCTCCCGCACGACCACTGGCCCGTGAGTGGTCACCAGCACGTTGTGCACGACGTCGTCTTGGCCACGGACGCGGATGACTTCGCGGCGCACCTCCGCAGTAACCCAGCGGCCGTTTCGCAGATACTCGGGCGAGGTTTCATCGCGAAAAGTTTCCACGTAGAGGTCTTGCACATCGGCGCCGTTGTTCGTGAATCCCCAAGCGATGCGTTCGTTGTGCCCGATGATGACCAGCGGCACGCCGGGCAGGGCGAAACCGCGCACGTTCCAGCCGGGTGCGGTGATTTGCAGCAGATACCAGATGCAGGGCAGCTCGAGGCTCAGGTGTGTGTCGTTGGCCAGCAGAGGCTTGCCCGAATACGTCCAGGCTCCAGAAACGACCCAGTTGTTGCTGCCGGCCACTACAGTCGCGCCTTCGCCTGTCTCCATGGACGGCGTGGGAGTAGCAGTACTGTCTTCGAAGGACACCGGCAGCTGTTCAGCCCGCTGGCGCGGCGGAGTCGGTGCGCTTCCGTCAACTAGGTAGTGGTCCAGTGGCGAATCCACGACGTAGAGTTCCCGGGCACGTGTTTCCCCCAAGCGCGCAGTCACCCGGGCCCGGTTCAGCTCGCTGCGCCACGACGAGGCCAGCACGCGATACATGTACGCCGCCACCAGCAGGGTATCGCGCGGGGTCCACGGCCGCGGTTCGTAGCGCAGCACGGTGAATTCCCAGGGCAGCCGTCCGCGCTGTTGCTCGAGGTAGCTGTTCACTCCGGCCGCGTAGGCTTCCAGCAACTGCCGCGAATCGTCGTCGAGCAGCGTCACGTCGCGCTCTGCGGCTGCGCGGAATCCCAGCGTGCGCGCTTCGCGGTCCGACTCCAAGGTGGCAGCACCAAAAATTTCTGAAAGTTCGCCCGCGGCGGCGCGGCGGATCAGGTCCATCTGCCAGAGACGGTCCTGTGCGAGCAGATAGCCCTGGGCCGTGGCCGCATCGAGCAACGACACCGCGCCGATGCGGGCCACACCGAACGGGTCGCGTTCAATGACAACCTCGGCGTTGAGCGGGGGTAGGGAAACGGTGCCCTCGTACTCCGGCAACGCCCGGTACACGATCCAACCGACAACGAGCAAGGCCAACCCGAGCAGTCCTCCCGCCAGATACAGTATCCTTCGTAGGACGTTGCGCATGGCGGTGCGAGTCTAGAGCAGCATCCCCGCTCGGACAAGTTGGAACTGGACACCAGGGCTACCTCAGGAAACCCTGCTGGTATCGGGCCGGCTTGGTAGAATAGGAGCAGCATGGTGAACGCCGGCATTTTGTCCGATCCCGACGAGCAGGTCTGGTCGCTGTGGTGGCCGGTCACACCGACTGACGCATCGGATCCGCAAAGCGAGCCACTTGGCCAGCAGGCGGAACCGACGCGCAGCGCGCGGTCGCTGCGTGAGGCCATCTGGTGTCTCTGACCTCTGGCTCGTCCGCGGGTAAACGTCAGCGTCGCTGGGTGTCAGACGGCCGGATGCACCTATGATCGGTTTACGCTTGTTTGCGGTGCTGCTGCTGACGGGGCTCAACGCCTTTTTCGTCGCGGCTGAATTTTCGTTGGTCGCCATGCGGGCCTCGCGTGTGCGGCAGTTGATCGAAGAAGGTCACAGCGCAGCGCGGGTCGTGCAGTGGCTGCAGGCCGACCTGGATCGCGTGCTCTCGGGCGTACAGTTGGGCATCACCTTCGCCAGTTTGGGGCTTGGCTACGTGGGCCAGACGACGTTCGCCGCCCTTTTCCAGAACGCCCTCGCCTGGATGCCTTCCACGCAGGCGTTGCTCGTGGCGAATACGGCTGCTGTGGTATTGGCATTTTCCCTGATCACGTTTCTGCACGTGGTGCTGGGTGAGCTAGTGCCGAAAAGCCTGGCCCTGCAAACCACGGAGCGGCTGGCGCTGCTGGTGGCTCGACCTCTGCGCTGGTTCATCACGGTTTTCCGCTGGCCGATCGACGCCTTCGATGGGGCCGCGCGCGTGATGGTCCGCTGGATGGGCGTGGCCAATCCCCACAGCCATTCTTTGGTGCACTCGCCCGAAGAACTTCTCGTGCTGGTCGAGCAGGCGCGCGAACGGGGTCTGGTGCAGGCTCGCGAACAACGGTTCATCGAAAGTGCTTTGGAGCTCAGTCGGATTCAAGTGCGTGAAATCATGGTGCCGCGTCCGGACCTGCATGTGCTGCCGGTCGAGGCCAGCTTGGAGGAAACGCTGCGTCTTTTTGCCACCACGCAGCGCTCCCGGCTGCCTGTCTATCAGGGCACGCTCGACCACATCCTGGGCTTCGTCCACATCAAAGACATTTTCTGGATTCTGCTGGACCGCGAGCGCCGCATGGAAGAAGGCGCCGCGCCCCCTCCGTTCAACCTTCGCCGCGTCCTGCGCGAGGTGCTGATTGTGCCGGAGGGCAAACCGGTCAGCGAACTGCTGTTCGAAATGCGCGCCCGGCGAATGGGGTTGGCGATGGTTGTGGACGAGCACGGCAGCATCCTCGGCATGGTCACCCTGGAAGACATCTTGGAAGAACTCGTCGGCGAGATTCACGATGAATTCGACGTGCCCGAGCAGCCTGCCCGGCTCGCCGATGGCGCCATGATCTTCGACGGCTCCACGAAACTGCGCGACCTCGAAACGCAATACGAAATTGACCTTCCGGATGACCCGGCGTATGAAACCATCGGCGGCTTCGTGCTCGCCCAGCTCGGCTTTATCCCTCGGGGCGGCGAAACCTTCGACTGGGACGGTCTGCGTTTCACCGTGCTGGAAATGGATCGTCGCCGAGTGGCCCGCGTAAAGATCCAGCAACTGAAAACCAATACCGGCGCGGCCAACCCGCCTTTGGGCGAAACACCATCCTGAGCTCTGCCGCCGTCTTCTGGTTAGCTGATTTCGATGGTGAGTTCGGCGCCGCGGGCCACGCCCAGGTGGCGTGCCGCGCTGCCCCGGTTGAGGGAAATCTCCAGAAACCCGCTCGAGCCAACAATGGCGAAGGGTTCCCCGGCCGGTGCATCGCTGTAGATGGCGCACAGCGTGGTGACTTGCTTGCCGCCAATGTGCAGACGGAACGAACGCCCCTGCAGCAGAATTTCCGGGATATCTTCGGCGGTCACGCTGGTCACCAGATTGCCGAAGCTGTCCACGCGCAGCACGACGCCGCGCACGGCCCCATCGCTGCGCCGAGCGCGCGGCAGCGCGAAGCGAACGAAATCGTGGACCTCCTCCCCAAAACTTTGGGGCTGCCAGGTTTTCGTCAGCCAGGCGGCCACCGGAGCGAAGATGTCGCGCCCGTGGAAAGTATTGCTCACCGGATGCAGAAAGTAGTGGTCGGCCGTGATGTGGCGCACCGAAAACGTGGCCTCGCGCTCGTAGATCATCGAAAGCACACCGTTGTCGGGAGCGACGAAGTAGTGCTGCTCGCCGGTCACCAGGATCGGACGCCGCTGCGAGCCCACGCCCGGGTCCACCACCACGACGTGCACCGTCCGCGGCGGAAAGTAACGGTATGCCTGCCCGATGGAAAGCGCACCATCCAGAATATCGAACGGCAGGACGTGATGGTTGATGTCCACGATACGCGCTTCCGGGTTGATTTTCAGGATCACGCCTTTCAGCGTGCCGACCAGATGGTCTCGCAGGCCGTAGTCGGTGGTCAGTGTGATGACTGGAATGGGCAATCGGGTCCCCGTGTCGGTGGTATTTGCACGTTACATCGCAACCTAGCTGACGCGCTCGGGCTTGTCAAGCTCGGGTTGTCCCTCCAGCAGAGGGTCTGTGCTACTATTGCCACCCGGTGCTGATTCGCATCCCCAAGCCGTGGATATCGCCGGAACGTTCTGTCACGCCGGAGTCAATCTATCGCGCACGGCGTCGCTTTCTGCAAGACACCGCGCGGCTCATCGGTGCGGGGTTGGCTGCGCCCGGGCTGTTGCTGCGTGCAGCCAGCCAAGCCATTCCGGCCTATGCCCCGTTGAACGCTCCGCGGAATCCCCGCTTTGAAAAAGTCGAAGGGCGGCCCATTGCTCCGGAATCCATCGCGGCCAGCGTCAACAACTTTTATGAGTTCACCTTGGAAAAAGAGCGGGTGCGTGAACTGGCGGAGCGATTCCGTTCGCGACCCTGGCAGGTGGAGGTGAAGGGGCACGTCGAAAAGCCGTTTCGCTTCGACGTCGATGACTTGCTGCGGCGTTTCCCGCTGGAAGAACGCGTTTATCGCCACCGTTGTGTGGAGGCCTGGTCCCTCGTAGTGCCTTGGGTGGGCTTTCCGCTGCGACAATTTGTCGAATGGTGCCGGCCCACGGCTCGGGCAAAATACCTGCGCATGGTCAGTTTCTATCGTCCGCAGGAGGCTCCCGGTCAAAGCGAGATGCGCTGGTATCCCTGGCCTTACTACGAGGCGCTACGGCTCAAGGAGGCCACCAACGAGCTGGCCATGCTGGTCGTGGGCAGCTACGGCCACATCTTGCCGAATCAGAACGGTGCTCCGCTGCGGCTGATTGTGCCGTGGAAATACGGCTTCAAATCCATCAAGTCTATCACCCGGTTCGAGTTCACCGAAAAGCAACCGCGCACGTTCTGGAGCGACGTGGTACCACATGAATACGACTTTACCGCCAACGTGAATCCCCGTGTGCCGCACCCGCGCTGGTCGCAAGCCACCGAGCACGAACTGACGCTCGACCGCCGCATTCCCACCCTGCCCTATAACGGCTACGGAGAATTTGTCGCTCATCTGTACCGCGGAGCGAGCCGGTAGCGTCGCGCGCCCCGGACTTGCTTGACGGCGCCGTCCGTGAACCCTATGCTGGAACCGGTGGAGCTGTAGTTTGCCAACTGCCCATCGCGTCATGATGCGTCGCATCTATTTCGACCACAACGCCACCACGCCTGTCGACCCGGCAGTGCGAGAGGCCATGCTGCCCTACCTCAGCGAGGTCTTCGGCAACGCCAGTTCGATCCACTCTTTCGGTCAGCAGGCGCGGGCGGCTGTCGAGCGCGCACGTCAGTCTGTCGCAGCGCTGCTGGGCGCCCGTGCGGCCGAGATCGTCTTCACCAGCGGAGGCACCGAAGCAGATAACCTAGCGATTTTCGGTATCGTGCACGCTGCCGGCGGTGCGCGCAAGCACGTGATCACCACGCAGATCGAGCATCACGCGGTGCTGAATGCCTGTCAGGCCCTGCAGGAGCAGGGCGTTGCGGTAACGTTCCTGCCGGTGAGCTCCGATGGTCTGGTGGACCCGGACGACGTCCGCCGCGCGCTGCGGCCAGAGACCGTGCTGATCACTGTCATGCATGCGAACAACGAACTGGGCACCGTGCAGCCGATTGCCGAAATTGCCCGGATTGCTGCCGAAGCGGGCATCCCGTTCCACACCGATGCCGTGCAATCCGCCGGAAAGCTGCCGATTGACGTCGAATCGCTGGGCGTGGATTTGCTCTCGCTGTCGGCGCACAAGCTCTATGGCCCCAAGGGAGTCGGAGCGCTCTACATCCGCCGAGGAGTCCATCTGAAGCCGTTGCTCTACGGCGGCCACCACGAGCGGGACCGCCGCCCGGGCACCGAAAATGTTCCCGGCATCGTTGGTTTGGGCCAGGCGGCAGCGCTGGCCAGGCAGCGCCTGAGTGAAGAGGCGGTGCGGTTGGCTGCCCTGCGCGACCGGCTCGAGCGCGGCCTGCACGAGCGCATTCCGCATCTGCGCGTCAACGGGGCCAGCGCGCCGCGCACGCCGAATACAACCAACATCACCTTCTCCTTCATCGAAGGAGAGGCGCTGGTGATTGCTCTCGACCTGAAGGGCGTGGCCTGCTCGACCGGCGCTGCCTGCTCGTCCGGCGCCGTCGAGCCCTCCCATGTGCTGTCGGCCATTGGCTTGCCTCCCGAAGAGGCGCGTGCCAGCTTGCGCTTCAGCTTGGGCCACGGAAATACGGAAGCGGATGTCGACTACGCCCTGAACGTCATTCCGGAGGTCGTCGAGCATCTGCGCCAGCTCTCCCCGCAGTACAAAAAGCAGCCGGTGGCACGCTGAACACAGCTCGCGCGGGTTCGGCGCGCCCACGGAAGACACTACGGCGGATTCCACATAGAGCAGGGGCAGGAAGAGATAGCAGGATGAGTGAACTCGCACAGAAAATTCGGCCTGTTGTCGTAGCCATGAGCGGTGGGGTGGATAGCTCGACCGTCGCGGCGCTGCTGCACCAGTCTGGACAGCCGGTCATCGGGTTGACCATGCAGCTCTGGAATCAGCGCCGTTTCCCGCAACTGGTGCCGCCCGGTGCCCGCAGCGGGCGCTGCTGCTCGCTCGACGACGTCTACGACGCCCGGCGAGTCGCCGAGCATCTGGGCATTCCCTACTACGTCGTGAACTATCAGGACCAGTTCGAGCAGGCGGTCGTCCAGCCCTTCGTGCGCGCATACCTGGACGGGCGCACACCGGTGCCGTGCACACTGTGCAACAATCATCTGAAGTTCGATCAGTTGCTTCGCACCGCACGGCAGGTTGGCGCCGAACGGCTGGCTACCGGCCATTACGCTCGGCTGCGCTTCAATCCGACCAGTGGCCGCTACGAACTGCTGCGTGCCGTAGATGCCGCGAAGGATCAGTCGTACTTCCTCTGGGGCCTCACCCAGGAGCAGATGGCGGCTACACTGTTCCCGCTCGGACACCGCACCAAGGCCGAAGTCCGCGAGCTTGCCGCCCAGTTCCGACTGCCCGTGGCGCACAAGCCGGAAAGCCAGGAAATCTGCTTTGTTCCCTCGGGGGATTACGTCACATTCATCGAGACCTATCTGGGCGCTCAGGACGGAAAGCGGATCGGAGGAGAAGGCGAGATTGTGACCACCGATGGCCGCGTCGTCGGCAGACACCAGGGACTGCATCGCTACACGGTCGGGCAGCGCCGCGGGCTGGGGTTGGCCACGGGAACCCCGCTCTATGTGGTAGCCATCGATCGCGCCAACAATCGGCTGATTGTGGGCGAAGACGACGCAGTGCGACGCGACACCTGCGAAGTCGAAGCCGTCAACTGGATTGCCTTCGCCCGACCCACGCGTCCGCTCTCGGCGCAGGTCAAAATCCGCCACCAGCACGGTCCCGCCGAAGCTACCATCGAGCCGGGCTCGGATGGCACGGCCCGGATTCGTTTTCGCATACCCCAGCGGGCCATCACGCCGGGCCAGGCAGCCGTGTTCTATCAGGACGAGTTGGTTCTGGGCGGCGGCTGGATTCGTTAGCGCAGAGTCGAACGGCTGTTCCGCCACTCGACAAACCATTCGCGCAGGGCCGGGCAAAGCTCCGGGCGAGCGTGCAGCAACCGTTCCGCACGCCGCAAGTCTGCGGGACGGTCGAGGTCGAAGTCGCGCGGCAGCAGTTGCCAGCTTGCCCTGCAGCCGCGTAACGCGCGCAGGGTTGCGGTCAGCACGCGTTCACTGCCCCAGGGGATTCCTTCGTACAGTTCGGGCAGGAACCGGCGCGCGCCGACCAGGTAATACCCGCCGTCTGTGGCAGGTCCCAGAACGATGTCGGCATCCACCAGCGCATAAAACGCCGCGCGCAACCGCCGGACACCCATCCAGGGCGAATCGCTGCCCACGGCGACGATGCGCTCAGCCCCTTCGCGGAAACCCCTGCGGAAGGCCCGTGCCAGCCGTGCACCCAGCGAGCCGCGACCCTGCGTGCCTACTCTCCACGGACGCCCAAGTCCGAGCCGCCGCGCGAACCGCTGTGCGCTCACGGAGCTTGCGGCCAGCAGCAGCCACCGCTCAGCGTCGCCGAAGGTTTCGACCATACGCAGGGTGTCCTGCAGGCAGGCCTGGTGCAGCTTGGCCGCTTCGCTGGCCGAAAGGGTGCCGACCAGGCGCGTTTTCACGCGTCCGGCACGGGGCAGCTTGGCCAAGACCAGGATTTGGTTTCGGGCAGGCAACTGCGTCGGGAAATGCTTCGGGCCCGAGTTGCGTGGGGCTCCCGGTTCGAAGGATTTAGATGAACAAGCTCTCCTCTGGATGTTCGGCGGCGCGCTGCGGCGAGCGTTCGATGCCGCGCAGCACTTCCAGTCCGGCCTGGATGCCTTTGATCAGAGCTACGATTTTCTGGGCCGGGCCGGAGACCGAACGTCGAAATTCCTGGCCGGCGCTCTCCACCGCTTCGAGCGCACCAGTAATCAGTTGGTCGGCACGGATGATCTGCAACCGCAGCCGGTCGACCGCTTCGGTGAACAGTCGATCCACCTTGACCGCCTGCGCCCGCGCCAGGTGGGTGATTTCGGCAACGTCGGCCGCGGCACTGGACAGGCGAGGCTGCACATCTTCCATCAGAATTTGCAGCCGGGAAAGCACGGGCAGAATCCGTGCTTGCAGCTCCGCTGTCATGCGCGCGATGCGCTCATTCATTTGACGGAATTGCAGGTACAGGGCAATCAGAATGCCCATCTGCAAGATGATCGCTGCCGCAGCAACGATGACAAATATCTGCAACCACGTCTCCATCTACGACCCTCGATTATTGCGCTTTGGCTTTTTCGTACGCTTCGCGACCGGCTTCGATGGCGGCGCTGACTTGCTGCCGCTGCCGCGACACCGCTTCTTTGCCCCGCTCGAGCACTTCCTCGGCGCGTTCACGCAGCTCGCGTGCCTTCCGCTGTGCGTATTCCTTTCCTTCCTCGGCTTTCTTCGCCAGGTATTCCCGGGTCTCTTCGCCCGACTTCGGCGCAAACAGAATGCCCAACAGTGCGCCGATGCCGAGGCCCACCAGGAAATAGCTGATTTTCGCACCCGTGTTCTCGCTCATGGTGACCTCCTCCTTGCACGCTAACACACGCGCCATCGCGATTCAAGCCATTCCGGCCGTTTGCCTCTTGCAGAGTGATACAGGAATGCCCGTCGGTAGTTTCTAGGTTGTGTGTGCGCGTTCCAGAATCGTGCGCGCCTGACGCGCGGAAATGATTTGAGTCAACTCTTCGAAGCTGGCCTGGCGGATGCGTGCCACACTGCCGAACCGTCGCAACAGTTTCCGCGCAGTGGCGGGGCCGATCCCGGGCAGGTCGAGCAGTTCACTGCGCACCTGCCGGCGGCCGCGGCGCTCGCGGTGGAAGCGGATGGCGAAGCGGTGCGCCTCGTCCCGGATCTGCTGGATCAGGTGCAGCAGGGGAGAATGCCGCTCCAGTCGGATCGGCTCGTCTTCTTGCCCCAGCACGTAGAGGATCTCTTCTTTCTTGGCGATGCTGGCCACCGGCTGGTTGATGATCTCCAGCGCTTCGAGTGCCTGGGCGGCCGCGTGCAACTGGCCGATCCCACCGTCGATCAGGATCAGGTCCGGCAGAGGTTTTTTCTCGGCTAGCAGGCGGCGGTAGCGCCGCTCGACGGCTTCGCGCAGACTGGCAAAGTCGTCGCGGAGCACCGGCAGAGGCGTTTGGCTGCCCTCTTCGGCCGGCGGAGTGGGGCGAGCCGCTCCGCGCACGATGTATTTGCGATAGTCCGACTTCTTCATCCGTCCGTTTTCCCACACGACCATGGAAGCCACCGTGTCAGC
This sequence comes from Acidobacteriota bacterium, assembly GCA_037442425.1. Classification (GTDB taxonomy): domain Bacteria; phylum Acidobacteriota; class Terriglobia; order Acidiferrales; family UBA7541; genus DSGC01. The sequence continues at coordinate 342,129 of JBBIQG010000002.1, read as the reverse complement.
GCCCTGGATGTGCGAAACGTCGAAGCATTCGATCCGCCGGGGCGGCGCCGGCAGGTTCAGGGTGGATTCCAGAGCCTCGAGAATCGCTTCGGTCGAAGGCTTGCGGACGCGGAACCGCTGCTCGAAGCAGTGTCGCGCATTGCGCTCGACCAGCTCGACGAACGCCCGCTTCGTGCCTCGCTGCGGCACCAGGATCTCCACGCGACGTCCGGCCCGTTCGCTGAACATCTCTTCCAGCAGCGTGCGATCTTCGCAGTCGGTCGGAACGTGGATGTACCGCGGCAGGTAGCTGGCTTCCAGATACAACTGCTTCAGCAGGGAAGTGAGAAATTCGGAAGGATCGAATTCTTCCAAGTCTTCCCAGTAGAAATCGCGACGGTCCACTACGCGGCCACCGCGGATGTGAAACAGATTCGCAGCCACCAGGGGCGGCTCGGCGTACCAGGCGAGCACGTCGGTATCGGCTCCTTCGGCCGCAGCAATTTTCTGGCGCTCTTCGATCTCCTCGAGCGTGCGCAGCAGGTCGCGCAGCGCCGCCGCCTGCTCGAACCGCTGCTCGCTGGCTGCCTGCTCGATTCGCGCCAGCAAACGGGTGCGCAACTCCTGGCGTCGGCCTTCCAGAAACAGGCGCACGTCGCGCACCGCTTCCGCATAGGTCGCCTCGGACACCAAGCTGGGCACGCACGGTCCCCAGCAGCGATGGATGAAATACTGCAGGCATGGACGGGGATGCGGTCGCGTCAGGTCGACCGTGCAGGAGGGCACTTTGAACCAGCGGTGAATGAAATGCACGATGCGGTGCGCCAGACTGTGCGGAAAATAGGGGCCGAAGTAGAGCGAGCCGTCTTTTTTCAACCGCCGCGTCACATAGACCCGCGGATAGTTTTCGAACACCGTCATGCGAATGTAGGGATATGTCTTGTCGTCCCGCAGCAGAACGTTGAACTTCGGCCGATACTGTTTGATGAGCTGATTTTCCAGTGCCAGGGCTTCACGCTCGTTGTCCACCACGATGAAGTCGACATCGGCGATTTCCCGCACCAGCGAGCCGGTTTTAGCGTCTGCCAACCGCCCCTCGCTGAAATACGACCGCACCCGGTGGCGCAGCGAGCGCGCCTTGCCCACGTAGATCACCGCGCCCTGCACATCCTTGAACAGGTATACCCCGGGCTGCGCCGGCAGGCTGGAAACCTTCTGGGTCAGGTCCATCGTTGGCAGTAGAATGGATGCCGAAGCAACGCTTCGGGCGGCTCCGCCTTCCACTATAGCAGAGCGGCAGCGACCCGCTCCACACGGTTGGCATGCGTGCCCTGCGTACCGTCGGTGCCCTAGCGGCAGGCATACTCCTGCTGAGCGCGACCGGTGTGTTCCCACAGGAACCCCAGCCCGAAGCACCGCCTTTCGATCCGCTCCGTGCCGAAAAGAACGCCGAGGTAGGCCGCTTCTACTTGAAAAAAGGCAACTACCACGCCGCCATTGCACGCTTCCAGGAAGCCCTGCTCTACAAACCCAACTATGCCCTGCCGCACAAATTGCTCGGGGAAGCCTACGAAAAAATCCGGCAGCCGGCAGAGGCCCTCAAGCACTACGAACGCTACTTGGAAATTCTGCCGGCCGCCGAAGACGCCGACAAAATTCGCAAGCGCATCGCACGTCTGAAACGCGAACTCGAGCCGCAGCGACGTCCCGCCCGAAGGGAGGGCTAGTGCCAGCGCGCAAAGAAGCGCCGGGCGCGCTCCCATTCGGCGAACTGTTTTTCTTCGCGCCGGAAGTGGATGGAATGGGTCTGCAGGCCGCAGCGGGAGCGCCGCGCCGGATGTTTGACGTGCAGCATTTCGTGGAAAAGGACGTATTCGACCGCGTAGCGGGGCACACTGGGCCGGTCGAGCCGACGGTTCAGCACAATCTGGTTCAGCGCCGGATCGAACACGCCGAGCTGCCGCGTCCACGCGCGTCGGCTCCAGCCGAGCCGCGGTGGTCGCAGGCGCCCGCCAAAGTAGCGCCGGTTCAACTGTTGGAACAACTGACTCAAATCGTAGCAACGGCCCCTGGGACCGTCTGCCGGGCGCCGTCCCCGTGTGCGTCGCAGCCACTGCAGCCTTCGTTGGGTGCTTTCCGCCAGGGCGAATTCGCGGTACAGCTGCCTGAGTGCCAGCGGCACCTGCCGACGGTACAGCCGTGCCAGCAGCAGGGCGGCCGCGGCTTCCTGCAAGCGCAACGGCGCGCCGCGCAGCAGATCGCTCAGTCGCACCTGCGCGACCTGTTCCCGCAGCCGGATCGTGTGCGTCAGACCCGCGTAGGGATAGAACTCCACACGAAACTCCGGGGGTCGGCCCGGACAGCCCAGCCGCGTAAACATGCGCAGGAACAACCGCGCACCACCCGGAACCGGAATGCTACCCGTGGCAGCTTTCATGAAGGACGACGCCGCACCGGCGGTGGAGCATATTCTTCTTCGGCCTTGCGGGCTTCGGCCAGCGCATCTTCGGTACCCAGAATGGCGTCTTCGAGCGTTTCGCGATAGCTTTCCAGTTCCGGACCCTTTTCGAGCAGCGGTTTCAGATAGGCGAGAAACTCGGCTGCTTTGGCTTTCATCCGCTGGATGCCGCTACGGATTTCTTCCTGCTTTTCGCGGCCCAGATCGATCAGCTCGGCGGCATCGTCCACGCAGCCGACATAGGCATTCAGCAGTGCGTTCAGGCGTTCGGCCCGGCGACGGTCGTGGTGGCCGCGATGCAGTTCATAGTCGAATTTTTTTAATCGGTCTTCGGCGAATTCCAGAAACAGTTTGATGCGCAGGTCCGTAGTTTCTGCATCCCGGATTTTGTCCGCTTCCACCGCGGTCAGATAATCGCGTTTCTGTGCTGCTGCCGGTGGCAGACCCGCGGCACTGAGCAGGACGATGAGGCTCCAGAGCAGGATGGGTTTCATGAGGCTCCTCCTGTGCGGGGTGGTGGCGCCGGCTGGTTTTGCGGCAGCGGTCGGGGACGCCGTGGGAACAGCATCTCGAGCAGTCTCTGATTCATCTGTTCGAGCTGCTGGCGGATGGCTTCGAACGGTTCTCGTTGCTGCACCGGCAGTGCGCTGATCGTCTGCTCGAGGTCCCGAAGGCTGCGCCGCAAATGAATTTGCAAATGGCGGAAGCCGCTCGACTGCCGCTCCGCATTGCGGCCGCTGTTCTCCAGACCCGTAAAGGCCACCCGGGCAAGTTCGTGGTATTCCTCCAGAGTGTGCAACGCCGCTTCGTACTGTTCCGCGCGTACCTGCTGGTGCAGCAGTTTCATCAGCTCCTCGCCGAGTGGCGGAAAGCGCCGGGCCTTTTCCACCGGATCGATTTCGCGCTCGAACCGTTCGCGGCGCTCAGCGATTTTTTTCGGGTCCTGCAGAAGGCTGGACGCTTCGCCGGGTACGAGCAGCAGGGTTAGAGTCGCAACGAGACTGCCGATGTGTCGGACTGCCTGCCTCACCGTTTCCGCTCCAGTTCTCGTTTCAGAGTGCGCGCGCGTTGCTGTGCTTGAAAGGTTTCTCGTGGATTGGAGCCGTCGTCGCGCGCAAGGAATTCTTCGTAGGCACGCAGTGCTTCTGCTTTCTGTCCCAGTTTATCGTAGCAGACAGCGCGGAGGAACCAAGTAGCGGGCGCGAGCGCACGACGTTCTCCGAGTTGGTTGAGCGTGGTCAGTGCCGCCTCGTAGCGTTCAGCCAGGAAAAGCGTCGCGGCCAGATCGCCGAGCGCGGCCGTATCCTGCGGGTCGAGCTCCAGTGCGCGGCGCAGCGCCCGTTCTGCGGCCGGAAAATTACGCAGCTCCAGATAGATTCGCCCGAGTTGCGCATAGGTGCTGGCGTTGTCGGACTCGAGAGCCGCGGCTTGTTCGAGACTCGCAGCGGCTTCTGCGTGCCGGTGCAGTCCGATTTGTGCGGCGGCTCGCAGCCGGTGTAGTCGCGCCGTAAACTGCCCCGCGGCCATCAGCCGATCCAGCTCGGCCAGGGCAGCTTCATAACGCACTAGGTCCAGATACACTGCTGCGAGTTGCAGTCGGCTGTCGTGGTCTTCCGGCTGGGCGGTCAGGTAGGATTCCAGCTCCGGCACAGCCGCTTCTAATTTCCCCTGTGCGATCAGGCTCTCGGCCAGCCCGAGCCGTGCCGCCGCAGCGTTTGGTTTCCGTTCGAGTGCAGCGCGAAAGGCAGCTTCGGCTTCAGCCGGCTGATTGGTGCGGAGCAGTACGCGAGCCAGCGCGAAGTGCGGGTCGAAATTTTTCTCGTCCTGCCGAATGGCTTCGCGGTAGCGCACGACCGCCTGTTCCATCTGTCCGGAACGTTCCAGCGCCAGGCCCCAGAGGTAGCGAGGTTGCGCCGCATCGGGCAGCAGGGCACTGGCGCGCGCCAGATGAGGCACAGCGGCGGTGGGGTCGGCGTCGAGCAACAGCACGCCGAGATTCAGATGTGCTTCGGCAAAATCGTCTTTCAGTGCTACGGCACGTTCGTACGCGGCGCGGGCCGGCTCGCGCTCTCCCAGTGCCGTCAGCGCATAGCCGAGCTGAAACTGCGCGTGGGCATCGTCAGGCTCTTCCGCCAGGAACCGCCGTAGGGCCTCCACGGCGCCGGCGTAGTCCTCTCGGGCGAAAGCGGCTTCCGCTTCGGCAAGCAGAGCTTGCCGCGTAGGCGGTTTCGGCTTCGCGGGCCGCTGGGCGGGCTGCTGCGCAAACAGCGGTACGACCACATGTGCTGCTGCCAGCACGCCTGCAAGCATCCACCGCAAAACAGACAGTCGTCGTTTCATGCCATTGGATTAGCCGTTGCCGCTGGATCGAGCACGCGGGACAGGAACCGGCCGGTGTGCGAATGCGGATTCCGCGCCACCTGCTCAGGCGTGCCCGTGGCCACCACGCGTCCGCCGCGCTCACCGCCTTCCGGACCGAGGTCGATCACCCAGTCGGCTGATTTGATGACGTCCAGATTGTGCTCGATCACCAGCAGGGAAGCCCCGCCGTCGAGCAGCCGACGAAAGCAACCGAGCAACTTTTGAATGTCATCGAAGTGCAGCCCGGTCGTCGGCTCGTCCAGGATGAACAGCACACCCTGGTTCTCCTCTCGACTGAGATGCGCAGCCAGCTTCAGGCGTTGTGCTTCGCCGCCGGAAAGCGTGGTCGCCGACTGGCCCAGCCGCAGGTAGCCGAGCCCGACTTCTTCGAGAATTTTCAGCCGTGCCGTCACGCGGGGCACAGCGGCGAAAAAGGCCAACGCTTCGCGCACCGTCATCTGCAGGACTTCATGGATATTTTTGCCCCGATAGCGCACCTCGAGCACGCTGCTCTTGAAGCGGGTGCCGCGGCATTCCTCGCACACCAGCTCGACGTCGGCCAAAAACTGCATCTCCACGGTGACGGTGCCGTCGCCCTGGCAGGCCTCGCAGCGACCGCCGGGAATGTTGAACGAAAACGAACCCGCCGTCAGGTGCCGTTTTTCCGCATCGGGAGTCGCGGCAAATACCTCGCGAATGGCGTCGAAGGCTTTCAGGTAAGTGGCCGGATTGGAGCGCGGGGTACGTCCGATGGGCGATTGGTCCACCAATACAATCTCGCGCAGCAGATGGTCGCCCTCGAGCCCGTCGCAGACATTGCGAACATCGGCGCCGCTGCGTTTGGCCCGCCAAGCTTTTTCCAGCACATCGTAGACCAGTGTGGATTTGCCCGAGCCGGAAACACCCGTGATGGCGACCAGCAGTCCGAGCGGAATGTGCACATCGATGTTTTGCAGGTTGTGGACCCGCGCACCGCGGATGTGCAGGAAGCGGTCGGGCTGTGGCGCGCGTCGCTGCGCCGGCAGCGGAATGCGCAGCTCGCCGGAAAGATAGCGCGCGGTCAGCGAATTCGCGTTCCGGTTCTCCAGCAATCCCGCGCGCGGACCCGCGAACACCACGTGCCCCCCCTGTTCGCCGGCGCCGGGGCCGAGGTCGATCACATAGTCGGCGGCAGCGATGGTTTCCGGGTCGTGCTCGACCACCAGGATCGTGTTTCCCAGGTCTCGCAGGCTCCGCAGGATGGCGATGAGCTGGTGCGTGTCGCGCGGATGCAGCCCGATCGAGGGTTCGTCCAGTACGTACAGCGCGCCCACCAGTTGTGAGCCCAGCGAAGTGGCTAGCTGGATCCGCTGTGCCTCGCCGCCGGAAAGCGTCGAAGTCAGTCGGTCCAGCGTCAGATAGTCCAGCCCCACTTCGTCCAGAAAGCGCAGTCGCTGCTGGACCTCATCCAGAATTTTCCCGGCGATGCGCAGTTGCGTTTCGCTCAGTTCGAGCGCAGCGAAGAATTCGCGGGCCTGGCGAACGGTCAGCCCGCAGACATCGGTGATGGAACGACCGGCCAGTCGCACGGCCCGCGCTTCGGCACGGAGTCGCGTTCCTTGGCACTCGGGACAGATGGTGTAGCCGCGGTAACGGCTCAGGAACACCCGAATGTGGAGTTTGTACTTCTTGCGCTCCAGCCAGTTGAAAAAGCCGCGTACCCCGATAAAACCGGCATCGGCATCCCCTTCCAGGATGCGCTTGCGCTGCTGTGCCGAGAGCCGGTGCCACGGCACGTCGAGCGGGATGCCGGCTGCGCGCGCATAGCGCCGCAGCTCCATCTGAAACTGACGGTAGCGCGGCTTGTTCCACGGATCGATCGCGCCCTGGGCCAGGGTTCTGCTTTTGTCGGGAACCACTAGGTCAGGATCGAAATCCACGGTGTTGCCGAATCCTTGGCAGCGCGGACAGGCGCCATAAGGACTGTTGAAAGAAAACAGCCGCGGCTCGGGTTCTTCGAGGACCAGGTCACAGCGCTTGCAGGCGAATCGTTCGCTGAACCGTAATCGCTCCGGTGTTCCCGCAGCCTCGGGGACGAACTCCAGAATGGCTTCCCCGCGGCCTTCCCGGTAGCAGATTTCTATGGAATCCACCAGCCGCGAACGCACATCCGGCGCCACCTGCAGGCGGTCCACCAGCACGAAGACCGGCCGCGCAAAATCCAGCTCGAGAAGCGATTCCGGATGTGCAAATTCAAACACACGGCCGTTTTGATACAGGCGGTTGAAGCCGCGGCGTTGCAGCGCAGCGAGTGTCTGGCGGATGGTCTCGCCGGATGGTGCCTGCGCCTTCCGGCTGTGCCGGCTCGTGGGCGGGGCAGGGAAATGCAACGGAAACAACACGAAGAAGCGGCGTCCTTCAGCAAATGCGAGCACGCGTGCGGCGATTTCGTCTATCGTGTCGCGCTGTACCGGTTCGCCGCAGCGGGGGCAGCCGGTGGTGCCGATGCGCGCGTACAGCAGCCGCAAGTAGTCGTAGATTTCCGTGGCCGTAGCTACGGTCGAACGCGGATTCCGCGTCGAGTTTTTCTGCCGGATGGCCACGGCCGGCGCGATGCCTTCGATTTCATCCACATCCGGTTTTTCCATTCGTTCCAGAAACTGCCGCGCGTAGGCAGACAGCGATTCCACATACCGCCGCTGGCCCTCGGCATAGATGGTGTCGAACGCGAGCGAAGACTTTCCCGACCCGCTCACGCCCGTGATGACCGTGATGGCGTTGTGCGGAATGTCCAGATCGATGTTCTTCAGATTGTGCACCCGCGCGCCACGCACGCAGATGGCGTCGCCGGTAACGAGCCGACTCGTGACCGCTTCCAGTCGGGTGACCAATCGCGCCTCCGGATGGAACGAAAACTTTCCGGTGCAGGTCCAGAGCCCTGGGCGTCACTACAAGGCAGTCACGCCCCACCTCGGCTGGCCTGTGCTGCCTCCCGCAAACTTTCTATTATAGGGCACCGCTGCCCGTGGATCCCAAGTCGGAATCCTCGGTCATCGCGCCCTCACGCTATGCAGAAATTTGTTAGGGGATGGATGATGGAGTTAGCCGCGCACCCGTTCCCGGTCGGCCAGAGAAGTCTTCCCCGACGGAGATTTTTCCAGTTCGCGGCGCAGGATCTGCTCGGCCAGCGGACGCAGCGCCTCCCGGGCAGCCTGTTCGATCTGCGGCAGCAGGCGTTCGACCAATTGGTCGACGACCGATTCCAGCAAAGCCGGGTTCAGGGAGGCGGCTGTATGGGCTGCCTCCACCGGCTCGCGTGCTGAGGTCTCATGGGTTGGCTCGGACGCGTGCGAGACGGACGGAGCCGACCATGCTGGAGGGAGCGGAGTGTCTTCGCCAACCAGGTCAGGTGCGGCGAAATCGGATGCTGCTTCGGGGATGGGAGAAACCGGAGCGGGTGTCGGCAGTTGTTCCCCTGGTGGTGCAGAGAACGTTTCGACTGCGCTGTGCACCGCATCGGTTTCGGCTGCAGTTTCAGACACGCCCGCGGTTTCAGGCACGCCCGCGGTTTCTTCCGTTCTTGCCGTCCAGGACGATTCCTCAGGAGCCGTCTCAGCCGTAGCCGGAGATTCTGTTGTTGCAGCGGGTTCTTCCAAACTCCAGTGCGAACTCGGCGCGAAGAGAGAAGGGTCCTGCGGAGCTTCCACGCGCAGTTTTTCAGCCAGCGGTTCAGGGAAGTCTTCGACGAGCGGCTGGGCTTGAGTGGGCGGTGCAGGTGGCGGAAGCTGTGGGGATTCGCTCTCCGCTTCGTCGAAGCGCCAGCCGGGCCAAACAGGCATGTGAAAGGAATCGTCGGCGGGTTCGTTCGTTCCGCTTGATTCGTCTGAGCCCTTTTCTGTGGGCGGTGATACGACCGGGGCGCCAGTTCGAATCGTCTCGGATTCGAGCAACTCCTGGAAAGCCAGCGGCGAATCTTCGCTTCGAATTTCGAGCCGACTCGGCCCGACGGCGAACTCTTCGATCGCAGGTTCCGGCTCGGCTGTTTCTTCCGTGTGTGGTGCTGGAGCCATGTCCGACGGAGAGCTGGGCGGAACGGTTGGCGTGTGTGTGGGCTGGGGTTCTGGCGCGACGCCAGCCAGTTTTGCTTTCACTAGGTTGATCAATGGGTCCGGGGGCACGAACGGTTTTTTCAGGACTCCGTCGGCGCCCACCCGGCGCACCTCTTCGTCGTCGAGCGGGTCGAAAGCCCCAACCAGCAAAATGACGGGGATGTTGGCCAGTTTGGGATTCTTTTTGACGAACTCGCACAATTCATACCCGTTCCGCACGGGCATGAAGACGTCGGCCAGAATCAAGTGGGGGCGGTAGTCGGCCAGCTTGCGCACGGCAGCTTCGCCATTGCCGACAGCGACGACCTCGATATCGTGGTCCTTCAGCGCCAGCGTAACCATCTTCTGGATGTTGCTGTTATCGTCTGCGACTAGAACCGAATACACAGAACACCCCTTTTCCAGAACCTCTCCAATCCATTCACGCCTGCAATCGTATTGGTAGCATTCGCCCGCTGGGCAGTCAACGGAAACAGGTCGAGCTAGTGCTGAAATGGAATCGTCCTTTCGTACAGGGGGTCAGTTGGGTCGGCGTGTGCTGGAGGATTCTTCCTCAGGCTTCTTTTTCTCTTTCTTTTTTTTGTCGTTTTCGGGCTTCTGGCCCGGCTTTTTCGACGAAGATTCGCCGTTCGAGCTGCCAGAGGGATTGGCCGACGGGGTCTGGCCGGGCTTAGCGTCGGTGGGAAGCTGGCTGGTAGCTGCCACCTCGCCGGTGGTGGGGGAGGTAGCCACGATGCTGGCCGTGCTGCCGCCCGGCTGCGGCTCGAACAGGGTGGTGCCCGGCTGTTCGGAAGGCGGCGTCAGGGTGGGCTTGCCGGTGCGGGCGGCCATGGAGACGTCTGGCCCGGTCTTGAAAATGCCGAGCAAAGTACGCCCCAGGAAGCCGGGCCGATCCACGGGAGTTTCGCGCTCCTGCTGGGCGCGAGCCAATGCTGCCGGGTCTGGCTGGGGCACCGGCACATTCCAGGCGAGCAATTTTTCTTTGGCCCGCTCGGCCAGCGGAGAAAGCGGGTAGAGTCGAACGATCCGTTCGTAGAATTTCGAGGCCACTTCGATCTGTTCGGCGCGTTCGAAGGCGTCTGCCAGCATCCAGTTGGCTTCATCCGCTTTGCTGTAGAGCGGGTACCGCTCGACCAGCTCGATCAACCGTCCGGCCGCGGCGCGCAGATTTCCCTTGATGAAGTAGAAACGTGCGATGCGGTACTCGCCTTCTGCGATCACTTCTTGCACTTCCCGCAGACGCTGTTCAGCGATCGGCGCCAGCTCATGTTCGGGGTATTCGAGCAGAAAGGTTTGCAGTTCGGCTTCGGCCATGCGCGCATTGGTGCGGTCGCGGTCTGGCTTTTCCATGCGCTGGTAGTAGGCCATGGCAATCTGCATCTGAGCGTAAGCCGCCTCGGGGAGAAAGGGGAAAAAGACGCGGAAGTCGCGATATTCGGCGATGGCCTGGGTGAGCCCGGAAGTTCCGCCTTCCTTGAAGTAGGAATCCGCGATCCCGAGTTTGGCCTTGGCCAGATATTCGCTGTCGGGATAGGTGCTGATCAGCGTCTGCAACAGCAGGCGGCCCGCAGCGTGGCGTCCTTTGCGGATGTCTTCCAGCGCCTGCTCATACAGCACGCGGTCCGGTGCGACATTGCCTTGCAGGTCGGCGGGATTGACGCGCCGGGCGCGGCCGCAGCTCGCAGTGAGCGCCGCCAGCAGGACGGCCATCCCCATCCACCGCGTGTACTGTCCACTCCGTGGCATTAGACCTTCTGGGCCAGTGCGGTTTCGGCCGCCTGTTTCATGCGACGGACAGCCTCGGCCGGATCGTCCGCGTGAAAGATCGAAGTGCCCGCCACCAAGATTTCCGCCCCCGCACGCACCAGCTCTCCAACATTTTCTGGGCCGACGCCGCCATCCACCTCAATACGATACGCGAAATGATTGCGTACGCGCAACTCCCTCAATTGCTGAATCTTGCCCAGCGTCGTGGGGATGAACTTCTGTCCGCCAAAGCCTGGGTTGACCGACATGACGAGTACGAAGTCCACGCGATCCAGTATCTCGCTGAGCGCGGCAACCGGCGTGGCCGGATTTAGCACTACCCCCGGACGGGCACCGCATTCGCGGATCAGGGCCACAGCGCGGTCCAGGTGCGGCGTGGCTTCCTGGTGGACGGAAATCATGTCTGCCCCCGCTTCGGCAAACGCTGCAATGAACCGTTCCGGCCTCTCCACCATCAGATGCACATCCAGCGGCAGTGCGGTTGCTTTGCGCAAAGAGGCCACTACTGGCACGCCAATGGAGAGGTTCGGCACGAAGTGCCCGTCCATTACGTCCACGTGGAGCAGGGAAGCACCACCCTGTTCGACGGCGCGAACTTCTTCTCCCAGGGCGACAAAGTTTGCAGCGAGAATGGAAGGTGCGATTTGAATCATCCTACCTTCCGGAAACGCTTCTTGCTGCCGGTTATTCTAGCATACGGGGCGAAGCTGCTGCGGCAGAGATTTGCAGGTCGATGACGGCGCCGGCTGGCACGCGGGCACCACGCCGAGGCGACTGGCCGACCACCACGCCCGCCAGCATATTTTCGATGGCTTTGGTTTCGATCGTTCCTAACCGCAGGCCGGCGGCGGTGAGTCGCCGCTGGGCCTGGGCCAGCGGCAGCCCAACGAGGTCTGGCATCACATAGGCCGGCTCGCGCGCGCCGAGCGAGACGAGCACGTTGACCCGTGCCGTGCCTGTGTCTCGGGTCTGCGGCGGCGGATTCTGGCGCACAATGCGGTCCGCTTCGTACTCGGGCAGGTAGACCGCACTGACCTGCCCCAGCTCCAAACCGAGCTTAGGCAGTTCGAGCCGCGCGACGCGCAGGCTGCGACCCTCGAGCTGTGGCGTGGGCACCTGCTGAGGCCCCCGGCTGACTACGACATAGACGCGTTGCCCAACCTTCACCACAGTTCCCGGCGGCGGACTCTGCCGCACTACGCGGTCTTCCGGCAAGGCACTGTAGACTCGGTCGAGCACCTGCAGGCCAAGCTGCTGTTGCGCTAGAAGCTTCTGTGCTTCCAAGGTGGTCAATTCTTCCAGCCGTGGCACTTCTACTTCCTGACGCCGGACAGCGATCTGGATGGTGAGGATGAAACTGAGAAAGGCAGCGGCCCCGAGGATGAAGACAGCGACGCCGAAGCGGATCAGCGCGATCAGTCGCCGCTGCCAGGGACTGAGCGGCGGCTCGGTGGTTGCCATCCCGCTGGCCGCCCTGCCGTAAAACCAAACTTTGCGCGCAGCGTCTGCGGCAGCTTTTCCGGCCGTAGTTGCGCGTCTACGCCAAGATCGTGGTTCTTCTGCCATCGAAGAAACAAGCTAGCATGCTTGCCCAGGCAGCTTCAATGCGACTCGGTCAGCTCGATGGCCACCGCGAAGAAGCCGTCGGTGCCGTGCTCCGGCGGAAACGTGCGGAACACGACGCCTCCTGCCAGACGGGGCGCAGCCAGCGCTGCCGCCTCCGCGGCCGGAGCGAGAAGCGCTCCGGGCAGAACACCGGGACGCAAGTGCGGAGCCAGTGCTGCAGTCATCCGTGCCGGTTCGACCAGTCGGGCGTGCGGCAGCTCCGCCAGCACTTCTGCTATGACTTGTTCGTTTTCTTCTGGCTCGAGCGAGCAGGTGGAATAAACGATCCGTCCGCCGGGAGCTAGTGTCGCCAGCGCGTTGCGCAGCAGCGCCACTTGGCGCGCGTGCAGCTCTTCCAGGTCCTGCGGACGGAGCCGCCAGCGGATTTCCGGATTGCGTGCCAGTGTGCCGGTACCGCTGCACGGTGCATCGAGCAAAATCCGTGAAAAACAGGGTCTCCAAGGCAGTGGTGCCGTTGCGTCCAGCAGCACCAGCGCGACGCCGCTGGTGTTTGTGCGGACAAGCTGCTGCCGCAGCACGTGCAGCCGATGTTCGTAGCGGTCCGCAGCCACCAGAAACGCCTCGGCACCCGCCGCGCGCGCCAGCGTCACAGTTTTCCCTCCCGGGGCGGCGCACAGGTCGAGCACGCGGGCACCCGGTTCGACCTCCAGCAGCAGCGGTACCATCTGCGAGGCTTCGTCTTGCAGTGAAATCTGACCGGTACGGAAGGGCAGAGTCTGCGTCGGATTGCCTCCACGAAGCAGCAGCGCGCGATGCAGCCAGCGGCTAGGCGCCACCTCGAGTCCTTCCTGGCGCAGCGCCTGCGCAATGGTTTCCGGGTCGTTCGGTGGAAGGACCGCACAGGCCAGCGGGGCAGCAGTGTTATTGGCTTGGAGCAGAGCTGACGTGCGGGCTTGGCCAAACGCTGCCAGCCAGCGCTGTACGAGCCAAGTGGGATGGGAGTGCAGCACGGCCAACCGCTCGTTGCCGGACAGCTTGGCTGGCAGCAGCGTTTCCGCCGGGCGGTCAGCTTCTTCGGCTATGCGGCGCAGCACGGCGTTGACCAGTGCGGCCGCGGAACGCACGCCGGCGCGCTTGGTCCACTCGACCGATTCGTTCACCGCCGCATGAGCGGGGATGCGGCTCAGGAACCGCAACTGATAGGCACCCAGGCGCAGAGCCAGGCGCACGGGCACATCCAGCGCATCCGGTGGGTGCGGCAGATGCCGGGACAACAGAACGTCGAGCAGACGCTGCCAGCGGAGCACCCCATAGACGAGCTCCGTGGCCAGCGCGGCGTCTTCGCGTCGCACCGCGCCGCTGAGGCGCGCATGCAGCAGGTCGGCGGCGAAGGCGGCTTCGCGCTCGACCCGCAGCAACACCTCCAGGGCGATCGCGCGTGCAGGACTGATTCCCATCATGGCTAGGCTAGCTTACGCGGCTTTACTGCCCGCGCAAACACTGCGGGGAATACGGTGTCGGTCTGTGCGCACGGTCAGCTTTCGAAGGCTTCGCCTGGTCGCAGGCGGGCACCGCGCAGGAACTCTGCGGCCGAAACCCGCGTGCGGCCCTCCATTTGCACGGTCTCCAGCTCGAGCGCCGTGGCTTCCCCGCAGGCGACCCACAGCCGTTCGCCCCGCGGCAGCAGGGTGCCGGGAGGTGCGACCACAGGGCGTTCGTGTTGAGCCGGACGGCCCCACAGATGGCACAGCTTGCCGCGGAAGTTGCTGAATGCGCCCGGCCAGGGCTGCACCCCGCGCATGTGGTTGTAGACCTGCTGTGCCGGCTGCGACCAGTTGATTCGGCCGTGCTCTTTTTTCAGCATAGGAGCGAACGTGGCCTGTTCGTGATCCTGCTCCACGGGAACGATTTCGCCGGCGGCCAATTTGCGCAAAGTTTCGAGCACCAGGGGTGCACCCTCCCGGGCCATGCGCACAGCGAGCTCCGCGGCCGTTTCGTCGGGGCCGATGGCGATTTCTTTCTGAAGCAGAATCGGGCCGGTGTCGAGTCCGGCGTCGATTTTCATGGTGGTCAGGCCCGTGCGGGTCTCGCCGCGGATGATGGCCCATTGAATGGGTGCCGCGCCGCGGTACTTGGGCAGCAGAGACGCGTGGAGGTTGATCCAGCCGAGCGGCGGGATCGACAGCAGCGATGCCGGAATGATTTTTCCATACGCGATGATGACCACCGCATCGGGAGCCAGTCTACGGAAAAAATCATGCGCGGATTCCGAGTTGATCTTTTCCGGTTGGTAGACGTGCACGCCCGCTTCGAGCGCTACCCGCTTGACCGGAGGCGCCGTCCATTGCTGCTCCCTGCCGACCGGACGGTCCGGTTGCGTGACGACGGCGGCCACGGTGATGTCCGGCGCGGCCAGCAGGGCCTGCAGTGCGGGAACGGCAAACTCTGGAGTTCCGCAAAATACGATGCGCATGACGGCGGGATTCTATCAGAAGCTCCCAGGCCAGGCGCGCGACACCCCGGCGCTGTGCAGCTCAGCACGCGGCGTGGCTACCACTCGCCTCGTTTCTGCAGTTTGCGCACGCGGCGACGAATCAGGTCGCGCTTGAGCAGGCTGAGATGCTGGATGAAGAGCACGCCGTTTAAGTGGTCGATTTCGTGACAGAAGGCGCGCGCCAGAAGCCCTTCACCGCGCATCTCGAACCACTCCCCACGGAGATTCTGCGCGCGCACGGTGACGAACTTCGGCCGCAGCACCGCAGCGTGAAAACCCGGCAGCGACAGGCAGCCTTCCTCCTCGCGCTGCTCGCCTTCCGAATGGATGATTTCCGGATTCGCCAGCACCAGCCGGGCTTCCGGGTTTTTGCCGGAGGTGACGTCGATTACCGCCAGCCGCAGCGAACGTCCGATCTGCGGCGCGGCCAGCCCGACGCCATGCGCCGCATACATGGACTCGAACATATCCTCGACCAGCCCGGCCAGCTCTTCGTCGAACCGGGTGACCGGCCGGGCTGGAGTTTCGAGCACTTTGTCGCCATACTTAACTATCGGATAGATCATCGTACCTGCCTGTCGTTCTGGATCCCTTGTTCGAGCGAGCAGCCTCGTTCTGCTGCTGCCCCGTGGTCAATACGCATCGAGCTGGCGCTGAAACGCTTCGAAATTCCGACGCGTCTCGGCAAGATGGTCGCCACCGAATTTTTCCAGAAATGCCTGCGCGAGCACAAAGGCCACCATCGCTTCGCCCACCACGCCTGCGGCCGGCACCACGCACACATCCGAGCGCTCGTAGGCGGCCTGGACGGGCTGCTTGGTGCGCAGGTCGGTGGTGCGCAGCGCTCGTCGCAACGTGGAAATCGGCTTCAGGTAACCGCGTACAATGACGTCTTCGCCGTTCGTGATGCCTCCCTCGAGTCCGCCGGCACGGTTCGTGCTGCGCGTGAAACGCCGACGCGCCGCGTCGTAGTGGATTTCGTCCTGTACCGCGGAGCCCGGGGCCGTGGCGCTAGAGACTCCAGATCCGATCTCGACCGCTTTGACGGCCTGGATGGACATGACCGCCTGCGCCAGACGCCCGTCGAGTTTTTCATCCCACTGGGCGTGGCTGCCCAGACCGGGTGGTACGCCGTGCGCGACAACTTCAAAGATGCCCCCGACGGAGTCTCCGGCGCGCAGCGCGGCCTCCACTTCGGCCTGCATCTGGGCTTCGATTTCTTTGTCCACGCAGCGCAGCGGTGACTGGAGATTTTCGCAGACGGCGACGATTTCCTCCCAGCTCACCTCGCGCTCCACCCGCACCCGGCCGACCGCACGGGTGTGGCTGAGCACGACGATGCCGAATTCGCGGAGCAGCAGTTTGGCCAGTGCCCCGGCAGCCACCCGCGCGGCAGTTTCCCGGGCCGAGGCTCGCTCGAGCACGTAGCGCGCGTCGTGGAGGTGGAATTTCAGGGCGCCGGCCAGGTCGGCGTGCCCTGGACGTGGCGCGGTCAGCGGCCGGCGCGCCTGTTCGGCACCCGCGACGTCTTCGACGGGCAGCGCCTGCTCCCAGTTCGGCCAATCGCGGTTGACCAGCAGCAGGGCGATGGGAGCGCCAATCGTCTGGCCGTGGCGGATGCCACTGAGGACTTCAGCTCGATCGCGTTCGATTTTCTGGCGACCGCTGCGGCCGTAGCCGAGCTGACGTCGCTCGAGTTCGCGATTCAGGAAGTCGAAATCCACCGGCAGAGCTGCAGGCAGCCCCGAGACCCAGGCCATCAGGGCCTGTCCGTGGGATTCACCGGCCGTGAAGAATCGAAGCATAAAACTCCGCCCCTACCTCGCCACGAAGCCGCCGCATTCTACACCGAAGGGTTCCTGCAGGGAAAAGGCGTGCCGGGTGCTTGACGGGTTGCACAGCGAAAGCTAGGCTTGCGTCGAACAGCTTGTTGGGTGCTCGTTTAACGGCAGGGAGCATGCGAAGCAGAACATGGGTAGCCGCACAGTGAGTCTTTCCCTCTCTGTGGTCAACGAAGCGCTGAAACGCCGCGTTCTGGAGCTGCAGAACTACGCGCTGCTTTCGGTGCGAGCACTGACGAATTTGCTCACCGGCCCGCGCTACATAGGCGACACGCTGATCCAGATGGACATCGTGGGTGTGGGCTCGCTGCCGATTGTGGTGCTGACCGGTTTCTTTATCGGTGCCGTGCTCGTGTTGCAGACAGCCTCGCAGTTCGAACGCTTCGGGCAGACGGCACTGACCGGCGACGTGGTAGCCATCGCCCTGGTGCGCGAACTGGGCCCGACGATCACGGCGTTGTTGGTGGCCGGGCGCAATGCTTCGGGGATGGCCTCCGAGCTCGGCTCGATGGTGGTCACCGAGCAGGTGGATGCGATGCGGGCGATGGGCACCGACCCAACGCGTAAACTGGTCACCCCGCGCGTGGTGGCCACGTTGATTGTGCTCCCGCTGCTCACTGTGATTGCCGATTTTGTCGGGCTGATTGGCGGGTTTGTAGTCTCGCACTTCGAACTGCGTCTGAATCCGGTGCAGTACTGGACGCGCGCGATCGACGCGCTCGAGCTGGGCGACATCGCCCAGGGGCTGACCAAGCCGGTCATTTTTGCCTACATCCTTTCGACGATTGGCTGCTATTTCGGCCTCACGGTGCGCGGCGGCACGCAAGGCGTGGGTCGTGCCACCACCGAAGCGGTCGTCTTTTCCTCGGTGTTCATCCTCGTGGTGAACTTCTTCCTGACCCGTCTACTGCTCTGGTTGTTCTGAGCCAGTCCGCCCTGCCCATCAGAAGATGGAAAACTTCACCCGCAGGAATTTCTTCGGGTTCTGCCGGAATTCGCCGATCAGCAGTCGCAGGTCGCCGGCCAGCCCGGTGACGTTGTCGTAGAACTGCGGGTCGGAAAAGAACTTGCCGAGCGAACTGTCGGCCTGATTCAACTTGCCGGTGGCGGATTCCACGTTGGCGGCGGCAGCATTCAGATGGTTGTAGAGTGCATCGTCGACGACCAGCTTGCCGAGCGTGCCGCGGCCCTGCTGGATGTCTCCGAGCAGGCTGTTGCCCCGTTCCAGAAACAGCCGAGCGTTGTCGTAGAAGGCCGGGTCTTTGACCAATTTGCCGAGCGTGCCTTCGCCGCGCTCGACCCCGGCAAGCAGGCCATCCACCCGGTCCACGGCGGATTGCATCCGAGTGTAGAGGTCGTCCGATGCGACCAGCTTGCCGAGCGAGCCACGGCCGCCGCGGACATCCTCCAGCAGTTGCTGGGCCTCGCTGGCAGTGTTGCGAAGCGCAAG
The DNA here is from genome assembly GCA_037442425.1 of Acidobacteriota bacterium. Taxonomy (GTDB): domain Bacteria; phylum Acidobacteriota; class Terriglobia; order Acidiferrales; family UBA7541; genus DSGC01. The sequence continues at coordinate 324,125 of JBBIQG010000002.1, read as the reverse complement.
GAAAAGAGAATCGTCGGTGAGCAAGCGCCCCAGCGTGCCCTTGCCTTCCTGCAGTCCGGCGAGCAGGGCGTTGACGCGGTCTGCCAACTCGACGGTTTTGTCGAAAACGGTTTCGATCGGCGCCACCGTGATCGCCGTTACTTCCCCGTCTTCCGGCACGGGCACGCCCGTGAAGCCGCGGGAGATGCTCACATAGCGGTTGCCGAGCAGACCTTCGGTGACGAGCCGGGCCACCGAGTCGGTGCGGATCATCGGCTGAAAATCCTTGTGCACGCGCAAGCGGAGCTCGATGTTGCGGCGGGGGTCCTTGGCGTCGGGTACGAAGCGGATATCTTCGACGTTGCCGATGTCGATTCCGTCCAGTCGCACGGGGGCGCCACGCGAGATCCCGGCGATGTTTTCCATATAAGTGCGCAGCGTGTACCGTTCGCCGAGCACGGTGGTTCCCGTGACGTAGATCACCCCGATGGCCAGAATGAATAGCCCAACCAAGACGAACAGGCCGACTCGCAGGTCTGCCCAGGTCACTTGCTTGCGTTGCGCCATGTTTGCTCCTCCTTCGGAATCCGTGGAAACGATGCTGGCCTGCCCGAGTACTCTTCAGACCAGGAAACTCCGAATGTAGCTGTCTTCACTCTTCAGGATTTCGTGCGGTTCCCCTTCAAAATACACTCGACCATCGCGCAGCACCAGGAAGGATGTGCGGGGCTGTCCATTGACTGGCAGCGCGCCAGCCGGCGGTGGCGCTTCGCTGGCTTCCCAGATGGGCACCACGCGCCCGCGCCCTGCGTCGAACCGGAAATTGGCCAGGCCAAAGGCGTCCTGCAGCCGGTGCGTGGCCAGCAGCGAGGTCACCCCGTAGAGGTCGCGCAGGCGCAAAATCAACGTGATGATCGTTTGGGCGGTCACCGGGTCGAGCCCGCCGGTCGGCGAATCGTACAGCACAATCGGCGGATTGCCCATCAGCGCTCGCGCAATCGAAACACGACGGCGCATGCCGCCAGAAAGCTCGCCGGGCAGCTTCCAGATGGCGTCTTCCAGTTCCACAAAGCGCAGCGCTTCGCGCACCCGTTCTTCGGTCTCCTCTTCGGGAACGCCTTCTTCCAGCAGCCGGTAGGCCACGTTCTGCGCCACGGTCAGGGAATCGAACAGCGCCCCTTCCTGAAAGACAAAACCGATGCGCCGCCGGAAATCGAGCAGTTGCTTTTCACTCAGCCGGCTCAGGTCCTGACCGAGGACCACGACGCGCCCGGCATCCGGTTGGAGCAGGCCAGCAGCCAGCTTCAGCAGCACCGTTTTGCCCGAGCCCGACTCGCCGACCAGCACCTTGCACTCCCGTTCGTACACGACGAAAGAGACGTCTTCCAACACGGTGACATCGGCGAAGCTCAGCGCCACGTGCTCGAAAATAATGACCGGCTCGCCGGGGTTTTTCATCGCCGCGCTCTGCTAGGTTCCTTGCTGCTCGCGATTATATGATGTTTTGGCTGTGCCTGCAGAAGACGGCTCTGCGCGGCCGCTTGAGCCGTGCTCACACGCATGCTAGTCTGAAGACCGGACAGGCTGGAGTGGCGGAACTGGCAGACGCGCGAGACTCAAAATCTCGTGGCCTTTCGAGGCCGTGAGGGTTCGACCCCCTCCTCCAGCACCACCTGCCGGAATCCCGGGCCACTGGATGGTTGATTTGCTCTTTCGACCCATCCGCCCGTGTCTTTCCCACAGGCGAACGTTGCTCGCTACAGCAGCGATGTACAACGAAACACGGCCGCGAAGAATCATAGCTTGTGCCGGGCAGACATTGAGGTATTCTGAGTTGGAAGGAAATCACGGGTGCCTCATGCGCGGCCCGGAAGATTTCCGCTGGGGGGTCACATGAAAGTTTCTGCCTTCAAGGTTTTTCTTTCGTTGCTGGCGGTGCTTTTGCTGGTTCCGGCTGTTTTTGCCGATCGGATCGAGCTGAGAGATGGCCGCGTGTTGCACGGCAAGTTCCTCGACGGGACTCAGCAGAGTATTCGCTTTCGGGTGAACGGCGAAGTCCAGGAGTTCCCGCTGAGCGAGGTGGTAGCCATCACCTTCGGCACGGACGACGCCACGCAGCCGCAGGCAGCCACCGCCCACTCGCCGTCGCAACCGGCTCAGCCGCGTCGTCGCCTGTCCGGTCCGGTGACCGTTCCGGCTGGCACAACGATCCTGGTTCGCATGATCGACACCGTGGATTCGGAGAAGAATCAGATCGGGGACCGTTTCCGCGCCAGCCTGGAAACAGACCTGATCGTGGACGGCGTCGTGGTCGTGCCGAAGGGCACGGACGTCTACGGCCGCTTGACCGAGGTCAAGGAGGCAGGGCGGGTCGCTGGCCGCTCGGAGCTGAAGCTCGAGCTGACCGACATTCTGATCGGACAGCAGTTGCAACCGATCGTCACGAGCGACTACGAGGTTGCCGGCGAGTCGCGGGGCAAGGATACCGCCAAGAAAGTAGGTGGCGCGGCTGCCATCGGGGCCATCATCGGTGCGGTGGCCGGTGGCGGCAAGGGAGCCGCCATTGGTGCTGGAGTGGGTGCTGGCGCCGGCACTGCGATTCAAGTGTTGACCCGGGGCCAGCAGGTGCACGTACCGAGTGAAACACTGCTGGAGTTTCGCATCGAGCAGCCATTCACCGTGCGCCCGTCTCGTTAGCCCGCGGCAAGTGGCGGGCAACCGTGCCGTGCTGCCGGGCAGAAGGGTGCACGGAAACGGTGTTCTCCACCCGGCCTGGGGGGCACCTGCCGTATACAATTCGTTAACATCTCGTCTCGCAGATTTATATTGCGAGGTACTCCCCCCTTCTGTACCATGCCCACGCAGGAGGGTTGGGCTGTGCCGAAAGAAAAACCCAAGGTCAACATCGGTGAGGTCATCCGGCGTTACCGGAGCGACCGTGGACTTTCCCAGGGAGACATCGAGCGGCGCACCGGTCTGCTGCGCTGCTACCTCTCGCGGGTGGAAAACGGCCACACAGTGCCTTCGCTGGAGACCTTGGCGAAAATTGCCGAAGCCATGGAAATCAACCTCGCCGATTTCTTCCCGGGCGAGGAATCGCCACGCGACCGCGAAAACAAGCGGTTGCTCGGTGAGCTCTCCGATGAGGAAATCCGTTTCCTCGCCGAGATCAAGAAATACAGCAGCGGCCTGAGCGAAGGCGATAAGCGCTTGGTGCTGGCGATGATTCGAAAGATGGCCACGTTGGTTCCGCCACAGCGGAGATCGTCTTCAGCACGCCGCGAACTGTTCTAAATTTTGACGGCTGTCGCCCGGCCGGGACCAGGTGCAGGAGCGGCTGCGTTTTTCCCTAGTAGGAAGGGTTGGCCCGGGTAGACCTGCGCACGGTGGGTTTTTGCCCGAGGCGACATCTCGCCATTCAGCGTACCGAAACTTTTCCGAGACAAAAGAAGGGCTCACGAGCCTCGTTTTGGTTTCCACTCTGCGGGGTTATTCGGCGCGGGTTTCGGCAGCGTCGGGTGGCTGGCGGAACAAACTGGCGGCCATCTCCGCGAACGTAATACCGAGCTGGGCCCACAGTCGCCGCTTCAAGCTGCGATAGCTCTGTGCACCGGCGAATAAGTCACGCATCAGTTGGCGGAAAGCTGGGCTGCGCTGGATGAATTGAATCATGCGCACGGTCACCGCGCCGCCCAGGAATCGGCCGCGGTAGAAGCGACGAGCAATCCTGGTGGCAAACTCGAGGTCGGCGCTGAATTCCTCACGGACGCGCTGCGGATAGCTTTCTGGGGAACCGGCCAACAGGGCTTCTGCCAGCAGCTCGCCCGAACGCATAGCGTAATGCAGACCTTCTCCGGTCAGTGGGTCGACCCAGGCCGCGGCGTCACCGACCAAAGCCCAGTTGCGGCCGACCACGCGACGGTGGCGAAGCGTCTGCGCTGCCGGAGCTGGCAGCACATGGCTGTAGAAGCGACCCTGGCAAGGTATGCCTTGTTCTTCCAGAAAGGCGTGGAGGTGGCGTTTCATCACGGCTGTGGTGGTCTGGGTCAGCTTGCCGCAGATGCCGACGGAGAGATGGTCAGGGCGGGGAAAAGACCAGAGATAGCCCTCGAACTGCGATAGAAATTTCACCACCAAAGTGTCGGAAACAACGGGAATGAAGTAGCCGAGTGTCTGTTCCAGGTCGGTGGTACGAAGCGGAGTGGTTTCCGGTAGCAGGGTGTTGCGTGCCCCGGTGGCCAGAACGACAAAGTCAGCCGTCTGGTAGCCAACGGTGCGACCGTCCTGCACGATCCGCAGCACGACGCGCGCGCCGGAGGTGTCCACGTCGCAGACGCGTGCTTGTACCAATTGCGTGCCGGCGCGCTCGGCACGTTCGAGCAGGAGTTGGTTCAGCACGCGGCGGGAGTAGATCACAATCGGACGATCCAGCACAAAGTGCGCACGATGTCCACTGCTGGCGATCAGCACGACATCGCGGATGATTTTTTTCGGCTCCGGGCCGTCCAGCAGAAAGGGGTAGCGCTCGATCGCTTTGTAGGTCAGTCCGCCGCCACAGGGTTTCTCCCAGGCGAGCCGTTCATCCAGCACCGTGACGCACCAGCCCGCGCGCGCCAGCCTTTCTGCACAGATGGCTCCACTGGGACCGCCACCGACGACAGCAATTTCAGGCACGCTGGTCAAGGTTGTGGCTCACCCCGAAGATGTGAAACTGGACGGCAGGTCGTCCTCCAGGCATCGACTCGACCAGGGATGGCATTTCGTTCTTCCATCCTTTCCGCACTTGGCTAGGTGGACGGCAGTATGGCGGCCATCAGCCAGGCCATCAGGATAACACTGAAGCAGATGGCTGCGGCAGCGGAATTGGCTTGCCGGCGGAGCTGATCAGCAGCCAGCCGCTGCAACAGCGAAAGCAGCACGGCATAGGGCATCAGCAGCAAGGCCAGCATCGGCCCTCGACCCAGCAGAAGAATTGGCACAAGCAGTGCGGCCACAAGCATGCTGCGCAGCAACGCAAACCGGACATATCGGCGGAGTTCACCCGGCCACCCGGCCGAGGGTGCGCCGAGCGCGCGCTCCTCGGCAGCAAAATAGGGCAGCAGGAAGGGCAGCAGCGCAGCAAAGCGCCACCAGCGCGGAGCGCTCAACCAGAGGTCGCACCCGGTCCAGTTCAGCCACGCCCCAAAAGCCATCATGGCCATCGCACCGGCCAGCGTCCCGCCGAACGCCGGACGAGCCTCGTGCCGCAGCGTCGATGGCCAGGGCGGTGGAGCGGGTTGACCTTCGGCCGTGGCCCTGAGCATCCGTTCCCCTCTGGTCTGCAGAACGACCAGGATGAAGCCCACCACGAACAGGTAGGAAGCCAGATAGTCGCCATCGTAGAGACGCAGCCAGCCGAGCGGCAGCCACCAGTGCAGCACCGCTACGGCGAGCAGCGCGGCCAAGGCCCAGCCCACCAGCACAGGCAACATCGGCACAAAGATGGGCTGTGCCGCGCCAGGGCGACGAAGCCGTCGCGCGAGCCATGCGGCCAGCACGGAATACAGCAACAGCAAGCCGAACAGTCCGCTCAGCAATCCCCACACCCGACGCCGCGAGGGCGGTTCGAGCATGGGGCGGTAATCGGGCAGGCTCCGGGCGAGCCAGGAACGCATGATGACAGCAGCATCCGCGTCCAGCAGATAGCTGCTGTGCGTGGCGCGAGGTATGCGGACCAGCTCGACGGCGCGACGCTGGGCGAAGTCTTCGGAAGCGGTGCGCTCGCCGCCGGCGGCATCCAGCAGTTTGCGCGCCTGCCGCTGCAGTTGCGGGATGTCGAAGTCGCCCGTCAAGATGAGCAAATTGACGGGCATCCGGCGCGGGGCTCGTCCCAGGCCGGGGGAGATGGCGATCGTGGCCGCAGTGGGAAACTGGTCTGCAAGTCGAACGACGATGCCGCCCCCCATCGAATGACCCACCAGGGCAGTGTGCTGCCCAGTGGGATCGTCTCGGGCGGCAAGTGCCTCCACCGCTTCCGCGGCACACTGTTCGGCGCGCTGAAAACTGAACGGAGCGGGGTGGTCGCCGTGGCCTGGCAGGTCGAACAGATAAACACTGGTGTTTTCTGCCCGCAGCCAGGCACCCAAAGTGAGCATCAGACGGCGATTGGCCGAAAGTCCGTGAAAGACGAGAATGCGATTGGAGGGTTGCTGCGCTGGAAGCCATGTGGCGGGCAATTGGCAACTTTCCGTGTGAATCCAGATTTGCTGTTGGGCCGGCTCGCCTGCGTTGAGGATCACGCCGGCGGCCAGCAGAAGAACACCACCGGTCGCCCGGATGCGCTCGTTGCGATTCACGGACGACTCCGGCAGGCATGGTAAAATGAAAATTGCGGCGGCGTTGCGCCACTGCGGTGTCGTCTTTGGGAAAAGTTCTGCCGCAAGATGCACTGATTGTCGCTGTTGCGGAAGCGAAACGCAATGGCCAGCGCGTGGTGTTCACCAACGGATGTTTCGATCTGCTGCACCCGGGCCATGTGCGGACCCTGGAGCGCGCCCGTGCGCTCGGCGATTTGCTCGTCGTGGCCATCAACAGCGATCGTAGCGTCCGCGCGCTGAAAGGCCCCGATCGGCCCCTCGTTCCCGAAGCTGAACGCGCCGAACTGCTGGCGGCGCTGGCGGCGGTGGATTACGTCACTCTCTTCGACGAGCCCACACCGCAACCGTTGATCGCCCGGCTCCTGCCCGATGTGCTGGTCAAGGGCGATGACTGGGGCGAAGGGGAAATTGTCGGTCGCGAAGAAGTGGAAGCCGCGGGCGGCCGCGTGGTGCGGGTTCCGCTCGAGCCGGGCTATTCCACCACAGCGCTGCTTTCCCGCATTCGTACACTGTCTGACCCGTCATGATTCTCCCGGTGGTCGCTGAACTGCTCGGTCGGGTGGGCCGCCATCCGGCCGTCGAAAATGCTCTGGCTGCGCTGCGGCGCGGCGAGTCGGTGGTACGCCTGGCCGGGCTGACCGAACCGGCCAGGGCCCTGCTGGTAGTGCATGTCGCGCTGGCGCTGGAGCGGCCGGTGCTGTGGCTGGTCGGCTCGAATGCGGTGGCTGAGGCGTCCCTCGAGCCGCTGCGTTTCTTCTACCGAGCGCTAAGCGGACGGGCAACGAATGAAGTTCAGATACTGCCCGCGCTCGATGTTCTGCCGTACGAGGGCCGCTCGCCACACGCAGAAATCTGCGCAGCGCGGGCCGTGGCGCTGTGGCGTCTGGCCAGCGGATCCGCCCGCATCGTTCTCGCACCGGTTTCGGCAGCGCAGATTCGGTTACGTGAAGCCGACTATTTCCGCAGCCGTGCGCTGGTGCTCGCGCGGGACATGGAAATTCCCCTGGAGACGCTGCTCGAACATCTGCACGGCACCGGATATGCGCGGCGGGAGTTGGTCGAGACTCCCGGTCAGTTTGCCGTGCGCGGTGGCATCGTCGATGTGTTTTCGCCGGAAGCAGTGAGGCCGGTACGCATCGAGCTGCTCGGCGACACCGTCGAATCGCTGCGAGAATTCGACCCCGCCACGCAGCGCTCGGTCGCACGGTTGGAACGCGCGGTGCTGCTGCCGCTCAGCGAATTTCCCCGCACGACGCACGTGGCGGAACGCGTCTGGGCTGCGGCCGGTGGGGCGACCGCCTCGGTCGGAGCGGACTTGGTCGACACACTGCCCGGATGGGAGTTCGTGGCCACGGCACTGGAGCCGCCGGCATACGACCTGTTCGCACTCGCCGAAGGCGCCGTGGTGGTGCTCGACGAGCCCGATGTGCTCGCCGAAGCCTCCCGCAATTTCCAGGAACGGCTGCACGAATCGTTCGCCCGCGCCCGCGAACTGCAACAAGCAGCCGAACTGGCCGGCGTGCCGACCGCACCCCCGGAAATTTTTTATCTGTGCCCGGAGGAATGGGAGCAGGCACTCGCGCGCATGCAGCGGCTCGAGCTGGCGGAACTGGCCCTAGCGGCGGGCAGCGCGGAGCCATGGACTCTGCTCAGCCAGCCGACGCCACGCTACTACGGAAACGTGGCAGCGTTCATGACGGAGGTGCGCGGGCGCCTGAGCCGCAGGGAGCAGGTCTGCATCAGCGCAGCCACGCCCGGCGAGCTGGAACGGCTGGCGGATCTGTGCCGCGAATACGAAGTGGCCTTCCGCCTCGGCGAAGTCGAAGGCGAAGCCACCCTGGCGCGACTGGCTGCAGAAGCCGCCAGCAGTGCATCCGCGGTTGTGTTGATCAAAGCCCCACTGCTGCGCGGGGTTTGCTTTCCCGACCTGCAGCTCACTTTGCACGGTTCTGCAGACCTGTTCGAGCCGGTCGCGCCCGCCGCCCGCCGACGGGCACAGACGGCGGCGTTCGAAGCCGATCCGGGCGAATTGCAACCGGGCGATTTTGTCGTGCACGTGGATCACGGCATCGGCCAGTTCGAAGGGCTGCGGCAGATCGAAACGGACGGCGGCCGGGGGGAGTTCATGCTCCTGCGCTACGCCGAGGGAGCCCGGCTCTATGTCCCGCTGGCGCGGCTCGATCTGGTGCAGAAATACCGCACCGTGGGGGACGTCCAGCCACAGTTGGACCGACTGGGCGGCACGGCCTGGGCCGCGCGTAAGCAGCGAGCTCAGAAAGCGGTCAACGAAATGGCGCAGAAGCTGTTGCGGCTGTACGCCGAGCGCAGCACCGTCCCCGGCCATGCCTTTTCGCCCGACACGGCTTGGCAGCGCGAATTCGACGAGGCGTTCGAGTTCGAAGAGACGCCAGATCAATTGCGCGCGATCGAAGAAACCAAGCGCGATATGGAGCGTCCGGTGCCGATGGATCGGCTGATCTGCGGTGACGTCGGCTACGGCAAGACGGAAGTAGCCATGCGCGCTGCCTTCAAGGCGGTTTGTGACTCCAAGCAGGTAGCCGTGCTGGCACCCACCACCGTGCTCGTTTTTCAGCATTACGAAACCTTCCGGCGCCGCTTCGCCGCTTTTCCGGTGCGGGTGGAGATGCTCAGCCGGTTTCGCAATGCACGCGAAACACGGCGAGTACTCGACGAACTGGCAGCCGGACGCGTGGACATCGTCATCGGCACGCACCGGTTGCTCAGCCGCGATGTGCGCTTTGCCGACCTCGGTCTGCTGATCGTCGACGAAGAGCAGCGCTTCGGCGTAGCTCACAAAGAACGGCTGAAGGAGTTACGGCGAAATGTCGATGTGCTCACCCTGACCGCCACGCCCATCCCGCGCACGCTGCACATGGCGCTGGTCGGCCTGCGCGACATGAGCGTGATCGAAACCCCGCCGAAGGATCGACTGGCCATCCAGACCATCGTGGCGCCGTTCCGCGAGTCGTTGATTCAGTCTGCCATCGAGCTGGAACTGGCGCGCCAGGGACAGGTCTATTTCCTCCACAACCGCGTAGAGACCATTCACGAAATCGCTGCACTGCTCCGGCGGCTGGTCCCGGCCGCTCGCATCGTGGTCGGTCATGGGCAGATGAGCGAGCGAGAGCTGGAGCGCGTGATGCTGACGTTCCTGCGCCAACAGGCGGACGTGCTGGTCTCGACCACGATCATCGAAAACGGACTGGACATTCCGCGGGTGAATACGATCCTGATCAACCACGCCGAACGCTTCGGGTTGGCCGAGCTGTACCAGTTGCGCGGACGCGTGGGCCGCTCGAATGTGCGCGCCTACGCCTACCTGCTGGTGCCGCCCGGAGAGGCACTTTCGCCGACAGCCCGAAAACGGCTGGCAGCACTGCGGGAGTTCAGCGAATTGGGTTCTGGCTTCCGCGTCGCGGCCCTGGACCTCGAACTGCGCGGCGCCGGCAATCTGCTCGGCCGGCAGCAGCATGGCCACATCCATGCGGTGGGGTTCGAACTCTACTGCCGGATGATGGAGCGCGCTGTGGCCGAACTGAAAGGTCAACCAGTGGCGCCCGAACTGCGCACCACGCTCCAACTGGGCCTGGAGATTCGCATACCACCGGAATACATCCCCGGCGAGGCGCTGCGCCTGCGCACCTACCGGCGAATCGCCGCGCTAGGTTCAACGGCTGAACGCGACGAGCTGCAACGGGAACTGGAAGACCGCTTCGGGCCGCTGCCGCGACCGGTCGAGAACCTATTGGACTACGCGGTGCTCAAGGCTGTGGCCGAACGTTTGGCGGTGGCCGCGGTGGAACGGCGGGGCGATCGGATCGCAGTGCGATTCCACGAACAAACCCCGGTCGAACCCCAGCGCATCGTGGAACTGGTGCGGCAAGGCAACAATTTACGCTTGGACCCCGCCGGCGTGCTCTGGCTGATGGCAGAGCGCAACGGCCGCAACCTGGCGCAGCAGGTGACAAACCTGTTGCTGCAGCTTCAGCCGGAGCGCTAGAATCGCTGTCAGGACGTGCGATGAATCGGAAGCCAAGCTGGATGTGGATCGGTGGGCTGGCCGGGCTGCTCGCAGTCAGCGCGATGGCGCAGCGTCCTTCCACCGGCGCGCGGGTGGTGGAAGAGATCGTGGCGCGCGTCAACAACCGGATCATCACCCTGAGCGATCTACAGCAGGCACGCGAAGCCCTGCGGCAGGATATCGCCCGCTCCTGCCAGGGTTGCACCCCGCAACAGATCGAGGAGCGTTTCCAACAAGAAGAGAAAAATCTGTTGCGCGACCTGATCGATAACGCGCTGCTGATTCAACGCGGCGAAGATCTGGGAATCAACGTCGAGCCCCAGGTGATCAATCAACTGGACAGCATTCGGCAGCGAAACAACATCCCGACGATGGAAGAGTTTGAACGGGCCGTTACCCAGGCCACCGGCATGGCCTTCGAAGACTACAAAGAACAGATCCGCAACCAGATCCTCACGCAGATGGTCATCCGGCAGGAAGTGGTGCGCGAAGTACAGGTAACCCGCGAGGACGTTGAAAAGTATTACCAGGAACACAAAGACGATTTCATCCGGCCCGAACAGGTCCTCCTGAGCGAAATTTTTCTCTCCACGGAAGGAAAATCGGCCGAAGAAGTGGCCGAAGTGGAAAAGAAGGCCAATGAACTGTTGGAACAGGTGCGTCAGGGCGCCGACTTTGCCGAGCTAGCCAAGCGCCACTCGAATGGGGCGACGGCACAGCGCGGTGGCGAGCTGGGCAGCTTCGAACGCAGCCAGCTCTCCAAAGAAATTGCCGACCTGGTCTTCAACCTGCGTCGCGGTCAGGTGACCGACGTGATTCGCACGCAGGGCGGTTTTCTGATTCTCCGCGTGGATGAACGGTTCGCAGCCGGCCTGCAACCCGTGGACAAGGTGGAAGGCGAAATCACCAACATTCTCTACAACCAGCGCATCCCGGATGCGCTCCGGCGTTACGTGGAGCGGCTGCGCTCGGAAAGCTACATCTACGTGAAGCCAGGCTACAGCGACACCGCGGCCGTGGCCAACACGATCATCGAGGAAGTGCAGCCGAAGAGCGAAGACGAAGAGTCCAACAAAAAAGACAAGAAGAAAAAAGGGAAGAACGAAGAGCACCCGCAGGACGATCCGGCAAAGCGCAACCGGCCATGAAACCGGTGTTCGTCAACGACCTCACCGAACATCAAACCATCACCTCCTTCTTTCTGGTTTCCGAAAAAGAGAAGCGGTGGACTCGCGAGGGCAAACCCTATCTCCGCCTCGAACTGGCCGATCGCACCGGCACGGTCGAAGCGCGCATGTGGGAAGGATTTGAAGAAGCCGCCGGGGCCATCGGACGGAACACGGTGGTCAAGGTGCAAGGCCACGTGGAGATCTACCGCGGCAGGCGCCAGCTCATCCTCGAACGGATCCGTCCGGCCATGCCCGGGGAATACGAACTAGCTGACTTTCGGCCGCTCACGCACCTGGATGTAGACGCGCTCTACGCACGGCTCAGCGAATTGGTCGCTGGCATCGGCAACCCGCATCTGCGAGTCCTGCTCGAAGGGCTGCTCGCCGACCCTGCCGTGGCTTCGCGATTGAAACAGGCCCCCGCGGCCAAATCGATGCATCACGCCTATCCCGGAGGCCTGCTGGAACACATCGTCAACCTGTGCGAGCTGTGCCGCTCGGTGGCGCCGCGCTACCCTGAGGTGAACGCCGATCTGTTGCTGGCCGGAGCGATTCTGCACGATATCGGCAAGCTAGAAGAGCTGCGCTATGAAGGTTCATTCGGCTATACGACCGAGGGGCTGCTGCTCGGACATATCGTGCAGGGATTGGCGCTGGTGCGCCGTCAGATCAAGACACTGGAAAATTTTCCGGAGCCGCTGCGCGTGGCCATCGAACACATGATCGTCAGCCATCACGGACAGTATGAGTTCGGCTCGCCGCGGCTGCCGATGTTTCCCGAAGCCCTGCTGCTGCATTACCTGGATGACCTCGATTCCAAAATGGCTGCGGCGCGTGCCTCGCTCGCAGCCGGCACGGACGAAGAAGGATGGACAGCGCGGAACGACGCGCTGGGCCGACGATTGCTCGACCTCTCTCACTACCTGGGCAGCGCGGCGGATGCAGTGGTTCAGGCTGGCGAAACAGAGGTAGCGTCGCCGCAGCAGCAAGCTGAGCCGCGCACAGCCCGGAGCGGGGAAGCCTGATGGGCACGGTAGCCAAGCCCGAAAAATCGAACGGGCGCCGACGGGCTATTCTCGACCTGGCGCCACTCGAGCTGGGGTGCCTGCAAGCCCTGTGGCCGCTCGGAGAAGCCAGCGTGCGCCAGGTGCATGCGGCGCTGCAGCCGGTCCGTCCCCGAGCCTACACGACCATCATGACCATTCTCGATCGGCTCGCCCAGAAGGGTTACGTCGAGCGCCGCAAGCGGGGTCGTGCGTGGGTCTACCGGCCGTTGCTTTCGGCCGAGCAGGCGCGCACAGATGCCGTCGAACAGGTCGTCCTGCATTTTTTCGGCGGTTCGCGCGAAGACTTGCTGCGGCACCTGCGCGGGGAAGCTGTTCGTGTTGGCTCGAACGCTGCCCCTGAAGTGGTGCAGGAAACCCCGACGCGCCGTGAGCCGCGGCGGCCGGCCGCACAAAAGCGCGAATCGATCGCGCCCCCCGAACCGCCCATGGACACCACTCTGCTGTGAGCGAACTCCGTTTTTGTTGAAAAGTTTTCGCACAAAGCGTCGGAAGTTGTCGGTGTGCGCATTGGACTTGCGGAGTGATTCGCGGCACAAGCTTACCCCCTGCGAGCCGGGCACTGCGGGTCACGCGCTGCGGCTGGAGAGCACGGAACGTAAGCTTCCACTTTTTGCCTTGCGGTCGCTTCGGTTAAACTGTCTTCATCATGTTTCCGGCGCAGTTGCAAATCCGCAATGTCGTGATCTGCCCGGCGACGGTGCTGGCGCCGATGGCCGGCATCACCGACACCGTGTTTCGACGCATCATCCGAGGCCTGGGCGGGTGCGGGCTGATCATGACCGAGTTCACCAGCTCGGAGTGTGTCACGCGGCATGTGGCCCGTTCGATGCGCTATCTCTACTTCGAGCCGGAAGAACATCCCATCACCGCGCAACTGTTCGGCGCCAACCCGGAGGTCATGGCCCGTGCCGCCGCCACGGTCGAGGCGCTGGGTTTTGACCTGGTGGACATCAACCTGGGCTGCCCGGCAAAGAAAGTGGTCAAGTGCGGTGGCTCGGGGTTACTGCGAGACCTCCCGCTGCTCGAACGGATTTTGCGGGCGGTGCGACAGGCCGTCTCCATTCCGTTGACGATCAAGATTCGCTCCGGCTGGGACGAAAACTCCATCGTGGCAGTCGAAGTGGCCCGGATGGCCGAGGCGGTGGGTGTGGAGGCTATTGCCGTCCATCCCCGCACGCGAATGCAGGGTCTGAACGGACGGGCCGACTGGAACATCATTCGGCAGGTGAAACAGGCGGTGCACGTCCCGGTGATCGGCAATGGCGACATCCGCACACCGGAAGATGCCGTACGCATGGTGGCCCAGACCGGCTGCGACGCCGTCATGATTGGCCGCGCCGCGGCCACCAATCCCTGGATCTTCTCCCAGATTCAGCAGTACGTCCGGAGTGGCCATTATGTGGTGCCTACCGAAGCAGACCGGCATCGATTGCTCGCGGATTACTTCCGCCGACTGGCCGATTCCCGCATGCCAGATGCGCTCGGTAAAATGAAGCAGTTTGCCTGCTGGTTCACGCACGGTATTCGCCATGGCAGCGCACTGCGCCACGCTGTGCATCGAGCGCACAGTCCTGCGGAAGTGCTCGAACAGGTGGACGCTTTCTTTGCCGGCCGAATGCTGATGCAGCTTGCCGACTAGCCAAAACCGCACCGAGCTCAGCGCAGCGGGGTGCGGTCGAGCAGTAGCTGTTTGTAGGCTTCGCGCCTGGAAAGGCCGCGTTCGCGGGCAGCTTGTTTGAGCGCCGCCTTGCGATCCAGCCCCTGTTCGCGCATCAGTTGTTCGATGCGCTCGGCCAGCGAACCGGTAGGAGCAGCCGAGCCCCGCATCTCGGCAGGTGTGTTCGCAGCGGGACCGATGAGCAGGGTGATTTCTCCCTTCGGTGGTTTGCTTTCGAGCTGGGTGCGGAGTTCGCTCAGCCGTCCGCGCAGAAATTCTTCGTGTCGCTTGGTTACCTCCCGGGCAAGTACCGCCGGCCGGTCACCCAGCAACTCCAGCGCATCGGCCACGGTTTCCCGGATGCGGTGCGGAGCTTCGTAGAAAACCAGCGTGCGCGGCTCGCCCGCGAGCTGTTGCAGCCGCCGCCGGCGCTCTCCGGCGCGCGCGGGCAGGAAACCGACGAAAACAAACTCGTCCACCGGCAGGCCAGAGGCGACCAGCGCCGCCACCACCGCCGAGGGGCCCGGCACGGGCACAACCGGAATGCCATGTCGGATGCAGAGCGTGACCAGGCGGTGGCCCGGGTCGCTGAGCACGGGCATGCCGGCATCGCTGACCAGTGCGACGCGCGCGCCCCGCTCGAGTTCCATCACCAGTTCGGGGGCCCGGAGCATTTCGTTGTGCTCGTGGTAGCTGACCAGGCGCTTGCGCAGGTCGTAGTGGCGGAGCAGTTTCTGGGTCTGCCGGGTGTCTTCGCAGGCGATGAGATCGGCTTCACGCAGCACGCGTAGTGCGCGCAGGGTGATGTCTTCCAGATTGCCAATGGGCGTGGCCACCAGGAAGAGGCAACCGCAGCGGTCGGACGGCTGTGCGGAGCGGGGCATGGCCGGCCGGTGCCAGTCTAGCACACGGCGGCCGTGCTAAAATGGCATCCGTTTCTTCTCGAGGAAGGAAGCTATGCCCCTGTACGAATACGTCTGCATCAAGTGCAAGCGCCCGTTCGAACGCATCGAGCCTGTGCATGCCAAGCCGGTGAAGAAATGTCCGCTGTGCGGTGGCCGCGCGGAACGGACCCTGGCGCCACCTGCCATCCAGTTCAAGGGCACCGGTTGGTACATCACCGACTACGCCCGCAAGGGCGCCGCCGAATCCAAAGCAGAGAAGGATTCCGACGGTAAAGAAAAAAAAGAAGCCACCGCGCCCACCAAAGAATCGTCCAGAAAGTCGAAATAGTTCTTCTGCGCCGAACGATAAGGTCGACTGCATGCTGTCGGAAGTGGGGATGCGCGAGTGGTTTCTGGCCGCCGGCCCGGTCACGCAGGCCTTTGTCGCGACGTTGTTCACTTGGGGCATGACGGCACTCGGTGCGGCGGTCGTGTTTTTTGCCCGCGACGTCAACCAGAAGCTGCTCGACACCCTGCTCGGCTTTGCCAGTGGCGTCATGCTGGCCGCCAGCTACTGGTCGTTGCTGGCTCCTTCCATTGAGCTGTCCGCTGCCCATGGCCTGCCCCCGTGGCTGCCTCCCACGGTCGGGTTTACGCTGGGAGCGGCGAGCCTGCGCCTGGTCGACCGCGTGTTGCCGCACCTGCACGTAGGCTTTCCTCGCGCGGAAGCCGAAGGAATGAAAACGGCGTTGCCGAGCCGTACGCTGCTCGTGCTGGCCATTACGTTGCACAACATTCCCGAAGGCCTGGCTGTGGGCGTGGCCTTCGGGGGCGTGGCGGGCGGGATGGAAGCGGCCAAGCTGGCAGGTGCGGTGGCGCTGGCCATCGGCATCGGCCTGCAAAATTTCCCGGAAGGACTGGCGGTGGCCGCACCGCTGCGTCGCGATGGGATGTCGCGCCGTCGCAGCTTCTGGTACGGGCAGATGTCGGCGCTGGTGGAACCCGCAGCAGCCGTTCTCGGAGCCGCAGCCGTGCTGTCGGCGCAGCAGATCCTGCCATATGCGCTGGCCTTCGCGGCAGGTGCCATGATTTTTGTCGTGGTCGAGGAAACCATCCCGGAAGCTGTCCGCAGTGGCAATACGGATTGGGCCACCAGCGGGACCATCCTCGGCTTCGTCGTGATGATGATTCTCGACGTGGCGCTTGGATAGTCGCCTGCCGACCTCTACAGCTTCAGCGAGCGCAGATAGTCCCGGAAAGCTTCCCCGAACTCGGGATTTTTCAAGCCGAACTCGACGGTGGCTTTCAGGAAGCCGAGCTTATCGCCGGCGTCGTAGGTGGTGCCTTCTACGACCAGTGCGTACAGACCCTTTTCCTGTGCCAGCAGAACCAGTGCATCGGTCAGTTGAATCTCCCCGAGCGCGCCGCGGCCGGTGCGTTCGATGCAATCGAAGATTTCCGCGGGTAGCACGTAACGGCCGGTGACGCCGAGCGTCGAAGGGGCTCGCTCCGGGGCCGGTTTTTCCACCAGCGTGCGAATCCGCAACAGCCGTTCGCCCCAGGGAGAATTTTTCTCGGCCCCTGCGTCCACGATGCCGTACAGGCGTGTCCGCTCGCGGGGCACTTCTTGCACCGCGATCACCCCCGTGCCCGTGGCTTCGAACACTTCCGCCAGTTGCCGGGTGGCGGGCACTGCGCCGTCGATGATCACGTCGCCGAGCAGTACCGCGAACGGTTCGTCGCCCACCAGTTCGCGCGCACAGAGCACGGCGTGGCCCAGCCCGAGCGGTTCTTTCTGCCGTGTGTAGCTGAACTGAATCATGTTGCTGATCCGGCGGACCTGTTCGGCCAGCTCCCGCTTGCCCTTTTCTTCCAGAAAGCGCTCCAGCTCCGGCGCGGCGTCGAAGTGATCCTCGATCGCATTCTTCCCGCGTCCGGTGACGATGATGATGTTTTCGATGCCGCTGGCCAGGCATTCTTCGACGGCATACTGAATCAACGGCTTGTCCACTACGGGCAGCATCTCTTTCGGCTGCGCTTTCGTGGCAGGCAGAAAGCGCGTACCGAGCCCGGCAGCGGGCAGCACGGCCTTGCGAACGCGCTTGCGCGGGTGGGTCATGGCGGCAGCGGCTCGTCGGTCCTCGCCGAACGACAGTGCGGCGAAACCTTACGCGGCCCCGGCAGGATTGTCAATGCAGAAGCCGATGCAGGCCGGGCGCGATGCGCAGCCGGTCGAGCGCGCGGTGGATTTGGCGCGCATCCAGCCAGCCACGCTCGCAGAGCACGCGAAGATTCGCGCGGTAGGCGCATGGCACAAAGTACGGATTCCACAACCGGACCCCGCGCGGTGGACGGCGCCAGAGCTCAGCAGCCGGTTCGGTTGGCGTGGGCAGCAGGCGCCGGGGTTGGAAGGCGTTGGCAGGCCAGAATTTGGTCGTATCGGCGAGCACCCAGACAGGTTTGGCGGCTGCCGCCATGCGTTCGACCAGCGCGCCGGTACCGATTTTGTTGTGGAAGCCGTTCCGTTCCACTGCGTCGGCGCCGAGGACGAGCAGGTCGGCGGCGGGAGCCACTTCGAGCAGTGCTGCGTCGCTCATCAACACGACCTTTCCGCCGCCTTCAGCCAGCTCGCGGGCGATGCGCCGGCCCTCCAGGCCCGGACGCGCTTCCGAGCACCACACCACACCGATGTGCCGGCGTGCCAGCGACAGCGCGTGCGCCACCGTGGAACTGTAGGAGTATGTGGCCACAATCGGTGGATGCATCGCGCGCAGCCGAGTGACGAAGCGTCGCGCAATGCGGGTCGGTGCGGCACGCAGCCACTGGCGGAAGCGGGCCACAACGATAGGCAGACGAGGCACGGAACCCGTTTCGGCGACCAGCGCGACTTCGTTGGCCAGGCGCAACAGCGGCGCCATCGTGGGCTGTGCGGTGGCCAGCCGGCGAGCGACGGCCTGCAGTTCCTCTGCGGTGGGGCGGCGCTGACGGCGGAGCCAGACCAGCAGGGCATCCGCCGCACGCCGGGCCAGCTCGGCCGCACCGGACTGCCGGTCGCGCGCCACCGCCGCCAGCGCGCGCTCGAGCTGCGCATCCACGCGCGTATGCTACCATAGACGAAGGGGCGCCATGACCACGCGCATTCTGGGCATTGAAAGCTCGTGCGATGAAACCGCGGCCGCAGTGGTGGCCGACGGCCGCGAAATTCTCTCTTCGATCGTGGCGTCGCAGTTCGACATCCACCGCAAATACGGCGGTGTGGTGCCGGAGCTGGCTTCCCGCGAACACCTGCGACGAATTGTGCCGGTGGTGCGGGAGGCTCTGGAGCAGGCCGGGCTCGAGCTGCGCGAGGTGGATGCCATCGGCGTCACGCGCGGCCCGGGCCTGATTGGTTCGCTGCTGGTGGGGGTCACGTACGGCAAGGTGTTGGCGATGTCGCTCGGCAAGCCACTGGTGGCGGTGAATCACCTGGAAGGACACGTCTATGCCGTGTTGCTCGAAGCGCACCGGCAGAACCAGCACCCGGAGTTTCCGGCAATGTGCCTGATTGTTTCCGGCGGGCACACGCTGCTCTACGCGGTTCGCGCCGAACCATTCCGCGCACAGAATGGAGCAGCGGAGACCGTGCGGCTCCACTATGCACGCATCGGTGCCACCCGCGACGACGCCGCCGGCGAAGCCTACGACAAAGTCGCCAAGCTGCTTGCGCTGGGTTATCCCGGCGGGCCGATCCTGGACCAGCTTGCGACATACGGAGACCCGGAAGCCGTACGCTTCACCCCACCAGTGACCCGCGGCAACCCCTACGACTTCAGCTTCAGCGGAATCAAGACGGCCGTGCTGCGCTGGCTCGAACAGCACCCGGAACTGAAGCCGGAAATCGCCCGCCGCGAACAGGCGCTCAGGGACGGTTTGCGCAAGGCCGACGAACTCCGTCCACTCTGCAGCCAGGCCGTACTCGACCTGGTGGCCAGTTTTCAGCGCAGCGTTGTGGACGACCTGGTCCATCGCACGCTGGCCGCTGCCGAACAGTACGCGGCGCGCTCGGTGCTGGTTTCCGGTGGAGTGGCCGCCAACAGCGAGCTCCGGCGCGCATTCGAACGCGAAGCGGCAATGCGTGGGCTGGAGGTTTTCTTCCCCAGTCGGCACCTTTCGACGGACAACGCCGCGATGATTGCCGCCGCGGCCTATCCGCGTCTGCTTTCGGGTGAGTTGGCCACCGCCGAGCTCAACGCGGAAGCCGTCCTGCCGTTGGCCTGAACGTCCACAGGCAACGTGGGTGCAGATGGGCTGACCGGGTTTCCGTCTCGCAGCTCGGCAAATTCCAGCGACAGGCTAGGCACGGTGCACTCGATTCTGTAAAATCGCGCAGCACCGTGTCGCGGTCGTTCGTTTCGCGTCGCGGTGCATTGGCGAAACATCCTGCATCGCACCGGCGCATGCGCATTGCCATCGACACAGGCGGGACGTTCACCGATTGCGTCTTCGTGCGCGATGGACGCCTGGAAATCCTGAAGGTTCCTTCGACGCCGCACCGGCCGGCACAGGCCATCGCGGAGGCATTGCGGCGGCTGGCTGCAGTCCACGGGGGGGCGTCGTGCGAACTCACCCTGGGCACAACGGTCGGCACCAATGCGCTACTCGAGCGCCGGGGAGGACGCATCGCGCTGGTCACCACAGCCGGACTGGAGGATGTGCTCGAGATTGGTCGTCAGGCACGGCCGCGACTGTACGATTTTTTTGTCGAACGCTCCGCGCCGCTGGTGCCGGCCTCGCGACGCTTCGGTCTGGCCGAGCGTGTTGGGTGGGACGGTCGCGTGCTCGAGCGGCCGACGGCCACAGCGATGGCCCGCGTCGTGCGGGCAGTCGCGCGTGCGCGGGCCGAAGCCGTCGCGGTCTGTTTTCTGTTTTCGTTTGCGCATCCGGCACACGAGGCGGCGATGGCGCGAGCGTTGCGCGCCGCAGGATTCTCCGTTTCAGCTTCGCACGAGATTCTGCCGGAATTCCGGGAGTACGAGCGCACGACCACCACGGTGGTCAATGCCTATTTGCTGCCGGTGATGGGGCGCTATCTGGCGGAAGTCGAGCGCGTCGCTGGCGGAGCGGTGCGGGTGATGCAGTCCAGCGGTGGCATCCTCAGTGCACAACGTGCCGCACGCGAGCCCGTGCGCACGATTCTTTCTGGACCGGCGGGCGGAGTGCTCGGCGCACAGTACGTGGCCGAGCTGGCTGGCTTCGGTGACGTCATCAGTCTGGATATGGGCGGCACTTCGACCGACGTGGCGCTGGTCAGCCGTGCGCTGCAGACCACCTGCGAAGCGACCGTGGCGGGCCTGCCGGTGGCGGTACCCATGCTCGACATCCACACCGTGGGTGCGGGTGGCGGCTCGATCGCCAGGTTCGACCGCGGCGGTGCCCTGCGAGTGGGGCCGGAAAGCGCCGGCGCCGACCCGGGGCCCATCTGTTACGGTCGCGGCGAGCATCCGACCGTCACCGATGCACACCTGGTGCTCGGACGAATCGCGCCGCAGGGATTTCTCGGGGGCGAGTTCCGTCTGGATGAACGACGCACCCGGGAATATCTGGTGCGTTTTCTCCGGCGCGCACCGGCAGCGCTGCGCAACCTGGAGCGGTTTGCACAGGGCGTGCTCGAGGTCGCCAACGCCACGATGGAAAAAGCCATCCGCGTCATCAGCATCGAGCGCGGGTACGACCCCCGCGACTACACCCTGGTGGCCTTTGGTGGCGCCGGGGGACTGCACGCCTGTGAGCTGGCCGAGGCACTGTCCATGCCCCGCGTGCTCATCCCGAAGTTTCCCGGAGCGCTTTCGGCACTGGGCATCCTGCGGGCAGACGTCGTGCGCGATTTTTCGCAGACCATCCGGCTGCCGGTGACCTCCCTGCCGGTGGCCCGCGCGGCGCTGCAGCACATCTTTGCTGGGCTAGAGCGGCGCGGCCGAGCCGACCTCCGCCGTGAGGGTTTCCCTGCAGCCGCGCTGCGCATCGAGCGTCTGCTGGAGATGCGTTACATCGGTCAGGCCTACGAACTGACCGTGCCTGCAGGCGGCGATTTCGTGACTGCGTTCCACCGCGTCCATCATCGCCGCTACGGCTATGCCGAACCAGGCCGGCCGGTGGAAATCGTCACCGTGCGGCTGCGCGTGGCCGGACGCACGGCCAAACCGGAGCTGCCGCGTTCCCGTCCCGTGGGACGCTCCCCGAGGGCCGCTTGGATGGGCGAGCAGCGAACGTACTACCGGGGGCGTGTGATTCCGGCAGCGATTTACGACCGCTCGAAGCTCCGCCCCGGCCATCGCTTCGCTGGACCGGCCATCGTCACCGAGTACAGCGCGACCACCTTCGTGCCCCCGCCCTGGCAAGCCCGCGTGGACGAATGGGAAAATCTTCTGCTCGCGCGCCGATGAGCAGGGGGTAAGGGTGAGAACGCCGGATCCAACTCGACTGGAAATTTTCAAGAACCTGTTCCACTCCGTCGCAGAGGAGATGGGCGCAGCGCTGCGTCGGGTGGCCTTTTCGCCGAACATCAAGGAGCGGCGCGACTATTCCTGCGCCGTGTTCGACGCCGCCGGTCAGGTGCTGGCCATGGGCGATCACATGCCCGTGCATCTGGGCTCGATGCCGGCTTCGGTAGCGGCGGCGATCCAGGCACTTTCCCTTGCACCGGGCGATGTAGCGTTGCTGAACGATCCCTATGCTGGGGGAACGCACCTGCCGGATCTGACCATGGTGATGCCGGTCTATCTGCTGCGGGGCCGTAGGCCAGCATTCTATGTAGCCAATCGCGCGCATCACGCTGACGTAGGCGGCAGCCAGGCCGGTTCCATGGGACTGGCACGCGAGATCTATCAGGAGGGACTGCGCATCCCGCCGGTGAAAATCTACCAGCGCGGACGGCTGATGCGCGATGTGCTGTCCATGATTTTGGGCAATGTGCGCACGCCGGAGGAACGTCAAGGCGACCTGGCGGCACAGATTGCCGCCTGCCGGATCGGAGAGCGCCGACTGCGGGAGATCGTGGCGAAGTACGGACGGCGGGAGGTGTTCGCCTACGCGCGCCACCTGCTGGAATATTCGGCGCGGATGATGGCCAGCGTGCTTCGCACGATTCCGGAAGGCACTTACCGCGCCGAAGATTTTCTCGATGACGATGGCATCGAACCCCGCCCGCTGCGCATTGCCGTGACGATTCGCATCCGGGACGGCCGCGCCGTGGTGGACTTCACCGGTTCGGCGCCACAATGTGCCGGCAGTGTGAATGCAGTGCGCGCGATTACCGAGTCGGCAGTGTTTTACGTCTTCCGCTGCCTGCTCGACGAGCAGGTACCGGCTACGGCCGGCTTGATGCGTCCGATTCGGGTGGTGGCGCCCGAAGGCAGTATCGTCGCGGCGCGACCGCCGGCCGCCGTCGCGGGAGGCAACGTAGAAACTTCCCAGCGCACCGTGGATGTGCTGCTGCGCGCGCTGGCTCAGGCCGTCCCTGCGCGCATCCCGGCGGCCAGTCAGGGCACGATGAACAACCTGACCCTGGGCGGCAGCGACCCGCGCCGCGGTGGCGCACCGTTCGCCTACTACGAAACCATTGCCGGGGGCATGGGCGCCCGCCCAGGCAAAGACGGCATCAGCGGCATCCACACCCACATGACCAATTCGCTCAACTCCCCCATCGAAGTCTTGGAGCACGCCTATCCGGTGCGCGTGCGGCGATATGCGCTGCGGCGTGGCTCGGGCGGGGCGGGAAGATGGCGCGGCGGCGACGGGCTTGTCCGCGAAATCGAACTGCTGACAGAGACGCAAGTCGGCCTGCTTTGTGACCGGCGACGCTTGGGCCCTTATGGATTGGCTGGAGGCCGACCGGGCAAGCCCGGGAGAAACCTGCTCATCGTCGGAGGCCGGCGTCGGCTGCTTGCGGGCAAATGTGGCTTGTATGCGCCTGCAGGAGCCATCCTGCGCATCGAAACGCCCGGTGGCGGTGGCTGGGGAAAGCCAGCAAAAAAATAGCATCGGTGGCCGCTAGTTCCGGTGGCCGAGCGGTCTGGCTATCCGCGGAAATGACAAAAACCACTCCCGCTCTTCCGGCTCTACGCCGGTGAAGGGCAGTTGTCTGCTTGAAAGGCGGCAGGAGGGCCTCCCGGCAGTAGCAGCGAATAATTGGAAGCTTTCGAGGCCTACTCTGGCGAATCAGTTCCGGTCGGCAATTGCAGTCGGGCTTTGGCCAGCGCGCGCATCAAACTGGATTCGATGGCCGTTTCGGTCGTGCCCTTGGCCACAGCCATCTCACTGACCAGCAATTGCTTGGCCCGTTCCAGCATCTTCTTTTCGCGGAACGAGAGCGGTTTGGTCCGGCTCAGAGCCAGCAGACTTTTCAGCACGGCGGCCACATCCAGCAGCGAGCCCGTTCGCATCCGTTCGGAATTTTCCTTGTAGCGATGTTTCCAGTCGTGATGGTTGGTGCAACGGCCTTTTTCGAGGAAGGAGAGCACTTTCGAGGTCTCTGCCGGTCGGATCAGGGGTCGCAGCCCGACGGCTTCGACGTTGGTCTGTGGAACCATTACGCGCGAGCCGGTGGATAAGATGCGCAGGGTGTAGTACTTGACCGTTCTTCCGTTCAGCATTCCATAACTGATTTGTTCGATGACGCCGACTCCTTGGTTCGGGTAGACCACTTTATCCCCATGCTTGAAATCCATAGGACTCTCCCCAAGCAGTATGCCATTTGATTGTAGGCATGCGGCTTAGATAGCGTCAAGGATTCATTTGAAAAATCCTCCTGCCGCTCGAAGGCTGGTTAAGATGCCTGCCAGCGCCGATGAGGTATGGTTCACATCCAGCAGACGCTGCATGCAGCCGTAGCACGGTCCTTGCGATAGAATGCCGGCATGCGGACGCTAGCGGTGGATACGAGCACGCAGTCGGGCAGTCTGGCGGTGGTGGAGTCGGTTATCGTGCCGGGGGGTGCAGCCGGGACTGAACCAGGGGTGCGGGTGCTCGGGGTCGTCTCGACCTGCACCGACGAAACCTACTCCTCACGGATGTTCCGTCAGCTTGATTTCCTGCTGCGCGAAACGGGACTCGAACTCGGCAGTTTCGATCTTTTTTCTGTTGCCGCGGGGCCGGGTTCTTTCACCGGTTTGCGCGTGGGCCTGGCGGCGGTGAAAGGCTGGGCAGAGGTCTACCGGAAACCGGTGGCGGCCATCAGTGTTCTGGAAGCCGTGGCCGGGCAGGCCCGCGCCCCCGAACCGCTGCTGGTGCCGATTGTGGACGCTCGCCGCGGGCAGGTCTACGCCGGGGTGTATCGTCGCACCGAGCACGGCCTCAGCCGCGTGGGCGACGAAGTGGTCATGACGCTGGCTGAATTCCTGTCTGAGCTGCCGCCGCGCGTCGAAGATCGCGCTTTCGCCTTCGTGACTACTTCGCCGGAACTGCTTGCCGGGCCGCTGGCGGAATCGCCGTTCCGCCATCGCCCGCTGGAAGTTGTCTCCAATGTACTCGCGCCCGTGCTGGGAGCGCTCGGTTTGGCGCGAGCCCACCGGGGCGAACTGGTGGATGCGGTTGCGCTCGACGCTCACTACATCCGCCGTTCAGACGCCGAACTGCTGTGGAAAGATTGATTGCCATCCGCCCGCTGGCTGCGGACGACCTCGAAGCGGTGTTGCAGATTCAGGCGCAGTGCCCCGAAATAGTTGCCTGGAGCCGAGCCAGCTATGCGCCGGCCGTGCGCGGCGAATATCCCAGTTGGGTGGCTGCGGCGGGTTCCCGGGTGCTTGGCTTTGTCGTCAGTCGGCAAACGGCGGAAGAAGCCGAAATTTTGAATCTGGCCGTATTGCCGGAGGCTCGGCGGCAGGGCATCGGCAGCCGACTCATCTTGAAAGTTCTGGAAGAGGCCCGGCGGGCAGGCGCCCGCCGCGCGTGGCTGGAAGTGCGTGCCTCAAATGCGGCGGCTGTCCGCTTCTACGAACACCACGGGTTCCGGCTGCGGGGACTGCGGCGTGACTATTACTCGAACCCGCGCGAAGACGCTCTTCTCTACGGCTGCGAGCTTGCTCAGCCGTCGTAAGTGACGTGAAAAGCCTCGTGTCTCTGCGCTCGTTCAGAGTGGTAGCGGACACTTCTGGAGCAGTGAGGAAAAGCAACGGCGGCGGAAGCGGCCCTGTGCAGGTCCCTCGATGCAGAAGAGGAGCTGAATTGGGCAGCTCCGGCTGGAGTGATTGGACGGCGACCCCACCTACGGTCGCAGTATGGAACGGAACTGCCGAAGCTTTACCGCGGTCGCCCATCGTCCGCTGGAAGCGTCGCCTGGATTGTCACGAGCTGGTTTCTTTCGTGGAAACACCGGCGAAAGGAGCTTGAGCACCGCGCATCTGCTGAACGAGTGCGGAGTACTGACTCGAATGGATTGTTGTGGTAGCATAGCGCGGCTGGTTCGAGGTCGGAGAAGCAATGCCGGAGCATTACATTCCGATTTTCATCTTCGCCGTGCTGGCCGCGGCGTTTCCAGCCGTCACGCTGATCATTTTCAAGTACATCCGGCCCGAGATGCGCGCCGTGGGCGCGAAGCTCGAGCCGTACGAATGCGGCATCCCACCTGAAGGCGATGCCCGCGGACGTTATTCGGTGCGCTTCTACATCGTGGCCATTCTGTTCGTCATTTTCGATGTAGAGGTCATTTTCCTGTTTCCCTGGGCAGTGCAGTACGGGGTGCTGGGGTTGTATGGTTTGGTGACGATGTTCGTTTTTCTGGGCATTCTGCTGATCGGGTACGTGTGGCTGTATCGCAGCGGCGCTCTGGAGTGGATCTACGAATGACCCGCAACGGATACTTCCCCGGTCGTCTTCGGCCGGGCTTTTTTTATGCCGTGCTGCGGTGCGAAAGCGGTGGAAAAACGATGTGGTGCTGGCGTTGACGCCTTTTTTGTCGGTATGTTAGAAACTTACGCTTAATTTCAACCGTTTTGCAACGAGCGGGTGGAGGCCTCGCGCGCAGCCCAGTTTCGACCAGTCTAAATCATGGCCGACGAACCAACCTCCAAGCAGCCCGAAAAGCGACCGGAAACCTCCGAGGGCCAGTCCTCGGCTCGGGAACCGTCTGCCCAGAAGCCTGCCGAAAAGCCGGCCGGGGAGAAGTCTGTTCCGCCCAAAAAGGAAGCTCCGGCTCCCTGGCCGAAGCCGCTGGACAACGAGATGGTGCGCCGGTTCCGCCGGCGCTTCGGGGACGCCATCCTGGATGCGCTCGAAGACCGCCAGCAGGCCATCCTGGTGGTCGCTTGGGAGCGGCTCCGCGAAATTGCCGAGTACGCGCGCGATGAAGAGCAGTTCGATATGCTGACCGACCTGACCGCCGTGGACTGGCCCAAGCGCGAGAAACGGTTCGACCTGGTGGTGAACCTGTACAGCTTTCCGCGCAACGAGCGGCTGCGCCTGAAAGCCGCGGTCGGCGAGTACGACCAGCCGCCCAGCCTGGCTTCGGTGTGGGCGGCGGCGAACTGGCTCGAGCGCGAATGCTTCGATATGTTTGGCATTCGTTTCGAAGGGCACCCGGACCTGCGCCGGATTCTTCTGCCGGACGAATGGGTGGGTCATCCCCTGCGCAAAGATTATGACATCCTGCAGCAGGATACGGCCTGGGTGCGTGAAAACCTGGGCATCGAAAGCGGACAGTAACCGATGGCAGAAACTCCTACACGCCACGTCCACTTCCCGGGCATGGACACCACCGTGCTCGGCGCCGACGAAATCATCATCAACATGGGCCCGCAGCACCCCTCCACGCACGGCGTGCTGCGCGTGAAGCTGCACTTGGACGGCGAAAAAGTCATCGGCTCGGAATGCATCATCGGCTACTTGCACCGCGGCGTCGAAAAAATCGCCGAGCACCGCAGCTACCAGCAGTTCGCCCCCTATGTGGACCGCATGGACTACGTAGCCGCAGTTTCCAACGGGCTCGGCTACTGCGAAGCGGTCGAAAAGCTGCTAGAAGTCGAAGTGCCCCCGCGCGCGAAAGTTGTCCGCACGATCCTGACCGAGCTGCAACGGATTGCCAGCCACCTGCTCTGGCTCGGCACCCATGCCCTGGACATCGGCGCGCTGACGCCCATCTTTTACTGTTTCCGAGAACGCGAAGAGATTCTGAAAATTTTCGAGAAATACTGCGGCGCGCGCCTCACCACGCACGCCTTCCGCATCGGCGGCCTTCAGTACGAGGTTTATGACGGCTTCGAGCAAGATGTGAAGCGCTTCCTGGCGGATTTCGACCGGAAGATCGACGAATACGAAGCCCTGCTCACCACGAACCGCATCTGGGTCGAGCGCACGAAGGGCATCGGGGTCCTTTCAGCGCAGGACGCCATTGCACTGGGCGTCACCGGCCCCGTGCTGCGGGCCAGTGGCGTGAAGTGGGACATCCGCAAAGCCTTCCCGTATGCGGCCTACGACCGCTACGACTTCGAAATTCCCGTAGGCAGCAACGGCGATACCTACGACCGCTACCTGGTGCGCATGGAAGAGATGCGACAGTCGCGTCGCATCTGCCTGCAGGCGATCGAAGACATTCCTGCGGGTCCAATCCTGGGCAAGGTGGGCAAGGTGATGAAGCCGGCGCCAGGCGAAGTCTATCACTCGATCGAAGCGCCCAAGGGCGAGCTGGGCTACTACATTGTCAGCGACGGCACCACGCAGCCTTATCGCGTGCGCATCCGCCCCCCGTCGTTCATCAACCTGCAGGCGTTCGACACCATGGTGCGGGGACATCTGGTGGCCGACGTGGTGGCCATTATTGGCACGATCGACATCGTGCTCGGTGAGGTGGACCGCTAGGCGGGTCGCTATGGACGCAGTCGTGGAATTTCTGAAGCCGCACTGGATGCCGCTGCTCTGGGCAGTGGTGATTGTGGCCGTGCTGCCGCTGGTGGCCGGCTACATCGTGTTGCTCGAGCGCAAAGTGATGGCCGACATCCAGGCGCGGCTCGGCCCGATGCGGGTGGGCCCGCACGGACTGCTGCAGCCGATTGCCGATGCGCTCAAGCTCCTCCTGAAAGAAGACATCATCCCCGCCAACGCCGACAAATGGATTTTCTGGATCGCACCGCTGATTTCGGTGACCGCAGCCATGCTGGCGCTTTCGGCCATGCCCTTCGGGCCGGTGTTTCAGATTGCCGACCTGAACGTGGGTCTGCTGTTCATCGTAGCGGTCAGCTCGCTGGGAATTTTCGGCATCGTGCTGGGCGGTTGGTCGTCGAACAGCCATTACGCGCTGCTCGGCGCGCTGCGCAGCGCGGCCCAGGTAGTCAGCTATGAAGTCGCCGTGGGCATGGCCCTGGTCAGCGGCCTGTTGCTGGCGGGCACGCTCTCGATGCGGAAAATTGTCGAAGCGCAGGCCGAGCAGGGCATCTGGTTTGTGTTTCTGGTCCCGGTCGGATTTTTCATCTATTTGGTCGCAGGTATCGCGGAGCTGAATCGTGCGCCGTTCGATCTGCCCGAAGCCGAGTCCGAGCTCGTGGCCGGCTACATGACCGAGTACAGCGGCTTCCGCTGGGCGCTCTATTTCCTCGGAGAATACACGGCCATGGTCGTCGTCAGCGGAATCGGTACGACGCTGTTTTTGGGCGGATGGCTGCGGCCGTTTCCCAACGTGGCGGCTTTCGATTTCCTCGATTACCTGCCCGCAGTCCTCTTTCTGGCGCTGACAGGCTACTGCTTCTACCGTGCGCCGAAGCAGCCGGTGCCGATTCAGAAGGCGGTGATGGGGTTGTTCGGACTGTTGTGTCTGGGCCTTGCGGCTGCGCTCGGCTGGTCGGTGACCCTGCCCGCCGAAGCCATGGCGCGGGCTGGCATTCTGGGAGCGTTCTGGTTTTTGGCCAAGGTGTTTTTGTTTCTCTACAGCTTCATGTGGTTCCGGTTCACGTTTCCGCGCTACCGGTTCGATCAGTTGATGCGGTTGGGTTGGCATTTTCTGATTCCTGTCTCGCTGGTGAACGTGATGGGCGTGGGCGCAGCGCTGGTGCTGCAGCGGCAGGCGGGGTGGCCTCTCTGGCAGGGTCTGGTGCTGGGCACGGTCGTCACGCTGGCCGTGGCCGCCTGGCTGATTCTGGCCCGCCAGCGCCGGCCCGTTGCTGCGCCGTCTGCGGGCGGGGAAGTGTAGGCCGATGGTCGAGCAGTTCACGTTTTATTTCTTTGCGGCTCTGGCGGTGATTTCCGCTGTGCTGGTGATCACGGTGCGCAACGCCGTCTACAGCGCCGTGTTTCTGATCACCACGCTGCTGGCCACCGCGGGAATTTTCCTGCAACTGCGCGCCGAATTCCTGTTCGTCGTACAGATCATCCTGTATGTCGGCGGGATCATGGTGCTGTTTGTCTTTGTCGTCATGCTGGTGGACCTGGACATCGCGCTGCGGCAGGTGCAGTTCAACCGGCAGAAGTGGGTGGCGCTGCTCGTGGTTCTGGCCGTGGCCGGCCAGCTCGTCTTTGCCCTTGCGCTCGGCAGCGAAGCGCTCGGACTGCCTGCGGCCGCGCCGGAATCGCTCGAGCCGAACACCGAATCGTTGGGCCTGCGGCTGTTCGAGAGTTACATGCTGCCGTTTGAAATTGCCTCGATCCTGCTGCTGGTGGCGATGATCGGGGCCGTCTTGCTGGGCAAGCGGCAGAAACCGCCGAGGAGCGAACCATGATTCCCACGAGCCACTATCTCTATCTGGCGTTGGCGCTGTTTACGATCGGCGTTTTGGGTGTGCTCACGCGGCGTAACGTGATCATCATTCTGATGTCCATCGAGCTGATTCTCAACGCGGTGAACATCAACTTGGTGGCCTTCGCCCGGCACTTCGGCTCGGTGGATGGTCAGATTTTTGCGATCTTTGTGGTCACCGCGGCGGCGGCCGAAGCGGCCATCGGCCTGGGGATCATCATTGCATTTTTCCGGAACCGGGAAACGGTACTGGCCGACGAAATGGACATGCTGAAGTGGTAGCGCAACCGTGACGACTCCGTTGCCCTATTTCTTGGATTCGATCTGGCTGATCCCGCTCTTCCCGCTCGGGACGGCGGCGCTGATGCTGTTCTTCGGCCGGCGGCTGCCGAACTCGGCCGTCAGCATGCTCTGCGTGGGCAGCGTCTTGGTGTCGTTTGTTTATTCGGTGGGGGCGTTCCTGCAGTTGCGGGCTTGGCCGTTTGCGGCACTGGGCTACTGGCCCGAGAAAGTTCTGTTCGACTGGGTGTCGCTGGGCGCCTACCACACCGACACCCGACAACTGGCGCAGTTCACCGCAGAGTGGGGATTCCTGCTCGACCCGCTTTCCGCCGTGATGATTCTGGTGGTGACGGGCGTCGGGCTGCTGATCCACATTTACTCGATCGGGTACATGGGGCATGAAGGCGGCTACTACCGCTTCTTCGGCTACATGAACCTGTTCATGTTCTCCATGCTCACGCTGGTGCTGGCCAACAACCTGCTGCTGATGTTCGTCGGTTGGGAAGGCGTGGGCCTGTGCAGTTACCTGCTGATCGGTTTCTACTTTCTCCGCAAGTCGGCCTCGGATGCGGGCAAGAAGGCGTTCATCGTCAACCGCGTGGGCGATGCCGGCTTCCTGCTGGGCATTTTTCTGACGGCAGCCACGCTGGGTACCATCAAGTTCGCCGAGCTCGGCCCCGCGATCCAGCAGATGGGCCTGTCGGTCGGTGCGCCGGCGCTGACCGCGATCGGATTGCTGCTGTTTGTCGGTGCGACCGGCAAATCAGCCCAGCTCCCGCTCTACACCTGGTTGCCGGACGCGATGGAAGGCCCCACGCCGGTCAGCGCGCTGATCCATGCCGCCACGATGGTCACCGCGGGCGTCTACATGGTCACACGCACCAACGCCATCTATCAGATGGCGCCGGAAGCGCTGGCGGTGGTGGCCATCGTCGGGGCGCTGACTGCATTCTACGCGGCCACGATGGGCCTGGTGCAGAACGACATCAAGCGCGTGCTGGCCTATTCGACCATCAGCCAGCTCGGCTATATGTTCCTAGCCTGCGGCGTAGGCGCCTACATCGCCGGCATCTTCCACCTGATGACGCATGCCTTCTTCAAAGCGCTGCTCTTTCTGGCTGCAGGCAGCGTGATTCACGCGCTCTCGGGCGAGCAGGATATGCAGAAGATGGGCGCACTGTGGAATCGCGTGCCGGTGACGGCACGCACCATGTTCGTCGCGGCACTGGCGATTGCCGGCATTCCGCCGCTGGCGGGCTTCTTCAGCAAAGACGAAATCCTGTGGAAGACGTGGTCTTCGGGGGGAATCGGGCAAATTCTCTGGCTGCTGGGTGCCGTCACGGCGCTGCTGACCGCCTTCTACATGTTCCGGCTGATCAACCTGACATTTTTCGGCCAATCGCGCGTGCCGAAAGAAGTGGATCACCATGTGCACGAATCGCCGGCGGTGATGACCGCGCCGCTGGTCGTGCTGGCTGTGCTTTCGGTGGTCGGCGGCTGGGTGGGAATTCCGGCAGCGCTGGGCGGCAGCAATCATTTCGAGCACTGGCTCGAGCCGGTGATCAGCCAGCCGGCGGGGGTTGCCCGTGCCGTCGCCCTGGCTGACGAAGCGCACCACGATCCAGCCGAATACGTGCTCATGGTTGTCTCCGTGCTGCTGGCGCTGCTGGGCATCGGGTTGGCGCGGTATATCTACATCCGCCGCGAAGGTCTGGCCGATCAACTTGCGGCCCGCTGGTGCGGACTGCACCGGCTGCTGTTCCGCAAATACTACGTGGACGAACTCTATGACGCGCTGTTCGTCAACCGCGCGAAAGACCTGGGGACGACGCTGGCGGCGTTCGACCGGCACGTGATTGACGGCTGGGGCGTGGACGGCTCGGCTTGGTTCACGCGGTTCACTTCGCGAGTATCGATCTGGTGGGACACCTGGATCGTGGACGGTCTGGTGAACCTGACCGCCTGGGTGGTCGGGGTCTTCAGCTATCCGTTCCGCTGGCTGCAAACCGGACGCGTACAAAACTACGCCCTGGTGTTCGCCTTGGGGGTGTTGATTCTTCTGGCGTACTACTTGCGCGGCATACTGTGACGCCGCTGGCCGGCCCACAACCGCCGGCCAGGGGCAAGTGAGGGTGCTGGGATGCAATTCTTTCAAGATCACATCCTGAGCGTGATCCTGTTCACGCCGACCGTTGGTGCGATCCTGATGTTGTTCATCCGCGGCGACCGGGAAAATGTGCACCGCTGGATGGGCAACCTGTTCGGGATGTTGGGCTTTCTGGTGTCGCTGCCGCTGGTGATTCGCCTGGGCGAAAACTGGAACACGTTCAATCCGGCGCTGGCCGATTTTCAGTTTGTCGAAGATGTGGAATGGATTCCCTCGATCGGTGCCCGTTACGCACTGGGCGTCGATGGCATCAGTCTGCTGCTGGTGCTGCTGACCACGCTGCTCGGCGCCATCGCCATTCTTTCCTCCTGGTCGGCCATCACCAAGCGCGTCAAGGAATACTACATCCTGATGCTGTTGCTGCAGACCGGCATGCTCGGAGTCTTCCTGGCGCTGGATTTCTTCCTGTTCTACGTCTTCTGGGAAGTGATGCTGGTGCCGATGTATTTCCTGATCGGCGTCTGGGGCAGTGACCGACGGCTGTACGCGGCCATCAAGTTTTTCCTCTACACGTTGGCGGGTTCGGTGCTGATGCTGCTGGCGATTCTGGGCATGTACTTCACCTACGCCCAGCAGACGGGCGTGTACACCTTCGACATCCGCACGCTGCTCGAAGCCGTGCCCGGCTTCAGTCCCACGCTGCAGCAGTGGCTGTTCTGGGGTTTGTTCTTCGCCTTCGCCATCAAAGTGCCCATGTTCCCGTTCCACACCTGGCTGCCCGATGCCCACACCGAAGCACCCACGGCCGGATCGGTGATTCTGGCCGGCGTGCTGCTGAAGATGGGCACCTACGGCTTTCTGCGCTTCAGCGTGCCGATGCTGCCGGATGCAGTGAAAGAGTATTCCCAGATTATGGTTTGGGTCTCCATTGTCGCCATCATCTACGGCGCCCTGGTCTGCATGATGCAGAAGGACATGAAGAAACTGATTGCCTACTCTTCGGTGAGCCATCTGGGCTTCTGCACGCTGGGCATTTTTGCGCTGACCCCGCACGGGCTTTCCGGAAGCCTGCTCCAGCAGATCAATCACGGGCTTTCGACCGGTGCGCTGTTTTTGATTGTCGGCGTGCTCTACGAGCGTCGGCACACCCGCATGATCGCTGACTTCGGCGGGCTGTCCACGCCGATGCCCGGGTTTGCGGCCATCTATCTGATTGTCAGCCTGGCTTCGCTCGGCATGCCGCTGCTGAATGGCTTCATCGGAGAATTCACGATCCTGCGCGGCGTCTTTGAAGTGAACAAGCACTGGGCGGCCTGGGGCGTGGTGGGCATCGTGCTCGGAGCGGCCTATCTGCTCTGGCTGTATCAGCGCGTGATGTTCGGCTCCGTGACCCGGGAGGAAAACCAGCACCTACCCGACCTGAACTTGCGCGAGTACGCCACGCTGGTGCCGCTCGTGGTGCTGTGCTTCTGGATCGGGATCTATCCGAAACCGTTTTTCGAAATCATCGATCCGCCGATGCATCGCATCGTGAATCGCGTCAACCCGGGTTATTACCTGGTCGATCCGGTGAAGCCCCTTCCAGCACCTTCTACAGAAACCGGAATAACTTCGGCGACGCCCGGCTCTGTCGAGGTGCCGCCCCAGGAGCAGCGCTGAGCATGCCGACTCTGTTCCCCAATCCCGAAGAACTGGCGCTGATCCTGCCCCAGATCTGGCTGGCCGTGTTCGGTCTGGCCATCCTGCTGCTAGATTTTCTGCTGGGCCCGCGCCAAAAATGGGTGAATGCGTTCGGCGCGCTGCTCGGAGTGCTGGCCAGTGGAGTGGCGCTGTGGCGGTTGCGAGGTGTCCACGCCGTCGGTGTGCCCGGCTTTGGGGGCGCGATTGTCGTGGACCCATTTTTCGTGTTTTTCGGGTTCCTGTTTCTCGCCTCCACGGCCCTGGTCATTCTGCTTTCGGTGCACTACCTCGAAGTGGAAGAAGAGCACCGCGGCGAATACTACGCGCTGATGCTGTTCGCCACCGTAGGCATGATGTTCCTGGCTGCCGGCACGGACTTGGTGGTGATTTTCGTTGCGCTGGAGACGATGGCCGCCTCCTTCTATGTGCTGACCGGCTACCTGCGGCGGGACAAACGCTCCAATGAAGCCGCTCTGAAATATCTGCTGCTGGGTGCGTTCAGCTCGGGGCTGCTGGCTTATGGATTTTCGGTGCTGTACGGAATGGCCGGCTCGACGCGGTTGACGGAAATCGGCTATGCATTTCGCACGCCGAGCAACGAAATCTTCCCTGTGGTGGCGCTGGTGGCCGTCGCTGCCGGATTGTTTTTCAAGGTGGCCGCCGTGCCCTTCCATCAGTGGGCTCCCGATGTGTACGAAGGCGCGCCCACACCGGTGACCGCCTATGTGAGTGTGGCCTCGAAAGCAGCCAGTTTCGCGGTGCTCATGCGTCTGTTCCTGGTGGTCTTTGAACCGATGCGCGCGAACTGGGAGCTGTTGCTCGGCGGTATCGCGCTGGCCACGATGACCTGGGGCAATCTGGCTGCTCTCACGCAGACCAACGTAAAACGCCTGCTGGCCTACAGCTCGATTGCGCACGTCGGCTACATCCTGCTAGGCCTGGTGGCCGGCAATGAAACGGGCCTGAAAGGCATGGCGTTTTACCTGTTTGCCTACGCGTTCATGAACACCGGCGCGTTTGCTATCGTCATCCTGCTGCGCCGCAAAGGCGTAATCGGCGACGAATTGGACGACATGAACGGACTGATCTACCGCAACCCCACGGCCGCCGTCCTGATGGTGATTTTTCTGATTTCGCTGGCCGGCATCCCGCCGACCGCTGGTTTTCTGGGCAAATATTTCATCTTTCTGTCTCTGATCGAATCGCAACATTACCTGTTGGCGGTGTTTGCGGTGCTCTACATTGTTCCGGCGGTGTACTATTATTTCCGCATTGTCGTGCACATGTGGCTGCGCGAAGCAACCGATGCAGCTCGTCCGGTGATTTCCCCCGCACAGGCCGTCGCGCTGGCCGTCTGTACCCTGGTGACGCTTGGCGCACTGCTCTACGCGGAACCGTTCGTGCGCCTGGCCACCTACTCGCTGCTCGGCTCCGTTGTCCGCTAGTCGAAGGTTCCCATGCCTGCAGAAGAACCACCGCGGAAGCGCCCAACGGCTTTTCTTCGTGCTCTGGCCTATGCCATGGAGCTGCCGTTCATCCTGGTGGGCGGGGTGGTCATCGGCGGAGGCATCGGGTGGTGGCTCGACAAGTATGTGGGCACAGCACCGCTGTTGGCGATCGTGCTGGGTCTGCTCGGTTTCATCGCGGGCTTGCGAGAGATCCTCCGACGCATCCCGAGAAATGACGAAAAAAGATCCGAACACGGGGACAGCTGACGCGTTCTACCGCGTGGCGGAGCGGCAGATCGAACTCTGGTCCCTGCTGGTGGGTGCTGTCGCAACCATCGTGGCCGGTCTGGGTTGGAGCTGGACAGCCGCAGGCGGCGTGCTGTTGGGCGCGGTGCTGGCGTGGCTCAACTTCCGCTGGCTGAAGCAGGGAGTGGCGGCACTCGAACGCGCCTCGGTAGCGCAGACCCATGCAGACATGGTCCGCATCCCGCGTCGCGTATACGTGAAGTTCTTTGGGCGCTACGTGTTGCTGCTCGCAGCGCTTTATGCTATCTTGTCGCGTTCTTTGTTGCCGGTCGGTGCCGTTTTCGCCGGCTTGTTTGCGCTGGTGGCGGCCGTGCTGGGCGCGATGGTTGTCGTGCTGATTCGTCGCCCAAACTGCTAGCACCGTACAGTCCTGCGGATTTCAGGAGGAAGCCCTCCGAGCCAAAGTGCGAACGTCTGCCCTATGGAACACGAACCCTCTTTCCTGACGGTCTGGTTCAATGATTGGTTTGGTGGCCCGGTGTTGGCGTTGCTCCATGCGCTCGGGATTCATCCGCACGACCCTGCCCACCCGATTCCGGAATACATCGTGATGGAAATTTTCGTTTTCCTGTTTGCTGTTGTCTTCGTGCTCTGGTTGAAGCGGCGCCTGTCGGTGGAGCGGCCCGGAGCCGTACAACAATGCGTGGAAATGTTGCTCACCAACCCGATGGGCGTGGGCGTGCGCGACTTGCTCGATGACATGGTCGGCCACGG
This sequence comes from Acidobacteriota bacterium, assembly GCA_037442425.1. Taxonomy (GTDB): domain Bacteria; phylum Acidobacteriota; class Terriglobia; order Acidiferrales; family UBA7541; genus DSGC01. The sequence goes on along the minus strand of JBBIQG010000002.1, from coordinate 287,739 downwards.
CGCCCGCCGCTACATGCCCGTGCTGGGCAGCATCGGGATTTTCATCCTGCTCAGCAATCTGATCAGCCTGATTCCCATTTTCACTTCACCGACCGCGCATCCTTCGGTGCCCTTTGCCTGCGCTTTGTTGGTGTTCGTCTACTACCACTATTGTGGCTTGCGAACACACGGGCCGCTCAAGTACGGCCAGCACTTTCTGGGTCCGGTATTGCTCATGTCGCCCCTGATGCTGCTGATCGAGGTGGTCAGTCATCTGGCGCGGCTGCTCTCCCTCACGGTTCGTCTCTGGGTGAACATGGTAGTCAGTGAAATGCTGTACCTGATTTTTCTGGGTCTGACCCTGTCGCTGTTGCTGTTTGCGAGTGCGGGGAACCCGGCAGGATACGTCCTTTCCGCTGTGCCTTTGATTTTTCCGATTGTCTTTATTTTGCTGCACCTGTTCGTCGGCGTGTTGCAAGCATTTGTCTTCACGCTGCTGCCCGTGATTTACGTGGGCGGGGCGGTCACCGAAGAGCATTGATTCGTCCGGCATGATAACGGCCGTGCAGTGTGATCCCGGACTGTACGAGGATGACCGGGAGCCACCTCCTGCGGCCTTCTAATACAAAGGAGACGTTGATGAGGAAAATTTCCGTAATACTGGTAGCGATTCTGGCCGCTACCGTGCTCGCCCCGGCAGCACTTGCGCAAGAGGGCGGCAGCACGAGCAGCGTGAACTGGGTCGCGCTGACCGCTGGCTTCTCGATGGCCATTGCTTCGGCGGCCTGCGGTTACGCACAGGCCAAAGCGGTTTCCGCAGCCTGCGAAGGGTTCGCCCGCAACCCGGGCGCCGCGCCGGCGATTCGCTTCGCCATCATTTTGGCGTTGGTGCTCATCGAGTCGATGGCGCTGTACACCTTTGCCATCATCTTCCTGAAAGTCAGCTGAACCAAACCAGAAACTTTTCGGCCCGGGGCGATGGGCTCCGGGCCGTTCGTTTTCTAAGGACGAGGCGCGCGGGGACCCGGCGGGCAACTTGCACGTTTCCCGCTGTGGGGTTAACGGAACGAGGCGGCAGCCAGCTCAGCGATACGCATCAGGTGTCCCGGGAAAACGCCCAGCAGCAGTGTGCCTGCGGCCGTAGCGGCGAGCACGAGACCGGTACCCGCAGGCACGGGTTCGCGCGCAGCAGGCTCATAGGTTGCGCCGGGCTCCCGGAAATACATGTAGAGAATCACCCGCAGGTAGTAGTACGCGCCGAGCAGAGTGTTCACGGCCGCCAGCACGACCAAGCCGAGCAGCTCGGCACGCAGGCCGGCCACAAAGACGTAAAATTTGCCGAGGAAGCCCGCCGTCAGGGGCAGTCCGAGCAACGAAAGCAAATAGAGCGAAAGCGTGGCGGCCACTACCGGCTCGCGCCGGGCCAATCCGGCGTAGTCTTCCAGAGTGAGCCGTCGCTCGCCACGTCCGGCCAGGTGGGCCACCAGTGTGAAAGCCCCCAACTTCATCAGTGCGTAGGCGGCCAGGTAATAGAGCGCGGCAGCGTAGGCGGCTTCTGTGCCCGCAGCCAGTGCCACCAGGATGTAGCCGGCGTGGGCGATGGAGCTGTAGGCCAGCATGCGTTTCACGTTCGATTGCACCAGCGCCGCCAGGTTGCCCACGAACATCGTCAGCGCTGCGGAAACCCACAGCACCCAGAACCAGAGCAGCGTGGCGGGCAACACCGTCCCCGCAATGCGCAGCAGAACGGCAAACGCGGCGGCTTTCGGCGCCGTGCTCAGCAGCGCCGTGACGGGTGTCGGCGCGCCTTCGTAGACGTCAGGCGTCCAAACGTGAAAGGGTGCGCTGGCGACCTTGAAAGCCAGGCCGATGAACACCAGCGCCAGCCCCAGCTTCAGCAGCAACACGCTGGCCACGCCTTCGGCCACTTGCTCCAGCCGAGTCGTTCCGGTGGCACCGTATACAAGGGCCACTCCGTACAGGAAAAACGCTGTGGCAAACGAGCCGAGCAGGAAGTACTTTAGCGCCGACTCGTTTGCGCGGAGCGCGTCGCGCCGGTAGCTGGCCAGGATGTAGGTGGACAGCGAGCTGATTTCGAGCCCGATGAACGCTGTGACCAGCTCGGCTGCGGCCGCCATCACGCCCATGCCCACACTGCCCAACAGCACGAGGGCGTAGAATTCTCCGTGCGGCAGATTTTCCCGGTCCAGATACGCACGTGCGGCCAGCATCACGAGCAGTGCCGTCGCGTAGATCAGCAAGCGCAGGAAAAACGTGAACGCATCGGCTTGGATCAGATGAAAGAAAGCGGGGCCCGCATCGCTGCGCACCAGCACAGCGGCGGCCAGTGCTGCGGCAGCGCCCAGCATCCCGAGCCAAGAAAGCGCAGCTTTGTGTTCGCGGCGCAGGAACGGTTCGAGCAGCATCACGGTCGTGCCGAACACCGCCGCGATGATTTCAGGCAGCAGCCGGTAATAGTCCGTCGCAGCAGGGGGCATCGTTTTGTCACTCCACCGGTTGCAGGTCTTTCCGCAGACGTTCGAGCTCTCTCAGCAGTTGCGTCGGATCGGGCCGCTCCGGCGCGACCGGTCCGACGTTGTGCACCGAGGGCCGCTCCATCTCGCGCAGCATCCGCGTGGTGGCCGCTTCCATCCGGGTGATGAACATGGGAGAACCGATGCCCATCCCAAGGACAAGGATTGCCAGTGTGGCCAGCAGGATGCGTTCGCGGCGGTCGACGTCGGGTAGGTGCCGGTTTGGCTCCGCAGTGACCGCACCGAAAAACACGCGCTGGTAAGACCACAGCAAATAGACCGCCGACAGAATGATCCCGCAGGCGGCCAGCGCGGCCCACCATTTCTCGACGCGGAAGACGCCCAGCAGAATCAGGAATTCGCCCACGAAACCGTTCAGCATCGGCAGCCCCAGCGACGACAAACAAAGCAACAGATAGAATGCCGCCAGCATCGGCATCGGCGTGGCCAGTCCACCGAACGCGTCGATCTGGTGTGTGTGCCGTCGGTCGTAGAGCATTCCCGCCACCAGAAAGAGCCCGCCGGTCGAGATGCCGTGGTTCAGCATCTGGTAGACAGCACCTTCGATTCCGATGGCATTGAAGGCAAAAATGCCGAGCACCACGAACCCCAGGTGGCTCACCGAGGAATACGCGATCAGCTTCTTCAGATCTGGCTGCACCATGGCCACCAGCGCTCCGTAGAGAATGCCTGCGATCGCCAGCGCAGCAATACCGGGCGCCAGCAGGCGCGAGGCTTCTGGGAACAGCGGCAGGCAGAAGCGCAACAGACCGTAGGTGCCCATCTTCAGCAGCACGCCGGCTAGAAGCACGGAGCCCGCGGTCGGTGCTTCGACGTGCGCGTCGGGCAGCCAGGTGTGCAGCGGGAAAAGCGGTACTTTGATGGCAAAGGCCAGGAAAAAGGCGCTGAACAACAGCAGCTCGGTCACCGGTGGCAGCACCAGGGCGCCATTCGCCAGCAGCGCTTGAATTCTGGGCAGGTCGAAGCTTCCAGTGGCCGCGTACAGCCACAGGATGGCCACCAGCATCAGCACCGATCCGGCCATGGTGAACAACACAAACTTGATCGCCGCGTAGATGCGCCGTTCATGCCCCCAAATGCCGATCAGGAAATACATCGGCACCAGCATCACTTCCCAGAAGACAAAAAACAGGAACAGGTCGAGCGCAACAAACACGCCCACCATCCCCGTCTCCAGCACCAGCAGCAGAATGTGAAACATGCGCACCCGTTCCGTAATTCCGCGCCAGGAGGCCAGCACGGCCACCGGGACCAGAAACGTGGTCAGCAATACGAGGAACAAACTGATGCCATCGACGCCGAGGTGGTAGTGGATGGGCGGAGATGCGATCCACGGCCGCATCTCCTCGAACTGATAGCCAGGCCAAGTGCGATCGAAGCCGGCCAGCAGCAGCAGCGAAAGTGCGAAATTGGCCAGAGCTACGGTCAGCGCCGCACGCCGAATCCACAGGTGGTCCTCGGCCCGCAGCAGCAGTAGGCCCAGCGCACCGGCAGCGGGCAGGAAGACGATGATGGTCAGCAGCAGATTCTCGGGCACGTTATTGCACCCACCAGACCAGCGCCGCAGTGACGATGGCGGCGCCGAAAATCACCCAGGCGGCGTAGCTGCGCGCATTTCCGGACTGCATCCGCCGGAGCTGCTCGCCCAGCCGGCGTGCGGTGTGGGCGGTACCGTTGGCTGCACCGTCGATCACGGCGACGTCCACCCTCTGCCACAGCACGCGTTCCGATAGCCAGAGCAGCGGACGCACGACAGCCGCTGCATACAGCTCGTCTACGTAGTATTTGTTCAGCAGCAGTTGGTAGGGCGCGGCATAGCGCGCAGCCAGCATCGCTGGCTTTCCTGGCTGTCGCAGGTAGAGCCACCAGGCCGCAAAGAATCCAAGTGCGGCTGCCAGCACGGCCGCTCCGCTCAAGAGCAGCTCGAGCGCATGCAACTCTTCGGCAGCGAACCCGGCCAGCCAGGCTGGCGCTTCCAGCACAGGAGTCAGGAAACGCTCCAGCAGGTCGGCGCCACCCCACAGCTTCGGTGCGGCCAGCCACCCGCCGACCACGGAGAGCACTGCCAGCACCATCAGCGGCACGGTCATCACGCGTGGGGATTCGTGCACGTGCACAGCCTGTTCGTCAAACCGCGGCCGGCCGTGAAAGACCAGGAAGATCAGCCGGAACATGTAGAACGCGGTCAGCACCGCGCCCAGCGTCCCGAGTCCCCACCACAGTCGGTGTCCGCTGACGTAGGCGGCAAACAGAATGGCGTCTTTGCTGAAGAAACCGCTGAACAGTGGTGCACCGGCAATGGCCAGCGTGGCCACGAGCATCGTGCCGTACGTCCACGGAATTTTTCGTCGCAGACCGCCCATCCGCCGGATGTCCTGCTCGCCGCCCAGGGCGTGGATCACGCTGCCGGCGGCCAGAAACAGCAGCGCTTTGAAGAAGGCATGCGTCATCAGGTGGAAAATCCCGGCGGCGAACGCACCGACCCCGCAGGCTAGAAACATGTAGCCGAGCTGGCTGATGGTCGAATAAGCCAGCACGCGTTTGATGTCAGTCTGCACCAGGCCGATGGTGGCAGCATAGACAGCCGTCAGGCAGCCGATCACCGCTACGGCATCCTGCGCCAGCGGTGCATGAACGAAAATCACTGCACTCCGTGCGACCACATAAACGCCTGCCGTCACCATCGTGGCTGCGTGGATCAGGGCGCTGACCGGTGTGGGGCCTTCCATCGCGTCCGGCAACCAGACGTAGAGCGGCAACTGCGCCGACTTGCCGATGGCTCCGGTCAGCAGCAGCAGTCCAATGGCCGTCAGCACGCCGGCTTCGGTTTCCACCGGAAGCAGGCGGACCGCAGCCAGCACACTGCGGAAGTCGGTGGCGGAAAATGTCCAGTAGAGGAGAAATATGCCAAGCAAGAACCCGAAATCACCAATTCGGTTGACGATGAACGCCTTCTTGCCGGCGTCTGCCGCCGATTTCCGCAGGAACCAGAAGCCGATCAGCAGGTAGCTCGACAGGCCCACGCCCTCCCAGCCGACGAACAGCAGCGGATAGTTGGCCGCCATCACCAGCAACAGCATGAAGAACAGGAACAGATTCAGGTAGGCAAAGAATCGAGCATAGCCCGTATCGCCGGCCATGTAGCCGATCGAGTAGATGTGAATCAACCAGCTCACCCCGGTCACCACCAGCACCATCACCAGCGTGAGCTGGTCGACCTGCAGCGCGAAGTCGGCGCGGAACTCTCCGGCTACGATCCAGGGAAAGTACGAGCGGACCCAGGGCAACTCGGCGGCCGGGAGTTGAGCGAATTCGCGCCAAAGCTCCAGCGCTGCTGCAAAAGCCAGCCCCGAAGCCCCCACCGCCACGGCATCCACGGTGCGTTTCGACCAGTGGCGTCCGAATAGCCCGTTCGCGGCGGCGCCCGCCAGCGGCAACGCGAGCAGAATCCAGAGATGTTCCAGCAAGAGCATCTAGAGCTTCAACAAGTTGATGCGTTCGACGTTCAGCGTCTGCCGGTTTCGCGCCAGCAGAATGATGATGGCCAACCCCACCGCCGCCTCCGCGGCAGCCACAATGATCACAAAGAACACGTACACCTGGCCAGAAAGCTCACTCCACTGGCGACTGAACGTGACGAACGCCAGGTTCACCGCGTTCAACATCAGCTCGATAGACATGAACAGCGTGATGACGTTCCGCTTGAAAAGAAAGCCGATCACACCCAGTCCGAACAGGATCGCGCTCAAGGTCAGATAGTAACTGGGCGACACCACGTCAGGATTCCCTCCGGCCGAGCACCACGGTGCCCAGGATGGCCACCAGAATCAGAATCGCCGTCAGTTCGAACGGCAGGACAAACTCACGGAACAGCAGGTGCGCGAGCCGACGTGTGGACTCGCTTTCGGCCGGTGCGGTCGGCAGTCCCAGCGCCGAAGCCCCATCGGCCACCCACCAGGCGAACTGCACGGTCAGGTAGATGGCCAGTGGAATGCCGGCATAGTGGGCCATGCGGCTCCACGAGGTGCGCTCTTCTTCGCCGGCATTCAGCAGCATGATCACGAACACGAACAGCACCATGATCGCGCCCGCATAGACGATCACCTGCACCGCAGCAATGAAGTCTGCTCCCTGCAGCAGGTACAGGCCGGCCAGCGCCACCATGACCACGATCAGCGACAGCGCGCTCCGAATCGGATGCCGCGCCAGGATCAGGCTGATCGCACCGGCAATCGCCACCGCAGCCAGCACGACAAACAGACCGAGCTCGAGCGTCACCGCAGCCCCCCTGCTAGACTCCCGGACTCGCGCAGCAGCACGACCAATGCGGTCACCAGGGCATTCAGTGTGGCCACCGGCAGCAAGACCTTCCAGCCAAAAGCCATCAGCTTGTCGTAGCGGAACCGCGGCAGAGTCCCGCGCACCCACACATAGACAAACAGCAGCAGGAACACCTTCGTCAGAAACCAGAACGGCCCTTGCACCAGCGGATGGATGGCTGGCTGTGCCACGGCCCAGGCCGCACCGCCCAGCAGCACACCGAGCAGCGCCAGCACCCCGCGTGCCCACCCGCGGTGATGCCGCAGCGCATCCACCAGCAGCAATACACACCCGCCGCTCAGCACGACGGTGGGCAGGTACACCGTCCAGGCCCACGCACCGGTCGTCGGCAGCGGCGATTCCCAACCGCCGAGAAACAGCAGCGTCGCGAGACAGGAGGTGATCACCATGGCCGTGTACTCGGCCATGAAGAACATGGCGAACTGAAAACTGGAATATTCGGTGTGGAAGCCGGCCACCAGCTCGGTTTCTGCTTCGGGCAGATCGAACGGCGCACGGTTGGTTTCCGCAATTGCCGAGGTGAAATAGCAGAGGAAGCCGACCAGTTGCGGAATCAGAAACCAGCGCGGTACGGCACCGAACCAGTAGCCCTGCTGAGCGGCGACGATCTCGCGGAGGTTGAACGAACCGGCCAACAGCACCACACCGATGACCGAGAGCGTCAGGGAAATCTCGTAGCTGATCATCTGCGCCGAGCTGCGCAGTCCGCCCATCAGCGCATACTTGCTGTTCGAAGCCCAACCGGCCAAGGCCACGCCGTAGACGCCCAGCGCTGTAATCGCGAACAGAAACAGCAGGCCCAGCTCGACTTCGGCGACCGCCAGCGTCGTGCGCACGCCAAAAATTTCCACTTCCGCCGGGCCGAAGGGGATGACCGCCAGCCCGCTCAGCGCCAGCGAAAGGGCCAGGAACGGAGCCAGGTAGTACACCAGCCGGTCGGCCCCCTGCGGTTCGACCCCCTCTTTGAACAGGAACTTCAATCCGTCGGCCAGCGGCTGCAGCAGCCCGTGTGGCCCCACGCGGTACGGCCCCAATCGCGACTGAATGTGGCCCACCACCTTGCGCTCAAACCAGGAAAGATAGGCTACCGCTGTCAGCGCCAGGAACAGCAGGATCCCTGTCTTCACCAGGGCCACCAGCAGCAGGGGATGGGCTTCGAACAGCGTCACTTCGCGTTCCTCAGCTCTTCGTACGAAAGTCGGGCTTCGTTCACGGAACGAACCATCTTCAGATAGCGCGTCAGGCTGCCGCTGCTGAACAGTGTGTCGCGCGAAGAGAAAATCGCGCCCACCGGCACGTCGTACGCTTGCGGGTCCGCCTCCAGCACCGGCTGGACCGGTTCGGCGCCGCCGGCCAGCAGGTTGGCCAGCGAAACGGCATAGCCGCGCACGTGCTGGCGGATTTCTTCCAGCACGTCTTCAGGAGTCCGTGCTGCGAAGGGCTGTCCAAGGCCCAACCGCGACAACTGGTGCGAAAGGATGCGCAGGATGTCGAAGTCACTGCGCACCCCGGGCAGATCCACCGCTTTGCGCAGCATCTGGAGATCGCCGGCGGTGTTGGTGAAGGTTCCTTCTTTTTCGTAAGCGCTCGCCGCCGGAAGCACGACGTCGGCCACGGCGGTCGTCTCGGTCGGGAAAATTTCCTGCACGACGAGCAGCTCCAGCCGTGCCAGCTTTTCCGCCGGCACGTCGAAGGTTTTCACCGGATTGGAGCCGACGACATACAGGGCTTTGATTTTTTCGCCTGCTTCGTTCAGCAAGGCACGCGCATCCAGCCCGGCCACTGCGGAAAGCTCGGTGCCCCAGAGCCGGCCGAAGCGCGCGCGGGCCGCTGCGTCGCTGACGCGTTCGTAGCCGGGCAGGAAGTCAGGCAGCAGCCCCATGTCGGAGGCCCCCCGGGAATTCGCGTAGTCGCCGAGGGCCAGGTAGCGTGTTTGGCCGTTGAGCTGACGGCCGAAATCCACCAGATCACCGATGGCCTTGGCATAGAGTTCGGCGCCGAAGACGATGGCGACATCGGTCTCTCGCCGAAGTTCCGTTTCCAGTTCTTGCAGAGCGTGGCGCGTCTCTGCACTGAGCTGGCCGCTCCCGCTGGCTAGATGCCGCAGGGCCTCGGCCTCGTCAGCCTGGACGAAGCGCGTAGCGCGCCGCCGCAGCTTGATCGGCTGTGCGTTGATGATGTAGAGCCGCGCACCGCCGTTGCGCACGGCCCAGCGGATTTGCCAGGCGACCAGCGGGTTCTGGTAGCTGGGCTCGTTGCCGATCACGAGAATCGCCTTTGCCTCGCGCAGCTCTTCCATGCGCAGCAGGGCCCGCGGCGCTTCCTCGCCGAGCGCGGCCGCCAAGCCAGCGTAATCTGCTGTGCGGTGGTGATCCACGTTGTTCGTGCCCAGAGTGGCGCGTGCGAACCGGTTCAGCAGGTAATTTTCTTCGTTGGTGGTACGGTTCGAACCGAGCACGCCGATGGCCTCCGGCCCGTAGCGATCCCGGATCGCTTTCAGACGCTCGGCCACGGTACGGATGGCCTGCTCCCAATTGGCTGGCTTCTGCACGCCGTTCTCGCGCACCAGAGGAAATTTCAGACGGGCTTCGTGGCTGACGAAGTCGAATCCGAAACGGCCCTTGGCGCACAGGAATTCACGGTTGAATCCGGAAAGATCACGGTTGTTGGCGCGAAGAATCTGGTTGTTGCGCACACTCAGAGTAGTCTTGCAGCCATTCGAGCAGTGTGCGCAGGGTGTCGCCACGTATTTCATTTCCCAGGGCCGGGTTTTGTAGCGATAGGTTCCGCTGGTCAGCGCGCCCACGGGGCAGACGTCGATGCACATGCCACATTCTTCGCATTCCAGGTGGTCGCCACGGTTCGGGATGATGGTCGAGTACACTCCGCGGCTGCCTACACCGAGCGCCTTCACGTCCATGCCCTCGTCGCAGATGCGGACACACCGGAAGCAGAGGATGCACCGAGGCATGTCGAAATAGACCAGCTCCGACCACTTTTCCTCCGGCTGGTGCACCTTGAGTTCCACGAAGCGGCTGCTGTCGGCACCGTAGCGGAACGTCATGTCCTGGAGTTCGCATTCGCCGCCCTTGTCGCAGACAGGGCAGTCGAGCGGATGGTTGGTGAGCACGAACTCCAACATATCCCGGCGCGCCTTGCGTACCGGCTCGGTGTTCGTGTGCACGACCATCCCGTCGACGGCCACCAGCGTGCAAGCGGTCTGCAGCTTCGGTGCTTTTTCCACCTCGACCAGGCACATCCGGCAGGCCGCCTGCAGCGACAGGCCCGGGTAGTAGCAAAACGACGGCACCTCGATGCCCAGCCGCTTGGCCACCTCGATGACCAGTGTGCCAGCGGGTACGGTCACCTCGCGGTCATCGATTTTCAGCCGTATCTGTTTTTGCTCTGCCATGTTGGAGCTGGCCACCTCAGCCAGTACTTCCACTAATCTGCGCCGGCGAGCACCTCCGCCGGTTTGTACGGGCAGCGGCCCTTCAGATGTTCTTCGAACTCGTGTCGCCACTTCCGCACGATACTGATCGTGGGCATGGCGGCGGCGTCGCCGAGCGGACAGAACGTCTTGCCCAGCATGTTCTGGGAAAGTTCGCCGATCAGCGGTATATCTTCGCTGCGGCCGCCGCCGGCGTGGAAGCGGTCGAGCATCTGCCGCAGCCAGGCAGTGCCTTCGCGGCAGGGGATGCACCAGCCGCAGGATTCGTGCGCATAGAAGCGCATGATGCGCCGCGCCACGTCCACCATGCAGGTGTCTTCGTCGAGAACAATCACCGCGCCAGAGCCGAGCATGGAGCCGGCACGCGCCAGGGAATCGAAATCCATCGCCAGGTCGCATTCTTCGGCTTTCAGCAAGGGAGTCGAGCTGCCTCCCGGGATCACCGCCTTCAGTTTTTTGCCGTAGGCGACCCCGCCGGCGACTTCGATCATCTTCAGCAGGTTGTAGCCCATCGGTAGCTCGTAGATTCCGGGCCGATTCACATGTCCGGAGATGGCAAACAGCCGCGTGCCGCCATTTTTCGGCGTCCCCAGGTTGGCGTACCATTCGCCGCCGTGGAGAATCACGGCCGGCACACTCGACAGCGTCTCGACGTTGTTGATCACCGTCGGGCAGCCGTACAACCCCACCAGCGCGGGGAAGGGAGGTCGGATGCGCGGGTAGCCACGCTTGCCTTCGAGCGATTCCATCAGTGCCGATTCTTCGCCGCACTCGTACGCGCCGGCACCGGTGTGTGTGCATAGTTCGAAATCGAACCCGCTGCCCAGGATGTTCTTGCCCAGCAGTCCGGCGGCGTAGGCTTCGGCGATGGCCTCGTCGAGGATGTTCATCACGTAGCGATATTCGCCGCGGATATAGATGTAGCCCTGGTGGGCGCCGACTGCGTAGCCGGCAATCAGCATCCCTTCGATGAGCTGGTGCGGGTCGAATTCCATCAGCGGACGGTCCTTGCAGGTGCCCGGTTCGCTTTCGTCGGCATTCGCGATGACGTACTTCGGCTTGTCCGTATCTTTCGGGACGAAGCTCCATTTCACCCCGGCTGGGAAACCGGCGCCGCCGCGCCCGCGCAGATTGGATTTCTTGACTTCCTCGATGATTTCTTCCGGCTTCATGCCGAGCGCTTTTTCCAGTGCCTTGTAGCCGTCGTGCTCCCGGTAGACGCGCAGGGTGCGGGAACCCGGAATACCGAAACGTCGGCTGATCACGGGCACTTCGTCCGGGTGACGCGGGTGCACGGCGCCCGAGGTGTGAGGCACGGGCGGGGGTGGCGGTGCGTCCTGCGCAAGCGTTTCGAGCAGGACGTCCAGCCGTTCCGGCGTCATGTTTTCATAGTAGTCGTAGTTGACCTGCAGCGCTGGCGCACCGGTACAGGCGCCGATGCATTCCACTTCCTCGAGCGAAAAGCGCCCGTCCGGGGTTTTCTGCTTGTGGCCGATGCCGAGCCGACGCTGGCAGTGCTCCAGGATGCGGTAGCCGCCGCGGAGCATGCAGGAGACGTTCGTGCAGATTTGCAGGTGGTATTTTCCGGCGGGTTCGCGTCGCAGCATGGAATAGTAGGCCAGCGTTTCGGTCACCTGTAGGACGTTCAATTCGAGCCGCCGCGCGATTTCTTCGATCAGCGCATCGCTGAGGTAGCCAAATTGGTCCTGAGCAAACAGCAGCATCGGGACCAGCGCCGAGCGCTTGCGCGGGTAGCGCCGCAGCAGTTCGGCGAATCGGGCTTCCAGTTGTGCCGGCAGTTCCATGTTCGTTTAGCGGTCCACCTCGCCCAGCACGATGTCGATGGTGCCAATGCAGGCCACCACGTCGGCCAGCAGGCGTCCTTCCACCAGCCGGGGCAGCGCTTGCAGATTGACAAATGATGGTGCGCGGAAATGCACTCGGAAGGGCCGCGGAGAGCCGTCGCTGGCGACATAGACGCCCAGCTCTCCTCGCGGCGATTCGATCGTTTGATAGACCTCTCCGGGGGGCGGCGAGAAGCCTTCGGTGAAAATTTTGAAGTGATAGATGAGCGCTTCCATCTCCGTTTTCATTTTTTCGCGCGAAGGCGGAATGACGCCCGGGGCTTCGGCGCGGAACGGGCCATCGTTCAGGTTCCGCTCCAGGACCTGGCGGATGATGTTCAGACTTTCGCGCATCTCGTCGAGCCGCACCAGATAGCGCGCATAGCAGTCGCCTTCCGGACGCGTGCAGACGCGGAAATCGAACTCGTCGTAGCTGGAGTAGGGAAACGCCTTGCGCACGTCGTAGGCCACCCCCGAACCGCGCAGGGTCGGCCCGGTCACTCCCAGCGCGATCGCATCGTCCGCGCGTAGATGTCCCACACCTTTCGTGCGCATCTGCCAGATGCGGTTCTCGGTCAGCAGGTCTTCGTATTCCTGCATCCGGGCCGGGAAGATGCGCACGAATCGTTCGACCATTTCGAGCCAGCCGGGCGGCGGCTCCAGCGCCAGTCCGCCGATGCGGAAATAGCTGGTCATCATCCGTTGTCCGCTGACGTATTCGAAAATCTTCATGATTTCTTCCCGCTCGCGGAAACAGTAGAGGAACACGCTCATAGCCCCGAGCTCGTGCGCATGCGTTCCCAGCCAGACCAGGTGTGAAGCGATGCGGGTCAGCTCCGTCAGCAGCACGCGGATGTATTGTGCCCGTTTCGGCACCTCGAGCCCGAGAAGTTTTTCGACTGCCAGGCAGTAGCCCAGGTTGTTCGACAACGGCGCCAGATAATCGATCCGGTCGGTCAGGGTGATGGCTTGTGAGTAGGTGAGTGCTTCGCAGTTTTTTTCGATGCCGGTGTGCAGGTAGCCGATTTCCGGCCGCGCCCGCACCACCGTTTCGCCGTCGAGCTCGAGCACGAGCCGGAGCACCCCGTGCGTCGAGGGGTGCTGCGGGCCCATGTTCAGCACCAGCGTCTCGGTCGTGCCCACCGGAGTGTTGATTGTGCTGCCCATACTTCTGCTTGGCCTTTCTGCTTGTCCGCTCTGTGTGGCGGACCGGACTACCGGTAACCGGTCACCGGATAGTCCTTCCGCAGCGGATGGCCTTCCCAGTCTTCCGGCATCAGGATGCGCCGGAGGTCGGGATGGCCTTCGAAACGGATGCCCATCAAGTCGAAGACTTCGCGCTCGTGCCAGTTGGCGGTGGGCCATACGGTCGTCACCGTCTCGACCGTGGCGGCATCGCCCTCGACGCGAACCTTCAGCCGGAGCCGGTCTCGCCGGACGATGGAGACCAGGTGATAATTCACCTCGAAGCGCGGTTCCAGCGGAAAGCGGTCCACGGCTGAAAGATCCGACAGCAGGTTGAACTGCAGCTCCGGGTCGTTGCACAGGAATTCGCACACGCGCCGTAGCCACTGTCGGGGCACGACCACGGTCAGCTCACCACGGTCCTGCCAAGCTTCGACCATCGCGGCCGCGTTCCACTCCCGCAGCTTCCGCACAGTCGGGTGAGCTTCCAGCTCCTGTGGAATGGTCATGGTTCGGGCACCCGCGGGCGCGTCACCGGTTCCAGTCGAACACACCCTTTTTCCAGAGGTAGATATCTCCCGCCGCCAATATCAGGATAAAGATGCCCATGGCGCCGAACCCGAACCAGCCCAGGTCCCGGAAGGCGTACGCCCAGGGGAACAGGAACATGGTTTCGGCGTCGAACAGAATGAAGGCGATGGCGACCAGATAGAACTTCACAGCAAACGGCTCGCGTGCATCGCCCAGCGGCGGAATGCCACACTCATAGGCTTGCAGTTTGGCGCGGCTGGGCCGCCGGGGACCCACCCATCGGGAAGCCAGCAACAACGCGCCGGCCAATCCCATCGCCACCAGCATGTGGATGAGCAATGGCACGTAGGTTTGTAGGTGGCCCTCGGTCATCGGCACAAGGTTGCTATCATAACGGCCCGCTTCCTGCTGGTCAATTGCACGGCCGAGCACGCAGCTTGCATCTAGCGGTGGCTTTCTCTTCCGATTCCGGCCAGAATGCGGCCCAGCGTGATTCTCGGGTACAACACGAATTTCCGAGTGGGCCACTCCCTGTTCCACGTGCAGACGGAAGACCGCGGCCTGCCGAGCGCGGTCATCGAAACCGTGGTGTTCGCCGTCGGGCGTGTGGTCTATCGCTGCAGTTCGAGCTATCAGGGATTGGTCGGGCAAGAAGGCTGGCAGGAGCAACTGCGGAGCAGGTTGGAGGCACAGCACAATGCCGTGCTGCAGGGCCTCCGAGACGGCACGCTGGCCCTGCGTGTGTCCTCCAGCATAGCCGTGGAACTGTTGAATCCTGCCTCCTGGCTTTCTGCGGGAGCGGTCACGCTGGAGCTGCGGGTGACGACAGTTCCGGAAGGCTCGCCTGTGGCGGAAGCGGAAGTGCGTGCCGTGCTGGAAAGCGCGGGCGTCCATTCGGAATGCGTTGCGCGCACCGATGCGCACGGCCGCGCCATCTTACAGTTTGCGTTGCCCGAACTTGGTTCGGGAAACGCGGAGCTGGTCATCCGCGCCAGTGCTCCTGCCGGAACCGACGAAATCCGCTACACTGTACGTCCGAAGGCCAGGACGTCTACAGCCAAGGAACCGGGCTCGACGGCTGGCGACGGCCCTGCGCCTGCGACGAGTCCATGAAAGTCACCATCAACGGGGAAAATCGGGAACTGCCGGAAGGACTCACCGTAGCCGCTCTGCTGGAGCACCTGGGGTTGCAGCCCGAGCGTGTCGCCATCGAGCGCAACCGCGAAATTCTTCCACGCAGCCGCTGGGCCGAAACCCGTGTGGCCGATGGCGACCACTACGAAATCGTTCATTTTGTCGGGGGTGGGTAAGCGCGCTCCCGGCAGGCTGTCTCCGGAGCATTTCTAAGACGTACGCAACAGGTGGCCCAGCTTGCGCATTTTCGCCTGCAGGTAGCGACGCGAACGTCGCCCAGTTTGCCGGGGCTGGCAGGGCAGCCGTGCAACCACTTTCAAACCGGCGGCTTCGAGCTGGCGAACTTTGTCCGGGTTGTTGGACAGCAGCCGCAACCGGCGGATGCCCAGTCGCCGCAGCACCTGTGCGGCAAAGGCATAGTCGCGTGCGTCGCCGGCAAAACCGAGCCGTTCGTTCGCCTCGACCGTGTCGTAGCCCCGGTCCTGCAGTTCGTAAGCGCGCAGTTTGTTCATCAGACCGATGCCCCGGCCCTCCTGCGGCAAATAGAGCAGCACTCCGGATTTCGACCGAGCAATCTTGCGCAGGGAAAGCTTGAGCTGCGCGCGGCAATCGCAGCGCTTCGAGCTGAACACGTCACCGGTCAGACATTGCGAATGGATGCGCACGAGCGGTACCGTGCGCCCGTCCAGCTTCCCGCACACCAGGGCGACCGCATTTTCCGCGTTGTGGCGGCCCTCGAATCCCAGAATGGAGAAGGTGCCGTACGGTGTCGGAAGTTCGCTGCGTGCGACCAGCCGGGCAGTCGGTGGGACGGGTTTTTTCCTCGGCGGCATCCGAGCTCCGCATTATAGCAGGCCGCCAAGCGGCCCGCGGTGCGCTATACTCGCTGCGGGCGCGGCAGGCCGCGCCACGGGCCTGCAGATGGTTTCCCTCGGATTCGGTCAAGAGCTGGTCTTCCTGCTCGTGCTGAAGGTGGGTGTTGCCGCCTCGCTGGCGGCCCTGCTGGTGCGTTCGGCCACGTTTCGTCGCGTGCTCTACACGGAGGAGCGGACCGGCGAACTGAAAGTTCGTCTGTTGTTGTTTCTGACCCTGCCACTGGCCATCTCAGTCATGCTGCGTTTGGTCGGCTACCCGTTCGCGGACCTGATGCTGGAGGGTAGTTTCCTGCTCGGGCTGCTGGGCGGACGTGTGGTCGGCGTGCTGGGCGGTGCGATCATCAGTTTGCCGGCCTTGTTCAACCACGAATGGCTGGCTACTCCGGCTGCTGCCGCTGCTGGCCTTTTTGCCGGTCTGATTCGCCAAGCGATTCCGGTGAAAGAGGACGTCTGGAAGTTCGGCCCTTTTCTGTTCCTCAGTATTCCAAAGCGCATCTGGGAGTTGGTGCGCCGCGCCGAGCCGCAGTGGGAGCTGTTGCCGCTGACGGCCTGCGCAGTGCTGGAGCTGGGTCGCATCACACTGGGCTATGTGGGGCACGGCCGCTGGCTGTTTTTCCTTGACCCGCGTGACCCCTGGACCCTGCTGCTGGTCGTGCTCGCTACGGTGATGGCGGTGGCGGTGCCGATCAAGATCTGGAACAACACCCGCATCGAAATGAATCTGGCCGAACACCAGCAACTGCTGCTCAAGGCTCGCATGGATGCGCTGACCAGCCAGATCAACCCGCACTTCCTGTTCAACACGCTGAACACGGTGTCCTCGCTGATCCGCCACGACCCGGACATGGCGCGCGTGGTGCTGGTCAAGTTGTCGAACATCCTCCGACGGCTGCTGCGCAAGCACGAAACGTTCGTGCCCCTGCGGGAAGAGCTTTCTTTCATTGACGACTACCTGGACATCGAAGTCGCTCGCTACGGTCGAGAAAACCTGCACATCGTCAAAGAAATTGAAGAACAGACTCTCGAACACTTTGTGCCCAGCATGTTGCTCCAGCCGATTGTGGAGAACTCCATCAAGCATGGGCTGGCGCCGCGGCTCGAGGGCGGGGAAATCCACATCCGCACACGACAACAAGAAAACCGCCTGATCATTGAAGTGGAGGACAACGGCGTGGGTATCCCAGCAGACCGGCTCAATCGGCTCGCTGCTCAGGGCATCGGCATCAGCAACGTGCACGAACGGCTGAAACTGCTCTACGGCGATGAATTCCGCATGCAGATCGAATCGCATCCTGGCCGCGGGACTCGCATCCGTATCGAAGTCCCCGAGCTGGTCTCGTCGCTTCCCACCGCCGAATAGTCGGCCCGTGTGTCGAAATCTTGATCTTGTGCCAGTCCGGGTGAGGAGCACGTCATCCTGCTCGTCGGCCAGGATCCGGTGCGCACTGCGACGGCAGCCGTGGGAGACAGCTTTGCGCAGTCCTTTGTATCCGAAAAAGGTTGCACACCAATGAAGCGCTCAGGCCCTTCTGACGTGGTGGAACGGGATGTGTTCTATCGGCGGTACGTGATGCGATAAATGGCGCCGGCGTGGTCGTCGCTGACGAGCAGCGAACCGTCCGGCAACACCTCGACATCCACCGGACGCCCCCATACGGATTCGCCTTCCAACCATCCTTCGGCGAACACCTCATAGCTCACGGCACGGTTGCCCTCGAGCCGCACGAGCATCACCCGGTAACCGATTTTCTGGCTGCGGTTCCAGGAACCATGCTCGGCGATGAAAATCTGGTTGCGATACTCGGAAGGGAACATCTGGCCGGTGTAGAAACGCATCCCCAGTGCCGCCACGTGCGGCCCCAGATTTTGCACCGGTTCGACGTAGTCGGCAGCGCGGCGCCCGCGGCCGAACTCCGGGTCAGGGATGCCACTGCCATGGAAAAAGGGAAAACCGAAGTGTAACCCCGGGCGTGGCGCGCGATTCAGTTCGTCCGGGGGCAAGTTATCTCCCATCCAGTCACGACCGTTGTCGGTGAACCACAGCTCGCCGGTTTCCGGGTGCCAGTCGAAACCGACCGTATTGCGCACCCCGTGAGCGAAGACTTCTAATTCGGAGCCGTCGGGACGCATCCGGGTGATGGAGGCATAGCGTTCATCGTCGCTGCGCAGGCAGATGTTGCACGGCGCGCCCACCGGAACATAGAGCATCCCGTCCGGGCCGAACCGGATGAACTTCCAGCCGTGGTGCCGGTCGGTGGGGAATTGGTCATAGACGACGACCGGAGCAGGTGGATTGTCCAGCCGATCTTCGATCTGGTCGAAGCGGAGCACGCGGCTGACTTCGGCAACATACAGCGCGCCGTTGCGGAAGGCCACGCCGTTCGGCATCCGGCCGCCGCGGAAGAGAATCCACTGCCGTTCGGCGCGCCCGTCGCCATCTTCGTCGCGAACCGCATAGACGTTCTGCCCTGAACGATTGCCTACGAACACCGTGCCCTTCGCGCCCAGTGCCAGCGAACGCGCATTCGGCACCCGAGCGTACTCGGTGATCGAGAAGCCGGCTGGCAACTTGATTTTTTCCAGCGGCAGCCGCTGGGGTGCGTCGGCTTCGATGGCGCGCTCCACCTTCGAACAGCCACAGAGGATCAGGAAAGTTCCACCCAGCAGAAGAAGCCACATGCGCGCGGCGCGGTTTGCAGTTTCTTTTTCGTAGAAGGACATGGGTCTCCAGGATGCGTCGTCAGATTTTGCTGCCGGCTCATTCTAGCTGAGAGGGGCCCAAACTGTCAGCGCTTGTGTGTGCTGAACTCGTATGAGAGGTGCGGGTGCTCCTCGTTGCGGAGGTCGGTGAACTGGGCGACCGGTTTCACGCGCGGGCGGAAGCGGCAAGCACGTGGTGATAGAAGGCTTCGTACTGGGGGATGATTTTGCTGGCGCAGTAGCGTTTCATCGCGTTTCTGCGTGCCTGCTGGCCCATGGCGCGGCCGCGGTCGGGTCGGTCGAGAATCTGGAGCGCGCGTGCGGCAGCCGCTTCGACGTCGCCCGGCGTCACCAGATAGCCGTCTTCGCCATCGGTGACGACTTCTGGTACGCCGCCCACGTTCGTCGCTACCACTGGCACTTCGCAGGCCATCGCCTCCAGCGCCGCCAGACCGAACGATTCCAGCTCACTGGGCAGCAGGAACAGGTCGGCGACGCCCAGCTTGTCGTGCACGCGTTCCTGTTTGCCGAGGAAGTAGACGTCCCCCGTGAGCTTCTTCTGTCGCACCAGGTATTCGACCAGACCGCGGTCCGGGCCGTCACCGATGAGCACAAGCTTGGCGGGCATTGCCCGGCGTACCCGCGCGAAGATTTCCACTACGTCTGGCACGCGCTTGACCGGCCGGAAGTTCGAAAGATGCATCAGAATCGGTTCGCCGCCGGGTGCCCACTGGGCTCGTTGCTGCGCCAGCAGCTCGTCGCTGGCGCGGCAGTACAGCTCGCAGTTGACAAAATTCGGGATCACTTCGATCGGCTTGCGCACCTCGAATTCCTGCAGGGTGCGCTGCTTCAGATACTGGGAGATGGCGGTGACACCGTCGCTCTGTTCGATGGAGAACCGTGTGATGGGCAGGTAGCTGCGGTCGCGTCCGACCAGTGTGATGTCTGTGCCGTGCAGCGTGGTGATGAAGGGCAAGCGCCGCGGTGCGCTCATCGCCCGCGCCAGATAGGCCGAAATGGAGTGCGGAATCGCATAGTGCACATGGAGCAGGTCGAGTCCGGCCGATTCGGCCACCTCGAGCATCTTGGTGGCCAACGCCAGCGCGTAGGGAGGATGATCGAACAACGGATAAGTGGTGACCTCGACTTCATGGAAGACGATGCGGTCGGAATCCTGATTCAGGCGGATGGGCGGGGCGTAGCTGATGAAGTGCACTTCGTGGCCGCGGGCCGCCAGCTCCATGCCCAGTTCGGTGGCTACCACGCCGGAGCCGCCGTAGGTCGGATAGCAAGTGATTCCGATGCGCATCGCTGCGGTACCCTTACCGGGCCATATTCTCCATGTCCACCCGCGCGGTTGCCTTGCATGGCTGGCGCCCGGGTGTTAGATTCGCGCCTTGCTTTGCACTACATCATTAGACGTGCTGCAGAGGTCTCCGGTGACACGACTTTCTGGCAAAGTGGCGTTCATCACCGGCGGAGGCAGCGGCATCGGCCGTGCCTGCGCGGAGCTGTTTGCGCAACACGGGGCGCGGGTGGCGGTGGCTGGCCGCCGTCCTGAACCGTTGGAGCAGGTCGCCGCCGCCATCTACTGCCGCGGCGGGGAAGCCATCGCGTTGCGCTGCGACGTGACCGAGGCAACCCAGGTCGCTCGGGCCGTCGAAAACGCTGTGCGGCGTTTTGGCCGGCTCGATGTAGTTGTGAATTCGGCGGGAAGAATTCTGGTGGCCACCGCCGAGCAGACCACCGAAGCGCAATGGGCCGAGGTTATGGCAGTCAACCTGACCGGCACATTCCTGGTCTCGCGTGCGGCGTTGCCCCATCTGCGGGCTGCCGGGGGCGGTTCGATTATCAACATGGGCTCGATTTTCAGCTTGGTCGGACGCAAGGCCCGGGCTGCGTACGTGGCGGCCAAGGGCGGTGTAGCCCTATTGACGAAAGCCATGGCTCTGGATCACGCTGCGGAGGGCATTCGCATCAACTGCATCTGTCCGGCTATTGTGGATACCGAAATGGTGCGAGCGCTGCTGGCGTCCTATCCAGACCCCGAGCAGGCCCGCCAGGAGCGGATCGCTGAAATCCCCATGGGTCGCATGGGTACCCCGGAGGACGTTGCGCAGATGGCGCTCTTTTTGGCTTCGGACGAATCGCGCTGGATCACCGGTGCGTTGCTACCCGTGGATGGCGGCTTCACCGCCGCCTGAGCTGCCTTGCGATGCGAACAGTGCGCACAACTCTGGCACGCAAAGCGGAGCAAGAGCTGGCTCGTCGGCTGCGCGCTTCCAACACCGCGCGGCTGTTCGGCTTAGAACTCGAAGCTGCTGCGCCGGGCCGGGCCCTGCTGCGCATGCCGGTTCGACGGCGTCACAAGCAGGTGCACGGTGTGGTGCACGGGGGTGTCATTGCCGCACTGGCAGACACCGCTGGTGGCTTGGCGGTCTACATGAGCGTGCCGCGCGGAGCCCGCGTGGCCACCGTGGAGATGAAAATCAACTATCTGGAAGCAGTCGAGCAGGGTACGCTCACCGCCGAAGCGCGCGTGATTCGGCTTGGAAAGAATTTTGCCGTTGTGGAAAGCGACATCCGCGATGCCAGTGCCCGGCTGGTCTCCAAAGCCCTGATGACGTTTTCCATCGTGCCGTCTCCGACTGGTGCCCGTCGCACCTGACCCGCCCCTGCGCCCTCGAAGCGGCGACGCACCGCCGGAGCGGATCGAGTAAGGACCTCACGCCTGCTGTTGCGGAGCTTGGCTCACTGCCCGTTCGAGCCCCCTCGGGCGAATTCCTCACCTTCTTTGTAGAGATACTTGATCGAGTGCTTGAAGATGAGCAGATTGGGCTGGCCCTGTCGAGTGAGCTTGATGCAGTCGCGGTCGTACCACTCCAGGGTTCCGCTGACAATTTCCCCGTCGGTCAGCACCACGGCCATGGGCGTGCGCGCCTGCATTTGTTTGACATAGTAGAACTCTTCGGCGTGGGTCTGTTCGGGCGGCGCAGGCTTCTTGCGC
This sequence comes from Acidobacteriota bacterium, assembly GCA_037442425.1. Taxonomy (GTDB): domain Bacteria; phylum Acidobacteriota; class Terriglobia; order Acidiferrales; family UBA7541; genus DSGC01. The sequence goes on along the minus strand of JBBIQG010000002.1, from coordinate 266,137 downwards.
GGTGCGCCAAAACCGGTCCCACGGCCATACTGCTCTTTGACGTCGTTTAGCGAGGGACGAATCAACTTTCGATTCACGGTCGACTCCTTTTCCTGCTGGCGAGTCGCGTCTGCACCCGGGAGTTGCTCTATTTAGATGCATCCGGAGCTTCGCCGGTAACAGAAAATCAGCGAATCAGCTCGGTGGGCTGTCCTGAGGATTCAGCGGGCTGCACTGGCTGCTACCCAGGCATCCAACCCCAATTGCCGGTTGATATTGCGCCGCAGCCGGGCGTGAAACTTGTCCAGCTCACTAGTGGCGCGTGCGACCCACTCCCCGGTAACGCGCGGAGCCACCCGCTCCAGCTCCGCCCGCAGGTCCGGATTGCGTACCAAGGCACTGTTCGGGTCGCAGGACAGCTCGAGCAGGTCTCTCAGCAAACTATAGAACAATTCCAGCAGATTTTCCAATCCTTCCTTCTGGCGACGGCTGAGCTGCTCGGTGAGGACAAAGGTGTCCGGGCCTGCTCTTCCCTCCAGCGCGGCTTCGATGAGTTCTAACAGCTCTCGACGCACCCGGGCGGATTCCTCCAAGTCCAGCGTCATAGCCACACCCGGGCTGCCGGCGGCGAGCTGTGCGGCGAGCCTGCGTTCGGCTGGTTTCAGGCTGGTCTTTTGCTTCAGCAACTGCTCCACCTGTTCGACCGTCAACGGAGCAAAGTGAAACTTCAGGCAGCGCGACTGGATCGTGGGCAGCAGGGTGTCTGGGGTCGGCGCCAGCAGGATGAGTGTGGCGGTGTTCGGAGGTTCTTCGAGCACTTTCAGAAAAATGTTGGCATAGTCCCAGCGCATCGTTTCGGCGCCATCGATGATGAACACACGGCGGCGTGCCAGGGGACGGAAATAGGCAGCACGCTGCACCGCGCGCAACTGTCCCATGCGAATTGCGGGCCAGGCCACCGGGTTGTGGCGGCGCACCGGGTCAGGCACAAGTACCCAGACGTCCGGATGCGTTTGCAGAATCAGCGGCATGCGCTCGACGGTGGCGGCATCCGGTGCTTCGCCGCGCTCGTCCAGGGCGGCTTCCATCAGCGGGCCGAGGTTGGCCAAGCCGGCGATGTTGCGGCAAGGACTGCATTCACCGCAGAAGTCATCGGACAACCGTTCGCAGTTGGCTGCCTGAGCGAACATTCGCGCCAGAAGGTATTTGCCCACGCCGCGCGGCCCGGTGAACAGCAGCGCATGGGGAATCCGTCCTGAAGCCAGCATCCGGCGCAGCGCCGCGACGATTCTCTCGTTGCCTACAAACTCCGCGAATCCCATCGTGGTTTCTGTCTCTCTCCGACCGGTGATTACGACTTTCGCATCCGTGCTGCGTGGAACAGGCGCGCATCCACCGCAGCCAGCACGTCCTGGTGGATGGCTTCGGGTGATCGCAGCGTCTGGTGCACCGGGTCGAAACACTCCACCTGGACCCAGTTGGGCTCGCGCGCGAGCGCGTCGTAGATTTCTGCTGCAGTGCGCAGATGTTCGAGGTCGGCCTCATGGAGGTCGCGGCGGAGCTGCGTGTATCCGCGCTCCTGTTTTTGTGCAATAAGTTGTTGCGCCTTTTCGGCGGGCAGGCGCAGATAGATGACCAGGTCTTCGCTCGGCAATGCGTAGATGGCCGATTCCAGTTGCCGCAACCAGCTCAGGAATTCCTCGCGATGACTGGGGGGCACCCGCGCACCCTGATGAGCCAGGTTCGAGCCGATGTAGCGGTCCGCGAGCACCACCCGGCCGTCGGCCAAGGCAGTCTCCAGCGCACCTTTCGCCTCCAGGCGGTCACCGGCATAGAGCAGGGCAGAGAAGTGCGGATCCACTTCCGCCAGCGAGCCGAATTCCCCGTTCAGGTAGCGTGCCACCAGTCGTCCGAAGAACGAATCGTACCTCGGAAAACTGATGCAGAACAAAGGGAGGCCACGCTGGGCGAGCGCCGCCGTCAGTAGTTGGAACTGCGTGCGCTTGCCTGCGCCGTCGATGCCTTCGATGGCGATGAAAGTCCCGCGTGGCATCTGCGTCCGCTCGGAGTGGCGGGTGGGGCCACCCTCTCGCTGTCGTGGCGAGTCTAGCGCCGCGCAGGCCGGTGCGCAATCCTCGGCCCGGTGAAATTGGCCGTGTTAGAATCGCAGAGATGGCGGTCGAAACTTCGGCGATTGCCGTCAATCTGGCCCGTGTGCGCGAACGTATCGCCCGCGCTGCCGAGCAGGCCGGGCGCGACCCTGCCGAAATCACCCTCGTCGCGGTGAGCAAAACCTTTCCCGCAGCAGCCATCCGCGAAGCCTATGCCGCCGGCGTGCGCCATTTCGGTGAGAATCGCGTACAGGAATGGGAAGCCAAGAACCCGTTGGTCGCTGACCTGGCTGCCACCTGGCATCTGGTCGGGCATCTGCAAACGAACAAAGCACGGCGTGCCGCACGGCTGTTCCATACCGTGGACTCGCTCGACAGTTGCAAGCTTGCGCAGAAGCTGGATGCCGCTGTAACGGAGCTCACCGTCAGTGGCCCGAAACGGGAGATCGTGCTTCCGGTATTGATCGAGGTTCGTTTGGCCCCTGAGGAGACCAAACACGGTGTCGAGCCTGAAGAACTGCCTGCACTGGCCGAGGCCGTGCTGGAGCTGCGCCATCTGGAGTTGCGCGGTCTGATGTGCATTCCACCCCTGCTCGCCGATCCAGAACGTGTGCGGCCTTATTTCCGCCGCCTGCGCACGCTGCGCGACGACTTGCAGCAGCGGCTCGGTCGCCCGTTGCCGGAACTCTCCATGGGCATGAGCCATGATTTCGAAGTGGCCATCCAGGAAGGCGCTACGCAGGTGCGGCTCGGCACCGCTATTTTCGGCGCACGAGCTTCCTGAAGCCCGGAGCCGCGGCCACGCTGCACGCGTGATCTCGTAGAACAGCCGACCGGAGTCGCCGTCGCGAGCATGTTGCTTCCTCGAGGGTGGGCGGGGTCGGCAAGGCAGCTTGTCTCTACGAGGTACGCGACGGGTCGTCTCGCCCTGCTCAGACACCGGAATCCGGCAGCAAGTTGCCGGCCGGTAGTTTCACGAAACGAGGGTCCGGCAGCGGGCTCGATGTTCTCGCGGCGCTGGTTCAATTGTGGACAGGATGTGGTGTTGCTGCTGTTGCGCAAGTACAATTAGAAGTACACATTTCCGATTCGTGATTTCGAAGACTGCCCGGCATCAGGGTGGACTGTCTACGAGGTCTGGCGGGCGATGCTGGAAATCAACGAGCAGAACGGCGCGGTAGTGTTCACGGTACGGGTGCAGGCCCGTGCGCGGCGCGACGGCATCGAAGGGCTGTGGCAAGGCGCGCTGCGCGTGCGACTGACTGCTCCTCCGATAGAAGGGCGCGCCAACGAAGCCTTGCGGCGCTTGCTTGCGGCTCGTTTGAACATCCCTGCTTCGGCTGTTAGAATCCTCGCCGGCGAACGCAGCCGCGTCAAGCGCGTCGAAGTGCGAGGAGTGAGTCGCGAGCAGGTGCAGATCCTGGCCACGACGCGAAGATGATGGGCCGGATATACACCTTGAGGACTTATGGCTAAGATTCGCGAAATCCAGAAGGAGTTGCGCGCAGCGCGGATCGACGCCTGGCTGCTGACTGACTTCTACCACCGCGACCCGATTTCCTATCGCGTGCTCGGTCTGCCTCCGGGGCTCGCCAAGCGTCGCTGGTTCTATCTGATTCCCGCACGCGGAATACCCCGCAAGCTGGTGCATCGCATTGAGGCGGGTGCACTGGATGCGCTCCCGGGCCAGAAAACGCTCTACGCTGGCCTGGAGGAACTTTACGCGGGATTGGAAAAATTGCTGCGCGGTGTCCGGACACTAGCGATGCAGTACTCCCCGCGCCTGGCAGTGCCCTATGTTTCTCTGGCGGATGCCGGCTTGCTCGAGCTGGTGCGCAGTTTCGGTCCCCGGGTGGTCAGCTCGGCAGACCTGGTGCAGTTGTTCGAAGCCCGCTGGACGTCCCGCCAGTTGGCTTCCCATCGCGCTGCCGGTCGCAAAGTGGATTCCATCATGCAGGCTGCTTTTCGCCGTGCCGCCGATTTTGTCCGCCGCGAACGTCGGCTGACTGAATATGAGCTGCAGCGCTGGATTGTCGAGCAGTTCGAACGCAGCGGCTTGGTCAGCGACGACCCGCCGATTGTGGCCGTAGGGCCGAACAGCGGCAACCCGCACTACGAGCCGCAGCCACAAGGCAGCCGACCGATCCGTCGTGGCGATTTGCTGTTGCTGGATATCTGGGCCAAGACGCGCGCATCCGACAGCGTCTACTACGACATCACCTGGACCGGCTACCTCGGTGCGACGGTGCCCGAACGCTATGGAAAGATTTTCCGCATCGTCCGCGAAGCGCGGGATGCCGCGGTCGCCCTGGTCCAGCAGGGTGTGGCCGCCGGACGTGCCGTGCGCGGCTTCGAAGTGGACCGGGCCGCGCGTGCCGTGATTGAACAGGCCGGCTACGGCCGCTACTTTGTTCACCGCACCGGACACAACATCGGCACCGAAGTCCATGGCGCGGGCGCAAATATGGACAGCCTGGAAACTCACGATACACGCCGTTTGGTTCCGCGGACCTGTTTTTCGGTGGAGCCGGGCATCTACCTGCCGAGTTTCGGCATCCGCAGCGAAGTCAACGTCTATGTAGACGGCCGCCGAGCGCTGCTGACCGGTCCGGCGCAACAGGAAATTCTGCCCTTGTTGGGCTGAGCCGTGAGCGACCCCGTTTCATTGCCCGAACCTTCCGCTTGGCGACTGCCACCGATTCTGGTGGCGCTGGCCGGTTGGCTGATGCCTGGACTGGGCCATCTGCTGCTGCGCCGGCCTGGCCGCGCACTGATCTATTTGCTCTGTGTGGCCAGCATGATCGGGCTGGGCCTAGCCCTCGGCGGTCACGTTTTCCGGCTTCCTGCTCATGGCGTTTTTGAATGGTTGGGTGTGGCTGCGAACGCTGGTACCGGCGCATTCTATTTTCTCTCCGGGATGTGGGATGGTTGGGCTTCGGACGTCTCCCGCACCGCAGGGGACTACGGCACCAGGTTCCTCGCCGCGGCCGGCGTGCTGAATCTCCTGTTTGTTCTGGACGCTCATGAAATTGCCAGTCGCCGCTAGCGGTAACGCAGGGACGCTCTCGCACTGGGAAGCCATGGTGCTGTTTGCCTTGGTTGCTTCGATCGCGCTGGGGATGTTGAGCCGCCAGGGCACGAAAGCCCGATTGCGCTATGCGGCAGGCGCTTTTCTGGCCTTCCTCGGCATTGCCATCGCCGTGGCTTGGCTGATGTACCTTGCCGTGGAGTAGTCTTTCGGCCTGCCCTTGCCTGCCGCCGACCACTCCCCAGTTCCAATGGTGGGCCACAGGAAGAGTGCTCAGAGGGTGGCTTCTTCAAATTGCAGTTTCGGCATCCCAGTGCTAAATTCCATCTCAGCCGGCCGAGGTAGCTCAGCTGGTAGAGCAGCCGATTCGTAATCGGCAGGTCACCGGTTCGATCCCGGTCCTCGGCTCCAGCCATTTTCTGTTCTTTCGCGTGGAAACGGTGCTGAAACGAATAGGCCTGAATGCCTCTATCTATGCAGGGGCGGAGGCATCGCCGAACGAAGCTTCCAGTTGACGCAGGTAGTCGTGGCGCATCTGGGCCAGGTCGGTTTTGACCAGGTTCAGCGCCACCACGCACTGTTCGAAGTGTTCCGAAAGTCGGCGGAACAACGGGGCTTCTTGGCGGAACTCGAACTGGTCGAAGGAAGCCACAATGAAATAGGATTCCTTGCCGGCTTGTACGTAGTCCACAAACGCGTCGGCGCGGCCCAACTGCCGGCGTCGCGGCCCGGCCACATACTCGGGGAACAGTCCGGTCATAAACAGCGTGTAGTCGCCGATGTGCTTGCGGATCTCTCGTTCTTTGAAAACGTTCCGTTGTTCGAGCAGCGGATTCGATTCGAGCAACATCACCCCCACATCGTCCAGTGGCCGCCCTCGGGCATCCCGCAGCCGGTAGAGGTTGTCGGAGTGGGTAAAATCAGTGAGCAGGGCCGTCACATACTGCGCCACATCGGCGTCGTACAATTGCAGGTCACCAAAGAAGTGGCGCCAGACCAGCTCCAGAAACAGTTGCCGTAGTGGATGGTCCGCAGGGATGTTCATGGTCGCTTCTCACCCCTCGGCAGAATTATTTTAGCGTGAATGGGCTGCCGATGAAGTGCGTCGTGCCCGCGCGATGCTTGTTCGTACAACAGACTGAAGAAGGGCCAAAAGCGGCGTGGGAAGCAGTTTTGCAGGAAATCTTTCCGGGCAAAACCTGGCTGACACTCCCGGGACCGGACGAGCGGACGATAGAAAGCAAAAAGCCCACCGCGAAGGTGGGCTTTCGAGGGGATCAGAAGTTCTAGGGCCAATGCGCGGAAGGCACCAGAACTTTATCCTCAAGCGAAGTCTAGTCAAGCGCTGCGAACGAAGTCAAGCCCTGAAAGTGTGAGAAACAGAAAAGAATAAGACATTTGTTTTCAACAGATTATGTTGGAATCTGGAGCGGTCACCCCCTGAGCCGCTTCCGGGCAGCTCTGGCATCGGTCAAAACAGGTCAGTGCCCTGAATGGGTTTCGAGGAAAGGCCGAGCTGCAGGATTTCTACGCGGTTTGGGCGGTCGAACACTTTGTTGGGCAGAGCCATTTTGATGAAAAGACGTACGCCAGCAAACGCCAGCCCCGTCAGGATACAGATCATCACAAGAAGGCCAGTGCCCACAAATATTCCGATGAGCATGGTCGAAAACGGGGGCTCTTCGGCAAGAAAGCCGGGTTCATTCCAGGTGACCTGGGTTTCGACCTGAATTTGGTCGAGCAGGCGATGGGCCATCTGGCTGGATTCCGCTTCCGCCACAACGGCAACCAACGCGCTCGATCGCCGCGCATAGAGGGTCGGGCGCGCATCGCCGGCTTTGGCTTGGGAGTTCAGGTTGAACCGCTGCTGCAGCAGCCCGAGCCAGTGCTGGGCAAGTTGCGGTGTTGGGTAGTTGATGAGTAGCAGGGTCAGTTCACGCCCATTGATCCGGTAGCGGGCCAGTTGGGCTTCGGCGCCGTTGCCGAAGCCCACCCAATCGTCTTTTGATATGGGCAGTAGCCGGTTCAGGGCCATCGGGCCGAGCAGATACCGTTCGGAGCCGGCCACGCGCCCCTCGGTCGGCAGATAATGCTCCAGTGCCGGGAAGGGAACTTTGTCGGCGCGCGGTTGTAGCAGAGCCACCAGCCGCTTCAATTCATCGGCGACCGCCAGCGGATCGGCTCCCGTGGCCTCGATCAGCAGATTTCCTGTGACTGCCAGGGTACGTCCTTCGGCCACTGCGGAAAGCTGGGCAATATCGGCGTTGATCATCTGATGATTGCCGCGCAGGTAGTGGAAGGCGCCGTAGGCTGCGCTGGGGTCGAGCATGCGGTACAGGGTCAGGGTGAAGGACTGGCCGGCACGGGCATACTGACGCTGCTCGGCGCGGCGGATGCCATATTCGCGCAGCACTGCGGCGTCGGCGCCGACAATCGTTTCCAGCGCCGCCGGTTCGTAAGTGGTCAGTGCTGAACCCGTCCAGCCCGCCAGCTCTGCCGGGAGGAGTTCCTGGGCCGAGGCAGGTGCAGCCACCAGCGCGACCAGCAGGGCAAAACTGAAGCAGACACTGCGCATTTCTTCTACCTGCCGATGGGTTCGAACATCAGCCTCCGCCAGCGTTCTGCGCTGGTCGCTGTACGCTGCCCATCGCCAACACTTCGTTAGACGCCACCATTCTACGCCGGGTTCCCCGCGGGCGCCAGCTTTAGACTGTGCGTGGGTCCCTCGAGGCCTAATTCATCGTGCTGGGCCGCTCCGCAACAACTCAGCGGCTGCCGCCCGGTTCTCCTTTTGCTGTGAGGGTGGCCAGGCTGTTCAGTCCGTCCAAATAACTTCGCACGCCGTTGAACAGCCCTTCGGCGATTCGGTCGCGGTGGTCGCTTCGTTTGAGGATTTTTTCGTCGGTGGGATTGGAAAGATAGGACACTTCGGCCAGCACCGAAGGCATCTTCGCCCCAATCAAGACGACGAAGGGCGCTTTGCGCACGCCCCGGTCGGGGAGCGATTTACTGTACCGCCGCAGCCGTTTGGCCAGCTCGGTTTGCACCGCGGTGGCAAGCTCCCGCGATTCTTCGATTTTTTCGTTGTTGGCGATTTTCAGCATCAGCTCCTGCATCTCGTGCATGGAGGCTTGATTCATGCGGTTCTCTTGAGCGGCCACTTCGAGCGCCTCCGAGGAGCTGGCGAAACTCAGATAGTACGTTTCCACCCCGCGCAACTGTGGATTGCGGTGGGAGTTGGCGTGGATGGAAAGAAACAGGTCTGCCTTGGCTTCGTTGGCGATTTGTGTACGACGCTCGAGCGGTACAAAGACGTCGCTGGTGCGGGTGTAGATGACCTCCACCCCGGGCAATTTTTCCTGCAGTATCCGACCCAGCCGCAGGGCCAAGTCCAAACACAGCTCTTTTTCCAGCAATCCGGTGGGGCCAATCGCACCCGTATCGTGGCCACCGTGGCCCGGGTCGATCACGATGCGGTTCACCTTCACGCCGAGCGCCCGGGTCATGTTGTAGCCGCCCCGGCTGGTTGGCTCCGGTGTTTTGGCCGGAGGAGGATTGGCTGTGGCGCTGTTCGGAGTCGGCGTGCGACTGGCTGTTTCTGGTTCGGTGCGGGCGGGCGCAGTCGGACTGATCGGTGGGGTTTTCTCGGCGAGCTGAATTTTCTGGCTGAAGGCATCCACGACCAGACGGTACGGATTTTCGAGCAGGAAAATCGAGTAGTCCTGCACCCGGTCCACTTCCAGCACGACGCGCACGACCCCGGCCTGATTCGGTGCCACCCGGATGCGGTTCAGAAAACCGCCCGGAATTTCGATATTGCGATGGGCCAAGTCGCTGCTCAGTCGAGCCGGGTACAGGTCGAAGTAGATGCGGTCGGGATTCGGGATGCGCTGGGAGTGAAATTCCACCGCTGCGGTCAGGTCTACTACCACCCGGGTATAGTTCTCTGCGTTCCAGTGGCGGATGGCCGTCACCTCCGCGGGAGGCCCGTTGCGCTGGGCGACTTCGCGACGGGGCGACGTCGGTTGCGCGGTGCGTGTTGCTCGGATTTTCTGCAGGGCCTGCTGGGCTTCGGCGGCGCCCGGCGAGCCGCTGTATTCCTTCAGATAGCTCTCGAAGGTCAGTTGCGCAGCTTCCGGCTGGCCGAGCGCTTCCAACTGCAGACGCCCGACGCGCAGCCAGGCCACGGCCCGGTGCTTGCTGCCCGGGTATTCGTGAATCAGGAACTGGTAGGCATCGATGGCGGACTGGAAAAACTTGCGGTCGTGCAGCCGACCCATCGTTTCGTACAGCTCGCCGACGGCGAGCAACGCCGCCGTCGCTTCGACCGCGTGCGGCGTGATTCGGTAGACCCGGCGGAAGCTATCCACCACCCCCTGGTAGTCCTTCAGCGTGCGCTCCGCTTCCGGACGCGCTTCGAGTGCCGCCCGTGCCGATTGAGCACGCGCGAACTGTTCGGCAGCCAGCTTGCGGCGCTCGGCGGGCGATTGGGCAGAGGCTAGCCCGGAGAGCGCGCACAGCAGCACAGCCGCAGCCAGTGTGCGCAGCATTGCAGGCCTGTTTTTTTGCTGCTCGCTGTACATGGCCTCAACGCCCGCCTTGAGGCGGGCCCCCACTCCAGCCGTACTACTGGTTCGTGAACACCACTTTGCCAGATTCGTCTTGCATCCGGTAGATCTGCCGTGCACGTCGCAGAATTTGCGGTTGGCGGCCTGCGTCCGGACGGAAATATGCATCGGTGACTTTCCGCACGTAGTCCACGGTTTCCGGGATTTTCGGCACACGCCCGTTTCGGTCCACCGCGCCCGGCCCGGCGTTATAAGCAGCCAGGGCCAGTTCCAGGTTGCCGTCGTATCGTTCCAGCAGCTCGCGCAGGTGACGCACACCGGCATCCAGATTCTGTTCCGGGTCGAACGGGTCGCTCACGCCCAGCGCGGCGGCTCGCTCCGGCATCAGTTGCATCAACCCCATCGCGCCCTTGGGAGAAACAGCCCGCGGATCCCAAGCCGATTCCACCGCCACGACGGCGCGCACCAAGGCAGGGTCAATCTGGTGTCGTTCAGCGGCCTGTTCCAGCAGGCGTTCCAACTCCGGTCTGTTTGGATGCAGAACCGGTTCATTACGTCCGCCGGGGTTGCCCGGGGCATTGACGGGCACCAGCCGGCCCCGCGGGGTGGTTCGCACCAGCGCGGGAGGTTCTGCGTTGACATACACGATTTTGCCGTCTTCGTCGCGCACCGGCATGATTTGCGCCTCGGCCGGAGCCGCTAGCGCCAGCAGGCTCACCGCGGCCGCAACGGGCCAGCCGCGCCGGCTACCGCGGAGATTCGTGCACGCACGGATTGGCGTCAGCTCACGCATCGGAAATACGATGGCGCAGACACAGTCCATGTTGGAGGGGGGAAGGTCAGGTCGTTCCGGACAAATCTTCTGGCGCGGCGCCGATTATAGCATCCGCGCGACGATTTCGTACACATGCGCGATGGCTTTTTCCAGCGCCTGTGTGTCTTTTCCGCCAGCTTCGGCCAGGTCAGGCCGGCCGCCGCCGGAACCGCCCACTTCGCGGGCCAGCTCCTGGATGATGCGTCCGGCATGCAGCCGTGAGGTCAGGTCGTGCGTCACGCCGGTGACCAGTGCCACCTTGCCGTTTTCCGTCGTGCCCAGCACGACCACGCCTGAGCCCAGCTTCTGCCGAAGCGTGTCCACCAACTGGCGCATCGCGGCGCGGTCCACATGGGCCACCTGTGCTGCAATCACCCGCACGTCTTTCACCAGGCGGGCACCTTGCAGCAACTGGTCGGCCTGCGACTGCGCTGTCTTCCGCTTCAGCATATCCAGTTGTTTCTCCAGGTGGCGGATTTGATCGTTCAGGCGTTCCACCGCTGCAACAACCTGGTCGTCCGGCACGCCCAGTGCGGCAGCCAACTGCTGCAGCGTGGTCAGCGCCTGCTGGTAGCGCCGCAGCGCCTGCTCTCCGCTGAGGGCTTCGACGCGCCGGATGCCTGCCGCCGCCGATTGCTCGCTCAGAATCTTGACCACGCCGATTTCTCCAGTGCGCCGCACGTGCGTGCCGCCGCAAAGCTCCTTGCTGTAGAAGCCGCTCGGCCAAGCCGCGTCCGGAATGGTCACCACGCGGACATTCTTTTCCGGGTACTTGTCGCCGAAAAACGCCAGCGCTCCCGAAGCCAGAGCATCATCCAGGGTCATGATGTCGGTTTGCAGTTCGACGTTTTTCAGCACCTCTTCGTTCACCTGCTGTTCGATGTCGCGCAGTTCGGCCAGCTCCACGCCGGCAAAGTGCGTGAAATCGAAGCGCAGGCGGTCCGGTGCCACCAGCGAGCCGGATTGCTTGACGTGCGTGCCCAGGATGTTCCGCAGCGCTGCATGCACCAGATGCGTGGCGGTGTGGTTCCGCTTGATGTGTTCGCGCCGTTCGGCGTCAGCAAAGCCGCTGACACGGTCGCCCACTCGCAATGTTTCTTTCGCCACGATGCGGTGGGCAATCAGGCCGGCCACGGGATAGTAGGCTCCGAGGACTTCGGCCAGTTCTACGCTTCCGGAGTTGTCCCGCAGCACGCCCGTATCCGCCACCTGCCCGCCCGCTTCGGCATAGAACGGCGTGCGGTCGAGCACGATTTCCGCCTGCTGGCCGGCGCGTACTTCGGCGACCGCGGTGCCGCTGTCCGGCAGAATAATCGCTTCGATCTTCAGATCCCGCCCGCTGGTGCCGAAGTAGAAATCCGGTTCGGTGCGGAATGTTTCTGCCAGTCGGGCGTAGACCGGGCTGGCCACTTCTTTCCCCGTTCCTTTCCAGGACGCCTTGGCGCGCTCGCGCTGCTTTTCGAGCTCGCGGGCAAAGCCGTCACGGTCGACGGCGAAGCCGCGCCAGGAGCCTTCGTCTTCCAGCAGGTCGAGCGAAAGTCCGTAGGTGTCGTACAGCCGGAAGGCCACTTCGCCCGGCAGCACCAGAGTGCCGCTGACCACCTGGGGCGAACCATCGCTGCGTGGCTTCAACACGACGCCGGGCGCACGCCGGGCAGCCGCTTCGACTTCTTCATCCAGCTTGCGCAGCGCCAGCGTCAGGGTGTGTTCGTAGCGCTCTTCTTCGTGGAGGATAATCGTGGCCACGCGCGCGATGTGTTCGCGGACTTCCGGATAGGCATTGCCCATCAGCTCGGCCACCCGGTGGGCCATCTGATGCAGGAACGGCGGTGTAAAACCGAGCATCCGCCCGTGCCGCGCCGCGCGGCGGATGATTTTTCGCAGCACGTAGCCGCGACCTTCGTTGGCCGGCAGAACCCCGTCAGCAATCAGAAACGTGGCGGCGCGGCTGTGGTCCGCTAGAATCCGCAGGGAAACGTCAGTTTCCGGTGCCGCCCCGTACGTTTTGCCGGTCAGTTCGCAGGCCTGCTGGATCAGGGGCAGCAGGAGATCGGTGTCGTAGTTGGAAAATTTTTGCGGGTCGCGCAGGTTCAGTTGCGCTGCTGTCATCCGTTCCAGACCCGCGCCCGTATCCACACAGGGGCGGGGCAACGGCGCCAGCTTGCCGGAGGCATCGCGGTTGAACTGCATGAACACCAAGTTCCAGATTTCCACATAGCGACCACAGTCGCAGGGAAAGGTGCAGTTCGTGTGACCCGGTTCGCTCGCCACCGGCCCAAAATCGTAGAAAATCTCGGAACACGGCCCGCAGGGCCCGGTGTCGCCCATGGCCCAGAAGTTTTCTTTCAGGCCCGGGATGGCCACGATGCGTTCGTGCGGCACGCCAATTCGCCGCCAGATTGCGGCCGCTTCTTCGTCAGGTTCCAGCCGGTTTCCTGGAGCGATTTCAGCGCCCCCGAACACAGTCACGTACAGCTTGTCCGGAGGAAAGCCGAACCAGTCCGGCGCCGTCACCAGCTCCCAGGCAAAGGCGATGGCGTCTGGTTTGAAATAGTCGCCAAAGGAAAAATTCCCCAGCATTTCGAAGAAGGTGTGGTGCCGCGCCGTGCGCCCCACGTTTTCGAGGTCATTGTGTTTGCCGCCTGCCCGGAGACATTTCTGTACGGTCACCGCGCGCGAATAGTCACGCTGCTCCAGGCCCAGGAAGATATCTTTGAACTGATTCATCCCCGCATTGGTGAACAGCAGGGTGGGATCGTTGGCCGGTACCAGCGACGAGCTGCGTACATGCCGGTGGCCGCGGCGCACGAAAAACTCCACGAATGTTTGGCGAACTTCGTTGCCGGTCATCTTGGGTAGCTGTCGACCTCGCGCCTGCTGCGACCCCGTTCGATTGGCCGGGCGGTGCAGGTCTGACCAACCAGCACGCATTATCGCACTGCCCTGCGATGCGCGCCAGTTCTAGGCTGCGGGCGTGGAATGGACGGGCGGGCCGTGCGGCCCGCCCGGGTCGGTTCGTGGGTGGGAGTGGTGTGGAGGAGACCGGGGAATCAGTTCCAGCGGAACGCGAGCGTGAAGCCAAAACTGCGACGGGGAGGCTGCGCGCGGTAGACCAGGCGCAGCGCGCCTTCACCAGCGCAATCCCGCATGCACGGCACGGCCACCTGCAGTTTTCCTTCTGACCGACGTGCTTCAAAGGCCGCAATCTGCACCGGGCCGATGCCCACCAGGTGCAACTTCACTTCGCGGTGGAAGGAATTCTCTTTTTTTTCTAGACGGAACCGCTTGCGCAAAGTTGCCATCGAGCTGGTCGTCGTGCTCCACGGGTGCGTTTCGGACTGCACCATCGGCGGAGCCATTTTCGTTGTTCGCTGGCGATCATGTTTCCGGTGCGAGGCAGACTTTGATTCGGCAGTGGTGGTCAAGGTTGTGCGCGGGCTCTCCGTGACGGTGAACTCAAAGCCAGGTAGGACAGGCTCGATGGCCGCACGTTCTTGCGCTGGACAGCACGGCGCGCCAGTCAGCAATGTCCCAACCCCGAACACTATGGCCAGAACTCTCATAGCGTCTCCTTTGGCCCGGCCGGGGGTTGGGGCGACTGAGCGGGGAGAGCATACGGGCTTTCGCCACTGCGCGCGACTGGTGAGGGGAACAAACGAAGTACAGGCGGCCTTACTGTCCTTCCGGGCCTGCCAAAATGAAACGGTGGGCGCTTTGCCGTCCGTCGTGTCGCGCGAATTTCTTCAGTTTTCGTCCGGTGGGGCTATCGTGCTTTCCCGAGCGATTCTGCGCAGCTCGTTGCGAATCAGCTCAGCCGGGAAGCCCGCGCGGAGCAGACTGCGGTAGAGCGCTGCCGACTGTTTCCTGTCCAGCGGGCCACGCGCCCCGCGCAGTCGCCGCTCGATGCGCGCGCGGAGGAGCTCGGCTTCTTCGGCATCGGTGAAAATTTCTTTTAGCGCAGCTTCGATGTGTCGGTCGGCCACACCTCGGGCACGCAGTTCTTGCGCGATGCGGTAGCGGCCTTGGCGGCGCGCTTCGGCGCGAGAGCGAGCAAACTGGAGAGCATAACGGGCATCGTCGAGCAAGGCTTGCTCCCGCAGACGCGCCAGCACGACGCGCACAGCCGCTTTGTGTTCGGTGCGGGCTTCCAGATACTGTCGCATCTCGTGCACCGAATAGTTGCGACGCGCCAACGCGCGCAGCGCTGCGGCGAACAATTCCGGTTCGGTGTTGTATCTGCGCATCTGCCGGTTCCCTGCCTGTCAGCATAGCAGGGAAGCGCTGTGTTCTGCCTGCGGGCTATGTTCGTGCCGGGAGGAATGAACGGTTCATCCTGCGGGCTGGACGTTCTGCCGTCGGAAGCTGCGCTGCTGGAATCGCACAGCCAGCCACCGCCCCAGCGCGTAGGCCAATGCCGCCAGGGCTGTTCCCACCAGTGTTACGCCCATCAGGAAGGTTCCCAGAAAATTGCCGAGTAAGGGGGCCAGGCCTTGTTCGAGCAAGCCAGGTGCGATACGCCGCTCTTCGGCCACCAGGGTGTTGCCGACGATTACCGCTGTGGTCCACAGCAGTGGCATCAGTGGGCCTGTGGCGGCCATCGCCGCAAGTGCCGCCACGCGATTGGCTCGCAATGGACCGGCCAGCAGCACCGCGAGCAGTGGCCCGAACCAGAGGGTCGGCAGGATGCTTATAAGCACACCCAACCCCGCACCGCGACCGATCCGTTGCGGAGAATCGTTTTCGCGAATCAGTTTCAGGTAGGCGTAGCGATAGATGCGGGCGAGCCGGCTGCGGTGGTGTCCTGGGATTTTCCGGTTTTTGGTCATGGTCCCATTCCAGCATAGCCGAACCTGCGGTGAGCACCAACTGCAAGCCCGATTGACATTCCCCAGCCGCTTTCATAGCTTTCTACCTGCTGCGCAGTAACGCGGGAACCGGTGAGGGGGGAACCATGGCCAAAGTGTTGCGGTGCCGGGACGTCGGTATCGACTGTGACTTCGAAGCCCGCGGGGTCAACGAGGAAGAAATCCTCGAAAAGACGCGGGAACATGCCCGCCGGATACACGGCATGGAAGAAATTCCCGCTGCGCTCGCGACCAAAGTGTTGGCAGCCATTCACGACGAATAGCTCGGCATTCCGAGCGCGAGGTGTGATGGGAGAACGAACCGCGGTGGCGGTGGTTCAGCGGTGGAAGCGCTCGAATTCCGAAATCGCGCGCTCCATTTCTTCCCGCGCCGCATCGGCGGCTGAACGGACGCCCTGCACGCGCAGACGAAAATCGTCCGGGTTGGAGGCCCGCAGCAGGGCTTCCTCGTAAGTGATCAGGCCGCGGTTGTACAGTTCGTAGAGCGACTGATCGAAGGTTTGCATGCCGTATTGGCTCGTCCCGGCGGCAATCGCGTCGCGGATGAGACGGGTTTTGTCGGGGTTGATGATGCAATCGCGGATGTAGGCCGTGGCGATCATCACCTCGACAGCAGGCACGCGACCGATGCCATCGGCCCGGCGCACCAGCCGCTGGGAGATCACCGCTTTCAGTGTCGAGGCCAGTTGCAGCCGAATCTGCTTCTGTTCTGGTGGCGGGAAGACGGCGATGATGCGCTGGATGGTTTCCGTTGCATCCAGTGTGTGCAGGGTCGAGAGCACCAGATGGCCGGTTTCGGCAGCGAGCAGGGCCGTCGAGATCGTTTCCAGGTCGCGCATTTCGCCCACCAGGATCACGTCCGGGTCCTGACGCAACGCAGCGCGCAGCGCGGTGGAAAAGCTCGCCGTATCCACTTCGACTTCGCGCTGGTTCACAAAGCCTTTCTTGTCCCGGTGCAGGAACTCGATCGGGTCTTCGATCGTGATGATGTGATCCGCTCGGGTGGAATTGATGCGGTCGATCATCGCTGCCAGCGTGGTGGATTTACCGGAACCGGTCGTGCCAGTCACCAGCACCAGTCCGCGCTGCTCTTCGCAGATTTTTTCGATCACTGCCGGCAGATTCAGCTCGTCAACGGTGCGGATTTTTGTCGGGATGACGCGCAGCACCATGCCCACGTTGCCGCGCTGCTGAAAGACGTTCACGCGGAACCGGCCCAATCCGGCCACTCCGTAGGCCATATCGAGCTCCGCGGACTCTTTGAATTTCTGCTTCTGCCGGTTCGTCATCATGCTGAAGGCCATCGAGAGCATCTCTTCGGGGGTGATGCGCGGCACGTCGTTCATCGGGTGCAACACACCGTCCACGCGCAAGTAGGGGTGGTTGCCCACCTTCAAATGCAGGTCCGAGGCTCGCGCTTCCACCGCGCGGCGTAGCAGATCATCGATGCTCAGGGCCATGGCCGATTGCTCCGGCAGATTCCTCCTCGCAAGCTAGCATGCGTGGCGAACCCCAGCAAGAAACCAACCACCTCGTGTTTCCGCCGGAGCAACAAATCCCGGCAGGACCCGCAGGCCAGAAAAACGTGCAGCTTTTCTCGCAGGCTGTGACTCAGTGAGTCGAACGGCGGGGAAAAAGCACGTCGTGCAACCAGCCAGCCAGGACACCGCCGGCCAGCGGGCCTACCCAGAAGACTCCCTGTGCTGCCCAGAACCCCCCGGCAATTGCCGGACCTAGTGCTCGGGCTGGGTTCAGTGCCGCGCCCGTGTAGGGACTGGCCACCAGCACCGCAGCTCCAACCGCGAGTCCGGTCGCCAGCCCTTGCGCTAGGCTTGCGCAGTCGGAGCGGGCTGCCAGCGCACAGAAAACCAGTACCACCAGAAAGGTCAACACACCCTCGAGCAGCATTCCCTGCATCCGCAGCAGATCCGTCGCCAGCACCGGCGCGCCGAGCAGCACCGGCCGCCAGATACTGGCTGGCAGAATCGTCTTGAGTGCCACGGCTGCCGCGTAGCCGCCCAGAAACTGCACCAGCCAGTATGCCAGCGCTTCCAGCGTATTCATCCGGCGGGTGACCCAGAAGGCGATCGTCACCGCCGGATTCAGATGCGCCCCGCTGACCGGTGCCAGCAGTGCCACCATCGCCGTCACGATACCGGCCTGCGCCGCTGCGACGGCCAGCAGACGCCCCACTTCGGTCTCGCTGCCCGGGCGCAACTGCACCGCACAGATCACGCCGAGAGCGACAAACACCCAGGCGAAGCTGCCGAGGAATTCTGCCAGGAGGCGTCGAGGCAGGGAAGCCATTGCAGTCTCAAGACTCGCTGGATCGAGCCGCCCGGGATTCTAGCAGGTTTTTGCCCGGGAATATTCGGGAGGCTGGAAATAGACGGCAGCGGCCTGGGTTTTCCACCGCCGCCTGCAGTTTTCTCTTGACAGCCTGGTTCGGTCCGCGTAGTTTGTTGAAAATGAGACTAAGTCTCATAAGCAAAAAATGGCGCCGCCTACCCCGGCGCACCCGCGAGCGCGAGCTGATTCTGGACCGGTTGCCGACGCTGCCCGGCCACTTCAGTGCCGACGACGTCGTCTATGCCCTGCGGCGTCACGGGGTCTCGCGGGCCACGGTCTATCGCACACTCGACCTGCTGGTCGAGCAGGGTTTGCTGCAGCGCGTGCATCTGGACGCCGGGGGCGCGCGCTATGAAATCATCCACAATCGCGCGCCGCACGCCCATCTGTATTGTCTGGGCTGCGGCCGCCTGAGCGACTACCCGCTGCCCTTGCTGCTCCGCCTGCCCGAGCAGGTGCGGCGCAAGCAGGGTTTTGCGGCTGAGCACCTGCTGTTCCGCATCTGCGGCTACTGCCGCGCCTGTCGCGCACGCCTGCGGAAGCAGCAGCGGCGGCAGAAGCCGTCGAAACGCACGACAAAATCCTGACGCACGAAAGGAGAAAGGCCATGGGGAAGGTTGCCCGAGAAGTTGTCGCCAAGGCCGGCATCAACGTGGACGAGCTGGTGAAGAAACTCGTCCGGGCCGCCGCGGCGGAATTCACTACCTATTACTACTACACGATTCTACGCGTGAACTCGATCGGTTTTGACGGCGAAGGCCTGAAAGAAATCATCGAGGACGCGCGGATCGAAGATCGCAATCACTTCGAAGCGCTCACTCCCCGCATCTACGAGCTCGGCGGGGCGCTGCCACGCGACATCCGCGATTTCGCCAACGATGCCGCGTGCCCCGATGCCTACCTGCCCAAAGACCCCACGAACATGAAAGAGATGCTGACCGTGCTGGTGGAGGCCGAGCGCTGCGCCATTCGCGTCTACACCGAAATCTGCCAGATGACCGCCGGGAAAGACCCCCGCACCTACGACCTCTCGCTCGCCATCCTGCATGAGGAAGTCGAGCACGAGGCGTGGTTCAGCGAGTATCTCGGCGAAGGTCCTTCGGGCCACTTCCGTCGGGGCGCGCCGGGCGAATCGCCCTACACGTCGCGCTTCCTGGTCGTGCCCAAGGGCTGAGTCGGATGCCGCAACGGCGCAGTCAGCACGCCTGCCGGTGCCGTTCCTCGGAAAGGCGTCGGCCTGGGCTGAGGTCACCCGGAGCTGCGGCCGGGTGACCTCTCACCCAGTTTCGCGCCGAGCGAGCTGGCCGCGCCGGGGCACTTCTTTGTTTGACTCCATCCACCGAGCAAGATTCACAACGTCGCGCCCAAGCTGAACCAAGGAGGAAAGGCCATGATGAAAGCGAGGTTGACTCGATGGTCCGGCTGGGTCTTGGCCGCGGGCACCGGCCTCGCGTTGCTTCTGGGAGTGGCGTTCGCCCAGGAGCGAGGCCAGACCAGCTACGGTCCAGTGGCTATCCAGGAAAGCTTTGCCAGTATCATGAACCGCCTGAAAGCGAGCAAAGCCGACGTGATGGCCCGGCACCGGCAATTGCTCGAAGAGCGGTATGACCTCAGCAATCGCCCGGCGCCGGGCGTGACGATGAGCCGAGGCAAGCCGGTGCAGGCCGGTGTGCGGGTCCGCCTGCCCGCAGGCGTCACCTGGGAGCAACTGGCCGCGATGTCGCCGGAGGAGATTCGGGCACGCAATCTGTTCCCGAAAGGTTTTCTGCCTCTGCCGCACCCGAATCATCCCGAAGGCGGCATGCTGTTCCCGAAATTCCACATTGACGCGATCCTGCGCCAGGAAGGTCGTGACCTGACCCGGTTCGATCTCGACTATGATCTCCCGGACCACCTGTTGCCGGAGTTTCCGCCACCCATCTACCTGACCACCCGGCCCGATCTCGGGGACGTCTCTCAGGGCCAGGTCGTCACGCTGAGCAACTACTACGAACTGTTCAACGGCATCCTGAACCCTAAACAGCTCGAGGGCCTGCGGCTGTTGTTGACTCCGTTTCCACAACAGCAGTTCAACCAGACCGAAGATCGCCGCTCGGAAAAGCCGAGCCTGGGCGTGGCATGTTTTGATTGTCATGTGAATGGACACACGAACGCCGCCACCCATCTGGTGGGCGACATCCGCCCCCAGCCGTTCCGCCACCGCATCGACACGCCCAGCTTGCGCGGTGTGAATGTGCAGCGGCTGTTCGGCTCGCAACGGGCGCTGAAGTCGGTCGAAGATTTCACCGAGTTCGAGCAGCGCGCCGCCTATTTCGATGGCGACCCGGTCATGGCGCAGAAGAAAGGCGTGAACATCCTCGAGCGGGGCAGCCAGGTGCATTTCATGGCGGAGTTTCAGGCCCTGCTGGATTTTCCGCCAGCGCCCAAGCTGAACCTGTTCGGTCGGCTTGACCGCAGCAAAGCTACACCGGAGGAGATTCGCGGCGAGGAGCTTTTCTTTGGCAAGGCGCAGTGCAGCACTTGTCACTTCCCGCCGTATTACACCGACAACCTGATGCACAACCTGCGGGTGGAACGCTTCTATCCGCCGCAAATGATCAACGGTCGTTACGCCAGCGCCGATGGTCCCATCAAGACCTTCCCGCTGCGCGGCATCAAAGACTCGCCGCCGTATCTGCACGATGGGCGTCTGCTCACGCTGGAAGATACGGTGGAATTCTTCAATCTCGTGCTGGGCTTGAAGCTCACCGAGCAGGAAAAGAAAGACCTGGTGGCCTTCTTGCGCGTGCTCTAAGGCCACCGATGTCTTGCGCGAGGGTCCCGGCTGGTCGGACGCGTCCTGTCGAAGATCCCGGCTGGCCGGGATCGCGCGCGGTCCCCTCACCTAGGAGGAACCGGAGGAACTGATGGAAGGGAAGGGTTGGATGGCCGTCGCTCGGCTGGAAGAGCTGCCGTCCGGTAGCGTGCGCGGGGTGGACGTGGCCGGGCGACGCATCGTTCTGGTGCAACTGGATGGCCAAGTTTATGCCTTGGACGCCCGCTGCCCGCATCAGGGCGGACCGCTGGATCAGGGCGAAATCTATCTGGGTGCGTTGGTGTGTCCCTGGCACAATTTTCGCTACGACCCCCGCACCGGCGAGAACATTTTTCCCGCGAACGTCTATCCCGATGACATGCCCCAGCTCCGCGACCAGTTGCGGCCCGCCACCTGCTTCCCTGTCCGCATCCGCAACGGCCACATCTTCGTCCGCCTGTAACGCATTGCAGTGGCCGCAGAGATTTCCTGGCGTTGTAGAACTTTGTTCGATCGCTCGGGAGGACAGCAAACCCGTGGGATCTGCGGACATCACCCGCACAGGCGGAAACCGGCTCGGTGGCTGGTGTCACCGGGAACCGGCAGCCACTGGCACATTCACCGGCGTGAGCCAACCGTGGCGGTCGGCCTTGGTGCCGCTGGTGATGCCAAAGAATTCCTCCTGTAGCTTTTTCGTGATCGGTCCGCGACTGCCTTTGCCGATGGGTATTTTGTCTACGGAACGGATCGGCGTGATTTCGGCCGCAGTGCCGCAGAAGAACACTTCCTCGGCCACGTAGAGCATTTCGCGCGGGATCATTTGTTCGCGGACCGGGATGCCCAGGTCCTGACACAACGTCATCACCGTGTTGCGAGTGATGCCCGGCAGGATCGAGTTGGCTAGCGGCGGGGTAAACACGGTGCCTTCGTAGACCAGAAATAGATTCTCACCCGATCCTTCGCTGACGTAGCCATTGGGGTCGAGCGCGATGCCTTCCACGTAGCCGTTCAGCATCGCTTCCATACGGATCAGTTGTGAGTTCATGTAGTTCGCTGCGGCCTTCGACATCGCCGGCAGCGTGTTCGGTGCCATGCGGGCCCACGAACTGACGCAGACGTCCACACCATGCTCGATGGCTTCGTTGCCCAAGTATTTGCCCCACTCCCAGCAGGCGATGTAGACCTCCACCGGCGAGGGGAAGGGATTCACCCCCACCTCGCCGTAGCCGCGCAAGACAATCGGCCGCAGGTAACAGGCGGCCAGTTTGTTCACGCGCACCACTTCGAGCGAGGCCGCCACCAGTTGTTCCAGAGTGTAGGGGAATTCCATCCGGTAGATGCGTGCCGAATGGATCAGCCGCTGGAGGTGTTCCCGCAGCCGGAACACGGCCGGTCCCTGCTGTGTCTGATAGCAGCGAATGCCTTCGAAAACCGCCGAGCCGTAGCTGATGACGTGCGCAGTCACGTGAACGGTGGCCTCATCCCAGGAAATCAGCTTTCCGTTGTGCCAGATTTTTTCGGTTTTTTTGATGGTCATCGCGGTCTCCGGCGCCTCCGTTTCAGTCTGCGTCGTGCACCGGCGTGCAGGAGTGCTTTTCGGACTCCGCAGCCGGTCATGCGGATGGGATGACTTGGCCTTGCTTACGCTGGCCCGAACCTCCAGCGCTGGCGCAAACGTCGGGGCGGGGACGTTCTGCTGCGGAGCCGCGCTCCGATGCGCCCAGGCGCGGATTATAGCACACGGTCTTTGCTGTCAAAGCAGTTCTGTCGTAACCGACGTCTGGCTTTCGCTGCACGCAACGCGGTACCGCATGTGTTGTGCTGCAAAGTCGATGCCTGTGCGCAATTGCAGCGCTGGATGCAGTTGTGGTCGGATCAGCGTTGGTCCGGCAGCGAGCGCGTGCGTTCCCCGAGCGACTTGTAGATTTCCTGCAGTTCGGTGCGTCGGGCGTCGAGGGCGTTTTCCCACACACCGAGCAACAAGAACGGAATGATCACGGCTGCGGCCCAGACCTTGGCCGACCGCGAAATTTTTTCTCCCGGCTCCCAGCGGAACAGTTTCCAGGAAAGAGCAAACGCCAGTCCAGCGCCGCCAACCAGCGCGACCACTTCCGGCCCGAGCGAGCGGACCGGCACCGCACCGATCAGCGTGAATTGCAGTCCCACCACCAGATGCGTTGCCGGCAAAAACATACTCAGCCGCTGGAGCCATTCCGGGAAGAACACCAGCGGGAGCGTGGCCCCGGAGAAAAACAGGAACAGGAACCAGATGGCGTTGTTCAGCACCTGGGTTTCCTGCATCGTGTTCGTCAGACTGGCCACGATCAGTCCGAAGGCCGCAAAAGTAACAATGCCGAGCGTGATGAAAAGCCACCCGCCCCACAGGTTGCCGAACGTCGTGACGTCGTATACCGCACGCACGAGCATGAATTCCAGCGCTACGGTGGGCAGCGTCAGAATGTAGTTGGACAGGATGCTCGAGGCCAGCAGCGCGGCGGGTCCCACCGGCGTCAGACGAAACCGTCGCAGAATCCCGTGCTCGCGGAACAGCACCAGTTGAATGCTCAGGCCCCAGAAGCTGCCCATGACCGTCAGGGCCAATACCGAGGGAAACAGAAAACCCACCACGCGCGGCTCGCCCTTGGCAAACAGGCTCGAATAGAGAAACAGGAACGCGAGCGGCATCAGCAGACTGAAAAACAGAAAGGCACGGTTGCGCATTGCCAGTCGCATGCGCATTTTCGTCAGCGTCCAGGTCGTCCGCATCGTTCTCTCGTCCACAGGCTCCCTAGTCGCGCAGGGAGCGCCCGGTCAGTTCGATGAACACATCTTCCAGTGTGGGTGCCGAAATTTCCAGACTCTGCAGCTCATTGCCCAGTGCTTCCAGTTGCTTGACCAGTGCGACGATGGTCTGTGGCGGCCGCTGCGAGTGCAGCAGGTAGCCGTCCGAAATGGGCCGGCAATCGACCACTCCTTCGAGCTGTCGCAGCCGTCCATCTTCGATGGGTTGTGCCAGTCGCACAGCAATCCGTGTCGTATTGGCCGACCGCTGCCGCAGCTCCGCCGGTGTGCCGAGCGCAATCAGTTTCCCGTAGTCCATGATGGCCACGCGGTCGCACAGCCGCTCGGCTTCCTCGATGTAATGCGTGGTCAGCAGGATCGTTTTTCCTTCCCGCCGCAGCTCCTCGATGATTTCGTAGATTTCGCGGCGCACTTGCGGATCCAGCCCCGCGGTCGGCTCATCGAGAAACAGCACGCGCGGCTCGTGCACCAGCGCCAGGGCCAAGGCCAGCCGCTGCCGCTGCCCGCCCGACAGCTCGTCGTAGAAGGCGCGTTGCTTGTCGGCCAGCCCGAGTCGCTCGAGCAATGCATCCAATTTCCGCCGCCGGCCATAGAGGTTGGCGAATAGCTCGACGGCTTCGCCCACGCGCAACTTGTCGGGTAGTGCGGTGTGTTGCAGCACGGCGCCGATTTGCCGCTGAAAGGCTGCGCCACCGCGGCGTGGGTCCAGGCCGCAAACCTGCGCCTGGCCTGCATCGGCCGTGCGCATCCCTTCGAGGATTTCCACGGTGGTGGTTTTGCCGGCGCCGTTCGGGCCGAGCAGCCCGAACACCTCGCCCTCATGAACCTGGAAGCTGACGCCGCGCAGGGCTTCGACGCTGCCGTAGCGTTTGCGGAGCTGCTCGACGCGGATGACCGGCTCGTTCACGGAAGTACCATCTATAGCACAGCTTCGCGCGACCGTCTGCGGCGGCGTGCGCGGCCGGGCCGCCACCGGTGGCGCGTCAGATCCACGCGGTCGCCGGCAAAATGCACGCCTTCGGCTTCCAGCAAGCGACGCTGCAAATGCGCCAGCGGTTCACGGAGCAACAGTCTTCCTCCAGCGCCGACTACGCGCTGCCAGGGGATGCCACGACCCTGCGGACAAGCGGCCAGGGCGCGTCCCGCCGCGCGTGCCCCGCCCCGCAAACGCAGTGCGCGGGCCAACTGCCCGTAGGTGACTACGCAGCCGCGCGGAATTTGCTGCACCCAGCGATAAACCGCTTCCCAGGACACGTCTTCGCTCCGCTGCGCGAGTCGTGGCGATGGCCCCGGTTTCATTTTGGTTGCCTGCCGGAGCCTGTTCCAAGTTCCACAGCAGGCTGGCGCAGGCCGCTTCGGAACGGAACAGCAGGACGGCCAACGCATCTAATCATAGTGGAGCTGGAAAATTCACCAAAGTGTTTGAGGCCATGAGCACTTCGGAGCCAGCAGGTGTCGCGCAGCACTCCTGGCATCCCGGCTGCAGCGAGCCGGGGTTGATGGATTGGCAGCAGGCGGCCACAAAGCAGCGGTTCTCGATTGACAGCCGTAGTGGACGCTCCGTACACTACGCATCACCTTCCACTCTGGGGGCCGCTCTGGGGGGTGCCAGCCGCACGGGGGGAATCATGGCCTTCGTCCGTCGCAAGGGCAATTCGTTCTATCTGGTGCACAACGTCCGCCGGCAGGGCAAGGTGAAGCAGTTGCACCTGGCCCGGCTCGGAGAAACGCCGCGCATCACCGACGACGTCGTCCGTCAGGTTTCCCGGCGGCACCCGTTCCTGGCGGTGGACTGGACACGGCTGCGTGAGCAGGTCAACAGCCGCGTCGAGTTGTTCGACTGGGACTCCGACTATGCCCGCAAGCTCCTGCAGTCGATTCGGGAGCTGAATCTGGACCTCGCCGGGCTGGCGCCCGCGGTGGTGCACGCCACCATCTCGCCCGACACACGCCGCGAAATGGTCGTGCTGCTGCGACTGCTCCGCTCGACCGTCGAGGTCAAGTTGAATCAGTTCGAGCTGGGCCGCGACATCGAATTGCTGGCCCGTCGGAGGTACTCATGAGCCGGGGCATGGCTGTGAAGGAACGGATGGAACAACTCGATCCCACGCGCCGCAGCGTCGAATCTCGCGAATTCGAAGCGGCCCTGCGACGTAAAATTGTTGGCCAGGACGAAGCCGTGCAGGCCCTGGTGGAAATGTACCAGGTCTTTCGCGCCGGACTGAATCCTCCCGGCCGGCCGGTGGCCAATCTGCTCTTCCTGGGGCCGACTGGGTCGGGCAAGACCCGCATCGTCGAAGCGGCAGCGGAGATTCTGTTCGGCGATGCTCGTGCCGTCATCAAGGTGGACTGCGCCGAATTCCAGCATTCGCACGAAATTGCCAAGTTGATCGGCTCGCCGCCCGGCTATCTCGGTCATCGCGAAACGCACCCTCTGATCACCCAGGAGGCTTTGGCACAGTACCACACCGACAAGCTGAAGCTCAGCTTCTTGCTCTTCGACGAAATCGAAAAGGCCTCTGATGCGCTCTGGCAGCTTCTGCTCGGCATCCTGGACAAAGCGACGCTGACGCTGGGCGACAACCGTCGCGTGGACCTCTCCCAGACGATGATCTTCATGACTTCGAACCTGGGTGGGAGCGAGATCACCGAATTGCTCACCGGCGGTCTGGGCTTCGTGCAGCCGGCAGACAAGCGCGAATCGCGGTTGGACGAAAAGATCGAGCGCACCGCGGCCGAAGCCGCACGCCGGAAATTCTCGCCCGAGTTCATGAACCGGATCGACAAGGTCGTCGTCTTCCACCCGCTGCGTCCGGAACAGCTCGAAAAGATTCTGGACATCGAGCTCGAAATGGTGCAGCAACGCGTGCTGGAGACCGCCGGCAAACAGTTCCTGTTCCGCGTCACACCGGAAGCTCGTGCCTTTCTGCTGCGCGAAGGCACCGACCTCAAGTACGGTGCCCGACACCTGAAACGCGCGATCGAGCGCCACATCGTCTATCCGCTGGCGAACCTGCTGGCTACGGAACAGATTCGTCTGGGAGACGTGCTGGCCATCGACTCGGGCGGCAATGGACTGATTTTCCGCAAAGAAGCCGAAGGGGCCGTCCTGCCGGTCGAGTTGCCGCCCCCGCTGTGTACCGCTGGGCCGGCCGCGGTTTCGGGTGGGCGTGTGGTGGAAATTCCTGCGGCGGCGGCTGCCGGGGAAGCGAAAAGCTCCAACGGCAACAATACGCCACAGTCGGCGCCGGCCAAACGCAATCGCGACCGCGAACGCTGAGCATCCCCGGTCGCCCGTGTGGCAGGGTGGGCGAACCTGTCCGCTCCCCTTCACATCTAATCGGATATGTGGATGGTTCGCGATACAATCCAGACGGGATTCCGGTGTCCGGCCCGAGGCTCAGGCACGCGCGGAGAAAGGGAACTGCGCACAACTCGACCAGAGGGGAAGCGATGAGCAAGCACAGCCAGAGGGGTTCGCTGGACCGGGCGTGGCGCGCTGCGACGGTACTGCTCGCGGCACTTTCGCTGCTGTTGGCCTCGGTGGCGGCGGCCACTCGCACCGCACTGAAGCCGGGATGGAATCTGTTCAGCGAGGAACAGGATATTCAGCTCGGCCGCCAGGTGGCTCAGGATGCCGAACGCCAGCTTCCGCTGCTGAACCACACACGCGTAGACAACTACCTGCAGCAGCTCGGCAGAAAACTCTCCGCCAAGGCCCCGTTCTACAGCTATCCATATACCTTCAAGGCCGTAAACGAATCTTCGATCAATGCTTTCGCGCTGCCGGGTGGGCCGATTTACGTCCACCGCGGCGTGCTCGAAGCCGCCGACAACGAAGCGCAACTGGCCGGCGTGCTGGCCCACGAAATCGCCCATGTCGCCCTGCGCCACGGCACCAATCAGGCCAGCAAAGCGTACGCCTGGCAGCTCGGCCTGGGCCTGTTCGGCGGTGTCGTTGGCAGCGATTCGATCGGTGCTGTGCTCGCCCAGCTCGGTGCAGGGTTCGCGGCCAACTCCGTGCTGTTGAAGTACTCGCGGGACGCCGAACGCCAAGCCGATGTTCTCGGCACGCAAATCCTCTACGATGTCGGCTACGACCCGCGGGCCATGGTGCAGTTCTTCGAAAAAATCGAAGCCGAACGCAAGGGCGGCGGCCCGCCGGAGTTTTTCTCCTCGCATCCCAAGCCGGAGAACCGCATCGAACGCGTGAACGAAGAAATCGAAAAGCTCGGCGGGCTGCCGCGCAGCTATCGGCGCGATTCCCCCGACTTTCAAGAAGTGAAGCGGCTGGTGCTCTCGCTGCCCCCGCCGCCCAAGCGCGGACAGCCCACCGCAGGTGCGACCAACCCGCGTTCGCCTGAGCCGCCGGCTTCGCGCCTGCTGACGTTCGAACACCCCCTGCTGCGCATCCGTCACCCGGAAAACTGGCGCATTTACGGAGAAAGCCGCGACGTAGCCTTTGCCCCGGACGGCGGAATCGTGCAGACGAGCAGCGGCAACAGCGCCTTTGCCTACGGAGCACTTCTCGGCGTGTTCACACCGCGTCCGGACCGTCGTGGCCGCTACACGCTGGAAGACGCCACCGAGCAGCTCTATACCTCACTGCGTCACTCGAATCCCGAACTCCGCGTGGCTCGCCGTTCCCGCAGCGTACGTGTGGATGGGCGCGCCGGACTCTCCACCCGGTTGGAAAATGCCTCTCCGCTGGGCGGACGCGAATACAACTGGCTGGTTACCGTGTTGCGCGACCGCGAGCTGGTCTACTTCCTGGGCGTCGCGCCCGAGCGCGATTACCCGCAGTACGAACGCGTCTTCGAGCAGATGCTCGCCTCCATCCGGTTTCGCTAGTTTCTTTCCTGCTCGGCTCGCCTTCTGCGTTCAGGTTTCGATGTGAGGGAAGGACTGTGTGCTGCGCCAGAGCGGTTTCAGTCGGCGGCTTCACTGCTCTCCGCAGGTTTCCAGCGCAAGATCGGTTTTCGCGCGGCGGCGACCTCGTCGAGCCGGCTGACGCGTGTGGAATGCGGTGCCGTCTTGACCAGCTCGGGGTTCGTGGCGGCTTCTTCCGCGATGGCGCGCATCGCGTCGATGAACAGGTCGCATTCTTCCTTCGATTCGGATTCGGTCGGCTCGATCATCAGCGCTCCGGGAACGATCAACGGAAACGCGGTTGTGTAAGGGTGAAAGCCGTAGTCGATCAACCGCTTGGCAATGTCCATGGTGGTAACGCCGTATTTCCGCTGACGAGCATCGCTGAAGACCACCTCATGCATCGAGGGCAGCTTGTAGGGCAGCTCGTAGTACGGTTCCAGGCCGTGCCGGATGTAGTTCGCGTTCAGCACGGCATCTTCGGTGGCTTGTCGAATTCGGGGTCCGTAGGCCAGCGTATAGGCCAGGGCGCGCACCAGCACCCCGAAGTTCCCGAAGAAGGCGCGCACCCGTCCGATGCTCTGCGGGCGCTGGTCTTCCAGCGCCAGTGTTCCGTCCGGCTTTTCCACCACGACCGGCACCGGCAGGAATGGTTCCAGGTGTTTGCGCACCACCACCGGACCGGCGCCGGGGCCACCGCCGCCGTGCGGCGTGGAAAAGGTCTTGTGCAGGTTCAGGTGCATGACGTCCACGCCGAAGCTGGCCGGCCGGGCAATGCCCGCCAGGGCATTCATGTTCGCGCCGTCCATGTAGAGTTGTGCGCCCGCCGCGTGGAGCACGTCGGCCACTTCGGCGATGTTGCTTTCGAAGATGCCGAGGGTGTTCGGGTTGGTGACCATCAGTGCGGCTACATCCTCGTTGACGATCTGTTTCAGTTGCGCCACATCGATCTGTCCGCGCGCGTCGCTTTTGATGTTGCGAACTTCGTAGCCGGCGATGGTCACCGTGGCCGGGTTAGTGCCGTGTGCGGAGTCGGGGATCAAGACCACCTTGCGCGGATTGCCCTGACTGGCGAGGTAGGCGCGAATCAACAGCAGACCGGTCAGCTCCCCTTGCGCGCCAGCGGCGGGTTGCAGCGTGGCGGCGTCCATGCCGGTGATCTCGAGTAGACATTTTTCCAGCGTCTTCAGGATCCGCAGGCAGCCCTGAGCGAGCTCGACCGGCTGATAAGGATGTTCGGTGGCGATTCCGTCCAGTCGGGCCACGTACTCGTTCACCCGCGGATTGTATTTCATCGTGCACGACCCGAGCGGATACATGCCCAGATCGATCGCGTAGTTCCAGGTGGAAAGCCGCGTGAAGTGACGGACGATTTCGATTTCGCTGACTTCGGGGAAGCCGGCAATTTCGTCGCGCAGATATTCCTCCGGCAGCGCCGCGGCCGGCTCGACGGGCCGGACGTCCAGGGCCGGCAGCTCCATGCCGCGCTTGCCCGGCGCAGACTTTTCGAAAATCAGCCCCTCGCTCTGCGAGACGTGGCGTCCGGCTTTTTTGATCGCTGTCGTCATGCACTTCCCTTGCTGTGGTTTTTTCCGGGGGCTGCAGCTCACTGCCCGCGTATTCAGCGTTTGGCTACGCGGGTTGCGCCAGAATGCGTCGCAGCGCCTCGGCGAGTCGTTCGATTTCTGTCCGCGGCGTCTTTTCCGTCACACAGACCAGCGCATGCTTGGCCAGCTCCGGGTAAAACGGTCCGAGCGGAAGCGGTCCGATGATGCGTTCGGCCAGCAGCGCGCGGTTCACCCACCGGGCCGCCCGCGGTAGTTCGATGACAAATTCGTTGAAAATCGGGCCGCGGAACCGGCAGCGCACGCCCGCCACCGACTCCAGTTGCTCGCGCGCAAAGCGCGCTTTCGCCAGATTCTGCAGCGCTAGCTCGCGCAGTCCCTGCTTTCCTGCCTGGCAGAGGAAGATGGTCGCGGCCAGTGCGTACAGCGCTTGATTCGTGCAGATGTTGGAGGTGGCCTTTTCGCGCCGGATGTGCTGTTCCCGTGCCGCCAGCGTGAGCACGAAGCCGCGGCGGCCTTCCCGGTCCGCGGTTTGGCCGGCCAGCCGTCCAGGCATCTGCCGCACGAACTCTTCCCGCGTGGCCAGTACACCCACCGAAGGGCCGCCGAAGCTCGGCGGGATCCCGAACGATTGCGCTTCCAGTGCGACGATATCGGCTTCGGCCGGTGGCCGTACAATGCCCAGCGACAGCCCTTCGGCAATCGCCACCACGAGCAGTGCGCCGTGCGCGTGGGCCAGCTCGGCCAGTTGCGGCACGCGTTCGAGCACGCCGAAAAAGTTCGGCGACTGCACGATCAACGCTGCTGTTTCTGCATCGAGCGCCGCGCGCGCAGCGTCCAGGTCCACTTGGCCCGTCTCGGCCGAGAAGGGAATTTCGGCAACAGCCAGTCCGTGATTGCGCGCGTAGGTGACGGTCACCTGGCGGTATTCGGGATGCACCGAGCGCGCCACGACCACGCGGTGCCGCCCGGTCACGCGCTCGGCCATCAGCGCTGCCTCGGCCGTGGCCGTGGAGCCGTCGTACATCGAGGCGTTCGCCACCTGCTGTGCGGTGAGCTGGCACATCAGCGTCTGAAACTCGAAGATGGCCTGCAACGTTCCCTGGCTGATTTCGGCCTGATAGGGAGTGTACGAGGTGAGGAATTCGCCCCGCTGGATCAGCGCGTCGGCCACCACGCTGGTCAGGTGATCGTAAACGCCTGCGCCAAGAAAGCGCGTGTACCCCCGCGCGTTTTCTGCGGCGCGCGCGCGGAAGTATTCGATGATTTCGAATTCAGAAAGGGGCCCGGGCAGGTTCAACGGCTCGCGTAGACGGAACGCCTCCGGAATGGCGGCGAACAGATCTTCGATTTCGCGCAGGCCCAGCGTGGCGAGCATCTGCTGGCGCTCGGCGGCCGACTTCGGCAGATAACGCATCAGTGTCCCGCTTCCTTTTCTTTTTCCGCCACGTAGGCCTGGTAGGCAGCCGCGTCCATCAGGTTCTGCACCTGGCTCGGATCTGCCACACGGATCTTGATGATCCAGGCCGCGCCGTGCGGGTCCTGGTTGATGGTTTCGGGCGCGCGGTTCAGCGTTTCATTCACCGCGATCACTTCACCGGCCACCGGACAGTAGATGTCACTGACAGCCTTGACCGATTCTACGGTGCCGAACGACTGGTTGGCTTCCAGCTTGGTGCCCAGCTTGGGCAGTTCGACATAGACGATATCGCCGAGCGCACGTTGCGCGTAGTCGGTGATGCCGATGATGCCGGTGTCACCCTCTAGCTTGATCCATTCGTGCTCGCGCGTATAGCGGTAGTCGCTCGGGTACATGGTCGACTCCTTCGTTGCGGTGTTCATCCGGCGGCGCGTTGGCGCAGCCTTACTTCGGGCGTTTGTAGAACGGCAGCGTCACCACGCGCGCGGCGGCGGGCTGGCCGCGGATGCGGATGTGCAGCTCGGTGCCGGGAGAGCTGTGCTCCGGCGGCACGTAGGCCATGCCGATATTTTTTTTCAGAAACGGAGCGGGGGATCCACTGGTTACGTGTCCGATTTCGCGCTCGTTGGAGAGCACCGGATAGCCGTCGCGGGCAATGCGGTGGTCTACCATCTCGAAACCCACCAGAATGCGTTTCAGTCCCTGCTGCTTCTGTTGCACCAGGCGCTCGCGGCCGAGGAAATCGCCTTTGTCGAGCTTGCAGATCCAGTCCAGCCGTGCTTCCCACGGTGTGGTCGTCTGATCCAGTTCGTGCCCGTACAGGCACATGCCGGCTTCCAGTCGCAAGGTGTTCCGTGCGCCGAGTCCGCAGGGCAGCAGCCCGTCGCGCTGGCCGGCATCGAGCAAATCGTTCCAGATGCGTTCGCTGTGCTCGGGTGCGAAGTACAGCTCGAAGCCATCTTCGCCGGTGTAGCCGGTCCGCGCAATCAGACAGGACACGCCGCTCACCTCGCCGAACGTGAACCGGTAGTAGCGCAACGCCTCCAGTCCGGTTCTGGTCAGCCGCGCCAGGATGCCCGCTGCCTTCGGCCCCTGCAGCGCCAGTTGCGTATAGCGCGCTCCGGCGTTTTCCACCGCCGCGCCGAAACGGTTCTGCGCGGAGATGTGTTCGAAGTCGGCGTCCTGATTGGCTGCGTTCACGCAGAGCAGATAGTGGGTTGCGGAGATTTTGTGCACGAGCAGGTCGTCGACAAACGTGCCCTGCTCGGTCATCAGCCCGGAATACTGCGCCTGTCCCTCGCTGAGCCGCGCCGCATCGTTGCAGGTGACCCACTGGACGAGCTCGAGCGCGTGCGGGCCGCGAATTTCGATTTCGCCCATGTGGCTGACGTCGAACAGGCCAGCTGCGGTGCGCACGGCCAGGTGTTCCGCAATGATGCCAGAGTATTCGACCGGCATCTCCCACCCGCCAAAAGCGACCATTCGGGCACCCAGTCGGCGGTGGGTCGCATGCAGGGCGGTTTTGCGAAGCGTTTCCGTGGCCGGCGGACTCACTGCGGTGTCTCAGACGCTGCGAAAAGCAAACGAAACTAACATGCGTGTAGAGGGGTGTCAAGGAACGCCCGCATTTGGACGGCTGGCTTGACCCTGATGAGCCCTTGCGCTAGGCTTGTTCGGAGACTTTCCATCCCGGGAGGGATAGTCGTCCAGGCAGAATGAAGCGCACGGTGCAATTGGCCGGCGGAGTCGAAGCCCTGTTCGGCACTCTGGACGAAAACCTCAAGCTGCTGGAATCCGCACTGCGCGTGAGCACTCAGTTACAACAGGACCAGATTGAAATCGAAGGCGAGCCCGCCCAAGTCGAGCGTGCCGCTCGAATTATCGAAGAATACAGCGACCTGGTGCGCGAGGGACGCGTGCTGAGCAACGGCGAGGTGAAGTCGCTGCTGCGCGTGGCCACCCAAGAGCCGAATGTGACGCTGCGGTCACTATTAGTGCCTCCGCGGCCGCGGGCATTTGGCAAAAAAACGATCCAACCGAAAAGTCCGAACCAGCGGCGCTACATGGAGTGCATCGAAAAGTACGACATGGTGTTTGCCATCGGGCCGGGCGGCACAGGCAAAACGTATCTGGCCGTGGCCATGGCGGTTTCCGCGCTGCTGACCAAGCAGGTGAGCCGCATCATCCTGGCGCGGCCGGCCGTCGAGGCGGGCGAGCGGTTGGGGTTTCTGCCCGGTACCCTGCAGCAGAAAGTCGATCCCTACATGCGACCGCTCTACGACGCACTCTACGACATGCTGGATGCCGATAAACTGGAACGCCTGCTGGAGAAGGGCATCATCGAAATTGCGCCGCTGGCGTTCATGCGCGGTCGCACGCTGAACGATTCCTTTGTCATCCTGGACGAGGCCCAGAACACCACCAGCGAACAGATGAAGATGTTCCTGACGCGGCTGGGATTCGGTTCCAAGGCGGTCATCACGGGCGACATCACGCAGATCGATCTGCCCAGCGGGCGCCGGTCCGGGTTAGTCGAAGCCATCGAGGTGGTCGGCCGGATCGAAGGCATTGCCTTCATCTACTTCAACGAACGGGACGTGGTGCGGCACAACCTGGTGCAACAGATCATCAAAGCCTACGACGAATTCGCGACGCAGTCCGCCCGCAACGCCACTGTGCCGGTGACAGCCAGCCGCGCCAGCTCCGCTGCAGAAAACGGTGGAGACGAATCCTCCAACCAGTGAACTTCCGCGAAGCCGCGCTCAGCCGAGGGCTCGGGCGGGGACTGCTCTGCCCGCATGGTAATCAACCGCCAACGCGCTGTCCGGGTGCGCCGCGCGGCGCTGGAAGCCTTTCTGGCGCGCGTGCAGCAAGTGTGCGGTCTGTGGCCAGACTCGGTCACCGTGGCCCTGGTCAGCCCGGCAGCCATCGCCCGCCTGAACCGGCATTTTAGGGGCAAGTCCGGTCCAACCGACGTCCTTTCGTTCCCCATGATATCGCACGGAGAACGCGACGGATACCTGGGGGACATCGCCATTGCACCTGCAATCGCCCGTCGCCATGCCCGACGAGCCGGTCACCGCTTGGAGGAAGAGTTGCGCGTGCTGATTCTGCACGGCGTGTTGCACCTACTCGGCTATGACCATGAAACTGACCGGGGCGAGATGAACCGACTGGAGAGCCGGTTGCGCCGTCGACTGGGGTTGATACGACGATGAGCTCCAACGTGCTCTGGTACAGCCTGTACACGCTCGGGGTCGTAGCGCTGGGCGCCGGGCTCTGCGTGGTGGCTTATCTGGACCGCGTCTATCGCGAGCTGGGCCGGGTCACAGTCGGCCGCGTGCGGCGCAACCTGGAAGTGTTCGAAGCGGAAGTGGAACCACGCATCAGACTGGACCGGCGCAGCGCCGCCACCAGCTTTGCCCTGTTGACGCATTTGTGGCTCGTGCTCGTGGCCGTGGTCACCGCCGGCGGCGTTTCGCTTTTTGTTGCGGAAACCTGGCGGGCACTGGCCGAAGCGGTGTTTTTCCTGACGCTGGAGGTGGTGCTGGGATTGCATTTCGTGCCTCACGTGTTGCTGACCCGTTCGACCGGTCGCTGGGTGCTTCCGCTGGTGCCTTTGCTGCGTGTACTGCTGTGGCTGACCTGGCCACTGCGTGCCAGTGTGGAACTGCTGGATTCGTTGATGCGCCTGGGCGAACCAGCCGAATCGGAGAACGGCAAACACACCGCAAACGGGATCGAGGCCCTGGTCGAAGCGGCTGAAGAAGAGGGCATCCTGAAGCCCGACGAAGCCGACTTGATCGAGCAGGTGGTGGAATTCAGCGACAAGCGCGTGTGCGAGCTGATGACGCCGCGCCCGGACATCGTGGCCATCCCGGCCGATGCGACCGTCGAGCAGCTCCGCCGCCTGATCGTGGAGACGAAATATTCGCGGATTCCGGTCTACGAGGGGACCGTAGACGAAATTGTCGGCGTGGTGTACGCCCGCGACGTGCTCCAGGTACCGGAACGCGAAGCGGCCCAGCGACGCGTGCGCGAGTTGATGCGGCCGGTTCTGTTCGTTCCGGAAACGAAACTGGGCTCGCAACTGCTCAAGGAACTGCAGCAGAAGCACCAGCAGCTCGCCATCGTTGTCGACGAGTACGGATCGGTAGCCGGACTGGTGACGGCCGAAGACCTAGTCGAAGAGATTGTGGGCGAAATCGGAGAAGAAGACCGGGCGCCTATGCCCGACGTGGCGCGCGATGCGGAAGGCACGCTGCTCGTGCGCGGCAGCGTGCCCGTGGAAAAACTCGCCGAACTGGTGGGCGTGGAACTGAGCGAAGTACCTTCGGGGGTAACCACGGTGGCCGGACTGCTGAACCACATTGCCGGACACGTTCCAGCGCCCGGCGAGGCCATCGAATATGCCGGCCTGCGTTTCGAGGTACTCGAAGCCAATCAGCGCAAAGTGCTGCGCCTGCGCGTGCGGAAAACCACACCGGCGGCGCAAGTGGCCGAAATGAATTAGTCCGCTCGGTACCGCCTTGCTTTTCGCGGACGGTGTGCGAGAGCCGGTCGGCCCGACTGCTTCGATAGGCGGTGTCGGGATCGGTCGCAGCCCCAGTGGACAGATCCGCACAAGTCCGATGAATTTATTTATTGACAGGTAACTAGAAGGTCTTTAGGGTATGCACGAAGGAACCCGGCGAGTGGTCTGGCCGGCAATTTTCCCTGCAAGGGAGACCCAGGAGAACAAAACAAAATGAAACGCGTCTCCATTCGAACCTTGTGGTTGGTGTTGCTTTTGGGTGTAGTGGCAGGCTCACTGCATTCGCAACGTCCCGCCGCCACCTTTCCTACAATTGTTGTTTTCTCGGATGCGGCTCCTTTCGACAGTTTTCAAGGCGCCTTCCGCACCGATGAGCGCATGGTAGAGGCTCCAGCTGCATGGGGCTATCTGGACCGGCGGGTCATCGGTGCGGTGCAGAACCTGGAGCGGCGCCATGGTTTCCGCGCCGAGCACGTCTACAGTGCTGCCATCCGGGGGTTCTCCGCACGGTTGACCGCAGCGCAGATCCAGGCGCTCGAAGCGCTGCCGTACGTCCAATACGTGGAACCGGATGGGGTGATGACCATCACCGCACAGACGTTGCCCTGGGGCATCAACCGCATCGATGCCGACATCAGTTCGACCCGGGCCGGTGACGGCACGGCCGATCCCCGTGCGGGCACCGTTCACGTCTACATCATCGATACCGGTATCGACACGAGCCACAGCGACCTGTTCGTCGTTGAACACGTGAATTTTGCCGGCGGGTCCAACCGTGACTGCAACGGTCACGGCACGCACGTGGCCGGCACGGCCGGCGCGCGCGATAACACCAGCCACGTGGTCGGCGTGCTGCCCGACGTACGTCTGCACGGCGTCAAAGTGTTGAACTGCTCCGGCAGCGGCACCACGTCCGGAGTGATCAAGGGCGTGGACTTCGTCACCGCCAACGCCATCAAACCGGCCGTGGCCAATATGAGCTTGGGCGGCGGGGCCAGCCAGGCGCTGGACGATGCCGTCAAGCGTTCGGCCGACAGTGGCGTTTTCTATGCAGTGGCCGCGGGCAATGAAGGAGCGGACGCCTGCAACTCCTCGCCGGCGCGTGCGGGCACGCACAACGGAGTGGCGACGGTCGCGGCAACCGACAGCAATGATCGCGAAGCTTCCTTCAGCAACTTCGGTCCCTGTGTGGACATCTGGGCGCCAGGTGTAAGTATTCTTTCCACCTGGCTGCGCAACGGCACACGGACGCTCTCGGGCACTTCGATGGCTACGCCGCATGTAGCCGGCACCGGTGCGCTCTATCAGGCCGGCGCGGGTCAACAGACGGCAGCCAACGTCGAAGCAGCCATCAAGAACAACGCCGTTTCGACCGGCACAACCAGCAAAGACGGGCGGGCCATCCAGCTCGTTTACGCCGGCCGGTTCTAACTGCGCCGTTTTTGGGCCTTGGGCGGAGACCCTGCGCAAGAGGTCTCCGCCTTTTCTTTTTTCTGTGGCAGTGAGGAGTTTGGCTGTCTTCGTCAGACCTCGGCCACGCCCAACTTTGTCCAGATTTCGAGCCTGAGCTTTGTTACCTTGGCCGTTGCCGGTGCGTCCTATTCTGTGCAGGACGGTGAACGATGATGAGCTCAGGGTTTCTGACACTGCTGCTTTTCTATTTTGGTGTGGGAATGCAGCAAGCGCCGGTACCGGCTGAAGCGGTCAAAGCTACCGAGACCTGTGTGGTCGAAGGCGTGGTGTTGGCGCAGGATACGGGTGAGCCGCTGCGCAAAGCCAGCGTGATTCTGATGAATGCCGGGGAGCGCGGCAGCCCGCCCGGTGGGGGCCCACTGAACCTTCTGGGACAGGCCATTCGCCGTGGGCGTGCGCGGCCGATGGTCGCTCGCACCGATGAGACCGGACGGTTCCGACTGGAAAACATCGAGCCGGGCTCCTACCGGTTGGTGGTCGAGCGTACCGGCTACGTCCGTCGCGAATACGGTCAGCGATCCATCAACCGGCCGGGCACGGTGCTCGAACTGCGGCCGGGCCAGCAGATCCGGGACCTGTTGTTCCGCCTGGAACGCGCTGCGGTGATTACCGGGCGGGTCTATGACCGCGAGGGCGAACCGATGGCGGGTGTGCAGGTGCAAGCCAGCCGTATGGCGTATGTGAATGGTCAGCCGCAACTGGTGCCGGCCGGCTCCAGCCAGACCGACGACCGCGGTCAGTATCGCGTCTACGGGTTGAGTCCGGGACGATATTTTCTGAGCGCGACGCCGTCGGCAAGCCGTTTCGGCTTTTTTGCTCCAACGAGTGAAGCCGAAAATTACGTCCCGACGTACTACCCGGGCACGACCGACCCCTCGCGAGCGATTCCGCTGGAAGTGAAAGCCGGTGACGAATTGCCCGGAGTGGATCTGACCGTGGAGCCCGTCGAAGGTGTGCGCCTGAGTGGCGTTGTGGTGGATGCCATCACCAGCAATCCAGTGCCGGGCGTCTTGGTGATGGTGCTGGCAGCGCAGGGGTGGGTGCGCGACCTCGTTACGGCACGGCGCGAGACCACCGCAACCGACGGCACGTTTACCATTCGCAATGTTCCTCCCGGGTCTTACCAGCTCGTCGCGATTGCGGCACAACAGGGTGCGGCGCGGGTGGCCCGGCTGCCGTTGGAAGTGGGACGCAACGACCTGGAAGGCCTCGCGCTGCGCCTGTCTTCCGTCGGACCGGTGAGTGGGCGGGTGCGCGTCGAAGGGCAACCGAACGCCACACTGGAGAGTGTGCGGGTGAGTCTGCGCCCGCGCGAGCTGCCGTTTGCGCTGGGCGGCGGAGGAACGCGCGTCAACCCGGACGGTACGTTCACGACGAACCTTCTGCCGGGCCTCATTTTCGAAGTCACGGTAACCGGCATGCCGGCCGGCTACTACGTGAAATCGGTGCAGCACGGCTCGCAGGAAGTGCTCGACACCGGATTCGATCCTGCCAACGCACCATCGGCACAACTGGAAATTGTTCTGAGCCCGAACGGGGGCAGCGTCGAAGGTCGTGTGCTCGACGACGAGCTGTTGCCGCTGGCGGGTGTGACGGTAGTGCTGGCACCGGAACCAAACCGTCGTCACCTGCTCCGACTGTTCCACAGTACTGTGACCGACACGCAGGGACGTTTCGTGTTGTCCGGCATCGCCCCGGGTACCTACAAGTTGTTCGCCTTCGATGACCTCGAGCCGGGCATCTGGCAGGATCCGCAGTTCCTGCTGCCGTACGAGGCGCAGGGCACGGCGGTGACGGTCCGCGAGAACAGTCGCCACTCGTTCGAGTTGAAGCTGATCCCGGGCGGCACGAACCGCTAATCGTTCATGGGGACAGAAGCACTGCCTGCGCGAGTGAGGGCCATCTGCCCGAAAGAGATAATCGTGCACAGAAATTCTGGTGAGGGTGCGATCGGATGGCGTTCAAGAGCGGATTCGTAGCTGTAGTCGGCCGGCCCAATGCAGGCAAGTCGACACTGGTGAATGCGCTGGTCGGGCGCAAGGTGGCGATCGTCACGCCAAAACCGCAGACCACGCGCAACCGCATCCATGGCATCGTGCACAGCGAAGAAGGGCAGATCGTGTTGATCGATACGCCGGGCCTGCTGGCGCCGCGCACCGCGCTCGAGCGGCAGATGACCGATGAGATCGCCCAAGCGCTCGAAGGAATCGATCTGCTCTGCTTGATCGTAGACGCCACTGCCGAATTCGGTCCGGGCGACCAGCATGCGCTGGAGCGCGTCCGTCCGGTGCGTTGTCCACAGTTTCTGCTGCTCAACAAGATTGACCTGATCGAAAAGCAGAAGCTGCTGCCGCTGATCGAGCGGTACCGCCAGGCGCATTCCTTCGCGGAAATCATCCCCATCTCGGCGCTCACCGGCGACGGACTCGACCGGCTGCGACAGAAATTGCTCGAGTATCTGCCGGAAGGCCCGCCGTACTTCCCTCCGGATCAGGTGAGCGATGCGCCGGAACGCTTTCTGGCTGCGGAAATCGTTCGGGAAAAAGCCATGCAGGCCACGCGTCAGGAAGTGCCTCATGCCCTGGCGGTCCTGGTGGATCGCTACGAGGAAGGCGAAAAACTTGTGCGCATCTACGCCACGATCTATGTGGAACGCGACGGCCAGAAAGGCATCCTGATCGGCAAGGGCGGCCAGATGCTGAAACGCATCGGCACGCTGGCTCGCGAAGAGTTAGAGTGGCTGCTCGGCCGGAAAGTATTCCTGGAACTGTATGTGAAAGTACAACCGAATTGGCGCGACCGCCCGGAAATCGTCCGCCTGCTCGACTGGCGCCGCCAGCTCGAACAACTCAGCTAGAGGACGGTCTTGCGCGATGCCCGCATCGCATCCACCCCGCCCACCGGAGTCTTAGCAGAGTGTTTTGGGCACCTCATGAGGTGGGCGCCAATAGGCGGGATGAAGCGGGCGATTGGAAACTATTTTGGGATCCGCTTATCGGCTGGATTCTTCCGAGGGGGAGATGCCGAGGGATTTCAGCTTGCGGTAGAGGTGGGTGCGTTCCAGTCCGACAGCCGCAGCGGTGCGGGTGATGTTCCACTGATTCTCCTCGAGCTTGCGCAGAATGAATTCGCGTTCGTAGGCGGCGCGGGCTTCCTGCAGACTGGCGTAAGGA
This sequence comes from Acidobacteriota bacterium, assembly GCA_037442425.1. Taxonomy (GTDB): domain Bacteria; phylum Acidobacteriota; class Terriglobia; order Acidiferrales; family UBA7541; genus DSGC01. The sequence goes on along the minus strand of JBBIQG010000002.1, from coordinate 225,793 downwards.
CGCGCAGCGGCTGCGCCGCGGAACAGTTCCGGCGGAAGGTGATGCGGCTCGATCCGCTCGGAATCGAACTGCGGTGCAATGATCACCAAGCGCTCGACCAGATTTTTCAACTCGCGCACGTTGCCTGGCCAGGCGTAGCGCTGGAGCACATCGAGGGCCGCCGGGCTGAAGGTGAGCGGGCGGCGCCCGTAGGCCCGGCAATATTCTTCCAGAAAGTAGCGCGCCAGCACGGGCACATCTTCGCTGCGTTCCCGCAGTGGCGGCACGTGGAAGGGAATGACGTTCAGCCGGTAAAAGAGGTCTTCGCGGAAGCGGCCTTCGGCGATCCGTTGCTCGAGATTCTGATTCGTGGCGGCGATGACGCGCACATCCACCTGCACGGAGCGGTTCGCGCCGACCGGTTCGAAGCGCTGCTCTTCGAGCACGCGCAGGACTTTGGCCTGTGTCTTCAAGCTCATATCGGCCACTTCGTCGAGGAACAGCGTGCCGCCATCGGCCATCTGAAATTTCCCGATTTTGTCTTCGCTGGCGCCGGTGAAGCTGCCTTTGACGTGGCCGAACAGTTCCGATTCGATCAGTTCTTCGGGGATGGCCGCGCAGTTGACTTCGACAAAGGCGCGCTCGGCTCGCAGCGAATGGAGATGCAGGGCGCGCGCGACCAGTTCTTTGCCGGTACCGGATTCTCCGTAGATGAGCACGCGTCCGTTGGTCGGCGCGGTCAAGGCAATCTGCTGCCGCAGGGCCTTCATCGGCACGCTCTCGCCAACAATCCGATAGCGACGCTCCAGCTCCGCACGCAACCGGCGATTTTCCATTTCCAGACGCAGGTGGGCGAGTGCGTTCTTTACGGTCAGAATCGTCTTTTCGAGGGAAAGCGGTTTTTCGACGTAATCGAACGCGCCGAGCTTGGTGGCACGTACAGCAGTGGCCACCGTGCCGTGTCCAGAAATCATGACGACGACCGGCGGGGAATCCAGTTCGCGCAGACGACGCAGGGTTTCCAGACCATCCAGCCCGGGCAACCAGACGTCGAGCAGCACCAGGTCGAAGTGCGTTTCCCGAACCGCGCGCAGGCATTCTTCGCCGGTGGCAACGGCTTCGGCCTGATATCCTTCTTCGCGCAGAATTGAGGTGAGCGATTCGCGAATGCCGGCTTCGTCGTCCACGATTAAAATCGCGTGGCTCATGACTGTGCCTGCGGAGCGGCGACTTCCACCAACGGCAACCGGATGACGAACCGGGCGCCGCAAGGTTGATTGTCTTCAACTGTGATTGTGCCGCCGTGGTCCGCCACCACCCGGCTGGCGATGGCCAGGCCGAGGCCGGTGCCGTGCTCCTTCTTGGAAAAGTGGGGCAGGAAGAGTAGGTCCTTTTCTTCCGCAGGGATGCCCGGCCCGGTATCGGCCACGACGATTTCCACGGCCTCGGCGTTTGCGGTAGCGCGGGTGGCAATCTCGATCCGTTTGGCCGGGGCGTGTTCGAGTGCGGCGGCGGCGTTGTCGATCAGATTCACCAGGACGTGGCGAAGCAACTCGGCGTCGGCACGCACGAGCGGCAGGGCGGGGTCCAGATCCGTGTGCAGCGCGATGCCGTTCAACCGGCCCGTGAAGACGTCCAGGGCAGCGCGTACGACGTCGTTCAGATTCACCGTCTGCGGCTTCGGCTTGGGGAAGCGAGCAAAACGACTGAATTCGTCCACCATGGCTTTCAGTGTCGCCACTTCGCGCTCGATCAATGTGGCACACTCGCGAACCATCCGTTCAAGTTCGACGTCGCGGGCAGCGCCGGCAGGTTTTCCCAGGTAGCGCTGCAGTCGTTCGGCGGAGAGTTGGATCGGAGTGAGCGGATTTTTGATTTCGTGCGCGATGCGCTGGGCCACTTCCTGCCAGGCCGCAGCGCGCTGGGCACGGAGCAATTCCGTCAGATCGTCGATCACCACCAGATAACCCGGATTCGACATGCGCGGGCCGAGCGCGCTAACGGTCACTGCGACATGCAACACGCGGTCAGTGCGGGGGATTTCCAGCTCGCGGGTGGCCATGCCCATCCGCAGCGCCCGCTGCAGGAGCTGGCGAACGCTGCGGGCCGCTTCGCCGAACAGTGCTTCGAGCGTTTCTGCCCGACCAGCTTCGGGGCCGAAGATACCTTCCAGCGCGCGATTGCCGCGGAGAATCCGGCCGGTCGCATCGAGAGAGAGCACACCGGCAGGAACATTTTCCAGAATCGCTTCCGTGAATTTTCGGCGCGTCTCGATTTCATCGAGCGCACTCTGCAGATTCCGGGTGAACGCTTCGAGCCGACGGCGGTTGTCGGCCAGCTCAGCGGTCATCTGATTGAAACTTTCCACGAGCATGCCGAGCTCGTCGTGCGCCAGCACTTCGACGCGATGGTCGAAATTGCCGCGGGCGACCTCAGCCGTGGCGTGCGCCAGGGCTTCGATGGGTGTGGTCACCAGCTTCGAAAGGAACAGGGCGAACCAGGTGACCGAGACGAGCAGGACGATGGTGAACAGGCCGAGCGCGAGCAGCAATTGCGTTTTGAAGGCACGATAATCCTGTTTCTGGGCTTCGTAATTGGCCACCTGCTCGGCGATGGCTTGGCGGCGTGCGACAAACGCGTCCCGGTCGGATTCCGGGACATGCGGGGCGAGCTGATCGAGCAGGGTGCGGCTTTCTTGCACGGCGGCTTCCAGTGATCCGGGAAACCACTTCGCCAGAGTCCGGTTCACCAGTCCGTAGCTGATCCAGAACATGAACACGATGGGCAGCAAGGAGATGGCCAATGCCCCCATCACCATCTTCCATTTGAAGCGCGAGCCTGGGCGCCCGGCCTGCCGTTCGGCCCAGGCGCGCAGCAGGCTGCGGCCGAAAATCACTAGAAAAACGAGGAATGCCGCGACGATGAACGTTGACAGGGCAAATAGAACGATCGTTTCCGTGCGGCTTTCTGGCTGCAGCGGTACATTCAGCGACCCGAGCGTGAACACGGCGGCGGCAAGCAGAGTGACCAGGATGCCGATCATCGTCAGACGGAGCTTTCGCTGACGGCCGCGTTCGTCCTGGGACAGTGGAGTCATACGGGTGTGCGCGCCGTGGGCAGGAATCTCCCGAGCGGGCAGGTTTCGCAGCGCGGTTGCTGCGGCCGGCACCAGCGCTTGCCGACCGCGACCAGCAGGGCGTGGTATTCGTTGAACAGTTGCACGTTGCGCGGCAGGGCCGCTTCCAACCAACGGCGGGTCTGTTCGTAGTCGGCCCGCTCGTCGAGCAGACCATGACGCACCAGAATCCGCTTTGTGTAGGCATCGACAACAAAGACCGGGTGGCCGCCCGCATAAAGAAGGATGGAGTCGGCAGTTTCCGGCCCGATTCCGTGGACACGGAGCAGCCGCGCGCGCAACTCCTCCGTGGGCGTGGCGAACATGCGTCGCAGTGAACCGCCGTACTCGGCATCGAGGAAACGCACAAACGCCTTCAGCTTTCTGGCTTTCTGTCGGAAGTAACCTGCGGGACGAATCAATCGTTCCAGCCGGGCGCGGGGAACCCGCAGCAGGGCACGCGGGCTGAGCAGTCGCGCGCGTCGCAGATTGGCGATGGCTCGTTCCACGTTCGTCCAGGCGGTGGACTGGGTGAGGATTGCGCCGACAATGACTTCGAACGGTGTGCGCGCCGGCCACCAGTGTTGCGGGCCCAGCGCCACATGGAGCGCACGGTAATAGCGCCGCAATAGGCGCGAGGAATCTGCTGGCGTCGTTCCGCCGACCACTGCCCGCACGACGATCCGGCGGGCCAAGTCGAGTGCTGGCCGCATTGCAGACAAGATAGAGGCGCGCGGAAGGCCAAGTCAAGCCACGACTCGCCGGGTCCGAGGTGGTCGTCTGGCCAGCAGGATGCGTACCCCACCGGGCCAGCCGGCGATTCCCACACTGTTGCCGCTTTCAAAACCCCTGTACTTTCGGCCAAGGTGCTGAAACGGACGGCTGTGTTAGGTTGGGATTCCCTCGCGGGGTGAGGGCAGAGGGTGGTGTAGGAGAAGGTATGTCGGCCCGTCTGGGCGAAATCCTGATCAAAGAAAAGCTGATTTCACCGGAGCAACTTCAGCAAGCGACCGAGTACCAGAAACGGCACGGCGGGCGGCTAGGGGCGGCGCTGGTGAAATTGGGATTTGTCACCGATGAGGAAATCACGTCGGTGCTTTCGCGCCAGTACGGTGTGCCCTCCATCAATCTGAAATTCTACGAAGTCGATCCGAACGTCATCAAACTGGTGCCGCAGGATAAGGCGGTGCAGTACCAGATTGTACCGCTGTCGCGCGTGGGTTCCACGCTGACCATCGCGATGACCGATCCCACGAACGTCTTCGCGATGGACGACATCAAGTTCATGACCGGCTTCAACGTGGAACCCGTGGTGGCTTCGGAATCCGCCATCAGCGAGGCGATCCAAAAATTCTACAGCAACTCCTCCTCCGAGGAAGCGCTCGACAACGTTATGAAGGAACTGGCCGGCGAAGAGGCCGACCTGGAACTGGCTGCGGAAGAGCAGGAGATGGATCTGGCCTCGCTGGAACGTGCGGCCGAGGAAGCGCCGATCATCAAACTGGTGAACCTGATCCTGACCGACGCCGTCAAGCGCGGTGCCAGCGACATCCACATCGAACCCTACGAGAAAGAATATCGGGTGCGGTTCCGGATTGACGGGGTGCTGCAGACGGTGATGACGCCCCCCCTGCGCTTGAAAGATGCCATCACCAGCCGCATCAAGATTATGGCGCGGCTCGATATCAGCGAGAAGCGGTTGCCGCAAGACGGCCGCATCATGCTGAAGTACTCGAAAGACGGCAAACGGAAAGAGCTCGATTTCCGCGTTTCCACCGTGCCCACCCTGTTCGGCGAAAAGATTGTGCTCCGGCTGCTGGACAAGGAAAACCTGCGGCTGGATATGACCAAACTCGGCTTTGAGCCGGAATCGTTGGCCAAATTCGAGCGGAACATTCTGAAACCCTACGGCATGGTGCTGGTGACGGGACCCACCGGTTCGGGAAAGACGAACACACTGTACAGCTCGATTGCTCGGCTGAATCAACCCGACACCAACATCATGACCGCCGAAGACCCGGTGGAGTTTCAGTTGCCGGGCATCAACCAGGTGCAGATGAAGGAGCAAATCGGACTGAATTTTGCTGCGGCGCTGCGTGCCTTCCTGCGCCAGGACCCGAACATCATCCTGGTCGGCGAGATTCGCGATTTCGAGACCGCAGAGATTGCCGTCAAGGCAGCACTGACGGGCCACCTGGTGCTTTCGACGCTGCATACGAACGACGCACCCTCCACGATCAGCCGACTGATGAACATGGGGATCGAGCCGTTCCTGGTGGCGACGTCGGTGAACTTGATCTGCGCGCAACGCCTGGTGCGGCGCATCTGCACGAACTGCAAAGAGGTGCTGGAAGTGCCCGAGCAGGCTCTGCTCGATGCCGGCTTTACACCCGAAGAAGCAAAGACGGTCAAGGTGATGCACGGGCGTGGCTGCGGGGTCTGCAACAACACCGGCTACAAAGGACGCGTGGGTCTGTACGAGGTGATGGAAATCACCGATGAGCTGCGCGAGCTGATCCTGGTCGGCGCATCGGCGCTGGAACTGAAGAAGAAAGCGATCGAGACGGGCATGATCACCCTGCGCCGTAGCGGCCTGATCAAAATCAAAAACGGCATTACGACCCTGGAAGAAGTTCTGCGCGAAACCGTGCTGTAAGGGAGGGGCTATGGCTGTGCCATCGTTGAGTGAACTGCTGAAGCGGATGATCGAGCTGGGCGGCAGCGACCTGCATATCACCACGAACTCGCCGCCCCGCGTGCGTATCCACGGCAAGCTACGTCCACTCGACCTGCCGCCGCTGACAGCGTCGGACACCAAAGCCCTGGCCTACAGTGTGCTGACCGATGCACAGAAGCATCGGCTCGAGGAGAACTTGGAGCTGGACTTTTCCTTCGGGCTAAAGGACCTGGCCCGTTTCCGGGGCAACATCTTCCATCAGCGCGGTGCCGTGGCAGCAGTGTTCCGGATGATTCCCTGGGAGATCAAAAGCTTCGAGGCGCTGGGATTGCCGCCTGTGGTGAAAACGCTGTGCGACCGCCCGCGGGGGCTGATTCTCGTGACCGGGCCGACCGGCTCGGGCAAGTCCACGACGCTGGCCGCCATGCTGGACAAGATCAACCGCGAGCGCGAAGAGCACATGATCACGATCGAAGACCCGATCGAATTCCTGCACACGCACAAGAAGTGTCTGGTGAACCAGCGCGAAGTCCACTCGGATACCCACTCGTTCGCGAATTCGCTGCGCGCTGCGTTGCGCGAAGATCCGGACGTGGTGCTGATCGGAGAGATGCGCGACCTGGAAACAATCGAATCGGCACTGCGGATCGCCGAAACCGGTCACCTGACCTTCGCGACGCTGCACACGAATTCGGCGGTTTCGACGATCAACCGCATCGTGGACGTCTTCCCGGCGCACCAGCAGCCGCAGATTCGCGCGCAGCTCTCCATGGTGCTCGAAGGGATTTTGTGTCAGGCGCTACTCCCGCGTGCCGACGGCCGCGGGCGCGTCATGGTGATGGAGATTCTGATTCCCAATGCCGCGATCCGGAACCTGATCCGCGAAGACAAAATTCACCAAATCTATTCCGCGATGCAGACCGGCACCGGCCAGACCGGCATGCAGACGTTCAACCAAGGTCTGGCCAATGCGTACTTCCAGAAGTTGATTACTCTGGAAACTGCGCTTTCGCGATCGTCGAATCCGGATGAGCTGCAGGATATGATCAATCGAGGAGTGGCCACGCCGCCGCCCAGCGGTGCGGCCCGGACATCGAATTCCTATCAGTCCGTGAAGCGGTAAAGCCGCACACGGCCAAAGCCAGTCAGGCAGGAGGCAGTTGCCATGCCGGTTTACACCTACGTCGGAACCAACCGCGCCGGGATCAAAGTTTCGGGCGAACGGGTCGCCAACAGCAAAGCCGAGCTGACCGACTTGCTGCGCCGCGAAATGATCAACGTCAGTCGGGTGAAAGAGAAGGGCAAGGAATTCGCCCTGCCGACGGTGGGCGGCGGAGTCAGCACGAAAGAACTGGCTATTTTCACGCGCCAGTTCAGCGTGATGATCGATGCTGGTCTGCCCCTGGTGCAGTGCTTGGAGATCCTCGCCGGCCAGCAGGAAAACAAAACGTTCAAGAAGGTGCTGAGCGGGGTGCGCGGCTCGGTCGAAGGCGGCAGCACGCTTTCGGCAGCGATGCGCCGCTTTCCGAAGGTCTTCGACGATCTCTACGTGAACATGGTCGAGGCCGGGGAAACCGGCGGGATTCTGGACACGATTCTGCAGCGGCTGTCTACCTACATCGAGAAGAATGTCAAACTGAAGCGGGCGGTGAAATCGGCGCTGGTTTATCCGGTAGCGGTGCTGCTGGTGGCTGTGGGTGTGATCGTGCTGCTGTTGTGGAAGGTGGTGCCGATCTTTGCGCAATTGTTCGCAGGCTTGAATGTGGACCTGCCGCTGCCCACCCGCACCGTGATCGCCATTTCCAACTTTGTGGGCAGCATCTACGGGTTGCTCATTCTGGTGTTCTTTGCGGCGCTGGCGGTGGGAATCAAGCTTTGGTACGGCACACCGCAAGGACGCTTTGCCATCGACGCGATGCTGCTCCGGCTGCCGCTGGTGGGTATGCTGCTGCGCAAGATTGCCGTGGCGCGCTTCACGCGCACGCTCGGCACGCTGATCACCAGCGGTGTCCCCATCCTGGAAGGCCTGGACATCACGGCGCGTACCGCGGGCAACGCGGTCATCGAAAAAGCAATCCTGCATGTGCGCAAGGCGGTCGAAGCCGGTCGCACGCTGGTGGACCCGCTGCGCGAAACGGAGGTCTTCCCGAGCATGGTGGCCCAGATGATCGGCGTCGGCGAACAGACCGGTGCCATGGACGCCATGCTTCAGAAAATTGCTGACTTCTACGAAGACGAAGTCGACGCCGCAGTCAAGGACCTGCTGGCAGCGATGGAGCCGATGATGATTGTCTTCCTGGGCATCGTGGTCGGCGGCATCGTCATCTCCATGTACCTGCCGCTGTTCGAACTGATTGCCAAGCTCGGTGGTGGATAACCGGCCGCGGCCGGCCCGCCGAGCCGGTCACCGAGAACAACCCGGCACGGAAGCCAGCAGGCAACTCGCGATGGACAGTACGCAAAACGTGCGCGACTGGCTCGGGTGGCTGGTGCGCGTGCGGTTTCTGGCCATTACGCTGCTGCTGGCCATCATCTTGGTCCTGCGCGATTTCGAACTGCTCGCCCTCCCCGCTCGACTGTTCCTGCCGTTGCTATTGCTCTGGTATGTCCTCGCACTGTTCTTTGCCATTCTGCTGCGATGGGTAGTGGATGCACGCTGGCAGGCCGTGCTGCAGCTCGGCTGCGACATCGGTCTGATCACTTCGCTGGTGTACATCAGCGGTGGCTACGAAAGTTTTTTTGTCTCTCTGTATCTGCTGGTCATCATCGTGGGCGGTATTCTGTTCACGCGGTTGGGAGCCTATCTGACAGCGCTGAGCAGTTTTCTGGTGCTGGCGGTGGTGGTCGAGCTGGCCCACTTCGAGAAGATTCCCAGCTTCGCGGTGCAGCGACCCACCCAGGATGCGTTGCAGCTTTGGCTGATTGGCAATTTCTTCGCTTTCTTCTCGGTAGGCTATTTGGCCAGCCGGCTCACCCAGAGCCTGCGACACAAAGGTCTGGAGCTGGAGCAGAAGCGGGAGCAGTTGAAAGACCTGCACGCCTTCGCCGAAGACATCATCCAGTCGATGCGCGGCGGCCTGCTGACCACGGATCTGGACGGAACCATTCGCCGCCTGAATCGAGCTGGTGAAGAGATCACCGGCTACCGCGCAGAAGACGTGCGTGGACGGCGCGTGGCCGAGCTATTTCCGGATCTGTTCGTGCCGGGCAGCGGGGTGCCGCTGGATGCCGTGCCGCCCCGCAAAGAGCTCGAATTTCGCACCGCCAGCGGCGAGCTGCGCTACCTAGGCGTTTCGGTTTCTCCGCTGCGCACGGCCGAAGGACGCCGCACCGGCTATGTGTTCAACTTTCAAGACCTGACCGGGTTGAAACGGTTAGAAGAGGAAGTAGCTACCAAGGAACGGATGGCGGCAGTCGGCCGATTGGCCTCGGCCATTGCCCACGAAATTCGCCAGCCCTTGACCGCGGTAGCCGGTGCCGTGCGCGAACTGGCACGGCTGGTGCCGATGGAGGAAGACGAAAAGCATCTGGTGGACATCGTCAGCCGTGAATCGGAGCGCCTGAATCACATCATTAGCGATTTCCTGCAGTATGCGCGCGAGAAAAGCTACACGTTCGCGGTCGAAGATGTGCGCAGCCTGCTCGACGATACCCTGACCCTGCTCGAACAGAAGCCGAACCTGAACGGAAACTATCGCATCGAACGCGTCCTCGGCAGCGTGCCGGCGTGCGCACGAATCGATCGGAACCGGCTCCAGCAGGTGTTCTGGAATCTGTGCGACAACGCTCTGCGCGCGATGCCCAACGGCGGTACGCTGCGCGTCAGCGTGGAAGTAGACCCTTTCTGGGTGCGCATCCGGTTTCGCGATACCGGCCCGGGGATCGACCCGGCCGTAGCTGAAAAACTGTTCGAGCCGTTTCAGTCCGGTTTCGCCGGCGGCACTGGCTTGGGGCTGGCGATTGTCTACCAGATTGTGCAGGCGCACCGGGGGCGGCTGCGAGTGCACTCGGCACCCGGCCAGGGCGCAGAATTTTCTGTAGAACTGCCCCGGGCGGCGTAGGCGGCCACACGGCCGCCCCGTTGCAGGGCACGCAACAGCGCGCTCGGCGGCCATCCTCACGCGCCGCAAGCATGTCAGAATGCGAACCGGCCAGCTACGCGCTGGCACTGTCCATGGCCATTGGAACACAGAACCTGAAGGCTGCCGCCGCGGAAACGAACGTTCATGTGCTCGTGGTGGACGACGAACGATCCATCTGCGAGCTGCTCGAAATTGCTTTTCGCAAAGAAGGCTATCGCGTCGAAACGGCCACCGATGTGGAAACAGCGCGGCGGAAGATCGAATCGCAGGTCTTCGACATCATCATCAGCGACATTCGCCTGCGCAGCGCGCCTGCGGACGCCACCGGCGTCGAGCTGCTCCAGTTCGCCAAGGAAGTCGCGCCGAACTGCACCTTCATCCTGATCACCGGTGTGCCGCGCGTAGAAACAGCGATCGATGCCCTGAACTTCGGCGCCGACCGGTACGTCATCAAAGGCGACAAGCTGACCGATGAGTTGCGCCAGGTGGTTCGTCAGGCCGCCGAACACATCGCGCTGCGCCGCGAGGCCGGCTATCTGCGCCGCGAACTGCGGCGGCTGACCGGACTGGACAACATCATCGGCCGCAGCCCGCAGATGCGCGCGCTGTTCGATCTGGTGCAGACGGTTGCGCCGCAGGATTCCCGCGTGCTGATCACGGGCGAGAGCGGCACCGGCAAGGAGCTGGTCGCACGCGCCATTCACGAAAATTCGCCGCGGCGCAAAGCCCCCTTCGTCACGATCAACTGTGGCGCGTTTCCCGAAACGCTGCTCGAATCCGAACTGTTCGGCTACGTGCGCGGCGCTTTCACCGGTGCGCTGGAAAACCGAATCGGGTTGTTCCAGGCGGCGCACGGCGGCACGCTGTTTCTGGACGAAATCGCCGACATGAGCCAGGCGATGCAAGTGAAACTGTTCCGGGTGCTGCAGGAGGGCCGCGTGCGGCCGGTCGGCTCGACGCAGGAAGTGGATGTGGACGTCCGCGTCATCGCCGCGACGAACAAAAACCTGGAGCGGGAAATCGCCGAGGGCCGCTTCCGCGAAGACCTCTACTACCGCATCGGCGTCATCCCCATCCATCTGCCTCCGCTGCGCGAACGCCGCGAAGACATCCCGCTGTTGGCTCGGCATTTCCTGGACCGCTTCCGCCAGAAGATGAACAAACCGGTAGAAGGCATCACGCCGGAAGCCCAAACGCTGCTGGAGACCTACGACTGGCCCGGCAATGTGCGGGAGCTCGAAAACACCATCGAGCGCGCCGTGGCCCTGGAAGCCAGCCCGATGATTCGTCCCGAGTCGCTGCCGGAGAAAATCCGTTTCCACGGCGCTCCACACACAGGAGCCGCCGGGCCCGCCGCGCCGGACCTCGCGATGGAAATCCCCGACGACGGGCTCGACTTCAAGGCCTGGATCGAAGACCGCGAGCGCATGCTCATCCTGGCGGCACTCGAAAAATCCGGAGGCGTGCAGCGGCAGGCGGCGCGGCTGCTGAAGATGAGCTACGACAGCTTCCGGCACTACCTGAAAAAACATTGCATCGAATAGCCTGAGCCGGGGATGCCGGCCAAATCCCAAGTTTCTGCCTAGCTGGGCAGCATCCTTGACGCGCAATCCTCGGAAATCGGGAAGACTGCTCTGGGCCGCTCCGGCTCGTCGTAGTGGCGTCTTCCTCGGCTCCCGCTGCGGTGTTTTTCACCGCTGTGAGGTGGTGGAAACTGCCATTTCCGATGCGCAATGGCGGTGCAGAATCATGGTAGAATTCGTCATGGCGGAGGCGCCTCATCCGGCAACATGCTGACATGCAAAGAGTTAGAAGAGTTTTGCTCTATCGGTTACCTCCCGGGCCGGCTCTGGTAGCCGGCGTGCCCTTTTCCAGAGCGGTTTTCCCGGATGGGAGTCCAAGATTCCGAGAAGGAGACAACATGATGCGCAACAAACAGAAAGGTTTTTCGTTGATCGAGCTGTTGATCGTCGTGGCGATCATTTTGATCATCGCGGCGATCGCCATCCCGAACCTGCTGCGTTCGCGGATGGCGGCCAATGAGGCCTCGGCCGTTGGTTCGCTCCGCACGCTGAATACGGCTGCGGTGACCTACTCGAGCCAGTGCGGCGGCTTCCCGCCTGACCTGGCATCCATGGGTCCCCCGGCGAACGGCTGCACGACGGCTGATTTGATTGACGAAGTTCTGGCCGGTGGCAGCAAGAGTGGCTACACCTTTGCGTACGCTGCGACCGATGCCGACGGCGATGGCAACATGGATACCTATACGATTAACGCCGATCCAATTACGCCGGGTACGACTGGTACGCGGTTTTTCTTCACGGACCAGTCCGGTGTGATCCGTGCCAACACGACTGGAACGGCCAGCGCGAGCGATCCGCCGATCAGCTAACCTTGATCGATTTGCGGGGGAGGGAGACATCTTCCTCCCCCCTTTTTCGTTAGGGAGCATGTGGAGGATCGCAGGATTTGCCTGGGCAGGTAGAACTTGCCCGGGAAACGAGACAAGGAGTATGGCCATGAACGCACAAGAAAGAAGGCTGCGGCGAACAGGATGGACGACGCAAGCCGGATTCTCGCTCATCGAGTTGCTGATCGTCGTGGCCATCATTCTGATCATCGCAGCCATCGCGATTCCCAACCTGATCCGTTCGCGCATCGCCGCCAACGAAGCAGCCGCGGTAGCTTCTTGCCGAAATATCGTGACCGCGCAGACAGTCTATTCTTCGACGTACGGCATCGGTTATTCCGATACTTTGGCAGCCCTGGGGCCAGACCCTGGCGGCGGTCCGGCAACGGCCAGCAACGCCGGCCTGATCGACGATGTGCTGGCATTTGGCTCGAAACACGGCTACCGGTTCCTTTACGCTCCGGTGGATAACAACGGAGACGGCATCAACGAGGCTTTTACTCTCAATGCGGAACCACTCAATCCGGGTTTCACCGGAGAGCGGTATTTCTTCACCGACCAAAGTGGCGTGATTCGCGCCAACCGCACCGGTCCTGCCGACGTCAGCGACCCCCCGATTGGATAGAGATTCCATTTTCTTGTCGGATCGAGAGGCAGGCCACGCCGCCAGCACGGGGCCTGCCTGTCGTACTCATGGGGCTCAGCTCTGTGCGCAGGCTTCAGCGGCGCAGCGAGCCCCAGATTCCGGCAGGTCTCTGCCGGCGAGGGATTTTCTGAGTTTGTTAGGGTCCCATGCATACTCTGGCAAAGCTGGGCAGACTCAAGCCTGCCCCACGCAAAATCTGCAGCAGGTGGAAGGCCCGTCTCCCTGAGGTCAGGCTATTCGCGGATAGGGCCGATGATTTCCGATTGCTCCACGATGGCCACGCCAGGCGGCACATCCAGGTGAAACAGCACCTCGCGCAGAGGCAGGTTTTCTTCCCAGCGCGCAAATCGAAATTCCGTTTCGATGCCGGCGGGTTCGCGCACCAGCGCGCGGACGATCTGGTATTTGCGGTTCACTTCGAGCAGCACTTCGCGGAAGGGGGCTTCTTCTCCGCGGGGCAGGCAGCGCAGCACGGAATGGCCGGTTTCCGAAGGGCGGGCGGCTGGGTCGGCTGCGTCGGCGGGCACTAGCTCTACACGCCCGCAGAAGCGGCGGAATTCCGGACGGCGCGTCAGCATGGCGAACGGCGTCTGCCACTGGGCCGCCTCGCTCAGGTCGGCCCGTGTGACCGTGCGGTCGGTCGGCACGTAGAACCACACCTGCTTGCCGTCCACCAGGAACAATTTTTCTTCGGGGGATTCATACTCCCAGCGCATGCGTCCCGGACGGCTGAAATAAACGGTGCCGGACTCGGCGCGCAGATGGCCCGGACCTTCGCTGTAGCGTTCGAGGAAAATTGCCCGGGCGGTGCGCACGGACTGGTAGTGGCGTTCGATGGCGCGCACCAGCTCGCGCACCTCGCGTGTCTGGGCTACCGCACCACTGCCGAGCAGCAGCGCGAGCAGCAGTGCCTGTGGGGCTCGCATCCGTGCCAGTCTAACAGGATGCCGCCATGCACGAAATGGTGGCTGCGTGCACCGCAGCGAGGTCCATGCTGGCTGGCTCTCACCGGTGCCATGCATCGTCCCGTCGCCCCTGTGGTGCGCTGGCGCTTTTCTGCCATTTCCGGCGGCGCATATGCACGGCAGTGGGGCACCCGACGCGGCTGAACCCCTGTTGTCTGCTGTCCGCACGGCCAGGTTCCTGCCCCGGAAAATGGAAGACCTGCGGGCACTTGCCGGGTTTATCCTAGTCTGGAGCACGGCTTCGCCCGAGCATTTCCCGGCGCGGGCGAAGGTGCTAGACTGGCGGCGGAGCGCAGCCCTCGGTGGGCCTGCGGGAAGCCTTGCACAAGTAGCCATGGCGGAATTTCTCTGCAAAGTCGCCGATGCTACCGGTCGCATCTTCGAGCAGGTGGAAGCGGCCGCGAATGAAGTCGAAGCGCGCCAGAAGCTGGCCGAGCGCGGGCTGTACGTCTATGCGGTGAAACCGCACAAAGGCCTGCTGGCTGTTGCGCTGCCGAAGCCGCGTGCGCGGGCCGTACGCAGCGCGGAATTTCTGATTTTCAACCAGCAGTTCAACACGTTGATCAAAGCCGGTCTGCCTATCCTGCGTGCGCTCGACCTGCTGGCGGAGCGCGCAGCGGCACCCGCGCTGCGACCGATTCTGGATGAAGTGCGCGAACGGGTGCGAGGCGGCGCGCTGCTCTCGGAAGCTCTGGCCGAGCAGGAAATTTTCCCGCGGGTGTATGTGACTTCGGTCCTGGCGGGCGAAAAGAGCGGCAACCTGCCCGGCGTGCTCGACCAGTACATCAGCTATCAGCGGATGACCACCAGCTTCCGGCGGCGCCTGCTGGCGTCGCTGATCTATCCGGCCATTCTGGTGTTCGTTTCCACGGGTATTCTCGTGGCGGTCACGACGTATGTGATCCCGCGGTTTGCCGGGCTGTTTGCCGAATTGCACATCGAGATGCCTGCGGTGACGCAGGTGTTGATTGCGCTGGCGCTCGAATTTCGTCCTTTCGTGCTCATCGGCTTTCTGCTGCTTGCGGTTGCGGCTTTTGCGGGATTTCTGTGGACACGGACCGAAGCGGGCGGTCGAGCGCTGGACCGGCTCATTCTGCGGCTGCCGCTGGCGGGCGACACCTGGCTGAAATTCCAGACGGCGCAGTTGGCACGCACCCTGGCGACGTTGCTGACCGGCGGCACGCCTCTGGTGCAGGCCCTGGAAACTTCGGCCGGTGCCGCTTCCAGCCGGCTGCTGCAGCAGATGATTCTGCAGGCTGCCGCACGGGTGCGAGAAGGGAAATCGCTCCACGACGGTTTGCAGGAAACCGGTCTGGTGCCACCGCTTGCGCTGGAGATGATCGAAGTCGGTGAAGCCACCGGCGCCCTGGCCCCGATGCTGACCAGCGTGGCGGAATTTTACGAAGAAGAAGTGAATCTGCGCATGGCAATGATCGTCAGCGTGGTCGAGCCGACGATCCTGGTGGGAACCGCCTTCGTGGTAGGCTTCATCCTGGTCTCGCTCTATTTGCCGATTTTCACGTTTGCACTGGGCCGCATCGGCTAGCCAGCGCGAGGGCAGCGAGGAAAGGGAACTATGGCGAACACGGGAAATCTGGGCAGCCTTCCGCGAACGTCCGAAGCGGAGGCACGCATCGACGAGCAGCAGGAGCGCGAACACGCTCAGCAACTGGCCGCGCGGTATCGCTGCCCATTCATCGAGCTGCGGCAGCAGCGGATCGATCCGGAGCTGTTCCGCTCGGTGCCGGCCGAATTGATGTTCCGTTACAACTTTGTGCCTCTGGAGATGCACAACAACGCCATGGTGATCGCCGTGGCCGATCCCGGGCCGGTCATCGCCAGCGACGAGCTGGCCCTGCTGCTCGGCCGCAAGCTGGTGCTCAAGGTGGCGCCGTCGTCGCAAATCAGCGACCTACTGAAACGCACCGAACAGTCACAGCGCGTGCTCGAGCAGGCCACCGAAAGTTTCACGATCCAGGTAGTCCACGAAGAGGAAGAAGACGAAGAAACCATTTCGATGGAGCGACTGACCCGGGAAACGGATGCCAGCCCGGTGGTCCGCTTGGTGAACACGATCATCTTTACCGCGTTGGAGCGCCGCGCTTCGGACATCCACATCGAAACGCGGGACAATGAAGTGGCGGTGAAGTATCGCATCGACGGCGTGCTCCAGTACGCCATGCAGCCGCTGGCCAAGGAATGGCATTCGACCATCCTGTCGCGCATCAAGGTGATGAGCGAGCTCGACATCGCCGAGCGGCGCATCCCGCAGGACGGCCGCTTCCGCGTGCGCTACAAGGGCCGGTTCATCGATTTCCGAGTTTCCATCATGCCCTCCATCCACGGCGAAGATGCCGTGCTCCGCGTGCTGGACAAAGAAACGCTGAGCGAAAAGTTCCGCACGCTGACGCTCGATGTGGTGGGCTTCGACGAAGAAGACCTGCGCAAGTTCCGCCGTTACATTCGCGAGCCCTACGGCATGGTCCTGGTCACCGGTCCAACCGGGTCGGGCAAGACCACCACGCTCTATGCCGCCATCAATGAAATCAAAACTGACGAGGACAAAATCGTCACCATCGAAGACCCGGTGGAATACCAGATTCGCGGCGTGACCCAGATACCGGTGAACGAGAAAAAAGGGCTGACGTTCGCGCGCGGCCTGCGGTCGATCTTGCGGCACGACCCAGACAAAATCATGGTCGGCGAAATCCGCGACCTCGAAACGGCCCAGATTGCGATTCAGGCTGCGCTGACCGGACACCTGGTGTTCACCACCGTGCACGCGAACAATGTGACGGATGTCATCGGCCGGTTCATCAACATGGGCGTGGAACCCTACAACTTCGTCTCGGCGCTGAACTGTGTGCTTGCCCAACGGCTGGTGCGCGTGATTTGTGAAAACTGCAAGCGGCAGGTGCGCTACGACGACGAGTTTTTACTGGAATCCGGGCTGGATCCGGCGGTCTGGCGCGAGGTGCCGTTCTATGAAGGTGTCGGCTGCATCGAATGCTCCGGCACCGGTTTCCGCGGACGCACCGCGATTCACGAGCTGATCGACCTTTCGGATCGCATCCGCGAAATGATTATTTCGCGGCGGCCGACCTCGGAAATCAAGCGGGTGGCACGGGAAGAAGGCATGACGTTTCTGCGCGATGCCGGTCTGCGGAAGGTCCGCGCCGGCATCACCACACTGCGCGAGATCAACAAGGTGACGTTCATTGAATAGCCCGGTCGCACAACGGAGCTGGCTCGGCGCGGTAGGCCGCTGGTTGCGCGCCATGCCGCATCCGCGCTGGGTGTGCGAAATTGCGTCGGATCGGATCGTGGCGGTGCGCTCCGGACAATTCCGCGCCGCTGGGTTTTTCACCGAGCCGTTGCCTGCCGGTGCCGTGGTGCCTTCGGCCGTAGAGCCGAATGTAGTTCAGGTCGAGCCGGTGCGAGCTGCCCTGCGAGCCGTGCTGGGCCGACTGGATGCGCGCGGTGAGTCCATCGCCCTGCTGATCCCGGATCCGGCGGTCCGCGTGTTTGTGCTGCCGTTTGAAAAGTTCCCGCGACGGGCAGACGAAGCCGTGCCGCTGTTGCGCTGGCGCCTGAAGAAGAGCGTTCCCTTTGATGTGGAAGAAACCGTCGTTTCCTGGATGCAGCAGCCTGCCGCGAAGTCGGGCGTCGAGGTTCTGGTGGCGCTGGCTCGCATGCGCATTCTTCGACAGTACGAAGAGCTGGTGGAAGCGGCCGGAATGACGCCGGGCGTAGTGCTGGGAGCCTCCTTGGCGGCACTGCCGTTGTTGGAAGACGACCGGCCCTCGTTGCTCGTGCGGCTTGCAGGCACGACGCTGACGCTCGTCATTGTCTGGGGCGAGCGGGTAGTGATGTACCGCTCGACCGAAGTGGGGGCCGAGCCGGCTCGGCTGGCACCCCAGGTGCTGCTCGACGAGGTGTTTCCCGCTCTGGCCTACTTCCACGATGCGCACCACGCCGAGGTGCAGCAGATCTATCTGGCTGGTTTCGGGCCGCGCTTGGCGGAATTCCGCGATGCGCTGGCCGCCGAAGTCCCGGCGCGGGTACTGGCGCTGCTGGGTTCTTCGGCCCTGCCGGCCGAAGCAGCGGACGAAGCCCGCGCACTGGCCGAGCACAGTTTGGAAGCTCTGGTCGGCTGGATGGCGAACCGCGGCGCCTGAGCGGCGGGACGGTCAACCCGGCGCAGGGTTCACGCCGGAAAAAAACGCTTTTCGGCTGGGTGAATGGAATGAAGGTTCGACTCAATCTGGCGACGACGCCGCTCGAAAACAACCGCCAGTTCCTGACTGCCGCCGTACTGGTGGGGCTGGTGAGCCTGACGGCGCTGGTGTGGCTGGCTTGGCAGAGCTATCAGGATTGGCGGGAAACCCGCGCGCTGCGGGATGAGCGGATCCAGCTGGAAGAAAAATTGGTCACGTTGCAACAACAGCGACGCGAGCTGGAACAGTTTTTCAACCGACCAGAAACACGCCGGGTCACGGAACAGGCAGCCTACCTGAACACACTGATTGCCCAGCGCAGCTTTTCCTGGACCCAACTGTTCATGGATTTGGAGCGGTTGCTGCCGGCGGGCGTACGGGTGATCAGCATCGCTCCGCAGTTGGTCGAAGGGCGCGTAGAAGTTCGACTGGTGATTGGTGCCACCAGTGACGAGGCCAAACTGAAGTTTCTGCAAACGCTGGATCAGGCGAATGAGTTCGAACGCTACCACCTGCTGGCAGAAACGCGGCCACGCAGCGGGCGTGACACCGACCAGGTACAGGTAGAGCTAGTGGCTTGGTACGTTTCGAGGGTGCCATGAAGCGACCTGCGCGACACTGGAAGCGCCGAGTGAGTGCCGCCCTCGGTGTGATTGTGCTGGCTGATTTGGTGCTGGTCGGGGTGATGGTTCGTTCCGGGGCGCAGCCGACGACGTTACGCGAAGAGCGCGACCGGCTGGCGATGCAGTTCCGCCGGCTGAGCGAGGATGTGGTCAAAGCGCAGGCCATCCGCAGCAACCTGCCCGAAGTGGCCCGGCAGTGCGAGAACTTCTTTGCGCAGCAGTTCCTCGAGGCCAACCGCGGCTACTCGGTGGTGCTGACCGATTTCACGCGACTCGCACAGCAGGCCGGTCTCGAGGTACAGCGGATCGGCTTTCGACAAAACTCCGTGGATGAACGCGGCCTAACGGAAGTGCGCATCGAGGTGAACGTCGAAGGGGATTATCCGGCACTGGTGCGGTTCATCAACGGATTGGAACGCAGCGAGCATTTCTATCTGATGAACAGCCTGGCGCTTGCGTCGAGCACGGCCGGACGCATCAAACTGACTCTGGAAGTGAAGACTTACTTCCGCAATGCACCGCCGCAGGCTGCCGCAGGCGGTTGATTCGGTGCACGCACGATGTGGAAACGACTGCGCATCTACGTCCTGATCGCTCTGTTGCTGGTGCTGGTTCTGCTCGGGGGGTTCTATCTGCGGCAGAACCAGACGGGGCCATTGGTGCGCGTGTTCAGCGCGCAGGCGCAGTACACACCGTTGCAGGTGCCGGACCCGACGCTGCGGCTGGACCTGCAGGAGCGCAAGCGACAGATCGAGTATACGGGCACCCATCGGAATATCTTCAGTGCGTCCCTCCCGCCCCCGCCGGTTGCTGCTGTGCCAGTGGCTCCGGCGGCACCGTCGCCCCCCGTGCCGGCTGGGCCGCCGCCGCTAGCGATTCCGTTTACTTATTTCGGCTATGTAGAAGACCCGCGTTCGGGCCGACGCCGGGGCGCATTTACGAATGGGGAAGAGGTCTGGATTGCTGCAGAGGGCGAGACGGTGATGACGCGCTTTCGCGTCGTGCAGTTGGGCAACGCCAACGCTGTGATCGAGGAAGTCTCCAGCGGGCGGCGCGCTACGCTGCTTCTGGAGCCACTACCACAGGGGTGAGCCATGTATCCACAGCCACGCACTGCGCAGGCTGGCTACGCGCTGCTGAGCACAGTGTTTCTGGTGGCGCTGCTGATCATTACCCTCAGCGCCGCTGTTCCCGACCTGCTCACGCAGGGTCTGCGCGACCGGGAAGAGGAATTGATCTGGCGTGGTCAGCAGTACGCTCGCGCCGTGAAACTCTACTTCCGCAAGAATGGAAGGTTTCCCCAGAAGCTCGAAGACCTGACGGAGCCGCAGAACAACATCCGGTTCATGCGCAAAGCGTATCCGGACCCGATGAATCGCGAGGACGGCTCATGGCGACTGATCTACATGGCGCCCAACGGGCAGTTGATCGGCAGCATCACGCGCACCGGCTTGATTCGTTTGCCCCAGCCACCCGGACAAGCACAAGCGTCCGGCAACAGCTCGGGCACCGCTCAGCCGGCCGCGGGCGGGGCCGCGCCTCCGCAGCAGCCACCCGATTCGGCCTCGCAGAATCTGCCCGATGCCAGCCGACCCATCATCGGCGGGAACATCATCGGCGTGGCCAGCAAAATCCAGAGACCTTCGATCAAGTACTACAAGGGCTTCGGAACCTACCAGCAGTGGGAGTTCATCTGGGATCCCACGGAAGATCAAGCGGTCATCGGGACGACACCGCCGGGGCCGCATGGCGCCGGCCGTCCGCAGCCGAGCAAGGCGCCGCAGCCGCCCACCCAGCCACAGTCACCACGATGACGAGTTGCCGGAGCGGTCCGGCAGGACTCCTGCGCGTCGGTGGTATTCGGTGAGCACGCGCTCCACGTACCTACGCGTTTCCGCAATCGGCGGGATGCCGCCGTGCTCGACGACACGCCCTGGGCCGGCATTGTATGCTGCCAGCGCCAGGCTCAGGTCGCCGGCAAAGCGGACCAGCAGCTCGGCCAGGTAGCGCGTACCGGCCAGAATGTTTTCGCGGGGATTGAAGCTGTCTCGCACGCCGAGCTGGGCGGCGGTGCTCGGCAGCAGTTGCATCAGTCCCTGTGCGTTGCGGCGCGAAACGGCACGGGGATCGAAACCCGATTCGACCGCAATCACACTGGCCACCAGGGCGGGATCGAGACCAAAGCTGCGCGCGGCTTCCGCGATCCATTCGCCAAAGGGCTCGGAGACGGGCGACTGTAGGGCCACGGCCTGCGCGTTCCGGAAATCTTCCGGCTCGATGCGCACCAGTTCTGTGGCCGCAATCAGCGCGTACCCACCCTGCAGATGCAACTTGATCTGATCCCCGATGCGTTCGTGGCCAGTGATGTGCAGCCGTTGCCCGTTGCGGAGCACAGCGTAGTCCGCGCGTATCCCCGCAGGAAGCAGCAGTGCGGCTGCCAGAAACACAGTGCGAATTCTGATTGGACGGAAGCAATCCATGTCGGCTAACGACGTCCGTCCGGCTGCAGGGCAAAGGCTTCGATGGCTGCGGCCACACCGGCTTCGTCGTTGGTCATTGTGACGGGCCAGCCGAGCTGTCGCAGCTCCGGCACACAGTTGCCCATCAGCACCCGGGTACCGGCAAATTCCAGCATTTCGCGGTCATTCAGATTATCGCCGATGGCGAGAATTTCGTCGCGGGAAATATTCCTTCGCGATGCCCATTCCTGCAGTGCCGAGCCTTTCGAAGCATCGCGGTGCACAACGTCCACCAGGGCAAAATTGCGCGCGGCGTATTCGGTCAACGCTAGAGAAAACTGGTCACGTAGCGGCAGACGGTTCAACCGGCAGGCGAGCTCGCGCATGCGCTCGACCGGGCCGGTGAACAACACCTGGATTGGGTCTTCCGTCAGGCAGGATTCCAGCGGTGCGATTTCCGCCAGAAAGCTTCGATTGCGTTCGAAATAATCACGACGCTGTGCGTCTTCCCAGTCGATCTGCTCAAAAACGACCTGATTCTCTCGAGGGCGGTCGAACATTACGGCGGCCCCGGCACGAAACTCCGGCGTGGCCTCCAGCACGGCGCGGGCCAGATCCCGCGGAAGCAGGCGCCGCAGATGCGTGGTGCCGTCCACGGCTTTGATCAGTGCGCCGTTGTTCACCACGAGGACGACCGGAGTGGCCAGCAGACGGGCAATCGGCAGAGCAAAGTCGAACCTTCGACCGGTGACGAGGACGATTTCCATGCCCCGGCCGATGGCCTCGGTGATGGCTTTGCGGTTCGCTTCGGGCAGCTCCCAGCGCGAATTGAGCAGCGTCCCGTCAATATCGATCGCAATCAGGCGGATCGGCATTCGTCGTCATTCTACCGCGATGGCTCACGTCAGAACAGGGTAGCTGGGTCGGCTCGCCCCGGCACGCCGAGCGGGCGGGCGTGTTAAACTTCTGCAGCGATGCAAAGCGCGCTGACCCATCTGGAGTGCTCACGCTGCCGTCGACGGCACTCGCACGAGCAGTTGATCAACCTTTGTACCTGTGGCGGGCCGTTGCTGGCACGGTATGACCTGCATGCCGCCGCACAGACGCTTGTGCCATGGCTTCGCCCCAATGATAACAAGCCGTCGCGGCTGGCTCGGCCGGCTTCGATGTGGCGTTACCGCGAGCTGCTGCCGCCGGGCGAGCCGATCTCACTGGGCGAAGGATTCACACCGTTGTTGCACGCACGCCGCCTGGGCGACGAGCTCGGGCTGCCGCATCTGTTCATCAAGGACGAGGGTTTGAATCCCACCGGTTCGTTCAAAGCCCGCGGACTTTCAGCAGCGATTACACGGGCCAAAGTGCTCGGCGCGGAAACAGTGGCGATTCCGACGGCGGGCAATGCCGGCGGCGCACTGGCCGCCTATGCGGCGCGCGCTGGACTGCGCTGCGTGGTGGTGATGCCTGCCGATACACCCGCCGCCAACATGCAGGAATGCCGCGCGTTTGGCGCGGAAGTGGTTCAACTGGACGGGTTGATCAGCGACTGTGCCCGATATGTGGCCGAGCAGAAGCAGCACCACGGTTGGTTCGAAGTCACCACGCTGAAAGAGCCTTACCGGATCGAGGGCAAGAAAACGATGGGTCTGGAACTGTTCGAGCAGCTCGGACGTCTGCCCGACGTGATCCTGTATCCGGCCGGTGGCGGTGTGGGCCTGATCGGCATGTGGAAAGCCTTCGACGAGCTGGAAGCTATCGGCTGCATCGGACCGGAAAGGCCGCGGATGGTGGCGGTACAGGCTGCCGGCTGCGCGCCGGTCGTGGAGGCCTTCGAAAAAGGCGGCGAATCCTGTGAATTCTGGGAAGATGCGCGCACGATTGCCTCTGGCCTGCGCGTGCCCAAACCGCTGGGCGATTTTTTGATGCTCGCAGCGATCCGCAGCAGCTCGGGAACCGCCGTGGCCGTGCCGGACGAAGCCATGCTCGAAGCGGCCCGCGAACTGGCCGCAAGGGAAGGCATCTACGCCGCACCCGAGGGTGCCGCCACAGTGGCTGCAGCGCGTCGTCTTCGGGAGCAAGGTTGGCTTCGTGCCGAGGAAACGGTGGTGCTGTTCAACACCGGCAGCGGATACAAATATTCGGAAGCCTGGTCCGAGGCGTTGCGAGCGCGTCCGGCCGAGGTGCCGGCAACGCGCACACCGAATCGCCGAGAACCATGACAGAACGGCTCTACTACCACGATGCCTTCCTGCGAGAGTTTGCTGCACACGTAATGTCCTGTGTGCCGAAGCCTGGAGAACCGGAGCGCTGGCAGGTGGTGCTCGACCGCACCGCGTTCTATCCCACGTCCGGAGGCCAACCGCACGACACCGGCAGGCTTGCCGATGCGCGCGTGCTAGACGTCTATGAAGCCGAAGACGGCACGGTGGTGCATGTGACCGACCGCGCTCTTGCGTCTGGGCGGGTGCACGGGGTGATCGACTGGCCGCGCCGCTGGGACCATATGCAGCAGCACACAGGCCAACATCTGCTCTCGGCCGTGTTCGTGGAACGCTTCGGACTGCCCACCGTATCGTTTCATCTGGGCCGCAATGCTTCGACAATCGATCTGGAAACGCCGAACCTGCCAACGCATTATCTGGCCGAAGCCGAACAGTATGCCAATGCCATCGTCACCGAAGACCGACCTGTGCAGATCCGCTGGGCCCGCGCCGAAGAGCTCGCCGAGAAAGATGTACGCCGACCGGTGGCGCGCTCGGGGCTTTTGCGGATCGTAGAGATCGAGGGCTACGACCGGCAGCCGTGCGGTGGCACCCACGTGACGCGCACCGGTCAGATTGGGAGCATTTTGTTGCGGAGGGGCGAAAAAGTGCGCGGCCACTGGCGCGTCGAATTCCTCTGCGGACAGCGTGCCGTGGCCGCGGCACGAGCCGACTTCGAAACGCTCGGCGACACGGCCCGACGATTGAGCTGCAGCCCGTCCGAGGTGCCCGTTCTGGTGGCACGTGCGCTGGAGGAACGACAGGCACTCCACCGCGAGCGGCAACGACTGCAGGAGCACTTGGCTGAGCTCGAAGCACTTTCGCTGCTGGCCACACGGGCTGAAACGCGCCCCGACGGCATCCGGCAGCTTGTCCATGTCTTCGAGCATCTCGAACCCGGCTACCTGCGCCTGCTGGTGAACAAGATAATCGCCGAAGACAGGGTGCGCGTCCTGGTAGGCACGCGGGTCGGTGGCCACGTGATCTTTGCGCAGTCGCTCGGACTGAATGGAGACATGAACGCGTTGCTCCAGCAGTCTCTGGCCAAGGTAGGCGGTCGAGGAGGTGGTTCTTCGCAGTTTGCCCAAGGCCTCGTCTCCGAAGTGGCCCGGCTGGAAGCTTTCCTCGAGACAGCCCGCAACCTTCTGGGTTAGGCCAAGACAAACACCCTTCTGGACGGAACATCGAGAACACAAATTTTAGATGGGCAATCGTGTTGCGGGAGCAGCGGCCCGCGGTATCGAGGTATGTCGTTTTAGCTTGACAAGCGTATTAACTTAATTTAGTCTCATAAGTTAATGCGAATTAATATAGACAATAAGTCGGCATTACGCAGAGAATTCCTTTGGAAAGGGATTCTGGGTCTGGGCGTGCTGACTGCCGTTGTGGCGGTCGCACTGTTCCGGTGGGGCGGCGCGCACGCGGGGGTGCGCGCCGCCCTAGAAGTTGCACAGGACACGGCACCTCGGTTTGCTCACCATCGTCCGCCGACCAAGGGCAGTGAAACCTACCAATATGCCTATCCGGCACGACGCCTGCCGGCGGAAGCGGTTTACGATCCGACGCCGCCGCCTCCGACGCCACGCAACCGCCATGTGCACGAGTACGAGCTGGTGATCACCGAGGACGTCGTGCACGAAGTCGCTCCAGGTGTGCACATGCCTGCCTGGGCGTTCAACGGCAAAGTTCCCGGACCAGTGTTGCGCGGTCGCGAGGGCGACCTGATGCGCATCAAATTGATCAACCGCGGCAAACTGCCGCACACGATCCACTTCCACGGGATCCATCCCGCGGAGATGGACGGTGTGTTCGAGTTGGTGCCACCCGGCGGGGAGTTCACCTACGAGTTTGTTGCCCGGCCCTACGGCGTGTTTCCCTATCACTGTCATTCGATGCCCACCAATCAGCACATCCACAACGGCTTGTACGGGATGATGATCATCGACCCGCGTGAAGACCGGCCGCCGATGCGCGAGCTGGCCATGGTGATGAGTGCTTTTGACTTGGACCGCGACGGGGAAGCGGATTTCTACGCCTGGAACGGCAAAGCGTTCCAGTACGCCGATCATCCGATCGAGCTGACGGTCGGAGAAAAGGTGCGCATGTACGTGATGAACATTTTTGAGGAGCCGATGGCCCCGCACATCCACGGCAACATGTTCCACTTGATTCGCTCGGGAACGTCGCTCAAGCCACAGGAGCTGACCGACGTGCTGACGCTGGGCATTGCCGAACGCGCCATCTTGGAATTCCAGTACGATTCGCCCGGACCGTACATGTTCCAATGCCATCTGACCGAGCACATGGAACTGGGACTGATGGGGTGGTTTCAGGTGAAACCGAAAGCGGAACGCGCTGCTCGGTCTGCCTCTCAAGC
This sequence comes from Acidobacteriota bacterium, assembly GCA_037442425.1. Classification (GTDB taxonomy): domain Bacteria; phylum Acidobacteriota; class Terriglobia; order Acidiferrales; family UBA7541; genus DSGC01. Next base: position 199,985 of record JBBIQG010000002.1, on the reverse strand, counting down.
GCACACCACGACCGGGGCAGGGAACTAATCCATGCAATCCAAATGGACCGTCTGGGCTAGCTTTCTGCTGCCGGTATTGTTGCTCGGAGTGCTGCTTATCTGGTTCTGGCACTCGACCGGCGGACTGCGCTTCGAAGCTCCGGCGCCCATCGAGGCGGTGAGCTATGAGCGCGTGGTGTTCCTGCCGTCCAGCGGAACAGTTCCTGAACGGATTGTCGCGTACATTCGCAACGTCGGGCCGGGACCGGTAACGATCGCACACGTGCAAGTGAGGTGGTTCAGCCGGGCGAGCTGGGATTTTTCCATTGTTCCGTCACCGACCATCCCGCGACTGGGCACCGTGCAGGTCACGATCCCGTATCCTTGGACGGAGGGAGAACCCTACGAGATCGTGCTGTTCAGTTCGAATGGGATTCCTTTTGTCCACGAAGTCGCCATCGCCACGGCCACGCCGCAGTGGAGCGCGCGCAGCTTCGGGCAGTTTGCCATGCTGGGCATCTATGTGGGAGTGTTGCCGGTGTTTTTGGGCATTCTCTGGTTGCCGTTTTTGCGCCAACTCGGCCAGCGGGCATACGGATTCCTGCTCAGCCTGACCATCGGGTTGCTTGTCTTTATCGGTGTGGACGCACTGGCTGACGCACTGGAGCAAGCCGAGCATTTGCCTGGGCCGTACCAGGGCGTGGCGGTGATCGTCATTGGTGTGGCAGTGAGTCTGCTGGGGCTGTACGCGCTTTCGCGTGCGATCGAAGCCAGGCAGCAGGCCCGCGGCGAGGAAATGTCGATGACAATTGCTTATCTGGTGGCGATCGGCATCGGCATCCACAATCTGGGAGAGGGATTGGCCATCGGCGGCGCCTACGCGCTCGGTGAGGTGGCCACCGGTGCGCTGTTGATCATCGGTTTCATGATCCACAATCTAACGGAGGGCGTGGCCATTGTCGCGCCGATTGTCCGTAGCGAGTTCGGTACCGGCCGCTGGCGGCATCTGATCTGGCTCGGGATGTTAGCCGGGCTTCCGACGATTCTGGGGACTTCGATGGGGGCCTTCGCGCCATCGCCGCTGCTGGCCGTGCTGTTTATTTCCATCGGGGCCGGCGCTGTGTTTCAAGTGGTGCTGGAAATCGCAGCCCAGATGCGGCGCGAGCACGGCTTGGCATTCGCGCAGCCGGCCAATGTCTCAGGCTTCCTGCTGGGCCTGGCCGTGATGTACGCTACGGGGTTGTTCATTACTGTTTGAATGCAGCGGCGCCCTCGAGCGCCGCTAGCGCCTTCATCCCAGGAGAAGAGGAGCATGGAAGGGTTGGCGCTTTTGGTGTGCCGTTTAGTTCTGACCGCCTGTACGGTTGTCCTGACAATGGTCCTACTGCCCGCGCTGGCCAGCAGCCAAGAGTCCGAAGAGCGAAAAACTTCGACTACGGCAAACGCAACCCGGAAGCCAGCGGAGATGGTTGCTCCGGAGCGTACGGATATGACGGCGGATTTTTCCGTACCGCGTCGGGTGCGTCTCGAGATCGAAGCGGGAAGTGTTCTGCCGGAACGGGTCCACTGGCGTCCGGCTGAGGCAACGCGTGCGCGATTTGCCCGCCCAGCGCAGCCGATGGCGGTTCCGCACATCGCCGACAACAGTTTTCTGATCGAAGAGGCCTACAATCAAGAATACGGGGTCGTGCAGCACATCAATGCCTTCCAGCGGAATCGCAACGGCAATTGGGAATTCACGTTTACGCAGGAATGGCCGGTGCAGCCGGCACCCCGTCATCAATTCAGCTACACGCTGGCGGTAGCCGACTACGACACGGTGCCCGGTGCCGGTGGCGGCCTGGGCGATTTGCTGTTGAACTATCGCTATCAGCTCTCAGGCCAGGATGGCGGAGCGGTGGCGATCGCCCCACGCATCAGCTTGCTGCTGCCTACGGGGGATTCTCGCCAGGGGCGCGGCGCTGGCGGCACGGGTGTAGAGTTCAATCTGCCGGTGAGCATCACCCTGCACGAGCAGTTGGTGACGCACTTCAATGCCGGCGGCTCGATTGTGCCCAATGCAAAGAATCCTGCCGGCGAGGAAGCCGCCACATACGGATACTTCGTCGGCCAGAGTTTCATCTGGCGGCTGCATCCGCGCTTCAACCCGCTGCTGGAGCTGCTGTTTTCCAGTCAGCAGAGTGTGGCTGCGCCGGGGGATGCGGTGTGGGAAAACAGCGTGGTCGTCAACCCGGGGTTCCGCTGGGCGTACAACTTTGCGAATGGGTTGCAGATTGTGCCCGGCATCGCCTTTCCCGTGGAGGTGGGTCGCGCGAACCGTGGCGAATGGGGCATTTTTCTCTATCTCAGCTTCGAGCATCCGTTCGCTGCCTCGCGGTAAACATACTGTGCAGCCTGGTTGTGTTGACCGGACAAGAATCTCTGCGCTGCCTCGTCAAGGGCGGCGCAGGGCACCGGAGTGGTCTTCACTGTCGCGGCACTCGTAGACTTTTCGCAGGGTGGGCGCGTCTCGATCTTTCTTTTCCATCTCGAGCACGATCTGCGCGAGCTGACCCTGGATCCGCTGAAATTCGGATGTGTCGTCCACGGACTGTTCCTCCCGGGGCAGAGCCAGGATTTCCGAATAGGTGACGGCCATGCGCTCATAGAACGGTGGATGAGTGCGAAACCAGCTCAAGCCGGTGGCATACCCTTTCTCCTGCGCCATGCGATCGAAAAAGCTGATGAAGCCGCGCGTGTTGTAGCCGGCTTTCCACAGATACTGCGTGCCGAGAATGTCCGCTTCGATTTCGTAGTCGCGGCTGACGCCGAGCAGCTCCAAGTTCAGGAACAGCCCCAACCCGTAGAAGCCGTACTGCAGTGCGTACGCAGTGCCGACCGAGGCCACACCCCCGGTGAGCACCAGGGCAGCAATCTGGGCAGCCTGATAGATCAGGCTGGCGATCGTGGCGCGCTTCATCAGGCGATGGCCGTGACGGGCGGCCACGTGGGCGATTTCGTGCGCCAGCACGCCGGCGAGTTCGGATTCTTTCTCGGCTTTCAAGATCAGTCCGGTATTCACGAACAGGAAGCCGCCGGGCAGAGCGAAGGCGTTGATTTCTTCGCTCTTCAGCACGGTGACTTGCAACGGCACCTGGAGATCGGAGTTCTGGGCAATTCGCTGCGCGAGCGTGCGAACGTAGCGTACGATGGCTTCGTCCTCGACTTCGGGGGGCAGGATGCCATTGCGGCGGAGCTCTTCGATGGCCTCACGACCGCGGGCAATATCGTCGGCTTGATTCTGGAAAGCGCCGTTGCGAAAACCGATGTCGCGGAAATCGCCGAATTTGCGCTCGGCGGCCTGCCCGGATTGGATCCGGGCGAGCCACTGGCGTTGCGTGGCAGGCCATTCTTCCAGCAGCCTCAGTTTGGCGAACAGGTTGTCGTATTTGACGTTGACGCCTTGCTGGAGGGCGAGTTCGAGATCGCCGATCTGCCGGCGTAGCTCTTGTATGTGGCAATGCAGGTCGTGACGGCGTTTCTCGCTTTCGGTATTGGCTGGCTGACGATTCAACTCGCGCAGCGCCTGCTGGGCACTCTGGATTTCCTTCTCCAGGTTTCTACGCTGCTGCTCGAGCTGCTGTTTTTCCCGGCGCTTTTCACGCTCGAGTTGCCGTCGGTGTTCCTGCAAGGCCGTGGACGACAGATTCAGCTCAGCCGCATTTTCAAACAGCCAGAGATAGGGCTTCGCCAGCAGTTCGGCGAGTGCCGGTGCCTGCGAACCCGTCTGCTGTGCTGCTGTCGGGGACCCGGACACCGGCCAGGTCAGCCACACGCTGAGAAACACGGCCAGGACGCGACGCATGTTGCCTCCTTCGGAGTGTCGGCTGCAGAGCGCCGCAACGGTCTCCGCAAAAATCTTAGATGCTTTCAGCGCCGACAAGGGAAATTTTCTTTTCTGGCAGGGAACTGGTGGACGGCATGGGATTTGAACCCACGACCTCCTCGTTGCGAACGAGGCGCTCTCCCAGCTGAGCTAGCCGCCCACCGGCAGAAAACAACGTTGTCTGCGCCGTTGGCTGCTGCTACTGGCGCAGAGAGATATCTTAGCAGAGCTCATCGAGTCGGGCTAGTTGGCAGTGCGGTCGGGGCAGGTCAGGGACGGTTGCCCGCTTCGGCAGCTTGGCGCTGAGCCATCACCTGCTTGGCCCTTTCATACAGCGCGCGTGCTTCCGGGAGCACTTCGATGGCCTTGGCCACCTGCGGGTCATTGTCCAGTTCGAGGCGGAAGGCTTCGTCCATACCGAAAACGGAAAGGAAAAGCTCTTTTTTGATCTTCTGCTCGATCCAGGCGCGATTCGCCTGCAGGTCAGTTTCGGTGTAAGGAATATTTTTCTGCTGGAGGTAGTGGCGGAATTCGCTCAACACCGCTTCGGTAACCTGAAAGGTGCGAGTGACTTTGGGGGTCGGCTTCAGACCGAGGTAGTAGCGAGTAAAACCGCCGACGCCGACCTCGAGCGGGAAGAAAACATCGCGACGATAGAGCAGAGACTGGAACTCATTCGGTTTCGGGGTGGGCACCAGGACGTCAGGCGTAATGCCACCCCCTCCGAACACCTGGCGGCCGCTGTCGGTCAGGCGCACGTCGGTGTTCCCGTTGTTCACAGTTTTCTTGCGGTTGTAGAGATAGTCGTAGATCGAAACGCTTTTGTAGTCCCGCTGGATCAAGCGGCCCGAGGGGGTGTACCACTTGGCGGTCGTCATGGCTAGGCCTGTGTTTTCGCTCAGGGTGAACAGATTCTGCACCAGGCCCTTGCCGAATGTCGTTTCTCCGACAATCAGGCCGCGGTCGTGATCTTGAATGGCACCGGCAACGATTTCCGACGCTGAGGCGCTGACCGAATTGACCAGCACGACCAGGGGCACTTCGAGTCCGCGGTGACCGCGCATGGCGAAGTAGCGCCGTTCGGGCGAGGAGCGTCCGCGGTGGCTGACAATGAGCTGATTTTTCTCCAGGAACATATCGGCAACGGCGACGCCTTCGTTCAGCAGTCCACCTGGGTTGTTGCGCAGGTCGAGGATCAACCCCTTCAGATTTTCCGCATCGAGTTTCCGCAGGGCCTGCTGGAGTTGCTGATCCGTGGTTTCGTTGAACCCGTTGACGCGAATGTAGCCGATACCCGGCGCAATCAGGAAAACGTGATCCACGCCCGGCCGCGGGATTTCATCGCGTGTGACCGTGAATTCGAGCGGCTCCAGTTCGCCTTCACGCCCCACGGTTACGCGCACGACGGTGCCCTTGGGGCCTTTCAGCAGGTCGGCGACTTCTGCCGTGCTCAGGCCGTCGGTGGGCGTATCGTCCACCTTGAGGATCACGTCGCCCGGGCGAATGCCGGCGTTGTAGGCGGGCGAGCCGACAAACGGCGCCAGCACAATCGTGCGGCCTTCCCGCGGTGCCACCTGCATGCCCACGCCATAGTATTTGCCCCGCTGGTCTTCTCGGATCAGTGTGAATTGACGAGCATCGAAGAAATTCGAATGTGGGTCCAGCACGCGCAGCATGCCCGGGATGGCACCCTGGTAGACCAGTTCATCGGCCTTGACGGGCTCGGCGTAGTTTTCTTCGACGATGGCCAGCACCCGGGTGAACTGCCGGACCGCATCCCGCAGTTCGTCGGTGCCGCCGGCGGTAGCCCGCACCGAAGGGCCATAGATGCCCCCGAGCAGGGCCGCTCCTAGAATGACAGCAGTCACCAACATGACGCCGCGCGTATTGGAATTCATCGTGCGCTCCCTGAGCTGACTCCAAGCCGAGTATAGCATAGCGGGCGGGTTTGACACCTGCCAAAGCCCTTTCATATGATGCATCAAGAGGTACGGAGGCTGTGGGCCCGTTCGGCGTTCCCGAGATGATTTTCATCTTTGTGCTGGCCCTGCTCATTTTTGGGCCTCGCAAGCTGCCCGAGCTGGGCCGCACGTTGGGCAAAGCGCTCACCGAGTTCCGGCGTGCTTCGGCAGAAGTGCGTTTGGCAGTCGAAGAAGAGATGCGTGAGCTGGACCGGCAAGCCCGCGAGGCCACTCGAGCAGCCGAACAGGCCGTGCGTGAAGCCCAGCAAAACCCGCTGGCGCGTCCAGACCCGGCCGCACCGCCCGCGGCAGAATCCTCCCCCACTACTGACTCGGCGGAAACCCGCTGATGACCAGCATCGAACCAGCCGCAACAGCTCCCCCACCGAGCCCGGATTCCAGTGACAAGATGTCGTTCTTCGACCACCTGGCCGAACTGCGGATGCGGCTGCTGTGGTCGCTGGTGGCCATTGGAGTGGGCTTCGGAGTGGGCTTCGCTTATGCCGAAGAAGCCTTCGCGTTTCTCGCCCAGCCCATGATGCGCGCCTTTGCGCAGGCCGGCTACTCCCAGCAGCAGATGATTTTCACCAATCCGCTCGGCGCGCTGCGCCTGTACATTTCCGTGGGGCTGTATCTGGGGATTGTGCTCGCGCTGCCGTTTGTGCTGTATCAGTTGTGGCGGTTCGTCGCTCCGGGCCTGTACCGAAACGAACGCCGGGCGATTGGCTTGTTTTTGTTCTCTTCGATATTTTTGTTTCTGGCCGGCACGGCATTCGGGTACTACGTCTTGCTGCCGGTGACGTTGACCTTTTTGATCAGCCTTCAGGGAAACTTCACGCCGATGATCAGCATCAATGAATACTTCGATGTGGTGCTGGTGATTCTGTTGGGGCTCGGTGTGGTGTTTCAGTTGCCGATCCTGATTTTCTTCCTGTCGTTGTTCGGGATTGTGACGCCGGGGTTTCTGTGGCGGAATTTTCAGTATGCGGTGCTGTTGATTGCGCTGGTGGCGGCCTTGGTGACGCCGACAACCGACATCGTCACGATGGTCGTTTTTATGGTGCCGATGCTGGGGCTTTACGTGCTCGGCATCGCTGTCTCCTACTTGGTGGTGCGACGTCGCAGTGCTCGTGAGGTGGCGTGGACACGACAATGAACCTGCACAAACGACGGACTCCGCTCGGCTGGCGACCCGGCGTGGTGTGGTGGGGACTCACGCTAGCGCTGCTGGCCGGGGGATGCAAGCAGTCGTCCGTTCCTGCCTCGGGGGCGGCCGTCGCGGCGGCTTCGGACCAGGCACCCCCTCCGGAGCAGACCGGTGGTTTCGACGGCAACCGTGCGCTGGCCCATGTGGCCGAGCTGGTACGCTTCGGGCCACGAATTCCGGGCACCGAAGCTGCTCGCCGGGCGCAGGCTTACATCCGCCAGCAGCTCGAAAGTTACGGCTGCACGGTCGAAGAGTTCGCTTTCACGGCACAGACGCCGCTCGGGCCGGTGCCGATGAAAAACATCTTGGCGCGGATTGCCGGCCGCACACCGGATACCGTCTTGCTGCTGACGCACTACGACACCAAACGAACTCCACCCAGCTTTCTCGGCGCCAACGACGGCGGCAGCTCCACGGGCCTGATGCTGGAGATGGCCCGGCTGCTCTGCCCGCAGTCACAGCCAGCCAGCTCGGCACCGCGTGCGCTGAGCGTATGGATTGCATTTCTCGATGGCGAAGAAGCCCAGGTGGAATGGACGGAGTCCGACAGCCTATACGGAAGCCGCGAGCTGGCTGCACGACTCGCACTGCGTGGCGAGCTCGAACGCATCCGCGCAGTGATTTTGGCCGACATGGTCGGCGACCGCGAGCTGCGTTTCCTGCGGGATCTGAACTCCACCGACTGGTTGGTGGATTTGGTCTGGGACGTGGCCGAGCGTCTGGGCTATGGCCACATTTTCGTGAGCGAAACGCATGCCATCGAAGACGACCACCTGCCGTTTGTGCGCCGTGGGGTTCCGGCCGTGGATATCGTCGAGGTCGGGGAATATCCCTACTGGCACACCCGCGAAGATACGCTCGACAAGCTGAGCGCACACAGCCTGGCCATCACCGGGCATGTGATTCTGGAATCGCTCGCAGTGCTCGAACAGCGGCTGCGCTAGACCTGCCTCAGGCAAACTCCACTTCACGGTCCCGTTGCACGACCGAGTGCCGAGCAAATTCCTCGTCATTGCGGATGGGATAGTCGGAACGATAGTGGCTGCCGCGGCTTTCCTTCCGGGCCAGTGCGCAGCGCGCAATCAGCTGCCCCAGGACCCACACATTGTAGAGCTCGCAGGCGGCGCGAGAAGGTGCGGTGGGACGTTCGATCCCCATGGCGCGCAGCGTTGCAAGGGCCTGGTCGAGATCGGTGCCGTTGCGGATGATGCCTACCTGGCGCCAGAGAATTTGTTGAATTTTTCGGAAACGTGGCTCGCGCTCCGGAGCTGCATCCCGGACCGGATTCCTTTTGCCGGGGCTGGCGCGAGCTGTTTTGTGTTTGCTGCCGGCCAGTTTGGATACGCGTGCCGAGCTTTCCCTGGAGCAGACGTCCTCGACCATGGCCTGCCCGGCGCGTGCACCGAACACCAGCCCTTCGAGCAGAGAGTTGCTGGCCAGGCGGTTGGCGCCGTGAACACCGGTGCTCGCTGTTTCGCCGGCCGCGTAGAGGCCGGGCAGGCTGGTGCGTCCCCACAAATCGGTGCGTACGCCGCCCATGGCGTAGTGCGCGGCGGGACGCACGGGCACCAAGTCCTCGCCGATGTCCAGCCCGTAGCGCAGGCAGGTTTCGTAGATGCGCGGGAATCGCTTGCGCAGAAAGTTGGAGCCGAGATGGGTCAGGTCGAGATAGACGAACTCGGTGCCGGTGCGCTGCATCTCGGAGACGATGGCCCGCGCCACGATGTCGCGCGGGGCCAGTTCCTGGGCTGCGTGATACCGCTTCATGAAACGTTCCAGAACGGCATTGCGCAGTACACCGCCTTCGCCCCGCAGCGCCTCCGAAAGGAGAAACCGCGGCGCGCCCTTCACCGCCAGCGCGGTGGGGTGAAACTGAACGAACTCCAGGTCGCTGAGTACGGCACCGGCGTCGTACGCGATGGCCATGCCGTCGCCGGTGGCGACTTCTGGATTGGTGGTCTCGCTGTAGACCTGTCCCAGACCGCCCGTGGCGAGCAGCACTGCGCGGGCGCGGACGGTGCGAAGCGCACCGGAGGCTTCGTCGAGGAAGCGCAACCCGACCACGCGGCCTTCTTCGCAGAGCAGCTCCGTGGTGAACGCATGGGGACAGAAGCGAATGTTGCGGATGGCCGAGGCGCGGGCGAACAGGGCGCGACTGATTTCTCGACCGGTGGAATCGCCCTGGGCATGGAGCACGCGCGAACGGCTGTGGGCACCCTCGCGGGTGAAGGCCAGGCGGGTGCCCGCGCGGTCGAACCGCGTGCCCCAGTCCATCAATTCCTGAATGTAGCGCGGCCCTTCCTGCACCAGGATGCGCACAGCTTCGAGGTTGCAGAGCCCGTCGCCTGCCGCCAGCGTGTCCTGTTCGTGGAGCGTCACCTCGTCGTCGTCGCTGAGCGCAGCGGCGATGCCGCCCTGAGCATACTCGGTGGCCGATTCGGTCAGCGTGTCCTTGGCCAGCACCAGCACGCTGCCGGCTTCGCCCAAGGCAATTGCGGCGCGCAGCCCAGCGATGCCGCAGCCGACTACGGCAAAGTCGACCTGAATGAGATCGTCAGCGGACATCCGTCCTCGTTCCACCCGCGGCGGTTATGTTAGCACGAGGGCACGGCGGTACAGGCGAACGCGCAACAGAATCCGAAAGCAGTTGTGCTAGAGTTCTGCCCCAGGATGCACCGGGTGAAGGTCAACGCGCCGTCAGGGTCCTATGCGGTGGTCATCGGCGAGGGTGTGCTGCGCCGTGCTGGCGTGCTGCTCGCCGAACTCGGAAAAACCTCCGGTTTCTACATTCTTTCCTCGCCGCGTGTCTGGCGGCGGTGGGGCAAGCGATTGCAGGCGGGTTTGCGGCCGCTCGGCAGGGGTCGCGCGATTCTGTTCGAGGACCGCGAAGTCGCCAAGCGAATGGCGACGGCGGAGCGGCTGTGTCGCGCTCTGGCTCGCGCCGGTGCCGACCGCGATGCCGTGCTGGTCGCGCTGGGCGGTGGTGTAGTGGGCGACGTTGTTGGTTTCACCGCCGCCGTGTACCTCCGCGGCGTGCGCGTGGTGCAGGTGCCCACCACGTTGCTGGCACAGGTGGATGCCGCCGTCGGCGGCAAGACCGGCGTCAATCTGCCGGAGGGCAAAAATCTGGTCGGTGCCTTCCATCAGCCACGCCTGGTGTTATGCGAGCTGGCTACGCTACGCACACTTCCCCCGCGCGAGTTTCGCTCCGGATTGTACGAGGTGATCAAATGCGGGGTGATTCGGGACGCGCGGCTGTTTGCCTTTCTCGAACGCCATCTCCATGCCGTGCTGGCCCAGCGGCACGAAGCACTGAGCTGGGTGATTGCCCGTGCGGTCCGCGTCAAAGCCGAGGTGGTCGGCCGAGACGAACGGGAAGTGGGCGGTGAACGTCGCGTGCTGAACTTCGGACACACCATCGGACATGCGCTGGAGTCGCTGACCGGCTACCGGCGGTTTCGGCACGGAGAAGCGGTCGCCTGGGGGATGCTGGCCGAAACGGAAATGGCTGTGGCGCAGGGGCTGCTGCACCACACTGACGGTGAACGCATTGCGCGCCTGATTCGTCGCGTGGGACCTCTGCCCGCGCTGCCACGCCTGCGCTGGGCCCGGCTGCGTGCGGCCCTGTTCGCGGACAAAAAAACCCGTGGCGGGCGGCTCCACTTCGTGCTGCCCCGGCGCATCGGTGCCGTCGAGGTGCGCAACGATATTCCGGAAGCGTGGCTACCGGAAATTCTTCGCCAACTACGCCAGACCCACCCGCGGGTGCGTTGATGTCTTCTCGCACTCCATCTCCGTTGCCGACCGGTTCGCGCCCCGCCAGCGCACAGGATGAAACCGAGGCAGCCCGCTGGGTGCGCGAAATGTTTGCGCGGATCGCTCCGCGCTACGATCTGCTGAATCACCTGCTCTCCTTAGGATTGGATGTCGTTTGGCGGCGACGCGCGGCGCTGCGGTTTCGACACCTGCTGGCGCTCCCTGGCGTGCGGGTGCTCGATGTGTGCTGTGGCACCGGCGACTTGGCCGTGGCGCTGGCCCGGCGGGCACTGCGCGAACGCCGAAGACTTCACGCCACACCGCTCGCTCCGATCCTGGTGTGTGCTGATTTCGCTCGTCCGATGTTGATGCGAGCCCGCGAAAAAGTCGGTATGGCCTTTTGTTGCCATTCAGCTTCGGATGGGTCGCTTGCGTTCTGTTTCCTCGAAGCGGATGCGCTGGCGCTGCCCTTTCCGGAGGACAGTTTCGACCTGGTGACGGCGGCGTTCGGATTCCGCAATTTAGCGAACTATTCCCTGGGTGCGCAGGAGATCGCTCGAGTGTTGCGGCCAGGAGGCGAGCTGGGCATCCTCGAATTTGCTGAGCCGGCCGGCTGGTCGGCCCCCCTGTGCCGTTTCTACGTGCGGCGCCTGCTTCCCCGGATTGGGGCCACAGTTTCGGGTGACCGGGGCGCATACAGCTACTTGCCGGCTTCGGTGGCCGCGTTTCCCACGCCGGAAGCCATCACCCAGTTGCTGACCGCAAGCGGATTTGCGGACGTGCGAGTGGAGCGGTGGACCGCCGGCCTGGTGACGTTTTACACGGCGCGCAAGGTGGGCCGTGCAGGCGGCTGAAGCGGTGGTTCAACTTTCCAGCCCGTGTGCGCGGATTTTGGTCAGCAGTGTTTTGTAGGAGACGCCGAGTTTTTCCGCGGCGCGGGTTTTGTTCCACCGACACTCGCGCAGGGTGCGTTCGATCAGATACCGTTCCAGGTGTGCGACCGCCCGGCTGGTGACGTCTTCCAGAGAGCCTTCCCAGTTGAATTCAGCGGGCAGCATGCCGGCAGGCAGTTCCGTCGGGGAGGGCCGCGGCGCGGGAAGCTGGAGATCCTCCGGCGAGATTTCATCTCCGATGGCGAGAATGGCCGCTCGTTCGATGGTGTTCTGCAGCTCGCGAACGTTGCCGGGCCAGGGATAGCCGAGCAGGCGTTCCCGGGCCGCCGCATCCAGTGTCAAGCGCGGCTTGCGGAATTCACGCCGGAATTTTTCGAGGAAATGTTCGGCGAGCAGCAGCACATCTTCGCCGCGTTCGCGCAACGGCGGCACTAGCAGCGGCACCGCAGCGATGCGGAAGTAGAGGTCTTCGCGGAACTGCTTGGCGGCAACGGCGGCTTGAAGATCTTTGTTCGTGGCCGCCAAAATACGCACGTTGATTTCGATTGGCACGGTACCACCGACGCGCTCGAAGCGCCGCTCTTCGAGCACGCGGAGCAATTTGGCCTGCATGCCGAGCGGCAGTTCGGCAATCTCGTCGAGGAAGATCGTGCCCCGGTGCGCCATTTCCAGCTTGCCGATCTTCCGTGCCCCGGCGCCGGTGAACGCTCCGCGTTCGTGGCCGAACAACTCCGTTTCCACCAGGCCTTCGGGAATCGCCGCACAGTTCAGAGCCACAAACGGGTGATCGCGTCGGGCGCTTAAGTGATGAATGGCCCGGGCGAACAGCTCCTTGCCGGTACCGCTTTCCCCCAGCAGAAGTACGGTGGTATCGGTGGCGGCGAGCCGCTGCACCTGCCCGGAGAGCTCCTGCATGAGTGGATGCTCACCGACAATCCGCGGAAAACCATAGCGCGCAGAATATTCCTCGCGAAGCAGGATGTTCTCCCGGAGCAGTTCCTGCTGTCGCGCGGCCCGCTCGATGAGCAGTTTGAGGTGATCGAGATCGATCGGCTTCTGAATGAAATCGAACGCACCTTCTTTCATGGCGGTAACGGCTTCTTCGATCGACCCGTAGGCAGTCATGATCACCACGGGCACAGTGGGGTCGGCCTGCTGGACCGCCCGGAGGACCTCGATGCCGCTGGCCCCGGGCAATTTCAGGTCCGTGAGCACGACCAGGTAGCGGCGCGAACGTACTTTTTCGATGCCTTCACTTCCGTCGGCCACACTTTCTACGCTGTAGCCGGTGCGCTCGAGTGCCTTCTGAAGCATGGCCCGCAGCTCGGCTTTGTCTTCCACAATCAGGATGGGTTCCAGGATGAGTTTCGGCCGCTTACCGCTGCGCGTGGACGATTCGGTCGGAGCGATGGTGGTGCTCATGCCTGCCTTTTTACCACGACGGCAGAAGAGACAGGAACGTAGCAGTCGGTACTGTTGCTAACGCAGCAACGATCCGGCAGGCAGCCGAGAAACCATTCAGGCCAAATGACGAAACAGGAAGGTACCGAAGCGTAATCCGGCCGCATAGCTGAACGGCGGGAGTTCCAGCGTGTAATGGCCGACCGGCATCAAGAAAGCTTCGAATTCGATCCCCTGCTGGCGCATAGCCGTCAGCAGCTCCGCAGAAAACTCCGGCAAGAAAGTGGCATCGTAGCGACCACTGATCACCAGAATCCGGGGACGGCGGCAGCGAACTCGGCCGAGGTAGGGAAAAGGACTAATCGGCGACCAGAAATGGCGCAACTCTTCGGCGGTGACGCGGGTGCGCAGGCTTTCCCACACGTGAGCGGTGGTCAAGCCGGTGCGCACCACGTCGCCGAAATAGGTCGAGACATGCAGGAACGCGCCGGCCCGCACGGCCGGGTCATGGGCCATGGTGATGAAGCCGATGGAGCTGCCGATCGAAGTGCCCAGCAGGCCGAGCCGGTTGTAGCCCATCTGCTCCAGCCAGCGGAGACAGCGGCGAGCGTCGAGCACGGCTTGGCGATTCGCCTGAAGCGTCAGTCCCAGATTGGGGCCGACCAGGTGATCGGCGCGGTCGTGGCCCGGAACAGCACGCGCATCGTGGTAGGGCAGACTCAACCGCAACGCGGTGATGCCTAGCGCGTTCAACCAACGGCACACAGCCAGATAGGCATCGGGCTTTGCGTTCCAGTGCGGTAGCACGAGCACGGCTGGCCCGGCTTTGCGCGCAGGGAAGAAGCGTGCGTACACGCGATTGTTCTCCGGCCAGGGGGATGGGACGGCACTGGTGAACGTAAGCCAATCACCCTCCAGGCGGTAGTCCGGAGCGGCCTGGGTGGCATACCACTGGTCGCTTTCCGCTACGGTGCGTTCCGCCCAGGCAGCGAGCCAGGCCCGCGGGTCGGGTTCTTCGGCGCGTCCGCCGATGTGTTCCAGGCCCCAGGCAAAAGGAAGCACGCGGCGGTTGTTGTCGCGCGCCCAGCGAAGATGTTCGTAGCGGCGAATTTGGCGTTCTAGCAAGCGCATCCGCGGAAAGAGTTTAGCGGCAACACAACCGGAACGGTAGCCGCGTGCAGTGAGGTGGGCCAGACTCACGCCGAACGGCAAAGGAGGGCCTTCGGAGTGGGCGGAGACGGGTTGTCTTGCTGCATCGGGCACCGACGCCGGCGGCTGGCTTGTAGCGGTGGCGTCGTTGTGTCAGATTTTTCAGCGTGGGCGAAATTTTTGTGTTCGTGCTGGGGCTGGTGATCGGCAGTTTCCTGAATGTTTGCATCTACCGCCTGCCGCGCGGCGAGTCGGTGGTGCGACCGCGTTCGCGCTGCCCGTCTTGCGGGGTACAGATTCGCGCCTGGGACAACCTTCCCGTGGTCAGTTTTCTGCTGCTCGGCGGACGATGCCGGCACTGTCGCGCGGGGATCTCTCCGCTCTATCCGGTCGTGGAGTTGCTGACGGGGCTGCTGTTCGTGGCCTGCTATGGCGCGTTCGGCGCTACGGTCACTGGTGCAAAATGGATGGCTTTTGCTGCGCTGCTCGTTGTGCTGTTCTTTTCTGACCTGCGCGAACGCATTCTGCCGGACGCGGTGAACTACACGGGCCTGGCCATCGGGTTCGGATTCAGTTTCTTCAGCGGGCCGGGCGATGGCACCGCGCTATGGCTTTCCCAGAAATTGTTCGCCATGCCTCCGCCGGACCCGGTACTGGCGTTCGTGGATGCGCTGGCAGGTGCAGCGCTGGGCGGAGGGTTGCTGTGGTTGGTCGGGGAAGGCTATTTCCGGCTGCGGGGACGCGAGGGGATGGGATTGGGCGACGTCAAAATGATGCTGATGGTCGGTGCGTTTCTAGGAGTGAAGCGCACCCTGCTGGCTATTCTGCTCGGGTCGCTGGGCGGCAGCGTGCTGGGCTTGCTGTACATTCTCGCTTGGCGCAAGGGCAGCGACTATGAGCTTCCCTTCGGTTCATTTCTGGCAGGTGCGGCGCTGGTCACCGTGTTTTTCGGTGCGCCGGTGATTGCTTGGTACCAGCGCGTGGCTGGCTTTTGAGGAATTCGCATGGTTTCACCAGAATCATGGGTGCTGTGGCTTTTGACGGGACTGGTGTTCGTGCCCGTCGTGCTGGTGCTCGTGTTCCTGTTCAGCGCTGCGCTGCGTCGGTATTTGGCGGGGTCGCGGCGCCGGCTGGATGAGCCGGAGCGTTCCACACCCAGTAGCGAGAATCCGGCGGTGTTTGTTGCGGCTTCGATGCAGGGTGTGATTCAAAAACTCCGTGAACAGGAAAAAGAACTGGAGCGATTGCACCGGCTCGAACGAGAACGATTGCAGCAAACCGAGCGACTCAGCGAAGCGGTCACCCGCAACATGCCCACCGGCATGCTGATTGTCAACTCGGCCGGGCTGATCACTTCGTCGAATCCAGCCGCAGAGGCAGCGCTGGGAATGCGCGCACTCAGCTTCCGGCGCTATAGCGAAGTCTTCGGCGGACAATCCGCGCTGACTCGACTGGTCGCGGCCTGCCTGAACGAAGGGCAGACGTTTCGCCGGGAAGAAGTGGATCACGCCACACCGACGGGCATCGTGCGGCGTCTGGGGGTCACCATCTCGCCGATTCTGCCGCCACAGTTGTCCGGGGCCGTCGCCTCGCCGTTTCCCCCGGGTCGGAGAGCCTCCGGCGCACTGATTCTGTTGAGCGACCTCACCGAGCTGGCCGCGTTGCAGCGTCAGATGCAGTTGAAGGAGAGCTTGGCGGCGCTCGGCGAGATGAGCGCGGGCATTGCCCATGAGTTCAAAAACGCGCTGGCCACCATCCAGGGCTACGCTCAGATGATTCGCAACGAAACCGACCCGGACGAAATCCGCGAAGCGGCGAACCGGATCATGCAGGAAACGCGCGCTCTCTCCCATGTCGTGATGGAGTTCCTGCGGTTTGCCCGGCCGCTCGAGATCGAACCCGGCGAAGTGGAACTGGCTCCACTGGTAGAGCGCGTGGTGAGCGAAGTGCGCGAAGCGATGCCCGGCGTGACGGTCACTGCAGAAGGTGAATTCGGAGAAGTCGCCGGCGACGAAGGCCTGCTGCGCCAAGTCCTGCTGAACCTGGTGCGGAACGGTGCGGAAGCCGTTGCCGGCCAGCCGGACGGCCGGGTGTGGGTTCGCGGCACGTATCTGGAGCAGGCAGGCCACCCCGTGCAGGTGGTTGCGGTGCTGGACAACGGCCCGGGGATTGCCTCCGCAGAACTGCCGAAAATCTTCCTGCCGTTTTACACGACCAAATCGCAGGGTACCGGCTTGGGGCTGGCCGTGGTGCAGAAGATCGTCCTGCAGCACGGCGGCACGGTCGAAGCCCGAAACCGTCCCGAAGGTGGCGCTGAATTCCTTCTTACGTTACCCTTGCGGCGCACTCCGGCCTCGGAAGCCATTGAATCGGTTGCGGCGCGCATCTAAGCTAAAAGGAGACTCTGCCATGCGCCACCGGATTCTGCTCGTCCTCAGCTTGGTGCTGGCCGCACCTGGTTTTGCCCAGCAGCCGCCGACCGCGAAGCCGGCTGAACCTGCCCCGCCAGCACAGGCCAGTCCGCAGAAACCTTCTGTGGCGGAAGCGGCACGGCGTGCGCGGGAGCAGAAGAAAGACGCGCCGAAAGCCCGTCAGGTCTTCACTAACGACAATCTGCCGGCGGGCGGTGCCGTGTCGGTAGTGGGCGGAGCCGGCGCCGGCACCGCAGCGACAACAGCGGGCCAGGCTGTGGATGCAGCCGCGGGACAAAAGGAAGACCCGGACAGCGAAGCCGCCTGGCGCAAACGCTTCGCAGAGGCGCGCGAGAAACTTCGGCTGGCTCAGCAAGAACGCGACATCCTGCAGCGCGAGCTCAATCTGTTGCTCACGCAGTACTCGTCTGACCCGCAGGAGACCTTGCGGCAGGAATTCGATCGCTCCAAAATCAACGCCCACGTCGAGAAAATTCGTCAGAAAGACGCTGAAATCGCGCAGCTCCAGCAGCAACTGGCCGCGCTGGAAGACGAACTGCGCCGCAAAGGGCTGCCGGCCGGCTGGGCGCGCGAACCCTGAGGCGGGCACGTTTCACGTCCCACCGTTTCGTAATCCTTCGTGGAAGCCATCGGTCAGTGCGCCGTTCTGCATCAGCGGACCAGCTCAGCGAACCGACCTTCACGAATCAGACGAGCCACCGCAATGATATCGGGAGCCAGGGAACGGTCTTCGTCCAGCCGTGCAGAAACGGAGCGTACCAGCCGGTATGCCCGAGCGGCCTGCTCGCCAGTAGTGAGCGGTGCCAGCAGGTCTATACCCTGGCAGGCGCAAAGCAGTTCGATGGCCAGCACATTGGCTACGTTTTCCAGCATCGGGCGCAGCCGCCGCGCCGCACCCATGCCCATCGAGACATAATCTTCCTGATTGCCCGAGGTGGGGATGGAATCCACCGAATGCGGTATCGCCGAGGCTTTCGTTTCAGCCACCAGCGCGGCGGCAACAATCTGAGGCATCATGAAGCCGGAATTCAGACCGGGTCGAGTGGTCAGAAAAGCGGGTAACAGACTGGTGGCGGGGTTGGTCATGTGCTCGATGCGACGTTCGCTGATGCCGACAAGCACAGCCAGCGCTACCGCAAGCTGGTCGGCGGCCATGGCCAGCGCCTGCCCGTGAAAATTGCCGCCGCTGAGGATTTCACCGGAATCGGCGAAGACAAGCGGGTTGTCGGTGGCTGCGTTGAGCTCAGCCAGCAGGGTGCAACGCACCGCGCTCAGGGCATCGCGAACGGCGCCGTGCACCTGCGGGGCGCAGCGCAGGCTGTAGGCATCCTGCACGCGGGGGTCGCGTTCGGGAGAGCGGTGCGACTCGCGAATGGCACTGCCCCGATTCAAGCGGGTCACGTTGCGCGCTGTGACGGCGTGGCCGGGATGGGGACGTACAGCAGCGATACGTTCGTCGAACGCTGCGGGGCTGCCGCGCAAAGCATCGAGCGAAAGTGCGGTGGCCACATCGGCAGTGTCTGCCAGGATTTCCGCTTCCCGCAGCGCCAAAGCAAGCAGCGCGAGCATCGCCTGGGTGCCGTTCAGCAAAGCCAACCCTTCCTTGGCCTCCAGGACCAGCGGTGCGATGCGGGCGCGTCGCAGGGCTTCGCCGCTGGGCATACGGCCCATTCCGTAAAAGGCCTCCCCCTCGCCGATGACCACCTGGGCTAGATGGGCCAGCGGCGCCAGATCACCCGAAGCGCCCACACTGCCCTGCGCAGGGACCACCGGATGGACGCCGGCATTCAGCATCGCACAGAGCGTTTCCACCACCACAGGACGCACACCACTGTAGCCCTTCGCCAACGTGTTGGCGCGCAGCAGCATCATCGCGCGTACTTCGGCCTCGCTGAACGGCGGGCCGACGCCGCAGGCGTGGCTGCGAACCAGATTCAGTTGTAACTGCCGAAGCTGATCAGCCGAAATCCGTACGGTGGCGAGTTCGCCGAAGCCAGTGTTGATGCCGTAGATAGCTGCATTGCCGGCCGCCAGCATGCGCTCGACGACCGCGCGCGAAGCCTCCATGCGTCGGCGGGCCTCCGCATCCAACACAACACGGGCGTTGCCCAAAACGACCTGTTCGAGTTGCTCCAGCGTCAGATCGTTACCGGTCAGTGCTACGGTGGTGGTCATGGGCGGGGATCGGGGGACGGGGCGTTCGTCAGCGGGAAATATTTGCGATATTTTTCCGGCAGCGCGCGCGGGCGGCCGTTCGCGTCGCAGATGACATGGGTCGTTTCGCCGGTAGCGAGCAGTTCACCGGTTTCTTCGTTGTAGATTTCGTAGGCGAAGCGAATCGAGCGGCTGCGGGATTCCGCGACGCGCGTGACGATCCGCAGCAGATCATCGAAACGCGCTGGTCGCCTGTACTGGCAACGGGCTTCAGCCACCACGATATAGCTGTTATCCTGCTCTTCCATGTCGCGATAGCGAAAGCCTAGCTGGCGGAGCAGCTCGACGCGGCCCACCTCGAACCAGGTGAAGTAGTTACCATAATACGCTACGCCCATTTGATCGGTTTCGGCATAGCGCACGCGCAGGGTGGTGCTCGCTTCAGCCATCGTCGCGTCAGTGTAGCGGAAACACGGCCGCCAGCAAAGCTGGCGGCACGATGCAACCGGCGGGCTGGTCAGGCCGGGCCGCGCCAGACCGGCTTGCGCTTTTCGAGAAGCGCCGCGATGCCTTCGCGGAAATCCGGCGTGGCGCGGATGGCTGCGTTTTCGTGGATGGCGATGGCCAGCTCGCGTTCCAGCGATTCTCGGACCAGCGCGCGCAGCAGCGTTTTTGTGCGCTCCAGACTGGTGGGACTGTTGGCCAGCAGCGTGTTGGCCAGCTCCCGCGCACGAGGCATCAGTTGTTCGGCAGCAACGACCTCATTCACGAGGCCGATCCGCAGAGCTTCGGCGGCATCCAGCAGGCGGCCGGTGAGCAGCAGATCGCGCACCAACCGCTCGCCCACCTGTCGGCGCAGGAACACAGAGACAATCGCGGGCAGAAAGCCGATGCGCACTTCGGTGTAGCCAAACTTTGCCTCGGGAACCGCCAGCACGAAGTCGCACAGAGTTGCCAGGCCACAGCCGCCGGCGATGGCTGCGCCGTTCACGGCAGCGATCGTGGGTCGCGGGAATTCGTAGAGCGCTTCGAACAGGCGCGCCATGCGTTGCGAGTCTGCTCGGTGGGCTTCGGGCGGTTGCGTGGCAGTGGCCAGGAGCATCTCCAAATCCATGCCCGCGCAGAAGGCTTTGTCGGCGCCGGTCAGTATCAGCACGCGGGCGGGACTGGCTCCGAGTTCGGCCAGTGCTGCGGGCAGTTCCTCGAGCATTGCTGCCGAGATGGCGTTGCGTTTTTCCGGACGATGCAGCGTTAGGATGGCAATGGGGCCATCGAATTCCAGCTTCAGCGTAGCGTACGACATGGCACAAGAATAGAGGCAAGGCGGATGAGACGCAAGCGTCAGCCACCGCTGTAGCAGCGGAGCGGCTAGTGCACCAGGGCGTGAGCGTACTTGCGGCGGAGCTCGCGCGTGGCGGCGAGGGCGCGTTCCAACGCCTCCGGTGCGAGTCCGACGTTCACGTTGCGCTGGGTGAGCGCGGCAACAACGGATTCGGTGGGGATGTTGCCGACCAGTTCGTCTCCGGCAAATGGGCAGCCACCCAGGCCCGTCAGGGCGCAGTCGAACCGACGGCAGCCGGCATCATATGCCGCCAATACTTTTTCGACCGCTCCTTCGGGACGGCTGTGCAGATGCACGCCGACTTCGAGCCCTTCGGCTTCGCGCGCTGTGGCCAGGAACAGGTCGCGGACGTCTCGCGGGGTGGCCAGCCCCACCGTGTCCGCCAGGGATACGGTGCTGACGCCGACCGATTTCAGCCACTCGAACGTTTCGATGACCAGCTCCGGCCCCCACGGCTCATCATACGGATTCCCGAAGGCCATCGAGATGTACACAACCAGGCCACGGCCGGCGGCACGAGTCTCCCGGTGCAGGGTTTCGACCAAGGCCCGCGATTCCGAGCGCGACATATTCGCATTGGCACGGCGGAAGTAGGCGGAGATGGAATAGGGATAGCCGAGTGTGGTGACTCCAGGCGCGGCCAGGGCTCGCTCCAGGCCTTTTTCGTTGACCACGATGCCGATGATTTCAGGCTGGTAGCGTTCGAGCAGACCGGCATCGGCCAGCCGCTGCAGTACCTGCTCGCTATCGGCCATCTGCGGCACGTGCTTCGGGGAGACAAAGCTGACCGCATCGATGTGCCGAAAGCCGGCTTCGAGCAGGACCCGCAAATAGTCCGTTTTCTCCTCGGTCGGAATGATGCGATCCAACCCCTGCCAGGCGTCGCGTGGGCATTCGATGAGTTTGACGGCCATCGACTTCCAGCATAACACAGCAGGAAACGGTCTGAACGGGTCTGGTTTCAGGTCTGGAGCACGCCGGTTTTGAACTCAGGGACTTCGGGATTCAAGGCTGCGGCTTCGAGTGCCCAGATCAATGCTTCACGCGTCTGGGCCGGATCGATCAGGGCGTCTACCCAGAGCCGGGCTGCGGCGTAGCGCGGATCGGTCTGGTGTTCATAGGTCGCGCGGACCGATTCGAACAGCTCGTGTTTTTCCTGCTCGCTTAGTTTTCGGCCTTCCCGTTCGAGCTGCTTCAACTTGATATCCACCAGGGTACCGGCAGCCTGGTCACCGCCCATGACGGCGTAGCGGGCCGTGGGCCAGGCGAAGATGAACCTCGGGTCGTAGGCTTTCCCGCACATGGCGTAGTGGCCGGCGCCGAAGCTGCCTCCGCAGATGACGCTGATTTTCGGCACCACGCTGTTCGAGACCGCGTTGACCATTTTGGCGCCAGCGCGGATAATGCCGCTCCATTCGGCTTCCTTGCCGACCATGAAACCGTTCACATCGTGCAGGAAGATGAGCGGAATCAACTGCTGATTGCAGTCCATGATGAAGCGGGCGGCTTTTTCGGCCGATTCGGTATAGATCACCCCGCCGAACTCGAGGCGGCGCTCGCCGGTGCCCGGCGCAACCGTCTGGACATGTTTTTTCTGGTTGGCCACGATGCCGACCGACCAGCCGCCGATGCGCGCATAGCCGCAGAGCACGGTCTGTCCGTACTCGGCGCGGTACTCTTCCCAGCGGCTGCCGTCCACGATGCGGGCGATGATTTCGCGCATGTCGTAGGTCTTCGCTGGGTCGGAGGAGAAGATGCCGTAGATTTCCTCCGGCGGGTAGGCCGGCGGCTCCGGGGCGATGCGGTTGAAGCGCGGTTCGGGGGGTGCACCGAGCTGGCCGACCAGCGAACGAATTCGGCGCAGGCAGGATTCATCGTCTGGCTCGCGGAAGTCGATCGTGCCGCTGATCTGCGCATGGACGCGAGCGCCACCCAGCTCCTCAGCGCTGACCTTCTGCCCGATGGCAGCCTGCACCAGCGCCGGGCCAGCCAGGAACAGGCCGGAACCCTCCGTCATCAGCACCGTGTCGCACATCACCGGCAGGTAGGCGCCGCCGGCCACACACATGCCCATGATGGCGGCAATCTGCGGGATTCGCATGGCGCTCATCACTGCATTGTTGCGGAAGACGCGGCCAAAATCGTCTGTATCGGGGAAAACGTCTTCCTGCAACGGCAGAAACACGCCGGCGGAATCCACCAGATAGATAGTCGGGATGTGATTGGCGATAGCGATGTTCTGTGCGCGGATGACTTTTTTGGCGGTCATGGGGAAGAAGGCGCCGGCCTTGACGGTGGCGTCGTTGACAATCAGCATGCAGAGCCGACCAGCGACGCGCCCCAGACCCGTGATGGTACCCGCGGCGGGCGCCCCGCCCCATTCCTGGTACATTTCCCAGGCGGCGAACCGACCCAGCTCGAAGAACGATGTGTCGGGGTCCAGTAGGCGTGCAATCCGCTCACGCGCTGTAAGCCGACCCTTGTTGTGTTGGGCCTCGATTGCCTTCGGCCCGCCCCCCTGGGCAATCTGCTCTTCTTGATTTTTGATCTCCGTGAGCAAGTCCACCAGAACGCGACTGCGTGCCTGGAATTCTTTCGAGCGGGGATCGATCTGCGTAGGGATGATTTCACTCGCCAAGGTTTCACCTCGCGCGAACGACGCGGTATGGCCGCGTCGGAACTCTGCGGCGGCGACGTCGCAAGCGGAACAGTATATAGGGAATTAGACCGGAATGGGTCAGGCTGGTTTCAGCAGGCACCGCACGTTCCAGTGGCCAGCTTTGCGGTCGTGCGCTCCCTGCGGAGAAAAAAAGCGGGCCAGCCGACGGCTGGCCCGCCTGGAGACCTTACAGGCTGGTGACGTTCGACGCCTGCAACCCCTTGGGGCCGCGGACGACTTCGAATTCCACTGCCTGTCCTTCGTTGAGCGAGCGGTAGCCGTCGCCCTGGATGGCAGAGAAATGCACGAAAACGTCCTCACCGGACTCCCGGCGAATGAAGCCGTAGCCCTTGCTGGCGTTGAACCACTTCACGATTCCTTGTTCTCTCACTGCTGTTTCCTCGTTTTGTAAAGCTATTTGGTGCTTTGCGTACGCCTCCAGCCGCAACAAAAAAGCCGCAAGTTTGGCACTTGCGGCCTTTGCTGTCGGTACGAAAGGTCCTACAAGAGCAACAAACGCAAGGCAAGCCTAGCACAGCCAGACAGCAGTGTCCAGTAAATTCATGCTGAGGGGAAAACCCAGCCGGGGCCAGACGGGTTGGCGCGGGCAAGTTGAAAAGCCAGCGGAAACAGTTGATCCGGTGTGACGATGCGCGCAACGAGTCCCCAGGAGTGCGCCTCGGTGGCCGATAGCGTCCGTCCCGTGGCAAGCAGTTCCCTGGCACGGGCACGGCCAACGATGCGCGGCAGCCGAGCCGTTCCTCCCCAGCCGGTCATCAGGCCAAGGGCCGCGCCGGGGTGGCCAAAACGTGCGTCGGACGTGGCCACGCGCAGATGGCAAGCTAACGCCAAGTCGAAGCCGCCGCCCAGACACCAGCCACGCACCGCAGCCACGACCGTGCAGGGACAGCGTTCGAGAGCCTGCATCAGCGCCTGCCCGTGGGCGGCATAGCGCATGGCTTCCAGCGGGGTCAGGCGACTGACTTCCGTCAGGTCGGCTCCGACAGCGAACGCTTGTTCGGTACCGGTCAGCACGATCCCGCGCAACCCGGGCCGCGCTCGAGCGTGCACCAGAAGTTCGTGCAGTGCAGCCAGCACAGGGCGATTCAGGCGCGGCAAGCCCCGACGGGTCTGCCCGGGCAGATCGCTCGGGTCGTTGAGTTGAATCAGCAGGACACCCTCCCGCAGCTCGGTGCGCACCGGTGCGCGCGAAGTGATCACGGTCAGGTCTGCGCCGGCTGGCCGCGGCGGACGTTTTGGCGAATGTACTCGACAATCTGCTGGGTGGAAGTGCCGGGGAGGAAAATTTCGGCAATGCCCATGGCGCGGAGAGCGGGGAAGTCGGCTTCGGGGATGGTACCGCCCAGCAAGACGAGCACGTCGGTCATGCCTTTCTCCTGCAGCAGGTCCATCAGCCGACGGCAGATCGTCATGTGGGCACCGGAGAGAATGGAGAGGCCGATGACGTCGACGTCTTCCTGCTCGGCAGCCGAGGCAATCATCTCCGGCGTCTGGCGTAGACCGGTGTAGATGACTTCCATGCCGGCGTCGCGCAGGGCGCGCGCAATCACTTTGGCGCCGCGGTCATGTCCGTCCAGGCCGGGCTTGGCCACCAGGACTCGAATCTTTCGCTCGACCATCGGTAAAAAGCATACTCGAATTTGTCGCAACAGGATAGTGCCTGGAGCGTGTGTACACCTCTATTGACCGGGAGTCCTGCGGCCGGTCCCGGAGCGCCAGCCATGGTGTTTCAATCGAAGCTGCCGGTTACCCCCTGAAAGCCCCGCAACGCTTGCTTGAACAGCCAGCGAATCACTCGCTCGGCGCTGTAACAGTACGCAAGGTTGTAGCCGAGTGTAGAGAAGCAGTGCGGTTCGCAGCCCTGTTTCATCTCCGAGAGTTGCTTTCGGTCGAATCGGGGATTTTCTACGGTACCCCAGTTGTACTTTGCGTTGTACATGGGGAAGCAAGGCGCCAAGGTCCCGTCGGTGCGGATAATCAGCCAGTTTTGACCGGCACGACAGCCCCAGTGCTCCCCGCGGCCGCGCATGAACTCTTTCATCTTCTGCAACCGGGGGATGGAATCCACCATCTTCCAGCCCTCCCGCTGCTTTTCGATGAGCCAATCGAGAAGGTCATCCACTATGGGAAAATCCTCAGGACGAATGTAGGTCTGATTTTCATGGAGGTGCTTGAAGTGGCTCTGCTCCAGCATCGGCGCCTCATTGATATGGAAGGTGATGGAAATGCCGTGGTCATGAGCGATTTTGGCGAGCTCCTTCACATCCTCGATGTTGTTGCGACAGATGTTGGTGTTGAAAAAGACGGTGTACCCATAGCGGTATTGACGATGGACGAGATACTCGAAATAGTCGCGAACGTGCTCGAACGCTTTCGGGAGCCCGGGCTTTTCCCGAATCGAGTCGACCGCAAAATTGATGGTGGCGATTCCAGCGTCGGCAAGGCGGTCGATGACCCCAGGGCGGAGCAAGCGCCCGTTGGTTGCGAGATAAACCCAGAAGCCTCGTTTCGCCGCATAGTAGACAACTTTGTGCACGAAATCGGGGCGCAGAAGCGGCTCGCCGCCGGTGGGGGCGAGGACACGACAGGGTGTCGAATGCAGCCAGTCGATCGCGCGCCGGGCCGTGTCTTCGGTCATGCCCTTGACGCGGTTGTCATAGGACCAGCAGTAGTGGCAGTCGAGGTTGCATTTCCATTCCGTGAAGAGATACGCGATGATGGGCTGAAAGTCGCCGGGAAGCAGGCGCGACTTGAAATAGGGAAACATCCAGCCCCGCATGGTTTTCCAGATGCGCGAGGCGGGCCAGTGCCGGCGACCTGTTCGGACAACAGCCTCGTGCGCGGCCCGGTCGGCCTCGTCCACTTCATGGAGCAATTCCGGATGCTGGGGGAAAACGGGGGTGGGAAGCGTCTTCCCCTCGGCGGAGGGGCGCGGCGCTGGCGGCGAAGACGGTTGTTGCAACAACTCGTGCAATGTGACATCTACGCGAAATGGCTGCGTGGGCAGCGTGGGAATGGGCTGTAGTTCTGCCATGGACGTAACCTCCTCACCTGGGCGGATAGCGGCAAGAAGATCGCTTGCGCGGACACGTTATATCCCTACCGTACAATTCAACTCGTCTCCTTATGGAGAAACTTTCCAAATATTCGATTCTTATTTCGCGGAGAGGTTTCAACGGACCGAAAAATTTCCTACCGACCACCGTCAGCCCCCCCAGCGCGGGAACAGCATGGGCTGCACGGCCAAGGCTAGAGTTGTCGGGTGCCCCAGTTGAAGGCTGAGAGACTGGCGGAAGTTTCTGAGCAACTTCTACGGGAGCGGTGCTGGCTTGGAGGCAGCCGGGTGGTGGAAAGCATCCGCAGCAACGAGGAAGTCGGTCAGCAGGGAATTGAATCGTTCTGCGTCGTCCACGAACAGCGCGTGGCCGACCCTCTGGAGTTTTTCGAAGCGCGAGCCCGGAATTTTCTGGTGCAGCTCTTCGTAGAGTGCGTTGAACGGATTCCCTTCGGCCCAGGCGACCACAATCAAGGTTGGCCTGTCGAACTTGGTGAGCGCCGGCCGCAGGTCGCTGGTAAATGCGCTCACAAACAGCATCATTGCGGAATCGGTCGGGGTAGCGAGCGCAGCTTCCGTGACGCGTCGTAGATAGGCTTCGCTTTGTGGCCGGCGATACATGCTGCGGACGAACGCTTCGGTCGCGGCACGTCGGTTGCGACCGAACGACGCCACCCACTGCAACATCCGAGGAGAAACTTCCGGGTCGTACGGTCCCCCGGCGATCCCATCCACCAAAACCACCGCGGCCACGCCATCGGTGCCAAACTGGTCCAGGTACGCTGCCACTTCCTGCACGCCCATCGACCAGCCCACGAGTACAACCGGAGCCAACTTCAGTGTTTCCACGACAGCTCGGAGGTCCCGTGCCCGTGTGGCGGGATCATATCCATCGTTGGGCTTTTCGGATTTTCCTTGACCGCGGGGGTCGATGGCCACGACGCGGTGGGACTTCGAAAATTGGGCGATCTGGTGCTCCCAGATCCAGGCGGGCATCGTCCAGCCCGGGATAAACAGCAGGCTCGGGCCGGCAGCGGAGCTCTCGGGTGGGGCTGCGGTGAGATAATGGATGTTGACGCCGTCCGGAGTAGCGACAAAGCCGCTCGTTGTCTCCAGAACTTGCGCAAAGGTGGGGAAGCCCGTCAGCAGGGCAACCAGAAACAGCGTGAATCCACACCCAACTAGATATCGCATGCCATCTCCTCGCAGATACGGTTTCCCCGAAACCTCCGGGGTCGAAGCCGGAAAATCCTTCGTGTGAGTCTGAGTGCCCAGCCAGGGGCAGTTGAGATTGTTATGTGATGGCGGATTCCTCGTAGGTGCCGAAGACGTCGCGCATCGCGTCACAGATTTCGCCCAGAGTGGCGTAGGCCTTGACGGCGTCATAGATGTACGGCATCAAATTTTCCGTGCCTGCCGCGGCCTTGCGGAGCGCGGTGAGGCGGCGCTGCACCTCGTTCTGGGAACGTTCTCGGCGCAGATGAGTCAGCCGCTCGGCCTGGGAACGGGCCACGCTTTCGTCGATCTGCAGGATTTCGATCGGTTCGTGTTCGCCGACGTATTCGTTGACGCCGACGATGATTTTTTCTTTTTTGTCCACGGCCATCTGATAACGATAGCTGGCCTCGGCAATTTCTCGCATCGGGTAGCCACGTTCGATAGCGGCGATCATCCCCCCCAGGGCGTCGATTTTCTCGATGTAGTCCCAGGCGCCGCGCTCGACCTCGTTGGTGAGGGCTTCGACGAAGTAGCTGCCCCCGAGCGGGTCCACGGTGTTCGCCACTCCGCTTTCGTAGGCGATGATCTGCTGCGTGCGCAACGCGAGTGTGGCGGCGAATTCGGTGGGCAGCGCCCAGGCCTCGTCGAGCGAATTCGTGTGCAAAGACTGCGTTCCGCCGAGCACGGCCGCGAGAGCCTGAATCGCTGTGCGCACCACGTTGTTGTAGGGTTGCTGCGCGGTGAGCGAGCAGCCTGCCGTCTGCGTGTGGAAGCGAAGCATCCAGGAGCGCTCGTTTCTGGCGCCGAAACGCTCGCGCATCGTCTTGTACCAGATGCGCCGGGCAGCGCGGTACTTGGCGATTTCTTCGAAGAAGTCGTTGTGGGCATTGAAAAAGAAAGAAAGCCGCGGAGCGAATTCGTCCACATCGAGCCCGCGACGAATGCCCCACTCGACGTATTCGATGCCGTCGCGCAGGGTGAAGGCCAGCTCTTGGATTGCGGTCGAGCCCGCTTCTCGAATGTGATAGCCGGAAATGGAGATGACATTCCATTTCGGTGTGTGCTTGATGCCGAATTCGAATGTATCGATCACCAGCCGCATCGAAGGCTCGGGCGGATAGATGTACTCCTTCTGGGCGATGTATTCCTTCAAGATGTCGTTCTGGATGGTGCCCCCGAGCCGTTTCCAATCCACTCCCTGTTTTTCCGCCACGGCCAGGTACATGGCCCAGAGCACAGCAGCCGGTGAGTTGATGGTCATCGAGGTGGTAACGTCGCCGAGCGGGATGCCCTCGAAAAGGACTTCCATATCCGCCAACGAACTGACGGCTACCCCACATTTGCCGACTTCACCTTCGGCGAGCGGATGGTCGGAGTCGTAGCCCATCAGGGTGGGCAGGTCGAAAGCCACTGAAAGGCCGGTCTGGCCCTGTTTGAGAAGGTAGTGGAAGCGCCGATTCGTGTCGGCGGCGGTGCCGAAGCCGGCGAATTGCCGCATAGTCCAGAGCCGGCCGCGGTACATCGTCGCGTGGATGCCACGGGTGTAAGGCGGCTGGCCGGGATAGCCCAGGTCGCGCTCCGGGTCCCAGTCGGCCAGGTCTGCCGGTGTGTACAGTCGCCGGATGGGATGGCCGCTGGTCGTGGTGAACTCCTTGAGCCGTT
Organism: Acidobacteriota bacterium; assembly: GCA_037442425.1. Classification (GTDB taxonomy): domain Bacteria; phylum Acidobacteriota; class Terriglobia; order Acidiferrales; family UBA7541; genus DSGC01. Next base: position 171,231 of record JBBIQG010000002.1, on the reverse strand, counting down.
CCGGAGCACGTTCCATGGCTGGGGCGAGCGTTTTCTCCTCCCATTCTTTTTCGCGCTGAGAAGGCCGGCGTTTGCCGTGCTCTTCGATGGTGACTGGGGTTTTCTCCTGCTGGCTCATGGGCGTGACTCCGGCCGAAATGTCGTGAGAGTTGCCATACGAGCAATCATAAGCGAGAGCGCTAGCAATGTCATCTGGTGGGTGCGCACGGATTCCCAACGCAAAAAAAAACGGGGCGGGGAAGCCCGCCCCTGCTGGTTCGATACGCGCCGCTGGAGATCAGTATTTTGCTCCGGCGGGGAGCAAAGCGGCTTCGATCCGACCCGGAATGTTGGGCACACGCTCGATCTGTCCATCGAGCGCATCAGCGATTTCAATGTTGTGCACCTCGAGCGTGCGGCCCAGGGCGCGGTCAAATTCGACTCGGGCCTTGAGCAGGTCGGCCATGGCGCGGATTTCCTGCGCCTGGGCCTGCGCTAGGTCGCGTTGAGCCTGAATGACAAAGAAAATGGTGGAGGCGCCGAGCTGATATTTTTTCTGTTCGGCGTCCAGGGTGCGTTCAGCCAGCTCGCGCGCCTTTTGCGCCGCTTCGACGCGGGCCCGCGACTGCTCCAGGGCAATCTGCGCGTTGCGGACTTCCACGACGACGTTGTTCTGCAACTGCCGCAGTCGCGTTTCCGCCTGACGTTGCTCGAGCAGGGCACGAGCGGCATCGGCCTGTGCGGAGCGGTTGCGGATCGGCACGTTCAGCGTGAAACCTGCCGAATAGGTAGGGAATCGGTTGTTGATGACTTCTTCGAGCGCCGAGGGCAAGCCTTCGGTGTTGACTCCCGCCACCGGTGTAATCGTGCGCGGGACAAACAGATTGGGCACCGGTGTGCCGCTGCTGTCCACGACCTGCGTGCCCGGAACAATAAAAGGCGTGCCGCTGACCAGCGAATTGCCCGCCAGACCCTGCGCACCCCACTGCGCAAACACACTCAGGGTGGGCAGTAGTGCGTTGCGGGTGGCCTTGACGTTGATGCCACGATTTTCCAGATCAATTTCCGCCTGGCGCACGTCCGGACGTTTCTCCCAGGCTTCTTGGACTGCGTCCTGCAACGGGAGTACTTCCACCTGCGGCGGAGAGGTAATCGCATCGGTCGGAATGATTTCGACGAGTTGCACGAGCGGGTCCATCGGATTTTTGGTGATGGCGTTTTTCAGCAGCATCTGTTGCTGGAGCAGGAAGGTCTGCGCGACAATCAAGTCCTGTCGCGTGCGGGCGACTTCCGCTTCAGCGCGGACGACTTCGATGGGGGCCAGCGTGCCGATCTCTACCTGGCGCCGGTTGTCTTGATACAACTTTTCGGCCAGCTCGACCGAGCGCTGCTTGACGTGCACGTCTTCGCGCGCAAAGACCAGATCCCAGTACAGGTTCTGCACCTGGGTCACGGTGGCGATCACCTGGTTGGCGAACTGCAGGTCGGCGGCGCGCTTGGAATTGCGGGCAATGCGAATGAAACGCGTGTTTGGCAGCAGGCCGAAGCCGTTCAGCAGTTGCTGCGAAACCGTGAGAAACAAGCTCGAGCTGACCGAAGGATTCAGAAACGCCCCGGCCGAAGTGGTCGACTGGCGGTTGTTGTTGAAAGTCAGACCCAGGCCGGTGCCCGTGGGGAATCCTTTCGAAAACGAGCTGTTCACCCGGATGGTGCGGTTGGTGATCGAATCCACAATCACGCCCGTGCCGGCCAGGAAGGGGTTGTTGATGGGGATTTCCCGCTGGTCCCAGCTCACATCGATCGTCAGTTGTGGGTCGAAGCTGGCCGAGGGAATCGCACCGAGCACAGCGGCGGTGCCCGTGCCGGCCAGCCCTCGGGTGGCGCCACCGGAAAGGGAGCGCAGCACATCGGTTTCGGCGATCCAAGGAATGTAGCGCTGCACCTGAATGTCCAGGTTGTTTTCCAGCGCCAGCATGATCGCGTCCTGCAAGCTCAGGTAGAGTTTGCCGTCCCGGATCATCTGTTCGACTTGCGGAGAATTGGTCAGCACAGGTGCTGGGACGCGCAGCGGGGCATAGGGGCCGAGCAGGTTCGGGAAATGGCCGCGGCCCTGGCTGTAGTCCGGGCCAGTGTCTACCCGACGGCGCTGCTCCGGCGCCTGAGCTTGCTGTGCCAGAACGGGCGCTGTGGTCAACAAAGCCGCCAGGAACAGTGCCGTGGCGGCGCGTATCTGCCTTGCCATCATCGTGGTCCTCTCCATGGTGTAGGTTCCGGCTCCACCCCAACCCTGGCGTGTCGCCTCGATTACTGAAACGTGCCAGTGCAGGGAATTGTTTCATCTTCTTTGACGCAGCAGGAGCGCGAATGTTCGATGCCTCGGCTGGCTATGCCGAAACCCGGCCTGCCGCCGAGCGTCGCGCAGGCTGGCTTGACTTCGCCGGAGTCGGTCGCTAGCCTGCTGCGGGCTGTGTGCCGCTGTCCGGCGCATCCTCGAAAAGGCGCACCTGAATCAGGCGATGTTCATACCTGCTCCAGAGGTACAAGCGTTGTTGGAATCGGTCGGCGCGATTCGCCACGGCCATTTTCAGCTTTCCTCAGGGTTGCACAGTGCGACGTATGTGCAGTGCGCGCTGGTGCTGCAGTTCCCGCACCACGCAGAGCGGCTCGGGGCAGCCCTGGCCGCGGCACTCGGCGATGTGGGCGCTGAAGTGGTCGTTTCGCCTGCGCTGGGTGGAGTGATTCTCGGTCACGAAGTGGCCCGTGCGTTGGGTTGCCGGGCGCTGTTTGTCGAGCGCGAAAGCACTGGCACGATGGCGTTGCGGCGAGGCTTCGCACTGCGCACGGGTGAGCGGGTGGTGGTGGTGGAAGACGTCTGGACAACCGGGGGCTCGACACGTGAAACCATGCGCGTGGTGGAAGCGGCCGGTGCACGGGTGATCGCGGCCGGTGCACTGGTCGACCGCGGCGAAGGTTTTGTTGCCGAGCTGCGCCGCTTGCTGCCTGCTCGGGCCCTGCTCGAGCTCTCCATTCCCAGCTATCGGCCAGACGAGTGTCCGCTTTGTCGCGCGGGTACGCCTGTCGAAAAGCCGGGCAGCCGGCGCTGATGAACTCCTCCCAGCCTGGAGTTTGTTTCCGCAGCTTGCTCCTGAGACGAGCAACGCGGCTCCGCTTCCGGTATGATTCCGTGCCGTGCGCAACATCAAGCTGACCGTCGCCTACGACGGAACGGATTTTGCAGGTTGGCAGATACAGCCCGGCGTCGCTACGGTTCAGGGTGCGCTCGTCGAGGTAGCCAGAAAGATTACGCAGGAGCGTGTACTGGTTTACGGAGCTGGCCGGACGGATTCCGGTGTCCACGCCCTCGGCCAGGTAGCGCATTTCAAGACGCAGTCGACGTTGACTCCGCAGCAGTTTCAGCGCGCATTCAACGCGCTGCTGCCGCCCACCATCCGCGTGGTGGGCTGTGAAGAAGTAGGGCCGGACTTCCATGCGCGCTGGCAAGCTGTGGCGAAAACCTATGCCTACCGGATCTGGCGCGGCCGGGTCGTTCCGCCGTTTGCGCATCGCTACGTGCTCCACTATCCGTTCCCACTCGATGAAGCCGCTATGGCCGAAGCCGCGGGACGATTTGTCGGTGACCACGATTTCAGCTCCTTCGCCGCGTCTTCGGGCTCCGAGGAAAATGATCGCGACCGCAACCCGCACCGTGAGGTTCTGAACTGCACGGTCGTGCGGCCGGCTGCCCCACCGGCTGAATCGCCTTGGGCCGGGTCATCACCAGAGTGCGCGGCTGCGTTGGGTGCACTGCAGCGTTTCTTCGGGTTGGGCGAGGAGCTGGTGTGCATCATCCGCGGTAAGTCGTTTTTGCGATACATGGTGCGGAAAATCGTGGGTACACTGCTCGAAGTGGGCAAGGGGCGGCTGACGCCAGAAGACGTCACGCGGCTTTTTGCACTACGCGACCGCTCCAAGTCCGGTTCGACACTGCCGCCGCATGGGTTGTGCCTAGTGGAGGTGGAATATCCTGAACCATGGCGTATCTAGACGCACCCGCCGCCCCTTTCTGTGTCGTTGGCTCGCATGGGAGAAATGGTCGGCATGAAGTCGTCCCGACCACGAAACGGCAGCATGGTGCCTCGGCATGCAGCAGGCCCGCCGAATGGAGGTATCCAAGCGAGAAGCCGTCTCGGCAGCGTGTTCTCGTGAAAACGACAATTTCTGCGGTACAATGACACCAATGGCCGTGCCTGCTGCTCCAGCCACCTCTCCTGTCGAACAGCCGGAGTTTCTGGAATCCTGCGACCCGGCTACCGGCGAAGTCATTGCCCGCTTCCGGACGACTCCTTCAGCAGCTCTTCCTGAAATTTTTGCCCGCGCACATCAGGTTCAAAAGGAGTGGGCTGTGGTGCCCTTGCGGGAACGCTGCCGTCTGCTCGGTCGGTTGCGGGATGTGATTTTCGACCGGCGAGGGGAGCTGGCAGAAGTGGTCACCCGCGAGAGCGGGAAACCCCTGGTGGAAGCTCTGTTGACGGACGTTTTCTTGGCCCTCGATGCTGCCGACTACTACGCCCGACGCGCACCGCGACTGCTGCGGCCGGAACGGGTGCCCCATCACAGCCTGGGAGCAAAAGGGAAGCTCGGCTGGGTGCACTATGAACCGTTCGGTGTGCTGGGCGTGATCTCTCCGTGGAATTATCCGTTTTCGATCCCCATGAGCCAGATTGTTCCGGCTGTGGCTGCGGGCAACGCGGTCGTGCTGAAACCTTCCGAGCTGACTCCGTGGTCCGGGGCACTGGTCGGAGAGGTGTTCGCCCATGCGGGTTTCCCGGCGGACCTGGTCCAGGTGGTGCAGGGCAGCGGAGCGTTGGGCGCGGCGATGATCGAGCTGAGCGGCGCAGAACGCGAGGGCGCGGACAAGTTTCTGTTCACCGGGAGCGTAGCCACAGGGCGCCGCGTAGCCGAGGCCTGTGCCCAGCGGCTGATTCCGTGCGTGCTCGAGCTAGGTGGGAAAGACGCCCTGCTGGTGCTGTCCGATGCACCACTGGAAAACGCAGCGCGGGCGGCGGTCTGGGGCGCGTATATGAACTGCGGGCAAACGTGCATTTCAATCGAGCGCGTCTATGTCGAAGAAGCCATCGCCGACCAGTTTGTCGCGCGCTGCGTCGAACTGACGCAGCAGCTCCGGCTGGGCCACGGACTGGATCCGCAAACGGACGTCGGACCGCTGATCCATCAGCGACAACTGGAACGCGTGGAAGCACAGCTACAAGATGCCGTCGCGCGGGGTGCTCGGATTCTGACGGGCGGCGTTCGACGACCGGAGCTGGGGCCGTGTTTTCTGGAGCCTGCGGTGGTGGACCGGGTGGATCACTCCATGCGTCTGCTGCAGGAGGAGACTTTTGGCCCGGTGCTCCCGATCTGCCGGGTGCGGGACGCCGAACAGGCTGTAACGCTGGCGAACGACTCTGCCTTTGCGCTGGCCGCCAGTGTATGGACGCGCGACCGGCGGCGCGGGCGTCAGGTGGCCGCGCGACTACGCACGGGTGCGGTGATGGTCAACGACGTGGCCTCCTACTACGGCATCTGCGAGGCTCCGCACGGAGGCCGCGGAGCTTCCGGCTGGGGACGCACACACGGGCGGCTCGGTTTGCTCGAGCTGGTCCACCCGAAATACGTGGACGTGGATTACCTTTCGCGGTGGCCGAAGCCATGGTGGTACGGGTACAATCAAGCGTTGCTGGTGGCCGTTGATCGTTTCATGGAGTTTCTGCTAGCGCCAACGCGCCGGCAGCGGTGGCGCGCGGCTCGCGGGGCGCTGGCCCTGCTGTCATTCCGGCGCCAGGGGCGTTCGAAGATTCGCAGCACGGGCAAGTCCGTGCCGAATGCGTTTGGAGGGAAAAACTCATGAGCGAAGCAAACGTGGCCGTGACGCCGGCAAGTGCTCCGCCACCGAAGCCGACCGAAGCCGCGGCAGGCACTGAAGTGGAGACGCCACAGTACAAAATCAAGATAAAGAAACCGCGGCAGCGGTCCTGCGACGAGCCGGATCCGAAAGGCAATCTGCCCGCAAAAAGTAAGCTCTGCTGCGGACATCTGAAGCGCTGGTACGATTACCCGCCGGAAGTGGAGCGACTGGTCGGCAAGGGTGCGGAACTCTATCGCTGCGAAATCTGTCGAACCCTCTATCGTCCCGACCCGCACGAGCGCCCGCGGAGCTACACACACCGTTTCTGAGGTGCAGAGTCGCGACGCCGGACGAGCTAGCGATGAACGTTCACGAACTCATCTACGACTGGAACACCGTCCGCGGGCCGGAAATCCCACCCGGTCGCCGCGTCCTGCTCGACGATGAAACGTTGCGCGACGGACTGCAGAACCCTTCTGTGCACGACCCTTCCATCGAAGAAAAGATCGAAATCCTGCATCTGATGGAAGCCCTGGGCATCGACGCAGTCAACATCGGCCTGCCGGGTGCAGGGCCGCGTGCTTATGCCGACACGCTGGCGCTGGCGCGCGAAATTGCTCGCGCACGGCTGAAAATTCGTCCGAACTGTGCCGCGCGTACGGTGGAAGCGGATATCCGTCCGATTGCAGAAATTTCAGAGAAAGCGGGCATCCCCATCGAAGCGGCGACGTTTCTCGGCTCCAGTCCGATCCGACGACTGGCAGAAGACTGGACGGTGGATCACTTGGAGCGCACCACCGAGAAGGCGGTGACGTTTGCCGTGCGGCTGGGTCTGCCGGTGATGTATGTGACCGAAGACACGGTGCGCACCGATCCGGAGACAGTCAAGCGACTTTACACGACCGCGATTCGCTGCGGCGCACGCGCCATTGTGCTCTGTGACACCGTGGGCCATGCCACCCCGCAAGGCGCATATAACCTGGTTCGCTTTGCCATCGAAGAAATCGTCCGGCCTTCGGGCGAAACGATCCGGGTGGACTGGCACGGACACTGCGACCGCGGACTGGCCGTGGCCAACTCGCTGGCGGCGATCGCGGCCGGCGCCGATCAGATTCACGCCGCGGCGAATTCGCTCGGGGAACGGGTCGGGAACACCCCGATGGAGCTGATGCTCGTCAACCTGCGGCTGATGGGTTTGATCGACCGCGACCTTTCCCGTCTGAAGGAGTACTGCGAGAAAGTGGCCCGCGCCACCCGCACGACGATTCCCCCGAACTATCCGGTGATCGGACGGGATGCGTTTCGCACGGCGACCGGTGTCCACGCGGCCGCGATCATCAAAGCCTATCGGAAGAACGATGTGCTGCTGGCCAACTCGGTCTATAGCGGTGTGCCCTCGCACCTGTTCGGTCTCGAGCAGGTGATCGAAATCGGCCCGCTGAGCGGTCGTTCGAACGTCATCTATTGGTTGGAAAAGCGAGGCATCCCGGCCAGCGACGATCTGGTGGACGCAATCTTTGCGCGGGCCAAACAGTCCTCCCGGCTGCTCACCGAAGCCGAGATCTTGGAAATCGTCCAAACGCATCCGACCCGCGCTGGAAGCAATTGACGTCGGCCACACAATCAGCGAAACTGACTGCTTCGCGCGCGGTGAAGTTCTGCCGGTGGCAGTCCTGGGCGCGCCACTCCGTGAAGCAATTTGCAGCCCTAGTTCTTGTCGGACTGATGGTCACTGCGGCGACAAAATCCCTGCCGGAACGTGCCGCTCAACTGGCCGCGCAGCCACCAGTCCGCCGAGCGCTGAACTGGCTGGAACAGAACACGGACTGGGTGACCGAACAGCACATTCGCATCGTGGAAATTCCCGCACCCACCTTTCAGGAATCGGAACGCGGACGGTATCTGGCCGAGTTGCTGGCCGCCTACGACCTGCGTGTTTCTACCGACGCGGTCGGCAATGTCATCGGCGAGCGCCCGGGTCAGTCGGAGGAAATCGTTTTGCTGACGGCGCATCTGGATACGGTGTTCGATGAAATTCGTGAAATTCGCGTACAGCAGAAAAGCGGACGGCTCTACGCGCCGGGCATCACCGACAACGGCACGGGCCTGGCCGCGCTGGTGGCGGTAGCGCGGGCCCTGCACGAAGCCGGCGTACGCACCGGACGTACGATCGTCTTTGCCGCTAACGTTGGCGAAGAAGGCGAGGGCAACTTGTTGGGCATGCGCCAACTGGTGCAAACGTTTCGGCCGCGATTGCACGCTGTGATTTCCATAGATGGCGCAGCTACGGACCACATCATCAGCAAAGCGCTGGCCTCGAAACGGCTGGAGCTGTCTGTGCGCGGTCCGGGAGGTCATAGCTGGTCGGATTTCGGCCTGCCGAATCCGATCCATGCACTGGCCCGGGGCGTGGCCCGGTTTGTCCACGTGCCGGTGCCGGAACAACCCCGCACCAGCATCAACGTAGGAGAGATTCGCGGTGGCACTTCGGTGAACTCGATCCCGGCACACGCATCCGTCAAGGTGGACATCCGCTCCGAATCCCCGGCGGAAATCGAACGATTGGAACGGTCGCTGCGCGAGGCGATCCAAGCGGGCGTGGCCGAAGAAATGGCCCAGGCGCGGGTCAAAGACGTGCGACTGACCATCGAAGTGCGCGAGCTCGGCGTGCGGCCGGGCGGCGAGCTGCCGGAGGATTCGCCCTTGCTGGCGGCGGTGCGCAGTGCCGACCAGTTTCTCGGCAACCGCTCGCGGTTGGAGCGTTCTTCGACCGATGCCAATGTGCCGCTCGCGCTGGGCATCCCGGCCGTGACCCTGGGCGGTGGCGGGCAGGGTGGCGGCGCACATTCCTTGCAGGAATGGTATGACCCCACCGATCGCGCGCGCGGCTTGCAGCGAGTGCTGCTGACTCTGCTTCTGATGACAGGAGTGCTTCCGTGAGATACCGACCCCGCATGTGGTTCTTCCTGCTGATCGTTGTTTTAGGAACCGCGATGGCAGTGCGTTCCAGCGCCGCCCGAGCCTACTCGGGACGGTTCTGCTGGTGGGTTGCCAGTTCCGCGGCCGCTGCGGAGCCGGCTGCTCAGGCCCAAGCCGACCTGGTTCTGGTGCAGGGCAACATCTATACCGTGAATCCGCAGCAGCCTCGCGCCGAAGCCGTGGCCATCCGCGGCGAATACATCGTGGCCGTCGGTTCCAACACGGAGATTCAGAAATGGATCGGACCGAACACCCGCGTGGTGGATTTGGGTGGTCGCTTTGCCCTGCCCGGCTTCAACGACGCCCACATCCATCTGGCCAACGGAGGCGCCGCGAAACTGGCCGTGGATTTGAGCGGCGCGGAATCGCTGGAAGCGTTTCAGGAGCGAATCCGCGCACGGCTGAGCGACTACCGTCCGGGAGAATGGATTACCGGCCGGGGTTGGGATCACACGTTGTGGGATCCACCGCGGTTTCCCACCCGCGCCGACCTCGATGCCGTATCCCGTGAGCATCCCATCCTGCTGACGCGCGTGGATGGTCACGTGGCCGTGGCGAACTCGCTGGCCTTGCAACAGGCCGGAGTGACGCGCGCGACTCCCGACCCGCCGGGCGGCGAAATCCAGCGTGACTCGCTGACTGGCGAGCCCACCGGTCTGTTGAAAGAAACGGCGATGGGTCTGGTGGCACGCGCGGTGCCGCCACTGACGCCGACACAACGGCGACGTGGAATTGAGCTGGCCCTGGCCGAGGCGGCGCAGCTCGGAGTCACTTCGCTGCAAGACAATTCCAGTTGGGACGATTTTCTGCTCTACCGCGAGCTGCGCGAGCAGGGCCGGCTGACGGCGCGCATCACCGAGTGGCTGCCGTTTCAGGCACCGCTCGAACAGTTGCTCGAGATGCGTCGGCAGGGCGGAGTGCGCGACCGCTGGCTGAAAACCGGCGCGCTGAAGGGGGTGACGGATGGCACGCTCGGCTCGCGCACAGCCGCAATGCTCGAACCGTATGCCGATGACCGCTCCACCCGGGGCATCCTGCGCATCCCGCAGGATGAGCTGCGGCGAATGGTGATCGAACGCGATGCCGCCGGTTTCCAGATCGCGCTCCACGCCATCGGCGACCTGGCCAACCGGGCTGCGCTCGATGCTTTCGAAGCGGCCCAGCGCGCCAACGGTCGCTACGATGCGCGCCATCGCATCGAGCATGCTCAGGTGGTTGCCCCCGACGATTTTGCGCGCTTTGCCGCGTTGGGTGTGATTGCTTCGATGCAACCGGTGCATGAGTCCACCGATATGCGCTGGGCGGGCCAACGGCTCGGACCGGAACGTTCCCTCGGCGCCTATGCCTGGCGCACCATGCTGCGGCAGGGGGGCCGCCTAGCTTTCGGCACTGACTATCCGGTCGAGCCGATGGACCCGCGCCGCGGACTGTATGCCTGCATCACCCGCGAGCTGCCGGAAGGCGGTCCCGCTGGCGGCTGGGTGCCGGAGGAGAAAATTTCGGTCGAAGAATGCATCCAGGCATACACGCTCGGCTCGGCCTACGCCGAATTCGAAGAGCAGAACAAGGGCCAGATTGCTGCGGGCAAGTACGCAGACATTGTCGTGTTTGCCGAAGACCTGACCCGCATCCCGCCCCGGCAGATTCTCACCACGCCGGTCGTGTTCACCCTGGTCGGTGGGCGAATCGTGTACCAGAAGCCGTAGTCTCCCGCGCCGCCCGGGAGTAAAATGGCAGGAGTTTCCTGTGCACTCCCCCAGCTGCGGGAGGAAACATGCCTGCCGAAGTGGGTTTCTATGACCAGGCCTATGCCCGCTTCACTTCCGAGCTGCTGGCGGAAATCCGACGCGAAACCTTCGGGCAGGACATCGGCCAAACCAGTTGGGTAACAGTCGAAGAGCTCGATCGTTTCATCGACTGGCTGGCCCTGCAGTCGAGCTGCCGCGTGCTGGAACTGGCCTGCGGGGCTGGCGGGCCGACGATGTATCTGGCCGCACGCACCGGCTGTCAGGTGGTCGGCTTGGACAGCCACGCACAGGGCATTGCTCTTGCGAATCAGTTGGCGGCCGAGCGCGGGCTCAGTGCCCGACTGCAGTTTTCCTGTGGCGACGCCGCACAACCGTTGCCGTTTCCCGCGGATGAATTCGACGCGCTGCTGTGCCTCGATTCCATCCATCACCTGCCCGGACGCTCCGGGGTTTTCCGGGAATGTTTCCGCGTGCTCAAGCCGGGCGGCAGGTTCGTCTTCACGGACCCGGTGGTGATGACCGGTCCGCTTTCGAATGAAGAACTGGCGCGGCGGAGCGCGATCGGATTCTTTCTGTTCACGCCGCCCGGGCTGAACGAAGCCTGGCTGGCAGAAGCGGGATTCCGCGTTCGGTGCGTGGAAGATGCCAGCGAAGCGCCCCTGCGCATCTCCGAGCGATGGCTGCAGGCGCGCGAGCGGCGCCGCGACGTCCTGGAGCGCATCGAGGGCGGCCGCACTTTTGCTGGCATCCAGGACTTCCTGCAGGTGGTGCACAGACTAGCAAGCGAACGTCGGCTTTCCCGCTACAGTTATCTGGCGGAAAAGCCCGCCCGGTGATCACGGTCGTACTTCGATGCTGACGATTTCTCCGCGGAACGGTTTTTCCTGCACCACCACGTAGCTGATTTTCGCTCTGCGGTCCTTCAGGTGCTGACAGGGAAGGAAATTGGGAGGCGGCTGCCACTGCGAAGTCAGATATTCGATGGTCTCATAGTCGGCTGCCTGCAGACGCAGAAACAGCCCTCCGAAATCCAGCCGCAGTTCCATCTGCCGGCCACGACAGGCGACTTCGGTGATGGTGCCTTCGGCTTGCACGCGCCGTCCCGCCGGAGGCCCAGGTGGGTTTGCCGCGGGCGGTTTGGACTCTGCACGCGCGAGTTTTTCTACGCCTGCCTGCGCCGGGAGCTGAGCAGCTTGCTGTCGAGCGAGCTGGTTCTGGTAGCTGACGATTGCGGCATCCAGATCGGCGAGTTGTTTCTGGTCCGCTTCACTGCGCGCACCGCTGCGCATCCGGTCGACGACGCGGCGGGCAGCATCCGGTTCGCCCCGCGTCAGCAGAATCCGCGCCAGGGTGGCCTGATAGGAAAACGTGCCGGGTTCGAGCGCGACGGCCCGCTCGGCCAAACGCTGGGCTTCGTCGAGTTGCCGGTAGTTGTGCAGCAACAGCCGCGCCAGCGCCACGTAGGCCGGCGCAAAGGCCGGATTCAGAGCCATGGCACGGCGCAGTGCTTGCTCGGCGCGTGCCCAGCGCTGCTCCCCGCGGGTTGGTGATTCGGCTTCGATCCATCCCAGGTAGTAATGGGCCAGGCAGCTTTCCGAATCCAGCTCGGCAGCGCGGGCAAACCAGTCGGCGGCTTCCTCTAGCTCTCCCTGTTCGTAATACAGGTATCCCATGGCTTCGTGCGCCAGCGGCTGGCGAGGATCGAGCGCGAGAGCCTGTTCGATCAGGGTTCGCGCCTCGACGGGACGATTCGTGTGCGCAAGAAAATTGGCTCGCCAGGCCATGGCTTCGGCTGGTGGTAGCTCACGCGCGGGGTATTGCCGCCGGACCGTTTCTTTCGGCGCGGCCACCACGAGCGCATCCCGGAAGCGAGTGGAGCGATAGTTCGCCAACTCTTGCAGCAACCGTTCGGGATCGCGAAAAACTTGCCGGTGGGCTTCTGCCGGGGGCACGCCGGCACGCAGCAAGTCCAGCAGACGGTCCAGCCGGTGCCGACCGGCCAGTTCGCCTTCGCCGAACATCAGGTAGTGCACCAATAGCCAGGACTGCGCGTAGAACAGCCCTGCTTTTTCTTCTTCGTTGTAGAGCGGAGAGGCATGGTCGGCGGCGAACAGTTGCTCGAGCGGGAGCAGCGGCTGTTTCCGCAACAGGGCCAGGTGCTCCGGACTGGGCTCGCCCAGCGTGATGCGATCGTCTCGGACGGTTCCAAAGCTCCAAAATTCCGCCAACCCTTCCGAAAGCCAGAGAGGAAGCACCGGGAAGTTCTGGCGCATCAGGAAGTGAAAATACTCGTGGTAGATGACGTGGTAGGGATGACGACCGGGCGCATCCAGGCGCAGGGCAACAAAATTCCGTTCCGGGCCACCGACATAGACGGCGGAAGGTCGTGCGCGGCGCCCTTCCCAGAATTCGGGCAGCAGGGACTGCAGTGTTTTTTCGTTCCGAGCGGCCAGCACGAGCAGGGGCAGCGAGGCGCGGTTTTCCAGCCCCGGCGTGGCTTGGAGAAAGACTAGCCGGACAAGTTCGAAATCGCGGGCCAACTGCTGCGCTTTTGCTTGCGGGGCATCGCTGACGATCTGGAAATTCGGGGTGCGGACCTCGATCCAGGTCGGCTGCTGTGGCGCACAGAAAGCAGGTGCGCCGGCGAAGAAGAGCAGCACCAGCGAAGCAGCCAGAAAAGCTACCGAGTGGTTCGGCATGCTCGAATTCATCTTTGCGCCAAAGCCACCGCGCGTCAACCGCGCCCCGGAGAATCTCTAAGCAGAAAGATGCCCGAGCGGGGAATTGCGTTGCAACACGTCGGCGGCTACACTGCGCCGATGCAGAAGTTCGCTGAATTCGAGGAGGAGCGATGCGCGCCTTGACTGCGCTGGTGCTGCTGCTGTTGCTGGGTGTGACCGTGGCGAGCAACTCGAGTCCCGCCGTGAACCGCCGGGTCATCAATCTGCCGGGCCGCACGGATACACTGCCGTTCAGCAACGCCGTGCTCGCTGGCGACACACTCTACCTTTCCGGCACGATCGGGATCGACCCGGCCACCGGCCGGCCCCCCGCCCACATTGATGATGAGGCCCGGCTCGTGCTGGACAATCTGAAGCGGGTGCTGGAAGCCGCCGGGATGAGTATGGAAGATCTGGTCAGTGTGACCGTCTACTGTCCGGACCTTTCTCTCTACGACCACTTCAACGCTGTCTATCGCACCTATTTCAGCGGGGAGTTGCCGGCGCGAGCCTTCATCGGTTCGGGCCCTCTGCTGCGGGGCGCCCATTTTGAAGTGCAGGGAATTGCCGTCCGGCGATGAGCCAACGACTCAAGGCGGACCTGGCGCTGGCGTTCTGTTCGCTCATCTGGGGCGCTACCTTCGTCGTGGTCAAAAATGCGCTGGAAGACGCGAGTGTGTTCGTCTTCTTGGCGGTCCGCTTCGGCCTGGCCACGTTCCTGATGGGCGCATTCTACCTATCGGCGCTGCGCCGGCTGAGTTGGAGTGCCGTGTGGGCTGGCGTGCAGATTGGCGTGTTCATGTTCTCCGGTTATGCGTTCCAGACGGTCGGTCTGCGATTCACCACGCCCACAAAAGCCGGTTTCATCACCGGCTTCGGCGTGGTGTTGGTGCCGGTGTTGCTCGCGGTGTTCTGGAAGCGACGCATCCACCGGTGGGCCTGGGTCGGCGCCTTGCTGGCGTTGATCGGGTTGTACTATCTGACGTTACCCGGCAGCGACTCCGGCGGCGTACGGGCAGCAGGAGAGGGATTGAACCTCGGCGATGTGCTGGTGTTCTTCTGTGCCGTATTGTTTGCCCTGCACATTATTTTTGTGGGTTTCTATTCGCCGCTCCATTCGGTTCGAGCCTTGAGTTTTTTACAGATTGCCACGACGTTTTTGTTGGCAATCGCCCTGTTGCCCGTGCTGGCGTGGACGGGTTGGGAGCCTCCGCGCCTTGCCTGGACACCGAACTTCCTGTTCGCGGTACTCATCACTGCCGTTGGTGCCACCGCGATCGCATTTTCGATTCAGGTTTGGGCGCAGCGGCACACTTCGCCGACCCATACCGCGATTCTGTTTGCGCTCGAACCGGTCTTCGCGGCATTGACGTCGTTCTTGGTGCTGGGAGAACAGCTCGGTGGGCGAGGCCTGCTCGGTGCGGGACTCATTCTGGTTGGCATCCTGTTGGCGGAGTTGAAAGGTCCAGCGCCCGCCGCACCGGAATCTTCCGCTCCACCCGCCCCGGTCGCCTAGGGCAGTTCGACAAAATCTATTCGTGTGCGTTTGCCATTCCAGATAATGATACTTGACAGATAGTTACTGCGTGATAGACTCGAACACCGTCAACTTCTTGCCCCTCGCACCAAGGAGAGTCTGCTGTGCAAATCCGCATGTTTTTTCTAAAAGCGGTGGCGGTAGCGTCATTCGCGCTGTGGGTTGGGTCCGTGCCGACTTCGGCGCGCACCCCGGCCGAGGAAGATGCCAACGCAATGTACGAGGCGTTGAAAGCCTTTACTCTGTCGGGCGGTGCAATGCGTGCAGAAAACGTCACGCTGAAGCGGGACCGCGCGGAGATGAACTTCACCGGAGTGTTCTTCTTGGAAGCGCCGGTGGCCGGGCGCGTGCGCGGAGCCGTATTTATCGGTCGTGGACAGTTCCGGGCCGAAGTTCCCAATCTCCAGACCGAGCAGGAGTACGTTCGCCGGCTGCTGAAGGCCGAGGTGATCGAATCGGACTTCAAGACCGCAGTGCTGCGGTTCAACGACGACACCTTCGAAACGCTGCAGCCGCAACTCAGTCCCTCGAACGAGTCTGCCACGGAAGCCCAGCGGCTGGCGAATGAGTTCCATCTGCGCATGCTGCGCGAAACCGGCGCTAATCTGGCCAGTCGGCTGATGGTGTCGATCCTGAATCAAGAGACCCCCGGGCTGTTTGTCGCCGAATTCGATGGAGGGGTGCGGGAGCGGTTCACATTCCTGTTCGATCCACAGGCGCGCATCCCCGTGACCCACTTCAACATCAACGGCGGGGAAAAGGGGTTGATCTACCAGTATGAAAAGGGCTGGGGCACGCAGGTGTGGATGGCGTTCTATAGCGTAGAGGACTTCCAGCGCGGCGTCGTCGAATACTCCGATATGCACGACGCAGCCTATGTCCGAAACTACGAAATGGAAGTGGATTTGCGCCAACCGAACAAACGTCTGGCCGTACAGGTGCGCATGGAAGTAGAAGCCAAAGCTCCGACGCTCCGCGTGCTGCCCTTGGCGATGAATGAATCGCTACCCGATTTGGATAACCTGCGTCGGAAACATGCATTGCTCGTGCGGGCTGCGCAAACGAACGATGGACAGGCCCTGACCTTCTGGCAGGAGGAATGGGAAGGCGGTTTCACAATCCTGCTGCCGAAAAGCTACCAGGTGGGAGAAACCTTTTCCATTTCGGTGCAGTACGAAGGTGATTTTCTGTTCGAGTCAGATAGACTGCGAGGTTGCTACTACCCGATTTCGACGAATGAGTGGTATCCACGCCACGGTTTCCTGCAATCGTCCACCTACAAGCTTCGTTTTCTGCACCGGAAATCGGATATCGTGGCCGCGCAAGGTGTGCTGGAAGGCACTCAACCCGCCGAAGGCAACGCGAACGAACGGGTGTCGAATTGGCGCATCGACGTGCCGGTGAAGATGTTCACGTTCGGCGTGGGCCGGTTCGAGCCCCATGCCGAAGACGTGCAGTTGCAGAACGGCAAGAAGTTCAAGGTGGAGTTTTACTCGGTTCCCGGTCACACGCTGGCCATCAAGGAAGATTTCATCCTGGCCGAGCTGTACAATTCGCTGAACTTTTTCACGGTGCTGTTCGGCGAGTACCGCTATCCCGCGTTTCGTGCGGTGTTTCATCCGCGCGGCTTCGGGCAGGGGTTTGCCACTGCATTGCTGATTCCCAACACGGACCGCGCCAGCCAGTATACGTTCCAGTTCATCGCGCACGAGACGGCGCACCAGTGGTGGGGCAATTTGGTGGGTTGGCGGTCCTATCGCGATCAGTGGATCAGCGAAGGCTTTGCCGATTATTCCGGACTGCTCTACACGGCGCTGCGCGACCGTCGCAAGGCCGCCGCGGCCCGGGAGCTGCTCGAAGAGATGCGTAGTTCGCTCCGCGATCCGCCGATCACGCTGACCGGCGTGGGCAAGGGGCGCCTGTCCGACGTGGGCCCCATCATCATGGGACACCGGCTGAGCACACGGGAGACGCTCGGCGCCTACCAAGCCTTGATCTACAACAAAGGCGCACTGGTGCTGCGCATGCTCCATTTTTTGTTCACTAACCCCGCGAACGGGGACGGGCAGGCTTTCTTTGACATGATGCGCGACTTCGTAACACGCCATCAAGGTCAGCTGGCCACCAGCGATACGTTTCGAGCCGTGGCCAATGAACACTTCGTGAAAACGCCGATCGCGAAAAGGTACAACCTCCAAAATCTGGACTGGTTCTTTGTTCAGTGGGTCTATCAAGATCACCTGCCGAGCTACCGGCTGGCCTATGCGGTGGAAGATCGGCCGGACGGTTCTGTGGTGCTGAACTGCACCATCTATCAGGACAATGTCGCCGAAAACTGGTTCATGCCGCTGCCGCTGGTCATCTATTTCGGCAAAGATCAGGTCGGACGGGGCACCGTGCACGCCTACGGACGCGAAACTCGCCTGCAAATCCCACTGCCAAGGCGTCCAGAGAAAGTGGAACTGGACCCGGAGCTGTGGGTTCTGTCCGAGAAAACTGAGACCCGGCAGATTCGCAAGTAAGATCAGCGCGGGTGGAATACCCACTTTCGTCCTAGGTGGCATTTCGGAAGCCGCGGCAGCCGGCGAGAGTTGAGGTAGCGTTCTGCTCCGAACCCGGGGTTAGTCGGCAGCGTAGGCGTCTAATCGGCAGCCCGTTCCGGAGACCACATATCCACTTCTTCGTACTGCACCGGTGTAACGGGATGTTTTTCTTCGAACGCGCGGATTTTGTCTTCGTGTTGCAGGGTGAGTCCGATATCGTCCAGCCCGTTGAGTAGGCAGTATTTTCGGAACGGGTCGATTTCGAAGGTGAGAGCCAGGCCCTGCTCGTCGGCAATCGTCTGCTGCTCGAGGTCTACCGTGAGCCGGTAGCCTTCGTGCGTGTAGGTGCGGCGAAATAGTTCGTCTACCTGTTCATCAGGCAGGGTAATCGGCAGCAGGCCGTTTTTGAAGCAATTGTTGTAGAAAATATCGGCGAAGCTGGGCGCGATCAGCACACGAAATCCATAGTCGGCCACGCCCCACGGCGCATGTTCGCGGCTGGAGCCACAGCCGAAATTCGCACGCGTCAGCAGAATGGAAGCTCCCTGATAGCGTGGCTGGTTCAGCTCGAACTCGGGATTGGGCTTCTCGCCGGGCAGGTAGCGCCAGTCGTAGAACAAGAATTTGCCATAGCCCTCACGCGTCAGCAGTTTGCAGAACTGCTTGGGGATCATCTGGTCGGTATCCACATTGACGCGATCGAGCGGCGCCACCAAGCCCGTGTGTCTACGAAATGGCTGCATCCCGAAGCATACCTCCGCCGGGCGGTCGGCAAGCAGGCTGCTACTCGACCTGTCCGACGCCCCAGTCTCGAATATCCACGAAGTGGCCAGCAATGGCCGCAGCTGCTGCCATGATCGGGCTCACCAGATGAGTGCGGCCGCCCTTGCCTTGGCGTCCTTCGAAATTTCGGTTTGAAGTCGAAGCGCAGCGCTCGCCCGCGGGCAACACATCGTCGTTCATGCCGATGCACATCGAGCAGCCGGCATCCCGCCATTCAAATCCGGCGGCTTTGAAGATCCGGTCCAGGCCTTCTTTTTCCGCCTGAGCTTTCACCACCCGCGAGCCGGGCACTACCAGTGCCTGTTTCACCGTGCGGGCTACCCTGCGGCCTTCGACGACCCGCGCCGCCATGCGCAAATCCTCCAGGCGGGAGTTGGTGCACGAACCGATGAACACGCGGTCAATCGAAATATCGATAATGCGCGTTCCGGGTTCCAGCGCCATGTATTGGAGTGCCCGTTCGGCGGCTTTGCGTTCGACCGGATCGGTGAACGAAGCCGGATCAGGCACCACTCCGGTGACGTCGGCCACCATGCCCGGCGTAGTGCCCCAGGTCACCTGCGGCGCCAGTTGGCTGATCTCCAGTTCCACGACGGTGTCGAAGCGCGCCCCGGGGTCGCTCGGCAGTGTTTTCCAGTAGTCCACGGCGAGCTGGAAATCTTTGCCCCGGGGGACAAACGGGCGGCCTTCCATCCAGGCATACGTGGTGTCGTCCGGAGCAATCATGCCTGCGCGGGCACCGGCTTCGATGCTCATGTTGCACACGGTCATGCGCCCTTCCATCGAGAGGTCCGTGATGCCTTCTCCGGCGTATTCGATGACGTGGCCGGTGCCGCCGGCGACGCCGATTTTGCGAATAATCGCCAGGATGATGTCCTTGGCGGTGACCCCGGGCGGGCGCCGGCCGGTGACGTGGATGAGCATAGTTTTCGACTTGAATTGTGGCAGGGTTTGCGTGGCTAGCACGTGTTCGATTTCGCTAGTGCCGATGCCGAAAGCGAGCGCGCCGAAGGCGCCGTGGGTCGAAGTGTGGCTGTCGCCGCAAACGATGGTCAGGCCGGGCTGGGTCAGACCGAGTTCCGGGCCGATGATGTGCACGATCCCTTGATTGCGGCTGTGCATGTCGAACAGGCGCACTCCTGTCTCCCGGCAGTTGCGCCAGAGGGCTTCGAACTGGGCCCGGGCATTGTCGTCCAGCACGGGCAGGGTGCGATCCTTGGTGGAAACGGAATGATCCATCACCGCAAAAGTCAAATCCGGTCGGCGCACCTTCCGACCGGCAGCTCGCAACCCGGCAAAGGCCTGAGGCGAGGTGCCCTCGTGAATCAGGTGTCGGTCAATGTAGATGAGCGACGGCTGCCCGTCCTCCTGATGGACGAGGTGGGCATTCCAGATTTTTTCGTACATCGTCTGCGTAGCCATGGCTCGCGGGATGATTCTAGCAATGGTTCGTAGTTCCGCCAACTGGGTTCGCGGCCGGGACAACAATTCAGCAACACAGTGCGGCTTCTCTGCGTCTGATGAGTGTAGGACGCCGTGCTCACAAAGGCATCCCGTGCGCGTCCAACCTGGTGGAATCCAGAGCTGTGGTGTAATATGAGGTAGGCTGCGGCAGTAGAGGCAGGGAGTCGAACAATGGGTATACAGATTCGTGAATTACTCCACTGGGCGCGCCATCGCAAACTGTTGGCCAGCTTGCTGGTGATGGCGACGCTGGGATTGGGAATTTTGATTGGTACGGTCATCTCTGACCGGGTTGTGGCCACCGGCCAGCAGGGGAACGGCAACGGTCCGACCCCACTGGCGATGCCGAGCCCCGTGCAACTGTCTTCCACCTTTGCTGCCATTGCAAAACGGCTGGAGCCCGCCGTCGTCAACATCAACACGACGCAGGTCATCGAGCAACGCTCGCGCCGCGGCCTGCCGGAGGGCTTCGAAGGCCTGCCATTCCCGTTCGACCGCTTCTTTGGGCTGCCGGATGATGGCCCTGCGGCCGAACGCAGCTTGGGGTCGGGTGTGATTGTAGACCCGCAGGGGTACATCCTGACGAACAAACACGTCGTAGACCAGGCTACCCGCATCCAGGTGCAGATTCCGGGCGACCCCAACCAATACACCGCCAAGGTGGTCGGCGATGACTACGAAACCGACCTGGCGGTCATCAAGATCGAAACCAAACGGACGCTGCCCACCGCTCAGCTCGGCGATTCCGATGCGGTCCAGGTGGGAGACTGGGTTCTGGCCTTCGGCAGCCCGTTCGGCTTGGAGGCAACGGTAACCGCCGGTATCGTCAGTGCGAAAGACCGCAGCAGCGTGCCGGGCACGCAGCAGTTCCAGCGCTTCATTCAAACGGATGCCGCCATCAACCCGGGCAATTCTGGCGGCCCGCTGGTCAACATGGCCGGCGAAGTCATCGGCATCAACACAGCCATCATGACGAGTCGCTTCGGCCGCGGATTTGAAGGCGTCGGCTTCGCGCTGCCGTCCAACACTGCACGCTACGTCTACAACGAAATCATCAAGCACGGTCGCGTGATGCGTGGCTCGATTGGCGTGTCCTTCAACGAAACGAACAGCCGCAATCCGATCACGCTGAAGAAACTGGGCGCCGAGTTCGGCATGATCATCGAAGACGTCGTCCCGGGCAGCCCGGCCGACAAGGCCGGACTGAAACCGGGCGACGTGATTACGCACGTCAACGGGCAGCCAGTGCGCACAGGTTCGGATCTGGTGGATCCGATCACGCGCACACCGATCGGCGAGGAAGTGACAATCACCTACGTCCGGGATGGCCGCAGCCACTCGGTGAAAATGAAGGTCACCGACCGCAGCGAAATCTATCCGGAAACGACCGGTCGTGAAGAGTCCCGTCCCGGACGGATGGGGCCAGCGAAGTTCGGGCTCCGGGTCGAAGAACTGACGCCGGAACTGGCCGAGCAACGCGGTTTGAACACGCCCGGCGGCGTGATCATCACTCAGGTGGAACCGGCCAGCTTTGCCGAGGACGTCGGCTTCTTCCGCGGAGATGTGATCGTCGAAGTGCAGAAACAGCCGATCCGAAGCCTGGCCGATTTCCAACGCAGCATAGCCAATATCCAGCCGGGTGACGAAGTACTGTTCAAGGTGCTCCGCAGGGCGCAGAATCGAGTGCTGACGGTTTACCTGTCGGGGCGCGTGCCTACTTCCGACTGATGCGTGCAGCAGCACACAAAACAACTCCTCGGTTCCGCCCGTGCGTATGCGTAACGCGAGGCACGGGCAGTGTCTGGCTCGCAATTGCCGTGTGGCTGCTGGCGCTGCCGATTTGCTGGGCCGCAGCAACGGCCACGGCGTCCGACCCGGGGCCGCGGTGGGAGCGGCCTGCTCCGGAACCAGCCGAAGCACAGCGCCGGCAGCGGCGTCCGCGCTACCGCGGACAAACGGCACCGACGCCGGAGCGCATCAAGGAAATCCAGGCGGCGCTCGCGCGCGCAGGCTTCTTCCAGCGAGAGCCCAACGGCAAGTGGGATAACTACAGCCAAGAAGCTATGCTGAAATTCCAGCAGGCGAACGGACTGAAGCCCACCGGCAAACTCGATGCGCTCAGCCTGCAGAAGCTCGGCCTCGGCTCGGAAATCGCGGGCCTGGCTCCACCACGTACGACAGCAGACAAAGAAGACGCCTCACAAGAGAAAAAGTCAGGGACGCCGGATTAGCTGACTCCGCGCGATGGGCGGTCTGCGCACGGGGCGACTGGGTGTGGTTGCCGACCTCGCATAGGAGACAGTCGAGTGGCTTGCTCTGCAGAAATTCCGCTCGCCCAGACTTGGAAATTGAAAGTCCTGCGGACCGAATCCTGGCTGGGATGAAGAAAAAGGGGTGGCCTGCTGAGGCCACCCCTTATCCTTACAAAACAGTCGACTACCACTTCACCTTTAAAGCGAACTGAATCTGGCGGCCTGACCCTGAATCACCAGTCGGAAAGCGGGTGCTCTGAATTCTTCCGAACGTGGTGGGGTTGATGACCGCCCCGGTGGAAGCGTTTTGGATGGTCCCAAAGGAGGCGTTCGGCAAGCAGGTTCCTGCCGGAAACACCTGGCCGGGTAGAGACGAAACAGTGAAGTTCACTGAGGACGGTGTGCACACTGCTCCGGGTTGTCCGAAGTTGGGATGGTTGAAGATGTTGAAGAATTCTGTTCGGAATTCAACCTTGACTTGCTCTGTTACCGCCGTGATCTTGGTGACCGAGAAGTCGAAGTTGTTGAATCCTGGCCCAACCACTGCGGAATTACGGCCCAGGTTACCGAATTGGCCTGGCGGTGGTGCCGCAAAGGCCAGTGGGTTGAAGTAATTTGCAGGGTCACGATCGGGCAGGTTGGGATTGCCAACCAGATTCGGCCGCACAGTGCCGGCCACGTTGGTGAGTGGGGAGACGCCGCCGAGCACGATGGTTACCGGATTCCCATCCTGAAAAACCGTGATTCCAGATACCGACCAACCTTCCACCACGCGCGCAGGCAGAAAACCTTTCGGCCCTTTGAACGGCAGTTCATAGAGATAGTTGATCAGGAAGCGGTGGCGCACGTCGAAATCGGAGGACCCTCGGTCGCCACGTGGGTTCCGGCCATCCTGCAGCACGATGCCTTGCGTGTTCCGTGAGTTGTAATCAATCGAATGCGACCATTGATAGGACGCGCTGAACTGCAACCCGTGGGACATCCGCTTGTTTGCCGATATCCACAATGCGTTGTAACTGGAGTTCCCCTCGCTGGTAACTTCAGTAATCACCGAAGCAGTCCGCGTCGTGCCATCGACAAGAGTAACTGTCGGGAATGGCAGGACACCGTTGATTGGCTGATTCAGATTCCGAGAAAAACGCAGCTTGGTACCTTTTGACCCGAAGTAGCCCACACTGACTGCAAGGTCCGAAATCACTTCGTGTTGGATGTTCAAGTTCCAATTCTGCGTGTAGCTGTTGCGGAAATTCGGGTTGATGGTGTTAACGGCAAGCGGGCCTCCGCCGGCAGGCGTCCCCTGAAAGGGATTGGCGAAGCTCGGTGGATTGTTAATCACCAGGTTGTTGGTAAAAGGGGCGTTGGTGGTCAGGCCGGTAACAGAATTAGTCACGGGCTGATCAAAAAAGATGCCATAGCCTGCCCGGACCGAAGTTTTGCCCTTTTTGAACGGGTCCCAGGCAAAGCCGACTCGTGGCATCACGTTGTGGTTGGTGTCGTAAAGCTCGTCGAAGCCGGCCGAGTTGATGCGCCGCAACGAGCCAGTGGCCGGGTCGAAGGCCACGAAACGGTCGAACCGCTCGGTCGGCGTGGTGTTGATTTCGTAGCGGATCCCCAGCTCGATCAGTAGATTGGGCATGATTTTGTAGCTGTCCTGGACAAAAAACTGGAAGGCACCCGTTGCGATGGCGCTGCTGGTACCGCCCTGGTTGAACTGGAATTGCGAGGGTTGGCCGGAGGCAAATGCTGCAAAGTTGGGGAAGATAAACAACCCCATGTCGTTGTTAAAGTTGTTGTTGAAGAAGCGTCGGATTTCGGTTCCGAAGCGCCAGTCATGCTTCCCGTGCAGCCAGCTCAACGTGTCCGACCACACGAACGTGGTGTCCCCGCGGCCCTGTGGGAAGTTGCGGACGCCGCCAAAGACCAGGCCAGTGTCCTGAATGCTGATGGCGGGTAACCCGAACGGGCTGATAGGAACGAAGCCGAAGCTCGTGGGGTTGTCACGGTTCAAGCCCTCAAAAGTGATGAAGATCCGGTTGAAGCCGAAACGAAATTCGTTCACCACATTGTTGTTGAAAATGTGCGTCTCGTTGAATGTAAAAATCTGGCGGGTAGCCGCTCGAATATCCCCGAACCCGGGCACCGTCGCATTGGAGACCGGGGCAGCGGGCTCACGCCGTTCGTCATCCTGGATCGCATAATAACCGTGGATGCGGTCTTTGTCCGTCAACTGATGACTCACGTCACCGGTGAACTGATCAATGTCCACCGGGGCGCTGCCGGATCCTGCAAAAATGTTGGTGCCGGGGACATTGGGCAAGGGAATCAGCGTCAAAAGATTCTGGGCCACCGGATCGGTCACGCTGGCGCGATCCTGTTGCGTCGGCACCTGGCGGTTGAAAGTGACCTGCTGTCGCTGACGAAGTCCCTCGTAGCTGAAGAACCAGAAGGTGCGGTTGCGGCCGTCATAAACGTTCGGGATCCAGAAGGGACCGCCGGCCGCGATGCCGAACTGGTTGCGCTTGAATGGGGGAATCGGACGGTTCGGGTTGTCAAAGAAGTTTTTCGCGTCGAGAGCGTCGTTGCGCAGGAAGTCGTAAACCTCACCGTGGAACTCGTTCGTTCCTGATCGGGTCGCGATGTTGACGACGGTTCCGCTCGTGTGGCCGAACTCTGCGCTGAACGTGCTGTTGGCCGCCTTGAATTCGGCTACGGTGTTGATGCTGGGCTGGAACGTAATCTGATTCTGGACCCCGTCGTTCAGATTGATGCCGTTGATCATGAAGTTCACGGTGTCCTCCCGGTTGCCCGCCGTGACGACACCGAACGAACCCTGCCCCCGCAACGGGCTGGTAAGAAACCCGTTTTGCGGGGGAACCACGGAACCCGGGACCAGTTGCATCAGGTCCACGAATCGCCGGCCATTCAGTGGGATTTGCTGAACCGTGAATTGGTTAATGACCTGTCCGACGGTGATCGTCTGGCTTTCCACCAGTGGAGCGCCGCCTTCAACGCGTACCACCTCGGTGACCTCGCCGACCTGTAGGGCGAAGTCGAGAACTAGGTTCTCGTTGACCTCCAGGCGAACTTGTTCCCGGACGGCAGATTGAAACCCATTGGCTTTCACTTCAATCCGGTAGACACCCACCGGAAGGGCTACGAATCGGTAAGTGCCCAGTGCATCGGTTATGGACTGGCGCTGGAGGTTTGTCGCGGTCTCTTTCACAATGACTTGAGCTCCCGGCACCGAAGCACCCGAACTGTCGGCCACCGTCCCGCGAATGCCCCCCGTTGACTGGGCCAAAGCGACGTTTCCGGCAAGTCCAGCGAGCCCAATGAGCCCAACAATGAACTGACTGATTTTTCGCATGCCCCCACCTCACCTGAAATTGAATCTGTACAGCTCGAGTTCGTCCTCGAACCTTCCATTGGATACAAGAACCTTGTGTTTGGTCGCCATATTTATCAGCGGCACAGTCTGCGGCTTTTTCGGGCTCTCCCGCGCTGCCGGCGCAGGGCTCGGGCGCGCATTGCCAGCTTCACCTGGCTCTGCTACAGTGAATGGCCGCACCGAATCCCTGACTGCTGCAACCGAGAGTCCGCGCCGGCAAGGATGAGGAGGAGCATATGGCTACGGCAGTGGTTCCGAAAGTGTTCAAAAATTTCATCAACGGAGAGTGGGTGGAATCGCGGAGCGGTCGGGCGTTCGAGAACCGCAATCCGGCCAACCGCGATGAGCTGATTGGCATGTTTCCGGCGGGTACGCCTGAAGATGTGGACTTGGCCGTCGAGGCCGCCCGCGAGGCGCTGAAAAGCTGGCGCAAAGTGCCCGCGCCAAAGCGCGCGGAAATCCTGTTTCGCGCTGCGGAATTGCTCGTGCGCCGGAAGGAAGAACTGGCGCGCGACATGACCCGCGAGATGGGCAAAATTCTGGCCGAAACTCGCGGCGACGTTCAGGAAGCCATCGACATGACTTATTACATGGCCGGCGAAGGCCGTCGGCAGTTTGGCCAGACCACGCCCTCCGAGTTGCCCAACAAATTCTGCATGACAGTGCGGGAGCCGGTCGGCGTCTGCGGGTTGATTACACCGTGGAATTTTCCGATGGCCATCCCCTCCTGGAAGATCATGCCGGCGCTGATTCTGGGCAACACCGTGGTGTTCAAGCCCGCCACCGACACCCCGCTTTCGGCTTACCACCTGGTACAGATTCTGCAGGAGGCGGGCGTGCCTCGCGGCGTGGTCAACTTGGTCACCGGCTCGGGCAGTCAGGTGGGCACGCCGCTGATGACGCACAAGGACGTGAATCTGATCAGCTTCACCGGTTCGACCGAAGTCGGGCGCAAAGTCAGCGAAGCCTGCGCGCCGGATTTCAAACACTGTCATCTGGAAATGGGCGGCAAGAACATCATTCTGGTGATGGACGACGCGAACATCGACCTGGCCGTGGACGGCGCCATCTGGGGCGGGTTCGGCACCACCGGACAGCGCTGCACGGCCGCCAGCCGCGTGGGCGTGCACAAGAAGGTGTACAAGGAGTTCCTGGAAAAGTTCGTCGAACGCGCCAGGAAACTCAAGGTGGGCGACGGCCTGGACCCGACGACGGAGATGGGGCCGTGCGTGAATGAAGCGCAGCTTCGCACGGTGATGGAATACGTCGAAATTGGCAAGAACGAAGGCGCCAAACTCGTCGCCGGGGGACACCGCTTGGAACACGGCACCTACGCCAAAGGATGGTTCCACGAACCGACGATTTTCGCCGATTGCGATCCGAAGATGCGCATCTGCCAGGAAGAGATTTTTGGTCCGGTGGTCTCTGTGATTCCCGTGGATAGCTTCGATCACGCCATCGAGGTGGCCAACGGCGTGCCGTATGGGCTTTCCGCTTCGATCTACACGCGCGACCTGCAGAAGGCATTTCAGGCCATGCGCGCCCTGGAGACCGGCATTGTGTACGTGAATGCACCGACCATCGGTGCGGAAACGCACCTGCCGTTTGGCGGCATCAAGCACACCGGCAACGGCCACCGCGAAGCCTCCGTTGCCGCACTGGATTTCTACTCGGAATGGAAAACGATCTACGTAGACTATTCCGACCGGCTCCAGCGCGCGCAAATCGATACTGGTAGCTTCGGTGCGTTGAACGACTAACCGCCTGCTGCCCCGGTGTGATTTACCCGTCCTGCCTCCACCCGAGCGATAGGCTGGAAACTGGAGCGTGGTGGCTCGGTTGACGCTGCTGGCAGCGCCGACTAGAATGAAACTAGCGTGGTGCAAGTACGGCCACGAAGAGATCTTGTTCTTTTGAAGCTCGGCAGAATAGGTGGCGCAGGTGCAGAAAGGCGCCGCCAATGAGCATGATGCGCATGCCGCGAGGGTCTGCTCTCGACGAACAGCGCAACCGCGAAATCCTGACGCACGTCGTGCGCGCTTACATCGAAACGGGCGAGCCGGTCAGCTCGCGTGCCGTTGCGCGCCGGCAGGCCGAGCCGCTCTCGCCGGCCACCGTACGCAACGTGATGGCTGACCTGGAAGAGGAAGGTTACCTCTACCAGCCGCACACCTCTGCGGGCCGTGTGCCCACCGAGGCCGCCTATCGGTTTTTCGTGCAGCAGATTGCGGCCCAGGCCGAGCTTTCCACGGCAGACCGCGAGTGGATTCAGCACGAGCTGGCCGCAGCTTCGACGCCCGAGGAGGTCATGGAACGCGCCAGCCATGTGCTGGCCACGGTGTCGCGCGGGCTGGGGATCGTGATTTCCCCGCCGCTGGCGCGCAGCGTGCTGGAGCACATCCGGTTTCTGGCCCTGCCGGATCACCGCGTGCTGGTTGTGCTGATCACACGCGGTGGCATGGCGCGCGATAAGCTGATCCGTGTCGAGCGGCCGTTCATGCAGGACGAACTGGACCGCACTGCCGATTACCTGAACCGGCACTACGCAGGGTGGACCCTGGAAGCGATCCGTGCCGACCTCGAAGCCAAGCTGGGACGCGACCGCGAGCACTACGACCGGCTCTATGCCAACGCGCTGGTGCTCTGCGACCCGAAGCTGCTGGATGTGGACCCGGCGCGGCAGGTCTATGTGGAAGGCACGGCACAGATCGTCACCGCGCCGGAATTCGCCGATCAGGAGCACCTGCGGGCTTTGCTGGCCGCCATCGAAGAGCGCAAGCGACTGGTGGAACTACTGACCAGTTGCATTGAAAGTCCCGAGCCGGTCCACATCCAGATTGGCGTCAAGGAAATCAATCTGGCCGGCGAGCATCTTTCGCTGATCAGTGCTCCGTACGGGCGGGATAACCAGTTCCAGGGCTCGCTGGGCGTACTCGGTCCGTTGCGGATGGAATATGAGCGCGCCATTACCGCAGTGGCCTATGTAGCTCGCCTGTTCGGAGAAAGCTTGAAGACGTGATGTTGTCGGAATCCAAAAAAATACCGGTGGAATTTCCTGAGACTTCCCCCGCACCGCAACCGGGTGCGACGGCTGACGAGCCTGAAGCCCATGCAGACAGGGCAGAGGCGGCTTCGGTGTCGGCCGTTCCGTCCTCGCCGACGGATGAGGAAGCGACGCCAGCGGGCGAAACCGCCCTGCGCGAGCAACTGGCGCGGCTGAAGGCCGAACGCGACGACTTGTTCCAGACTCTGATCCGCCGGCAAGCCGATTTTGAAAACTACCGGAAGCGGATCGAACGCGAACGCAGCGAAGATGCCGAGCGCGTGGCGGCGCGCATCGTCACCGATCTGCTGCCGGTGCTGGATGCTGTCGAGCGGGCGCTCGCCTCGCTGCCCCGCGATGGCGAAGGACCCGGCTTCGAATACCGGCGCGGTTTCGAGCTGATCCATCAGCAATTGCAGCACATGCTGGAACGCTACCAAGTCGCGCGCATCCCGGCCGTAGGCCTGCCGTTCGATCCGCACGTCCACCAGGCGGTCGAACGCGTGGAAACCGACCAGCACCCGGAAGGCACCGTGCTCGAAGAGCTGCAAGCTGGCTACACGCTGCGCGACCGCGTGCTCCGACCGAGCATCGTGCGCGTGGCTGCTCTGCCGCCGGCTGCATCGGAAACGGAAATTCAGTAGTCCTCCATGACTACCACCAAGCGCGATTACTACGAGATCCTCGGCGTGCCCCGCGACGCCACCCCGGAGCAAATCAAATCTGCCTATCGCAAGGCGGCGCTGCGCTGGCATCCTGACCGCAATCCGGACAACCACAAGGAGGCCGAGGAGCGCTTTCGGGAGGCCACCGAAGCCTACAGCGTGCTGAGCGATCCGCAGAAACGCGCTGCCTACGACGCCTACGGGCACGCTGGCCTGCGCGGCCAGGTGGTCTTCGATACCGATTTTGGCCGTACAATTTTCGAAGAGTTCCAGGATATTTTCGGCGACCTGTTCGGCTTCGAACAAATCTTCGGTGGCGGCCGCGGCCGGCGCAGCAACCGGCCACAGCGTGGCAGTGACTTGCGCTACGACCTGAAGCTGAGCTTTGAAGAGGCTGCGCGGGGTACGCAGATGAAACTCAAAGTGCCGCGGCTGGAGATATGCACGACCTGCCGCGGCAGCGGCGCCCGTCCGGGCACGCAACGGAGCAGTTGTCAGACCTGCGGCGGGCGCGGCCAGGTTGTCTACCAGCAGGGCTTTTTCACGCTGACGCGCACCTGCCCGGTCTGCCACGGCCAAGGGCAGGTGGTCCGCGAGCTCTGCCCGAGCTGTCGCGGGGAAGGTCGCGTGCAGGTCGAGCGCACCGTCGAGGTGCGCATCCCGGCGGGCGTTGACTCCCACACGCGTCTGCGCATCGCCGGCGAAGGAGAAGCAGGACGCAACGGCGGACCACCGGGCGATCTCTATGTGGTGCTCGAAGTAGAGGAGCATCCGTTTTTCGAGCGGCGCAATTCCGACTTGTATTGCACCATCCCGATCAACATCGCCCAGGCGGCACTGGGCACTGAGATCAGCGTGCCCACTCTAAACGGCGAGGAAAAACTGAAAATTCCACCCGGGACCCAATCGGGTTCCGTGTTTCGCCTGAAAGGGCACGGGCTGCCCGACCCACACGGGGGTGCGCGCGGAGACCTGTTCGTACACATTCGGGTACTGACCCCGGAAAAACTCACTCGGGAACAGCGCCGCCTGTTCGAGCAACTGGCGGAAACGTTGGAAACGAAGAATCGTCCGGCCGAACGCAGCTCCCGATTTTTCGAAAAAGTCCGAGACATCTTCAGCTAAACTGAGCGTCGCCGGCTGCGCAGAGGCGTCGGTGTTGTCCCGCGCAGCCTCGAGGGTATGCGTCGTCGTTTTTTTGTCGAACGATTCGATGGTCGTCAGGCACGCCTGACCGGCGAGCAGGCACACCATCTGGGACGCGTGCTGCGGGCTCAGCCCGGCCAGCTCTATGAGTTGAGCGACGGTCGCGACGTCTGGCTCGGGCGCGTGACGCAGGTCCACCGCGAGGCCATCGAATTCGTTCTGCTCGAGCCGGTGGCTGCTGCGGCACCGGGACTTCACGTCGTGCTCCTGCTCGCCATTGTGAAGTTCGACCGGTTCGAGTGGTGTTTGGAGAAAGCCACCGAGCTTGGCGTCAGTGAAATCGTGCCACTGGCAGCGGCCCGCAGCGAACGACATCTCGTGGTTGCAGCGGCGAGGCGCGCTGCGCGCTGGCGAAAGATTCTGCTCGAATCGGCACAGCAAGCGCGACGGGTGGCTCCCCCCGTGTTGCATGCCGCGATGGTGCCGGAAGCGGCGTTCGCACAGGCGCATCACGATCGCACTGCGCTCGCCGTGCTGTTCTCGGAGCGACGAGACGCGCCTCCGCTGCGTGCGGTGCTGGCCAATCGGCCGGTCGGAACAGCAATGCTGGCCATCGGCCCGGAAGGCGGCTGGACCGATGCTGAACTGGAACTGGCGCGCCAAACCGGATTTGCTGAAGCTTCGCTCGGACCTCGGATCCTGCGGACCGAAACGGCCGTGATCGCTGCACTCGCTATCCTGCACTACGCGCTCGGGTCAGAAGGGTGACCGGGATGGCAGGAAGCGTTCGGAGCATCTGGGCGACCGGCAAGCGAGAGGAAATTACCGGGAGAAAAAACAACATGGAGAACGCGATGCGAGCACGTATCCGTATGTGTCAAGGGTTGTGGTGGCTGGTTCTGTTCGGTTCAATTCCAGCAGCAGCGCAGGACCGCCCGCTGCGAACTCCCGACGCGACGATCCTTCCGACCGGTGTGACTCGCGTGCAGATCGGATTCGATTTTTTGCAGGACGTCCGGTTTCCGCTTTCGGGCCTGCGCGGGGATTTGACTTCGGTGGGTGTGCTGCAGATGCGCACCGGGCTCGGTCGGATCGTCGAAATCCAACTCGAGGGTGAGATCCAGAATTTTCTTTCGGTGGCCCAGCAGACCCCTGCTGTCGTCACGCCCGAGCTGACCGGTCCACGCTCGACACACGGTGTCAGCGACTTCCGCGGCTTCACCAAAGTCCGGCTGTTTGCCGAGAACATGCACCGGCCAGCGTTGGCTTTCCGTTTCGGATTTCAAATACCCACCGCGGATCAACGCCGGGGCATTGGCACGAACACGACCAATCTGTTTGCGGAGCTCATCTTGGAAAAACACTTCGGCAAACTGAAACTGTTTGGCGACGCAGGCCTGGGGATTCTGGAAGCTCCCGCCGCACAGTTCTCGCAGAACGATGTGCTGCTCTATGGACTGGCGCTCGCTTATCCAGTACACGCGCGCGTCCAGGTAGTGGGCGAGGTGGCGGGGTTCTGGTCGGCCCGGGATACGACCGGTGCGCTGGTCGGCACCGATTCGCGCGCGCAGGGTCGGTTCGGTTTGCAGGTCGAGGCGGGTGGCTTCTACTGGGATGTTGCAGGAGTGGCCGGCGTCTATCGAAACGACCCGCGCACAGGGTTCACCTTTGGAGTGCGCAAAGACATCCGCCTGTTCGGTCACCGGACGAAACCCTAGTGCAGAGGCCGGAGGCGATATTTCAAAATCGTGCCGATGATCTTCAAGCCAGCACGAATCGTTCCCGAAACCGTACCCGAAATTTTCGAGCGACCGGCACGTCGCCGACGATAACGAACCGGGATTTCCACCACGCGCAGACCGGCCTGGTGAGCACGGATCTGCATCTCGACCGTCCAGCCGAAATCGGGGTCGCGCAGGGCCAGCCGTTCCAGCGCCGAACGGTGGATCGCACGAAAAGGACCAAGGTCGGTGGCGCGGATGCCAAAAAGCAGCCGGAGCAGCCACGTGGCCAGTGCGTTGCCGAACCGCTGTTGCGGGGTGAGCGCCCCGGCTTCGCGTTGGCCGAGCACTCGCGAGCCGATGACCAAATCGGCCTGGCCGTGTTCGATCGGCTCGAGCAAGCGGGGCAGATCGGCAGGGTCATCGCTGCCGTCTGCATCCATAAAAGCGACCACGTCTACCTCGGGACGCAGCGCAGCGATGCCGGCCAGACAAGCGGCACCGTAGCCTCGCCGGGGTGCTTGAACGACACAAGCGCCCTGGCGGCGGGCCACCTCTGCAGTGCGGTCGCGTGAGCCATTATCCGCCACGATCACCTGAGCGAGCGGATAGCGTGCCAGTTCCGCGAGGAGCGGGCCAAGCGATTCTTCTTCATCCAAAGCTGGAAGAATCAATCCAACTCGATTCGCCATCGTTGCTCATGGTACGACTGGGGTGTGGCGGCGACAATCTGCTGTTGAAAATTTTTCCACGCGGCCAGAATTCCGAGTTGGCAGAGAAACGCATCTATGTTATATATGCGAAAGAATCCACGACATATGGATGAACGGTTCAACCTGACACAGTCTTCCGCTGCGCCGGGTGGGGATTTTTCTGTACCGCAGCAGGTACGCGGCTGGGCGCGAGACCTGGTCGTGGCGCTGGGGCTGGCCATGGTTTTCGTCATTTTCCTCTACCAGCCCGTGAAGGTAGAGGGCACCAGCATGGCACCTCTGCTGCACGACCAGGAACGGATTTTCATCAATAAGTTCGTCTATCACTTCGGTCCGGTGCAGCGCGGCGACATCGTGGTGTTCTGGTACCCGATGGACCGCACGAAATCGTTCATCAAACGCGTCGTCGGGTTGCCCGGCGAAGTGATTGAAGGCCGGCAGGGGCGCATCTACGTCGACGGCGTGCTGCTGCCCGAGCCGTACATTCGACCAGAATTTGCAGACCGCAGCTCGTTCGGGCCGGTGCGGATCCCCCCCGGACATTACTTCCTGCTGGGCGACCATCGTTCGAGTTCGAACGATTCGCGGGTGTTTGGTCCGGTCGAGGAGCGCTTCATCTACGGCAAGGCTGCGTTTGCTTACTGGCCGGTGTCGCGGATCGGTGCGATCCCGGCATATGCGACCGATGGCGGCAATGACTGAAGGAGGAAACGCTGACCGCACTGCGACACGCGCCAGCCACGCTGGCGCTCGAGGACGGACGCGTATTTAGTGGTCGCGCGGCGGGCGCTCGCACCCGTCGCGGCGGCGAAGTTGTTTTCAATACCAGCCTCACCGGTTATCAGGAAGTCTTCACCGATCCCAGCTATGCCGGTCAGATTGTCTGCCTGACCTATCCCCATATCGGCAACGTAGGCACCAACCAGGACGATCAGGAAGCCGATCGACCGTATATCGAGGCCTTGGTAGTCCGAGAGTTCACGCCACTGGCCTCCAACTGGCGCTCTGAGCAAACCGCCCAGGAATATCTGGAGCGGCACAACATTCCCGTCCTGTGGGACGTGGATACGCGTGCCCTGGTGCGTCACATCCGCACGGTCGGCGCGCTGCGCGGGGTGGTGGCGACCGATGGCACGCCCGCCGAGCAACTGATCGCAGAAGCGCGTGCGCTGCCGTCGATGGCCGGGCTGGAACTGGCCAGCCGTGTCACCTGCCCGGAACGTTACGTCTGGAAGCAGGGCTCGGTGGAGCTGGCGCGTACCTCCACGGCGGTGCCGGCAGACCGCTTCCATGTCGTGGCGTACGATTTTGGCATCAAACGCAACATCCTCCGGCTGCTGGTGGACCACGGCTGTCGGGTGACGGTGGTGCCGGCGAAAACTTCCGCCGAAGACGTGTTGGCGCTGCGACCCGATGGCGTGTTTCTTTCCAACGGCCCGGGCGACCCGGAACCGATCACCTACGCCGTGGAGAACATCCGCAAACTGCTGGGCCGCGTGCCGATTTTCGGGATCTGCCTCGGGCATCAGTTGTGCGGACTGGCGCTCGGCGGACGCACCTTCAAGCTGAAATTCGGTCATCACGGCTCGAATCATCCAGTGAAGAACCTCCTGACGGGAAGGGTAGAGATCACCGCGCAGAATCACGGATTTGCCGTGGACCCGGATTCGCTGCCGACCAGCGAGGTCGAAATCACGCACGTCAACCTGAACGATCACACGAACGAAGGGATGCGGCACCGGTCGCTGCCCCTGTTCAGCGTGCAGTACCACCCGGAGGCCTCGCCCGGGCCCCATGACGCCCGGTATCTGTTCCAGCAGTTCGTGGACCTGATGCAGCAGGCCTCGAGATGAACGGAGAGGTGCAGTAGCCACGCGATTCAGCTCCGGCGTGAGAAGAACAGAGTCGTGGGCGCAAGTACCGCTCGACCGATGACTGCAGTAACCGAAATGCCACCACAGGGCTTTGATCTCGGCAGCCTGGCCGCACTGCTGGCGGCGTTGATTGTCCTGTTGGCCGTGCTGCTGGCCTGGCAAGCTGCTCGGCGGGAAGCTGAACGGCAGCGCCAGCTCGACCGGGAGCTGGCGGCGCTCGAGCGCGGCCGGCAGAAGACGGCCTTGGCGCGCGCGCTACTGTTCGAAGTGGACGGCTTCTACCGTCACTACCTGAACGAGGTGGCCGAAGCGCTGGCGGCCAGCAGCAGTCCGGAGGGGTCATATCCGATTGTGCGGTGGCCTGGTGAGCAACCCTTTCCCGTCTACACGGCCAACGCCGGCCGGATTGGCGAATTCGATGAAGAGACTCTGGAAGAGTTGATTGGCTACTATGCGACCGCGGCTGCTTATGTGGCACTGTTGCGCGACTACCGGCTGGCGTTGGACCGCGTGCTCCGCAAAGAGGCAGCAGAAACAGCGATTCTGGAGGCACGGTTCCACCTGAGTCGTATCCATGAGGCCTTGCCGGAATTGCTGGACTACACCGGCAGTCTGTGTCGGAAGCTGAGTGAAATTGCTGGCGTGCCCTTCCAGTATCTGCAGGTAGCCAAAGCAGCCGAGGAGGTGCATCGCCCGCCAGCGGCGCAGCAGTCGCCTGCGGCCAGCGAACCAGCCCAGCCGAGCCGCGCGGAAGCTGCCAAAGTGAAGCGATTTCCATTTTCCGGAAAATCCCTGAATTGATTGACAATGCCCAAACGCACTGACATTGAATCCATCCTGATCATCGGGTCAGGACCGATTGTCATCGGCCAGGCCTGTGAGTTCGACTATTCGGGTACGCAGGCGTGCAAGGCGCTGCGGGCCGAAGGCTACCGCGTGGTGCTGGTGAATTCGAATCCCGCTACCATCATGACCGACCCTGAGCTGGCCGACCGCACGTACATCGAGCCGCTGACTCGCGAGTACCTGGAGCAAGTCATCGCCCGGGAGCGGCCCGATGCGCTGCTGCCCACCGTGGGTGGCCAGACCGGCCTCAACCTGGCCGTGGAGCTGGCCGAAGCGGGCGTGCTCGATGCGTACAACGTGAAGCTGATTGGAGCTTCGCTGCGCGCCATCAAGGTGGCGGAAGACCGACTCTGGTTCAAAGACGCCTGCCGCAAGGTCGGTCTGGAGGTGCCGAACTCAGCGCTGGTGAACAACGTGGACGACGCGGTGCGCCAGGCCGAAACCATCGGCTATCCGCTGGTGATCCGGCCTTCGTTCACCCTGGGCGGCACGGGCGGCTCGATTGTCTATAACGCCGAGGAGTTCGTCGAAGCCATTGCGCGCGCCCTGGATTCCAGTCCCGTACATGAAGCGCTGATCGAAGAATCGGTGCTAGGTTGGAAAGAGTACGAGCTGGAGGTCATGCGCGACCACCGGGACAACTTCGTGGTGGTCTGCTCGATCGAAAACTTGGACCCGATGGGCATCCACACGGGCGATTCGATCACCGTCGCACCGGCCCAAACACTGACCGACAAGGAATATCAGCGCATGCGTGACGCAGCCGCGGCCATCATCCGCGAGGTGGGCGTGGAGACGGGGGGCTCGAACATCCAGTTTGCTGTGCAGCCGGAGACCGGACGCATGGTGGTGATCGAAATGAATCCCCGCGTTTCGCGCAGCTCGGCATTGGCCAGCAAGGCCACCGGTTTTCCCATCGCCAAGATCGCTGCCAAACTGGCCGTCGGCCTGACGCTGGACGAAATTCCGAACGACATCACCCGGAAAACCCCTTCTTGCTTCGAGCCGACGATCGACTACGTGGTCGTGAAGATTCCGAAATGGCAGTTCGAGAAATTCCCGGGTGCGGATCCGCTGCTTGGTACGCAAATGAAGTCGGTCGGCGAAGTGATGGCCATCGGCCGAACGTTCCAGGAGGCATTGCAGAAAGGAATCCGGGCGCTGGAGCCCCATGCGCCTTGGCGCCCGCCGGCGGAAATCAGCGAGGGGCTGCTGCGGGAAAAACTCGGTCAGCCGAAACCCGACCGCATTCACTGGTTGTTTGCGGCGCTGGAGCGCGGCATGTCGGTCAGCGAGATCCATGAGCTGACCCGGATTGATCCTTGGTTTCTGCGGCAGATGCAAGGCATCGTGGCACTCGGGCATCAGTTGGCCGGGCAGCCACTCGAACAGATCAGCGCAGAACTGCTCCGCGAGGCCAAACGCGCCGGCTTCAGCGATGAGCAAATCGCGCAGCTTTGCCCACCGCCGTCGGCATCCGCACAGAAGGTCACCGCCGACGACGTTCGGCGCCGGCGCCAGCAGTTCGGCATCCGGCCCGTGTTCAAGCGGGTGGACACCTGCGCCGCAGAATTCGAGTCCTACACGCCCTATCTCTACTCCACCTACGAGGAGGAAGACGAAGCCGAACCGACTGGAAGGCAGAAGATTCTGATTCTCGGGTCCGGACCGAACCGCATCGGACAGGGCATCGAGTTTGACTATTGCTGCTGCCACGCGGCGTTTGCGCTGAAAGAAGACGGCTACGAGACGATCATGGTGAACTGCAATCCGGAAACCGTCTCCACCGACTACGACACCAGCGACCGTCTCTACTTCGAGCCGCTCACGTTGGAAGACGTGCTCGCGGTGGTCGAACAGGAACAACCCGCTGGCGTCATCGTGCAGTTCGGCGGGCAGACTCCGTTGAATCTGGCCAACGACCTGAAGCGCCACGGCGTGCCCATCATCGGCACCGACCCGGATGCCATCGACCTGGCCGAAGACCGGCAGCGGTTCGGCCGGCTGCTCGCCGAGCTGGACATTCCTCAACCGCGCAACGCCACGGCGCTGTCGCCCGACGAGGCCGTCCGTGCGGCCAGCCAGATCGGCTTTCCCGTGCTCGTGCGCCCCAGTTACGTGCTCGGCGGACGCGCGATGGTGATTGCCTACGAGGAAGAAACCGTGCGCAACTACGTGACCGAGGCCGTGCGCATGGGATCTTCCCGGCCGGTGCTGCTGGATCAATTCCTGGAAGATGCCACCGAAGTGGATGTGGACGCGCTGGCCGACGGCACCGACGTCGTCATCGGCGGGATCATGGAGCACATCGAGGAAGCGGGAGTGCATTCCGGCGACTCTTCCTGTGTGCTCCCTCCGGTGACGCTGAAGCCGGCCGTGCTGGCGCAGATTCGGAAGTACACAGCGCAACTGGCGCGCGCACTACGGGTAGTCGGACTGATGAACATTCAGTTTGCGATCCAGCGCGACACCGTCTATGTCCTCGAAGTGAATCCACGCGCTTCGCGCACGGTTCCCTACGTGAGCAAGGCGACCGGTGTGCCGCTGGCCAAAGTTGCTGCGCGGCTGATGGTTGGTCGCAAACTGTCGGAATTGAATCTACCCGTAGTCCCCGCCGACGGCGTGGCAGAAATTCGGGTGCGGGACTGCTATGCGGTGAAGTCTCCTGTGTTCCCGTTCAACAAGTTCCGTGGTGTCGACACCATCCTCGGGCCGGAGATGCGTTCGACCGGCGAAGTGATGGGCCTGGCGACCAGTTTCGGGCGTGCGTTTGCCAAAGCGCAACTGGCCGCGGGTCAGCGCCTACCGGTGCGAGGCACGGTGTTCATCAGTGTCAATGAACGCGACAAACGCCAGGTGGTGCCGATCGCTCGTGAGCTGGCTGCACTCGGGTTCAAGTTGCTTGCGACGCGAGGCACCGCTGCAGCCCTGCGCGCTGCCCAGATCGAGGTGGAATCTGTCTACAAGGTGAACGAGGGGCGTCCGAGCATCGTGGATTTGATTCGCAGCGGAAAGGTGGATTTGATCATCAACACGCCGCTCGGGCGTGAATCGTTCTACGACGAAAAGTCCATCCGACGCGCCGCGGTGCGCTATCGCATTCCCTGCATCACGACCTTGTCGGCTGCGCAGGCTGCCACGCAGGGCATCCGTGCCCTGCAGGAGCACTCCCACCAGGTGCTGGCCCTGCAAGACCTGCACCGGCAGACTGCTCCGCCGCGGTCCGCGCGCTCCCAGCGTACCACGTCGACAGCCAGCGCAACCCAAAAGTCCTAAGCCTGGGTCGGGCTGCTGCCTGCGGAAAGTTGGGCTAGAATACGGCTATGAAGCTTCATGGCATTTTTCCGCCGCTGACCACGCCGTTCGATGCGGCAGGTGAACTGGCGCTGGACCGCTTTCGCGCCAACATCGAACGCTACAATCGCACCCGGCTGGCCGGGTATGTGGTGATCGGCTCGACGGGTGAATCCGTGCTGCTCAGCGCGAGCGAAATCGAGCGTGTGCTGGCCACGGCTCGCGAGGCTGCGGCTTCGGACAAATTGCTGATCGCCGGTACCGGCGTCGAGAGCACAGCCGAAACCATCGCCCGCACGCGGCGAGCCGCCGAGCTCGGCTACCAGGTCGCGCTGGTGAAGACTCCCTACTACTACAAGCCGGCAATGAATGACGCAGCGCTGGCCGAGCATTTCCTTCGCGTTGCGGATGCGTCCCCGATTCCCGTGCTGATCTACTCGGTGCCCCAGTTCACCGGCTTAGCTGTGGAAGCGCCGCTGGTAGCGCGGCTGGCCGAGCATCCCAACATCATCGGGATCAAAGAAAGCTCGGGGAACGTCCAGCGCGTAACCCAGATCGTTCATGCCACTCCGTCGTCCTTTCAGACGCTGGTAGGCTCGGCGCAGACCTTGCTGGCTTCGATCAGCGTGGGCGCGGTGGGAGGCATTCTGGCACTGGCTTGCGTACTGCCCGAATGGTGCATCGAGCTTTACGAAGCTGCCGTTGCCGGCGCACTGGAACGGGCTCGACAATTGCAACATCGCCTGCTCGAGCCGGCCCTGACCCTGGTGGGTCGGTTGAGCATCCCCGGCGTCAAATACGCCATGGACCGTGTGGGTTACTACGGCGGTCCGCCACGCCGACCGCTGCTGCCGCTCGATCCGGCACAACAACTCGAGGTCGAACGCGTGCTGGACGCCGTGGGTGTTCCCACCGAAAAGTAATCAGCGCCGATTGCTCACATGGAACCCCACTGTATCCCATTTCACAAACTGCCCCACACCAGCAAGCTGCTGCACGCTTTCTTCGAACAGTTTGATCGGGTCGCCTCCTTCTACGCCTACCCGCCGACACCGGAAGGCATGCTCGCTTCGGCGAAGGCGGCGGCCCTGGATGGAAATGTTCGCCACCATGTGGTCGAGATTCTGTTCGAGCAAAATCGCGCCTTCGGCGGCGACAGCAGTGTCGTGCAGAATCTGGAACGGCTGGCCGCCGGCGCCGTGGCCGTGGTCACCGGCCAGCAGGTGAGCCTGTTTGGGGGGCCAGCCTACAGTTTCTACAAGGCGCTGAGCGCCATCTCGTTGGCTAGGCGGTTGCGTGCAGCCGGCATAGATGCCGTGCCGGTATTCTGGTTGGCCACCGAGGATCATGATCTGGCTGAAGTCAACCACTGCGAGCTGCCCGGACGGGACGAACTCGTGCGGCTCGAACTGTCCGCCCACGAGGCCGACCGGGGCCGGCGCGTCGGAGAGATCGCGCTGGGGCAGGGAATCGAGCCGCTGCTGGAGCGCATGTGCGCGTTGCTGGAAGGGCCGGGTGCAGATCGCATTGCCCAGTCACTGCAGGAGAGCTACCGCCCCGGAGAAACCTACGGCAGTGCATTTGCGCGGCTGTTTGCGCGGGTGTTGCACGGCCGCGGACTGGTGTTGCTCGACCCGCTCGACCCCCGGCTGCACGCACTGACTGCCCCACTCTATCGCCAAGCGATCGAAAGAAGCCACGAGCTCCGCACGGCACTGCTCGCGCGCAGCCGCGCATTGGAAGCTGCAGGATTCCACCCGCAGGTCAAAGTCAGCGAGACGGGTACCGTTCTGTTCCTGAATCTGGACGGTCGGCGCATGCCGCTGCACCAGCGCGGCGAACAGTTCACTGCCCATGGTCAGGGCCTGCGCGTTTCGCAGTTGCTGGAACGGCTGGGAACCGATCCGGTTGCCTTCACTCCCAATGTGTTGCTACGGCCGG
This sequence comes from Acidobacteriota bacterium, assembly GCA_037442425.1. Taxonomy (GTDB): domain Bacteria; phylum Acidobacteriota; class Terriglobia; order Acidiferrales; family UBA7541; genus DSGC01. The sequence goes on along the minus strand of JBBIQG010000002.1, from coordinate 130,690 downwards.
TGGTGCAGGACTGGCTGTTGCCGACCGCTGCGTACGTGGGTGGGCCGGCGGAACTGGCCTATTTTGCCCAGGCGGAAGTTCTCTACCGGCAACTGGGTGTGCGGATGCCCGCGGTGGTGCCGCGGGCCGGCTTTACACTCGTGCCGCCCCCGGTGCAGCGCCTGCTGCGCCGCTACGGGTTGCAAGCCGAAGAGGTGTTTGCAGGCCGACAGGCCCTGCGCCGAAGGCTCGAACAACAATTTTTGAGCCCCGCACTGGCGCGCCAGTTCGACTCCGGCGCGCGCACGTTGACGCGCGTGCTGGTGAAATTGCGCGCGCCGCTGGCCAAGCTGGATCCGACCCTGGTCGGTGCCCTCGAAACGGCACAGAAGAAGATCCTCTATCAGTACGAAAAGCTTCGCGCCAAGGCCGGCCGTGCGAGAAATTTTCGCAGCGGCGTACTCGATCGGCATGAACAACAATTGAGGATGTTCCTCTACCCACACCATCATTTGCAAGAACGCACCCTGAGTTTGCTGTGGTTTGTGGCGCTGCGCGGCACCGACCTGCTCGAAGAACTGGAGAGTCGTGCCGAATCCGGCGACCAGCACCAGGTTCTCTTTCTGTAGTCGAAGCGGTTGGCTTCGAATGGCGGCGACGGCGTGATAGAATGGCGCCACGGGTGAGGGGTGCCGGGCATCGCCAGGGGAGGGAAAAGCATGAAAATCACTCCGAGAAAAGCCAAAGGTATGGAAGCGGTATCGGATGCACGCGGTGTGATTGGCGCGGCAGCCATGGATCAGCGCGGGTCTTTGAAGAAAGCGATCGCGCAGCACAAGGGCGTGGAGAAAAGTGCGGTGACCGCCGAGATGATGAGCGAGTTCAAAGAAGCGGTGACCCGCGTGCTCACCCCACATGCCAGTGCCATCCTGCTCGATCCGGAATACGGACTATCTGCAGCCAAGCAGCGGGCCAAAAACGCCGGCTTGCTGCTGGCTTACGAGAAAAGCGGCTACGACAACACCCGTCCCGGTCGCCTGCCGGACCTGCTCGACCACTGGTCGGTGCGTCGGCTGGTCGAAGCCGGTGCGGACTGCATCAAAATCCTGCTCTACTACACGCCGTTCGATCCACCCGAGATCAATGAAACAAAACACGCCTGGGTGGAACGCATCGGTGCCGAGTGCGCGGCACTGGACGTGCCATTCTTCCTGGAATTCGTCGGATATGAAGAAGGCCTGGATGAGAAGGGGCCCGAATTTGCCAGGAAGAAACCGGAGATTGTGGCCCGCAGCATGGAAGAGTTCTCCAAGGATCGCTACGGCGTGGATGTCATGAAGGTCGAAATCCCGGTGAACATGGCCTACGTGAAGGGAGCCCGTTCCTGCAAGGGCGAATGGGTGTACGAAAAACAGGAAGCGCTGGACCACTTTCGCCGCGCCGCTGCTGTGGCGCGCCGACCGTTCATCTACCTTTCGGCGGGCGTGAGCAACGATACGTTCAACGAATCGCTGGAATTTGCTGCGGAAGCCAGCGTGAACTGGTCGGGGGTGCTCTGTGGACGCGCGACCTGGAAAGACGGCATCCCGGTCTATGCGCAGAAGGGGTTGAAAGCCTTCGAAGACTGGCTGGCATCAGAGGGCGTTCGGAACATCCAAAACGTCAACGAGCGGCTGAAAGCGGCCAAGCCGTGGTACCAGTTCTACGGTGCCAGTTCAGCAAAAGGGCTGGTGGCGGATTGACCGCCTTCCCATCGAAATGAGCCGCGCCGGGTCATGAGCGTTTCGAACCGCAATGCGACGAAGACCGTGCAGAGCACGCTGCTCGTCAAGACTGCACGGAGAACCCAACTCGTAGATATCACGCATGAAGTGGCTCGGGCGGTAAGCGAATCGGGCATCCAGAGCGGCCTCTGCCATCTCTACGTGCCCCACACCACCGCGGGCCTGACCATCAACGAAGGCGACGACCCCGAAGTAGCGCGCGACATCGAAGCCACGCTGGACCGCTTGGTGCCGCGGGAGTCGAGCTACCGCCATGCGGAAGGCAACGCCGACGCGCACATCAAATCCACTCTGGTAGGGGTCTCCCAGACTGTTTGGATCGAAGGCGGCCGGTTGCAACTCGGTCGCTGGCAAGCCATTTTCTTCTGTGAATTCGATGGACCGCGCCAGCGCGAAGTCCGCTTGAAAATCGTGCCGGATCTGCCCGCATGAGCTGCGAGCCGCTGCGACAGTGACCACCCTTGCGCGCATTCTGAACCGGCGCGACCTCACCTTCCTGACGGTCGGCACGGTGATCGGGTCGGGCATCTTTCTGGTGCCGGCCAGTGTCTTGCGCAGCGTAGAGGGCTCGGTGTGGCTGGCCCTGCTGGTGTGGGTGGCCGGCGGCATCCTCTCGCTGCTGGGCGCGCTGACCTACGCCGAGCTGGGCGCGATGAACCCGGCCGCGGGCGGGCTGTATGTGTACATTCGGGATGCCTTCGGCCGCTTCGCTGCATTTCTGTTCGGCTGGACGTTATTCTTCGTCATCAGCACGGGCACGGTGGCTACGTTGGCAGTGGCGTTTGCCACCTACTTGCGAGAAATCGTGCCGCTGAGCGAGGCGGTTGGCCGTGTCGTTTCGGTCGGCATGATTGCGTTGCTCACTTGGGTGAACATCCGGGGCACCCGCCAGAGCGCGGACCTGACGAACTGGACTACAGCAGTCAAAGCCAGCGCGATTGTGCTGATGAGTGCGGTGCTGCTCTGGCTGGGACGCGGCTGGAGCACCGCGGCACCGGAGATCGACGGAAGCGGCTCGGCGGCATCGCTGCTTTCCGGCTTCGGCATCGGCATGATTGCGGTGCTGTGGGCCTACGAAGGATGGCAATACCCCACCTACAGTGCCGGCGAAACCAAAAATCCGCAGCGGGATTTTCCGCGCGCGTTGTTTGCCGGCGTGATGATTCTGATATCGCTCTACCTGCTGGCCAACGTGGCCTACCTGGCTGCGCTCGGACCGAGCACCGCTGCGCAGTCGGACAGTATTGCAGCGGCTGCCGTGGGGACTCTGGTCGGGCCGGCCGCCGCCAAGCTGGTCGCGCTGGCCATCATGATTTCGATCTTCAGCGCAGCGAACAGCACGGCACTCACGGCGCCACGTGTGTTCTACGCCATGGCGCGCGATCGCGTGTTTTTCGACAAACTAGCGGAGATCCATCCGCGCTTTCGCACCCCGGCGGTAGCCATCCTGGCCAGTGGCATCTGGGCGACTGTCCTGACCCTGGCTATCGGCACCTTCGAAAAACTGCTCACCTACGTGGTGTTCATCGGATGGATTTTCTACGCGTTGGCGGCCGCCAGTGTGTTTGTGTTTCGACGCCGCCTGCCTGCGGTCGAACGTCCCTATCGCGTGCCCGGCTATCCGCTGACGCCGGCTTTGTTCATCGCTGCGGCCGTCGGCTTGGTGGCGAATCAAATCTGGGCACAACCGTGGGATTCGCTGAAGGGATTGACCGTGGTGGCCGCCGGTCTGCCAGTGTACTGGCTGTGGCGCGGCAAGACTCCCAGCCAACCGTGAACGTGCAGCTTTCTTCCATGCACGCGATCGGTAGCATAGTGTTTTGCGAAGCGGGAACGCGGTCCGCTCGTCACTCCACTCTTCCTGTGGCAGAATGGCGATGATGGAGCTGGGCATCTACATTCAGGTGCCTTTCTGTCAGTCGAAGTGCACCTATTGCAATTTTCACACCGGAGTTTTTTCGCCCTCACTCTATGCGCCGTACGTCGAGGCTGTGTGTCACGAAATCTGCAACCATCGCACACTCTACCGCCAGGCCGGAGTCGACCTACCCGCCGACAACTGGGTGGTGGACACGGTGTACATCGGCGGGGGAACCCCGAGCCTGCTGGCACCAGAAGACCTCGCGCGCCTGCTGGACACCGTACGCGCACAGTTCCGGTGCACCTGGCGAGAAGCGACACTCGAAGCGGACCCGGAAACCGTATCCCAGGAAAAAGCTGCTGCCTGGCGGGCCGCCGGAATCAACCGGATCAGCCTGGGGGTGCAATCGTTCGACGACCGTGAGCTCGGTGCGGCCGGGCGCCGACACCGTCGCGTAGACATCTTTGCCGCAGTCGGCTGGTTGCGGGAAGCAGGATTCGACAACCTGAGCTTCGATCTGATTGCCGGTCTGCCCCATCAGACAGCGGCCAGTTGGGAAGCTACGATTGCCGAGCTGATCGGGCTTCGTCCCCAGCACGTTTCGATCTACATGCTGGAGATCGACGAGCACAGCCGGCTCGGTGCCGCCGTGCTGGCCGGGAGCCGCAAATATTCCGCAGACGCTGTTCCCGAGGACGACGCGATCGCCGGGTTCTACCTGCATGCTTGCCGGCAACTGGAAGCCGCCGGCTACGAACACTACGAGATCTCGAATTGGGCACTGCAGATAGGCGTGCCGCCGGAAACAGTCGCACCGAGTCGGTTCCGCTCGCAGCACAATCTGAAATATTGGCAGCGGCTGCCTTACTTGGGGTTCGGTGCTGGGGCCCATTCGTTCAACGGACGACAGCGCTGGGCAAATCGTCATGACCCGAACGACTATGTAACGGCGCTGGCGCAGGACCGGCTTCCTGTGGAAGAGCTCGAAGCAATCGGCCGGCAGCAGGCGCTCGAAGAGGTCGTCTTCCTCGGGCTGCGGCAGCGGGATGGGATCGACTTGGCGGCCGTCGAGGCAGAGTACAATGTCTCGTTTACCGATGCGGTGAATCGGCTGGCCTCGGACGGCTTGGTGACCGTTGCCGGAGGCCGGTTGCGCCTGACTCCGGCGGCGCTGACCACGGCGAACGCAGTTCTGGTGGAGCTGCTCGACAGCATCCAGCCGGAACGGTGTAGTCGAGTTGCAGGGTAGGGAAGGAGAACGGCAATGGCCAAACACTCAGTCACAGAGTTCGCGCGTGCCACCGAGCCGGACTCGCACACCGTCGCCACGGTGGACCTGCGCAGCGATACCGTCACCAAGCCCACTCCGGCGATGCGCCGTGCTATGGCGGAAGCGGAAGTCGGTGACGACGTTTATCTCGAAGACCCCACCGTGAATCGCCTCCAGGAGCGGGCCGCAGAAATTTTTCAGCGTGAAGCAGCGCTGTTTGTTCCCTCCGGCTCCATGGGCAATCTGATTGCGATCAAAATCTGGACGCGGCATGGCAACGAAGTTATCTGCGACGCTCGCGGCCACATCCAGCAGTACGAGATGGCTTCGATGAGTGCGATTGCGGGCTGCCTGCCGCGCACTGTTGCCGCGCCCGACGGGATCCTGAGCTGGGAGTTGATTGCACCGTTGATTCGTCCGAAGACGTACTACATCTCCCAGACGGCACTCGTTTGCCTGGAAAATACCCACAACATGGCGGGGGGAACGGTGTACTCCCCAGAGCAGACCGACGAAATCTGTGACCGCGCTCACGCTGCCGGACTCAGAGTCCATTTGGACGGGGCGCGCATCTTCAACGCGGCCGTAGCGCTGGGCTGTACCGTCGCACAACTTTCACGCAAGGCCGATTCGGTCATGTTCTGCCTGTCGAAAGGACTGGGAGCGCCGGTCGGCTCGATGCTGGTCGGCTCGCGAGAGTTCATCGAACAGGCACGCATCTACCGCAAGATGTTCGGCGGCGGCATGCGCCAGGTCGGCGTACTGGCGGCAGCCGGCCTGGTGGCACTCGAGGAATCTCCGAAACGATTGCACGTCGATCACGAAAATGCACGTCGCCTGGCTGAAGGATTGGCCGATTTGCCCGGCATCCTGCTGGACCCACGCAAGGTGGTGACGAACATTGTCGTGTTTGACACCCAGGGTACCGGGCGCACGGCGGCCGAGCTATCGGCCGTGTTGAAAACGCACGGCGTGCTGGCCAACGCCACCGGCCCATACACGATGCGCATGGTTACGCACTACGACGTGAATCGCGACGGGATTGAACGTGCACTCGAAGCCATGCGGCAGATTTGCCGACGCTGAACGCGCAGGTCGTTGACTTACGATTCCCCGCGGCCTACCATTCCCCGCTTTGCCATTTTCCCTTGTGAGGATTTCGATGTCGCGACGAGTTTCTGTGTTTCTTTGTGTGCTGGTCGGCACCTTGCTTCCCGCTCTACTGCGGGCACAGACCCCCCAATTCGAATTCTATCCTGGCGCCAGCTACGATCCGGCCGTTCCCACGCTGGAGCAAGTGGTGGGACACCGTTGGGGCGAAAACATTACTCTGCATGCAGAAGCCGAGCGTTACCTGAAGGCACTTGCCGAAGCTTCGCCGAAAGTCGAACTGGTGCGGTATGGCGAGAGCTGGGAAGGTCGCGCGCTCTACTACCTGGTGGTCTCCTCGGAAGCCAACCTGGCGCGTGTGGCTGAAGTCAAGGCGGGCATGCAGAAGCTGGCCGATCCCCGCAAGACGCCTCTCGCTGAGGCGAACCGTCTGATCGCCACGCTGCCCGCAGTGACCTGGCTGGCCTACGGCGTCCATGGCAACGAAATCTCCAGTCCAGACGCCGCGTTGTTGCTGGCCTATCATCTGGCAGCCTCCCGGAACGATGCGGTGGTGGCCGAAATTCTGGAAAAAACCGTTGTGGTGATCGACCCGATGCAAAATCCAGACGGCCGCGACCGCTTCATCCACTATTTCCGGCAGACACGTGGCCGCTGGCCCGATGCGGACCCCCAAGCGGCCGAGCACAACGAGACGTGGCCGGCGGGCCGCACGAATCACTATTTGTTCGATCTGAACCGCGACTGGTTTGCCGGAACGCAGCCGGAGACACGTGCTCGGGTGGCCATCTACCAAGAATGGTTTCCAGTGACGTTTGTCGACCTGCACGAGATGGGCAGCAATTCGACCTACTATTTCGCACCCCCAGCACCGCCACTGAATCCCAACCTGCCAGCGTTCCAGCGGGAGTGGTGGCGCGTTTTTGGGCAGAACAATGCGCGCTGGTTCGACCGGTTCCGGTTCGATTACTTCACCCGCGAAGTCTACGACTCCTTCTACCCCGGCTATGGGGAGGGTTGGCCGCTGTTCCAGGGCTCCATCGGGATGACGTACGAGCAAGCTTCGGTGCGGGGTCTGGTGGTCGACCGCGAGGACAAAACGACGCTGCACTTTCGGGATTCCGTGCGGCAACACTTCATCGCCTCGCTGGCGACGGCACAAACCGCCGCGCAGAACCGCGAGAAGCTGCTGCGTTACTTCTACGATTTTCGCCGCACGGCCATCGAAGAAGGCCAGCAAGAAACCGTCAAGGAGTACCTTCTCCCGCCCGGGCGCGACGCAAAACGCGTGGCCAAACTGGTCGGCGTGCTGATGCGACAGGGCATCGAAGTCAAACGCGCCGAAACGCCGTTTACGAATCCTCGCGTGCGCGACTATGTCGAAGGCCAATTGCAATCGAAGCAGTTCCCGGCGGGGACGTTTGTGATCTCGCTGGCCCAGCCGACCAAGCGACTGATCAAAACTCTGCTCGGACGACACACGCCGATGGAAGAATCGTTCATCCAGGAGCAGATTCGGCGGCGGAATCTGCGCCAAGGGGATGAAATTTACGATGTGACCGCTTGGTCGCTCTGCCTGCTCTACGACGTGGATTGTTATGCTGCTGAACAGGCTTCTGCGGGACAGTTCACCACGCTGACGCAGGCACCCGAGCGTCAGGGGCAGGTACACGGCGGGCGAGCCCAGTTGGCCTACCTGGTGCCGTGGGATTCCAATTCCGCCGCGGAAGGTTTGGCCGCGCTGCTGCGGCATCGGATTCGCGTCTACATGACCGATCAGCCCATCGTGCTGAACAGCCGGCGCTATCCGATCGGCTCGTTAGTCATCAAGGTGAAAGACAACCCTGAAGATCTCTACGAACAGCTCCAGCACATCGCGGCCCACCATGGCGTGGATTTCTATGCCACCGATTCCGGCTGGATCGAAGAAGGTGTGAACCTGGGCAGCCGGCACGTTCGCTATGTGGAACCGCCACGCGTGGCCCTGGTGTGGAATCTGCCGACCAGTCCGAACTCGGCGGGGTGGACGCGCTACCTGCTCGAGCAGGTCTATCATGTGCCGGTCACGCTGATCCACGGCTTGCAACTGGCAGGAGCCGATCTGTCCCGATACAACGTGCTGATTCTGCCCGACGGTGGCTTCGGACCGGGCTACGACTCCATTCTGGGCGAACGTGGCGCTAGCCGAATCAAGGAATGGGTGCAGCAGGGGGGCACCCTGATTGCATTCGGCGCAGCGACGCGCTGGCTCACTGGCGAAAAAGTGGGGCTGCTGGCCTCTCAGCGCGAGCTGCGCAGTGGCAAACTGGAGCGTGCGACGCGTGCCGAAAGCAATCAGCCGGGCGGTTCAAAAGGGCCGGAGGGTGGCGGGGCTTTCGACTACGAAAAGCACATCCTGCCTGAGCGCGAGCCACCGTTTCCAACACCCGGTGCGATCCTGCGGGTGAAGCTCGATCCGGAACACTGGCTGGCAGCCGGCTACGATGACGACACTTATGCGCTGGTGGAAAGCGACCTCATCTTCACGCCGCTCAAGCTCGATCAGGGACGCAACGTGGGCATCTATTTCCCGTCCGAACAGGTGCTGGCCAGCGGTTTCATCTATGAATCTTCGCGACAGCAGATCGGGCAGAAAGCGTTTTTGATGCATCAGCCGATGGGGCGTGGCCATGTGATTGCGTTTGCTGAAGATCCAAACTACCGCGCATTTCAAGATGGTCTGAACCTGTTGTTCTTGAACGGGGTCTTCTTCGGCCCGGCACACTGACGGGCCGCTGCCGAACTCGCTTCGGAAGATCCGTACATGCTGAACCGGCTCGTGCGATGGCTGGTGGTCGTGGTCGAGCGGTGGGTGCCCGATCCGTTTCTGTTCTGTGCCCTGCTGACCGCTGTCTGTTTTCTTCTGGCCGTGTGGCTGACGCCCACGGCACCACTGATGCTGGTGCGACAGTGGTACGACGGGTTATGGCAGATTCTGGCGTTTTCGATGCAGATGGTGCTGATCCTGCTGGCTGGCTATTCGCTGGCCAGCTCGGCTCCAGCGCGTCGAGCTTTGGCGCGCGTGGCGTCACTCCCGCGCACGCAGGGCAGTGCGATCGTGGTGGTGACGCTAACGGCCATGCTGCTGGCCTTGGTGAACTGGGGCGTTGCGCTGGTAGCCGCCGCGTTGTTGGCCCGGGAAGTGGCCCGACGAGTGCCGCAGTGCGATTACCGTTTTCTGGTGGCTGGAGCGTACTCCGGATTTGTCATCTGGGAATCGGGACTTTCCAGCTCCATTGCGCTGGTCAATGCGACGCCGGGCAGCCAACTGAATTTCATCGCGCGGTACACAGGCGTGGAGTCCACGCCGCTGTCGGAAACGCTGCTCGCCCCATTCAATCTGGCGCTCGTGGCCGGCATGCTGGTGGGAATGCCTCTGCTGTTCCTGTGGATGATGCCCCGCGGCAGCCAGATCCGACGGCTGTCCCCCGCTGCGCTGATCGCCACAGAAGAGGGATTCACCACCGCGGGAGAAGCAGAGACCGACACGACCCCGGCCACGCGGCTGGAACGCAGCCCCCTCCTGCTGTGGTTGATCCTGGCCCCGGCGTGGATCTTTCTAGTCTGGCACTTCGCCACGAACGGGTTTCGGCTGGATCTGAACATTGTCATTCTGTTGTTTCTGGCCAGCGGGATGATCCTGCACGGACGTCCCAGCACCTACATTCGTGCCTTCAATGAATCGGCGCGGGTAGCCGGACCACTCGTACTGCAGTATCCACTCTACGGGGGCATCATGGGCATCATGCAGCAGAGCGGATTGGGGGAGGTGATCTCGAAATGGTTCGTTTCTTTTTCCACGCCGGAAACCTTCCCCGTCTACACCTTCTATTCAGCCCTGCTGGTGAACCTGTTCGTGCCCTCGGGCGGTGGCCAGTGGGCGGTGCAGGGACCGGTGATGATTCCAGCGGGGATCGAACTAGGAGTTTCTCCGGCGGTAACGGCTATGGCCGTTGCCTTCGGAGATCAAGGTAGCAACATGCTGCAGCCGTTCTGGGCCCTGCCCGCGCTGGCCGTGGCCGGGTTGCGCATCCGCGACATCATGGGCTACTGCGTGATGACGTTCCTGCTTTCGACTCTGCTCACCACGCTCGTTCTGTTCGTGCTGGTTTGAAGACAAACCGAACAAAACAGCAGGCGGCTCGAGTGCTGAGCGCTGTCCGCGTGTGGTATAACTCTGGCTGGGAAAAGAGATTCGAAAAACGGGGGTGCGGGTAGTGGACTTCTCACTCAGCGAAGAACAGCAACAACTGCGGCGCACGGTGCGCGAATTCGCCGAGGGCGAAATCGCACCCAAGGTGATGGAGTGGGACGAAGCTTCGCGGTTCCCCGTAGAAATTCTTCCCCAGTTGGCCGAAATGGGTCTGTTGGGGATTATCTTTCCGGAGCGCTATGGGGGCGCCGGGTTGGGTTACATCGAGTATGTGATTGCGATCGAAGAGCTGTCGCGCGTGGATGGGTCGGTGGGCATTCTGGTGGCCGCGCACAATTCACTCTGCGCGAATCACATCTACAAGTTCGGCACCGAAGAGCAGAAGCAGAAGTACCTGGTGCCGCTTGCCCAGGGCAAGAAACTCGGGGCTTGGTCGCTGACCGAGCCGGAGGCAGGTTCCGATGCCGCCGGAACGAAAACGACGGCCGTGCGACAGGGTGATTGCTGGGTGCTGAACGGAGCCAAAACGTTCACCACCAACGGCCACTACGCTGACGTCTGCGTGGCCATGGCCGTGACCGACCCCGGAAAAGGACACCACGGTATTTCCGCGTTCATCGTCGAAAAGGGCACTCCCGGCTTCCGTCCGGGCAAAAAAGAAAACAAGTTGGGCCTGCGCGCCAGCGATACTTCAGAGATCGTCTTCACCGATTGTCGAATTCCCGCTTCGAACTTGCTGGGCCGGCAGGGCGAAGGATTCAAAAACAGCTTGGCAATTCTCGATGGCGGACGGATTTCGATCGCGGCATTGGCGCTGGGCATGGCCCAGGGGGCCTATGAAGCGTCGCTGCGCTACGCCAGGCAACGGAAACAGTTCGGCCGTCCGATTGCGGAGTTCCAAGCCATCCAGTTCAAACTGGCCGATATGGCTACGCAGATTGAAGCCGCGCGCCTGCTGACCTATCGCGCTGCCTGGCTGGCCGACCGCGGCGACGTGCGTTTCACGAAAGAAGCCAGTATGGCCAAACTCTACGCCGGGGAAGTGGCTGTACGCGTGGCCAACGAAGCGGTGCAGATTCACGGCGGGTACGGATTCATCAAAGACTATCCGGCTGAAAAGTACTACCGCGACGTGAAACTGTGCACGATTGGCGAAGGCACCAGCGAAATCCAGCGCCTGGTGATCGCCCGCCAGTTGCTCGGAAAAGCGAACTCCTGACGATGTCCGCGGCCGTAGACCAGTGGGTCGAGCAGATTCGCGCCAGTGAGGCGCGCGCGTTGTCCCGCGCGATTACCGCGATCGAAAACGGCGATCCGGAAGCGGAAGCCATCCTGCAGCGGATCTTTCCCTACACGGGCCAGGCTTATTTGATCGGCGTCACCGGTGCGCCCGGCACCGGGAAGAGCTCGTTGGTGGATCGACTCGCGGCGCATTACCGGCGACAAGGGCAATCCGTGGGCATCCTGGCCGTCGACCCCACCAGCCCGTTCACCGGTGGCGCCATCCTGGGCGATCGCATCCGCATGCAGGGCCATGCTTCCGACCCGGGTACGTTCATCCGTTCGATGGCCACACGCGGTTTTCTGGGTGGGCTGGCACGCGCCACCGCCGAGGCCGCGCTCGTGCTCGATGCTGCGGGCAAACAAGTGATCTTGATCGAAACGGTCGGGGTGGGCCAGGACGAAGTCGAGATTGCGCGGCTGGCTGATTGCACGTTGGTGGTGTTGGTGCCCGGCCTGGGCGACGACATCCAGAATATGAAGGCTGGCCTGATGGAAATCGGAGACATCTTCGTCCTGAACAAATCGGACCGCGAAGGGGCTGACCGTTTCGAGCAGCAGTTGCGCGCCATGCTGGAGCTGGCACCAGCACGCGACGGTTGGCGGCCCACGGTCGTGCGCACGGTGGCCACTGAAGACAAAGGCATCGCTGAGCTGGCTGAGGCCATCGAGCACTACCGCTCCCACGTGGAGCAAAGCGGCCGCCGCCGCGCCATGAAGATCGAGCGCTGGAAGCAGCGGTTGCTCGACCTGCTTCAGGCTCGCCTGCTCGAGCGCCTGGTGGGCAATCACCTGAGTGCGCCGACGCTGGCGGCATTGGCCGAACAGGTGGCCGAGCGCAAAAAAGACCCCTACACGGTTGTAGAGGAAATCCTGGCGCAGGCAGGTCTGCGCTGAACGGCTCGAAGACAATGCTCGTAGGAGAAATCGAAGTCCTGGTTTTGACCGAAGGCTACGTGCGGTTGGATGGCGGCGCGATGTTCGGCGTCGTGCCGAAACCTCTGTGGGAGAAAAAAATCCCTGCCGATGCGCGCAATCGAATTCGGATTGCCATGAACTGTCTGCTCATCCGCAGCGGCGGCAAACAGATTGTGGTGGAAACCGGCGCCGGAGACAAATGGGACAGTCGCATGCGAGACATCTACGGACTGGAGGGCGAAACCCGCCTGCCGGAGCTGCTCGCCGTACACGGCACTTCGGTCGCGGATGTGGACCTGGTGATCAATACTCACCTGCACTTCGATCACTGCGGCTGGAACACGCGGCGGGTGAACGGCCACACCGTGCCGACCTTTCCCCGCGCGCGATACGTCGTGCAGCGAGGCGAGCTGGAACACGCCAAGCACCCGACCGAACGCGATCGCGCCAGCTATCTGGCAGAGAATTTTTCGCCGGTGGAAGCCGCCGGACAGTTCTGGTTGCTCGAGGGGGATCGGGAAGTGGCGCCCGGGGTCGAGGTGTTGCGCGTTCCCGGACACACGCGCGACATGCAATGTGTGCGGATCAGTAGCCGTGGACAGACCGCATTTTTCTTCGCTGACCTGGTGCCCACCACGGCGCACCTGCCCTACCCGTGGATCATGGGCTACGACCTGTATCCGCTGACCACGCTGGAACACAAAAAGCGGCTGCTGCCGCAGGCCGCCCGGGAGAACTGGCTGTGCTTGTTCGCGCATGATCCGGAGGTGCCCGCCGCTCGCTTGCGCGAGCGGGACGGTAAGCTGGTAGCAGAACCAGTCCCACGGGACTGAACGTTCGCACTCGAACGACCGACAAACAGGAGTTTGTGCCGATGGTGAAAACACGGAAACGACAACGAACCAACTCCCCGCTGGCCCGCATCGGGATCATCGGCGGCAGCGGACTCTATACGATGCCCGGCCTCGCTGAGACCCGCGAGCTTCGCATCCGCACACCGTTCGGCCCTCCTTCCGACGCAGTGGTGGTCGGGACACTCGAAGGCAAACGCGTGGCTTTTCTGGCGCGGCACGGACGTGGACACCGCCTCCTGCCCAGCGAAATCAACTACCGGGCGAACATTTATGCGCTGAAATCCCTGGGTGTGGAGCGAATCATCTCGGTCAGCGCCGTCGGTTCGCTGAAGGAAGAGCTGCGGCCCCTGCAATTCTTGATTCCCGATCAATTCTTCGACCGAACGCGGGGGCGCGTGGCCACTTTTTTCGGCGGGGGTCTGGTGGCGCATGTGAGTTTCGACCGTCCAACGTGCCCGCAGCTTTCCGGCTGGCTGGCGGATGCGTGCCGGCAGGCCGGGGTCGTCGTGCATGACCGCGGCACCTACGTCTGCATCGAAGGTCCGCAGTTTTCGACGCTGGCGGAATCCAACACCTACCGCAGCATGGGCTTCGATGTGATCGGCATGACCAACCTGACCGAAGCCAAATTGGCGCGCGAAGCGGAAATCTGCTACGCCACCGTGGCCATGATCACCGACTACGACTGCTGGCATCCGCAGCACGACGCTGTCACCGCCAGCGAGATCATCGCCAACCTGAACCGAAATACCGAAAACGTGCAAAGAGTGATTCGCGCTGCCGTGGCTGTGCTGCCCGCCGAGCGCAACTGCCGCTGCGCGCAGGCACTCGCGCATGCTCTCATCACCGATCGGCGATTGGTGCCGGCGGCCACGCGCCGTGCGCTTCGATTGCTGGTCGGCAAATACTGGAACTCGAAGCCATCCCGCTAGGAGCGAACTCACCGTGTCCGTTCTGGTCGTCGGCTCGATTGCGTTCGATGCGCTGGAAACTCCCTATGGCAAGGTGGATCGCACTCTGGGCGGTGCGGCCACCTATTTTGCTCTGGCCGCCAGCTTTTTCACGCCAGTCAAGCTCGTCGGCGTAGTGGGCAACGACTTCCGCGAACGCGATCGCGCCATCTTTCGCGGTCGGCGCATTGACCTGCAGGGACTCGTGCGCGCACCGGGAAAGACTTTTTTCTGGGCCGGTCGCTACACCGATCATTTGAACGAACGGATCACACTGCGGACCGAGCTGAACGTCTTCGCAAATTTCGATCCAAAGCTGCCCGCTGCCTACTGCGATTGTCCCTACGTGTTTCTGGCCAACATCCAGCCAACCCTTCAGCTTTCTGTGCTGCGACAGATGCGGCGTCGGCCGCGTCTGGTCGCGCTGGACACCATGAATTACTGGATCGAACGCACCCCCGCGGAACTGCGACGCACGCTGCGGGAGATCGATGTGCTGGTGATCAACGACGGAGAAGTGCGCCAACTGGCCGGGGAACACAATCTGCTGCGGGCCGCAGCCCATATCTTTCGAATGGGCCCGCGAACGCTGGTCGTGAAACGCGGCGAGTACGGTGCGCTGCTGATGCGGCCGGATTCGATGTTCGCGGTGCCGGCCTTTCCGCTCGAGCAGGTGTGCGACCCCACCGGAGCGGGCGACAGCTTCGCCGGTGGTTTCATCGGCTACCTGGCTTCGGTGAACCGTCTTAACGAAGCCGCGCTGCGGCGGGCCATGGTGTACGGTTCGGTGCTGGGCAGTTTCGTGGTCGAGCGATTCGGACTGGAACGACTCCGTACACTGACCCGCGCGGAAATCCATGCCCGTGCTCGGCAGTTCCTTCACCTGACGCGTTTTCGGCTGTAGCGGGTTCAGCACTGCACCATCAGCCGCCCTGCAGCTTGTAGTGTAGAATCCCGCAGCAGCCTGGGCAGCCGTGGAGACCGAGAATGGCTGGAGATCTGAGTGGTTCCATTTTGTTTAAGTTGCTCTACGCATTTTTGTTGGGCGGTGTGATCGGGCTCGAACGCGAGTTACGGGAGAAACCCGCCGGTCTACGCACGAACATGTTCATCTGCATCGGCGCTACTCTCTACACAATTCTGTCCTTCGAAGTGGCGCACCGCTACGGCGGTGATCCGGTGCGGATTGCTGCACAGTTGATTCCGGGCATCGGCTTCATCGGTGCTGGTGCGATCCTGCGCGAACGCGGCGGTGTGGTGGGCATCACCACGGCGGCGACGATCTTCATCAACGCCAGCGTCGGGATGGCGATCGGTGCCGGGCTGTACTACACCGCCGCTGCCACGGCTCTGCTGGCGTTGTTTGTCCTCTGGGCAGTGGGTCGGCTGGAAAAATTCATTGGCAGTCAGAGGAAACATGATGGATGAATTGCGGCTGCGGCGTGCAGTGCAAAGAGTCCGGATTGCGCTGCTGGTACTGCTGTGCGCGACCTCGGCACAGGCCACGATCCAGTATCAAGTGTCGCTGGCGCAGCGGCAGGAGCATCGGATTGTCGTTTCGATGACCGTGCCCGAAGTGAACGGAGAACTGGTTGTGCAGATGCCGGCCTGGAATGCGCTTTACCAGATTCGAGACTTTGCGCATCGGGTGCAGGATGTGCGCGCGCACCGGCTGCAGGACCCGGAACCTCCTGTGCCGGTTTCCGTGCGCAAGCGCGACAAGCTCACCTGGGTGGTCGCTGCCAGCGGCACGATTCGTTTGGAGTACGCGGTGCTCTGGGACGAAGCCTCGCCGTTCAGCTCTCAGCTCAACAACGAGCACGCCTTCCTGAATTTGGCCAACGTGTTGTTCTATGTGCCCACGCGGCGACACGAGGAGGTGCGGATCGCCTTCACTGGCCTGCGAGAAGGGTGGCGGATCGCCGTCGCTCTGCCTGCCGAAAACGAATTCTCCTTCCGTGCCGCGAGCTACGATGCACTGGTGGATGCCCCGGTCGAGATCGGTTCTTTCAGCGAATTCCGATTCGTGGTGAACGGAGCCCGGATCCGCGTGGTCGTGCACGGCAACTATTCGCGCGACCGGCTGGAGGCAGAGCTGCGGCGCATCGTGGCTTATCAAACGCAACTGATGCGCGAAGCACCGTTCGAGGAATTCCTGTTCCTCTACCACTTCGGCGAGGGCGGCGGAGGCATGGAACATGCGAACTCGACAGCCATCTTTACCAGCTCTAGCGATTCCATGGCGCGAGTTTCCGCACATGAGTTTTTCCATCTGTGGAACGTAAAACGAATCCGACCGCGGGGGCTCGAGCCGGTGGACTACACACGCGAAAATTACACCCGCGCACTCTGGTTCGCTGAAGGCGTCACGAGCACCTACACCGACTACACCCTGGTGCGCAGCGGGATTTGGTCGACCCGGCAATTTTACGATAGCCTGGCCTCAGAGCTGGACGAGTTGGAAGCACGGCCGGCGCATCGCTGGAAAAGTGCCGAAGAAGCCAGCCTGGATGCCTGGCACGAAGGCTATCGGCTCTACCGTCGGCCGGACCTGAGCATTTCCTACTACAACAAAGGCTACCTGCTCGGTGTGCTGCTGGACATCCTGATCCGCGACCTGAGCGAGAATCGCGCCAGTCTGGACGACGTGCTGCGCTATCTGAACGAAACCTATGCGCATCGGGGGCGGTTCTACGAAGAATCCGAAGGGATTCAGCAGGCGGTAGAAGCGGTGCTGCTTCGCGCAGGAAGTGCGCCGGCCAACGTTCTGCCGCGCATTGCCGAGTTTTTCGCGCGCTATGTGGCCGGCACCGATCCGCTGCCCGCTGACGAGCTGCTCGAACGGGTGGGACTCCGACGGGAGCGCGACGGAGGACGATCCTCGATCACCGAAATCGTTCCCGCGACCGAGCGGCAGCGTCGCATTCGCGAAGGGTGGCTGCGGGGCTCGACCGATCCGAACGAGTCCGAATGGTGACGGGCCGATGCGCGTAGGACTATGCTGAGGACCCTGCTGGTCGGCATCTTCCTGCTGCTTTACCTGCTCTGCGTTGCGCCCTGGTTTCTGCTCCACGCGGCACTGACCCGAAACATCGATCCGTTGTACCGCGCCGGCGTGTTCGGTGCTCGGCTCGCATTGCGGTTGGCCGGCATCCGGGTGGAAGTGGAGGGACGGGAACACGTGCCCGAATCACCGTGTGTATTTCTGGCCAACCACGCCAGCAACGCCGACCCGCCTGCCGTGGTCGCCGCGATTCCGAAACGGGTAGCTTTGCTGGCGAAGAAAGAGTTGTTCCGCATCCCAATTTTCGGCCGGGCCTTGCTCACTGGGGGATTCGTACCGGTAGACCGCTCCAACCCAGAAGCAGCACGAGACAGTGTGGAACAAGCCATCATCCGGATTCGTGAAGGGCTGTCGTTTTTGATTTTTCCCGAAGGCACCCGCAGCCGCGATGGTCGCTTACAACCGTTCAAAAAGGGCGCGTTCGTGATCGCCATTTCGACCGGCGTGCCGGTGGTTCCGATTTCGGTGGTCGGCTCGCATCGCGTGATGCCGAAAGGAGCCATCGGAATTCGTCCGGGCACAATTCGCGTGCGATTCCATCCGGCCCTGCACACCACCGGAATGACTCTGGAAGATCGCCACCGGTTAGCGGGCGAAGTCCATCGTGCGATTGCCCGTGGGTTGCCCGAAGAACAGCGGCCGCTGGGCTGAATGGCAGCGTTTTCTTGGCGGCTATCGGTCAACGAGCCTCTGCCGCAGTTGTAACAGCTCCTGTTGGAGGGCGCGGACGGTTTTTTGCAGCTCGGGCAGCCGGTTGAAAACCGCCACGGAGCGTAACCACCGTGCATTTTCAATCGCCGGATAACCAGAGTAGGTGGTGCGGGCAGGCACATCGCTGTGAATACCACTCTGGGCGGTGAGTATGGCGCCCTCGCCGATCTCCAAGTGCCCGGCCGCACCCACCTGGCCGGCCAAAATGCAGTTGGCGCCCACGACAGTCGAACCGGCCAGGCCCACCTGGGCACAGAGCAGCGTATTGGCGCCCACTTCGCTGGCGTGGCCGACCTGCACCAGGTTGTCGATTTTCGCGCCGCGGCGGATGCGGGTTTCGCCCACGGTAGCGCGGTCTACGCAGGCATTGGCCTGCACTTCGACGTCATCTTCCAGAACAGCCGGTCCGGCCTGTCGCATTTTGTACCAGGAGCCATCGGACTGGCGGGCAAAGCCAAAGCCATCGCTGCCCACAATCGCACCATTCTGTAGGACAACGCGGTTGCCCAGCCGGCATCCTTCGCGCACGACGGCATGGGAGTGAGCGAAGAAATCGTCGCCAATCTGCGCACCGCGATAGATCACGACAAAGCTGTGCAGGACAGCATTACGGCCAATCACAACGTCTTCATCCACAAAGCAGTAAGGACCGATGTGTGCGCCCGGGCCGATGCGTGCCGAAGGTGCGATGATGGCCGTGGGATGCACGCCGGACACATAACGTTCGGGCGGGTGAAACAGCTCGATGGCGCGAGCAAATGCCAGGTAAGGGTCGGCTGCGCGCAACAGCGCCGTGTGCAGTGGCGATTCCTCTCGCGAGACAATCACCGCTGCCGCACGCGTCCGTCGCGCTGCCGGACGATAGCGAGGATTGGAGAGAAACGTGAGCTCGCCCGGTCCGGCTTCTTCAATCCCAGCGACTCCGGTGATCTCGATTTCCGGATTCCCCTCCAGGACGCAATCTAGGTGCCTGGCAATTTCGCCCAGTCGCATTGCTGCCTCCGTCGGCACGCCTGCCGCAACGCCAATTTACACCAAAACCCGTGCGGGGCTGCGGTTCCTTCCAGAGTTGCATCGTGTCAGGGCAGGGAAGACAAGCCTGGGTTGCCGCTGTTCAATCGAACAATCGTCGCTGCAATGTCGGTGGAGCGGTCGGCCGCGGCCGGCGCTGTGGTCGGGGACTGACGCCGATTAGGCCGAGAACCGTTATCTCTTTCACCGACGTACGCGGCAGGTAGATGCGCGTGCAAGGGCCGTTCAAATCGGGCGGAGTAAACTGGATGCCTCGATCCAGCAACCCCAGCAAGTCGTTTTCGATTACGCCTTCGAAGCATTCCCCGCCATCAGCATGTCTGATACGCACCCACAGGCCGGGAAGCTTGGGCCGACTGAGGAATGTTTTCCGCTGCGGCTCGAATGTTTCGCCGAATTCCCGAACGAAATAGACCCCGTAGATTTCTTCCGTAGGGACGGGCTTCTGGGAACCCTCGGTAGTCAGCAGTTCCACCGTGGCGTGTTGTTCCATCAGAGCGGGGTTGAGGTAGCCACGGAGGATTTCGCCGTTCCGCAGGCGTATAACGGCCTTTTTCAGGGCGGATGCTGGGCTGCGAGTTTTCACAAAGTCATGCCTGGCAGAGACTTATTGCCAAGCCGCAAAAACTATGCTATTCTTTCTGCCAAATTGATGTCAAGTGCTTTTGTTTGTTTGATTTAGGCTGGGGGCAGCAGCCGATTGGTCGAAAAGAAGCAGATCCTGAAATCCGCCTCGATCATTACCCTCGTAACCATTGCCAGCCGTATCCTTGGCTACTGGCGCGACCAACGCATCGCCCTGCTTTTGGGAACCGGCCCCCTGGCGGATTCGTTCTGGTTGGCTTATCGGCTCCCCAATATGCTCCGCCGCCTTGTGGGTGAGGGGGCGATGAGCGCGGCGTTCATCCCAGTGTTCACTGGTTATGTGGCCAAACGGTCTCCGGACGAGGTCTGGGAGTTCGCCAACCGGCTTTTCTGGACGCTGGCGCTGCTGCTGGCGGTGGTCACCGTGTTGGGCATGATTTTCTCCCGCGAGGTTGTGCTGCTGTTCACTGCACTGGACCGTGCGCCAGGCCACTGGGAAGACGCGATCGGACTGAACCGGGTGGTTTTCCCCTATGTTTTTTTCATCGGGCTGGCGGCGCTGGCGATGGCGATTCTGAACTGTTTTCACATTTTCGGGCCGCCGGCAGCGACTCCTGTTTTGCTGAACGTAGCCATCATTGTGTTTTCATTCGGTGCGCTGCGGCGGCACTTTGCCGATCCGGCACAGGCCCTGGCCGTGGGGGTGTTGTTAGGCGGGTCGCTTCAGTTTTTGATGTTGCTGCCGCTGCTCGTCAAACAGGGTATGCGGTTCGACTTCGGAATGAGCTTTCGCCATCCGGGCATTCGCTCTGTGGCTCGGCTGATGGTGCCGGCGTTTCTCGGGTACGGGGTCTATCAGATCAACGTGGTGGTGAGCACGATCTTCGCCACTGCGGAGCGCATGCCGGAAGGCACTCTGACGGCCTTGCAGTACGGCGACCGCGTCATGGAACTGGTGCTCGGCGGGTATGCCATCGCCGTGGCGACAGCCATTCTGCCCATGATGTCGCATCAGGCGGCGTCGCTGGAATACGAGAAGCTGAAGCAAACGTTCGCTTTTTCTTTGCGAATCGTCAGTTTCATCACCATCCCGGCCATGGTGGGACTGGTGGTGATGCGAGAACCGATCATCCGGGTGCTGTTTCAGTACGGTGAGTTCGATACGGAATCCACCACGCTGACGGCGCGAGCACTGCTCTACTACGCGGTAGGACTGCCGGCGTTGGCAGGGGTGAAACTGATTGTGCCGGGCTTCTATTCTTCCCAGGACGTGCGCACACCGGTTCGCGTGGCGATTTATGCGCTGATTTTGAACTGCGTCGTCAATGTGTTGTGCCTGCACCTGTTCTTCCCTGTCTTCCAGAATGGCGGTCCCGCGCTGGCCACATCAGTGGCCGCGTACTTTAATTTCTTTGTGCTGTTCGTGATTTTCCGGCAACGCTATGGGCGACTGGGAACCCTGGACATCTTGATTTCCCTGGGCAAGACCACGTTCTGCGCGGCAGTGATGGGCGCGGCATGCTATCTGGCGTTGCAGCTTTCTCCCTTTGAGCGGTTCCAGGGTGTGCTCGCGCATGCGGCTATCCTGGGCCTCTTGATTCTGGGTGCCACGGCGTTGTTCTTGGGGCTGGCGTGGTTGTTGCGGTGTCCAGAAGTAGAAGAGGTCTGGGGAATCACCCAGCGGGCACGGCCCACCGGAGGGTCAGGGACGGTTTAGCCATGCAGGCGGTGATGCAGAGTTTTCTGACGCACCAGCGCGTCGAAAAAGGCCTGGCAGAAAACAGCATCCAGGCCTACCGTCGCGACCTCAGCCGGTTTGCCCGCTGGGTCGAGCAGCAGGGCAAAACCTTGGCGAAGCTGACTCGCGACGACATCGTGGATTTTCTCGGGAGTCTGTATCGTGCCCGGCTCGACAGCCGCTCGGTGGCACGGTACCTGGCCACCCTGCGCGGTTTTTTCCGCTTTGCGCTGGCGGAAGGAGCGGTGCGGACCGACCCGACGCAAAACTTGGAATCGCCCAAAGTCTGGAAGAAGCTCCCGGGATTCTTATCCCTCGAGGAGGTGGACCGGCTGCTCGCTGCGCCTGACCCGAGCACGGTGCTCGGCTTGCGCGACAAAGCCATGCTAGAGCTGCTCTATGGCACCGGCTTGCGGGTCTCTGAACTGATCAACCTGCGTGTAGCGGACATCGAGCGGAACGCCGGCTACCTGCGCTGCCTCGGGAAAGGGGACAAGGAACGACTCGTGCCCATCGGACGGCCGGCGCTGGCAGCAGTGGAGATGTATTTGCGCGAAGGACGCCCGAAACTGGTGCGCGCAGGCGGCCCGCTGCCTCCCTGGTTGTTTCTGAGTCGCTCGGGCAGAAAGCTGACCCGGGTTGCATTTTGGAAAACGCTGCGACGCTACGGGCGGTTGGCGGGAATCCGCAGGAAACTTTCGCCGCACACCCTGCGGCACAGCTTCGCGACCCACATGCTCGAGCGCGGTGCTGACCTGCGTTCAGTGCAGATGATGTTGGGCCACGCCGATATTTCCACGACGCAGATCTACACGCATGTCGTGCAGGCGCGGCTCCGGCACATCTACAAGGCACACCACCCGCGCGCCTGAAGGCAGATCATCGCGGTCGAGCCGAAGCTGCACGACGGAAGAAAAAGGAGACTCATGCCTGACTACATGTTCATGCTGGAAAGTCGGCTTTCGGCCGAGCAGCGCGCGGCTGTGTTGCGCGTGCAGGAGCTGGCGCTCGAACAAGGACTCAACCTGTACCTGGCCGGAGGAGCGGTTCGTGATCTGATCACCGGTTTGCCGATCCGGGATCTCGACTTTGTGGTCGAAGGAAATCCGGCACGTATCGCGCGGGAGCTGGAAAAAGGTGGTGCGCAGCTCCTCAGTCTGGATGAAAGGCTCCGCCACGTCGAACTGATCTTTCACGGCGATGTGGACGGGAGCCTGGCCGCTGCGCGCGAGGAGATCTATGAGCGCCCGGGCGTGCTCCGCGAGGTGCGTTGGGCAACGATCATGGAAGACCTGCGTCGGCGCGACTTCACCTGCAATGCCATCGGGCTGTCGCTGAATCCGGCGTCCCGTGGACTGCTGCTCGACCCGACCAACGGTCTGGCCGACATCGAACAGCGCGAGCTGCGCGTCATTTCGATGCACAGCTTTACGAATCATCCGGTACGGCTGCTGCGGCTGCTGCGCTACAAGGTGCGTCTCGGATTTTCGATCGAGAGCCGGACCGAGGAATGGTTCGAACTGGCACTCGAGCGCGGGTTGGCTGATGTGATCGATCCGAAACAAGTGGGCGAGGAAATCCGCCAGCTCGGCCGCGAAGACAATCCGGCGGAAATCCTGAAAGAGTGGCAGGACCAGAGCCTGCTGCGCATCGTCCACCCGAAATTCAGTCGCCGCGAGCCGGATTACAACGGTCTGATGCGGCTCACCAAGGTGCGGGAACAGATGCTGGCCGCCGGCTACCGCGAGCTGGTGGGTAACCCAGTCGAACCCCGCCTGCTGGCGCCTGTGGTTTTCTTCCTCTATCGGCGATTCGGCCTGCGGGAGCGGAATACTGCACTGGCACGGCTGGGTTTCCGAACTGCTGAAGTGAACCGCCTAACTGGCTTCGAAAGGGAAGCCACTGCAGTCGTGAAAGTGCTGTCCAGCCGGAAAACGGCCAAGCCGCTCGATGCGTTCCGATACTTGGAAACCGTACCACTGCCCACTCAAGCCTTTATCCTGGCGCACTTCAAAAAGCCTGCCGTTCACGCCAAAATTCGCAACTACCTCTACAAATGGCGGCCACTGCGCGCCATGCTTCCGGTGGCGGAACTGGAAGCACTGGGCGTGTCGCGCGGACCGAATTTCGATCGCATCCTGGAGCGCTTTTTCGAAGCACAGTTGCGTGGCAAGGGACGCACTCCGGAAGAGCGGAGCCAGCTTCTGCGAAAACTGGCCGGGATTAAACCGGAACCGAAGAAAAAGAAGAAAGAAGAAAAGAAAAAAAACAAGGCTCGGGACAGGGAATCGCAACCTTCCAAAGAGCAGCCCGGCGCAACGCCCCGCGCGGCGCCACAGCCAACAGAAACACAACCCGCGGTGGCGAGCACGAAGGCTGTTTCGACGGGGCATCCGCCGGGACCAAAACTTTCCGGTGCAAAAAGCAAATCATCGCACACCGGCGGCAAACGCGGTGCGCGCAAGCGTTGAGGCACGATGAATCGAAGGGACGATGTGCGACTGCAGCCGTCGGCACAGGAGCCGGACACAGCCGAACAGGTTCGAGAACGAATGCAGCCCGCTGAAACGCACCCGCAGCAGGCTGCGCTGAGCACACTGCTGGAATTCGCTGGGCGCGCTCACCCGCCGTTCTCGCTGGAAGAGTTGCATGCATCCGTGTTGAATGATTTTGCGCGCCAGCTTTCCGAGCACGACGATCCGGGCCGTCTGCAGGCAGTGGCGCAGAAGCTGGTCCGGGCGTTCTGGGCGCTCGCAGATCTCGATCCCGCTCCGACAGAAACTCTGACCGGGCTGAAACAAGTGCTGGGTGCAGCGCTTCGCTCGGTGGACGAAAATACGCGCGACATTCTGGTCACGCACTGTCTGGAGCCGCTGTTCGAGAGTCGGCGGATCGCCGCGATGTTCGCGGACTGGGAGGACGACGCCCAGCTACACGAGGTCTATCAGCGCGCGCTCGCCTGGGGTGAAGGATTCTGGCCGCACACGCGCGGTGGCTGAAGGGGCTCGAGTGCCTTCGCTGCGGTAACAAATCTGATACAATGAGCCGACATGGGGGCTGCTTCGCGATTCGTTCATCTTCATCTGCATACCGACTACAGCTTGCTAGACGGAGCCTGCGACATTGTGGACCTGGTCGAGGCGGCCGCGCGCCAGCGGATGCCAGCGGTAGCGGTAACCGACCACGGCAATCTGTTCGCTGCCGCGAACTTCTACCATGAGGCGAACACGCGGGGCGTCAAGCCCATCATCGGTTGCGAAGTTTATGTGGCCAAGGGCAGCCGGCACGACCGAGGCGGCGAGACACCCGATGCGATGGGCACCGGCCGCTCGAATCATCTGCTCCTGCTGTGTGAAGACACGGAAGGCTATCGCAACCTGGTCCGGTTGGTCAGCGCAGGTTTTCTGGAAGGTTTCTACTACAAGCCACGCATCGACTATGAACTGCTGGCCCGCCACAGCCGGGGCTTGATTGCACTTTCCGCCTGTCTGCGCGGTGAAGTGACCGAGCACCTGTGCGAAGACCGCTACGAGCAAGCCCGCGAAGCCGCCTATCGGTTGCGCGATATTTTCGGCAAAAACAACTTTTTCTTGGAAGTTCAGGATCAGGGCCTGGAAATCGAAAAGCGCGTCAATCGCGAGCTGGTGCGCCTGTCGAAAGAAACGGGCATTCCCTTGGTGGCCACCAACGACTGTCACTATCTGACCCGCGAAGACGCCCGCGCCCAAGAAGTGCTCCTCTGCATCCAGACCGGCAAGACGCTCAGCGATCCGAACCGGATGAAATTTGCCACCGATGAGTTCTACTTCAAGACGGCCGAAGAGATGGCACGCGTCTTCGCGGAGCTGCCCGAGGCGTTGGAACGCACACTCGTCATTGCCGAGCGGTGCAATCCGAAAATCGAACGGTTGGCGAATCCGTTTCCGGAATTTCGTGTCCCGGAAGGGTACACGCTGGATTCGTATTTCGAAAAAGTCGTGCGCGAAGGATTCGCTCGGCGCGTCTCGCATCTGGAGCGCATGGCCCAGCAGGGACGGTTGCGGCGTCCCCTGGCCGAGTATGAGGCGCGTCTTTCCGCGGAAATCGCCATGATTCAGAAGATGCGCTTCGCCGGCTATTTCCTGATTGTTTGGGATTTCATCCAGTACGCGAAGGCACAGGGAATTCCTGTGGGGCCCGGGCGCGGGTCCGCGGCCGGAAGTTTGGTTAGTTATGCTTTGGGGATCACCGACGTGGATCCGATGCAGTACGGACTGCTGTTCGAGCGTTTCCTGAACCCGGAACGTGTCTCCCTGCCGGACATCGACATCGATTTTTGCATGCGGCGACGCGCTGAGGTGATCGACTATGTAACCCGCTCTTACGGCCGCGAGAACGTCGCCCAGATCATCACCTTTGGCACGATGGCGGCCAAGGCGGCGATCAAGGACGTCGGCCGGGCCCTGGACCTGCCGTACGGGGAAGTGGATCGGCTGGCCAAACTCGTGCCGCCGCAATTGAACATCACCTTGGAGGAAGCGTTGCAGCAGTCGCCTCAGCTCCGCGCCCAGGTCGAGCGTGACGAACGCGTGCGCGAGCTGATCGACATCGCCAAACGCCTGGAAGGGTTTGCCCGGCATGCTTCGACGCACGCAGCCGGTGTGGTCATCTCCCCGCAACCGCTCACGGAAATCGTTCCGCTCTACAAAACGAATCGGGATGAAATTGTCACACAGTACGACATGAATGCGCTGGAGCGGCTCGGCCTGCTGAAAATGGATTTTCTCGGGCTGACCACGCTCACCGTGCTGCACGACACCATTGCCTGGATCGAGCAGAATCGAGGCATTCGGCTCGCACTGGACGAGCTACCCTTGGATGACCCGGAGACGTACCGACTGTTCAGTCGGGGTGATACGACGGGCATCTTCCAGTTCGAATCCTACGGCATGCGCGACCTGCTGCGGCGGTATCAACCTTCCCGTCTCGAAGACCTGACCGCGTTGAATGCGCTCTACCGTCCGGGCCCACTGCAGGGGGGCATGGTGGACGACTTCATCGCGCGCAAGCACGGCCGCAAGAAGGTCACCTACGAACTGCCGGAACTGAAAGAGATCCTGGAAGAAACCTACGGCGTGATCCTCTACCAGGAACAGGTGATGCAGATCGCCAACCGCCTGGCCGGCTTTTCGATGGGCGAGGCCGACCTGCTGCGCCGCGCCATGGGCAAGAAAAAACGCGCGGAGATGGTTGCACAGCGCGAAAAGTTCCTAGCCGGCTGCCGGGCTAACAAGATTCCTTTGAAAAAGGCTGAGCGCATCTTCGACCTGATGGCAGAATTTGCCGGCTACGGCTTCAACAAATCGCACTCGTGCGCGTACGCACTGCTGGCTTATCAGACGGCGTATCTGAAAACGCATTATCCGGTGGAATTCATGGCGGCGCTGCTCACCTCGGAGACCGGCAATGCCGACAAGGTGGTGAAATACATCCACGAGGCGCGGAACATGGGAATCACCGTGCTGCCGCCGGATATCAATTCTTCGGATGTGGACTTTACGCCTGTCGGCAATGCGATTCGTTTCGGGCTGCGAGCCATCAAGAACGTGGGCGAAAACACCGTGCGCGGAATTCTGCAGGCACGGCAGAAGGTGGGACGGTTCCGCTCCCTGGATCAGTTCTGCGAGGTGGTGGATGCGCGATTGCTGAACCGACGCGTGCTGGAAAGCCTGATCAAATCCGGCGCCATGGACTCGCTCGGGGCGCGCCGGGCACAACTGTTCGCGGCCATCGACCGCGCCATGGAACGCGGGCAGGCTCTGCAACGAACGCAGGCCAGTGGCCAGCATGGCCTGTTTGGCGGCACCCCGTCCGTGGCCAGTGAAGTGCCGCTGCCCGACGTCGAAGAGTGGAGCGAAGCCGAGCTGTTGCAGCACGAATATGCCACGGTGGGATTCTACGTCTCCGGGCATCCGCTGGCGAAACTGGCGGGCCGACTGCGTGAACTGAATGTGACCGAATTGACTGCGCTGGAGAGCCAATCCAATGGCACCGAGGTCATGGTGGCCGGCATCGTCGTCAGCGTGCGGAGCATGCGTTCGCGCAAGGGCGAGCGCTGGGCCATCGCCACGCTTCAGGATATGACCGGGAGCGTCGAAGTGCTGGTGTTTCCGGAAGCCTTTGCCCGCCTGGAGCATCATCTGAAGGGACAAGCCCCGCTGCTGATCAAGGGGCGGGTGAGTGTCGAAGATGCGGGCACACGCGTGGTGGCCAGTGACGCAAAGCCGCTCGACGAGGCAGCACGTCCGGGACCGGCCATCCTGCGTGTGCGGGTGAATCTTTCCTCGCTTGATACATTGCTGCTGGACCAGTTGCAGAGCCTGATCGAAAGCCGACCGGGCCCGTGTCCGGTGGCGTTCGAGCTGGTGCACCCAGACGGTTCGCAGGCGATTTTCGAGACCGAGCGTCGCGTGGAGGCCGACGAAGAGCTGATCCGCCGGATTACGGAAATGTGCGGTCCCGGTGCGGTCGCGACAGCACGATAATCACACCATGGATGCAAACGATCGCAAGCGCGAGATCGAACAGCTTGAACGGGACGTGGAAACGCTTCGCCGCCTCGTGCACAAGGACGCCCAGACGGAAGCGGAGCTGGAACGGCTGCGACGGGAGGTCGCCGAGCTGCGCCGGGAATTCTTCGAACACCTGGACGCCTGGCAGCGTACGCAACTGGCCCGACATCCGCAGCGCCCCTACACACTGGATTTTGCGCGCTTGTTGTTTGACAGTTTCAGCGAGTTGCACGGCGACCGTGCCTTTGGCGACGACCCTTCCATTGTGACCGGCATGGCGCGGTTTGCCGGCCGCCCGGTTCTGGTGGTGGGTCATCAAAAGGGACGAGATACCAAACAAAAACTGGCCCGTAACTTCGGCATGCCCAAACCAGAAGGCTACCGCAAGGCACTGCGCACGATGCAACTGGCAGCGAAGTTCGGGCGGCCGATTTTCTGCTTTGTGGATACGCCGGGAGCCTATCCAGGAGTGGATGCCGAAGAGCGCGGCCAGGCCGAAGCCATTGCACGAAATCTGCGTGAAATTCTGCTGCTGCCGGTGCCCATACTGGTCACCGTCACCGGTGAGGGCGGCTCAGGCGGAGCGTTGGCGATTGCCGTCGGTGACCGCATCAATATGCTGGAAAATGCCATCTACTCGGTGATTTCGCCGGAGGGCTGCGCCTCGATCCTTTGGCGGGATGCGGCGAAGGCACCTCAGGCCGCGGCAGCCTTGAAGATCACGGCGAGCGACATGCAACAGCTGGGCCTGGTGGATGAAGTCGTGCCCGAACCGGAAGGCGGAGCACACACCAATCACGAAGAAACCGCGCGGATTCTGCAGGAAGTGCTCAAGCGACAACTGGCGGAGCTGATTCGGCTGCCGGCCACAGAGCTTCTGGAGCAGCGCTACCGAAAGTTCCGTAAGATGGGTCAGACCTTCCGCGAATCCTACGCGGTGCAGGCGCGCGGATAACCGCTGCGGCGAGCCGGCTATGTCCGATCCGTTCCGTCCCTTTGAACGACTGGTTGAAATCCGCATCCTCGGCAAAAAATTTCGGGTTCCGGAAAAAAACTCGCTGCTTCGGTGTTTCCAGTTCATCAGTCCAGAGACGATTCCGTATGGCCGCTTCTGCTGGAATCAAGAATGCCAGTATTGTCGCGTGGAGTGTCAGTTTCCCGACGACGCTACACCGGCCACGCTGCTCAGCTGCAAGTTCCTGGTCTGCGAGGGTCTCCAGATTACCGCACTGAGCGACGAGCTGCGCCGCTGCTTGAAAAACAAACTGGCCCGCCAGTGAACCGCCGCATGCTTGTGTTACAATGAAAAGCGCGTCCGAGGGGGAGGCAGTGAAACAGGGGAGAGGAAAATTCCTGCTCGCCGGCACCATCATCTTGGGTACGACCGTCTGGCTCGGGTGGGTCGGCGTTACGGAAAGCAAGACGTACTACTACACCATCGCCGAGTTGAAAACTCTGAGCGGTGCTCAAGCGCAGCGCCGTTTGCGTGTGGGTGGAGACGTCCAACCGGGATCCATCGAAAGGTTACGCGGACGCGTCGATTTTGTACTCGAACAAGAAGGACACACGCTGCCGGTCAGCTATGTCGGCCAAGATCCGCTGCCGGACACTTTCGTGGACCGCGCACAGGCACTGGTCGAAGGCCGACTGGCCCCGGACGGACGATTTCTTGCCGACCACGTTCAGGCCAAGTGCGCTTCTAAATACGAAGCGGTGCCGAATCCGTCTACGACCACGAGTTCCAGCGTATCCTCAACAGCCGGAAGCTATTCGTCCGGGCAACCGGAATAATTCCGTGGGTACGGTGCAGCGGTGGACCTGTTTGGATCCTATGCTCTGATATTGGCTCTGGTCTGCACTGGCTATGCCGTAGCCGCAGGCATTGCCGCCATCGCCGGGCGCAAGGTGTTACTCACCAAGAGCGCCTACCAGGCCAGTCTAGCGGCCTGCGTTCTGATTACTCTCGCCACAGCCAGTCTGGTGTTTCTCTTTCTGACCGACAATTTTTCCGTAGCCTACGTAGCCAATCACAGCAGTCGCGAACAGCATCTGTTCTACAAATTTGCAGCGCTGTGGTCGGGCCAGGAAGGCTCGCTGCTGTTCTGGAGCTGGCTGCTGGCCGTTTACGTCTTTTTCGTGCTGTGGACAAACCGGAGCAAGCATCCAGAGCTGATGCCTTATGTGGCGGTGGTGCTGGCCTGTGTGCAGTTGTTTTTCTTGATTCTGAACGTGTTCGTGGCCAACCCGTTCCAAGTTCTGGGCACGGTGGCCGCCGACGGCAGCCGACAGTTGGTGGCACAGCCGGACGGACGCGGACTGAATCCTCTGTTGCAGTATCCGGAGATGGTCATCCACCCACCGGCACTGTACTTGGGATACGTGGGCTTTACGATTCCGTTCGCCTTCGCGTTGGCGGCATTGCTGGGACGCTATCCGGGCGAGAAGTGGATCCACATCACGCGGCGCTGGACCATGATCGCCTGGGGCTTTCAGAGTCTGGGAATTCTGCTCGGCGCGCACTGGGCCTACGCGGTGCTCGGCTGGGGTGGCTACTGGGGTTGGGACCCTGTCGAAAACGCTTCGCTGCTGCCCTGGCTGACCGGCACGGCCTTCCTGCATTCCGTGATGATGCAGGAGAAGCGCGGAATGATGAAGGTGTGGAATGTGTGGCTGGTGTTCGTCACCTTCCTGCTGTGCATTCTGGGAACGATGCTGACGCGCAGCGGAGCGATCAGCTCGGTGCATGCCTTTGCACAATCGGATGTGGGCCATTGGTTTCTGGGATTCCTGCTGTTGACCCTGGTCCTCTGCACCTGGGCGTACCTGAAAAACCGGGACTATCTGAAGAGCGAACATCAACTGGATTCATTGATTTCACGGGAATCGAGTTTTCTGTTCAACAATCTGGTGCTGCTGGCGGCTTGCTTCGCCGTACTGTGGGGCACACTGTTCCCGGTGATTTCCGAAGCGGTACAAGGAACCAAAATCAGCGTGGGGCCGCCGTTCTTCAACAAGGTGACGATTCCGATCGGTCTGTTCCTGTTGTTCCTGACCGGAGTGGGGCCGCTGCTCGCCTGGCGGAGAACGTCGTTGGAAAGTCTGCGGCGCAATTTCGGCTGGCCGCTCGCCGTCGGTCTGCTGACCGGCGCCGTCGCCTATCCACTGGGTCTGCGCGATTTCTACGCCCTGGTTTGTTTTGTGCTTTCGGTTTTTGTTGCCTTGACGATTGTTCTCGAATTCGTGCGCGGGGCCCGTGTGATTCGGGCACGAACCGGGATGAGCTTTCTTCGCGCCGTCGAGCACCTGACCATGCGCAATACGCGACGCTATGGCGGCTACATCGTCCATTTCGGCATCGTGCTGATTTTCGTCGGACTGGCGGGGGCGGCCTTCAATCAGGACAAACAGATGGAAATGACTCCGGGCACCAGCATGGAGCTGGGCCGATACACGATTCTGTTGCAGACGTTCACGCAGCGGCCGGGACCGAACTATGTCGCGGAACGAGCCACGATCGAAGTGCTGCACGACGGCAAATCGGTGATGTTGCTCTACCCGGAACGCCGGCGCTACAACCCCAGTGGTATGACTGGCACGATGGTTTCCATCTACTCCACGCTGCGCGAAGACCTCTACGTGGTCTATGCCGGGCCGAGTCCGGAGACGGGCCAGCCGGTCATCCACGCCTATGTAAACCCGCTGGTGAAGTGGATTTGGCTGGGAGGGGTGGTGCTGGTGCTCGGCACCGGCATAGCTTTGTTGCCGAATCGGCAACCGGCGCTCTCTTTTCGCGCCGTGGCCGAATCGGCCAGCCAGCCGGTCCTGCAACCGGTGCCAGCTGCGCGACCACAGGATGCACATGACTGACGTTTTCCTATCCCGCGTTCTGTTTCGCAGGCTGTTCTGTTCGGCAGCCCTGCTCGGCGCTTTGTTGCTGCTGGGCGGAGTAGCGGTGGAGGCACAGCGGTCCGAGCAAGCCAAAGCCCTGTCGAAAAAAATGATGTGTCTGTGTGGGTGCAATCAGATCCTGGGGGAATGCAACCACATCGGGTGCACTGTTTCGACGGAGATGCTGAACAAACTGGATGAACGAGTGGCGCGGAACGAACCGGCCGACCTGATCCTTCAGTCGTTTGTACAGGAGTACGGCCTGCGCGTTCTGGCTGAACCGCCCACCACAGGTGTGAGCCGCTGGGCGTGGCTGATGCCGCCGCTGGCGTGGTTGGCCGGCATCGGTGTGCTCGTCGTAGTGCTTTGGCGCTGGCGTGCGGCAAGAACTGCACCGGCGGCAAGCAGGCCTGCGGTTTCACCGGAGGTACTGGCGCGCGCACGTCAGCAGGCCGCGCAGGAAACGGAAACGGATTTCTAGCACGAGCTGCGGTCGAGGAAGAACCGGTCGTGGATGCTGCCAGCGTGGCGATTGTGTTGGCTTGTGTGGCGCTGACGGGTGCCGTGCTGGTCTTTGTGTTTCGCGTGGAGTACACGCCGGAAGACGCACAGCCCCATCGGACACGATTGGATCTGCTGTTGGAGCGGCGCGATACGATCTACGAAAATCTGCGCGACCTGAAATTCGAATACCGGGCCGGGAAATATTCAGACAAAGATTTCGAGCAGATGAAAGACGCGTTGGAGGCTGAAGCAGCGCAGGTAATTGCTGAAATCGAGCTGCTGACCGGCGGAATCGTTTCCCCCGCAGTGCGGCAGGCCGCTGCCAAAGCCAGGGTATCGGAGAAAAGTTCTTCGCCGTGAGCACGAACACACCACTGCGAGTTGTCCTCTGCGTTGGGCTGTGTTGCTGGGGGGCACTGGCGACAAAGGCCGGCACCCTGAGCGGAACCGTGCGGAACGCCACCCGAGGTACCGCCGCCACGAATCAGGACGTCGTATTACTGGAACTGCAAGGCGGTATGCAGGCCATCGCCACGACCCGCACCGATTCCCAGGGGCGATTCCAGTTCTCGCACCCGGCGATTGGCACAACTCCGTTGCTGGTGCGCGTTCAGCATCAGAACGTCAACTACCATGAAAACATCCCACCCGGGCGGACAACGGCCGACATCGAAATCTACGATACGACGGCGGATGCTCGGGCCTTTCGGGTGGCTTCGCGATTCCTCGTCTTTCAGCCCAACGGGCCGACCCTGCTGATTGGTGAAGAGTTTATTCTGGAAAACTCGACCCAACCGCCGCTCACGTTCTACCGCCCGGACGGCACGTTTGAGTTCGTGCTACCGAGCGGAGCCGAGCTTTCCCAAGTTTCTGCCTGGGGGCCGGCTGGGATGCCGGTGGTGCAGGGCACGATAGAAAAGGGTGAAGGGCGGCACGCAATTGCGTTTCCCATTCGTCCGGGGGAAAACGGAATTCGCATCTCCTATCAACTCCCGTACCCGGAAGGTCGAACCACACTGAGGCTTTCTTCGATCTACGAGACCAGCCGCGTGCTGCTGGCCGCACCGACAGCGGTACGACTGGAAGGAACCGGACTGCAGCCGGCCGGCAGCGAACAGGGTTACAACCTGTTTGCGCGCGAGGGTTGGGCGCGCGGCACCACATTCGAAATCAATCTGCAAGGCACCGCTACGCTTCCTCAAGCCAGCAGTACGGAAGCGGCGCCAGCCACGGCCGCGCAAACGCCGACCGGGATGGTGACCAAGCTGCCTCCGCGGTTGGACAGCCTGAAGTGGATCCTGATCGTCGGATTTGCGGCCCTGTTTGCGCTGGGGGCGTTCTACCTGCTGCGTAAGCCGTCGTCGCACGCCGTGCGCGTTCAAGCCGAGGTCGATGGACAGGTGCGCCAGAGCCTGGAGGAGATCAAAGAAACGTTGTTTCGGCTCGAACTTCGGCGACAGGCCGGGACCATCTCCGCCGAGGAGTTCGACCGCGAATACCGCCTCGCTCAGGAGCGGTTGCGCGGCTTTCTGAAAGGGTAGAATTGCCCGTGTTTGCGGAGAGCAGCACAGCCCTTGCCTCCGGGCTCGTCAATCCCCACCCGACGAGCGTGGGTTTGTATCTGGAACGGGTTTCGAAGCGCTACGGCCTGCTCTACGCATTGCGCGAGGTTTCTTTGCAGATTCGTGCAGGGGAATTTGTTTTGCTGCTCGGACCGAATGGATGCGGCAAAACGACGCTGCTGCGGGTCGCTGCACGGCTCTGCCAGCCCACCTCGGGCCGGGTCGTGCTGGAAGGAGTGGCCCCGGAAGCCCCCGAGAGCGTGCGCGCCATCGGCTACCTGGGACACCAAACCCTGCTCTACGACGAGCTGACCGGCGCCGAGAATCTCCGGTTTTTTGCACGACTGTACGGAATCCAGTCAGAATCCTTGCTGAACGAATGGCTGCAGGCCACCGAACTGTGGCCTCGGCGCAACGACCTGGTGCGCACTTATTCCCGTGGAATGCGGCAGCGGCTTTCGATCGCTCGTACTCTGTTCCACGACCCGGCACTGCTTCTGCTGGATGAGCCCACCACCGGTCTCGACCAAAACGGGCTGGCCTGGCTGGGTCGAACCTTGGCGCGGCTGAGGCAGCAGGGCAAGACCATCGTCGTCAGCACGCACAGCCGGGAAGCCCTGGCGGAGCTGGCCACCCGCTACGTGACTCTAGCGGCCGGCACCGTGGTGGATGATGCAGTGCCACATCACTCTGCGCAGCCATGAAAGAGCTGGTTGGTTCGATGGGCATCGGCACGGCGACCTACTGGATTTTGGCCAAGGAACTGCGCGCCGAGTTGCGCACACGCGAGCTGCTCCACACGACGTTGGTGTTCGTGCTCCTGGTGGTGGTGCTGTTCAGCTTCACCTTTGAACCTACACGCGAGGAATCCCGCCGCTACGGCCCCGGGCTGCTCTGGCTGGCGTTACTGTTTGCCGGTTCGTTGATGCTACAACCGTCGTTCGTGCGGGAACAAAATAACGATACCCTGTCCGCGCTGCGGCTGGCACCCATCGCGCCATTTTCTATTTTTTTGGGGAAGGCCTTGGCCAACTTTTTGTTTCTGACTGTGGCAGAGCTGCTGCTGTTGCCGATTTTCGCTGCGCTGTATGATGTAACGATTTTGCCTGTACTGGGAGAAATTCTCGTTGTGCTCGCGCTCGGCACGGCCGGGATGGTGACGACTGGCACCGTCTTTGCGGCCATCGGGGCGCAGGCGCGCATGCGCGAGTTGCTGTTGCCGCTGCTGCTGCTTCCGCTGCTCGTGCCTGTACTGATTGCCAGTGTGACCGCTACAGCCAGCTTACTCGCCCAGGAGCCAGCGATGGACTGGACGGCCATGAAATTTCTGATTGGCTTCGATGTGATCTATCTGGCGGCTAGTGCGCTACTATTTGAATTCCTACTGGAAGACTAACATGCACAGAAACGGAATCCACCGCTCCAGACTGGTGGGCACGCTGGCTGTTGCCGCACTGATGGGCATAGCAGGCTATGCCATATTTTTTCTCGCGCCGACCGAGCGCACCATGGGCGAAATCCAGCGCATCTTTTACTTCCATGTGGCCAGTGCCTGGACCGCATTCCTGGCGTTTTTCCTCGTATTCGTCGCCAACCTGAGCTATTTGGTACGCCGCCGACCGGTGTGGGATCAATTGGCCGTATCGGCCGCTGAAGTGGGCATTGCGTTCTGCACGGTCGTGCTGCTGACCGGCCCCATCTGGGCCAAGCCGGTCTGGGGCATCTGGTGGACGTGGGATGCGCGACTGACGTCAACATTCGTGCTTTGGCTGCTGTATGTCGGCTACCTGTTGCTGCGCAGCCTCGTGGAAGATCCCACGCGCAGAGCGGTGACGTCCGCCGTATTCGGCATTTTTGCGTTTCTAGATGTGCCCATCGTGTACATGTCGATCCGCTGGTGGCGTACACAGCATCCGGCGCCAGTGATTGCCGGCGGAGAAGGCTCCGGGCTGGACCCGACGATGTGGCGAGTGCTGCTGGTGTGCCTGGCGGCGCTGGTGGCACTGCTCGTGCTGCTGCTGCGACAGCGGTTCCGGCTGGAGCAGTTGCACAGCGAACTGGAAGATCTTCGGCTGCGCATCAGTGCGAATCCGGGAAATCGTTTTTGAGGAGAATCAACAGCGATGAAGAACTTCGAAAGCTTGTTGGCCGCGTACCTGGTGGCTTGGGCCGTTTTCTTCCTTTTTGAGATTCGCATTGCCCGCGGCATGGCGCGCCTGCGGGAAGAGATCGAGCAGATCAAGGAAACGCTCGCAAAATAGCGTGTCGGAGTGCTTGGGTTCAGCAAACCATGGACAACCAACGGAAGCGCATCGGCGTGGTGCTGTTTCAGCTGGGCGGCCCGGATCGCCTGGAGGCCGTCGAACCCTTTCTCTACAACCTGTTCTGCGACCCGGACATTCTGGACCTGCCGTTTGGCTGGCTAGCGCGGCGCCCCCTGGCCAAGTGGATCTCCATGCGGCGCGCGAAAAAAGTGGCCAAAGCCTACGCGGAAATCGGTGGCGGGTCTCCTATCCGGGAGCTGACCGAGCGGCAGGCCCGCGCGCTGGAACGGAATCTTTCCGCGCACGTGGACGCTCGGGTAGTGGTGGCCATGCGGTACTGGAAGCCATTCACCGCGGATGCGGTGCGAGCGCTGAGCGAGTACGGACCAGAGGAAATTGTGCTGCTGCCGCTCTATCCGCAGTTTTCGTTTTCGACCACAGGCAGCAGCCTGAAGGAGTGGCAGCGGCAGTTTTCCGATGCCGGCTGTCCGGTCCACACGATACGTTCTTTTCACGATCACCCGAAGCTGATCGAAGCTTTTGTCGAAAACATCCACGCCAGCCTGGCTCAGTTTGCCGAGCCGGAGAAGGTGCATCTTGTGTTCAGCGCACACGGACTGCCGGTCAGCTTCATCGAGCGCGGTGACCCGTATCAGCAGCAGGTGGAAGAAACCGTACGACGGGTGATGCAGCGGGGCGGCTGGTCCAACCCCCACATACTCTGCTACCAGAGCAAAGTTGGCCGTCAGAAATGGCTGGAGCCTTCGCTGGACGATACAATGGTCCGACTGGGTGCGGACGGGGCGACTTCCGTGCTCGTGATTCCGATTTCCTTTGTTTCGGAGCACATCGAAACCCTACACGAGCTGAACATCGAGGCACGGGAAGCTGCCGAGGTAGTCGGAATCCGGAACTTTGCAGTGATGCCGGCGCTGAACGATTCGCCGACCTTCATTGCCGCTTTGACGGAACTGGTGCTCGGAGCACTCAGACGGGAGCCTGTCCCGACCAGTCCGACCGGCCAAAAACATGCTGTGGATTCGGCTTGACAGTTCCGGCAGCCGCGAATATAAACGACTGTTGGGCGTGAACTGCTTCACCAGACGGGAAGCAGGATTTCAACGTTTGATTCGCACTCCTTAGGATACATATGTCGGAGCAGACTGAGCAGAAGCCTGCGCCCCCGGCGCCAGGCGGAGCTGCTACAGCCGGCCAAAAGCCAACCGCCAAGCAAGGGGAAGCCGAGGACACCTCCCAGGTCCTGCTGACACGGCGTCGTCTGGTGTGGGCCAGCGTGTGGGGGTATCTGGGGGTGAATTTTCTGATGTTCTTGCGGTTCTTCTTCCCCCGAGCCTTGTTCGAGCCCAAGGCGGTCTTTTCCATCGGCTACCCATCTGACTTCAACATTGGTGTGGACACGCGATTTCAACAAAGCCATCGCATCTGGGTTGTGCGGGACCCGGGTCGCCTGTTCGTGATTTATGCCAAGTGCACGCACCTGGGCTGCACTCCTGATTGGAAAGAAAGCGAGCGGAAATTCAAATGTCCGTGCCACGGCAGTGGGTTCGATTCCGAGGGCATCAACTTCGAAGGGCCGGCGCCCCGTCCCATGGACCGAGCCCACGTGGAACTGGATGCGACCGGACAAATCATTGTGGACACCAGCCGGCTGTACATCCGCGACCCTATTATGGGACGCGATGAATTCGACAATCCCGGGGCGTATGTAGTGGTCTAGCTGCTGGCAGCAGAGGTACGCGGCGACTCGCGGAGGGCAGGGAATGACAGAGGAAAACGGGCGCAAAGAAGGTCCGAGCG
This sequence comes from Acidobacteriota bacterium, assembly GCA_037442425.1. Classification (GTDB taxonomy): domain Bacteria; phylum Acidobacteriota; class Terriglobia; order Acidiferrales; family UBA7541; genus DSGC01. Next base: position 92,774 of record JBBIQG010000002.1, on the reverse strand, counting down.
CCGGGGTTGGCCTGCTGGAATCGGTCCGCGAAAAGACGAAACAGGCGACGCAAACGATCCTCCAGAAGGCCAAGGAAGACCTGCAGACGCTGAAGGAACCGGAAAAAACTCAGCTCTGGCGTTCGATCTTCCGCGTCAAGCACGACGACACGCCGCGGAACCGTGCCCTGAGCGTGTTGACGAACGTCTTTTTCCACCTCCACCCCGCCAAGGTGAACCGCGATGCCGTTCGCTACAGCTTCACTTGGGGAATGGGCGGGATTACGTTCTATCTGTTCATTGTGCTCACCTTCACCGGCATTCTGCTGATGTTTTACTACCACCCGACCAAAGTGCAGGCCTTCCGGGACATTCTGTATCTCGAACATGACGTCCCGTTCGGCAAGCTGCTGCGAAACATGCACCGCTGGGCAGCCCACCTGATGATTCTCGCGGTCTGGCTGCACATGTTCCGGGTGTTCATGACTGGTTCGTACAAGAGGCCACGGGAATTCAACTGGTGTGTGGGCGTGGTCCTGATGGTGCTGACTATGCTGCTCTCGTTCACCGGTTACCTGCTGCCCGATGACCAGTTGGGGTTCTGGGCGGTGACGGTGGGCACGAACATGGCGCGCGCCACACCCTTGCTCGGACACGAAGGCCCGTTTGGTCCGCAGTTGGGCATGACCCCGTACAATGATGTACGCTTTGCGCTGCTCGGAGGCTCGATTGTGGATGCCAATGCGTTGCTGCGCGCCTACATCTGGCACTGCATTGCCATTCCAGTGCTCGCTGCGATTTTCATGGGCGTCCATTTCTGGCGCGTGCGCAAAGACGGTGGCATCTCTGGGCCGGCGCCGGTGATGTTGGAATCGGAAATCAAGGAAGAAAAAGGGCCTCGGCCGGTCATCATGCGCCCGGCCGGTACGAAGGAATGGGAAAAGACGAAATAACCCCGTGAGGTCGCCCGGAAGAGGCGAGGAAAGCAGCAACCATGTGGGGTGACTGGTACCAGCTCTGGGAAATTGTTTCGGCACCGGACAACGTGCCGATTGTGGCCCTGCTGTTTCTGGTGCCGTTCTATACGTGGTATGCGTTTCGACAAGCTTTCGAAACCGACCGCCTGATCGAACAACTGGAAAAAGACCCGCAACTGGCCAAGACACACCACCGCAAGACGCATGCCTGGCAACCCGGCTGGCCGCGCGAAGTGCACACCTGGCCCTATCTGATGCGCGTGGAGTTCCTCGCTGCGATTATCGTCACCGTGATTCTGACCGTGTGGTCCATCACGCTGAACGCTCCGCTAGAAGAACCGGCCAACCCGAATCTGACCATGAACCCGGCCAAAGCGCCGTGGTATTTCCTGGGTCTGCAGGAGATGCTGGTCTACTTCGATCCCTGGATCGCCGGGGTGCTGATGCCGACGCTGATCATCATCGGTTTGATGGTGATCCCGTATATTGACGAGAACCCGCTCGGCAACGGCTACTACACCTACAAGCAGCGACGCTTTGCGATCTGGACGTTCCTGATCGGCTTCATCGGGCTGTGGGTGATCATGATTGTGATTGGCACCTTCATCCGTGGCCCGGGCTGGATGTGGTTCTGGCCGACGCAGACTTGGGATCACAACCGGCTCGTCTTCGAGGTGAACCGGAACCTGCACGAGTGGTGGATCTTCAAGCACATCGTGCCGCAGAACATCTGGGCCTGGACGGTGTTTGGCGCCATTGTGGTCGGACTGTACTTTGCCGGCGCAGCGTACCTGATCCACCGCATCTGTATGGCCACCGAGTTCAGTCGCAAGATCTACCGCCGCATGAGCCTGCTGCAGATTGTCACGATGCAAATTCTGCTGATCCTGATGCTCGCGCTGCCGATCAAAATGCTGCTGCGGTTGGTCTTTCGGATCAAGTACGTCTGGGTAACACCATGGTTTAACGTCTGAAACGTTCTGGGAGGAGACTCAGGGGTGCCTGCACAACCCGCCCAAGACCCAATCACCAGCAAATCACTGAGCTTCCACCTGCTGCTGTGGTCTTTTCTGTTGATTCTTTCGCTCGCGTGGGCTCTGTATGACGAAATGTACGGGCTGCGTCCTTGGCGTTCCTACCAGAAGCGCTTCATCGAGGCTTATTCCAGCTATTTGCAGCGAGAAATTCCCAAACAACAGCAGGCCGAACAGTCCATCCGCAGTTCTCCGGAATACCAGAAGCTAGAAGCCCAATGGAAAGCGGCGGAAGCGGCTGTCGCGCCCCGGTTGAGTGAAATCGACGGCGAAATCAATCGCATCAACCGCCGACTGGGCGTGCTGACCCCCGTCTTTCAGGAGGCCCGTGGTCGGGTCGCCGCTCTGGTCTACCAGTTGGAGATCGCCAGGGCGGATGACCGGCAGTCGCGGCTCCGTGAAGTCGAACAGGCTAAGCAGCAAACCTATTCGCTTTCGCTGCCCGGCTTGAAGGGCGACGAGGTAGAACCAGTTCAGCTCAGCTACACCGATTTGGAATTGGAATTCAACCGCCTGAAAGATCGCAAAGCGGCCCTGGTCGCCGAGCGTGCCGCTGTGCTCGCTGAAGCCGATGCCCTGCGGCGGCAACTGGAGTCCTATTTTTCGGAGAAGCTGGCCGGCCTGACGGGCCAGCAGTTGCAAGGCCTGCTCCGCGCAGTGAACAACCTGGACGTTCGCATCCGCCAGATCCACAACGAAAGTGCCGGTTTGGTGGATCGCTGTCAGTCCTGCCACATCGGCATGGACCTTTCCTTGGTGCCACCGAATCTGACCCTGACCAAGGCCGAATTGAATCTGGAAGGGAATCCCGATGCTCCGTTCAGCAGCCATCCGAATATTGAGTTGCTACGGCTGCATGATCCTGACCGCGATCCAGCCAAAGCGCTCGAACGCATCGGCTGCTCGCCCTGCCATGGGGGCAACGGCCGGGCCACTTCCAGCGTGGTCAAGGGCCATGGACGCCACAAATATTGGCTCTGGCCGCTCTACTATCGCGAGAACTTTGAAGCTGGTTGCCAGATGTGTCATGCCCAGGACATGGTGTTGGACCATGCGCCAGTGCTGAACCGAGGCAAGGAGCTATACCGGGAACGCGGCTGCGTGGGCTGTCACCGCTTCGAAGGTTTCGACAACGAAGCCGAACAGTTATTGAGTGCGCGCCAGCGAATCCGCCAGCTCGAGCAACAAAAACGCGAGTACGAACAGGAAATCGCTCGTTTGCAACGGCGGGCCGACGATCCCGCCACGCCTCTCGAAGTCGCTCGGCAGTTGAACGAACGCGCCGCCAGCCTGCCCGTGGTGATGAGTCAGCTCGATGCGGAAATCGAACAGCTCCAGCAGCGCACGGTCAGCCTGATGAGGGAAGAGAAGAAAGTGGGACCGAGCCTGAAAGAAGTGCGCGTCAAGCTGAAAAAAGAATGGATTCCGTACTGGCTGGCCAATACGCATGAATTCCGTCCCGACACGAAAATGCCGCAATTCCGCCTGGAAGAGGGCGAAATCCAAGCCATCTCTGCGTTCATCTGGCAAATGGGGCTTCCCGGGCCACTCGAAAAACAGCCCCGCGGCGATCCGGCGCGCGGCAAGCAGTTGTTCGAAACGCGTGGTTGTCTGGGATGTCATTCGATCGGCGAGGGCGCAAACAAAATCGGCGGAGACTTCGCTGCCAATCTGAGCCGGATTGGCGAAAAAGCAAACTACGACTACTTGGTGCGCTGGATCTACAACCCGCGGCAACGCACGCGACCCTACGACCCGATTGCAAAAAAGGACCTTGGTCCAGGGGACTACGCTAAGCATGGCAAACCATTCGTGTTCGATCTGAAAAATTCCCGCTCGCCGGACGGCAAGCACGAACTGGTGGTGATGCTGCCCACGGTGATGCCCAGTCTGCGCTTGACTTGGCAGGAGGCCCGAGATATCGCCAGCTATCTGATCACCCTGCGGCGTTCCGATGCGAACTATCCGCCAGCACCGTACTTGGACGATCCGAATCTGCGCGAACGGGGCAGGGAACTGGTCAAATTTTACGGCTGCGCGGGCTGCCATGAAATTGCTACGCTCGAAGAAGAAGGCCGCATCGGCACCGAGCTGACGAACGAGGGCAGCAAACCGGTGGACCGGCTGGATTTCGCCCTGCTGACGCACAACGCCAAGCGGGGCATCCTGCCGGACGGCTCGCCTTCTCCGCGCGGGAAGTGGTATGACCACAAAGGCTTCTTCGAACAAAAGTTGGCCAACCCGGCCATCTTCGATCAGGGCAAGTACAAACCGGATCCGCGCGACCGGCTGCGCATGCCCAAGCCGAACCTGACCCCGGCCGACATCAACGCCTTGACGACATTCCTGCTCGGCAGCGTGGACCCGCAGGTGCCGAACGATTTGCTCTATCGTCCCGAAGGGGCGCGCAAGGACATTCAGGACGGCTGGTGGATCATCACCAAGTACAACTGCATGGGTTGTCATCAGATTCGGGTTGGGCAGCGCTCGGCCCTGCAGGACCTGCCCCAATACCAAGGCCCCAACGCCGACAAACTTCCGCCCCCTCTGTTCGGTGCCGGTGCACGGCTGAATCCCCGCTGGCTGGCGCGCTTCTTGGAAAATCCAGCCCTCAGCGAAACAGATATTCACCGCAACGGTGTGCGCAATTACCTCGAGATCCGCATGCCGACGTTCTATCTATCGGACAACGAAATTCGCAAACTGGTGCGTTTCTTCGAAGCGCTCTCCGCACAGGAGCGTCCTTTCATCCCTCCGGTGATTCAGCCGCTGACGGAAGCGGAACGCACGATGGCGCGGGATCTGTTCACGCATCCGGCCGCGCCGTGTCTGCGCTGCCACGCCACGGGCGATCCGGCGCACGACCGCAACGCGACGGCACCGAATTTCTTGCTCGCCGGCGAGCGACTGCGGCCTCCCTGGACACAACGCTGGCTGCTCGACCCGGCCCGGATGATTCCAGGCACGGCCATGCCGTCCGGATTGTTCCGGCGCGAAGGGGAACGGTGGATCTTTGCCGGCCCGCTGCCTGCGTCTCTGCGGAACTACCGTGGCGACCACGCAGAATTGCTCGTGCGATACATGTTCTTGATGACCCCGGCAGAACAGCGGTTGTTGATTTCCCGCTCGCCGCGCGCCACCGGAGCCAGCACCGGGGGGAACGAATAGACGACTGGGGTGGGTTCTGTTAGTCTCGAAAGGCGTGGATTCTGGCGAAACGTCAGAACCACAGGAACAAATGGTGCAGAAATCCAAGGAGGAATCTTCTGAAATGAAAGCTCATGTCCTGTTGATTCTACTCTCGGCCATACTGGCTTTCGGCAGCCTTGGCTGCGGAAAGAAAGAAGAAGCGCCGACGACGGCTCCGGAGACGCCCGCAGCCGGCAAAACCGTGGACCCGGCTACAGCCGGAACCATTTCCGGTATCGTGAAGTTCACGGGGACCCCGCCGCCTCCCGTGCGGCTGCGCATGGATGCCGATGCGGCGTGCGCGCGGTTGCATCCCGGGCCCGTGACGGTGCGCGAAGTGGAGACCGGTGCGAACGGAGGCCTGGCCCGCGTGGTGGTCTACGTCAAAGAAGGTTTGGAAGGCTACACATTTCCGCCGGCAACGGAAGCGATCGAGCTCGACCAGGAAGGCTGCATGTACCAGCCGCGGGTGCTGGCGGTGCGCACCGGTCAGCCCATTGAAATCGTGAACAGTGACGACACGACACACAACATCCACCCGATTCCTAAAGTCAATCGTGAATGGAACCGTTCTCAGCCACCCAAGGGCGAAAAAATCGTAGATTCGTTTGCTCGTCAGGAAGTGGCCATTCCGGTGAAGTGCAACATCCACCCGTGGATGCAGGCTTACATCGCCGTGATCGCGCATCCCTACTTCCAGGTGACCGGTGAAGCAGGTACATTCGAGCTGAAAAACCTACCCCCGGGTACCTATACACTGGAAGCCTGGCACGAAAAGCTGGGCACGACTACCCAGCAGGTCACCCTGGGACCGAACGAAACAAAGACGGTGGAGTTCGTCTTCCAGGGAAGCTAGAGAATCAGGATGCGGGACGCAGGGGAGCGCGGCCCGCGCAGCATTCTAACTGTTCATGCACGCACAGTACAGTCCAGGACTCCATCGCTATGCGTTTGCGACCGCAGCAGCCACCTTGCTGCTGCTTGTCGCCGGTGGATTGGTGACCAGCAACGACGCTGGGCTGTCTGTACCCGACTGGCCCCTCTCCTACGGTTCGCTCTTCCCACCCATGGTCGGTGGCATCGTCTATGAGCACAGTCATCGGGTGATTGCAGCCGTGGTCGGGTTGATGACGATCGGACTCGTAGTGTGGCTCGGCCGCACCGAACGCCGCGCCTGGGTTCGTCGCCTCGCCTACACGGCACTGGCTCTGGTGATCCTGCAGGGTGTTCTGGGTGGGCTGACCGTGCTGTTCTATTTGCCCCGTCCGGTTTCGATTGCGCATGCGACGATGGCACAGATCTTTTTCACTCTTGTGGCCGCCTTGGTGCTGTTCACCAGCCGATGGTGGCTGACGGCTGCACCGCTGCCAACCTCCGAAGCCTCCCGACGGGCGGAGCGGTTCGCTCTGTGGACCGCTCTGTTGATTCTGGCCCAGCTCATCCTGGGCGCGGCCTACCGCCACGGTTGGCTGGGCATCACACCGCATCTACTCGGCGCCGGTGCGGTTCTGATCGCGACTTCTTGGACAGGCCGGCTGGTGCGACGCGCTGCTCCTGCCGTGGCCATGGTCACCCGGCTGCGTATTCTGCTCTCTAGTCTGGTGGGCACGCAGATTCTGCTCGGACTAGGGGCCTGGTGGGCCGTAGTACGCAATCAGCAGGCTCTGCAACCGCTGCCCGAAATGATCTGGCTGACGGTGGCACATCTGGCCTGCGGTGCCCTGACACTGGCCACGGCGACCCTGCAGTGGCTGGCCCTGCGCCGCGTGACGACTTCCTGGGCTGTTGACCGAACTGGCCTCCACGCCGCAGTCTATCCACCCGCACTGCAAGAAGGAGGCCGGCAGTGAGCGTGCAGGTTTCCGCGCTTTCCTTCCGTACAAAGTCTTCGGCCTACCTGGAGCTGACCAAACCCGACGTCAGTTTTCTGGTCGTGCTCACGACGCTGACAGGCTACTGGATGGCATTGGATGCTCCCGTAGACTGGCTGCACCTGGCGCACACGCTAGCGGGGACGTTGCTGGTGGCCAGCGGAACTTCGGCCCTGAATCACTATCTGGAGCGCGAATCCGACGCAAAAATGCGTCGCACCGCACGGCGCCCGCTCCCGACGGGAGTGCTGCGTCCTCGGCAGGCGCTGGCATTTGGTATCCTGCTGGCGTTGCTGGGCACGGTGCACCTGCTGGTGTTCGTGAACAGCCTAGCGGCGCTTCTGGGCTTCGCCACGTGTGCGAGCTATCTGGGTTTGTACACGCCGCTGAAGAAGCAGACCACGCTGGCCACGCTCGTCGGGGCGTTTCCCGGTGCCGTCCCGCCGCTGATCGGTTGGGCTGCGATTCGCGGCACACTCGAGTGGGACGCCTGGCTGCTCTACGCGCTGCTGTTCTGCTGGCAGTTCCCGCATTTCCTGGCGATTGCTTGGATGTATCGCGAAGACTACTCGCGGGCCGGAATCCGCATGCTGCCCGTGGTCGAGCGGACCGGCCGGAGTACATTCCGGCAGATTCTGGGGTTTTCTGTGGCGGTGTTCGTTTTTGGACTACTGCCATTTCTGCGAGGTATGACCGGTAGTCTCTATCTGGTTGCAGCCGTCGTGCTGGGTGCGGGCTTGCTCCAGGCTGCCTGGAGCGCGGCACGGAATCGCACGAACAGCCGCGCCAAGTTTCTGATGCACGTGACCGTGGTGCACATCGCAGGGCTATGCTTGTTGATGATGCTGGACAAACATGCACTCTAGGTAGTGGACTGCGTGGCAGGGATCGAAACCATGACACCCAAACAGGAACAACTGGTGCTCGCTCTGTTCTGCTTGCTGATCACCCTGCTCGCGCTGGGCGGACTGTTCTGGGCGTTCCCGGCCGCTTTGCTGGTGCCTCAAATCACCATGGACGGTCTGTTGCTCGTGCTAGTTTGCCTGACCATGGCCGCGATCTTTGGCACCATGTTTTACACGATCGCAAAACGATTGGGCTGGCTGCCCGTGCTGTCCGCCTGGCGTAAAACCAAAGCGCAGCCGGAGCCCGCGGGCGCGACCAGTGCCGCGACAGCAAATCCCGGCCCGCAGGAAAAATCCAAAGGCGCACCGTAAAACCCGGCTCCGAAAGGCTTCGGCTTTGCTCGCCCATGCCAGCCTGAATGCACTGCTGAATGGGGCAGCCACTGTACTGCTGCTGACCGGTTATGTCCTGATTCGTCGCGGCCGGGTCGGAGCGCATCGGACATGCATGCTGAGCGCGTTCGGATGCTCGGCGGCGTTCCTGCTCTCCTACGTCCTCTATCACTTTCGCGTCGGCTCGGTGCCTTTTACGGCGAGCGGATGGATTCGTCCGGTGTACTTTGCAATTCTGATTTCCCACATCGTGCTGGCGGCAGGAATTGTGCCGATGGCGCTGGTCACCCTGCGACGCGGCCTGCGCGGCGACCATGAAAGTCATAAACGACTGGCGCGGGTCACGCTGCCGCTCTGGCTCTACGTTTCGGTCACCGGGATTGTGATCTACATCCTGCTGTACCATATCTATCCCGCACAGCCGGCCACTGGTTCCGCCCTCGGCCTGTGTTGCGTGTCGGCGGGTACAGCCGCGGTATGAACGAACCATTGCCAGCACCGCAAACGAACTCCATACGACGGACCGGTGTAGCGCGCCGGTGGACCTATGCGGTGTTGATCTTCGCGGTGCTGTTGGTTCTGATGCCCTTCCTGTTCTGGCAGTCCACCTGGTTTGGACGACCGCTCGATGACCAGCAGATGGCAGAATACCTGGCCGCAGCAGACAAACCACGGAAGATTCAGCACGCGCTCGCGCAAATCGGAGAACGCATCATCGGCGGCGATGCCAGCGTCCAGCGCTGGTATCCGGAAGTTGTGCGACTGGCCGAACATCCGATAGCGGAAATCCGCATCACCGCTGCCTGGGTGATGGGCCAGCAGACCGGCATGCCCGAGTTTCACGCCAAATTGCTGGATTTGCTGAACGACAGCAACCCGATGGTGCGGCGCAATGCTGCATTGGCGCTGGTGCGGCACGGTGATGACTCCGGCCATAGCGAACTGCGGGCCATGCTGCAACCCTATGCGGTCACGGCACCGTCGGCAGGCACTTTGCAGCAGCGGCTACGACCAGGAGACACGGTCAACCCGGGCACTTTACTGGCACGGTTGCAGCAGGGAGGGGAAGTACTCGAGGTGCGTTCCCCGGTGCCTGGCACCGTGAAGCGCTGGGTTGCTGGAAACCTTCAGCCAGTGGCCACCGGCGACGCGCTGGTGGAAATTTCTCCTAGCCCGGAAATGGTCTGGGAAGCTTTACGGGCACTGGTACTGGTGGGGCAACCGGATGACTCGGACCTGATCAGCCGCTATGCCAATGGAATGTCGGAAATGCCCGAACGCGTTGCCCTGCAGGCGGCAGAGACCCTCCGAGCCATTCGAGCCCGCCAGCGTGAGTGAAGAGCCCCCCACACGGGACCTGATGCGCGGGGAGTAAAAAAATTTTCTGAAGATGCCGAGAAACCAGCCGAAGCCAAGCGCTCAGTATGGAAGTTCGCCGTGGACAGCTTCCCACTCTTCGGTGGGCACCATGTCGATGGCATCCCAAGGGCAGCCTTCGAGGAAGGTGCCGTCCGGGCCCTTGCTGGTGCAGAGTTTGCAGCCGATGCAGAGCAGCGGGTCCACCTCAATACGGCCGAACGGAGGATGTTCCGGGTCCGGCACCCAGAACATGCACTGGTCCACCGGGCAGTAGTCCACGCAAGCCGGCGAGCCGGCGCAGCCGGTACAGGATTCATTGATGACCGCTAGAATGTGCGGCTTGCGCTTCCGTTTGGTGGTCATTCCTTTTGACATGGGATAGGACTTGACCACCTTGCCCTCGATGTACTCTTGCAGACGCTTGCTCGTTGGTGCAACGGCTGGATGTTCGGCCACAGCTTCCCCTTTTGCAGGTTCAGAATTCAACTATCCGCAAAAACCGCAGTTCCTATTGTTTCGAAGCGAAGAAGGAAAGTCAATGCCGAGCAGCACGACAGAAACCGATATGCGCGCATCGCTCCGCAGTGCCGCAACTGCTAGGACATCGCGGCGATGACGGCGCGCGCGAATTCCATGGTCGAAGCGGAACCACCGACATCCGGGGTCAGGCAATGCCCTTGCTGATAGACGGCATGCAGCGCCTGCTCGATTCTGCGCGCAGCTTCGATTTCTCCCAAATGTTCGAGCATCATGATTCCGCTGAGCAGCAGAGCCGTGGGGTTGGCAATGCCTCGGCCGGCGATATCAGGCGCTGTTCCGTGGACCGCTTCGAACACAGCCGCCTCGTCGCCCAGATTGGCGCTGCCGACTACGCCGAGCCCGCCCACCAGCCCAGCCGCCAGGTCGCTGACCACATCACCGTACAGATTGGGCAACAACAGAACGTCAAATTGGGTGGGGTCCAGCACAAGCTGCATGCAGGCATTATCCACGATCAACTCGCGATACCGAATTTCCGGGAACTCAGCGGCCACCTTGCGCACTGAAGTCAGAAACAGGCCGTCGGAAAGCTTCATGATATTGGCTTTGTGGATCGCAGCCACCTGGCGACGGCCGTGCTTGCGCGCATATTCGAACGCAAACCGAGCAATGCGGGTGGACGCCTTCTCGGTGATGATTTTCAAGCTTTCCACCACACCTGGAACCACCGTGTGCTCCAGACCAGAATAAAGGTCTTCGGTGTTCTCCCGGACGATGATCAGGTCCACGCCTTCATAGCGGCTCTTCACTCCGGGCAGATTTTTCACCGGCCGCAGATTGGCATACAGCTCGAGCGCTTTGCGCAGCCCAACGTTGATGCTCGGTGGGCCCGTAGCAATGGGCGTAGCAATTGGACCTTTCAGCGCGACCCGATTCCGTCGCACCGATTCCACCAGTTGCGCGTGCAGGAATTCCCCGTGGCGACGTTCGGCTTCGCTGGGAGCATGCACTTCTTCCCACTGGATCGCGGCACCGGAGGCATCGATGATCGTGCGAGCCGCTTGCGCGACCTCGGGACCGATTCCGTCGCCTGGAATCAACGTGATCGTATGTTGCATCGTGGCGAGCTATTGTAAGAGAAATGGCCCGCTTTGGGTATCACATGCAATCCATCCGACAAAGATCTCTGCCGGTAGAGGCCAAGCTGCACCGGTTGCCTGCTGGCATACAATACGGCTGCTCCGGTTCGCTCTCGCCTGGTGCTGAGTGCCGCGATTCTGCTATAATGAAGCTGCAACCAATTGCAGAAAGAGGTGAGAACGACCGTGATTCATCTGACGCCGGTAGCCGTTGCCAAGGTGAAGGAAATCATGGATCAGCAGAATCCGCGCCCGGCTGCGCTGCGCGTGGCGGTAGTAGGCGGAGGCTGCTCGGGTTTCCAATACCACATGGCCTTCGACAACAACCAGAACAGCACCGACAACGTGGTGGAAGTCGACGGCCTGAAGGTGCTAGTGGACCAGATGAGCCTGATGTACCTGAATGGCGTCGAAATCGACTACATCGAAACGCTGGAAGGTGCCGGGTTCAAGTTCAACAACCCGAATGTGAAAAGCACCTGCGGTTGCGGCAGCTCGTTCAGCGTGTAAGACCGAAATCCGGATCGCCCCAGCCTGACCGAAGCCGGTTGGAGCGTTCGCTCGTTTGCAGTGACCATGCCCTAGATCATTCTTCAGCACCCCGAGCAAAACTTTCAGTGTATGCTACTGGGCTGCGATGAAAATTGCTCTTGCCCAGTTCAATCCCACAGTCGGTGATTTTGCCGGCAACTCAAACCGCATTTTAGCTATCGCAGAACAGGCACGACAGCGCGGCGCGGACCTGGTCGTTTTTTCCGAGCTCTGCCTGTGTGGCTATCCGCCACAGGACTTGCTGGAGCGCCCGGCATTTCTCGAACAAAACCTACGCGAGTTGAGACGACTGGCGGAGAAGATTCCGCTTCGTTCCATTGTCGGATACGTGGGGAAGCCGCGCGATGCCGCCGGCAAGCCGGCCGCCAACGCTGCTGCCCTGATCGAGGGGGGATGCGTCGTGTTCGAGCAGCACAAGATGCTGCTTCCCACCTACGATGTCTTCGACGAGCTGCGCTACTTTCAGCCAGCGCGCCACCAGCAGGTTGTGGAGCTGTGTGGCACACGCATCGGGCTCACCATCTGCGAAGATATCTGGAATGACAAAACATTCTGGGCCCAGCCGAGGTATGAACGCGACCCCGTCGCCGAGCTGGTCGAGCAGGGAAGCGAGGTGATCATCAACATCTCGGCGTCTCCCTACACACTGAACAAGCGCACTCTGCGGCTGGAGATGCTCCAGGCCCTGGCACGCCACCATGCCCGTCCGGTCGTGTATGTGAATCAGGTCGGCGGCAACGACCAACTCGTCTTCGATGGCTCGAGCGTTGTCGTGCTCGCCGATGGGCGCGTGGCAGCGCAGGCACGATCCTTCGAAGAAGACCTGGTGCTGTTCGATACCCGCACAGGCATCGGCGAGCTGCGCACACAGCCGGAAGAGGAACTCGAAGCAGCGTATTGGGCACTCGTGGTCGGTACGCGCGACTACCTGACCAAGTGCGGATTTCGACAGGTCGTGATTGGACTGAGCGGGGGAATTGACTCGGCCGTGGTGGCGGCCATCGCTGCAGCCGCAGTCGGCCCGGAAAATGTACTGACCGTAGCGATGCCCGGGCCGTATTCGAGTCCGCAGAGCCTGACCGACGCGCGCACTGTGGCCGAAAACCTAGGTGTGAAACTCGAGGTTATCCCGATCCAGGAGACATTCGACAGTTACCTGCACACGCTAGCTCGGGTGTTCCACGGCTACCCGCCCGACGTCACCGAGGAAAATATCCAAGCTCGGATCCGCGGCAACATCCTGATGGCTATTTCGAACAAGTTCGGCTCGTTGGTGCTGAGTACCGGAAACAAATCGGAACTTGCGGTCGGCTACTGTACCCTTTATGGCGACATGGCCGGCGGCCTGGCCGTGCTTTCCGACGTCCCGAAAACCATGGTCTACGAGCTGGCCAAGTTCATCAATCGGAAGTCTCGCAGCGAAACGGGAAAAGAAGTCATTCCGGTATCCATCCTGACCAAACCACCATCTGCCGAACTCCGTCCCCACCAGACCGACCAAGATACTCTGCCACCCTATGACGTCCTCGACCGAATTCTACGCGCCTACATCGAAGACTTGCGCAGCCCGAACGAAATCGTGGAGCAATACGGATACGCACCCGACCTGGTCCAACAGGTAATCGAGCGCGTCAACCAAAACGAATACAAGCGCAAACAAGCAGCGCCGGGACTGAAAATTACCTCGAAGGCTTTTGGACTGGGACGTCGTCTGCCCATCGTCCACAAGTTTTACGGATAGCTCGAGCTTTCGCAATCACCCGCCGAGGTTTTGGCAGGGAAAAGCCGGCAGGCTGTGTGGGCTGAGTTTGTTCAGCCTTCTCAAAGTAAACATAAGATATCTTAGCAGACACAATGAAAATCGCCCCGTTTTTGCTTTCTGCACCCAAGTCTGCCTCCTTCCAGTCCACGGTCAAAGTGCTGGACGCACGGTTGTGCTATCCTCTGCCTGCACGCGCCTGAACGACTGCGAGGAGGATTTCGGCGCATGAGAATGAAAACTAGAACGGAAAAAGATTCCCTCGGAACGGTGCAAGTTCCCGCGGACCGCTATTATGGCGCGCAAACGCAACGCGCCGTTGAAAACTATCCGATCAGCGGATATCGCGCGCATCCCCTGCTGATTCGGGCGATGGGCATGATCAAGAAGGCTGCAGCCCATACCAATCGCGAGCTAGGGCTTCTCGACGCGCGGCGGGCCAGCGCCATCATCAAAGCCGCCGAGGAAGTGATCCAGGGCAAGCTGGATAACGAGTTCGTGGTGGACGTCTATCAGGCCGGCGCTGGGGTCAGTTTCCACATGAACACGAACGAGGTCATTGCCAATCGAGCCATCGAGTTGCTGGGTGGCCGGCGCGGTGACTATGCGGTGGTACACCCGAACGATCATGTGAACTTCGGCCAGTCCACCAACGACGTGTTTCCGACGGCGATGCGACTGGCCGCGTTGATGCTCTTCGACCAGCTCCTCGACACCCTGGCGGAACTGGAGCGTGCATTCACACGCAAGGGCAAGGAGTTCGACCATTTGCTGAAATCCGGGCGCACCCACCTGATGGATGCGGTGCCCATCCGGCTGGGCCAGGAGTTTGCCGCGTATGCCACGGCGATGCGACGCGCCGCCGGGGTGATTCGTCAGGCGCAGGAAATGCTGCGCGAGCTGGGGTTGGGCGGCTCGGCTGTCGGCACGGGCGTGAACACGCATCCCCAGTACCAGCGGCGTGTTGTTCGACACCTGAGTCGCATCAGTGGCCAGCGGTTGATTCCGACCGACGACATGCGTTATGCGATGCAATCGAACCTGGCAATGTCGGTGGCTTCGGCGGCGCTGCGGAATCTCGCGCTGGAGCTGATTCGTATCACGAACGATCTCCGTCTGCTCGCCAGCGGTCCCAATACCGGACTGGCCGAAATTACCTTGCCGGCACTGCAACCCGGTTCCTCCATCATGCCGGGAAAAATCAATCCGGTGATGGGGGAGCTGACAGCCATGGTCGGCTTCCAGGTGGTCGGTGGCGACGTGGCCACTGCCCTGGCCGTACAGGCCGGCCAATTGGAGCTGAACGTCATGATGCCCACGATGGCCTGGAATGTGTTGCATTCGGCCGAGATTCTGAAAAACACGATACGCGTGCTGACCCAGAAATGCGTCCGCGGCATCACCGCCAACGAGAAGCGGTTGAAGTACTTCGCCGAAGCGACCATTTCCCTCGCTGCTGCCCTGAATCCTTATATCGGATATGCCGCGGCAGCCGAAATTGCGAAGGAAAGCGTGCGCACCGGTCGTACCGTGACCGAGATTGCGCTGGAGAAAAAACTGCTCGATGAGAAGTTACTCCGGAAAATCCTGGATCCATATCGTATGACTGAGCCGTCGCCACCCGTCCAAGAAGCACTGCGGAAAACGGGCAGAGGCTCCCGTTAGCCTGCAGAGAAAAAACGCACCCCAGGGCGGCACAATCTGCTCTGACCACAATCTTGCGAAAGGTGTTCGCGTTGGTGAGTCAGGCAAGCGACGCGGGAGTGTTCGTCTTTTGTGACGGCCAGGGTTCGAGCAGCTTTTCCTTGCGGTAGAGGAGCGCCGTGACGTCGTAGGTGGCCAGTTCGAAGCCATGACCGTGGGTGATCGCGTCGGTTGGGCAGGATTCGACGCAGTAGCCGCAAAAGATACAGCGAGAATAGTCGATGTTATAGACGCGGGCGTAGCGCTCGCCGGCCGAAATGCGATTTTCGGCGGTGTTTTCAGCCGCTTCGATGTAGATGCACTGTGCCGGGCAGGCTGCCGCGCAGAGGAAACAGGCGACACACTTTTCCAACCCGTTTTCATCTCGTTGCAGAACATGGATGCCGCGGTATCGCGGCATGAAGTTCACCGGCGCGTCCGGATAGTGCTCGGTGATGGGCTTGCGCCAGAGGTTGCGGAAGGTCACCGCAAACCCTTTCAGCAGCGCGCCCAGGGTCGTTTTTAATTCATCGAGAGCAGCAGCCATAAGTTCAGTTTAGCAGACCCTGCGCATGTCGGCAAAAGCCTCGGGCCCACCCAGTGCTGGCGTCAGTTCCCTGCGATCGCACGCACGATCTGTTGGCCGTGGAATCTTCC
The DNA here is from genome assembly GCA_037442425.1 of Acidobacteriota bacterium. Taxonomy (GTDB): domain Bacteria; phylum Acidobacteriota; class Terriglobia; order Acidiferrales; family UBA7541; genus DSGC01. The sequence continues at coordinate 76,857 of JBBIQG010000002.1, read as the reverse complement.
GTTTTCGATGAAAATTTCTCCGGTTTGATTCCCGCCCAGCACCACACCAGCCAGATAGATGCCGGGTACGTTGCTTTCTAGGGTTTCCGGGTTGTGCGTGGGCCGGTTGGTGCCCGGTTCGAGTGCAATCCCGAGTGCACGCAGAAACTCGAAATCGGGATGGTAGCCAATCAGGGCAAACACAAAATCGGCGCGCACCGGTCGCTCTTCGACTGAGGAATCCACCGGCCGCACCCAGACCGTGCCCGGTTCGATGCGAGTCACGACGGTTTCGAACCGCGCCTGCACTTCGCCGGCTTTGATCCGGTTCTCGATATCCGGTCGCAGCCAGTACTTCACGCTGGTTCCGAGTTGTGCCCGACGATGGATCATCGTAACGCGAGCACCGCTGCGAAACAGATCCAGAGCGGCCTCCACGGCTGAATTCTTGCCACCGATGACCACGACATCACGATTCCAGCAGGGATGCGCTTCCCGGTAATAGTGCGAAACGTGGGGTAGATCCTCGCCAGGCACGCGGAGTCGATTCGGCAGGTCGTAGTATCCGGTCGCAACGACGATTCTCTTTGCACGGTATTCTCCGACCATTCCGCTGGCAGATTGCGTACGCACGGAGAAAGCCCCGTTGTGGGGATCGACGGCGATCACCCGTTCATACAACCGGAGCTCGAGCTGTTCATGCTCGGCGCATTTCCGATAGTACTTGAGGGCTTCGGTGCGCGTCGGTTTTTCCCCGGCACAGACCATCGGTAGTCCGCCGATCTCCAGCAATTCCGGCGTGGTAAAAAAAACCATGTTGGTCGGGTAGTGGTAGATCGAGTTGCAGAGACAGCCTTTGTCCACCACGAGCGTGCGGAGACCGCGACGCCGTGCTTCGATGGCGGTGGCCAAACCTGTGGGGCCGGCGCCAATGCAGAGAAGATCGTAAAACATCATTCGTTCGTACCTGATAATGAAATCTGTGGCTGGGAGGGACCGGTGGCATCCCAGCCATTTGACGAGCGATTGTACATCGCCCCTCGAAGATTCGATGCTCTGTTTGGTTCCGGAGTCTCGTTGGCCCGCAGCCTTACCCGTTTGCCATCAGACGAGCGCGCAAGGCCGTGCTGAGGCGCCGGACGTCGGCTGGCCAGTTGCGGAGCGCTTCGATTTGCGCCAGCGACTCTTCCAACTGCTGTGCTTCCTCGACCGACAGCATCACCGTGCAGGAACGCTGCGGGGAATCTTCATCGAGTGCACTGCGGAGCTTCAGCAACAGCAGCTCCGCCGACGTGAGATTTGGTTTGCGCGTCAGCGGTTCCAGTTCCAGCGTCACCCCATCCGGCCCGTGCTGGAGCAGGGTCGGGTCCACGACCCGAATCAAGCTGACCAGAGCCAGCACCAACTCATCCACAGTGAAGTCGAACCGAGTGGGCTGATTCAAGCGGAACCCTCGAGCAGCATTTCGAGTTCCTGGCGGAAGCGGGCCAGTTCAGACAGTCGTTCCGGGGTTGCCTCTACCCGTTTCCCTTTCCAGACGAACCATTTGCGCTCATCCTGTTCGATGCAGGCGCTCAAGTGGCCATCTACCAAATAACACGGAGCGTTGTAGAAGCGAAAACGGTTACCCGGCACCGACTCCAAAAGCACTGCGCAGTTCCCTTTTCGCACGCCGATGTAGCGCTCGAACATCAGAAACGAGACAATTTCAAAACCCTGTCCCGCCAGCCGGTGGAGAAGTTGCATCTGTTCCGAAGTGAGATTCGACATCGTTTCCCGGCTCGACGCGCCTCGTTGCGCATCGCAGGAGGTGGCCCATCCGGCGAAGGCCATCATTCAGGCCACCGCCGAGTCTGCCTGAGCACCATCTTGTTGTTCCAGGGCCACCAGAACCGAGCGCAGGGCAGCAATCAGCTCTTCTCGCGAAACGTGGGCCTTACGAAACTGCACGCGCAAACGGAAGGATTCGTCTTCGGGAACGAAACTGAACAGGAAGGGTTGCGGGCGAAGGCCGGAGGCTTTCTCCTCGCGTCGCTGCTGGCGTACTTCTTCTCGCGTCAGACGGCCTTGGACGATGCGTTGCACCATTTCCGCCATTTTCTTCTCGTTGGGCTGGCGGGCAATCTGCAGCAACAACGATTTGCTGGTAATTCCCTTCTCCAGACACCGGCGGCGAATGGCGATGGGAATGTTCAACAGAGAAAGCGTCTCCGTGATCGAGGAGCGGGCACGCCCGATCTTTTTGGCGATGTCTTCGTGGGTGTAGGCGAACTGCTCGGCGAGTCGAGACAGTCCCTCGGCCTCCTCGAACGGAGTCAGATCTTTGCGCTGGAGGTTTTCGATCAGGGCCAGCTCGAGTGTCTCTGCGTCGTCGGCAATTTTTTCGATACAGGGGAGCTCGCGCAATCCCACCGCGCGGGCGGCGTGATAACGCCGTTCGCCCGAGATGATGTAGTAGGTATCCTCGCGGGGCACATAGCGCACCAGCAACGGCTCGAGCACGCCTTTTTCCCGGATGGAGTTGGCCAGCTCGGTCAGGTCTCCCAGTGCTTTGCGCGGCTGATCGGGATTCGGACGAATCTTTTCGATCGGCAGCATGCGCCCGATCGCTGCCCCACTGTAGCTGGTCAGCGATTCCACATAATGGGCGTCATGCCGCATCTTCAGTGTGACGGGCAATCCGATCTTCCTCGGCACGTTGAATGACCTCCTGCGCCAACCGGCGGTATTCCTGCGCGCCGGGCGATTTGGGCGCAAATGTAAAAATCGTCTCTTTGTACGCCGGGCTTTCCTCTAGGCGTACGTTCTTGCTGATGCGGGTTTTGAAAAGCACCGGCCCGAAAACAGAACGAATCTGCTCGTGCGTATCACGCGAGATATTGGTGCGTTTATCGAACAGGGTGATGACCACCCCCATCATTTTCAGGTTGGGGTTAGGACGCGAGCGAACCCGCTCGTACGTCTCCAGCAGGTCGTCGGTTCCTTCGATGGCGAAATAGGCAGCCTGGATGGGCACAATCAGATGGGTCGCGGCGACCAAGGCATTCACGGTGAGAATCCCAAGTGCCGGCGGGGTGTCGAGAACAATGAAATCATAGTCCTTTTGAATCGGCGCCAACGCGTCTTTCAGTTTGTATGGCGCATCGAATTGACCCGCCAACTGCTGTTCGAGCTTAGCGAGGGCCAGGCGGCCGGGCGCGACGAACAGGTTCGGGTCTTTCGTAGGACGGATGACGCTGGCCAGGTCCACCCGGTGGTCACTGAGAACGTCGTAGACCGAGGCTTGGATCTCCGTGGGATCGAAAAAGGCGATCGTGGAATTGGCCTGGGGATCCAGATCAATGAGCAAGGTGCGCTTTTTGCGGAGCGAGAGAGCAGCAGCCAGATTGATGGCGGTAGTGGTTTTGCCGACGCCGCCCTTTTGATTGGCGATCGCCAGGATGGTCGTCATTGCAAGGCCCGTCCTTCACACTAGCCTGACGGGACTTCCCCCTCCTGTTCCGCCCGGTGACAAGAGCGGAAACGGGGCACCACATCTGGCCCTTTTTCTGCAATGTGCCCCATTTGTGGTATAACTCTACCTGCGGCCCACGGACAAACGCAAGCAAAAAATACAAAAAGGCAAGAAGCTACCAGCAGGGTAAACTGAGGCAGACCTACATCTTGTAGCGGCCTAAATCCTCATCGCTGAGGTTTTCCAGCCACTTGCGGAGCTCTTCGCTCGTGTTCTTTTCGGCCACCGCGCTGGCAATCCGCGAGTTTTTCAGAACTTCCTCTTCGACGTAGATGGGACAGTCGACGCGCAGCGCCAGCGCCAGTGCATCGGAGGGCCGCGAATCGATGGACATCACCCTCCCATCCCGCTCCATCCAGATCAGGGCGTAGAAGGTGTCATCTTTCAGGTCGTTGACGACCACTTTCTGCACGCGCACGTTCAGCCCGAGTAAAAGATTGCGCATCAAGTCATGAGTCATCGGCCGAGGAGTTTGTACTTTTTCGATTTCCAATGCAATGGCGTTGGCTTCATAGACCCCCACCCAGATGGGCAGGATCGCGTTGCCGTGAACGTCCTTCAGCACAACGATGGGCATGTTGGTCACCGGATCCATCATCAAGCCGCGAATTTTCATTTCGATTTCCATCGTTGCCTCCTGCACTCAAATGGCCTGCTCGCCGACCAAGCTGTGCGGCCCGGCGGCGAGGATGCGCACCTGGAGATATTCTCCCAGATTTGGTACGCGCGGCGAAGTAAAATTCACGACCCGGTTGCTGGATGTGCGACCGGTCCACTGACCGGGGCGACTGCGACCTTCCACCAGCACTTCCACGGTGCTGCCCACCAGGGCCTGATTGCGCCGGAGTTGGATCTGCCGCTGTTTCTCCTGCAACACGGCGAGTCGCCTTCCCTTCTCTTCCTCCGGTACGTCGTCAGCAAGCGCGAGCGCGGCCGTATTGGGTCGGGGCGAAAACTTGAACGAAAAGGCACCGTCATAGCCAACTTCGTCGAGCAAGGTGAGGGTTTGCTCGAAGTCCGCTTCGGTCTCGCCGGGGAAACCGACAATCAGGTCCGTGGTGAGGCTGATTGGGCGTCGGGCCCGGCGGATGATTTCCACGCGCTCCAGGTACTGCTCGCGGGTGTATTCGCGATTCATCCGCTGCAGGATCCGCGTGGAGCCGGATTGAACGGGCAGGTGCACGTGGTCACACAAGACGGGGTTGGCGTCGATGGCCTGGACGATTTCGCGATGGAAGTCGCGGGGATGGGAGGTGGTAAAACGCACGCGGCGAAGCCCCGGGATTTGCGCGACGGCGTCCAGCAGTTCGGCAAACGACATCCGTCGCGGAGAAGGATCGCGATAAGAATTTACGTTCTGGCCCAGCAACTGGACTTCCGTATAGCCAAGATCCACGAGACTGCGTACCTCCGCGAGAATGGAGTCGGAGGTCCGGCTGCGCTCGGGCCCGCGGGTGAAGGGCACGACGCAATAGGCGCAGGATTTGTCGCAGCCTTCGATGATGGTGACATACGCGCGGAATGGGTTGTCGCGCCGCGTGAATTCGGTCTCGAACGTCTCGTCGGTATCCGTGTCCAGACCTACCACGCGACGGCGGCCGGCTTCGAGTTCAGCCAGCAGTTCGGGCAGGCGACGATAGCTGGCGGAACCGCAGACCAGGTTCACCCAGGGCGCTCGTTCAAAGATGCGCTCGCCTTCCTGCTGCGCTACACAACCGAGCACGCCCACGAGCTGGTGACCTTCCCCGTGACGCAATTGCCCCAGGCGCGAGAAAACCTTCTGGGCCGCTTTTTCGCGAATCGAGCAGGTGTTGTAGAGCACCAGGTCGGCCTCGGCAGGCGAATCCACCTGGCGGTATCCCCGGCGCAAGAGCACGCCGGCCACCTTCTCCGAGTCGTGCACATTCATCTGGCAGCCGAACGTTTCCAGATAAAAAGTGCGTCCGCTGGCCGGGCTGGTTTCCATCTCACCGACACCTTCCACAGCCATCCGCGACGGTTGCAAGGGCCTGCCCGTGAGGGCTGCAATCGGAATGTGAATTTGGTTCCCCATGCGATGAAAACATTCTAGCACAGACGAACGCGGAATCAGCTTGTCTGCACCGAAGGCACCCAGGCAGAAAACGCAATGGCTGCGTGTGGACGCGGTGTGTCGTAAGAAACAGCAAAGAAAACTTTCTGCTGCCGCTTTCGTTTGACCGACCTGTACCCCTGTGCTAGCGTACCTTTGGGACGCAGAAATTCTGGGGGACGCCGTTGTGAACCTGCTTGCACTGGCTGCCGTGGGGCAGCTCGGTGACCTGCTGCAGCAAACCGGCTGGGTCGCGCGCATTGTTCTGTTGATCTTGCTGGGCTTTTCGCTGTTTTCCTGGGCCATCATTTTTCAGAAATACCGGCGTTTCCGCGCAATCGAGCAGCAAACCAGTCAATTTTTGCAGCTTTTCCGCGCTGTCGAGCGGCTGCCGAATCCGAACTCTCTGGGGACTGTAGCGGCGAACTCGCCGCTGGCGGCCATCTACACGGCTGGCTACCGGGAACTGGAGTCTCAGTTAGCGTCGTCCAATCCGCACGGTGGCAAGCTGAAGAGCCTGAACGCGGTCGCCGTCTCCATGCAACTGGCATCAGCCGAACAGGTCCGTCGGCTGGAGCGTTACATGCCCTGGCTGGCCACCACGGGCTCGGTGACGCCGTTCATCGGGCTGTTCGGCACGGTCTGGGGCGTCATGGATGCCTTCAGCGGTCTGGGCGAAGCGGGCGCATCGAGTCTGCGTGCTGTGGCGCCGGGAATTGCAGAGGCCCTGGTCGCCACGGCAGCGGGCTTGTTCACAGCGATTCCGGCCGTCATTGCTTACAACCACTATCTGCACCATATCCGTGAGCTGGCTGCGCGAATGGACAACTTCACGGCAGAGTTCCTCGCCTCCATCGAGAAAAGCTACGGGTAACACGCAATGCCGCAACTGCAACGCCCGACCGGTACTTCCCTTTCCGAAATCAACATTGTGCCGCTGGTGGACGTGGTTCTCGTGCTGCTGGTGATTTTCATGATCACGGCCCCGATCCTGCAGTCCGGTATCGAAGTGGAACTGCCCAAGACCCGCACCGTCCGGGAGATCACCGAAGAACGCTTCGTCATTACGATTGACCGCGCGCAGCGCGTCTATCTGGGCAACGAACCGGTGCGGCTGCGGGAGCTCGGCGAACGAATCCGGCAGCGGATGCAGGACCCGGCACGACAGGCCGTGTTCATCCGCTGTGATGAAACCGTTCCATTCGGAAGTTGGGCCACCGTAGTGGACGAACTGCGCCAAGCCGGCATCGAAAATATCAGCGTGGTGACCGAGCCGATCAGTGCGCGCCCACGCCGGCAATGACCATGGCTGTGCTCGCGTCCTACAATCTGACTCAGGACAGCTTGAAGCGGCCCCTGATGTGGTCGTGCGCACTCCATCTGACGCTGGGAGCACTGCTGCTGATTTCGACGCTGCGTTCCCATCGGGGTGAAGTCTGGGGTGGTGCAGGGGGTGGTGCTGTCACGGTCGGCTTGGTGGGCAGTTTGCCGGGCGTACCCCTTCCCCGCCCTGACGTGGTCACCACCAGTCGCGTCGTGGACCCGACCCGCGGCCTGCATAAAGAAGAACTCAAACGCACTGACAACAAAACGGAAGCGACAGAGATTCCGGAATTTGCTAAGAACCAGCCGCAACGCTACGTCAGCCGGCCATCGAAAGTACTCGAAGACCCCACGCCTCCACCCGAGGGGGCTATCCCCTACGGCCAGGGCGGCGCGCCTGCACTGCCGTACACGCAATTCAGCCTGGGGAGCGGCACGGAAGGTGCGCTGGGTTTCAGCGGGCCCGGCGGAGCTTTCGGCGAACGCTATCCCTGGTACGTCGAGGCGGTACGCCGGAAAATCAGCAGCAATTGGCTGCAGTCCACGATTGACCCGCGGGTGCACTGGGCGCCACGCGTTGTAGTGACGTTTCAGATTCTTCGCAACGGTTCCATCGTGAACACCGAAATCGTGCGCTCCAGTGGAAATGATTCAGTTGACCGGTCGGCATTGCGTGCGGTGCTCAATTCGAATCCGCTGGAGCCGCTGCCGTCCGGCTATTCCGGCTCGTATGTGCAGGTAGAGTTCTGGTTCGATTTTCGCCGACCTTGACGGCCGGAGCGAACAACGAACGAGGGCGGCGAGCATTCCAAATGAGTGGAGTGACCGAGGAAACGAGCCCGTGTTCTCCAGGCACAACCATCGTGCGGTGCAGCGAGCCGTGACACGAAGGCTCCGGTGCGCCATCGCTGTGCTGGCTTGTGGTTGGGTCATCGCCCCAGCGCTGCGGAGCGGCCCGCCGGCGCCGCAGGACTGGTTTCGCACCGGGACCGGCCTGGGCGTAGAGAAAGCCCGGCTGGCTGCTGCCGACTTCGCTGCGCGGGGCGAGGCGGTGCATCCTGCGGCGCGACTGTTCAGCGACGTCCTGTTTGCGGACCTGGAATATTCTGGCATCATCGAGATGGTGAGCAAAAGTTTCTTTCCCTTGCGTCAGCCAAGCGTGCCCGCAGAATTGCAGCCAGCAGAATGGTCTACGCCACCGACAAGCGCGCACTTCCTGGTGTTCGGGAACCTGTCGCTGGCCGGGACGCAATTAGTGGTGGAGGCGTGGCTGTATGACGTGCGGAACCCGCAGTCACCACCAGCCCTGGCGAAACGTTACCGCGCCAACGTGAACCCGGAAAACAGCGCGGAGGCTCAGGCGCGCCGGCTGGCGCATCAGCTTGCAGACGAGATTGTTTCCCTGCTGAGCGGCGGAGTTCCCGGTATCGCGAGTACCCAAATCGCTTTTGTCAGCAATCGTTCCGGTTTCAAAGAAGTGTGGGTGATGGACTACGACGGCGCCAATCAGCGACGCATCACGAACTTGCAGACGATTGCCCTGACGCCGCGATGGTCACCGGATGGTTCCCGCATCGCGTTCACCTGCTACCAGAAAAGCGGCGGGACGATCAGTGCGCAGATCTGCATGCACTCGATGGAGACCGGACGATCAGTGGCCTTCTATCGGTATCGGGGCACGAACTCGTCACCGGCCTGGTCCCCGGATGGTTCGAAAATTGTATTCATGTCCAGCATGCACGGTGATCCGGAGCTGTTTCTCATCGATGTGAGCGGGTCGAATCTCCGGCGGCTGACGTATTCGGCCGGGGCAGACACTTCGCCCGTGTGGAATCCCCGCACCGGCCAGCAGATTGCGTTCGTCAGTGATCGTGGAGGCACACCGCAGCTCTACATCATGGCGGCGGACGGGTCCAGTGTGGAAAAGATCACCCTGCCCGATATGGGGTACGTAGTGGATCCTGCCTGGTCGCCCAACGGTCAGTTGCTGGCTTTTAGCTGGCAGCGGCCTACCGGCAACTACGACATCTATGTGATGGACATCGCCACGCAGCAACTGGTCGAGCTGACGCGCGACGCCGGACGCAACGAACGACCCAGTTGGGCGCCCGACGGCCGGCACATCGTCTTCGAATCCACGCGCACCGGAACGCGGCAGATCTGGACGATGCTGGCCGACGGCACCCAGCCGCGCCAGTTGACTTTTGCAGGCCAGAATGAGTCGCCGAACTGGTCGCCGCGGTGAACACAGCGCGCGTCGGAATGTCTTGTTCACCGCAGGCGAGATGATAGGATGAACCCGAAGTGAGATTCGTCGAATGCGTAGCTTTGGCAGAGGAGGATGCAGCATGAACCAGAACTGGAATCGCAGGGCGGTACTGCTCCTTGTGGCGGTTGCCGTTGCACTCAGCGCGGCGGGTTGCCGACGCAACGAAGTCGTGCGCCCACCCGAGCCGCCTCCCGCTCCACCGGCGCCGCCGGAGCGGCCAACGGTTTCCCTGCAAGCGTCCCAGACCTTCATCCAGAAAGGCGACTCGGTGACTCTGAACTGGACGAGCACCAATGCGACCGAAGTGACGCTGTCGCCCGGCATCGGACGCGTGGCCGCGCAAGGTTCCACACGGGTCACGCCCGAAGCTTCCACCACCTATTCGATTGCGGCCACGGGGCCGGGCGGCACCGCCACCGACAGCGTGCGAATTACGGTGGGTGCCGGGGCCCCGGCAGTCGAGCGCACTTCCGAACCGAGCAAGTCGCTCGAGGAACTGTTCCGCGAGAATGTCTATGACGCGTTTTTCGATTACGACAAGGCCGACATTCGTCCGGACGCTCGCGAAGCGCTGGCCCGGACGGCGCAGTTCCTGCGGACTCATCCGGAGATCCGGGTGATCATCGAAGGGCACTGTGACGAGCGCGGGTCCACCGAGTACAACCTGGCGCTGGGAGATCGCCGGGCGCAAGCAGCCAAACAGTTCTTGATTTCCCTGGGCGTGGCGGCTGAGCGCATCGAAACGGTGAGCTACGGCAAGGAGCGGCCGTTCTGCTTTGTCAGCCACGAGGACTGCTGGCAGCAGAACCGCCGTGCGCATTTCGTTCTGGCCAAACCCTGAGCCGCGCGCAGGCCGAATGGAAAGCCGGAATGCCGCGGAAGGAGGTCGTCATGATTCGTGTGTGGTGGAAGCCGGTGGCCGGTCTGCTGCTGAGCGGAGCGATTCTGTTGGTTCTGGTGGCTTCGCCGACACCGGCACAGCGAAAAGAAATTCTGGAAATGCAGCGGGACATTGCCCTGCTCACGCAGTCCCAGCGCGAGCTGCAGCGTTCGCTCGACGAAAAGCATGCGGTGCTGAAAACTCTGCTCGAACAATCCCTCGACGCGGTCAATCGCCTGCAACTGACCATGGCGGGACTGGAAAAGAATGTCCAGGACGTGCAGGCCAATACTGGCGCTCGCATGGATACCCTGGCCACTCAGGTGCAAGCGTTGGCCGACAACTTGGAAGAGGTGAAAGTCCGCATGGGCCGTCTGCAGCAACAGATGGTGGAAACGCAAAGCGTGATGCAGACACTCGATGCCCGGTTGGCCGGTGGCACCGTGCCGACCAACCCGACGGGCACCGGCGAAACCAGTCCTGCTGCGCCCGCTCCGCGGCCGCCATCTCCCGACGTGCTCTACTCGAATGCCCTGCGAGATTTGAACAGCGGAAAATACGACCTGGCCCGACAGGAATTCCTCGACTACCTGAAATACTATCCGAATACTGACCTGGCCTCGAACGCGCAGTTCTATCTAGGTGAAATTCTGTACGCGGAGAAGAAATATCAGGAGGCTATCGCCGAGTACGACAAGGTGCTGAACAACTATCCCAAAAGTTTCAAATTTGCTGCGGCCCGTTTGAAAAAAGCGCTCGCACTGCTCGAGCTGGGCCAACGGGCCAGCGGTGTGCAGGAGCTTCGGGAAGTGGTTCGTCGCCACCCGGGCACCGAAGAGGAACGGCGTGCTCGCGCAAAACTGCGCGAACTCGGAGTCAATCTGTCGGGCTAGACAGATTCCGTCTGGGTATTTACTCGCAGCGGCAGGCGTGTTACCTTCCTGCGCTGCGGGCAGGAAAACATATGTCGGTCAACCGTGTCATCCTGGTGGGTCGGCTGGGCCGCGATCCCGAAACGCGCTATACGTCGAGCGGGCAAGCCGTCTGCAACTTTACGCTGGCGACCAACGAAGTCTACCGCAACCGCACCGGAGAACGGCAGGAACGCACCGAATGGCATCGGATTGTGATCTGGGGCAAACTGGCTGAAACCGCTCAGCAGTACCTGAAGAAAGGCTCGCTGGTCTACATCGAAGGAAGAATCCAAACGCGCCAGTGGGATGACCGAGATGGAAACAAACGAACGAGCACCGAAATCGTCGCGAATACCTTCCGGATGCTCGGTGGGCGTGGAGAGGGTGTGGCGGAGCTAGAACCTTCGGCACCCGAGGCAGAAGCCCCCGAACCCGAAATCAGCGACGAAGATCTTCCCTTCTGACCGAATCCCCAAGCGACACACAATCCGGCCCAGTTTCTTTTTACTCGTAGCGAAGCGCTTCGATTGGATCGAGTTGTGCAGCCTTCCACGCCGGATAGATGCCGAACAGGATGCCGATGCCTGCCGCCACCACCGTGGCAATTACAATGGCAGTGGCAGAGATCAGCGTGGGCCACCCGAGGAACTTGGCGATGGCCCACGAACCGACCAAGCCGGAGATGATGCCAATCACACCGCCAGCCATGCTCATCGTCACCGCTTCGACCAGAAACTGGCGCCGCACGTCGGCTTCGGTGGCTCCCACGGCCATGCGGACGCCGATCTCCCGAGTGCGCTCGGTCACCGAGACGAGCATAATGTTCATGATGCCAATACCGCCCACGATCAAAGAGACGGAAGCGATGGAACCGAGCAGCAGGTTCATGACTCGTTCGGTCTGCGTGGCCATTTCGGCTACGTCGGATTGCGTGCTCACGAAGAAATCGTCGTCCTCGGGATTCCGAATCCGGTGGCGTTCGCGAAGCAGGGCCTCGATCTGCGGAACCGCAGCCTGCGCCGCATCCTTCGTGATGGCGGAGGCGTTGATGTAGTGGATCCAGGTGATCCCGGCAATCTTTCGCTGCACGGTGGTGTACGGGGCAATCAGACGATCGTCCTGGTCTTCGCCCATGGCGCTCTGGCCCTTGGCTTCCAGCACGCCCACGACCCGGAAGGGAATTTCGCCTATGCGAATCGTCTGACCAATCGGGTCCTGATTGCCGAACAGCAGCCGCGCAACCGTAACACCCAGCACGCACACGTTGGCTGCAGAGCGCACTTCGTCTTCGCTGAAAATGCCTCCGGCTTGCACACCCCAGCGGCGAATCTGGAAATATTCGGGGGTGGTGCCTTCGATTCGCGGGCGCCAGTTCTGATTCTGGTAGACCACCTGCGCGCGTGTGAAGACAACCGGGGCCGCAGACCGAATCAGCGGCACTTCACGCAGGATGGCCTCCATGTCCTCCACGGTCAGCGTGCGGACGCCCCAGAACCCGGTGCGTGCGCCAGCGCGGTTGCTGCCGGCAGCAATGAACACCGCGTTGGTGCCGAGGCTTTCGATGCCCTGCTGGATCAGGTACTCGGCTCCCTGGCCGATGCTGACCGTGGCGATCACGGCCCCGACACCGATGATGATGCCGAGCATGGTCAGCGCCGAACGCAGTTTGTTGCGCGCTAGTGCACGGAGTGCGATCCGCAGCGTGTTCATGAAGTCCATGGCTACCATACCTCACTTGGACTGACGGGCCCCGGCGCGGTGGCGTCCTGGGCCCCCAGTTCGACCGCATCCAGCTCGTCCAGCACCGGAAGAGTGGGCAAGACCTCTCGCGCGACCCAGCGGTCGGAAACCTGGTAATCCTTGCGGATACGGCCGTCGCGAAACTCGAGCACGCGCTTGGCGTACTGGGCGATATCGTGCTCGTGGGTCACCAGCACAACCGTCAAACCCTCTTCCTCGTTCAGGTGCTGAAGAATGTCCATGATTTCCACGCTGGTGCGAGAATCCAGGTTACCGGTCGGCTCGTCCGCCAGAAGAATCGAAGGACGGTTGACCAGCGCGCGGGCGATAGCCACCCGCTGTTGTTGTCCTCCGGAAAGCTGGCTCGGAAAATGATGGGCGCGGTCGGCCAGGCCGACGCGCTCCAGTGCCGCCAGCGCCCGGGAATGCCGTTCCGCAGGAGAAACTCCCGCGTAGATGGTCGGCAGCTCGACGTTTTCGAGCGCCGAAGTTCGCGGTAGCAAGTTGAACTGCTGAAATACGAATCCAATTTTTTGATTCCGGATTCGCGCCAGCTCCACTTTGCTCAACTGCGAAACATCGGTGCCGTCCAGAAAGTACGAGCCGCGCGTGGGCCGGTCCAAGCAACCGAGAATGTTCATCAGCGTGGACTTGCCGGAACCGGACGCGCCCATCACGGCCACGAATTCACCGCGACCAATCTGCAACGACACCCCGCGCAAGGCGTGCACCTGCACTTCGCCCAGTTGGTAAATCTTGTGGACGTTTTCCAGACGAATCAGTTCGGCATTCCCGCCCGAGGCGGTGTTCGTGACGTGTTCGGATTTTGCTTCGATACTCATGACCTTCACATTCGGCGGATGAATCCCGGAGCCCCTGGCGGCCCGCCTCCCGGGTTACTGGTTTGCGGCGCACCCAATGTGCTGCGGCTGATGACCAGCTCGTCGCCAGGCTGGATTTCGCCTTCCTTCAATTCGGTGAAGGTGTAATCGGTGATGCCCACCTTCACGCGAACGGGTCGGAGTTCATTGTTCGGAAGCAGCTTCCAGACGAACACCCACTGCTCCCGTCCCCCTTCCATCCCTGCCAGGAAGGCCATGCGGCGACGCATCATTTCTGCATTTGGACCCCCGCCGCCGGGTTCGCCGCCCTGAGGGCGCTGGCCGCCCGAAAACTGAGGCCGTTGACGACCGCCCGCCAGCTCGCGGTTCCCCGCACCGGGCACTTCGAAGCCGTACTTGCGCAAGAGCGCAGTTCGCTCTGCTTCCGGAATCTGTTGATGGAAGCGCAGCGCGCCATTGGGAATCTTCACCACATCCATCGCCTGCGCAATCGGGATGGTGATGTACGCTGTCATGCCCGGGAACAGTTTCTGGTCGGGATTGTCAAATTCGATGATCGTGTCGTAGGTGACGACGTTCTGCACCACGGTGGCATTCATGCGCACCTGAGTCACCCGTCCACGGAAAATCTCGCGCGGGAAGGAATCCACGCGGAAGGTCGCCATAGCTCCAGGCTGAATCTTGCCCACGTCGGACTCGTCCGTTTTGGCATAGACGAGCATCTTGGTCAGGTCTTGGGCAATGATGAACAGGGTCGGAGCCTGCAGGCTCGCCGCGACGGTCTGACCGACGTCCACGTTGCGGGCAATGACGGTGCCGTCAATCGGTGCGCGGATGACAGTATTGTTCAAATCTACGCGCGCCGATTCCACGCTCGCACGCCGCTGGGCGACACTGGCCCGAGCCTGCTCGAGCTGCGCTTCGGTCTGACGCAGGCGGGCCCGAGCCTGCTCGAGTTGCGCTTCGAGCACGCGGACATTCGCCGCCGCGGCGTCGTAGGTGGCCTGCACGGTGTCGTACTGGGAAGCCGCCACGATGCCCTGCTCGAACAGTTCTTTTGTGCGCTTCAGGTTCAGCTCCGCCTCGCGGAACTGCGCGCGGGCGCGGTCCAGGTTCGCCTGCGCAGCGCGCACATCCGCGCGCTGCGTTTCGATCGAAGCTTCGATGCCGCGCACGTTGGCCAGCGCATTCTGCAGGTCAGCCTCCGCCTGCAGTAGCCGAGTTTCGAACAAGGAAGGGTCGATCTTCGCGATGATCTGGTCTTTTTTTACCTTGGAATTGAAGTCCACATAGATTTCGGCAATGCGTCCGCTGACCTGGGAGCCGACCTGCACGGTGGTGACCGCGTTGATCGTCCCGGTGGCCTGGACCACCTGGACGATGTCGCCGCGCTCGACCTTGGCGGTAAAGTAGCGGACGTCTTCGCGACCATCGAATTTCCAGAAGCCCGCCAGCAACAGGGCGACGACAAACGGCGAAACCAGCATCGCCCGGTGCAACATCGAACGTTCCCACAGAGAAGTTACCCGTTCTTTGATCCGCATACGTTTCCCCTCTCCGAAACCTTGCTGAACCGCGCGGGTTCAGCGATCGTGGCATTCCCGCTTGCGGCGCTCTTCATCGATTTTGTGCAGCCAGGCTTCGAACTTTTCCCGCTGCTCAGGCGTCAGGAATTCCCGAATCCGGTTGCGACCCTCTTCCCGGACCTGGCGCAGCCGAGGACGCATCTCTTCGTAGATGGCGTCGTAGCGTGCCGAAGTTTCCGCGAGAACCTGTTCGAGCTGCTGTTGCTGCTCGGCCGTCAGGGCCAGCTCGCGGGTCAATCGCTCGACCAGGCGCATCCGTTCGCTTTGCGGGTCACGCCCGCGTTCGCGGTACTCTTTCTTGGGTCCGTAGCCCGGCCAGTATCGTTCTGCCGCAAGGTGCATGCTGAGTGCACCCAGGGCCAGCCCGAGCACGAAAACCGCAGCGACCAGAAATGTGGCTTTGCGATGCATAGACTACCTTCCGGTCCCGTTGCTGGTCAGGCTCAGCAGGACTTCCTCCTGGTTGGCCGGACGCTGATACGGCTCAGGAAAAATCTCTTGTACTTCAGCAGTTTCCTGTGGGACCGCTTGCTGATGCGCAGGGAGGTCCAAAGTCCACAGATAGCCACCCAGCACGAGCAGCAGTATGGCCGCAGCCCAGGAAACGCGCCGGGCAAAAACTTCGAGCGAATGCCAGAAGTCGGCGATCGCCTGCTGTTCGGCCCGAAGGCGCGCCGTCACTCGTTGTGCGAATCCGAGGCTGGGTTCCGGAGCTCGCGGCAGTCGGGCTTCGCGCAATGCCTGCGTGGCAAGCTGCGCCAAGGCGAGCGCCTGGGCACAGTGCTCGCAACGGCCCAAGTGTTCCGCCAGTTGGGCTTGCTCCTGGGCCGGCAGCCGCCCCTCCAGGTAATCCTCCAGCACATCGAGGCGTTCACGATAGTTCCTGCAGACCGTGCTCACGGCCTCTCCTTCCGGTTCCGGCTGCCCGCAATCCGAGCCGCTCCCCGACGGCGACGGTAGTATTCTGCCAGGCGTCCGCGGGCGCGAAACAGCCTCACCTTCACCGTATTCACGTTCATGCCCAGTGTTTCCGCAATTTCTTCCACCGAAAACCCCTCGACCTCTTTCAGGATCAGCATCAGTCGCTCTTCTTCGCCGAGCTCGGCGAGCAGACGTTCGGCCAGCTGGCGTGCCTCAGCCCGTCGCACCAGATCGCTCGGGCCGGCGGCGTCGCCTTGCAAAGTTTCCATCTGCCGCGTCTGCTCTTCACTGAGGTCGGCCTCGTACACCAGTCGCCGGGCTTTTTTCTTCCTCAGGTAATCCCAGCATTCATTGACTGCAACCTTGTAGAGCCAAGTCGAAAACGAAGAGCGCAGGTCGAAGCGCCGGAGCGAAAGATAGACCTTCAAGAAGACCTGCTGCGCGACGTCTTCGACGTCCTCCCGGCGGCGCAGGATGCCGCTCACGATGGCGAACACCCGCCGCTGGTGACGCTCCACCAGAGCTTCGTAGGCAGCCGTGTCGCCCGCCTGAGCCCGACGGACCAGCTCCCGCTCCTCGGCACTGGAGGTTGCCTCCTTGTTCTGGCGAGGGCCTTCTGGCCCCGTTGTTGGGACGTTTGTCATGACGGACAGGTTACATCGAAGTGAGAACTCACTTCTCCACAGTCCACACCTGGAAAATCGGTTGCAGCGTCAGTAATCTCGTGCAATAATAAACGCATGATTATTGGTGAACGTTTGCGCGCTCTGCGCGAGGAAAAAAACCTGTCGCAAGGCGATATCGAAAAGCGGACCGGACTGTTGCGTTGTTACATCTCCCGAGTGGAAAACGGTCATACGGTTCCCGCCATCGAAACCCTGGAAAAGCTGGCACGGGCCTTGGAAGTCCCTCTCTACCAGCTCTTCTACGACGGTGAGGAACCACCCGAGCTGCCGAACCTGCCGAAGCGAAAGACGGCAGACGATATTGCCTGGGGCAGCACTGGCAAGGAAGCGCGCTTGCTGAATAAGTTTCGTCGCCTGCTGGGCCGGATGGACGAATCCGATCGTCGGCTTCTGCTCTATATGGCCCAAAAGATGGCGAATCGCTGACTCCCTGCCCCGCGAATTCTGGGGCTCCCCCGCCCCCAGGGGAATTCTATTCCCATTCGATTGTACTCGGCGGTTTGGAACTGACGTCGTAAACCACCCGGTTGATGCCTGGCACCTCGTTGACAATCCGTGTGGAGATGGCTTCGAGCACCTCAGCAGGCAGACGCGCCCAGTCGGCTGTCATGGCATCGGAGGAGATAACCGCTCGGACGGCCACCGCATAGCCGTAGGTGCGCTCATCCCCCATTACGCCCACCGTGCGCACCGGCAGCAACACGGCAAACGCCTGCCAGAGCTTCTCGTAAAGACCCGCCTTCTGGATTTCTTCGACCACGATGGCATCTGCTTCACGAAGCAAAGCGAGCCGTTCTGCCGTCACTTCACCCAGCACCCGCACCGCCAGTCCGGGGCCTGGGAAGGGATGTTTCACGAGCAGTCCCTCGGGCAAGCCGAGTTCACGCCCAATCGCACGCACCTCATCCTTGAACAGGTCGCGTAACGGCTCGATCAACTCGAAAGGCATCTCCGCTGGCAATCCGCCGACGTTGTGGTGAGATTTGATGGTCGCTGCCGGTCCTTTCACGGAAACGGATTCGATCACATCGGGGTACAAAGTACCCTGCACCAGAAAACGGACGGGGCCAATCCGGCGGGCCTGTTCCGCGAACACTTCGATGAACGTGTGACCGATGCGCTTGCGTTTTTCTTCCGGGTCGGTGACCCCGCGCAGGCAGTCGAGAAAACGACCCGAGGCATCCACCCCAATGACGTTCAATCCGAGCTGCCGCTGAAGCAGGTCGAGGGTCTGCGGGAACTCGTTCTTGCGAAGAAGTCCGGTGTCCACAAAAACGTTCACCAGTCGCTCGCCAATCGCGCGGTGCACCAGCACCGCCGCCACCGCAGAGTCCACACCGCCGCTCAGGGCACAGATCGCAGATTCCGAACCCACACGCTGCCGGATCGATTGCACTGCTTCGGCGATAATGGACGTACGATTCCAGTTCGGCTTTGCCTGGCAGATTTCAAAGACGAAGCGGCGCAGAATCTCTACACCACCTTCCGTATGCTGCACTTCCGGGTGAAACTGAACGGCGAAGAACCGTCGGGTTCTGTCTTCGATGGCTGCCACGGCGTTTTCGGTTCGTGCGGTGAGCTGAAACCCTGCCGGAAGTTGCACGACATGGTCGCCGTGGCTGGCCCAGACACGCAGTCGTTTCGGCATCACAGAGAACAGGCAGGAGCCGTTTTGAATCTCCACCTGTGCAGGGCCGTATTCTCGGCGTTCGGCGGGTTGCACGACCCCGCCCAACTGATGCGCCATCCACTGCAAGCCATAACAGATGCCGAGCACGGGCACGCCCAGGGCAAGCACGCGCGGATCGCAATAGGGGGCAGCCTGGTCATAGACCGAGCTCGGGCCGCCAGAGAGAACAATGCCGACCGGCGACAGGCGCTGGATGGCCTCCAAGGGCGCTGTGCACGGCAGGATCACGGAGAAAACCTGCTGCTCGCGAATCCGGCGCGCAATCAGTTGCGTGTACTGGGAACCAAAATCAAGAATGACGATGCCGCCCGGGATTTCCATAGCTGTCTCCACCCGGCCGTTCGGTGGCGATGCGTCGCAGCTTCTCGGCTGGAGAACCGAGTCTGCGCAACGGTGATGCCCATCGAACCGGTACGGTTCCGCACTTGCTAGCTTACAACCAGATTGACCAGCTTGTCGGGGATGATGATCGCCTTCTGCAACGTCTTTCCCGCAACGAGCTGGGCAATGCGCGGGTCGGCCAGGGCCCGCTCGCGCAGCTCGGATTCGCTCAATCCGCTTTCGACCATAACCCTACCCCGCAGCTTCCCGTTCACCTGGACGACGATCTCTAGCCTTTCTTCTTCGGCCAGTTTCGGATGGTATTCCGGCCAAGGATGATTGGCCAGCAGTTCCTTGTGGCCCAGCATTTCCCAGAGCTCCTCCGCGATGTGCGGGGCCATCGGCGCCAGCATCTGGAGCAGCAGTTCAAACACCTCCTTGAGCACAGCTGGTTGCACGCCCTGCTCGAGAGGTTCTTGCCCCTGCAGCGTGTTGGTCAGCTCCATCAGCGCGGCAACGGAAGTGTTGAAATGCCAGCGTCGCTCGAAGTCCTGGGTCACGCGACGCAGAGTCTGATGCGCCCGGCGGAGCAGAAGCCGTTCCTTCTCATTCAGCGCAGCCACCTCCCTCGCGCGACCCACCGCGGAGACACGGTCGAGCCGGCCGGCATGACGCGCGACCAGCCGGAACAACCGCTGCAGGAACCGCGCGCAGCCTTCGATGCTCTGCTCACTCCATTCCAGATCCTTTTCGGGTGGAGCGGCAAACAGGGTGTACAGCCGTCCGGTATCGGCGCCGTACTTTTCAGCCATTTCTGCCGCGCCGACCACATTGCCGCGGGATTTCGACATGGCCACGCCGCCCTTCAGCACCATGCCCTGCGTGAACAGTCGCTGGATCGGCTCGTCGTGGTCCACCAGGCCGATATCGCGCATCACTTTGCAGAAGAATCGCGAATAGAGAAGGTGAAGGATGGCGTGCGTAATGCCGCCGATGTATTGATCGATCGGAAACCAGTAGCGGACGAGCTCGCGGGAAAAGGGCGCGGTGTGATTCTGCGGATCCGTGTAGCGGTAGAAATACCAGGAAGAATCCACGAACGTATCCATGGTGTCCGTTTCGCGCCGCGCCGTACCGCCGCAACGGTAGCAGCGAGCCTGAACAAATTCCGGCACAAGCGCAAGCGGAGACTGGCCGCGTCCGGTCAGCGTGACCCGGGCGGGCAACAGGACAGGCAACTCCTCGTCGGGAACTGGAACGATGCCGCAGTGTTCGCAATGTACGACCGGGATCGGCGTGCCCCAGTAGCGCTGCCGGGAAATTCCCCAGTCGCGAAGCCGGTAGATGACTTCGCTGCGGCCGATGCCCTTCTGCTCGGCATCGCGGGACATCTGCTCGATGGCCACTTCCGAGCGGAGGCCGGAATAGGGGCCGGAGTTCACCAGGATGCCATAGTCCACCATCGCCGCGCGCAGCGAATCGGCTTCGAGTGTTTCACCCTGTGGGGGCCGGACCACGACCCGCACCGGCAGCCGATACTTGGTCGCAAATTCGAAATCGCGCTGGTCGTGTGCAGGAACACACATCACCGCTCCGGTGCCGTACTCGAGCAGGACAAAGTTGGCCACCCAGACCGGAAGTGCGTCTCCGCTGAAGGGGTTGCGCACCTGGCAGTCGAGCAGGATACCCTGCTTTTCGGCGGTGGCCAGATCGGCTTCGCGAACCGCATGGCGGCGCATGGCCTGCACCTGCTCTTCGAGCGCCTGCCGTTGCGGGCTCCCCGCCAGCAGCCTGGGAACCAGCGGATGCTCCGGAGCGAGCAGGACGGCGGAGGCACCATAGATCGTGTCGATCCGCGTGGTGAAGACTTCGATGACTTCCTCCCGTCCCATCAGGGGGAAACGAACGCGCACGCCACGAGATTTTCCGATCCAGTTTTCCTGCATCACGAGCACGCGTTCCGGCCAACCCTGTCGGAGCTGAGCGATGTCGCGCAACAGCTCTTCCGCGTAGGCAGTGATGCGCAGAAACCACTGTTCCAACTCTTTCTGTTCGACGGGCGTATCTTCGTGACGCCAGCAGGCCCCTTCGACGACCTGTTCATTCGCCAGCACGGTTTCGCATTTCGGACACCAATTCACACGGCTGCGCTTGCGATAAGCCAAGTTGCGTTCGAACATGCGCAGGAAAAACCATTGATTCCAGCGGTAATACTCCGGCTCACAGGTGGAGATTTCGCGCCGCCAGTCATAGCTGAAGCCGAAGCGGGTGAGCACGCGTTTGAATTCGGCGATGTTGTTCAGCGTCCACGTGCGGGGTTCGATGCCGTGTTTGATGGCCGCGTTTTCCGCAGGCAAGCCGAAGGCATCCCATCCCATCGGATGGAGGACGTTGAAACCACGCATCCGTTTGTAGCGGGCGACGACATCGCCAATCGTGTAGTTGCGCATGTGGCCCATATGGAGCGTACCCGAGGGGTACGGCAGCATTTCCAGCACGTAGTACTTCGGACGCGCTGGGTCGGCATCGGCTTCGAACACGCGCGCCTCGGCCCAGCGCTCCTGCCATTTGCGTTCGATAACGTCCGGAATATAGTCCGTCACTGGAGTGTGTTTCACGATTCCGTGTTCCTTCTTGAGACCCGTTTTAGCGCGCGACGCTTCGCGGAGATCCGTCGCGCTGAGAATCCGTCTTTGGCACCTTCTCGGATGGGCAGGGCCTGCCCGAACAGGGTCCAAACCGTACGGAGATTTCGTCGGTCATCCCCCGGCCGGTCGATCGGTGTTTCCAGAATGAACGCCCGGCCCGGCCAGTCCCGAATCCGAGAATGATTCAGGAATCGGCGAAAATTTTCCAGTCCGATTTTTCCACGGCCGATGTGCTCGTGGCGGTCCACGCGCGAACCGGCCGGAGCTTTGGAGTCATTGACGTGGACCACAAGCAAACGGTCGAAGCCAATCGTGGCAGCGAATTCGGATAGCGTCCGTTCCAGGCCGGCCTCGGAAGAGATATCGTACCCCGCGGCGAAGGCGTGTGCCGTATCCAGGCAGACGCCCAGAGGAAGCTCCGGACAGGCACGCAGAATCGCCTCGAGCTGCTCGAAACGCCATCCAATGGCACTTCCCTGCCCGGCCGTATTTTCCAGCAGAATGCGGAGCGCGCCCAGGGACAGCCCGCGCGTGGCCAACTGCAGTCCCTCGACAATCGATGCAATGGCGCTTTCGAGCGGTGCGTTGCCAGCATTTCCCGGATGGAGTACCAGGTAATCGGCGCCAATCCACACGGCCCGGGCGAGCTCTTCGTGCAAAGCTTGAATCGAACGGGTGCGTATGGCCCGGTCCGAAGAAGCTAGGTTGATCAGATAGTTGTCATGCACGACCAGGGGACCGAGTGCCAGCTCGGTCCGGCGGGCGCGAAAGCGTTCAGCCTCAGTCGCTGGAAGCCAGTTGTGCACGCTCTGGCGGACGGGCCACATCCGGGGACTGGTCGAAAAAATCTGCAACGCCGTGCAACCGAGCGCATGTGCGCGCTCGAGCGATTGCCTCACTCCGCTGGCAATGGAAACATGAACGCCTACACGCAGGCTTCCATCTTTCCAGTTCGCCGACGTCTGCAGGGAGTGTGGTTTCGGGCGGGCTTGGTCTATTCCATGCTCGAGCGTGACTTTGCGAGAGGCGTCGTCCATTCCCTCAAAGAGATGTGTTGGCAGTAAAATAAGCATTCATTCTAGCTGAGCCATTGCGCGTCTGCAATCGCAGCACGAAAAGGAATCTGTGCGGCGGCGTCCAGGGCCGCTGGAAGGCGGCGGAAGGTTTGCTTGCAAAAACCGCCTGCAGTACACTGAAAAATCCCATCCGTGTCCGGAACGGCGTGGGCGTTGGTGCAGAGGAGGGTACGGGGATGTTGGTGGTCATGAAGGCGCATGCCACCGAAGAGGAGATTCGCAACGTCTGCGAGCGCATCGAGGCCCTGGGCTATCGCGCACATCCGATTCCCGGCGCCCAGCGCACTGCCATCGGAATCACAGGCAACACCGGCGAGGTGGATATCGGGTCGCTGGAATCCATGCCCGGGGTGGCCGAGTGCATTCCGGTCAGCAAACCCTATAAGCTGGTCAGCCGAGATGTGAAAGAAGAAGACACCATCATTCGTATCCCCGTGCGGCAACCGGATGGCTCCACTGCCGCAGTGGCCATCGGGGGGAACTCGGTGGCTTTGATTGCCGGGCCCTGTGCCATCGAATCCCACGAGCAGGCCATGACCGTCGCGGCCTGCTTGCAGAAAGCTGGAGTGCGTCTGTTCCGCGGCGGCGCGTACAAGCCGCGCACGTCCCCGTACAGCTTCCAGGGACTGGGCGAAGCCGGGTTGAAGATTCTCGTTGAAGTTCGCGAGCGGTACGGCATGGGCATCGTGACTGAAGCGGTGGACAACGAAAGCCTGGATTTGGTCGAACAATACGCCGATGTGATCCAGATCGGTGCTCGGAACATGCAGAATTTCTCGTTGCTGAAGCGGGCCGGGCGCGCACGCAAACCCGTCTTGCTCAAGCGCGGTATGTCGGCCACGCTCGATGAATTTCTCATGGCTGCCGAATACATCATGGCCGAAGGAAATTACCAGGTCATTCTCTGCGAGCGCGGAGTACGCACGTTCAGCGACTTTACCCGCAACACGCTCGACTTGGCAGTGATTCCGGCTGTGAAACGACGCAGCCATCTCCCAATTCTGGTGGATCCGAGCCACGGCACTGGTCGCCGCCACAAGGTCCTGCCGCTTTCGAGGGCCGCGGTGGCTGTGGGCGCCGATGGCCTGCTGGTAGAAGTACACCACGATCCCGACCGGGCCCTCTCGGACGGGATGCAATCCTTGCTCCCGGAAGAGTTTCTGCAACTGCAGCAGGAAGTGCGGATGATTGCAGCCGTGTTGCACCGAACGGTGAACTGAACCCGTTCAAAGCCGCGTATGCCCACCTGGAAGCAACGGAATCTGCGATTTCTGTTGGCCATGGCCATCCTGTTGTTGTTCGCACTCCGGCAGGTGGCGCGCGAAGATCGTCCCTTCACTCTCCGGCCCGATGTGCGACTGCTGGCGTACGTCGCCAACACAGGCGACGGTACCATTTCCGTTGTGGACTTGATCCAACCGTCGGTGGTGGCCACGGTTCCAGTCGGACCGGAGCCGATCGATATCCGCATGCACCCGAAGGAAAAACAACTCTGGGGATTGAGCCGTCGCGGTGGGTACGTCTGGATCTTGGAACCGAAAACCAACCGCATACTTGCTCAAGTTCCGGTTGGCGCTGAACCTGCGGGCATAGAATTTTCCGCTGATGGAGCAGCAGCCTATGTCGTCAGCGGCGGCGACGGCGCACTGCTGCAGCTGGACTGCCACAGTCGGCAGATTCGCCGTCGCGTGTCTCTGGGAGGGCAGCCAGGTGTGCCGAAGCGGACGCCAGATGGTCGCTGGCTGCTCGTGCCGGACCGGACAGGCAACCGTGTGTTCATCGTAGAAGCCGATAACCTGCAAGTTGCCGCTGCAGTCCCAGTCGTGTTGCAGCCGGAGCGGGTGGTGCTGTTGCCGGACGGCCAGCGAGCGTTTGTAACCTCGTCAACGACACCGGTAGTTTCAGTCATCGACCTGAACCGTCGTGCACTGGTGGCCCACCTGCACCTGGGAACCGCCGAACATTCCGGTCCAGCCGGTGCGGCGTTGAAACCGGATGGAGGCGAACTCTATCTGCCGCATCCTGCTGCTCACGGTGTGACGATTCTGAACACGTGGACGCAGGAAGTGGCCGAGTTTGTGGTAGTGGGCGATGCTCCGGCCGAGGTGGTCATCACCCAGGATGCTTCCTGGCTGTTTGTGGTGGACCGCGCCGCTGGCCGCATCACGCCCGTAGACGTGCACACGCGCCGCCTGCACAACCCGATACCCGTCGGCAAGCATCCCGTCACGGCAGCCCTGACCCCGGGCGAGGAACTGCTGCTGGTGGTCAACGAAGGTTCGAATGACCTGGCTGTGATCCGCAAGCGCACGCTCAGCCTTCTGACATTGGTACCCGTCGGGTCGGGCCCGCGCAGCCTTGCGGTGGCCATGCTCTGAAGCGCCTCGCAGCTCGCACGCAATCCCCCGCTTTGCCGTGCAGACCCCGACATGGCTCGGCGCAGGGGAGCGGACGCGCCGGTGCCGTGCTAGACTTTGACCGTCGCGATGCGCATTCTGGATCGCTACATCTTCCGGGAAATCTCCAGCTACGCCATTCTGGGCTTGGTTCTGTTCACTTTTATTTTTTTTGTGCCCCAACTGGTTCAACTGATGGACCTGGTGGTGCGACACGGCGGTGGAATTGCGACGACAGCACGGTTGGTGGCTACGGCGCTGCCCGGCATTCTGAGCTTCACGATTCCGATGGCGATTCTGGTAGGCATCTTGATCGGCCTGGGACGCATGTCGGCCGACAGCGAACTGATTGCCATGCACGCCACCGGACTGGGACTGCGTCGCATCCTGTTGCCCGTCGGTGGGTTGGCTTTGCTGGCGACGGGAGTGACTGCGGCGCTCACCTTCTGGCTCGCGCCGCGTTCTGCACATGCTTTTGCCTCCCTGGAAGAAGAGCTGAGGCTATCCCCTGCCGCGGTTCAGATCCAGCCGCGTGTATTCGATGAGCGCTTCGAACGCTGGCTCGTCTACGTCGAAGATGCGGACCCGGGCGGCACCCGCTGGCGAGGCATTCTGCTGGCGACCATCGACGACCCGCAAAGCTCGCGGGTGACCTTGGCTGAAGAAGCCGCACTGGTAGCTGACCGTCCCTTGCGCCGCATCACCCTGCACCTGAAGAACGGGAGCATCCACGAATACTCGCAGCGAGAACCCGACCGTTACTCGGTCTCAACGTTCGGAGAGAGCAGTTTGTCGCTCGAGCTGGGAAATGGAATTCCCGTGCGTGTGCGCCGGCCGAAGATTGCCGAGCTCCACATCGGGGAACTGCAAGCACGCGCACGCACGGGTGATCTGGAAGCTAAAATCGAGTGGCACCGGCGACTGGCTTTTCCCACTGCCTGCCTGGTGTTCGCGTTGCTGGCCGTACCCGTCGGGGTGCGCCCGGTGCAAGCAGGACGCGCTTCCGGGTTTGTCCTGACCCTCGGTTTGATTGCGGTCTACTATATCCTGCTGGTTGCCGGTATCGGGCTGGCCCGTCGCGGGACGCTTTCTCCCATGCTGGGCGTGTGGGGAGCCAACCTGCTCACAGCTTTGTGCGGTCTCGCCTTGTTGCCCGGCATGGAAGAAATCGGTCGCGAGAGCTGGTTCGGGAAACTATTCGTGCGGTGGTCGCAACGGGCTTCTGCCCGAGAAGCCGATTCGGCCGCAATGCCCCGCCCCGTCCCGCTGCCCACAGAGCCCGTTTTTGCGAACGCGCAGCCGAAATCCATCCCACTGCGGAAGCTCGCACGCGATCAGCGGGTTTTCGGATTTCCCTTGCTGCTGGACCTCTACATTACCCGCCAGTTTTTCTTCTTTTTTCTGATTCTTCTTTGTGGGTCGCTGTTCCTGCTGGAAGCGTTTACGTTCTTCGAGCTGGTCGAAGACATCAGCCGAAATCAGATCCCGGTCAGTGCAGTCGCCCGCTACTTTTTCTTTCTGACGCCTCACCTGCTCTACCAACTGGCACCGCTGGCCGCTTCCACCGCGACGTTGGTCGCCCTGGCATTGATGACCAAGCACAATGAAATCACTGCATACAAGGCCAGCGGGATCAGCTTCTTCCGACTTTCTCTTCCATTGTTGGTCTGCGGAGTGGCCCTTGCCGCTGGGCTGTTTTTTCTGGATTCGAATGTCCTGCCCTACACCAACCAGACGCAGGACCTGCTCCGGAATCAAATCAAGGGGCGCCCGGCTCAGACCTTCTTCCAGCCACGGCGCCAGTGGATTTTCGGACGCGAGGGCCGGCTGTACAATTACGAACTGTTCGACCCGGATCGGAATCTGTTCGGCGGACTGAATGTTTTCGAAATTGATCCAGCAAGTTTTCAATTGCGGCGACGCATCTATGCCCGGCGCGCCCTCTGGGACCCGACTCTTGCCAGTTGGCGGCTCGAGGAAGGTTGGGTGCGCTTGCTCGAGCGAAGCCGCGTGGTCGAATACCAACCGTTCACCAGTCTGACGCTAGCCGAGCTTCGCGAGTCCCCGGACTATTTCCGGCGCGAAGTGCGGCAGTACTACCAGATGAACTGGCGCGAGCTGCGGCAGTACATTCGCGAACTGCGGCAAGCTGGTTTCGACGCTACCCGACTGACCGTGCAGTGGCATCGCAAGTTTGCTTTCCCGTTGATGCTGCCCATCTTGATGCTGTTAGCGACTCCTTTTGCCCTGAAAGTGGGCAATCGTGGGGCTACTGGGGGATTGGCTGCTGGCCTGGGGATTGCTATTGTGTTCTGGGCTACCGCCGCCCTGTTTGAAGCGCTCGGTGCCGTCGGACAGCTTCCGAGCTGGCTGGCCGGCTGGGCGCCAGCAGCTATCTTCACTTTCCTGGGTCTCCACTTTTACTTGAAGACGCCCACCTGAGACTAAGGAACACACAGAGAGTGTTCTTCCCCCTGCCGCCGGGGAACTAGTCCGAACGATGCGCGGTGCGTTTTTTTCCTTTTCGTCTTGGCTTACGGGAACGGGTCTGCTTCTCTTCGAGCACCGCTTGGGCAGCAGCCAGCCGCGCTATGGGGACACGGAACGGCGACGCGCTGACATAGTCCATACCCACCTGATGGCAGAAGCGAATGCTGGCGGCATCGCCGCCGTGCTCTCCACAAATGCCGACCTTGAGCGAAGGGCGCGTCCGGCGGCCACGCTCCACTGCCCAACGAATCAACAACCCCACGCCTGCGGTGTCGAGTGTCTGGAACGGGTCGTCAGAAAAAATTCCTGCTTTGTTCGGGTCGACATAATCGGCCAGAAAACGTCCGGCATCGTCGCGGGAAAGCCCCATGACCGTCTGGGTCAGGTCATTGGTGCCGAAGCTGAAAAACTCCGCAACTTCAGCCATCTGGTCAGCCAGCAGTGCCGCCCGGGGCAGCTCGATCATCGTGCCAACAAGGTATTTCAAATTCACCCCGGCTTCGCGGATCAACTGGTCGGCAATACGGCGGGTTTCCTGAGTCAGAATTTCCAACTCACGCCGGTCCAAAGTGAGAGGATGCATAATCTCAGGTAAAACTTTAATTCCTTTTTTCTGACATTCAATTGCAGCTTCGATGATGGCTCGAACCTGCATCTCAAGTATTTCTGGATAAGTGATACAGAGCCGGGCGCCGCGATGGCCGAGCATGGGATTGGCTTCGCGGAGCTGTTCGACCCGGCGGGATACCACTTCGAGGCTGACGCCAATCTCCCGAGCCAGCTCGGCCTGCCCTTCTGGGGTGTGCGGAACAAATTCATGCAGCGGCGGATCGATCAGGCGGATAGTCACCGGCAAACCATCCATAGCTTCGAAGATGCCGATGAAATCTCGGCGCTGGAACGGGAGCAGTTTGGCGAGCGCCCGTTTCCTTTCCTCGATTGTTTCAGCCAGAATCATTTGCTGAATGGCGCGCTGGCGGACGACACTCTGGCCGGGGTCTTCGAAGTCCTTGAAGAACATGTGTTCGGTACGACACAACCCGATACCCTCCGCGCCCAACTCCCGGGCTTTGCGTGCGTCGGTGGGGGTATCGGCGTTGGTACGCACGCGAAGCCGGCGAATGGCGTCGCACCATTTCAACAATGTGAAGAAGGCTGGCGGCGGCTCAGGACGAATTAGCGGTGTTGCGCCCAAGTAGACGTTGCCACTATTACCGTCGAGCGTCAGCCACTCTCCTTCGCAGACCACACGGCCGTTGGCACGCAGTTGTTTCTGCTCGTAATCGATCTTCAAGGTTTCGGCGCCGACCACGCAGCATTTGCCCCAGCCGCGCGCTACAACCGCGGCATGACTGGTTTTTCCTCCTGTGGCGGTCAGGATACCCTGAGCCACAAACATGCCGCCCACATCTTCCGGGCTGGTTTCGCGCCGCACCAGGATGACTTTTTCTCCCCGCTCGGCCCATTGTTCGGCGTCACGCGCGGTGAAAACGGCACGTCCGACGGCAGCACCGGGCACGGCGTTGATGCCGGTGGCGAGCCTGCGGTTTTCCAGTTCTGCAGGAGGGATCTGTGGGTCAATGACCGGATAGAAGAGGCGCTCGATATCTTCCGGTTTGATGCGCATCACCGCTTCGTGACGTGAAATCAAGCCTTCGTTGGCCATATCTACCGCGATGCGAAATGCCGCTGCCGGTGTGCGCTTGCCGACTCGTGTCTGCAGCATGTAAAGCCGACCTTCCTCGACGGTGAA
The DNA here is from genome assembly GCA_037442425.1 of Acidobacteriota bacterium. Lineage (GTDB taxonomy): Bacteria > Acidobacteriota > Terriglobia > Acidiferrales > UBA7541 > DSGC01. The sequence continues at coordinate 47,758 of JBBIQG010000002.1, read as the reverse complement.
CTCGAGGTCCTGCATGTCCTTGTAGTGTCGTTCCAAGATGTCTCGCACGCGTTTCAGTTGTTTGTAAACCTTCGGCATACGCCGCGCCATTTCATCCAAATGCATTGGCGTGCGAATGCCGGCCACAACGTCCTCGCCCTGCGCGTTGACCAGGAAGTCTCCGTAGAAAACTTTTTCTCCAGTCGAGGGATCGCGGGTGAAGCAGACACCGGTTCCCGAGTTTTCTCCTTTGTTCCCGAACACCATCTGCACCACATTGACCGCGGTGCCGAGCAGACCGGTGATTTTTTCTACGCGGCGGTAGGTCACGGCCTTCTCGGCCATCCAGGAACGAAAAACCGCTTCGATGGCACCCCAGAGCTGTTCGTGCGGGTCCTGCGGAAAAGGTCGGCCGGTCTTGCTTTGGAAGTAGCGCTTGTACTCCTCGACCAGCTCGCGCCACCCCTCGGCAGGAACTTCAACGTCTGTTTTCACTTGCAAGCGATTCTTCAGTTCGCGCAATTTTTCTTCAAGTTCTTCTTTAGACAGTCCGATGACAACGGTGGAATACATCTGCACGAAGCGTCGGTAGGCATCGAAAGCAAAACGCGGATTTTTCGTGCTCCGTGCCAGACCTTCCACAGAGCGATCATTCAGCCCCAGGTTCAGGATGGTCTCCATCATCCCTGGCATCGAGCGGGCCGAGCCAGAGCGCACCGAAACCAACAGTGGGTCATGGGCATCCCCCAATTTTTTCCCTACGACCTTTTCCAGTCGGTCCAAGGCCCTTTCCACTTGTTGGTGTAAGCCGGGTGGATATTTGTGCCCGTGCTGGAAATAGTAGTGACAGGCTTCGGTGGTGATGGTGAAGCCAGCCGGCACGGGCAGTCCGATGCGGGTCATTTCAGCCAAGCCGGCGCCCTTACCGCCCAGCAGGTCTTTCATTTCTCCTGTACCTTCCGCTTTCCCAGCTCCAAAAAAATAGACGTACTTTTTCACTGTCTCCCCTTTTCTTCGAAGATTTGCGAGCCGTTGTCGGCGTGCCGACAAAACGACTCCGCTGCGCTCTCGCGACACGGATTATTTCTGCGCGACAGCAATCTCGGAAAAATCGGCAATTCGCGAGAATTCCCGCAACAACTTCGCCAGCAAAGTGAGCCGGTTCCTGCGCAGGTCGTCCTGCTCAGCCATGACCAACACCTCGTCAAAAAAGAGATCCACGACAGGCCGCAGCTCAGCAATCAGCAAAAGCGCTTCCCGGTAGCGCCCGGCCAGGCGGTGGCTCTCGGCTTGCTGCGCTACGCGCTGGGCGGCACGGTACAATTCTTGTTCTGCATCCAGCGCCAGCAAGTCCGCGCGAACATCGGGCAACCGCCAGTTCTCGGTCGGGCCTGCTTTCTCCACAATATTGCGAATCCGCTTGAACGAAGCTGCAAGGGGTTCGAAGTTCTTTGTACGACGAATGCTGTGCAGTGACTGCAGACGTCGCAGTGCATCTGGCAAATTTTCCGCTTCTGCTGCCAGCACCGCGTTGACTTCGTCGTACGGAAAGCCGTAGCGCTCCCGGAAGACGAACCGAGCCCGTTCGAGCAAGAATTCAAGAACCTGCTGCTGAATCGTTTCGGAAACTTTCAGATTGGGTGGCTGCGACTGCAAAGTACTGGATGTTGCCGCTACCAGAGAACCAAGAGTAAGGAACAGGTTTTTCTCAAGTATTACTTTCACTATGCCCAAAGCGGCACGACGCAAAGCAAATGGGTCACTCGAACCTGTGGGAACCAGTCCGATGGCGAAACAGCCGACCAAGGTATCGAGCTTGTCGGCCAAGCTGAGGATGCAGCCTGTCAGATTCCGAGGAATCTCATCATCCAATCCGGAAGGACGATAGTGGTCGTAGATGGCCCAGGCGATTTCCGCTGGTTCGCCCTGACGCGCGGCGTAGAGTCCCCCGACGATGCCTTGCAACTCCGGGAACTCGCGGACCATTTCCGTAACCAAATCACACTTCGCCAGCTCTGCGGCACGGTCGACGTTTGCCACCGAGGCTTCCTGTATTCCCGCTGCCGCCAGGTGTTCGGCCATTGTGCGTGCGAGCACGCGCACCCTCGCCGTTTTGTCGGCATAGCTTCCCAGCCGGGATTCGTAGGTCACAGCGGCCAGCTTGACCAGGTTGTCACCAAGCGGAGTTTTCTGATCCGCCTCCCAGAAGAAGTTGGCATCGCTAAAGCGGGCACGGAGCACGCGCTCGTGGCCAGCGCGCACGATGCTGCCGACATCGCGATCGAGATTGATGACGGCAAGGAAGTATGGAGCCAGCTCGCCTGAGCTATGTTCCAGGGCAAAATATTTCTGGTGGTCGCGCATCACGGTGATCAAAATCTCTCTGGGCAGGCGCAGAAACTCAGAGCTGAACTCACCCCGGATGACGGTGGGAAACTCGTTCAGATAGACGACCTGCTCGAGCAGTTCTGGGTCTTCGTGCACGCGGAGATGTGTTCGGGCAGCATGCAGGCGCAACTCACGCGTGATTTTCTTGAGGCGCTGTTCTGGGTCGACCAGTACATAGTTACGGCGCAATTGGGCGACGTAATCGGCGAAGCTGCGGACGACGATGCGTTCTCGGCCGAGCGTGCGATGGCCGGTGGTCCAGTTCGCGGCCCGCACGCCAGCAAATTCGAACGGGACCACGCGCCCATCGAACAGAGCAAGAATCCAGCGCACGGGACGCACAAAACGTTCCGCTGGCTTGCGCCAGTACATGGTGCGTGGCCAGGGTATCGAGGAAATGGCTACCGGGAGCAGTGTAGGTAGAATCTCCTTGGTGAATTTTCCTGTCGTGGTGCGCCGCGCCGCCACATATTCGCCGCGTGGCGTCGTGACGGTGTACAGTTTTGCGATTGAAACACCCTGGCGAGCAGCAAAGCTCTCGGCGGCTTTTGTCGGCCGGCCGACATGGTCATACGCCACCGACCGGGGCGGTCCAGTGACTTCTTCGACAGAATCTGGTTGACGAACGAGAAGTGCTCGACAAACAGCCACCAAGCGGCGTGGTGCGCCGAAGGCGTGCACTTCAGCCGAACCGAGAATCCGTTCGGCGGCAAAGTGTTTTTCAAGAATTACCTTAAGTTCGCTGGAAGCGCGCGCAATCATCCGCGCAGGAATCTCCTCACAGCCAATCTCGAGCAGGAATTCCGCTGTTTGCTTCATCGTGATCCCAGCGCAATTGTTTCTGTTGCGGCCTGCTGTTCAAGGTAACTGTTCGCCACCCGACAGGCGAGGGTGCGCACCCGTCCGATCAACGACGCACGCTCGGTGACCGAAATCACCCCACGTGCATCGAGCGTATTGAAAAGATGGGAGCACTTCAGGCAGAAGTCGTAGGCCGCAAGGAGCGGGTAGCTTCGGCGCGCAGTTTCCGGAGTATCCGCCCAGCCATCGAGCAGACGGCGGGCTTCCGTCTCGCAAAGCTCGAACATCTGCCGCGTCAGCACCGGGTCGGCAAGTTCAAAGCTGTAGGCAGAGAACTGTCGCTCTTCGCTCGTGCGAATTGCGCCGTAGGTCTGGTTTGCTGACCAATTCAGGTCGAACACATTGTCGACACCCTGCAGGAAAGCAGCGATGCGTTCCATCCCATAGGTCAGCTCGACGGAAACCGGCTCCAAGTCAATTCCGCCGCACTGCTGGAAGTAGGTGAATTGAGTGATTTCCAATCCATCCAAAAGCACCTGCCAGCCGACTCCCCAGGCGCCCAGTGTGGGGGATTCCCAGTTGTCCTCTTCAAAGCGGATGTCATGACGCCGCAGGTCGACCCCGATAGCGCGCAAACTGTCCAGATAGATGTTCTGAATATTGTTTGGAGAAGGTTTAAGTATTACTTGAAGTTGAGTATGTTTGTAGAGGCGGTTTGGATTTTCGGCATAGCGGCCATCGGCCGGTCGACGGCTGGGCTGAATATAAGCCACGCGATAGGGCTGGAGGCCGAGCACGCGGAAGAAAGTTTCCGGGTGCATGGTCCCTGCGCCCACCTCGAGGTCGTACGGTTGTTGGATGACGCAGCCGCACCGATGCCAGTAGTTCAACAGGTCTAAGATCAGCTCCTGGAACAGCGGGCGTGTATTTCGGTAGCGTTTGGTTTGGCCTTTTTTCATTTTCCTGCTTCGACCATGGGGCGGCTGAGCAGCTTCCGCTCGATCTGATATTCGATCAAGTCCAGATAAAGTCTGGACAGTTCCTGCAACGGCTGGATGCGGTTCTTGAACCCGCGAAGATTCTCCAGCCGCGTGGTGAGCATCCGGCGCGCCAGCTCGAGCGATTCAGCACTGAGGGCACGCATTCCCATCTGCCGGCACTTGCTGCAATACAGGCCCGCGGCGCCGATTCGACTCCAAGCCGCCACTTCACTCAGTGAGGCACCGCAACGGGCACAGCGTTCCAGATCGCCGAGCCAGCCTGCCAGCCGCACCATCCAGAGGGTATAGAAGGCAAGCGGCAAAGCGACCGTGTGCGAGTCCCGGATTTCGCGAGCCGCATGCAGCAGGAGGCGGAAAGCGCCTTCGGCCGCTTCCCGTTCGGGCAAAACAGACTCAGCCACTTCAGCCATCAGGGCGAGCGCACAGCCGCTTTGAAAGTCGCGCTGAGCGTCCAGGAAAGATTCCAGCAGTTCGCACTGATGGATGCGCACTAGCTCGCGCGTTTCCCGTTCATAGAACCAGATGCGAATATGCGAAAGGGGCTCCAGGCTGGCGCCGAAACGACTCTTGGGTCGGCGGGCACCGCGAGCCACTCCGCGAATTCGTCCCAAAGAACGTGAAAGGAAGCTCACCAGACGATCCGCCTCGCCCAGCGGGTAACTGCGCAAGACGATCGCCTCCGATTCCTGCAGTGGCATCCGAGTCGGCATGCCGACGGCGCGCCTGCACACCGTCGCATGCAACAAAACGAAACTACTTACCACAGCGTCCCGCGTTGTGCAATTGCGATTGCAAGATGCGACCGAGCAGTTCCACACAACGGCACGGCATCGCAGGATTCCGAGGTTATGTTCCCTTGCATTTGTGTTCACTCAGAATTATCGGACGCAATTTCCTGCATGTGTCCACTTGAAAATTTTACTGCGTCTCGACATCCTGCAACGCATGACGATTCATCGGGCCGAGTTCGTGGACGTTGTCGGGGTCGGTCTGAACGCCACCGATACGATTATTCGACTTCCCTACTTCCCTGCTTTCGATTCCAAACTCGAATACCTTTCTGCTGAGCTTCAGGCAGGGGGTCAGGTGGCCAGTGCCATGGTGGCCTGTCAGCGCTGGGGATTGCGCACGCGATACATCGGCAAAGTCGGCGACGATTACGCTGCCGAATTTCAGAGGAAGCAGTTTGCTGCAGATGGTGTGGAAGCGATTCTGCTCACCGTGCCGGGCTGTGCCAGCCAGAACGCTTACATCCTGGTCGACGAACGCAGCGGAGAGCGAACGATTCTCTGGAAGCGTCCGGCAGCGCTGGCTCTGCAACCCGAAGAGCTGCGGCGCGAATGGATTGTCAGCGGGCGGGCCCTGCTCGTGGATGGGCACGACACGGCCGCGGCCGCAGCAGCCGCCCAGTGGGCACGGCAGGCCCAGCTTCCCGTAGTAGCAGATGTGGACAACATTTACCCGGGGCTGGACGCCCTTTTAGCTCGCGTGGATTATCTCATCACCTCGCGTGAGTTCCCTTCCCGGTTCACCGGCGAGTCGAACCTGCTGCGGGCTCTGATCATATTGCAAGAGCAGTTCGGCTGTCGGTTGACGGGTGCCACTCTGGGCCGCGAGGGAGCGGTGCTCTGGGACGGACAGCAGTTCCTCTATTCCCCTGGCTTTCAGGCCAATTGTGTGGATACAACGGGCGCCGGCGACATCTTCCATGGCGCTTTTCTTTTTGCCCTGTTGCGGGGCTGGTCGTGGGCGAAAATTCTGGAGTTCAGTTGTGCGGCTGCAGCGCTGAACTGCACAGCAGTCGGCGCACGCGGGGGCATCCGGCCGGTCCAGGAAATTGAAGCACTGATGAGAACCGGACACCGACACGCGCCGGAAGAATGGCTACAGACCCTGCTTGCCGAAGCCGGCGCAAGCTGGAGCAACCGGCCATGATCCCGCTGCGCGACATCAACCCCAGCCGAAGCACGCCCATCGTTACCTTGGCCCTGATTGCCTTGAACACCATGATCTTTTTCTATCAGCTCAGTCTGGACCGGACCTCGCAAACGGCACTGCTCTACGGATTGGGGTTCGTGCCGGCCCGGCTGCCTATGATCCTGCGTTCCCCGGAAATGAGTTTTCTAGATGCTCTGCTGCCGCTGTGGACCAGCATGTTTTTGCATGGCGGGTTTCTGCACCTGCTCGGGAATATGTGGTTTCTGTGGGTGTTTGGAGACAATGTAGAAGACCGGCTCGGGCACCTGCGTTTTCTGGGTTTCTACCTGCTCTGTGGGACGGGCGCCGGATTGGCCCATGCGCTGGTCGAGCTCAGTTCCACGGTACCGACGGTGGGCGCCAGTGGAGCGGTTTCCGGTGTGCTCGGCGCGTACTTCGTGTTGTTTCCACGTTCGCGCGTGATTACGTTGGTTCCGTTGTTGTTCGTATTCTTCACGGTGCGGTTGCCGGCCATGGTGGTGCTCGGCTACTGGTTCTTGATTCAATTCTTCAGTGGTCTCGGAACACTCGGCGGGGAACCAACGACTGGTGTAGCCTGGTGGGCCCACATCGGAGGATTCGTTTTCGGCGTGGTCCTGCTGCGGATGATGCGACGGCCGACCGCTAGTTGAGGGATGAAGGCAAAATGGCAGGACACAGCCGTCAGGGCGTCAGGGACTGGCTCGAGGCGTGGCGGGCAACATAGTCGGCCAGCCAGTCGCCCACCTCGCGTGTGCCAAGCGAACCACCCAGGTCCCGGGTGGTTTTGCCCTGCAGGACCGCTTCGCAGACAGCGCGCTGGACCAGGGCCGCTTCGTCGGGCCAGCCGATATTTTCCAGCATCATCGCGACGCTCAACACCGCGGCCAGGGGGTTGGCCACGTTCTTGCCTGCGTACTTGGGCGCCGAGCCGTGCACCGGCTCGAACATCGAGATGCCCTCGGGGTTGATGTTGCCCGAAGGCGCCAATCCCAACCCGCCGGCCAGGGCAGCGCCGAGGTCGCTGAGAATGTCGCCAAACATGTTGCAGGTGACGATGACCTGGAAGCGTTCCGGGTGCAGGACGAGCTGCATGGCCAACGCATCCACGTACATGTGCGAGGCCTCGATCTCCGGATATTCGCGCTGCACTTCGGCAAAAACGCGCTGCCAGAGGTCGTGCCCGTAGGTGAGCACGTTGGATTTGTCGCTCATGCAGACACGAGTCAGCCGGTGGCGCCGGGCATACTCGAATGCGTAGCGGACGATGCGTTCGACCCCCTTGCGCGTGTTTACGTCTTCCTGAATGGCCACTTCATCCGGCGTGCCGCGCTTGAACTGACCGCCCATGCCGACGTAAAGCCCTTCGGTGTTTTCCCGGAACACGATGAAATTCACTTCGGCAGGGGTACGGTTCTTCAGCGGGCAGCTCTTCGGGTCGAACAGCATCACTGGGCGGGCGTTGACGTAGAGATCGAGCTGGAAGCGCAGGCCAAGCAGAATATCGGCAGCATGCTTCATCGAAGGCACGCGTGGGTCGCCCAAGGCACCGACCAGAATGGCATCGAATTCCCGCCGGAACATTTCCGGGGCTTCGGGGGGCAGCGTGGTGCCATCGCGCAGATACCGTTCGGCCCCATAGTCGAACTCGACCAGTTCGAGCGACTTTGAGCGCGCTGCAGCGACGGCACGAAGCACCTTCGTGGCTTCGGCGGTGACGTCTACGCCGATACCGTCGCCGGGAATCACGGCAATCCGCTTCTTCGCTGTTGTGTCAGCCACCGTTGAAGCACTCCTGGGCTGCAGAATTGCCTCCCCGCGGAATGTCGAAGAGGCGGCAAACTACCACGGGCGCAGGGAGGTGTCAACTGGCATTTTACTTAAAGCTATATATTTTTAAGAAATATTTTCTCTAATTGGCTCATCGCGGGGACCCAATTCTGCCAAGATGACCCCGGCCACAATCAATCCTCCGCCGAGCAGCAGGTGCGCGGTCACCGCCTCGTCCAGGAACAGCACGCCCAGCGTGGTGGCAAGCAACGGCTGTAGATAACCGAACACAGCCAGCCGCGAAGCCGCCATACGGCGCAGGGCCCAGTACCAGATCAAATAAGCTGTGACCGAAGCCAGGCCGGCCATGTAGGCCAGCGCGAACCAGCCGGGCCAGTGCACGGCTCGCCAGTCGAGCGTCAGTCCCTGCTGAATGGCGAGCGGCAGAACGAGCACGGCACCGGTCAAGTGCGCGAAGGTGTTCACGGAGAGCGAGTCGTATCGGCTGGCCACACGCTTCCCGGCCACGGCGAAGCCAGCAAAGGCCAGCGAGCCCGCCAGCGTAATCAGGTCTCCTAACCAGGTGCTGCCGTGGTTGCCGGGGTGATGATTGGTAATCACTCCGGACTCGGAAACGAGCACCACCAATCCGGCAAACGATAGTCCGATGCCCAAGATTTTCTTCACGGTCAGCTTCTCCAGTCCCATCAACCAAGCCAGCAGGAGAATCGTGATCGGGCCGGTGCCGATAATCAGCGAAGAATGACCGATGGTGGTGTACCGCAACCCGACTGTGAACAGCACCTGATTCAAGGCTACTCCCAACAGGCCCAGTCGGGCGAACACCCATACGTCGTGTGCATTGGGCTTGGGGAGTTGTGCGCGCTGGGGCAGGTAGATGACCAGCATGATCACTCCAGCCAGCACCACACGGAATGCCGCCAGCGTCAGAGGGGGCAGATGGCGCAGGCCAACTTTGGCCACCAGGAAATTAAACGCCCAAATCAGAATCATACAGGCAATCATGAACGCCAACTGCCAGCGGCTGGTTTGTGGCAACGGAGTGCTTGCGCCCGGTGGCCCACCGGGCCGTGGAACGGAGGTCTGGATGGAGGGTTTCACCTGGATTAGGACAGCACCTCCTGCCGGGTGGTCAATCGCTCGATCAGGTCGAGTCGGGGCTGGTAGCCCAGGCCAGGTTCCCGGCGGACCAGAATGGTACCGCGGGGAGTGACCTCGACTTCAGGTTCAATAATATCTTGCTTCCAATACCGTCGGCTGGCGGAGACGTCTCCGGGCAGGGTGAAATTGGGCAATGTGGACATGGCGATATTGTGCGCGCGCCCGATGCCCGATTCCAGCATACCGCCGCACCAAACTGGAATCCCATGGGCCGCGCAATAGGCCTGCATGCGCCGCGCAGCGGCATGCCCACCCACTCGTCCGAGCTTGATGTTGATAATCCGACAGGCCCCCATCCCGATTGCGGCACGGGCATGCGTTTCCGAGTGCACACTTTCATCCAAACAGATAGGTGTGTGGAGCTGTTTTTGCAGTGTTGCGTGGTCGTAGATGTCGTCCCAGGCAAGCGGCTGCTCGATCATCATCAGGTGGAAGCGATCCAGTTCTTTCAGCAACGGAGCATCGTCGAGCGAGTAGGCAGAGTTGGCGTCCACCATCAGGCGCAACTGCGGGTACTGTTCCCGCAGATAGCGCACCGGTTCCAGGTCCCAGCCGGGTTTGATCTTGATTTTGACACGCTGGTAGCCCGCTTCCAGCTCTTTCTGGACGAGGGTCTGGAGTCGCTCGCAGGACGATTGGATGCCGATCGAGACGCCACAGGCAATCTCCTCGCGCGTGCCACCCAGCAGTTTCCAGAGCGGGAGTTGTTTGAGGCGGGCTTCGGCATCCCAGACGGCCGTTTCCACGCCGGCCTTCGCCATGTTGTGTCCGCGGATGGGTTTGAGTCGCTCGCTGACCTGTTCGGCCGTCTCCAGCGGTTGGTCTTTCAACAGCGGCCAGATGAAATCGCGGATCAGATGCCAGGCCGTATCCACGGTTTCGGGACTGTAGAACGGGTTGCTGCCCGCAGTAACCTCGCCCCAGCCCGAGACGTCATCCACCAGGGCCTCGACCAGGAAGATGCGTCGGATGTCGGAGCGCCCGAAACTGGTTTCGAAGGGCGCAATCAATTGCATGCGGAGTTCACGCAGCTTGAGTGAGCGAATGCGCATACGGTTCGAGCAGATAGTCCGCTCCCTCCTCGTGGCGATGCAGACCGATCACCGCATAGCCGTTTTCAAACCAGTGCAGAAATTCCTCGCGGATCTTCTCCTGTGCCGAACTGGCCCGGGCGATGTCTTGGGTGACGAGCTGGCTGAAATTGCCGGGCACGCGAATCCGCACCAGCCGGCGAGCCTGCCGGCCTTCCGGCAGCGCGACGCTTCCCTGGGCCACGGCCTGCCGCACGCGCCGCGAATCAAGCCACCACTCGGCCACCAGCCGGTCCGTGGGGAGTCCCCGATGCAAAGGGCTGGTGGTGACACCGTAACAGTTCGGAATCAACTGACGGACAATCGCGCCCAGCCGCACTAAGTTGAAGTACGCGTTGCGAATCTCGAGCGGATCGAACGTCCATTCGACCAGCCGAATCCCTCGCTGCAAAGCGTCTTCGCGCTGAAACAGCTTCAACTGTCGGCCGACACCGCGGTTCTGGTATTCGGGCAGGACCGCCGTCATATGGGAGTGCAGATAACGTTGGCGCCGGTGAAAGGCAGGAAACGCCAGCGTGAATCCAATCATCTGTTCGCTCGTCCGATCGAAAGCGCCCAGCACCTGACCGCCGGTGTGATGGGTGACCACGAAAATCGTGTTGGGCACTACCTCCAAATCTTCCCCGCCCCAGACCAGCTTTTGCAGCTCCACGCAGCGGTCGAATTCCGGCAACGTGTGCAAATGCCGGACCTCGATGCCCACGGCGGGTAATTCTGGTACCGATCGCCTCGCCTTGAAGGCATTCACACGGTTCTGCCGGGAACGACGAGTTTGGATTCTTCCCACAGCTTCTCCATCTCCTCGCGGGAGACTTCAGCCAGCCGGCGTCCCTGCTGGCGCGCGCGCTGTTCCATTTCCTGGAAGCGGGCAACAAACTTGCGGTTCGCTTTCTTCAACACCACTTCCGGGTCCAGGCCCAGAAACCGCACCAGGTTGACCGTGACGAACAACAGATCGCCCAACTCTTCTTCGAGCTTCTCCGGCGCGGCCTCGTTGGGTGCAGCAAGCACCTGACGCAGTTCGGAACACTCTTCCTGCAACTTGGCCAGCAGGTCTTCTACGCGGTCCCAGTCGAAGCCGATGCGTGCGACACGCTGGCCGAGCTGGTAGGCTTCCAGCAGGGCGGGCAGCGAACGCGGGATGCCCTCCAGCAGCGAAGGTGTCGCATCGGTGTCCGCACGGCGTTCGGCGGCCTTCAGCTCCTCCCAGTTGCGCAGCACCTCGGCGCTGCTGGCAGCCCGTTGGCGGCCGAATACGTGTGGATGGCGTCTCACCATCTTGTTGTGAATGCTGTCCAGTACCTGGCCGATGTCGAACTGTCCAGCCCGGCGAGCCAGCTCGGCGTGGAAAACAATCTGCAACAGCAGGTCGCCGAGCTCATCCCGAAGTCGGCCCGGGTCGCCGCTGTCAATTGCCTCGAGAACTTCGTAGGCTTCTTCGAGCAGGTAGCTCCGCAGAGTCTGATGCGACTGCTCACGGTCCCACGGACAGCCGTCCGGGTCGAGCAGTCTGGTCTGCAGCGCTACAAAACGCTCAAATTGTTCACCGTAGCCGGTACCTCGAAGCGGGCGGCGACGGCGCTTACGACTCGGACGAGATGTTTTTCGCCGAACGGGCACTCTGCAAACCTCGGCCAAAAGGAAAGTACTCTACGGCAGCGGGCTGCACTTGACAAGTATCTGGGTTCGATCAGGCTGGCTTGAGCCTTCTCGGGCCGGGTGTTACACTTTTACTTCGTTTCCTTCAGCTTTGTATCCCAGGGTGAATATGACCGAAAACAGGCACGATGAAAAGCGCAACTCGAACGAAGATGTCGGATTTCGAGTCGTAGACAGGCGTCTGTTCACCGCCGAGGGCGAGCTGCGGCCCGAAGCGGTGCAGCAAAAACAGGCCGAACAGATCGCTACGGCACCAGCCAGTCGCGTCGAGCCGGAGTCGCGTCCAGCCGCATCGCCGGCAGTACAGGAACGAGAGCCGCCCCGGTCGTCGCCTTCGTTTCAGCTTCTGATCGACTTCCTGGCGCGAAACGCGGCAGTGTTGCTGGGTGGCTATGCGGACCCCCGCACCGGCCAGGCCATCGTGGACCTGGATGGTGCGCGGGAGCTGCTCGATATGCTGGACGCACTCCGCGAGAAAACGCGCGGCAACCTGACCGCGGAAGAGGAACGCCTACTGACGGACGTCCTCGGCAGCCTGAAGCTTTCCTACGTGGAGGTTTCTCAGGCCGCGTCGAAGGCCATGAAACAAAAAGTACGGGGCCAGAGCTGAGTGTGATGAGCAAGCTGCAGTTGACCGTACTTGGCTCGGGCACTTCGATGGGCGTTCCTACGCTGGGTTGCGGCTGCCGGGTTTGCCATTCGACCGATCCGCGCGACAACCGTACCCGCCCATCGGTTTTGCTCGCTTATGCAGGTCGGAACGTGGTGATCGACACGTCCCCGGACTTCCGCCTGCAGGCGCACCGCGCGAACCTGCAACGACTCGACGCCGTTCTGCTGACCCACGGACATGCCGATCACATTCTCGGGCTGGACGACATTCGCCCGTTCAATCTCAAGCAGGGTGGCCCGATCCCGGTGTTCGCTTCGGCCGAAACGCTTGCGGTGCTTCGACGTACCTTTGCCTACATCTTCGACGGCAGTGGAGGCCTGAGCACGATCCCCGGCGTGGTTTTGCATGAAATCCGGGACGCGTTCGAGCTGTTCGGACTGCAGTTCACACCCGTTCCTGCGCAGCACGGAGACATGCCTGTCTTGGGCTTCCGTTTCGGTCGGGCTGCTTACCTGACCGACTTCAGCTTCGTGCCAGAAAGTTCCAAGCTGCTGCTGCGCGACTTGGACGTGCTCTTTCTGGACGCGCTGCGCGACACTCCTCACCCGATGCATTCCACCGTGGCGCAATCGCTGGCCTTGGTCGAAGAGCTCGCACCCCGTCGTGCCTGGTTCACGCATATCTGCCACGACCTGCCCCATGAAGAAACGAACCGCCGGCTGCCACCGCATGTGCGGCTGGCCTACGACGGTTTGCAACTGGAGATCGAAGCCGCCGAATTGGAGGCGTTGCGTTGACGACCGTGCGTGTCTTTCGTTCCTGCCAGGAGTGGGAACGGAAGTTCCCTTTCGAAGCCGGCTGCCGCACCGCCGTCACGGTCGGGAACTTCGATGGAGTGCATCTGGGACACCAGCGCATCCTCCAATGCCTAGTCGAGCGGGCACGCCGGCTGGCGGTAATTCCGGTGGCAGTCACCTTCGATCCCCATCCAGCACGTCTCCTGCGCCCTGCAGAGGCCCCATCGCTGATTCTCACGCTCGAGCAGCGCATCGCCCGGCTGGCGGAACTGGGTTGCGCTGCGGTTGTCGTACTGCCGTTTACGCACGAGCTGGCTCAACTGGCTCCCGAAGCTTTCGTGCACACGATTCTGGCTGGTTGCCTGCGGGCACGCGCGGTGGTCATCGGAGCGAACTTTCGCTTCGGCCACCAGCAGGCGGGCGACGTACACCTGTTGTGTGCGTTGGGTCAGGGGCTGGGGTTGGAAGTGGAGATTGTGCCACCGGTGAAGCTGCGCGGACAAACGGTTTCGAGCACGGCAATCCGCGCGGCGGTGCGTGCAGGCCGCGTCAGTTTGGCCGGCCGACTGCTCGGGCGTCCCTTTGCTCTGACGGGCACGATCCAGCCTGGCACCGGGCAGGGACGCCGGTTGGTGGTGCCAACCTTGAACCTGCTACCGGAACAGGAACTGCTGCCGGCCAGCGGCGTCTATGCCACGCAGACTCTGCTCGGAGGGCGCGCCTACTGGTCGGCCACCAACGTCGGCGTTCGGCCGACCTTCGATGGGCATCGGCTGACGGTGGAAAGTCACCTGCTGGATTTTGCCGAAGAGCTGCACGAGGGAAACTTGGAGGTCCGCTTCTACAGCCGACTACGCGATGAGAAGAAATTTGCCAGCGCCGCCGAGCTGCGCGCTCAGGTACTCCGCGACATCGCCCGGACGCGCAGGTTTTTCCTGCGGCTCGAACGTGGTGCAACTCTCGCGCGCAAGTATGCAGGCTGAGCCGGCGACTCACACCCTGAGCAGATACCGCCGGCGCAGCCAGGCGCTGGCCAGATCCATCCCCAGCACCAGCAGAAAAATCAAGGCCAGCAACGTGGCCAGGCGCTGGTATTCGAGCGAATTCACGTAGACGTACATGTAGAACCCGATGCCCCCGGCGCCGACAAAGCCCAGGATGGAAGAAACGCGGATGTTGTACTCGAGCATGAACAGCAATTGGCTCAGTACGCTGTTGGCACTTTCCGGCCAGAGGACAAATCGCGCCAGGTGGAGTCGGCTGGCACCGGCGCCACGGACCGCTTCGATGACTTCCGGGTCCACGCCATCGAAAAACTCCGCATACAGCTTTCCCAGATAGCCCACGGTGTAGGCGGCCAGCGCCAGCGTACCGGCCAGCGGTCCCAGGCCCACGACAATCACCAGCAAAACGGCCCAGAGCAGCGAAGGGATGGTGCGAATCCCTGCCACCAGCAAGCGGGCCGGCACCACCACCACACGCGGAAAAAGGATTCGCGTACCCAAAATCCCTAGCGGCAAAGCCAGCAAAAACCCCAGGGTCGTGCCAACAAACGCCATCTGGAGCGTTTCTAGCAGAGCCCGACCGGCCAGCGGTAGAATGCCCAGGTCCGGCGGCACCATTCCGCGCGAAAATTCCATCAGATTGCGCGCCCCGCGTTCGAGTTGCGCAAGGTCGAAAAACCCCAACTGCGCCAGCGAAGCCGCCAGCAGTCCCAGCAGGATCAGCAAAACCAACAGTTCTTTTCTCACCTGCGTATCCCGGCGGAAGACATCATTGCAGGATGGCGAGCAACTCTGCCGTGCTCAATTCCCGGGCCGGACCCTGATGGACCAAGCACCCGGCTTTGAGCACGAGCGCCTGGTCCGCCACTTGATGCGTGACCTCGACTTCGTGCAGGTTCATGACGAAGGTGAGGCGCTGGCGCCGACCGAGCTCGCGCAGCGTGGTCAGGATTTGTGTGGCGCGCGGCAGGTCGAGGTCCGAGACGAATTCGTCGGCGAAAATGATGCGCGGGCCCTGCAGCAATGTACGTGCAATGGCCACGCGCTGGCGCTCCCCGCCGCTCAGCCGGTAGGCCTTTTCCTGAGCTTTTTGCCCAATACCGAGTAGAGCCAAATACTCGCGTGCGCGTTCGACTTCGTCCTTCGGAAATGCACCGAGCACGCTGCTCAGGCCTCCGCTGCGCCCGAGCGAACCGAGCAGGACATTCTCCAGAGCAGTCAATCCGCGCACCAAGCCGAGCTGCTGGGGAATGTAGCCCACTTTCAATCGCAGCCAGCCAGGCAAACCATTGCCGTTCACTGCATGCCCGAGCAACGCAATTTGGCCTCGTTGGGGTCTGAGCAATCCAGCCAGGCATTTCATCAACGTGGTCTTCCCGGCCCCGGAAGGACCAAAGATGGCCCAAAACGACCCTTCGGGTACTTCCAAAGAAATGCCGCGCAGCACCGGCGATTGGCCCGGATAGGAGAACCAGAGATCTTCACAACGTATAGTGGTGGGATGGTCCATCGCTCTAGCGTCCGATCCGCTCGGTGAATTGCAGTCCGGTCAAATCCAGATAGCGCCGGAAAGCAGCCAGGTGCTTTTCGGCACTGGATTTTTCAAAACCGACAAAGATGCCGGAGATAAACGTGCGCATCAACTGGCGGTGTTCTGGCCCACCCAGCGCGGCAATTGCTTCCACCACACGCGAACGCAGCGGCTCGCGCAGCTCCCGGCTGACGAGAACGGCATGCGAGGGCAGCGGGCCCTGTTGGTCCAATACACGAGAATTTTCCAGCACAGTGTGGTACAGGCGCGCCGGTACATCGCCGGCGATGACCGTGACGTCCACCTGGCCTGCCTGCAGGGCCTGCCAGCACTGTCCATAGCCGCCGGCAAACAACACCTGGCTGAAAAACTGCTGAGGATTGACTTCGTGACCTTCTGCGTGATTGAGCAGTTTGGCTTCCACCAGACGACCCATGGGCCCTACGTAGCCGGAGCCGGAAACCGGACTCGGGAAACAGGCGCGCTTGCCGCGGAGCTCAGCCAGCGTGTGGTAGGGACTCGACGGTAGAACAATCCAATAGGAGTAGTAGTAGGTGGCCTGTGCTGGTTTGCCATCGATCAGCACTTCACGCACTTCGGCCAGCACCAGTTCCGCGCCGGCCATCTCGACGGCGAGTTGCGCTGCCCACGGTCCCATGAAGGCTACGTGAGCATGGCCGAAACGCAGGGCTTCGATCACACCGGCCTGGCTGAGCGGGACGTACACTTCCACATCCACATCGCCCAGTTTTTGTTCGAGAAACTGTTCCAGCGGTTTGGCCCGTTCGAGCATTTCGGCGACCGCAAAAGTTGGCTGGATGGCCACAACGAGCTTTTGCTTTTGTGGCGGCCCGGCTGCCGTCGCGCTCACGAGGAACAGCAGACAAGCCACAAACCCCTGCACCTGCCTGAGATACTTTCTCTGCCTGTTCACTGGTTCCTTCCCTTCCCCTGCAGCGGTGTCTTTCACGCAATGGCTCCGGCTCGCAGGTCTAAAAGCGATATTTGATTCCACCCTGTACCAGCCGTGGCGGTCCGGGCAACAGGCCACGGGTGCGATCGGCAATGTAGAGTCGATCGAACAGATTCTTCACCGAAACGAAAAACACCATACGCAGCGGTTCTGAGGAATAGTTCGCTGTGGCGTTCCACACTGTCCAACCCGGCAGCAATCCGCGCTGGCCGTCAGGGGTGCCTCCGACGGTGTTCAGGTCGTCGCCAAACTGTGACGAGCTGTGCACAGCTTCGAAGAACGCATCCAGGCCGCGCGGATGCGTGTAGCCTATCTGAAAGTTGAGCACGTGCTCCGGCGCATAGGGCAGACGATTGCCGCTGACGCTGACCGTGGTAAAACCCGGAATGCTGCTGAATCGTGTTCCGACGAACTTGGCTACCGGCAGGTAGGTGTAGGCCACGCGCGTGTAAACGTTGTGGCGCAGGCTGGCCAGCGCTCCCAGGTCGAGACGCGCCCCAAGCTCGACTCCTTGATGCAGCGTCTCGCCGCCGTTGGTGAAGGTAGCGCCCAGCCCGCCGGCGACGCTGGCGGGCACGACCTGGTTTTCATAGTCCATGCGGAAAAAGGTGGCTTCTAGGCGCACGCCCCGATAGGGCGCACTGCGGAATCCCACCTCGTAGTTCCAGCTCAGCTCCGGGTCGAGGTCCACCGTGCCGCCCGTGTTCGTGATGATGTCTTCGGTGCGTGGCGGAGCAAAACCACGGTGCACACCGAAGAAAAAGGTGGCCCGCTCTGCGACGTGATAGGCCACCGAAAGGCCCGGAATGAGCTGCGTAAGATCGGTGCGTCCCTGGGCGCCGGTCAGGCGGTTGGTGCGTTCGTAGCGGACATGCTCCAAGCGCAGCCCGGGCGTCAGCGCCCAGCGACGCGTGGCCATACGAACTTGGTAGAAGCCGGCAAGCGCTACATTTTGCCGCTCGTTGTCTTCCACACGCACGCCGGAGCGGGAGGTCGGCAGCGGACCGTTTTCCTGGACACGGTCCTGCAGCTCATAGTGCACACGCACACCGAAGTCCGAATCGGCCGCGAGGCTGCCCCAGCGACTGTGGGCCTGAAACCGCGGCTCGATCCCCCAGGTGTAGTAGGTGCGTAGGCGACCCTCGTTGCCGCAGGTGGTGTTCAGGTTCGCCATGCCGCCACAGTTCGGATCGGCGGCGTCGTTGGGTCGCTGGTTGGAATTGCTTGACTGGCGCCACCAGTGTCGGTCGAAGATGTTCGTATAGAGATTGGTGCGCAGCAATAGATCCGAACCGAAGACGTAGACATGGGTGGCCGAGGCGCCAAAGCGCTTGCCACGGAAGAAATCGTTGCGGAAAGGATTCTGGCGCGGGTTGGCTGCAAATTCGTCTTCCCGCAGACCGGAATAAGTCACATTGGAGTCTTCGTCGTAATAGTTCGCACGGAACACCCAGATTTGTTTGGGGGAAACATCGAGCTCGCCTTTGAAGTTGTAGTCGGTCAGTCCGGAGCGCACGTTTTCCCGCGAGCCGCGCCCCTGCTTGCGCATTACGTCCAGCAACAAACCGCCCTCCGAGAAACGCCACCCGTGCCGCAGATGAGCGTTCAGGTAGTCCCGGTTGCCGCCCAATAAGGTCAGCCAGCCACTACGCCGCTCGGGGATAGGCGGCGTCAGATAGTTGATCACGCCACCGATAGTGGCCGGGCCATAGAGAATTTGGCCGGAACCTTTCAGCACCTCGACGCTTTCGAAACGGTCCAGCGGCGGGTGATAGTAAGAGGCATTGTCTCCATATGGAGCGAAGGCGAGCGGGATACCGTCTTCGAGCAACAGCACTTTTGTGGAGCGCGTGGGATTCAGACCGCGGATGCCGATATTCGGACGCAGGCCGAAACCCTCTTCGTCGCGCACGTTCAGCCCGGGCACTTTGCGCAAGGCTTCGGTGGTATTGAAGCTGCGGCTGAGCTCCAGCACGGTCCCTTCCAATACGTCGTAAGAGCCGGGCACCGGACCCAGCGGATCCACCGGACTGACCAATCGCGGCGCTTCCACCACTACCTGCTCCAGCACCGGTTGGACCTGGAGCTTCCATTCCACCGTGAGTATGCTGCCGGGTTGCAACTGAACCTGAACAAACAGGGGCAGAAAACCTTCGGCGCGCACCGCAGCTCGATAGCTGCCTGGAACCAGGCTGGCGATGTGGAAGGCTCCACTGGCGTCGGTGAAGCTGGTGTGCTGCACGGCGGTCGCGGGCTGCCAGAGGAGCACTTTGGCACCCACCACCACCGCCCCGCTGGGATCCAGCACGCGTCCCTCGATGCCGCTGGTCAACTCTTGGGCTTCGGCGGCGAGTGCGCAAACCAAAACGATGAGACACACGGCGGGAAGGCGAACAGAGGCGGTAGGACTCATCTCAGTTCTCCTCGAGAATGAATGAACAGGCAATTCATCAAAGGTCAGTTCCGAGGGTCGGGGCGGCGGTGCATTCTACTTGCAACTTAGTTGCAACTACGAGAAATACAGTACGGCAGGTCGAGTTTTTTGTCAATGGGGTGGATGAAAATTCTGTTGCAATCAAGTTGCAACAAGACATGAAAACCGCAATCGCCGTTCCAACAACGGGGTTATTGCCGGCAGGACTTGCAGTAGCCGCCGATTTCCGTACGAGTGATCGTGATTTTGATGCCGAGTTCTCGTTCGATTTCTTCCTTCAGTTCTTCGAAAAGGCGGCTTTCGAATTCGCGGACCTTCCCGCAGCGCAGGCAGGCGATGTGGATGTGGTCGCGGGGGCCGTGGCTTTCGTAGTAGTGGCCATCGCCGCGCAGGTGCAGCAGGTCGAGTTCGTCGATCAAACCGTGACGCTTGAGCAGGTCAATGGTGCGGTAGACGGTCACCCGGTGCACGCTGGGGTCGAGTTTCTTTGCGCGGCGGAGGATGGTGGCCGCATCGAGATGGCGCTGGGCTGTTTCGATCACCTGCAGCACGACGCGCCGCTGGCGGGTCAGGCGGATGCCGCGCTGCTCCAGCTCGGCCTGCAACCGGCCGGGTTTTTCGTTTACGTTGATGCGCTCGCCGGTCGAAACACGACGTTCGGGCAAAGCAGTCATGATCGTTCCCTTCCCTTTGCGTTCAGTCATTGGATGCCGAAGACGACGGCGCGATGCCCACTAGCCCTTCAGCTGTCAGGGACAGTTCCTGCTCCGGAGCCGTCGGGCGGCCGGCTTTTCGATCCGCGATGTAGGATTCGATCTCCTTGACCAGCTCGGACACGATGCGGTCTTCGGGCACACGGCGGATGGCCTTGCCGTCGCGGTAGATGACGCCGTTGCCGCGGCCACAGGCCACGCCGACATGAGCCGAGCGTGCCTCGCCCGGACCGTTGACGGCACAGCCCATCACCGCCAGATGCAACGGCTCGTGGATGTGCGCCGTCTGCCGTTCGATTTCTTCGACAATTTTGAACATATCTACTTCCAACCGGCCGCAGGTCGGGCAGGCAATGATCATCGGGCCGCGCGCACGGATTTCCAGCGCTTTCAAGATTTCATAGGCCACACGTACTTCTTCGACCGGGTCAGCCGCGAGCGAAACGCGCAAGGTATCGCCGATGCCTTCGGCCAGCAGGATGCCCAACCCGATGGCACTTTTCACCGTGCCGCTGAATTGCGTGCCGGCTTCGGTGATGCCGAGGTGAAAGGGGTAGTCCACCTGGTTGGCGAGCAACCGGTAGGCCGCCACGGTCATGTTCACGCTGGAAGCTTTCAACGAGATGACGATATCGCGGAAGTCGAGCTCTTCGAGGATGCGCACATGTTCGAGCGCCGATTCCACCATGGCTTCCGGCGTGGGATAGCCGTACTTTTCCAGCAGATGACGCTCCAACGAGCCAGCGTTCACACCGATGCGGATCGGCACGCCGCAGGCCTGGGCTTTTTTCACTACTGCGCGGACTTTCTCGGCATCGCCGATATTGCCCGGGTTGATGCGCAGCTTATCGATGCCTGCATCGAGCACGGCCAGCGCTAGCCGGTATTGGAAGTGGATGTCGGCCACCAGCGCGGCCTGGGTGCGCTTGCGAATTTCTGCGACCGCGCGGGCAGCTTCGGCGTCCGGCACGGCCATCCGGATGATTTCGCAGCCGGCGGCTTCCAACTGTTCGATCTGACGCAGGGTGGCATCCACGTCGCGGGTATCCGTCTTGGTCATGGACTGGACCACGATGGGTGCGTCGC
Source organism: Acidobacteriota bacterium (assembly GCA_037442425.1). Lineage (GTDB taxonomy): Bacteria > Acidobacteriota > Terriglobia > Acidiferrales > UBA7541 > DSGC01. The sequence goes on along the minus strand of JBBIQG010000002.1, from coordinate 26,780 downwards.
CACCAATCGTATAGCGGCCCACACGCACCGGGCGCGTCTTGCGGCGGGGATGCAGCGCGGGATGTCGCATGCGGTGATTCCTTCAGCGATTGAAAATCTTCAGTACGTCATTGTACATAACGATGACAAAGATCACCAACAGAAAGACCAGGCCGGCTTGCACAAAACGTTCTTTCACTTTCACGCTCAGGTCCCGCCGGAGCAAACCCTCGATGGCCAGCAACAGAATGTGGCCACCATCCAGGATGGGGATGGGCAGCAGGTTCAGGATGCCCAGGTTCAGACTGATAATGGCCATCAACTGCAGGAATGGAGTCGCGCCCTGTCGGGCGGCCTCGCCGGAATGCTGAGCAATCCGCAGCGGGCCTTCCAGTTGCTTCAGCGACATCTGGCCCTGAAGCAACTGGCCCACCACGACCAGGATCTGCTGCGTCAGTCGCACGTTCCACCAGAAGGCCCGCTGAGCCGCCTGGCCGGGGCCATAGCGGCGCTCGATAGAGGCAGTGCCGAACGAAATCCCGATCTGATAGCGCGGCCCGCGACCATCGCCACGATCGAGTAGTTGAGGTCGCAGCGACAAGGTGAGGTCGCGCTCGCCACGCCGGATGAGCAGATGCAACGGCTTGCCCTGGCTCTGCTCGATTGTCTGCGCAAACTGGCACGGACTCAGGACCGCTTCCCCATTGACCAGCAGAATCACATCGCCCGCCTGCAGGCCGGCACGTCCAGCCGGTAGATCACTCGCCACGCCTGCCACCAGAACCGGCTCGGCCGGGTAGCCCGTCAGCGCAAATTCGTCACAGGGACGAGCGATGGGCGGCACTGAAAGCTGGGCAGTGTGCGTTTCCCCATCGAACACAAAGCTCACCGGAACCGTATTCTCGGAACTGAGCAAGAGCAGCTCCAAACGAATCTCTTCCCAAGTAGGATGCTTCCGGCCAGCGAACTCCACGATGCGCGCTCCGGCACGAATACCGGCCTGTTCGGCCGGCGAGCCGGCGAGCACACCGGCAACCTCGGCAGGGTTGTCCGAGTAAACCGGGACGCGCACACCGGTCATCAGCAAGCCCGCCATCAGGAGCACGGCGAGCACCAAGTTCATGGCCGGTCCGGCCAAGGCAATGATCACACGCTGCCAGCGCGGTTTCGAAAGGAACTCGTCGGGTGCGCCGGTGCGAGCTTCGGTGGGGTTGTCTCCGGCCATCTTTACGTAGCCGCCCAGCGGTAGCGCACTGATGCGGTAATCGGTTGGCCCGCGCCGGCGTCCCCAAAGCCGCGGGCCGAAGCCCAGAGAGAAAATCTCGACGCGCACACCGAACAGTTTTGCGGCGAGGAAATGTCCCCACTCGTGGATGAAAATCAGCACACCGAGTAGGACGATCATTCCTGCGATGCTGGTAAAAAAATCAGACATGAGTTGCTTTCATCCTTTCGTTCGGGCGCTGTCCATCAGCGTCCCACAGCAGATTCCGCCTGGGCCGTCGTGCGGCTCCCGCCCAATTGCGCGATCGTCTGGCTGGCCAGCCGGCGAGCTTCAGCGTCGGCGGCGAGCACAGCCTCGAGTGAAGTCATCGCGAACGACGGCATCTGCTCCAGCACTCGCTCGATGACGCGCGGGATATCCGGAAAAGCAAGCCGTCGCTCAAGAAACGCCGTTACAGCTACTTCGTCGGCGGCGTTCAGTGCGCAGGGCGCAGTGCCGCCAGCCCGCAGCGCCGCTCGCGCCAGTCGCAAACACGGAAACTTCCGCGGCGAGGCCGGAGCGAATTCCAGCTTGCGCAGTGCGGCCCAGTCCAGCACACAACCATTCGATGCCAGCCGCTGCGGATAGGTTAACGCATACTGGATGGGAACGCGCATATCGGTCGGGCCGAGCTGTGCCAGAATCGAACCGTCCACAAACTCGACCATGGAGTGAATCGTGGACTGGGGATGAATGACCACGTCGATCTGCTCGAGCGAAACACCGAACAGCCAGTGGGCTTCGATGACCTCGAAGCCTTTGTTCATCAGGGTGGCGGAGTCTACGGTGATGCGCGGCCCCATGCGCCAGTTCGGATGGGCCAGAGCCTGCTCCGGCGTCACTTCATGCCAGCGCGACGCCGGCAGTTTCCGGAAAGGCCCGCCGGAGGCGGTCAGCACCAGGCGCCGAATCTCTCGCGGATGTCCGGAGCGCAGACACTGGTGGATGGCGTTGTGTTCGCTATCGACGGGTAGCAGTTCCACGCCCATGCGGCTGGCCGCCGCCATGACCAGCTCGCCCGCCGCGACGAGAACTTCCTTGTTGGCCAGGGCGACGGTCTTGCGCTGTTCGATGGCCGCGTACGTGGCAGGCAATCCCACCACACCCACCGCAGCCGAAAGCAACAGGTCCGCCTCCGGGTGCGTGGCCACGCGGAGCAAACCTTCGGCGCCAAAGACGATTTCGGGAAGCGGCTCGATGCGGCTGGCACGCAGGCGTTCGGCCAACTCCTGCGCGCGGTCGCGGCTGGCGACCGAGACCAGTGCAGGGCGATGGTCGGCCACCTGCGTGGCGAGCGTTTCCACACGATTGCCCGCTCCGAGCGCGACGACACGGAAGCGGTCACGAAGGCCGGCCACGACGTCCAGACACTGCCGACCAATCGAGCCTGTAGAACCGAGAATGGCAATCCGCTTCATACCTTACGGCTGCGAAAGATATTCTGGTTTCCCCCCGTCGGTGTCGCCTGCCTGAACGATTGCTTCCTGTCCATTCTAACGCCACTCGAGTATCCACAGATAGCCCCAGACCACGGGGAGCGCAAACAGCAAACTGTCTACGCGGTCGAGCATGCCCCCGTGACCGGGGAGCAGCGCACCGGAGTCTTTTACACCGGCTGCGCGTTTGTAGGCCGATTCCGCCAAATCACCCAACTGACCGGCGAGATTGGCCAAGGCAGCCACCAGCGCCAACTGCATGACGTCGACTCCAACCCAGCAAGCCAGTAGCGCCGCGACGAACAACGCCGCCACGAGATTGGCCGCTGCACCTTCCCAAGTTTTCTTCGGGCTGAGCACGGGCGCAAGCGGGATCCGCCCGATCAGTCGTCCGGTGAAATACGCCAACGTATCGCCAGCCCAGGCCAGCACGAGCACAAACAGCAGCAGCTTCCGACCCAGAGGGTCGGCACCGTGAAGGCGAACAGCGTAACTGAGTGGCAAAGCAATCAGCAGCATGGCTGCGGCACTGACGCCGAGTGCGCCCGGGACTTCCCGCACCGGTCGCCGCGAGAGTACCGCGAGCACAGCCGCGCCGAGCACAAACACAAGAAGCAACAGTTCCACCGGCACGGCCAGACGAACCAGCAGAGAACCGGGCTCGCGGACAATCAGCAGTTGCCCACCGATTGAACGCACAGCCACGCTGGCGCTGGCCCACTGCACCAGAACCAACATCAGAGCACAGAACGTCGTCCAGCGGGGATAGCCGCGCAACCCGGCCAGGGCCCCGAGATAGAAAAACTCGACCAGGCAGAGGAACAGCACCACCATGGTCAGCAGGGTGAGCAAGGCGGTCGGTGCCCAGAGCACGGCGCTCACCACCAGAGGAATCAGCAGCACCGCGGTCAGAATGCGGGCAAGGGTCCCTCCGGAGCCGAACCGAGAACTGATTGCACGGACGTTAGCCACGCGTGCGCCTGCCGACCAAAGCCGGTTCGGAAAACTCCTGGGACTCGGAAGGACTCAGTCCGCCGTAGCGCCGCTCGCGCTTCTGGAAATCCACGAGCGCTTCGAGCAGGCGCGCGCGGTTGAAATCCGGCCACAGGGTGTCGGTTACGTAAATCTCTGCATAGGCAATCTGCCAAAGCAGGAAATTGCTCACGCGCATCTCGCCAGAGGTGCGAATCAACAGATCGGGATCGGGCAAGCCGGCTGTGTAGAGGTGCTGCGCGATGGTTTGCTCGTCCACGCGGAAGGTGTCCATACCGTTGTGGCGGACGTGGTCCAGGATGGCGTTGAAGGCATCCACCAGCTCGGTGCGTCCGCCATAGTTGAGGGCTACGACAAGCTGCATGCCCGTATTCGTCGCGGTGGTGCGCATGGCCAGGGCCACATCGTCGCGGACCTCGCGCGGCAACTGCTGGGGACGACCAATCACCAGCAGTCGGATGTTGTTCCGGTGGATAACCGGCAATTCCTTGCGCAGGTATTCCCGCAGCAGCCGCATCAGAAAATCCACTTCGGCTTTTGGCCGGCGCCAGTTTTCGACCGAAAAGGCATACAGGGTCAGGGCTGGAATTTTCAGCCGAGCGCAGGTTTCGATCACGGTGCGAGCGGCGTGGACGCCAGCTCGGTGCCCGGCGACCCGCGGCAGGTGCCGGCGCTGGGCCCAGCGACCGTTGCCGTCCATGATGATGGCGATGTGGCGCGGTAGCCGCGCAAGATCCAGCTCGTCGAGCAGGCGGGCTTCTTCGCGGTTGGCGGGTTTCAACAGGTCGCGTGCGTTCAACTCGGCAGCCCCGGTTATCTTTACGCCATAAAGCTAGCACACGCCACGGCCCGGTGCAACGGCCAGCTAGGGGATGGGCGCTTGGGCTGCAACATCGGGTCGGAACAAGTTGATGTAGAGCAGCAGCACGGTCAGCACGATCATGGCCGCACTGGTCGTCCAGGCGACCGCATTGAATCCGCGACTGTTGATCTGTTCGCCCATCAGGTCACGACGGTTGGCCAGCATCAGGATGAATACCAGCACGGCGGGCAACAGAAACCCGTTCGCCACCTGAGACCACACCGCAATCCGGATCAGCGGAGCCCCCGGAATCAGGATCACGGCTGCACCCAGCAGGATCAATGCGGTGTAAAGAGAATAGAAAATCGGCGCGTCCCGGAATTTGTGATCCAACCCGCTTTCAAAACCGAGTCCTTCGCAGATGACGTAGGCGGTCGAGAGCGGCAAAATGGAGGCAGCGAACAGCGAAGCATTCAGCAGACCGATGGCAAACAGCACGCTGGCCCAGTGCCCGGCTAGCGGTTCCAGAGCCACGGCGGCATCGGCGGCGTTGTGGATTTCTCGGTGGCCGCTCACATACAGCGTTGCCGCGGTACAAACCATGATGAAAAACACAATGACCACCGCACTGACCGAGCCGACCAGCACATCGGTGCGCACACGAGGATATTCTCGCGGACCGACTCGCTTCTCGACCACAGCAGATTGGAGGTAGAAGTGCTGCCAGGGGGCGATGGTGGCTCCCATGAGCGCAGCCAGAATCAGCAAGTAGCCAGATTCGAGTGGTGCCGGTGTCACCAGTGGACGCACCGGTGGAATGGCTTCCAACAACGGCGGCGGCAGCAGATGCAAAATCGCCGCCACCCAGTCCGGCCCGGCCAGGAATGCCGAGAACACATAGGCGAAATAGACCAGACAGATGGTCAAAAACACTTTCTCGAGCCAACGTGCCGTGCCGCGCACGACCAGTCCCCAGACCAGCATCGCGGCCAACGGCACCGAGATGTACTTGCTGACGCCGAACAGTTCCAGCGCGGTGGCCACGCCAGCAAATTCGGCCAGCACGTTGCCGAAATTCACCACCAGAACGGCGAGCAACACAAAGAACGTGATTCGAAAGCCGAACTCTTCCCGGATCAGGTCCGAGAGGCCTTTGCCCGTCACCGTTCCCATGCGCGCGCACATCTCTTCGGTGACGAACAGAGCGATGCACATCGGCACCAGCATCCAGAGCACTGCATAGCCGTACTTGGCACCGGCCAGCGAGTAGCTGTAGATGCCTCCGGCTTCGTTGTTCACATTGGAGGTGATGACGCCCGGACCGATGATGGCCAGAAAAATGAGCACTCGACGACGCAGGCGCCGGCCGCGATGTTCGAGCAGGATGCCGCGCGAACGCCACACTTCCAGGCGCTCGATCAGTTTCTGCCAGTTCATGACTGCTTCCAGAGGCGGTGCACGATGTCATCTACCGTGATGGCTCCCATCGGACGACCTTGGGCATCCACCACCGCCAAACTGCGCAAATTGTATTTGTCGAACAGTTCGAAGACAGTGGCTTCGACGGCATCCGGCGGCACCGAGAGCAACGGCTCCATGCGCAGGGCCAGCACCGGTTGTTCCGGAGGAGCCAGCAGCAGGCGGCCAATGGGCACGACGCCCGTCAGCACACCCTGCCCGTTGATCAGAAAAATCGAATCCAGTTGGTCGAGATCCGGTTCTTCCCGCCGGATCCAAGCGAGGGCCTCCTCGCGGGTAGCGCTGTCGCTCACCGAAACAAATTCGGTGTTCATCATCCCACCAGCCGTGTTCTCCGGAAACTGGAGCAGCTCGCTGAATTCTTCGGCTTCGGCCCTGGGCAGCTCGCGCAGCACCTCCTGCGAAGTTTCCGGAGGCAACTCGGCCAGCAGGTCGGCCACTTCGTCCGGTTCCATTTCCTCCAGGATTTCGGCGGCACGCTCCGGGCCGAGTTTTTCGACCACCTGGGTTTTCAACCGTTCGTCGAGTTCGGCCAGGGCTTCCGCAGCGGTTTCCTCGTCGAGCGAGGCAATGATGGCCTGGCGCTCGACGGGCGAGAGCTGCTCCATGATATCGGCCAAGTCGGCCGGGTGCATTTCGGCCAGTTTCTGCATGCTGATGCGCAGCTTCACCCGCCGCATCGGGTCGGGTTCGATCAGGTTGACGAATTCCCACTTGATTGTCTTGGGCGGCAGCTTTTCCTGAATGCGGCGAATCACGCCGGGCGAAACCACTCCCTGCAGCAACCGCCGTACCGCCCCGGGCAGACCCACGTCGACTTGGGTGACGCGCAGCTCCACGGTTCCGTTCAGGCGATTTTCGGCCAGATCGAGGTCATTCACCCGCACGACCTTTCGCCCGTTCGTATCTATGATTTGTTGGTCGAGCAGGTCTTTCCGCACGGCCAGCCAGGCTTCGTTCGGGCGAAAGGGCTCCAGCCGTTGCTCCTCCACGTTCAACCGAATGGTGCCAGGTGCAACAAACGCCACCTGATCATAGCGCGCCACCAGCGGCCGATATTTTCCCCGGCCCAGAAGCAGGCGAGCAATTCGGTTCGGCTGCTCGGCGGGCTCGATGAACATCTCGCGGACCCGACCGACAAAGTGGCCTTGCACGTCGTAGACTTCCGCGCCCAGGATTTCCGTGGCATGCAGCATCGCAAGCTTCCATCGCCGCGCGAGCAGCGCTTTTCAGGTAGTTAAATGGCGGGCTGCGCTTTGTCAAGCAAAGATGGCAGCCGGCAACCGAGACTACCTACAGTCCGGTACGGGGTTATCGGCGGTTCCGGCTGCGAGACGGTCGCCGGGCAAACAACATGTCCGAAGGCGCGCGCCGGCGCTGCCGGCAGTCTTCCAGAAACAGTTCCAGATAGCTCTCCCGCAGATACTCGCTCCGGGAATATCCCAGCCGTTCGGCTGCGCGGTCAATGGCTGTCGGTGTCCCTTCCAGCTCGACGAAATTGCCGATGGGCGTTTCATCCACTTCGACGAGCACATTCGACAGGTCGGGCAAGCGAAACGTCGTGCGGAACTTTTCATACTGAAAGAACGGCTTCAACCGGAGAACGGCGAGCGCAGAACGAAACAGTTCCGGGTCGACCACTTCTTGTTCGAATTCTTTGCGGACTTTGTATGGGCCGCGCACTCCGGAGGGCTCTTTGAAGGTCAGCAGGGCCCGGCGGCGACGTCGGGAGTCGGTGATGATGCGCAGGCGCACCAGTTCCCCGCGTCGGACCAGCACGCGGTCAGGCGTATCGAACAGGATGTTGAATTCATGCACGCGCCCCTCGGACCGGGCCCCCAGCGCGCGCAGCCGTCGAAGCAACGCAGGCAGATTGGCAATCCGCAGCTTGATTTCCGTTTCCCGGTGGTGTTCTGTGCGCACGGCTGGGCAGTATACGCGGCTCCGCCGAGTCCTGCTACCGAAACGGTGCGGGCCGCCCTGCGTCGGAACAGGTGACGCTCGACAGTGGCCTGCCACAGGGTTATAAACTCTGCTGAGTACGCGCGGAAAACCTCCATGACCGAACCGTCCACCCCGCTGTTGCGGCAGTATCATGCGATCAAAAAACAGTATCCGCATGCTTTGTTGTTGTTCCGCTTGGGGGACTTCTACGAGTTGTTCTACGACGATGCCATCGTAGCCGCGCGCGAACTGCAGATCACCCTCACGGCACGTCACCGCGAACGCGGCCAGCCTGTACCCATGTGCGGCGTTCCCTACCACGCCGCCGATAACTATATCGCCCGCTTGCTCCGCGCCGGGCACAAAGTGGCCATCTGTGAACAACTGGAAGAACCCTCGAAGGGGAAGAAACTGGTGCGGCGCGATGTCGTGCGGGTGATTACGCCGGGCACCGCGACAGAAACACTCGTGCTCGAAGCGCGCGAAAACAATTTTCTGGCGGCAGTGGCTAGCACGGCCAACCCTTCCGCACGTGCAGAGACAACGTTCGGATTGGCCTACGTGGATGTTTCCACCGGCGAGTTCCGCGCTACTGAATTTTCCGGCCCCCAGGCCCTGGCCAAACTCCGGGATGAACTGGGTGTGCTGGCTCCCCGTGAGCTGCTTTTGGCGCAGCCGACGCACCTGTTCGCGCACGCGCGCCTGGAACTTGATAGCATCCCCACCACCATTACGCGACTCGAGGAGTGGGTTTTTGCCCCAGACTACGCCGGCCGGCTGCTGAGAGAGCAGTTTGGTGTTGCCGTACTTTCCGGCTTCGGCCTGGAAGGCCACCCGCAAGCCACCGCCGCCGCCGGCGCCCTGCTCCACTACTTGCGCGAAACCTCGGCAGTGAGCGCTGAACGCAACCCGGCCACATCGGCATTGGCGCACCTGGATCGCATCCGGTTCTACGAGCAGGCCGATGCCCTCGTGCTCGACCAGACCACCGTGCGCAACCTGGAGCTGGTCGCCCCGATTTTCCCCGAAGAGCGCGACGCCACGCTGCTGGCCGCGCTGGACGAAACACGAACCAGCATGGGCGGACGATTGCTGCGCGCTTGGATTCTGCGGCCCTCGGTGGATCGCGACGAGATCGAAGCGCGGTGCAATGCCGTAGCGGTACTCCACGGCAATGCCGTGTTACGGGAAGAGCTGCGCCGAACGCTCGAGGGCGTGCTCGACCTGGAGCGACTGACCGGCCGCATCACGCTGGGCGTGGCCTCGCCGCGGGAACTCGCTGCGCTGGGTCATTCTCTTGCACGGCTCCCCGTGCTGCACGAGCAGCTTCGCGCCACAGACAGCGGCCGGCTGCAGGCTCTGCGCGCAGCGCTCGACCCGCAAGTCGGTGGCCTGGCCGAAATCGGTGAGCGCATCCGCCAGGCGCTTGCCGACAACCCACCTGCACTCAGCTCCGAACCGGGTATCATCCGCGAAGGCTATCACGCCGAGCTCGACGCTCTGCGCCAGCTCTCCCGCCAGAGCCACGCCACGATTGCCGCCATGGAGCAACGCGAACGCCAGCGCACCGGCATCGCATCGCTCAAAGTGCGCTACAACCAGGTGTTCGGGTACTACCTCGAAGTCTCCAAGCCGAACCTGCACCTGGTTCCCCCTGATTACGAACGCAAACAAACCCTGACCAACGCCGAACGCTTCACCACGCCCGAACTGAAAGAATACGAACACAAGGTGCTGACCGCCGAGGAACGCATCCTGGAAATCGAACGCCGCCTGTTCGGCGAGCTCCGCGCCTGGGTAGCCCAGCAGGCGCCGCGGCTGCGGCAGGCGGCCGCGGCGGTGGCCGAGCTGGACGTACTGACCTGCTTTGCGCATCTGGCTGCAGCACGGGGATACGTGAGACCGCAGTGGACCGAAGCCGAGGAACTGTTGATCGCCGGTGGCCGCCACCCGGTCATGGAGCGCCTGGTCGAACAGCGCGGCGAGAGGTTTGTCCCGAACGACCTGTTCCTGAACAGTCAGACACACCGGATTCTGCTGGTCACCGGACCGAACATGGGGGGCAAGTCTACCTACCTGCGGCAGGCAGCGCTGATTGTCATTCTGGCGCAGATGGGCTCATTTGTGCCCGCGCGAGAGGCGCGCCTGCCCATCGTGGACCGCATCTTCACGCGCATCGGCGCTTCGGACAATCTGGCGCGCGGCCGCTCCACATTCCTGGTGGAGATGAGCGAGGTCGCCACCATCCTGAACCTGGCCACGCCGCACAGCCTGGTACTGCTCGACGAAGTCGGACGGGGCACCGCCACGTTCGATGGGCTTTCGCTGGCCTGGGCCGTAGTGGAGTATCTGGCGACGCAAGCGCGGCCCTGGACTCTGTTCGCCACGCACTACCACGAACTGACCGAACTGGAGCAGTTGCTGCCTGGCGTGCGCAACGTACACGTCTCTGTGCGCGAAGCGGGTAGCGACATCGTCTTCCTGCGACAGGTCGAGCCCGGGCCGGCCGACAAAAGCTACGGGATCGAAGTGGCACGGTTGGCAGGATTGCCCAAAAGTGTCCTCGAACGAGCCCGCGAAATCCTGCGTCAACACGAGCAGAGCGAACATCGGCTGAGCGAAGCCCTCGCCCCAGCAGCTGCTCCGGCAACGCCTGCACAAACGACGCTGTTCACACCGCTCGACCGAGAGGTGTTGGAAGCACTCCGCACTGCGGACCTGGACAACCTGACTCCGCTCGAGGCTTTGAACCTGCTTGCCCGACTGAAAAAACAGATCGAGCGCTGAACGGCTCGGTGGGTTCCCTATTGGGCCGCTCTGCAGTAGAGTGTGCCCGTGACGACCAGCAGAAACCGGCCTATGCGTGTGCTCGGGTTGCTTTCCGGCACGTCGGCCGATGGCATCGATGTCGCACTGGTGCACATTGCTGGCCGACCACCCCGTCTCCGCACGCGGCTGGAACAGTTTCTGACGGTCCCCTATCCAGCTGAAGTGCGCAGCGCCGTGCTGCGCATCGCCAGCGGCAGCGCAACCACGACGGCCGAAGTCAGCCAGTTGAACTTTCTGCTCGGTGAGCTGTTCGCGCGCGCGGCCCTGCACGCGCTGAGGAGCTTTCGCGTCTCTCCCAAGCAAGTTCACCTGATCGGCTCGCACGGGCAAACCATCTACCACCAAGGTGCTCCCGTTCATGTGCTGGGCACGCCGGTGCGCGCCACGCTGCAGATTGCCGAACCAGCCGTGATTGCCTTTCGCACGGGCATCCCCGTGGTTGCCGACTTCCGTCCGATGGATTTGGCGGCCGGCGGCCAGGGCGCACCGCTGGTGCCGTTTGTCGACTTTCTCTGCTACCGCCACCCGCGCCGGGCACGCGTAGTGCTGAACATCGGCGGCATCGCCAACTTCACTGTTCTCCCCGCCGGAGCACGGGCCGAGGATGTGCTTGCCTTCGATACCGGGCCGGGCAACATGGTGGTGGACACGCTGGTGCGAAGACTCACTCGCGGTCGCCAGGCGTTCGACCGCCATGCGCGACTGGCGCAGCGCGGCAAGCTGTTGCCAGACCTGCTGGCGGAACTGCTCCGACACCCTTTCTTCCTCCAACCGCCACCCAAAAGTGCTGGACGGGAACAGTTCGGCACTGCGTTCGTAGAAAAAATTTTGGCCTGGGGGCGTCGGAATCGTGTTCGCAACGAAGACCTGGTGCGCACGGCCACACTGCTGACGCCGATTTCCATTCTAGATGCCTGGCGTCGCTGGGCCGAACCACGTCTGGGGCGACGCGAGCCGGTAGATTTTATTGTTTCCGGCGGCGGTGTACACAACCCGCTTATTCTGGCGCAATTGGCGGCCGGACTCACCACGCGGCAGAGGCGCACGGTGCGGCTGCTGCGTTCCGCCGAACTGGGAATGCCGGAAGACGCCAAGGAAGCGTTTGCTTTTGCTGTGCTGGCCTATGAAAGCTACCACGGCCGCGCGACCAACCTGCCTGGAGCTACCGGAGCGCGCCAGGCCGTGGTGCTGGGCAAACTGGTGCCGCCCGGGCCCAGGTGAGTTGCTTGCGTCGCGCTTGGCGGTTGTGGTAGTTTGCCGCGAAACGAATCCGGCTCGGGCCGGACGGTTCACCGTGAACGGGACACCGTGAGCGGTCGGCTCGTTCCCTGCCGCGTCGGGAGCGTGCACCAGTGAGGGTGCTTTGCCGGCTGAACTCCTGAAGGTTTCTTCTTCCGAACCCGAGGAGCAGGCTGTCCGCTACGCCGCTAATCTGATTGCCAGCGGACAGGTGGTCGGCGTGCCCACCGATACGTTCTACGCGCTGGCGGCCGACCCGTTCAACCTCTCGGCCGTTCAGCAGGTCTATCGCATCAAAGGCCGCGAAGAGAAGAAAGCGCTGCCGATTCTGGTCAGCTCGATCGAGGAAGCGGCGGTGTTGGCGCGTGAACTGCCCGACACCTTCTTCAAACTGGCGCGACGGTTCTGGCCGGGTGCACTCACCTTGGTCGTGGATGCCTCCCACCGTATCCCGCTGAAGGTCACCGGCGGCACCGGTCGCGTGGCCTTGCGTTGGCCGAACTCTGCGATCGCCTGCGCAGTGATTCAGGCCTGCAACAATCCGATTACGGGCACCAGTGCGAACCTTTCCGGTTTTCCTCCCTGTTCCAACGCAGAGCAATTGGTCAAACAGCTCGGTGCTCAGCTTCCTTTGATCCTGGACGCCGGCGATACAGGGGCTTCGCTAGCGTCTACGATTGTCGAGCTGCGCGGCGAAACCTGGCGCATCTTGCGCGAAGGTGTCGTGAACGAAAGCAAGATCCGCGCGGCACTGGCCGAGGAATGATCCGCCGGATCCCGCTGGACTTGCCCGGAGGCGGCTGGCCAGGTAGGCTGAAACTATGCAGGCCTCTGCTTCGCCATTGCCGATCCCCGCAGAAACTGTCACCAGCCGCGAGAATCGCTGGTTGAAGCAGTTCCGCATGGCTCTGGTGAGGGGACGGATGACGCGGGAAGGTTGCATTGGCGTGGAAGGGCCACACCTGGTCGAAGAAGCCATTCGCGCCGGCTTGGAAATCGCTGCCGTGCTGGTGAGTCCCCGCGGTGAACCGTTGCTATTTCGCTGGCTGAGTCAGCTTGGTCCCGGCGCGCGCCTGCTGCGAACCACGGAAAAACTGTTCGCCACAGTTGCCGATACGAAAACGCCGCAGGGCATCGCAGCACTGGTGCGCCCGCGCGCTTGGAAGTTCGAGGATCTGTTGCGCGGGCCTCAACCGCTTGTGCTGGTGCTGGCCGGCGTACAGGACCCCGGCAACGTAGGCACGATGATTCGCACGGCGGAAGCACTGGGGGCCACTGGCGTGGTGACCGCACGTCTGGGGGAGCAGAACTCGGCCCATCCGTTGGCCCCAAAAGCGCTGCGGGCTTCGGCGGGCTCTGCGCTGCGGTTGCCGCTGCTGGTCGGTACATCGTTGCCCACGCTGCTGGCCCAATTGCGCATCTCGCGGATTCGGATTGTCGCCGCTTCGGCTGTGCACGGTGTGGCACCGGCCGCGCTGAACTTCCGTGTCCCGTTGGCACTGCTGGTGGGGAACGAAGGTGCCGGACTGCCAGCCGAAATCGAACGCGCCGCCGATGCCCTGGTGCACATCCCTCTGACCGGCGGGCCGGTGGAGTCGCTGAATGCCGCGGTGGCCGCGGCCATCCTCCTCTATGAAGCTGCCCGACAACGGGCAGGAGAGCCGGCATGAGTCTGTTCCGCAACGCCGAGCCGACCCTCGCAGGTCGCGATACACAGCCGCTGGCTGAACGGATGCGTCCGAGAACGCTGGACGAGGTGCTGGGCCAGGAGCATCTGCTCGCCCCGGGCAAGCCCCTGCGCACGCAAATCGAACAGGATCGCATCGGCTCGATGATTCTTTGGGGACCGCCCGGCTGTGGCAAAACGACCCTGGCCCAAATCATCGCGCGGCTCACGCACAGCGAGTTCATTCCGTTCAGCGCCGTGCTCAGTGGAATTCGGGAAATCAAACAGGTGATGGCTGATGCAGAACGGTTGCGGCAACGCGGCCGACGCACAATCCTGTTTGTGGACGAAGTTCACCGTTTCAACAAAGCACAGCAGGATGCCTTTCTGCCTCACGTCGAACGCGGCAGCATAATCCTGATCGGCGCGACCACAGAAAACCCGTCGTTCGAAGTGATCGGGCCACTGCTCTCGCGCACCCGTGTCTATGTGCTGAAACCGCTCGAAACCGAACAGATTGTTCTGCTGTTGCAGCGGGCGCTCGCAGACCCCGAACGCGGACTGGGCAGCCTGGCCATCGAAGTCGATCCAGCAGTGCTGGAGCGGATTGCCCGGGTAGCCAACGGCGACGCGCGCGCCGCCCTGAATACGCTCGAAGCCATGGTGATGGGCACGACGCCGGATTCGGCTGGCCGACACGTGCTCAACATGGCCGTGCTCGAAGCGGTGCTGCAACGCCGGCTGCTGCCCTACGACAAGGCCGGGGAAGAACATTACAACCTGATCTCCGCACTGCACAAATCCGTGCGCAACTCGGACCCCGACGCCGCGCTCTACTGGTTGGCACGAATGCTGGAATCCGGGGAAGATCTTCGTTACATTGCGCGACGGCTGGTGCGCATTGCCAGCGAAGACGTCGGCCTGGCGGACCCGCAGGCCCTGCCGATTGCGGTCGCAGCCATGCAGGCGGCCGATTTCGTGGGTATGCCCGAGGGGAACCTGGCGTTGGCGGAAGCTGCAGTGTACCTGGCGCTGGCACCGAAATCGAATGCGCTGTACACCGGCTATCAGCAGGTGCAACGGGACCTGCAGCAGACGATGGCCGAACCCGTGCCGCTGCATCTGCGCAACCCGGTCACGCGTCTCATGCAGCAGCTCGGCTACGGACGTGGATATCAGTACGCGCACGACACGGAGGAAAAGGTCACCAATATGCCCTGCCTGCCCGAATCGCTGCGCGAACGGCAATATTACCGGCCGACCGACCAGGGATTTGAGGCGCGACTGCGCCAGCGGCTGGAGGAGATTCGTCGAATCCGCAGCCGGCAGTCCAAACCGGACTCGGAATAAACTCCGCCGCTGCCGCATCCGAGGAGAGCGATGCAGAATCAGGAACATGGCCGGCGCATAAGTTCCGTAGCGCTGCTGCTTGTCCTGCTGCTCGGTCTGTCCGGCGAGCCCTTCCTGGCCCAGAACACCGACGCCAACGCACCGACGCAACGCATCGAAGAGGAATGCGTGGCCCTGAGCTGGGCACCGGATGGCGTGCGTTTGGTCTTCGCCGTGCGACGCGTGGTCCGGCAGCAGCGGCTGGAAATGCAGCGCGACGATATCTGGCTGCTTTCGCTCGCCGATGGCAAACGCCGGCGCATCGTCAACGGTGAAAAGATCGTCAGTACGCGCATCCCGTTCAGCTACACCGTGCGGAGTCTGCACTGGTCGCCCGACGGGCACCGGCTGACCGCCGAGCTCGACACGCGGCAGATGGTGGACGAACGCGGCAACACCCGTGAACAGTGGATGACCCTGCTGCTGGATGAAAACGGCAAGGAGATCAAAATTCAAGGAGGAGATAGTGTGATTCCGCAAGCCCTCGGTGCCGCCTGGCTCGGCGATGGCGTCACCGTGGGCTATCTGACGGAGGAGGTCTCTCCGCGACTGCTTTTTTCGCTGCACACGGTGCGGCCGGTGGCCGGACGCGGTCGGCAGCTATTTCCCCAGAGCACCTTTGCTGCTGTCGCCTGGATCGCGCAACAGAATCTGGCCGTGGCAATCGAGCGGGACGCGGAATTGCGCGAGCCATTCCAGCTGGTACGACTGGATCTGGAACGGCAGACGCGCCAACTGCTTGCCGAGCTCGAAGGATTTTTCGGTCACTTGACCGTGTCCCCCAGCGGCGAAAAGGTGGCGTATTTCCTCGATGCGGATACCCTGGAAATCCGCCGGCTGGACAAGCCGAAAGAAACAACCCGCGTGCGGATGGCCTACGGCCGCTACCAGTGGGCGCCGGATGAGACGCGCCTGCTGCTGCACCGCAGCGTGGAGAATCGTTCCGGGAGCCTGTACTGGGTACGGTTGCCGGGCGGTGAGGTGGAACCGGTGCTGCACGGACTGAGCTTCCGCGACGCGAAACTTTCTCCCGACGGTCGCTGGCTGGCCGTGCTGCAGCCGGGCAGCCAGCACCTGTTGGTCTATGCGCTGCGGTGACCGGCTCAGTCGGCGGCAAGCCGGAAGCGCCGCACGTGCTCCTTCAGGATACAGGCGTTCATGACGACGCGCAGCCCTGCCCGGCGGGCGATTTCTGCTGCTTCCGGATGCAGAACGCCTTCCTGCATCCAGACGGCGCGGGCACCGATGCGGATCGCGCTGGTGACAATCTCCGGCACGAACTCGGAGCGGCGAAAGATGTCCACGATGTCCACAGGGAACGGAATTTCTTCCAGTCGAGCGTAGGCGCGTTCCCCGAGCACTTCGGATTCGTTCGGGTTGACCGGAACGATACGGTACCCGGCCGCCTGCAGGTACTGCGCCACGCCGTAGCTGGGACGGAAGCGGCGACTGGAAAGTCCCACCACAGCGATGACGCGCGCCTGACGGAGCAGCTCCGTGATGGCATCTTCCTGTCCCCGCACCGAGGGGGTTGGCGAAGGCGGAACATCGCGGCGATGACTCATGCACTCCTCCCGGATTCGCCGTCGCTGCGGAGCACGCGATCCAGCGCGGCGAGCAAAGTCCGATTTTCTTCTGCAGTGCCTACACTGACGCGAATGGCCTGCGGGAATCCCATCCAGCTCATGGGGCGAACGATCACGCCCTCGCGCAGCAACGCATCGGCCACGGGCGCGGCGGCGCGGCCCAGTTCGACCAGGACGAAATTGGCCACCGAAGGCACCGGGCGCAAGCCCAGCCGACGCAATCCCTCGGTCAACTGCTGCAATCCCTGGCGATTGGTTTCGACCGAGCGGCGCAGATGTTCCGCATCGTCCAGCGCGGCCCGCGCGGCGGCTTGGGCTACATTGGAAGTGTTGAAGGGCGAGCGAACCTTGTTCATCTCCGCGAGCAGTGGAGCTGGGCCGATGCCGTAGCCGATGCGGAGTCCAGCCAGCCCGTGGACTTTGGAGAATGTGCGCAGCACGAGCAGGTTGGCTCCGCTGCGCACCAGCTCGAGCGAGCGAGAGTAGTCGGGCGCCTGCACGTACTCGAAATAAGCTTCGTCGAGCACGACGACGGCCGGAGAGAGCTTTTCGAGCTCCTGCAGAAATTGTTCCAGCGCCGAAGCCGTGAACATGGTGCCGGTGGGATTGTTCGGATTGGCCAGGAAAAACAGCTTGGTGTTGGATGTAGCCGCTTCGAGCAGCGCCGGTAAATCGAAGGTGTACTCGCGCAGCGGACGCGTGATGAGTTGCGCACCGATGCTGCGCACGGCGATGGAATACATGGGGAAGGACCCGGCGGAGGTGACGGCAGCGTCAGCGGGACTGAGAAGGGTGCGCGCGACGATTTCGATCAAATCGGTCGAACCAGCACCCAGAATGACGTTGTCGAAGGGCACGCCCAGCCGCGTGGCCAGCTCCTGCCGCAGGTAGTAGCCTCCGCCATCGGGATAGCGGTTGGCCTCAGCCAATGCCATACGAGCTGCTTCCACAGCCTTCGGCGAAGGGCCCAGAGGATTTTCATTGGAAGCCAGTTTGATGGCGCGAAGATTCAGCCGGCGTTCCACTTCTTCTACGGGAAGCCCCGGCCGATAGGGGTCGATCTGGCGGATAAACGGAGGAACAAGTTCGACGATGGAACGGTTCATCCGTTCTGTGTCCTCGGCGGCGACAGGTCGTGCCTTTGCGGCAGCTCCGGGCGCGGCGCACAGGCGCGCTCGAGCGCTTCGAGTTCCTGCCGGGAAAGCGAACGATACCGGCCCGGCGGCAAAGACGCAAGTGCAATTCCATCCAGTTTCGTGCGCTTCAACTTCTCGACGGGGTGTCCGAGACGGGCGAGCAAGCGGCGCAGGTTGTCGCGTCGCGGCTCGGTCATGGAAACTTCATACCACGGATTGGCGCCGCGCGAGCTGCGGCCCTCCGGGCGGCGACTGAGCCGACGGAGCTGCACGCCGCTGCGCCGAGCAATCTGCGCAAGCTCCTCGGCGCTCAGCGCGCTCTTTACCTTCAACCAATAGGTCTGCGGCAGCCGGCGAGAAGCTTTCAGGACGCGGTCGGCCAGTTCTCCGTCGTTGGTCAGCAGGAGCAGTCCGGAGGCGTGGTATTCCAATCTCCCGATCGGAAAGACGCGTCCGGCGACACCGCGCAGCAGGTCGGCGATGGTACGACGGCCCTGCGGGTCGTGCAGGGTCGTCACACAACCAGCTGGCTTGTGCAGCACCAGGTACAGACGCCGGGTCTGCGGGCGGAGCAGCCGGCCACCCACACGGATGTGGTCCCGTTCAGGGTCCGCTTTGGCGCCCAGTTCGCTCACCACGCGGCCGTTCACCATTACTTGGCCGGTGAGAATCAGTTGTTCGGCCTGGCGACGGGAAGCAATGCCGGCACGCGCAATGATTTTTTGCAGACGTTCCTCCATGGGGATCAGACGGTTGCCCAGCGGCCTGGTTTCACCTCAAGAAGCTGTTTCGGAGTTCCGTTCCCCAGCCGCCCCGGTGGAGATCCCTTCGCGGGATTCGGCGCTGAACTCGACCGGTTGCGGAGGTTCAGAGGACTCCGGTTCTACCGGTGCCACGCCCTCTTCGGCGCCCAGCGCTTCGCGGGCCAGTTGCTCGAACTCCTTCAGACTGGGCAGGTCGTCCAGGTCCGACAGACCGAAGCGAATCAAGAATTCACGTGAGGTGCGGTACAGGATCGGCCGCCCGAGCACCGGCTTGCGTCCCGCCGTGGTGATCAGCCGTTTTTCCAGCAGCGTCTGGACCACCCCGGCGCAGTTCACTCCTCGGATTTCGTTGATCTCGGGCAGTGTGATCGGCTGTTTGTAAGCGATCACGGCCAGGGTTTCGAGCGCGGGCATCGTGAGCCGCACCGGCGGCTGGAGACTTTTGATGAAACGGCGCACGACCTCGTGGTGCTGCGGCTTTGTATAGAGGCGATAACCGCCGGCCACTTTGCGAATTTCCACACCGCGGTCTTCCGCAGTGGTCGCGGCGATCAGTTCTTCGATCACAGCGCGCGCTTCGGCCTTTTCGACCTGACAGGCCTGCGCGATGGATTCCAGCGTAGCCGGTTCATCGGCCGCGTAGATGATGGCTTCGATGGCCGCTTTCAGTTCGGTGCGTTCCATGGTCACTGGTATTGCTGATCCACCTGGGCCCAGGCGTCCTCCGCCGCGAATACAGTATCGAACATCTTGTGCTTCCGCAGCAGAATCCTGCCGAACAGTGCCTCTTGCACCACCAGCACCGCCTGCAACCGTACCATTTCCAGAACAGCCAGAAACGCGACGATCATGGCTTGGCGCGAAGGGCAGCTTTCGAAAAATTCTTCGAGCGGCAACGCGTCGTCGGCCGCCAGAAGCCGCGTGCGCAATTGCGCCATCATCTGGGCGACCGTGAACGGTTCGTGCTCCAGTTCGATGCGGGCAACCTGACGACGTCGCTCCAGCACCTGTTGGAACACTTTGACCAGGTCCACCAACGAAACCACCAGCTCTCCTTCGGCCGCTTCGCCCTCGTACAGGGTGCGATCGGGCTTCGACCACACGTGCGCTTCCAGTTGCTGGCGTTCGCGCAGCATCTGTGCTGCCGTCTTGAATTTCTCGTGTTCGAGCAGGCGGTGCACCAGCTCCTGCCGCGGATCTTCCTGTTCTTCGGGTGGTGCGAGCGGGTCGGCCGGCAGCAGCATTTTCGATTTGATGTAGATCAGGGTAGCCGCCATGTAGATGAATTCAGCCGAAACGTCGATGTCGAGCTGTTCGAGCCGGTGCAAGTACTCCAGATATTGGCTGGTGATTTTCGAGATGGGAATGTTATGAATGTCCATCTCCTGCTTGCGAATCAGGTCGAGTAGAAGATCCAGTGGCCCTTCGTAAATCTCCAGTTGGACTTTATACGGTTGTGGTTCGGCCATGGTCGGTCGGGAGTTCCGTGTCCGCCCGTTAGTGTACTGCGAACTGCCGTTCGTCGTCAGCCTCGGGTGTGCGAAGCAAACGGCCTCTCATCCCGAAGGCGTGGCGGCGCCGGACCGCGAAGCAACGGTGGCTTTCTTGGCTGCGGCGCCGAACACCGCTTCCCGGACGCGCCGCATGGTTTTCCGCGCCACTTTTCGCGCTTTTCGGGAACCTTCTTCCAGAATCTCGCGGACCCGTTCAGGCTTCTCTTCGTACTGCTGTCGTCGCTCACGAATCGGGGCAATCCAGCGGATCAAGCCGTCGACCATGGCATTTTTGCAGTCCACGCAACCGATGCCGGCAACGCGGCATTCGCGGTCCGCCCAGGCAATCGTTTCGGGCGAGGAGAACAGTTTGTGCCAGGCGAACACCGGACAGACCTCGGGACGGCCCGGGTCGCTGCGGCGGACGCGCTGCGGGTCGGTCATCATCCCGCGGACTTTTTCGCGGATGGAATCATCCGGCTCGCTCAGCCAAATCACATTGTTGTAGCTTTTCGACATCTTGCGCCCATCGGTACCCGGCAGCCGCGGCACTTCCGTGAGCAAGACATCCGGTTCCACTAGAACACGCTGCACGGACACATTCGCATTGGCTAAGCGGGAAAGCCGTTCTTCGAGCGACAGGCTGCGCATCCAGGCATGCAGCTCCGCAGGGCTGCAAGGCACGCTCGATGAATCACGCAGCGAACCGAACAGTGCTTCTCGCTTCCGGGCGGACAACTTTTGCCAGCGCACTTCTCCGTAGGCGGCATTGAACCGGCGAACGATTTCCCGCGCCAGTTCCACGTGCGGCACCTGGTCCTCGCCGACGGGCACGAAGTCGGCATCGTAGATGACGATGTCTGCGGTTTGCAGCAGCGGGTAGCCGAGAAACCCGTAGGTGTGCAGATCTTTTTCTTTGATCTGTTCGAGCTGCTCTTTGTAGGTCGGCACCCGTTCCAGCCAACCCAGCGGCGTTATCATTGAAAGCAGCAGGTGCAGCTCGGCGTGCTCAGGCACCCAGGACTGCACAAACATCGTGCACTTTTCCGGGTCGAGTCCTGCCGCCAACCAGTCGGTCGCGATTTCGATGCGGTTTCCGGCCACCTGCGAAGTATCGGCATAGTCAGTGGTGAGCGCGTGCCAGTCGGCTACGAAGTAGTAGCAGTCGTACTGCTCCTGCAGCTTCAGCCAGTTCTCGAGCGCGCCGAAGTAATGGCCAATGTGCAGCCGACCGGTGGGCCGCATGCCGCTCAGTACCCGTTTCCGTTTGGCGGGCATGGTCCGGCTCACCTCAGCCCGAGCAGGTCGCGGGCGATAACCAACCGCTGGATTTCACTGGTGCCCTCATAGATGGAGAGGACTCGGGCATCGCGATACATGCGCTCGACATCGCTTTCGCGCGAATACCCCTGACTGCCGTGAATCTGCACGGCCCGGTAGACGACGCGGTTCACCATCTCCCCGGCATACAGTTTGGCGCGCGAAGCAGCCGGCCCGGGCTTGCCGGCACCGGAATCTCTCAGCCAGGCAGCGTAGTAGGTCAGCGCACGTGCAGCTTCGATTTCCGTCTGCATATCCGCCAACATCCACTGGATGGCTTGGAATTCAGCAATGGGCCTGCCGAACGCACGCCGCTGCTTTGCGTAGGCAATTGCGGCCTCCAACGCCCCCTGAGCAATCCCCACGGCTTGCGCCGCAATGCCCACGCGACCGCCATCGAGGGCCTCCAGCGCGATTTTCAAGCCCTGGCCTTCTTCCCCCAGGCGATTCTCCGCGGGCACGCGGCAATCCTGCAGCACGACCTCTGCCGAGTGGGAAGCGCGCAAGCCCATTTTATCTTCGTAGCGACTGATGCGGAACCCGGGGAAGTTCGGTTCGACCAGAAAGGCGGAGACGCCGCGTGCACCGGCTTGCGGGTCCGTTTTGGCGAACACGAGATAAAGCCCGGCATGACCGGCGTTGGTGACCCAGGTTTTTGTGCCCGTCAGCAGGTATTCGTTGCCTTGACGCACGGCGCGACTTTGAATGCCAGCGGCATCGGAGCCCGCGGCCGGTTCCGTCAGGCAGAAGGCGCCCAGGATTTCGCCCCGGGCCAGCCGGGGAAGATATTTGCGGCGTTGGACCTCGGTTCCGTGGCGATACAGCGGCGCCGCCACGACGGAATTCGTCACGCTCAGCGTGACGGCGGTGGCGGCACAGACCCGGGCGACCTCTTCGAGCATGATCGCATAGCTGACCGTATCGGCTCCGGAGCCGCCCCACTGCTCCGGCACCAGCATGCCGCAGAAGCCCATTTCTCCGAGCTTGCGCACCTGGGCTGCGGGAAAACGCGCCTCGCGGTCGTTTTCCCGCACCAGCGGGCGCAGCTCCGTTTCCATGAAATTGCGCACCGTGTCGCGGATCAGGCGCTGATCGTCGGTGAGTGAAAAATCCATCGCTCGCGTAATGCGGCAGTGTAGCACAACCGAGTGCAAACCCTGCAGCCGCAAGCCGGGTACGGCCACAGGAAACAGTGTCTCCGGGAGGAGAACGGGCCCGTCTTCGGTCAGAGTTTGAGCAGTTCCCGCAAACGCCGGGTCTGCGCGCGCGAGACGGGCACTTCGCTCTGTTTCCGATCGGCCATGCGCAGCAGGAAGGTGGACTTGAACCAGGGCACCACTTCTTTGATCTGGTTGATGTTCACCAGGTAGGAACGGTGCGTGCGCCAGAACACTTCCGGATCGAGCTGCGATTGCAGTTCTTCCAGCGTACGGTAATTCGAAGTGCCCTCGAATTCCGGCGTGAAGATGGTGATGACGCCATCTTCGATCCGGGCAAAGACCATCTGATTCGCATCCAGCAGCAGCATGCGATTTTGTGTGCGCACCACCAGCTTGACCGGCGGGGCCGTCGGCCGGGTCTGTGCGCTGAGCTGGTGGATGACGTTTTCCAGCCGTTCGATCGGCGATGCATCGGCTTCGATCAGTTTCTTGGCGCGCTGGATGGCCCTTGCCACACGGGCTTTGTCGAATGGCTTCAGCACGTAGTCGACGGCGTGGACTTCGAAAGCCTGCACCGCGTAATTGTCGTAGGCGGTGGCAAAGACAATCTGGGGCACCTTCAGTTTGCGTTCCACGAGCTTTTTGATCACGCCGAAGCCATTCAACCCGGGCATCTGCACATCCAGAAAAACCAGGTCTGGCTGGTGTTCTTTGATCAAGGCGATGGCTTCCAGCCCGTTCTTGCCCTGCCCCACTACGTGGATTTCCGGAAAGGATTTCAGCAGGAACGCCAGCTCGTCGCGAGCTGGCTTTTCGTCGTCCACAATCAGAGTATTGATCGGCATGCTCGTCGCAGGCTCCGGCGCAGCGGCCACCGCCGAGTATAGGAAACTGCCCGTGCGACAATCAACCCGCAGCCGTCCGTCCCTGCCGGCCACTTCTTCGGGTAGAATGGCGCGACGCATCGGGAGCGGACTTTGGCCAAAGCGCGGCTGCTCAGTTCGCGGATCCTGTACCGCGGGCCGGTGTTCGGCGTGCGACGCGACCGCGTTCTCGAACCGGGCGGCATCGAAGTCACTCGGGACATCGTGACGCATAGCGGCTCGGTCGTGCTATTGCCTCTCTTCCCAGACGGTCGCATTCTGTTGGTGCGCCAGTACCGGCATGCGGTGGGCCGATTTCTGTGGGAGTTGGTGGCCGGACGCATCGACCCGGGCGAGCCGCCGTTGCGGGCGGCGCGCCGGGAGCTGCTCGAAGAGACCGGTTATTCCGCCCGGCGTTTGCGCAAGCTGCTCGACCTGTTCCCCACCCCGGGCTTCGTCTCTGAGCGGATGCTGGTCTATCTGGCCACCGGACTGCGGCCAGGCAGCGCGCAGCCGGAAGCCGACGAGCGCATCCAAACGCGGAAATTCACCTTAGCGGAACTCGAACGGAAGATTCACCGTGGCACACTTCGGGACGCCAAATCCGTTGCGGCCTTGCTCTTCTATGCGCGGTACCTGGCCCGTTAAAACACTCTCCCGGGGATGTATATCATAAGCTAATTCATTCAGTTGGACGGGGTTACACCTTGTGATGCTCTCTTGACATGACGGGCAGCCGTGAATAGACTCCGGCCGGTTGTCAGCGCCTGGGCCTCCGTCCCCCGGCAGAGTGCTACGGGCAGCCTGCAACGTGATACCGATCGCGTAAGGAGGAGAGAAGTTGAAAGTAACAGGTCAAGTGAAGTGGTTCAACAATGCGAAGGGGTACGGCTTCATCGGGCGTGAGGGAGGAGCCGACGTCTTCGTGCATTACTCGGCCATCGTCGGGGATGGCTACAAGTCCCTCCAAGAAGGCGACACCGTGGAATTCGAAATCGTGCAAGGGCAGAAGGGTCCGCAGGCTGCCAACGTGGTCAAGATCGGTTAGCTCCCCAGCGAATTCCTCATTCTCGCGAAGCCGCCCACCCCCTGGGCGGCTTTGTGTTTTCCGCTGGGCGCACCCGCAACGCCAGCTACCCGCTGCGACCTCATGGCACTATAATCGCAGCATGGAAAACCGCGAAGTCGCCCGCATCCTGCGACAGACCGCCGAGCTGCTGGAAATCGACGGCGCCCAGATTGGCCGCTACCGCAGCTATGAACGCGCCGCGGAATTGATCGATGCCCTTCCCGAACCCATCGAAGAGCTGGCCAAAGATGAACCGAAGCTGCTGGCACTGCCGGGCATCGGTGAGCGGATGGCCGAACACATCCGCGAAATCCTGCGCACCGGCGACTACAGCCTGCGCAAAAAGCTGTTGGAGAAATACCCGCCTACGATTCTCGACCTGCTGAAGCTGCAATCGCTCGGCCCGAAGCGGGTGGCGCTGCTATGGAAGAAGTTCCGGGCCGGCACCGTGGAACAGGTCGCGGAGCTGGCTCGCGCCGGCAAGCTGCGCGAACTGCCCGGGTTCGGCGAAAAAAGCGAACAGAACATCCTGAAAGCCGTGGAAACCTTCCAGAAAGCCTCGGGCCGGTTCCACATCCACGTGGCGGAAGCCGCCGCCGAGGCCATCCTGGCTCACATCCGCCGGCTGGGCAAGCAGATTGCCGCCGCCGAAGCGGCCGGCTCGCTGCGCCGCGGCAAGGAAACGATCGGCGACCTGGACATCCTGGTCACGCTGCCCCGCGGAAAAGACAGCCCGCAGCACGTGCAGGCGGTGGCCGAGCACATCCTGACATTCGAGGGGATCGAGCGCATCCTGGCGCGGGGGGAAAACAAGGTCAGCTTCCAACTGACCAGCGGGATGCAGGTGGACGTGCGCATCCTGGAGCAAAAGAGTTTCGGGGCCGCGCTGCTCTATTTCACCGGCTCGAAAGAGCACAACGTGCAGCTCCGCCGCCGCGCCAACGAAATGGGCTACACGCTCAGCGAATACGCGCTGGCCACGCTGAAGGGCGAACGGCGAGTGGCCGGCGCCACCGAAGCGGAAATCTATCGCAAGCTGAAACTGGCCTACATCGAACCGGAGCTGCGCGAAGCCAGCGGTGAAATCGAAGCCGCCGCCGCCGGCCGCCTGCCGAAGCTGATTGCGCTCGAAGACATCCGCGGCGACCTGCAGATGCACACCACCGCCAGCGATGGCAAAAACTCCATCGAACAGATGGCCGAAGCCGCGCGCCGGCTCGGTTACCAGTACATCGCCCTGACCGACCATTCCAAAGCCGTGACCGTGGCCAACGGGCTGGATGAGCGGCGCGTGCTCGAGCAGATCCGGAAAATCCGCGAAGCCCAGAAACGGTTCGACGACATCCGGCTGCTGGCCGGCATCGAAGTGGACATCCTGAAAGACGGCCGGCTCGACCTGGACGAGGAAGTGCTGGCGCAGCTCGACGTCGTCGTCTGCTCGGTGCACTCCTACATGAACTTGGACCGCGCGGCGATGACGGAGCGCCTGCTGGCCGCCATCGAAAATCCCTATACGCAAATCCTCGCCCACCCGACCGGCCGGCTGCTGCTCCGGCGCGACCCGTTCGAATTCGACATGGAAAAAGTGCTCGAAGCCGCTCGCCAGCACGGCGTGGCTCTCGAATGCAATTCCTACCCGGACCGGCTCGACCTGAAAGATACCTACCTGCGCATGGCCCGCGAGCGGGGCGTGAAGATCGTGATCTCCACCGACGCGCACACCACCGCGCACCTGCCCTTCATGAAGTACGGGGTGAAGATGGCGCGGCGCGGCTGGCTCGAAAAGAAAGACGTGCTGAACACCCTGCCTGCGGAAAAGCTGCTGGCCGCGCTGCGCCCCAAGCCGGGCACCGTCCGCCGCACCGCCGGCCGCATCGCCGCGGCCCGCTAGCCGCGCCCGCCACGGAGCAACTCCCCGGTAGTGCCAGACGGAGCCGGACGCGCCCGTTTACTGCTTGACGATTCTCACATTGGTATAATTCGCCCATGGCTTCTGCTTCCCCGTCTTCAGCGCCGCAAACATGCTCATACAGAAAGTCGAACGGGCATCCTTGCAGGAGGCTCATCCATCCGGCCCCGGCCGGTGTGGATCCGCAGCCTGTCTGCTTGATGCACTCGCGCGACCCGAACAAACCCTGGAATCCGTTCTGGCAGGAAATTAAGGCCATTTTTAAGGGCACTTCCCAGTATTGCCCAAACACGGTCCACGATTTCAGTGGCTTTGTGTTCACCCAGTATGCCGACTTCAGCGGGGCCACGTTCACCCAGACCGCCGACTTCAGCGAGGCCACGTTCCAGAAAAGCGTGGACTTTCACGAAGTCAAGTTCCAGGGAGTCGCCTCCTTCTCTATGGCCCAGTTCACCCAGTA
>JBBIQG010000001.1:315000-538699 GCA_037442425.1 Acidobacteriota bacterium | reverse complement strand
TGATGTAGGCATTCATGATGTCCTCGATCGTGGAATGCTCGGGCATGTTGATCGTCTTGCTGATCGCGCCGGAAAGGAACGGCTGCGCCGCGGCCATCATTTTCAGATGGCCCTGCCAGGAAATGGCCCGGGAGCCTTTGGCGGGTTTGAACGAGCAGTCGAACACCGCCAGATGCTCTTCTTTCAGGCCCGGTGCACCTTCGATGGTGCCGTTCTGGTCGATGTAGTCCACAATGGCCGAGACCTGTTCCGGCGAATATCCCAGCCGCATCAGTGCACGCGGCACCGTGTTGTTGACAATTTTGATCACCCCGCCACCGACCAGCTTCTTGTACTTCACCAGGGCCAGGTCCGGTTCGATGCCGGTCGTATCGCAGTCCATCATGAATCCGATGGTGCCGGTGGGCGCGAGTACAGTGACCTGCGAGTTGCGGTAGCCGTACCGCTCGCCGAGCTCCAGCGCGCGATCCCAGACTTGCTGCGCAGCCGCCAGCAGCGGCGCCGGCACGTTTTCCGGGTGAATCGCGCGCAGCGCTTCGCGGTGCATGCGGATCACGTCGAGCATCGGCTCGCGGTTCACCGCAAAGCCGGGGAACGCCCCCATGCGCTCGGCCATGCGGGCCGACTGCGCATAGGCTTCGCCGGTCATCAGCGCCGTGATCGCGGCGCACACATCCCGGCCCTCATCGGAATCGTACGGCATCGCCATGGACATCAGCAGCGCGCCCAGGTTCGCGTAGCCCAGGCCCAGGGGACGGAAATTGTGCGAGTTCTCGGCAATCTTCGGGGTGGGATAGCTGGCGTTGTCCACCAGAATTTCCTGCGCGGTAATCGTGAGGGCCACCGCGTGCCGGAAACCCTCGACGTCGAACTGCCCGTTCGGTCCCAGGAATTTCAGCAGGTTCAGCGAGGCCAGATTGCAGGCGGTGTCGTCCAGGAACATGTACTCCGAGCATGGGTTGGAGGCATAGATGCGGTCGGTGTTCTTGCAGGTGTGCCAGCGGTTGATGGTCGTGTCGAACTGCATGCCCGGGTCGCCGCAGTGCCAGGTGGATTCGGCGATTTTCCAGAGCAGGTCGCGGGCGCGGTACTTTTTGGCCGGCTGCCCGTCGGTGACATTCCGCGTCCACCAGTCGCGGTCTTCCTCGACGGCCTGCATGAACTCGTCCGGAACGCGCACCGAGTGGTTCGCATTCTGGTAGAAGATCGAGCTGTAGGCCTCGCCGTCCAGCGAGGGGTCGTAGCCGACTTCGATCAGGGCGTGTGCCTTGCGCTCCTCCTTCATCTTGCATTCGATGAACTCCACAATGTCCGGGTGATCCACGTTCAGAATCACCATTTTGGCGGCGCGGCGTGTTTTCCCGCCGGACTTGATGACGCCGGCGAAAGCGTCGAACCCCTTCATGAAGCTGAGCGGCCCGGAGGCGATGCCGCCGCCCGAGAGCGGTTCGTGACTGGCGCGCAGTCGCGAAAAGTTCGTGCCGGTTCCCGAACCCCACTTGAACAGCAGGGCCTCGGTCTTGGCCAGCTCCATGATGCTGGCCATGTCGTCCTGGACAGACTGAATGAAGCAGGCCGAGCACTGCGGCTTCGGCTGCACGCCGACGTTGAACCACACCGGGCTGTTGAAAGCCATTTTCTGTTCCACGAGCAGGTGCGTGAGTTCGTCCCGGAAGGCCTCGCGGTCGGCTGCGGTCGCGAAGTAGCCGCCCCGCTCGCCCCAGTCAACGATGGTGTTCACCACGCGACCAATCAACTGGCGCACCGAAGATTCCCGCTCCGGGGTGCCCAGCCGGCCGTGGAAGTATTTCGACGCCACGATGTTCGTGGCCGTCATCGACCACGACTTCGGTACTTCCACATTTTCCTGGCGGAAGATGACCTGGCCCTTCTCGTTGGCGATCTGGGCGGTACGCAGCTCCCATTCGATGCGGTCGAACGGGTGCGTCTTTCCGTCGGTGAATCGTCGCGGGAATTCCAGGCCGGTTTTGGTGGTTTGTTGGGCCATGCGTGTCGCCGTACCTGCGGTGGATTCGTTCGTTCCGCTCAGGGCCGTCTTCGGTTCCGCCATGTTCGCCTCCGCGCCGGCACAGTGCCCGCTGATCCTCGGGACGCTGGCCGCCAAGTTCCCGCCCGGGGTGACCGGGTGATGGGCAGAGGCGGTAGTTCCATTGTACCGCCGCTGCACCGCAACGCTCCATCCGGGGTGCAGTGTATTGTGCCGGTCAGGGCCGCGCCCGTCTTCCCCGGGGTGCGGCCCGGGGGTCCCTCAGGGCTTCCCGGAAGCTGAAAAGAGAGAGGCTCCGCCTGCCGCCTTCCGCGCACGCCCGCTGCGGGCCGAGCAGAGGCACAGGGCCTGTTCTCTTAGATTGGAGTCAGCCGGGAAGGTGTCGCAGGGCCCGAAAGCAAGCTGACCGGCGGCTGCGAATCCCCCGAACCTGGGGCGCAGTATACGGCTGGGGGAAAACTTGTCAAGGGCAAAGCGCAAAATTTTGTGTTCGATTTGTTCAAAGTATCTATTCCTAGTGGGTCTCTTGCAAATCGTGCCCCAAACGGTATCGGGCCCCCGAGTGCGCGCTTGCCCGGTGTGTTGACCCCGCAGCGCCGAACCGTTACGCTGTGGTCATGCGCAGCTTGCAGCGAGCCACCCTACCCTTCTCCGCGCTGTTGCTGCTCTGTGCCTGGATTCTTTTCGACAGCGCCGTTTCTATCGCCCAGCAAGCGGGTCCGGCCATCGAAACGGACGCACGATTTGCGCCTGCAGAAAAGCTGCACATGCCTGGCCTGCCCAATCTGGGCCGGGTGCATGAAAATCTCTACCGCGGCGGACAGCCCGAGGCAGCGGCGGGCGGCTACCGCAGCCTGCAGGAGCTGGGCATCGAAATCGTGGTGAACTTCCGCAACGATGCCGACGACGTGGAACCGGAACGGGCCCAGCTCGAAGCGCTCGGCATCCGCTTGGTCCACATCCCTTGGAGCGGTTTTCAGAAACCGGACAACCGTCAGGTGGCCGAGTTCCTACAACTTTTGCAGGAACACCGCGACCGGAAAATCTTCGTGCACTGCCAGCGGGGCGCGGAACGCACCGGTGTGATGCTGGCGGCGTATCGCATCGCGGTGCAGGGATGGACTGCGGAACAGGCGCTGGCGGAGATGGAAACGTTCAAGTTTCGCGGCTTCTGGTTCCGCCACCTGAAACATTACGTCAAAAACTTCCAGCAGCACTGGGCGAGTGATCCGGCCTTCCAGGTCTTGCAAACCGCCGCTGCCGGTTCCCACCCCTGAGTGCGCAGGCACAAGCCTGGCTCGCAAGACACTCTCCTTTGGGCGATTACTCGTAGCGAAGGGCTTCGACCGGGTCGAGTCGCGCCGCTTTCATCGCCGGCCAGACACCGAAGATCAATCCCACGCTGGCAGAAACGCCCAGGCCTACGAGCACGGCCCAGAGCGGGACCGTGACGGCCAGCGTCGTCGCCGCGCGCACCGCCCCGATGATGGCAGCGGCCAGCGCGATGCCGACGGCTCCGCCCAGGCTGGTCAGGGTCATCGCCTCGAGCAGAAACTGCCAGACGATGTCGCGCCGTCGCGCACCGATCGCCTTGCGGACTCCGATCTCGCGCGTTCGCTCGGTCACGGAAACGAGCATGATGTTCATCACGCCCACGCCGCCCACCAGCAGGCCGACGGCGCTCAGCACCACCACGGTGATGGCGATGCCGCCCACGATGTTGCGGAACTGCTCGATCGCCTGGGCAGCCGTAGTGATGGCGAAGTTGTCCGGTTCGTTGTAGCCCACGTTCCGGCGGCGCCGCAGCACTTCGCGCACTTGATCCACCGCTTGTTCGATCTGGCCCGGATAGGCCAGGATGCGGAAGCCCACTTCTTCGGCAGCAGGATAGAGTTTTTTCAGCGTCTCGAAAGGGATCACCACGCGCCGGTCTTCGTCGCTTTCGCCGAAACCGCCCTTCGGCTTCTGAAACACTCCGATGACCAGAAACCCGAAACCGTTCACCAGCACCTCGCGCCCCAGCGCGTCGCCGGCAGGGAACAGCGCTTGGGCCACGTTTTCCCCGAGCACCACCACGTTGCGCCGGTGCTGGTTCTCCGAGGGAGTGAAGAAGCGCCCTTCTTTCATCGTGGCGTTGCCGTAGACTTCGACGAACTCCGGCGTGGTGCCGCGGAATTCCACCGGCTGCACGGTCTGGTCGCGATAGCGCACCTGGTGCAGGCCGAAGACGAAAATATTCGTGGCCACCGTTTTCACCGCCGGACAGGCAGCGCGGATGAACTCGGCATCTTCCGGCGCAAGCGGTTTGCGCATCCGCTCCTCGCGCGACAGCCGACCCACCCGCGGCCCCTGCGCGAAGCGGCTGACGTAGGCCGTGTCGGTGCCGAAGCCGGTCATCTCTTCCACCACGGCCTGGTCGATGCCGGCCACCAGCCCCACCACCAGAATCAGTACCGCCACTCCCATCACCACGCCGAGCACGGTCAGAGAGCTGCGCAGCTTGTGGTTGCGGATGGTGTCCAGGGCCAGGGCCAAGTTTTCGCGGATGTCTTGTCGCAGTTGCATTGGACCAACCTGGATCGTCGTGCGGGCCTCAGGTCTCTGCACGCATGGCTTCTACCGGTTCCAGGCGTGCTGCCCGCAGGGCTGGGTAGATGCCGAAGAACAGCCCCACGGAGGTGGACAGCAGCAATGCAATCACCACCGCACCGGGCGGCGTATACATCGGGAAGCCGACCGCCATCTGCACCAGCGCGCCGAATCCGAAAGCGAGCGCCAGCCCGATCACGCCGCCGGTGGCAGCCAGCACGGCCGACTCGACCAGGAACTGCATCACGATGTGTCGTCGGCGCGCCCCGAGTGCCTTGCGGATGCCGATTTCGCGCGTGCGCTCGGTCACACTGGCCAGCATGATGTTCATGATCACGATTCCGCCCACGACCATGAACACCGAGGTCAGCCCGAGCGCGGTGGCAAAGATGGTGCCCGTCAGCCGTTTCCACAAGCTGGTGATCGAGCTCGGCGCAATGATGCCGAAGTTGTCCGGCTCGCGGTAGGGCACATGGCGCCGCGCCCGCAACAGCAGGCGCGCTTCGTCTTCAGCGGCCGGCATCAGCTCCGGCGAAGCCGCCTGCACGAGCAGAAACAGTGACGCACCCGGCCGCGACCACCCCTTGCGAAATGTGCCCAGCGGAATCAGAACCAGATTGTCGGCCGATTGGCCGAGCAGCGTGCCCATGCGCTTCAGTGTGCCCACGATTTCACAGAATTGAGCACCCAACCGAATGGTTTTGCCGATAGCGTCCAATCGAGGGAAAAAGCGGTCGGTGATGTCGGTGCCGACCACACAGACCGGTGCCCGCCGCTGTTCATCCGACTCGGTGAAGAAGCGGCCGTGGTCCAGCGCCCAGCCGCGCACCTCGAGAAAGTTCGGTGTCACCCCGACCAGCGCGACCTCTTCCAGCACTTCGCTGCCGTAGCGCACCTCGACCCGGGTGTCGTCGCCGGCGGCGACGCTTTCCGCCAGTTCCATGTTTTCGCGCAGCCACTGAAAATCTTCCAGGGTGATGGGTGGCCGCCGCTGCGCCTTCAGGAACTCTTCCAGACTGGTAATGATGCCCATCTGGTTCACGACGAACACGTTGGCGCCGAAATTCGCAATTTGCTCGCCCACGTAGCGATTCAGCCCCTCGACCGCGCTCATCACCACCACCAGGGCCGCTACCGCCAGAATCACCCCGAGCAGCGTCAGGAAACTGCGCAGCTTGTGGCTGCGCAGTGTCTGCAGAGCGAGTCGCAGGGTCTCGCGAAACGTTACCGTCTTGGCCAGCAGGTCGGCTCGCATGGCGTTTGCGCCCAGCCTTCCTTCTATCTATACGCTTGGTGACGCGACAAAGTTTACCGTTGGCCCCGGCACTCGACACCGGCCCGGGTTTGCGATAAAAAGGCTGCACCCCGGCGGAGTCACCGTCGGAGCAATTCACGCCGAGCCGGCTGCGGGCCGCGCCCGTACCGGCAGGAAAGGGACACCGATGAAGCGATTGCTTAGCCGTGGCTGTTGTACGGTGCTGTTGCTTGGGCTGTTCGGAATGCCCGCGCGAGCACAGGACGCGGCCAATGTCTCCGGACTTCGCGCCGAAATCCTCTTCTGGATTCAGGACGCGGAAACGAAACTCGTCCAACTCGCCGAAGCCATCCCCCAGGAGAAATACACCTGGCGCCCCGGGGAAGGTGTCCGTTCGGTCAGCGAGGTCTTCCTGCATGTGGCCGGCGGCAACTTCTCGATTCCCCGGACCCTCGGGGCGCAGCCCCCGGAGGGTTTCGCTCCGCAGGGGTTCGAACGCTCCACGACCGACAAAGCGAAAATCATCGAGCACCTGAAAAACAGCTTTGCGCACGTGAAGCGGGCTGTTGCAGGGGTCGCCGACACCGATCTCGACAAGGCGGTGCGCTTGTTCGGACGCGACTCCACCTACCGCAACGTGCTGCTCCTGCTGGCCACGCACGCTCACGAACATCTGGGACAGATGATCGCTTACGCGCGCGTCAACGGCGTGGTGCCGCCATGGACGGCCGCCCGGCAGACGCAGTCGGCCCCGCGGCCGTAGCGCCGCTGGCTTGCTTACGGACCCGAGTTGCCCGGCTGCCGCTGTTGCTGCTGCCGGCGCTGTTCCATGGCCTGCTGGTCCACCAGGTGGAAGTCGAACTGCACCGACACCATGTCTTCGATGGGGTTCATGGTGGAGTTGTAGCTGACCCCGAACTCTTTGCGGTTGAGCTGGAACTGCCCGCGGAAACGTCCATTGGTGTCGCGCAGGAACACGATTTGCGCGGGCACCTCGATCGTGCGCGTATTACCACGGATGGTCAGCTCGCCGGTGATGATGACGTTTTTCTCGTCCACGCGGCGGATGGAGGTGCTGGTGAAGGTGATCTGCGGGTGATTCGCTGCATCGAAAAAGTCGGCGCTGCGCAGGTGATTGTCGCGACGTTCGTTGCGCGTGTTGATGCTGGCCGCTTCGATCACCAGCCGGATGGATGAGTTTTCCAGGTTCTCCCGGTCGATCTGAATCTCTCCGTCGAACCGCTCGAAATAGCCGTGCGCGCTGATCAGCAGCGCGTCGGCAATAAAGTTGATCTGGCTGTGCGACCGGTCGAACACAAACGGCCGACGCTCAGCTTGCGCCGTCGCCGCCGCCATCGCCAGCAACCCCACCAGAAACAGCATGCGAACCCCAAACCGCCTGTACATGATTCGGTTCCTCCTGAGTGGTAATGAAAATAGCAAGAGTTTAGATGCTGCAATCGTCACAATGGACGCAACTGTGCTTCCGGCGGTTACAGCCTGCGGTGTGGCGGGCGGGTCGCCCGCTCCTGCGGTCGTCGTACCCCTTCCTGTTCGAGTAGGCGCCGCTTGCGCCAGAGTCCGCCACCGAAGCCGTGCAGCGAACCATCCGCCGCTACCACCCGGTGACAAGGCACAATCACCGGCACCGGATTGCTTGCGCAGGCCCGGCCAATGGCCCGCGCGGCCCGCGGCACCCCCAGCCGTCTTGCCAGCTCCCCGTAGCTGACGGTGCTGCCGTAAGGAATTCTGCACAAGGCCCGCCAGATGCGTCGCTCGAGCCGCGTGCCCGCCAGCTCCACGCGCAGACGAAAGTGGCGGCGCCGCCCCGCAAAATACTCGCGCAATTGCGCCACAGCCGCCGCCAGATGCCGCCGGGCCGCCGGAGCACCGTCGGGGCCCGACTGGCCGCGCGCGCCGAACGCCACCCGGCAGATGCCGCGGGGCGAAGCCACCACCCGCAGTTTCCCCACCGGCGTGTCGAGCACCGCACTGGCGCAACGTTCTTCTTCCTGCTTCTTCATGGTGTTCCTCCCGAATGCTCAGCTACGGCCAACTGCCGGTAGGCCCGCGGTGGATAGGCCTAGTCCCACAGAGTCGAACGATTTTTCCCTGCGTTCCTGTCGGTCAGTTCTGTTTGTGAAACCGGCGGAACCTGAGCCGGTTCCCCCGAAAGGGTGCATGAGCTTCCGTGCTTTGAGTACCACAGCGCTGTGAAAATCCTGAGTGCCCATTATCGCCTCGAAGAGGAAATTGAGCAATTCTGCCCGGCCTGCTCGATGGCGGCTTCTCCGCTCCCAGGTGGACGACGAGCTGTGTGTGCCGTACGACGTCCTCGAAAGGCATCCCGGGAACGATATGGCTCTTCTGAACCGGGCGAGTCCGAGTACAATAGTTATGCAACCGTCCCCGCCTCACGATTCATCCAAGGGGAGCGGTCGTGCCAAAATGCGCGCAGCCAGGGTGCTCTTTGCGTCGTTCGCCGCCACGGCGTTGCTCGCCGTGCCGAACGCCCAGGTGCGCTCGGCTGCCGAACCCACCCCTTCCCGCGAAGAGCTGCGTGCGCTGCTCTTCCAGGTCATCGCCAATCAGCATCGCAACGACGAAGCCCTGCTCGAATACGAACGCACCGAACGCCATCGCTCTTTCCGGGGCGGCTCCGAAGAATCCGCGCTGAAGGAGGACAAAACCTATCGCGTGTTCCCCACCGGCACGGGCACGATCCGGGTCCTGCTGCAGGATGGGGATCGTGCCGTTCCCTCGGAACAGGTTCGCCAGCAACTGGAGGGCGTTCTCCGCGAACTCGAGCGCGCCCAGAACCCGAACAGCGACGTGCAACGGCCCAAGGTGGAGCGGTTCGAAAAGCGTCGCCGCGAACGCCACCAAACCGTGGAAGCCACCCGGGAGGCTTTCCTGGTCCGTTGGCTGGGACGCGAACAGCGCAACGGTCGCACGCTGGCCACCCTTCTGCTGGAGCCGAATCCAGACTTTCGTCCTCCCAGCCGGATCGCTGCGGCGTTTCAGAGCGTCCGCGCTGTGGTCTGGATTGACGAGCGGGCCGCCCAACTGGTTCGCGCCGAAGCCGAGATTTTCAAAGACATCAGCTTCGGTGGCGGCATTCTCGGCAAGCTGTATCGCGGCGGCACCTTCGTGATCGAGCAGTTGGAGGTCGCTCCGGGCCTCTGGCTGCCCGCGCGATACGAATTCGACTACCGCGGACGCAAATTTCTGTTCGGCTTCTCCGTGCATGAACAGATCGAATTCAGCGACTATCGCCGACTGGGGCCTCCGGCGGAAGCTGTGGTTGCGCTGCGACGCGAACTGGCCGCGCAGCGTCCGGCCGGCGTGGCCCAGTAGCACCACAACCGGATCCGCGAGAGCTATAATGGCTTTGTCCCCGGGGAGGCAAACGTGTTGCACGTGACAGTCTGCGTTGCGGTCGGACTCCTGTTGGCGATGAACATGCCCTCCGCTGCCTTCGCGCCGCCTCCACCGCAGCGCACGGTGTGGACCAACGACACGCTCGAAGAAGCTTCGCTGCAGTCTGCGGCGGTGTCTCAGTTCGGCGATCCGGCAGCGTTTTCTTTCTCGCCCGCTGCCAGGGTCGGTTATCGGAAGGAGCTCGACCCGGCGTGGTATCGGGAGCGGCTCGCTCCGCTGGAAGCCGAACGCGACACCATCGCTGCGCGCATCGCTGTCCTTCGCGCTGCACTGGCTGATCCCATGGCCTGGCACGAGCCGGGCTTGCGGCTCGACCGCGGCCACATGCGGCTTTCTCCGCAGAACGAGCTCGCCCTGCTGGAAGCTCGCCATGCCGAGCTGCTCGCCCAGATCGGTACCATCTACGACGAGGCGCGTCGCCACTGGATTCCGGCCGGATGGCTGCGCGAACCGTGACGCAGTCTTTTGTGGTGCGGGCTTCCCTCTGCACACCGTGGTGCGACCCCGCCTGAACCCGGAACGCCAGCACGCAGTGAGTGCCTGCAATTCGTCGACGATAGAGTTCTATAGTTCGGAGACAGCGAGAAGGCCGGTTTCACATCCAGCGATCATTTCTTGAACAGTTCGAGTGCTGCGGTGGTCAGTGCCTTCACGCCTGTCTGGATGGCTGGCTCCACCACGGGAGCGAACTCGGCCGAGTGCAGCCCGGGAAGGGTGGTGCCCGCGGCCCGGGCCGCTTCCAGCCGTTCCGGGTCGGCTGCGCCGAGCCACAGCATGCAGATGGGCACACGAGGCTCTTCGAGCCCGTAGCGACTGAAATCTTCGGCGCCCATCACCGGATCGGTGCGCACTACGTTGGCTTCCCCCAGAGCCTGTTTCAGCACGCCGACCAGACGTTCGGTGAGCGCCGGGTCGTTGTAGGTCGAAGGCGTGGCCTCTTCTTCGGAGTGCACGACGCGCGGCAGGCGGTCTTCCGGCAAACCGGCAGCCAGGGCCACGCCGCGGGCGATGCGGGGGATGGCTGCCAGGATGTGTTCGCGGACTTCGGGCTTGTAGGCGCGGACAGTCAGTTGCAAGTGGGCTTGGTCTGGAATGATGTTGTGCTTGGTGCCGGCGTGGAAGGAGCCCACGGTGACCACGGCCGGTTCCAGAGGAGCAATTTCGCGGCTGACGATGGTTTGCAGCGCGAGCACCAGTTGTGAAGCAATCACAATGGGGTCTTTCGTGCGATGGGGATAGGCACCGTGGCCGCCCGCCCCGTACACGGTGATATCCACCGAATCGGCGCTGGCCAGCGCATAGCCTTCGCGGTATCCGATTTTGCCGGCTGGGACGTCGGGCGAAACGTGCAGCGCGATGACGGCATCGGGTCGCGGGAAACGCGTGTAGAGCCCGTCGCGCAGCATCGCGCGCGCGCCGGCGCCGCGTTCTTCTGCCGGTTGCCCGATCAGGACCAGCGTGCCCTGCCACCGCTCGCGCAGCCGGACCAGCATGCGCGCAGCGCCGAGCCAGGCAGTCATGTGCATATCGTGGCCGCAGGCGTGCATCACCGGCACCTCGCTGCCGTCCTGCAACGCGCGCACGCGGCTGGCATAGGGCAGGCCGGTCTTTTCTTCCACGGGCAGCGCGTCCAGGTCGGTGCGGAGCAGAACGGTCGGCCCCGCACCGTTGCGCAGCACGGCCACCACCCCGTGCGAGGTGCGACCGGCGACGCCGTAGGCGCCGACGTTTTCCGTAACCTCGAAGCCGAGCCGGCGCAGTTCACCGGCTAGATAGGCGGCAGTCTGTTTTTCCTGATAGGAAAGCTCCGGATGGCGGTGCAGGTGTTCGTAGCTGGCGCGCAGGGCAGCCAGCTCGCGCGCAATCAGGGCATCGAGGTCCTGCTGCGCGGGTGCGGTGAGTGTGACCAGCAGCCCCAGGCTGAGCACGGCGAAGCGGACAAAACGCGATGCGGACGGCATCCAGCAAGCTCCCGAGTGGAATTCCAAGCCGCTGCATCTTAGGCCGGGCCGGCTGCGGCGTCAACGCGCGAAGAAACCACCAGGGCGCCCGCTCGAACGAGCGCCCTGCTGGAGAATCCCCCTCGGCAAGCTAGCGGGCGGCGCGGGCGGCTTCGCCTTTTTCGATGGGCGCGCCGACCAGGTTGCCCCACTCGGTCCACGAACCGTCGTAGTTGCGCACGTCGGCGAATCCGAGCAGGTATTTCAGCACGAACCAGGTGTGCGAGCTACGTTCACCGATGCGGCAGTAGGCGATGACCGGCTGGTCGCCGCGGATGCCGCGACTGGCATAGAGCTCGCGCAGCTCTTCGACGCTTTTGAATGTGCCGTCTTCACGCACCGCCTGCGACCAGGGGATGTTCGCTGCGCCCGGGATGTGGCCGCCGCGCTGCGCCGTTTCGGTCATCCCTGGCGGGGCGATGATCTTGCCGGTGAATTCGTCGGGAGAACGGACGTCGACCAGCACGGCCGGGCGCCGGCCGTCCAGCACGGCAAAGATCTCGTCGCGGCGGGCGCGGATCGAAGCATCGGGGTCTTTGGCCCGGTAGCTGGTGGTCGGCACGACGGGCACTTCGGTGGAAAGCTCGCGCTTTTCCTCCAGCCATTTCTTGCGCCCGCCGTTCATCACGCGCACGTCTTCGTGCCCGTAATATTTCAGTTGCCAGAAGGCCCAGCAGGCAAACCAGTTGTTGTTGTCGCCGTAGACGATCACCGTGGTGTCGTTGGCAATGCCGCTGCGGGACATCAGTTGCTCGAATTCCGCTTTGCCGATCAGGTCGCGCCGGACCGGGTCTTGCAGCTCGGTCTGCCAGTTCCAGGCAATTGCACCAGGGATGTGGCCCTGCTCGTAGGCTGAGGTGTCTACGTCCACTTCCACGATGCGCAGGTTGGGATCGTTGCGATGGTCCGCAACCCACTGCGTGCTGACCAGAACTTCTGGATGCGCAAACTCTGCCATGGTCTTCCTCCTTGGCTGGCGGGGGACGTGCCCACTTCCTTGCTCGGGTGGGAACCGGTTGCAGACTAACAGGATTCGCACCGGCCTGCAAGTTGTGAGGAAAATCAGTCCGGTGCGACCAGCCGTCCCTCGCGCAGCTCGTATTCGATGCGCAGCAGCCAGTCGTAGTGCATGCCTTCGGCGCGCAGCCAGGCTTCGAGCGACTCACGTGCGGCGGCTTCCACTTCCACCAGCATCTTCCCTTCGGTCAGATTGACCAGCACGCGCTGGACGGCGACATCCGTCGCCGTGCTCAACCGTGCCGCCAGCTCTTCGGCGCCTTGCCGCGTCAGGCAGGCCAGGGTGTGCAGAGTCAGATAGCGGGGCATCGGGTCTCCGGAATTGTTAGAATGAACTTCGCGCGGCATGCAGATGCACCGCGCGCAGCGAAAATGCAACCGAACGGTTCCGGCTGCCGGGGCACGAACCGTTGTGGCGCAGTTCAGTTTGCCCGAAGCGCAGGCCGAAGGCCAGCCTCACCGAACATGCTCCCACTTCGCACCATGATTTCGGCAAGCAGGGCCAGGGCTGGAACGCTGGCTATGGTCTTGGTGACTTTTGCCGCGTTGGCGCAGGACCGTGAAGAGGAGCGTTTTCGCCGGCAGCGCGAAGCGCTGGTCGCACAGCTCGCTTCGGAGCGTTGGACCGGCGGCGAACCAGTCCGTAGCGCCCGCGTGCTGGAGGCCCTGCGTCGCGTGCCGCGCCACCGGCTGGTGCCGCCGGCGCAGCGTCCGCATGCGTACGAAGACCGTCCCCTGCCGATTGGCTATGGCCAGACCATCTCGCAGCCCTACGTCGTCGCGCGGATGACCGAACTGCTCGATCCGCGGCCCACCGATCGCGTGCTCGAAGTGGGCACCGGCTCCGGCTATCAAGCTGCCGTGTTGGCCGAGCTGGTCGCCGAGGTGTTCACCATAGAGATTGTCGAGCCGCTGGGACGCCAGGCCGAGCAGCGCCTGCGCGAACTGGGCTACGCGAACATCCACGTGCGCATCGGCGATGGCTACCTGGGCTGGCCCGAACAGGCACCCTTTGACGCCGTCATCGTCACCGCTGCGCCCGACCACATCCCCGAGCCGTTGCTCGAACAGCTCAAGCCGGGCGGCCGTATGGTGATCCCCGTGGGCGCGCGCTACCAGACGCAGGAACTGCTGCTCATCACGAAAGGCACAAAAGGCCCGCGCGACATACGCATCCAGCGTGTGATGCCGGTGATTTTCGTTCCCCTGGTGCGTCCTGGAGAGCGACCCTAGCCAGCAGTTCCGGTCCGTGGCGAACATCTGCGGCATTCGCGACCTGTGGATTTCGCGCGCTGTCTGTTCCCCGTGCTCGGTTGCCGATACACTCTTGCATTTCGGAAGGGTGCAGAAGCCCGGGTGACGAAGAGCCGTTCCTGCCCTACGGGCATCGCGCGTCCAGGCAGCAGGGAGGCCCATCGCACCGGTTTCCCGGCATCCAGAATCCTCTCAGGGAGGTCGGCCATGGAAGCGGAGCGACTGCGCCGCGTGCACCCCTACCATATGTACGAAGCCATCCGGCAACAGCCGGAGCGCATCGCGCGGCTGCTCGCTCGCCAGCGCGAAAGGATCGCGCACGCAGCCGCCGCAATCGCGCGCCGCCAGCGGATTCTCTCTGTCGGCACCGGCACCTCGCTGCACGCTGCACTGGCCGGTGAGCGCTTCCTGCGACATTTGAGCGGCGGGCGCGCCTGGATGCGCGTAGAAGAATCCTTTGAGCTGGTCCACGCGCCGCTCGCGCTGAGCTCCGAGGACGCAGTGCTGCTCACCAGCCACCGCGGAAGCAAGGGTTCCTCGGTCGCAGCCCTGGAGCGGGCAAAAGTCTCCGGTGCGTTCACCGTGGCGATTACCGGAGAGGACAGCGACAGCGGAATGCAGAGCGCCGATGTGGTCGTCACGACCTGCGAGCAGGAAATCTCCATGGCCCACACGAAAAGCTATACGACGGCGCTGGCCGCTCATGCGCTGCTCACTGCAGAAGTGGCGCGACACCGGGGGTGGGGTCCCAGCTCAACCGCCGAGCGCGACGTCGAGCAATTGCCGGAACTGGTCGAGAGATCGCTCGCAACAGAGGCCGACGCCCGCAGCGCGGCCGGCTGGCTCGTGCAGCGCGACCGGCTGTTTTTCCTCGGTGCCGGACTGCAGAGCATCACCGCGCGCGAAGCGGCTCTGAAGGTGAAAGAGACCAGCTACCTCCACGCGGAAGGTTTTTCGAGCGAGGAGTTCCTGCACGGCCCACTGGCCGCCTGCGATGAACGCGCTGCCGTAGTGGCTTTTCTGGACACTGCGTCCGCCGCGCGCCGCACCGTGCAGGCTCTGCACGCTGCGTGCGAGACCGGCGCTCACGGCCTGGCTGTGGTCAGCTCCGGTGTGCCCGCCAACGTGCACACCGCCTCGGTGCTGGTCGTACCTGCCGCGCCCGACTGGCTCGCGCTGTTCCCGCACACCGTAGCCGCACAGTGGCTCGCCTATTTTCTGGCGCTCGAGCGCGGCACGAATCCCGATACCGGCCGCGAAGAACGGCCTGCGCACGCACGGGCGCGCCAGCAGGCCCAGCCTTGACACGATGCCAGAGTGATTGGTTCAGCCGGTGAGTTTGCCCAGACCCAGACGTCGCAGCTTGCTGGCCGCCCCCGCCTTGCCCATCTGTCGAATCAGCCGGCGCATCTCCATGTACTGGCGAAGCAGTTGATTCACTTCCTGCACCGAGGTGCCGCTGCCGCGCGCGATGCGCCGCCGCCGCCGGCCGTCGATGAGGGTGTGGTCGGCGCGCTCTTCCGGCGTCATGGAGTTGATGATGGCTTCGACGCGCTTCAGGCGCTGTTCATCCACCTGGGCGTCGCGCGGGAGCTGTGCCAGTGGACCGACCTTCGGCAGCAGTCCGACGAGCTGTTCGAGCGGCCCCATCTTGCGAAGCTGTCGCAACTGGTCGCGGAAATCTTCCAGGGTGAATTCGTCGCGGCGCAGTTTGCGTTCCAGTTCCGCGGCTTTTTTCTGGTCGACGGCCTGCTCGGCTTTTTCGATCAGCGTGAGCACATCGCCCATGCCCAGGATGCGGCTGACGATGCGGTCGGGATAGAACGGCTCCAGCGCATCGTACTTTTCGCCGAGGCCGATGAATTTGATGGGCGCTCCGGTGACCTTGCCGATGCTGAGCGCGGCGCCGCCCCGGGCATCTCCGTCCAGCTTGGTGAGCACCACGCCGCTCAGCCCGAGCCGTCGGTGAAACTCGCTGGCCGAACGCACAGCGTCCTGACCGATCATCGCGTCGGCAATGAAGAGAATTTCCGCCGGCTGCAGTTCGCGCTTCAGCAGGGCCAGTTCGTCCATCAAGGCGTCGTCGATGTGCAGCCGCCCGGCCGTGTCCACCAGCACCACGTCGCTGGCCGATAGCCGTGCTTCGCGCAGCGCCGCCCGGGCTATTTCGAGCGGCTGCTGCAGTCCTTCGGCGGCAAAGCAACGCACCCCGGCCGCACGCGCCACCTGCGCAAGCTGCTCCCGCGCCGCCGGGCGATACACATCGGTGGAGACCACCAGCGGCCGGTGCCCGTTGCGGCCAAGCCAGCGGGCCAGCTTGCCCGTGGTCGTGGTTTTGCCCGAGCCCTGCAGGCCGACGAGCAGCCAGACCGAAGGGGGC
Organism: Acidobacteriota bacterium; assembly: GCA_037442425.1. Classification (GTDB taxonomy): domain Bacteria; phylum Acidobacteriota; class Terriglobia; order Acidiferrales; family UBA7541; genus DSGC01. Next base: position 522,755 of record JBBIQG010000001.1, on the reverse strand, counting down.
CGCGAAGCGAAGTTCGGCCGTGCCGGCTGCCCGAGCAGAGAGATCAGTTCGTCGCGAACGATTTTGACGACCTGCTGGTCTGGCGAAAGCTGCAATAGCACTTCCTGCCCCAGAGCTTTTTCGCCGATGCGCGCCAGCAGCGCGTCGGCGACCTCGACGTTGACGTCGGCCTCGAGCAGCGCCTCGCGGATCTGGGCAAGCGCGCCGCGCAGGTGCTCTTCGCTCAGCTTGCCCTGCCCGCGCAGGTTCTTGAAGGTTCGCTGCAGCTTTTCCGTCAGCGCCTCGAACATGGCAGAACCGATTCTAGGGGCGCGGCGGCGACCGGTCAACGCGGCGGGTTCCTTGACCCAGCTGGAAGGCTCGCTTACACTACCGCCTCGGATGCAAACGCTCCGCAACTGCAGCCGGAGCGGAGCTCGCCTCGGCAGTCTGCCGGGGACGGAAACGAAGCGCAGAAAACGAGGACCCGTTGCCGAAACGCACCTTTCAACCGCACGTCCGCAAGCGCCGGAAGACCCACGGCTTCCGCGCGCGCATGAAGTCGAAGGGTGGACGCAAAGTTCTTGCCCGACGCCGAAAAAAAGGACGCAAACGGCTCACGGTTTCCTAGCGCTCCTGCCGGCCAGCGCTGGCCGCGCCGGTCGCGGCTGGTGCGCCGGTCGGAGTTCGAAGCCGTCTATCGCAGGGGTCGGCGGCGTACGTCGAAGCATTTTGCGGTTTTTGGTCTGCCCAGCGATCGGCCGTACTGCCGGTTCGGCATCAGTGTGAAACGGACGCTGGGCAACGCCGTCCGCCGCAATCGCATCCGGCGGCGGACGCGGGAGATTCTGCGCCAGCTTCGTCCGGAGATACAAACCGGATGGGATATCGTTGTACATCCACGAGGTCCGGTGGCCACCGAGGATTTCACCGCGCTCTATCGCGAACTGCACGCCCTGCTGCGCGAGCTGATGCAGATCCGGTGAATGCGAGCCATCCGCCGCGGCCAGGCTGGCTGGCCCGGGGGATGCTTCTCGTGCTGCGCTGCTATCAGGTGTTCTTGGCGCCCCTGGTCGGATCTGGTTGCCGGTACTATCCCTCCTGCTCGCACTACGCGCTGGAAGCTGTCGCCCGCCACGGCGCGTTGCACGGTGGCTGGTTGGTGCTGCGTCGGCTGCTGCGCTGCCACCCACTCTCCTCGGGCGGCTACGACCCGGTGCCGGATTCCTCCAGTCTGACCGTTGCCGCGCGCCCGGCCGGAGTGGAGGAACGGTCGTGAGGGAACTTTCCGACCAGGCCCGGGTGCTGCTCGCCTTTCTGCTCTCGATGGGGATTCTGTTCGTCTGGTCGTACTTTTTTGCGCCGAAGCCGCCGGTGCGCCCGCCCGCCACACCGTCCGAGACAACACCGGAGCCGGTCGCCGCACCTCCGGCAGCGAGCGCGGCTTCGGTGCCGGCCATGGCCGCCACCGAAGAGCGTCTGGTGGTTGTGGAAGGCGATCTGTACCGCGTCACGCTCTCCAATCGCGGAGCCACCGCGCGAAGCTGGCTGCTCAAGCAGTACCGCGACAACCACCGGCCGCCGCGCACCCTCGACCTGGTCTACACCGAAGCGGCCCAGCAACTGGACGAATGGCCGCTTGCACTGCTGCTCGAAGATGCGGAGCTCGAAGCGCGCGTCAATCGAGCCCTGTTCGAAGTCGAATCCGCTGCAGCGGAGCTGCGCCCGCCTGCCGAAATCACCTTCCGCTGGAGCGATGGCCGGCTGGCCGTCATCAAGCGGCTGCAATTTGCTTCGGATTACGTCGTCACGCTGGAGAGCTCGGTTCTGTTGGACGGCCAGCCCCTGCTCCACGCGGTGGCCTGGCGCGGTGGCTTTGGCGATAACACTGCGGCCGATTTAGCGGTCCAGACGCGGATTTTCTTCCGCACCGATGGCAGCCTGGAAGCGCGTGGTCCCGGCAAACTCGGGCAGCCGGGCGATGCCAGCCGGCCTCAACGTCATGAGCTGCCCGTGCGGTTCGCCGGCATCGAAGACCGCTACTTTGCTGCGGCGTTCCTGCCGCCGGAAAACACCGCCGGCGCGTTCGCCGTGTGGCACTGGCAGCGCGAACGGGAATTCGTGCAGGAGAACCAGACCCATCGGCAGCCGATTGCCGAGGTCGCAGTCGGCACGCCCCTGCCCGGGCCCTTCCGCGGACGGCTCTACGTGGGCCCGAAACAGCTCGACACGTTGAATGCGCTGCGGCCGCCGCTCGGCGAGCTGGTCAATTTCGGCTGGTTCGGCTTCATCTCTGTGCCCCTGTTCTATTTTCTCCAGTGGCTCCACCGGTTCCTGCCCAACTATGGCTGGGCCATCGTCGCGATGACCGTGCTGATCAACATGCTTCTGTTCCCGCTGAAGGTGAAAAGCTTCCGCTCGATGCAGAAAATGCAGAAGCTGATGCCCCAGATGCGCGCCATCAAGGAAAAGTACAAGAAGTTCCCGCTGCGCGACCCGCGCCGTCAGCAGGAGCAGCAGGAAATGATGGCGCTGTTCAAGCGCGAGGGGGTGAGTCCAATGAGCGGCTGCCTGCCGATGCTGTTGCAAATGCCCATCTGGATCGCCCTGTTCCAGATGCTGAACACCGCCATCGAGCTGCGCCACGCACCCTGGATCGGCTGGATCCGCGACCTTTCCGCCCACGACCCTTACTACATCCTGCCCGTGGCCATGACGCTGACCATGTATCTGATGATGGCCACCACGCCGACGACCTCGCCTGATCCGGTCCAGCAGCGCATGATGAAGCTGATGCCGCTGTTCATGGGAATCTTCTTTCTGCGCATCTCGAGCGGTCTGGTGCTCTACATCCTGACCAGCAACCTGGTGGGCATGGCCCAGCAGTGGTATCTCAGCCGGACCGCGCCGCCGCCCCGCGAAAAAGGCCCGCGCCGCCGCCGGGAACGCGAAAAACAGGCTACGGCCCAGTCGCCTTGAAAGCCGAGGGATCGCGCCCGAGTGTGGCCGATCCGTAGCCGAGGCGAAACACGGGCCTGTGGCGAGGCTGCTGCCCCGCTGCACGTGCGCGCCGCAGACTGCGTAGTTCTGCCGCGCCAGAGCATGCTGATGGAGTAGAATCCAGCTCGTCAAACCGGGCTGGGCAGGATACTCGATGACGAATCGCTTCATTGTGGATGGCCGGTTGGACCGCGAAGGCGTAATCGCCGCGCTGGACGGCTTCCTGCGCCGGCTGCTGCACGCTACCGGCCTGCAGCTCCGCTACGAATTTCGGCCGGTCGAACCCTTGCCGGACGAAGTCGAACAGCCCGAGCTGCTGGTCAACTTCAGCGGACGTGACGAACACCTGCTCACCGAGCGCGGCGCTGAGCTGCTGAAAGCCATCGAGTATGTGGCCCACCGCTGGCTCCGGCTGGACCCCCGCTATTACGACCGCGTGTTGTTCGAATGCGGCGAATGGCGCCAGATGCGTCTGGAAGAGCTGAAGCTCGCTGCGCGAGTGGCGGCTCAACGTGTCCGCGAGACCCGTCAGCCGTTCCGCTTCAACCCGATGTCCGCGCGCGAGCGCCGCGTGCTGCACCTCGCGCTGAAAGATGAGCCCGGCGTGCGCACCTCGAGCGAAGGCACCGGCCCCCGCCGCCAGGTGATTGTCTTTCCTGCATGAATCCGGCAGGCATACCCTCTGCCTGCCCGCGCTGGGCCGTGGGAGCGGTGCAATCAGAAAGCCGCTGCGCAGGCGGAACCTGCGCCACCGAAGCCCGTGTTGCTTGCCCCTGAAGCTTCCTTCTGGTATATCCCGCCCGTTCTCGGATGGACTCCAATCAAGCCTTCGACTACGTCCTGGTAGGGGCCGGCTCGGCAGGCTGTGTGCTGGCCGGTCGGCTCAGTGACGACCCGCAGGTGCGTGTGTTGTTGCTCGAGGCGGGCGGGCCCGACACCGCCCGCGAAATCCGCATCCCCGCCGCCTTCGCCAAAAACTTCAAGACCGGGCGCGATTGGGCCTACTTCACCGAACCGGAGCCGCAGCTTGCCGGGCGTCGGCTGTACTGGCCGCGCGGCAAGGTGCTGGGCGGGTCGAGCTCGATCAACGCCATGATCTACATCCGCGGCAATCCGGGCGACTACGACAACTGGGCGGCATGCGGCTGCGCGGGCTGGGACTGGGCCAGCGTGCTCCCCTTCTTCAAGCGGAGTGAAAGGAATGCCCGCGGCGCCTCCGACTATCACGGCACCGAAGGGCCGCTCCACGTCGAAGACCTCCGCTGCACGCATCCGCTGAGCGAAATGTACATCGCGGCTGCGATCGTGCGCGGCTACCCGCGCAATCCGGACTTCAACGGTCCCCGGCAGGAAGGCTTCGGCTACTATCAGGTGACGCAGAAAAACGGTCGCCGGTGGAGTGCCGCCGATGCCTGGCTGAAGCCTGCGCTCGGCCGGCCGAACCTGCGCGTCGAGACCGGAGCGCTGGCCACCCGGGTGCAGTTCGCCGGCCGGCGCGCCGTGGGCGTCGAATACCTCTGCCAGGGCCAGCTCCGCACCGCCCGAGCCGAGCGCGAAATCATCCTGTGCGGCGGCGCCGTGAATTCTCCGCAACTGCTGCTGTTGAGCGGGGTCGGCCCGGCCGACGAACTGCGCGCACTGGGACTCGAAGTCCTCCACGACTTGCCTGGCGTGGGACGCAACCTGCAGGACCATCTGCTGATTGTGGTCGGGTTCAGCTCGAAGCGGCCGGGCACGCTCGACGATGCCGAAACGCTGGGCAACCTGCTGCGCTGGATGCTGTTTCGCAGTGGCCCGCTCACCTCCAACATCGCCGAAGCGGGCGGATTTGTGCGTTTCCGCGACCCAAACTGGCCGGACGTGCAGTTTTTGTTCGGACCGGTGGAATTCCTCGAACACGGTTTCGTCCACCGCGCCGGCCGAGGCTTTGGCACCGCTGCCTGTGTGCTCCGACCGCGCAGCCGCGGTCGCATTCGGCTGCGTTCCGCCGACCCGACGGTGCCCCCGGTCATCGAGGCGAACTACCTGGCCGAGCCGGAAGACCTGGCGCTGATGGTCGAAGGAGCCAAGCTCGGCCACGAATTGCTGCTCGCCCGCGTCTTCGATGCGTATCGTGGCGACTACTTGCAGCCCGATCGCCCGCTGCGCAGCGACACCGAGTGGGCTGAATTCATCCGCCACATGGCAGAGACCAACTACCACCCCGTGGGCACGTGCCGGATGGGTGTGGACGAACTGGCGGTCGTGGACCCCGAACTGCGTGTCCGCGGGTTGGAAAGTCTGCGCGTGGTGGATGCTTCGGTGATGCCTGCAATTCCCAGCGGCAACACCAATGCCCCGACGATGATGCTCGCCGAACGCGCCGCCGCATGGCTGCGCGCCACCTGACGCCCGACAACGTCCTGCCGCACGGTGCTCTTCCGGGGAAGGTTCGGAGTCCGGGAACGAGCAAGGACACGCCATCCGGCGGCAGGCCCGCAGGTCAATCTGCCGGATTGCAGCAGCTTACAGAGTGACAAGGTGGCCGGCCTTGCCCACGTTGAAACACTCGGTGGTCCCGAGCCGGTCGCTGCGCCCGGCGCATTCGTGGATGTGGCCGCAGAACAGTTGCCGCGGCTGCTGCCGCTCCACCCACGCCCGGAGCGCGCGGCTGCCGGCGTGCCGTCCTCGCGCCACTTCGTCGAGCCGCGTCCCGTGCGGCGGGAAATGCACCACCAGATACAGCGCACCGGTCTGCGCCGCTGCATCGAATGCAGCGAGCGCCTCGGTGATTTCCTCCTCGGTATATTCGCCAGGCGTGTCGAAGGGCGTGGGATTGCTGTAGCCCAGCCCGGCCCAGTGGGTCACCCCGCGGCTGGCTTCCAGTGACCGCACTTGACGGTGAAATGCCACCAGTCCGTAGCGGCCGCAGAAGTCGGCAATTTCCTGCTCGGTTTCGTGATTGCCGGGCAGCACCCAGCAGCGCTCTCCGAGCGGACGCAGAATTTCGCCGATCCGTTCCAGGCCGCGGCCGAAGGTGGAAAGGTCGCCGGCGGCAATGTAGACGTCAGCCGACTGTGCCACCAGCCGTTCCAGTGCACGCACGTCGCCGTGGATATCGCTGAAGATGAGCACTCGCATGGCGCCCGTTAGTATAGAGGAAGTAGGCGGGCCGGGCGAACGCTGCCCGGCCGTGCTGCCCGGGGGGCTTGACAAAAGAAATCTCGTATTTGAATATGTGAATATATGAAACTCAACGCCCGCCCCTACGAAGAACTCTTTGCCGCCCTCGGCGAACGCACCCGCCTGCACCTGTGCTGCTGCCTGCTCTGTGTTCCGGAGGGACTCACGGTTTCCGACCTGACCGAAGCACTGGCTGAATCTCAGCCGAACATCAGCCGCCATCTGAAATGGCTCCGCGCCGCCGGCTTGGTCGAGCCGCACCGCCAAGGCCGCTGGGTTTACTATCGCCTGCGCGACGTCGACCACCCTTTCTTTCGCGCACTGCGCAACTGCCTGCAGTGCGTTTGTGGCTGTGCCGACGTTCAGCAAGACCTGCACCGCCTGCGCCGCAAACAACACCCACGTGGGCAAGATGTGAAGTTCGCTCGTGCGTGCGGTCCTGCTCCCCGCGGGACCGGGAAAGGAGGGAGGCGATGAAGCCCTGTTGTCCGTGGCCGTGCTGCCCGGGCGATGCGTAAACGACCCCCGGGCCTGAATCGCCGCGGTGTGGTTGGTCCGCGGCGCCTTGTGGCTCAAGTGCCCGTTTGCCGTCTTGAGCCATCCACGCAGAACACACCGGTCGGCGAGTGGAGCGGCCGATCCACTCGTCGATCCGGTGGCACACCGCCAGCAGCTCAGTCCTCCAGCCAGTCGGAACGGAGCACGTGGCCGTGGGCGTCGAGCAAGACGCGGTAGGTGAATGCCGGAGGATTGTCCTGGTCACCGATGCCGAAGCGCAGGTCGGCCAGGTCCACCACGTGCTGGCCTTGCTCCTCGTGATGCCTCAGCACCGGAAAACGGGCGAACCAGAGGAACGTCTGCACCTCGGGCAGTTCCCGCACGCGCGCGGCAAGCTCCGCGGGCACTGTATGCGGGTAGAATCGCGGCTGCAGAGGGCCGTGGTGCGGCAACCGGAACGTCGTGCGAAACACGCCCTCCGGGGTCTGCACCAGCGCCGTCCAGTTGCGCAGCGAAGGCGGCGCCGGCAACGCCGCCAAGTGTTCCACCGTGAGCTGCTGTTCTGACGCGAACCGTTTCACTTCGTCCAGCGCCAGTCGGTGCGCCACTACGCAAGCCAGCATGTAGCCGGCAAACACCGTCACGCCTGCGCGACACCACTGCGCGCGGCTCCAGCGCTGGCCCAGGCCACGCCACAACGGCGCGATGCAGAGCAAAAAGAACAACACGCTGCTCATCGCCACTGCCGACATTGAAATGGGTCGGCCGACAGCCCGAGCCAGCCACCAAACGCCCGCCGCTCCACCGCTCAGCACCAGCCAGCCGAAAACTGCCCGGCGCACCGATCCCTCGCGCCGCCGGTGCACCCAGGCAGCCACCTGCGGCCCCAGCAGGATTGCGGTGAAAACGAAATCGATGATAAACACAAGGTCCCATGCCACGCGCGTCCACGCCAACGGACTCCAAATCATTGTGCCGAACGAGGTGATCAGGTCGGTCCAGATGTGAAACGCCAGCGCGACGGCATGCAGGCCGAATAGAGCGCGAAAGGACGGCGCAGCCACGTGCAGTCCTCGCGCCGCCCACCGGGTCAGCGCGGCCAGCAGCAGCGCCCAGCCGGGCAGGCAGACCAGCGAATGCGTCACTCCCCGGTGCAGCACCAGGGAGGCCACTGGGCTCGACGAGAAGGCGTCGAAGAAAACGTCCACATCCGGAAACACCGAACTGAGCACAAATGCCCACAGCGCTGTCTGGCTGGCGGGCCAGCGCGTGCGCAGCCCGACTGCCTTCGTTGCCTCAGCACCTGCCGTTTGCGTCTCCGCAGGCACCGCAGGTGCCGTTCCCGCGGTCGCGGGGTTTGCGGCTCCGTCGTTTTTTGGCACGAAGCGATCGGTGAAGAAGGCCTTGGCCAGCAGCGCTCCGCCGATGCCTGTCGTGATCGTGTCCATCGAAGTGCGGTGCCTCGGGAAGGATGGCCTTCCAGCTCAGGTGATCCACAGCAGCGGTGCGCGCTTCTCCACCACGCGGCCGATGCGACGCACAGCGACGCCGCGCTTGCGCAGTGCTTCGATGGTGGCCTCTGCCTTTGCTTCGCCGATGGCCACCAGCAGCCCGCCCGAGGTCTGCGGATCGTAGAGCAACAGACGCCATTCCTCGGGCACGCGGCCGTCGAATTCTACGCAGCCTTCGAGCCAGGCGCGGTTGTTCTTCAGCCCGCCGGCGATGTGTCCCGCGCGGGCTGCGTCCAGTGCGCCCGGCAACGCTTCGATCTGCTGGTGGTCGAGCTCGAAGGAAACCTTGCTGCCGGCCGCCATCTCCCGTGCGTGCCCGAGCAGGCCGAAGCCGGTCACGTCGGTGACGGCATGCACCGCCGCTCCCTCTCGATCCAGCTCGAGCAGTGCCTCGCTGGCCGCGCGGTTCAGCGTCGTCATCGTCGCCACGGCTGCCGTTATGGCAGCCGCTTCGGCTTGTCCGGCTTTCAGCGCCGTGGCGATCAGTCCCGTGCCGAGCGGCTTGGTCAGCAGCAACACGTCTCCTGCGCGTGCGCCTACGTTGCGCCAGATGCGCTCCGGATGAATCACGCCGGTGACCGCGTAGCCGAACTTCAGCTCGTCGTCGCGGATCGAATGCCCGCCGATCACCGTGCAGCCCGCCTCGGCCATTTTCTCGAGCCCACCGCGCAGGATTTGCTCGAGCACCTCCGGATTGCCCTGCGCCGGATAAGCCACGATTGAAAGCGCCGAAAGAGGACGTCCGCCCATGGCATAGACGTCGCTCAATGAATTCGCCGCGGCGATGGCACCGAAGGTGGCTGGGTCGTCGACGATCGGTGTGAAGAAGTCCACCGTTTGGACCAGCGCCAGCTCGTCGGCCACACGATACACCCCGGCGTCGTCACTGGTGTCGAAACCCACCAGCACGTTCGGGTCGGATTGCCGCGGCAGGCGGCTGAGTACAGAGTCCAGCAGACCGGGACTCAGCTTAGCCGCTCAACCAGCGGCCTTTGCCTGCGCCGTCAGTTTCACGTTTACGGCGTCTGCCAAGGCAGTGCCCTCCCGGGGCTTTGGCCGCAAGCTAGCATTTTTCTGCTGGCCAATGCCCTTTCTGGAAATAAAAGGTGATTATAACTGTTTCGCGCACAGCATCCCAGATTCGACCGTTGAACGGCCGGTTCTGCGCTAGCATGCCCCGGGAAGGTCGGCTCTGGGAGTGGATTCGATGCATCCTCGCCGTGCCCGCGTCTGGCTGTGGTCCGCGCTAGCCGTCGTCCTCGTTGCGCTGCTGTTTGCGCCCGTGCTTTATCCGTTGCTCTGGCGGCTGACTCATTCCACACGCATGGAACAGTTCGGCTGGCAGGTGCACGTGCCGTCCGGATGGTATGTGGTCGAACGAGAGCCGAACTTGGTGCTCACGCGCCTGCCTTGGCTCTATCCGCTGCGGAACGCCCCGGCCAGCTACATAGTGATCGTAGAAAACCTCCTCGGCGCTCGTATCTCTGTGGAAGTGCACTGGACACGTTGGCGAGAAGTGTCCATCCAGCGTGAGCGCGCCAGCGGTCTCGAACTTGCCGGTGAGCGCGAGCTGACTGCTGCTGACCACCTAGTGCGCTGTCTTGAATTCGCCGCGCCAAACCAGGCAGACCGCGTGCGGGTGGAATGTTTCCATTCGCAAGATATCGCAGCAGCCTCCTACAACGGCAACCGGAAGTACGTGAACGACTTCTACGAATTCTTACGCACGTCTGTTCATTACCCAAAATAACGACTATATATGTAGTATAGGAATGTGCGGTCCGGAATTCGTTTTGATCCCGCAATGCGACACTTGAAAATATTGTTATGGAACTACTGTGCGGCATTGATTGTGTCAGTCAGCGCCGCGAATGGGGATGGTCAACGCTTCGCTGTTCTCACCCTCGGCAGTCATATGACAGCGGCCGTCAAAGATGCCTCCGGGCTCGATAACCAGGCAGGGTGTATGAATCTCCCCGGTTACAACGCCACTTGATTGAATCTCTACACGTTCTTTGGCTACAATCATCCCTTCAAAACGGCCATAGATGACCACTCGGTTGCCCTGAATGCCCCCTTCAGCCTGGCCGTTTTCGCCAATCACAAGTGTATCAGCAGATAAGATGGTCCCTTTGAACTGGGCATCCAAACGAAAAGTTCCGGTGACCTCGAGCGTTCCCTCCAGACGGACGGCACCGTCGAGAAATCCGGTCCACTGTTGGCCAGTCTGTGAGGTTTTTGTTCTATTCTTTTTCCAGCGCATTAGAAATTACTATATAAGTAGTATTATGCCTGCATCAGCCTGTCATACAGGCCTTGGAGTTGCCTTTCATCGTAGTATTCCAGCTCGATTCGCCCTGGCTTTCCGCGTAAAGGGGGTTTGATGTGCACTCGTGTGCCGAAATGTCGTTCGAGCTCTTCCAAGGCTGCCCGAAGATTCGGGTCCACCTGTTGGGATGCTGTGGTCTTTTCTTTTCGGGTTTTCTGCCTGACGGATGCTATGCGCTCGATTTTGCGTACAGTCAACATTCCTCGAGCAGCACGTTGAGCCAAGATACTGCGCAGTTTTGAGTCGTCGATGGCCAGCAATGCCCGCGCGTGGCCAGACGTCAGTCTGCCTTCTTCCACTAGTTCCAGGATGGGCTTTTCCAATTTGAGCAATCTCAAGGTATTGGCAATAGTGGTGCGATCTTTGCCGGTTCGCTCGGCGATTTCCTCCTGAGTGAGATGGAATTCCGTCATCAGCCGTTCGAAAGCTCGCGCCTGTTCGATGGGATTCAGGTCTTCACGTTGTAGGTTTTCGACGAGCGTGATTTCCAGTGCCCGGTCTTCAGGAATGTCTTTCAAGATAGCGGGCACGCGCATCAGTCCAGCTTTCTGCGCGGCGCGCCAGCGACGCTCTCCGGCGATAAGCTGATATCGTCGCCCGGTGGGCCTCAGCACCAGTGGCTGGATGATGCCGTTTGCGCGAATCGACTGCGCCAGCTCCTCCAGCGCATCCGCCTTGAATTGAGTTCGCGGCTGGTACGGATTTGGATCGATCAGGTCAATATCGACATGGACTGGGGTGCCGGCTGCCGGCGCAGAAGAGATTTCAGTTTGCGGAGTTGTTTTCGGCTCCTGCTGCAGCGGCGCGGGTTCCCGAATCAACGCGCTCAGACCCCGTCCCAGTGCGTTTCTGGGCATTGGATATGACCTCCTTGGCGAGCTGAATGTAACTTGCCGCACCTTTACTATGTATGTCGTAGAATAGAATCGGTTTTCCGTGACTTGGTGCTTCCGCCAGGCGAACGTTCCTGGGTATCACGGTCTCAAAAACTTGAGATCCAAAAAAGCTCCTCAAGTCAGCAGCAACTTGACGCGAAAGTGTGGTCCGCTCGTCATACATGGTGAGCAGGATGCCTTCGATTGCCAGCGATGGATTCAAGCTACGTCGGATGCGCATCAGTGTATCGAGCAGTTCCGATACGCCTTCCAGTGCGAGATATTCGCACTGAATAGGAACCAAAACAGCATCGCTGGCGACGAGTGCATTCAGCGTCAGCAAATCGAGAGCCGGGGGACAATCGATCAGCACGAAGTCGTATCTGTCTTTTATGGATTCAATAGCTCTTTTGAGACGAAATTCCCGCTCCTCTATATTCACGAGTTCAACTGCAGCTCCTACTAGATTTTTGTCCGAAGGGACTAGGTCCAGACCATCAACTGCAGTTTTCATGATGATTTTTTCTAGAGGCTCATCGAGAACAAGCGAGTGATAGAGGGATCGGCGGGCTGGGTCTTTGGTAAAACCCAGACCGGTTGTGGTGTTGCTTTGCGAGTCGCAGTCAATCAGAAGTGTTTTCTGGTCGGAGACGGCCAAGGAGGCGCCGAGATTGATAGCCGTTGTTGTTTTTCCTACGCCTCCCTTTTGGTTGGCAATGGCGATGATTCGCGCCAAGTAATCCCCCAGTTTTTCTGGACTCTAACAAAGTGCAAATTTTGATGCAAGATGTTTCATGTGAAATTGTGCATTTTTTTCGCAATGTTTCACGTGAAACATTTCATCTAAACATGGTCTACTTTGGCTGACCGCTCAGAAGGTATCGGTCCCTCGATTCAGGAATGAGTATCGGCTTATCAAAAGACCAATCGGGTTGCACCTCGAGCTCCTCAGCAGTTGATCTGCTCACCCAGAGAATTACACGGCCCTTTTTGAGAACTCCGCGGGCCCAGGAAAGCAAGTCAATATAATTGCCCAAGGCACGTGCTGTCACCCAGTCAACCTCTAGCTCGTTCGGAAGAATCTGTTCATATCTTAAACGAAGTATTTGGACGTCAGTAAGTCCCAGTTTTCTAACAACTTCAGACAAAAAGGAAGCCTTTTTCAAATTCGGCTCGATCAAAGTTACTTCCAATTCCGGACAAAACAATTTCAGTGCTAGCCCAGGAAAGCCAGCACCGCTGCCAACGTCGGCGAGCCGACCTTTCGAAACTTTCAAGACTGTTGCTGCAAAAAAGCTTTCTCCGAAGTGCCGACTAAGAATCAAAGATGGTTGTGTTATCGAAGTCAGGTTAACTTTCTGATTCCAATGGAGTAATGTTTTCGAATAGAGGCGCACCCTCTCGATCAGCTCCCCGCTGACGGCCACACCGAAGGGGCGCAGCGCTTCGCGGATCGCAGAATCCGAGAGGTTTTGTTCTTTTCTATTAGTCATATTTATTTTATATTATTATCTTTAAGAATTATTCGACCGTTCTCGCTCAACCGGTGGATTGATTCCCTGTCGAAGAGCCAGACACCTTCTCGTTCCGGTTCCCTGCGCGCGCCATCAAGGCCGGCGCTGCGATGCCTGTGGTCAGGTCGGCTGCGAAGTGTGCTGTCATTACTGGCAGCAGGCTGCCCGTCCACTCGCGCACGGCTCCGAAGACGACTCCGACAAAGAACGTTGTCCGCAGGCCACGCGTCCCCTGATACAGATGTGCCAGGGCAAAGAACGCAGCCGAGATTGCGATGGCGGCCGGTGCCGAGCCGCCCGTAAATTCGGCAAAGACAGCATAGACGAAGCCGCGGTAAAGGAACTCCTCGCACAGCCCAGCCGTTGCGGCCAGTGAGGCAAAAGCGGCAAGTTCTAGAGGTGTGCGAGGCATCAGTTTTTCGACCACGACGCCCAGGGTGCCGCGTTCTTCGGGTCGTGTGCGCGCTAGCCGCCGCAGGCTAGCGATCGAGACACTGACGGCGACCAGCGTGAGCACTGTCGAAGTGAAAGCCACACGCGCCGCATCGGGCACAACGAGTCCCAGCACGGCTGACGGCATATCCCGGGCCAGAGCGCGCCAGGCGACCGTCGCTGCCGCAGCCCATTGAAACGCAATGGTGGAAGCGTAGATGGAAATGCGGTCTGCGCTGCTCAATTCCGCTGCCGCGAGCATACGTCGCAGGCGAACGGTGCCGCGCCAGGGCAGTAGAATGCCCAGCACGAACAGAATCAGCACGAAGTCCCATGGCATGTTGCCGCATGAAAGCATTTTTGGCTCAGGCAGGCAAGTTGTTCGTTCAAGTTCTGCGCGATGTTGGGTTCTTCCCGCGAGGACGAGTCCCGCGGGCATTTCGGCTCAGCGAACCGGCGGAATGGCGAGGACGTCCGGGTGGCTGGGGAACAGTCGCTCGGCTTTCTGTCGCACAGCGCGGGCAGCAGCGATATCTCCCAGGTTGCGACAGACTTCGACCAACGCGGCGTAGGCGGAAGGGTCGCGTTCGGGGAAATAGCGCACGATGCTCTCCAGATGTCGTCGGCTCTGTGTCCAGTTTTGTTGTTGGCGGAAGAGTTCAGCGAGGGTGCGGTGGGCCAGATAGCTGTACGGGTCGGTCTGGAGCGCGCGTTGCAGTTCAGCTTCGGCGGCTTCGAGGAAGCCGGCGCGGCTGAGCAGTGCGCCGAGCGTGGCCAGGTCTTCCGCCGAGGGCGCGGCCGTCGCTTCGAGGACACGGCGCTGCCAGGCGATGGCGTGGTCCCAGCGTTCCCGCAACTGTTCGACGCGGGCGAGCCCGCGCAGGGCGTCTTTGTGTTGCGGATCGCGTTCCACGACCTGTCGAAAGAGCAGCTCGGCGCGGTCCAGTTGCAATTGTCTCAGGGCCAGCTCGCCCAACGCACTGGCGGCTTCGAGCCGCGACGGGTCGAGCTCCAGCGCCCGCTCCAGCGCGGCGCGTGCGGCTGGATAGGCATGGTGTCGGAGTGCGAGTTGTCCGCGCAACAGTTCGGCTTCCACGCTGGAATGGGAGGAGGGCAGTGCGGCGAGCGCGGCGCGTGCGGCGTCGTATTCGCGCAGCCCGAACAGTGTGCGTGCCATCGCCACCAAGGCCGACTCGGGGTGTTCGAAGACAACATCGTGCGGCAGCAGAGCTTCCCGATGGCTCTCGATCAGCGCTTCGATTTTTTCCTCGAGATTGGGCCGCAGCAGCGCCCGGGGTGCACGGTATTCGAGTCGCGGGTGATCGTCGGTTTGGATCACGGCGCCGGCCGCCAGCCGGCGCAGCGGCGCATCGTCGAGCCGGTGATAGGCGAGCAGGCCTTCAGGTTGTACGAGCTGCAGCAGTGCGAACTCCTCTTGCATTTCAGGCCGCGACCACAATGCGCGGAGTCGGTCGAGCCGGAGCGGTTCGTCCTGCGTTTGCGCCAGCAGCAGGTAGTCGTACGTTTCGGCTCGCCACAGCGTGGCCCGTGGAAAGTGCAACAGCGCAGTGGCGAGAATCGAGCGGACGTCGTCCGGTTCCAGCGCGTAGCCCTGCACCCACTGCACGAAGAGGCCCCCCGGTTGCAGACGCTGCCGCACCGCGGCGTAGAACTCGCTGGTGAACAGACTGGCCACGCCGGCGATCCAGGGATTCGAAGGTTCGGAGAGGATCACATCGTAGCGTTCGCGGGTAGTGAGCAGGAAGTTGCGCGCATCGTCGGTCACCAGTTGCAGCCGCGGGTCGCCGAGCACTCCACGATGCAGGGGAGCCAGATATTCGGCAGCGCGGATCACGGCGGGTTCGATCTCCACGCATTCGATTCGCTCGACCTCAGCGTGGCGCGCCACCGCCGAAACCGTCATGCCGCTGCCGAAGCCGACCACGAGCACCTGGCGGGGCGAGGGATGAAACCATAGGCCCAGATGTCCAACCAGCAGTTGGGTGATGGTGTCGTGATTGGAAGCGTCCACTTTGCCGTTGGTTCGCAGCGCTAGATAGTCTTCCGTACGCACGACCGCCACCGAAGCGTTCAGGCCATCTTCGGCGTAGAGGACGTCGGTCGTTTCCGCCACTTCGGTCAGCGACAGCGGTAGTTGGTAGAGGTCCCAGTAGAGCACGACGCCGAATGTAGCCAGTGCGCGATGGGAAGACACCCCGCTGGCTGCCCAGCCCGCGGCCGATACCAACAGCAGCGCTGTCGTGGCCAGCGCCAGCAGCCGCCGCGCGGAGCACAGCTCGAGCACCAGGGCCAGGAACAGGTTCACCGCAGCGGCCACCACGACCACGCGAAAGGCTCCTGCTGTCGGCAGCAGCCAGAAACCGGTGAGCAGTGCGCCACCGATCGCGCCGACCGTGTTGGCCGCGTAGGCGCGCCCGACCGCTTCCGCATGGCCCCGGCCAGCCGACTGCGCGGCGATCAGTGCCGCGACGAGCGGAAAGTTGAATCCGAAGACGATGGCGGCCGGCAGCATGAACAGCCCGGCGGCAGCGAACTGCGCCAGCACCAGACCCGCGAAACTGCCGCCGCTGGCTCGCAAAATCGGAGGCAGCAGACCGGCCAGAGATTCGTAGCCCATCAGGAAACCGAGCGCGGCCACCGCCGTCAACAGTTGCGTCGTGGCAAACGTAGTGGCGCCGGGCTGCCCGCCCCGCACCGTCCAGCGCTCGAACAGAAAGCTGCCCAGCACCAGCCCGGCAAGAAACACCGCCAGCGTCAACGTGAACGTGTAGGTCGAACTGCCGAGCATCGTGCTCAGCAGACGCGTCCAGGCGATTTCGTAGGCCATCGCTGTGGCGCCGACCGCAGCGAAGCTCGCGAGCAGCCACCACGGCCAGCCCGAGGTTGCAGAAGACGGTGCAGTCCGCGCGCTCGCCGTTGTGGTGAAGTGCTCGACCCACCCCATCCGCCGGTCGAGCACGAGCGCCAACACACCCGCCAGAACATTCAGCACAACGGCGACGGCCACGGTTCGCTTCAGCCCCAGCGCGGGCAGGAGAAAGAAGCCGGCGACGAGTGTGCCGGCCACCGCACCGGCCGTGTTCACCCAGTAGAGGCGGCCGATGCGCACGCCCAGCTCTGCGGAGTGGCGGGTGAGTCCGCGCACCAGCACCGGCAGCGTTCCGCCCATCAGGAACGTAGGCAGGAAAAGCACCAGCGCTGCACCGAGGCCCCGCAGCAGCAGAAGCAGCGCCGGCACCTCGGCCAGCAACGGGAAGGCGGTCCAGTAGAGCCACCGCACGCCTGCTAACCCCACAAGCGAGCTCGCCCCCAGCCCGGCAATCAGTAGCTCCATCCAGCCGTAGAGCGCCACCGGCCGGCTTTTCCCTTCGCACCAGCGGCCAATCGCTGCGCTGCCGGCCGCCAGACCAGCCATGAACACGGCCAGCACCGTGGCGATGGCGTACACCGTATGACCGAAGACCAGCCCCAACGCCTTGCTCCACGCCACCTGGTAGACCAGACCGGCCCCACCGGAGAGGAAAAAACACAGCAGGATGGCCGTCCCTGCGCCACGCGAAATGGCTTCCCGGTTCACGCGTGCGCATCGTAGATGTCGCCGGCCAGCCAGTCAATCCACTCCCGTGTGCGGCTTTGGTTGACACCCGGGAGGGCCGCGTTTATCTTGATGGCGCGATGCGCATCCTGGTCCTGGGCAGCGGGGGCCGTGAACATGCCCTGGTGTGGAAACTGCGACAGAGTCGGCAGGTCGAAAAAATTTGGTGTGTACCGGGCAACGGAGGCATCGCGCAGCACGCTGAATGCGTTGAAGGGCGGCTCGACGATGTGGCCGGACTGGCCACCCTGGCCGAGCGGCTGCGCCCGGACCTGACCGTCGTCGGTCCCGAACTACCTCTGGTGCTGGGCGTCGTAGATGAATTCACCCGACGCGGCCTCCGCATCGCGGGCCCCAGCCGACAGGCGGCTCAACTGGAAGGAAGCAAGGTCTTTGCCAAAGAGTTTATGCAGCGCCACGGCATCCCCACCGCCCCCGCCTACGGCGTCTATGACTCACCGGGAGATGCCTATACCGCACTGTGCGCCGTCGACTGGCCTGTCGTCATCAAAGCCGACGGACTTTGCGCAGGCAAGGGTGTCTTGGTAGCCGCCACCCCGGACGAAGCCACTGCGTTTTTGGCTCGACTGATGGAAGAGCACGAATTCGGTCCGGCGGGCGAACGCGTGCTGCTCGAAGAAGCCCTCTCCGGCCAGGAGCTTTCCTATATCGTCCTCACCGATGGCGAAAACATTCTGCCCTTGGTTCCGACTCGCGACCACAAGCGTGCCTTCGATGGCGACCGGGGCCCGAATACCGGCGGCATGGGCGCCTTTTCGGCGGATGGCCTGATCTCTCCGGAACTGGAAGAAGAAATTCGCACTACGATTGTCGCTCCCACCATTGCAGGCATGGCTGCCGAAGACCATCCCTATCGCGGTTTCCTCTATTTCGGTTTGATGCTCACCAAGGAAGGACCCCGCGTGCTGGAATTTAACTGCCGACTGGGTGACCCGGAAGCCGAAGCCATCCTGCCCCGCATGGAATCGGATTTGGCTGAGACTTTAGTGGCTGCAGCAGAAGGGCGGTTGAGCAGCGTGTCAGTTCGATGGAAGTCAGGCGCGAGTGTTTGCGTCGTGTTGGCTTCCGGCGGCTACCCTGGAAAATTTGAAACCGGCAAGAAAATCGAAGGGCTATCTTCTGCAGAGGGTGCTACGGATGTCGTGATCTTTCATGCCGGCACACGCAGAGACGGCGAAGATTACTACACTAGTAGTGGTCGCGTGCTCGCCGTCACCGCTACTGCCTCCTCTCTGGCCGAAGCTGTCTCCCGCTGTTATCAGGTGGTTGGCAATCTCTATTTTGAAGGGATGCACTTCCGACGCGATATTGCCGCCACCGCCTTGCCCTCGGCAGCTACTGGGGACTGACGTGGCCACGGTCGTTCATCTTTTCATTTCCAGGGCGCACCGGTTGCCGATGATGGAGGTCGAGGAAGTTCGCGCGCTCGAAAACCGCGGTCTGCAAGGTTGCGCGCATGCCCGCCCCGGTGGCCTTCGCCAGGTGCTTTTGATGGACGAGGAGACCCTGCAGCAGCTCGACATTTCGCCCGGGGCAGTGAAGGAAAACATCACCACTCGCGGCCTGTCCTTGCAAGCGCTTCGACCCGGCCAGCGCCTGCGCGTCGGAGAAGCTCTGCTCGAGGTAACGGTGCCTTGCCATCCCTGTACGCGAATGAACGAAATTCGTCCGGGTCTGGAAGAAAAACTGCGCGGTCGTCGCGGCATGCTCTGCCGGGTGGTGCAGAGTGGACGGATTGCCCGCGGGGACCGCATCGAGTTGTTGGAATACGCCCGCGTAGCGGAATAATCTCGCTGAGGAGTGAGACGCCGTGACTGATGCAAGCACCGAGAAAAAACCGCAAGTCGGCATCATCATGGGATCAGACACGGACCTGCCGGTGATGCTGGAAGCCGCCCGCACACTGGACAAGTTCGGCATTCCCTATGAGTTGGAGGTTGTTTCGGCGCACCGCTCGCCGGGCCGCACGCATGAGTACGCGACCACGGCCATCGCGCGCGGTTTGAAGTGCATCATTGTAGCTGCTGGCGGTGCGGCCCATCTGGCCGGCGTGGTGGCCGCGCTGACCACCCTCCCGGTGGTCGCCGTGCCAATGGCCACGACGGTGCTCAACGGAGTGGACTCGCTGCTTTCCACCGTCCAGATGCCCGCCGGCGTTCCGGTAGCTGCCATGGCGATTGACAAGCCCGGCGCCATCAACGCGGGCATCTACGCCGCAGAGATCATTGCCACGTTCGATCCCGTGGTGGCGCAACGGCTGGTTGCCTACAAAGAGGAACTGGCCCGCTCCGTCGCGGAAAAAAACGCTCGCGCTCAGCAGCAGGTGGCGGCGCGGCGGAGCTGAATGGCTTGCCGCCGACCGCAGGCCGGGCACCGCCAGAGGAGGCTGCGGAGAAACAGCATGCTCTGGTTGCTGGCGGTAGTGGCGGCGGCGTACCTTTCCTTCGTTCTGCTGGTGCTGCTGTTCGAACGCCGGCTGATTTTCTTCCCCGATGTCGGGCGGCATGCCGGCGAGCCGACACCCCCTGACCTGGCCGTGGAAGACGTCTGGCTGCGCACTGCAGACGGCGTCCGGCTGCATGCCTGGTGGATTGCCGCCCCCGGCGCGGAGTTTACGTTTCTGGCGTTTCATGGCAACGCGGCCAGCATTGCCGCTCGCGTGCCGACCTACCGGTTTCTGACCGGAATGCCGGCTCAGGTGATGGCCGTCGAATATCGCGGCTACGGTCGCAGCACGGGCGTGCCTTTCGAAGCGGGCCTGTACCGAGATGCCGAAGCCGCCTACGACTGGCTCGTGCGCGAAAAACGGATTGTTCCGCGCCAGGTGATTGCGTTTGGACAATCGCTCGGTACCGCCGTGGCGGTCGAGCTGGCGACGCGACGCGAAGTCGGCGGTGTGGTGTTGGAAGCGCCGTTTGCTTCCACACGGGCGGTGGCCCGGCACATCTACTGGTTTCTTCCCGGCATCGGCTATTTTCTCCGCACCGAGTTCGACACCGGCGCGAAACTGGCGAGAGTCAGCGCACCGCTGCTGGTTGTGCACTGCGCGAGCGATCCCGTTCTGCCCATTGCACTCGGCGAAGAAGTCTTCCGGCTGGCGCGCGAGCCCAAAATGTTTTTGCGCATCGAAGGGCACTGCCACGAAGAAGCTGCGCAGGTAGCCCCGGACCGCTACCGCGCCACGCTGCGCCAGTTTCTCGATGCGGTCGCCGCCCGCCAGCCTTGAAGTGCGCCACCCACGTGGACGATTCCAGGTGTAGAATCATTTGCGTGATGTGTCCCACCTGTGTCCTGTGCACATCCAAGCGCCGGGTTGGCGGTTTCCGGCGGAGGGCTGCCGTGTTCGGAGTGGTGCTGCTGGCCGCTGGGCTGGTGCTCACTGCTTCCACTTCGGCTCCGCCACAGGAAGAAGTCGTAGCCAATCTCGCGGCCGGACGCGTGCTCATTCTGGTGACGCGTGATGCCATCCTGGTCGGCGCGGCTGAGAATCCCATCGAGCCGGAGACACAGCCGCCACTGGTGGTCCCCCTGGGAGACCGGCGTGTGGGGATTTTGCTCGGGCCTGTGGTGTGGAGCTGGCCCTCTTCGAGCCACGAACCGGTGCGGCTTGGAGTGGAATTGCAGCGGGTCATGAGCAACACGGTCGGCAGCGGTCCCGGCCGGTTGGAGACCGAGCAGGCTGGGGACATCGAGCAACTCGGCCTCGGTCTGCTCGAGGTGATTCGGCAGGCCACCGACCGAATCTATCACCCGCTGGGCCTGGCACCCGAAGAGCCGTTGGTCGAGCTGCTGCTCGCAGGTTATCTGGAAGGCTACGGCCCCGAAGTGTGGAGCCTGCGTTATCGCGTGCGTCAGGAACCGTTCCGTGGCGATTTTTTTCGGACCCGCGTGCTTCGTCCGCAGTATGTTCAGCTTTACCCGCCCGAAAAAGGCCAGCCCCGCGGGATCCTCGAAATCCGTTATCCGCGCAACGATGCTGCCCCGCAGCTCGTCGACTTGCTCGCCCAGGGCGATTCGCGTCTGTTGCGACTGCGCAGCGCCCGGGCCGACCTGGCCGACCTGTTCGAGAAAATAGAACGCGGCGAGCTCCACAAGGCCAAGTCGGAGGGAGCCTTGGAATTCCTCCGCACGGCCATGAACCTGATCAGCGAGCCGGAACACGATGTGGTCATCGCCCGTATCGAAGAACGCCGCGGCTTTGCCTGGATTCTGGCTCCGCCGGAACCTCTGGAGACCGCCGAACAGGAAAAGCGCCCGCCCGGCGCGCCTACCCTGCGTCGTCGGCCGTAGCTCGCAGGTCGGTGTCTTGCGACGATGCCCAAACCGGCGGAGCTTGCCCACACCCTGGTCTCGCAACGCGGCCTCGGCGCCGCGGTCGCTTCGGCAGACCCGGGCCTCCACCGCCTGCTTCATGAACTCTGCAGAGATGGCTGCCCGCCGCCTGCCCCTGTCCTCCCTTGTGAGTCTCGTAGGAGCGGTCTTTTGCCTTGGCACACGGGCAATCTATTATTTATTGTCCGTTTTCGGAGGACGGCTTTTCACTTCCTCTTCTGTAGGTCGGCCTTGCTTTTCTGCTGCCTGTGCTGTTAACTTTTCCGCTGCCGGGGCATAGCATGGACTTGCATATTCTCGTCACATAATATTTCAATTATCCATTGAGGTCATTCTTGTTCCAGCTCTTTTGTGCGCGATTGGGCTCGACCCAGTAAGGGCCCTAATACCCAACTGATATCCGGAGGCCAGCGAGAATGCAGTCTACGGTTTCCTCAAGACCTTCCATGCAGCCGAACCCGGTGCTGCTTCTCGAGCAGAAGCTGCGCGTCGAAGCTCGCGCGCGCAGCGGCGCCGACTGGTTCTACTGGATTGCCGGACTTTCCGTGTTGAGTTCGCTGGCTGCCCTGGCCAACTACGACTGGGCCCGGGTCTTCGTGCTCGGCGCTGCGCAACTGGTGGAACACACCGTTTGGGGAGTCGGCCTGCTGGGCAAGGGTTTGACTCTGCTGGTGAATGTGGCGCTGGCCGCCATCTTTGTGGGCTTTGGTCTCCATGCTCGCCGCGGGCTGCCCCGCGTGTTCCTGGCCGGGATGTTTCTCTATGCCATGGACGGGCTGCTGGCTCTGCTGGTCCGGACCTGGCCCAGCGTGGCCTTCCACGTGTTCGTGCTTCTGCTGGTGTACTCCGGGCTGGTAGCTGCCAACCGCCTGCAGCAACTCAATCGGAGCAGCCTTTCCACCTGAGCGACCGCTCTGCTAGAATTTTTTTGCGACATCGTCTTTCAGCACAGGAGTGTACCGTGTGGTTCTGGGGGTTGCGCAAACCGTCTGCCGTGCGGCACAACGGTCGCCGCGTGAGTGAAATTCTGCAGGAGCACGCGCAGTGGATGCGCAGCCAGGGCGGCGTCCGCGCCGATCTTTCCCGCGCCGATCTTTCCCGCATGGACTTGCGCGGCGTGAATCTCCACGGCGCCAATCTCGCCGGCGCCCGCCTGGAGGGAAGCGACCTGCGCCAAGCCAAGCTCGGCGCGGCCGACCTGCGCGGAGCCAACCTGCGCCGCGCCGACCTGCGGAACACAGACCTGACCGAAGCCAATCTTTCCGGAGCCGATTTGACTCAGGCCCAGGCCAGCGGCGTGGAATTCTTTCGCACCGACCTGACCGGAGCGGTGTTCCACCGCGCCAGTCTGCGCGCGGCCAATTTCCGCAACGCGAAGCTGGCCGGTGCAGATTTTCTGGGTGCAGACCTGACCACCGCCATTTTGCGGGAAGCCGACCTGCAGGGCGCGAAACTGGAGGCTGCCAATCTGACCGACGCCTTGCTTCCTGGCGGCGCCCCGCACCACGCCAGAGTTTCCTGACCTGCGTCTCGAACTTTCTGGGGCACCAGCTCGCGCTGTGGCGCCAGCTTGCGTCTGCGGGCCGGTGCGAAGCCAGGCCCGCGGGGCACGGCGGAATCAGGGAGGCTGAAAGGCGGGCTCGCGGCTAGCCGCTGGCGGCGCGTCCGGCAGGCTCTTCTTCGGCCTCGTCGGAGGAAGCCGTGCGCGACGGATTCCGCCGGCGCACTTCGATGCCCAGGCGTTTGATTTTCTGATTCAGAGTGGAGAGGGGAATCTGGAAGCGTTCGGCGGCTTCGGTCTGATTCCAGTTGGTGCGTTCGAGCATGTCGGTGATGACGCGTCGCTCGATTTCTTCCATGATTTCGAACAGCGAGGGCGCGGGGTTGTCGGCGGCGCGTCGAGCGCCGGGCTCGCCCGGCAACGGAGGCAGGAACTCGGTCAGTTGCAAGCGCACGCCTTTCACGATTTCCTTGCTGCGGACATTTTCCGGCAGCAGGTCGGGGTCGAGCCATTCGCTGGTGGAGAGCACGACCGCACGCTCCACGGCATTTTCGAGCTCGCGCACATTGCCCGGCCAATCGTAGTCCATCAGCACGCGCATCGCCTGTGCGGTAAAGCGGCGCAGGGGCTTGTTGTTTTCTGCGCAGTAGCGTTCGATGAAGTGCTGGACGAGCAGCGGAATATCTTCTTTGCGGTCGCGCAGGGGCGGCAACTGCAGCGAAATCACGTTCAGGCGATGGAACAGGTCCTCGCGAAAGCGCCCCTGGCGCACCAACGCGGCCAGGTCCACGTTGGAAGCCGCCAGGATGCGCACATCCACGCGGATCGTTTCTGTGCCCCCCAGCCGCATGAATTCGCGCTCCTGGATCACCCGCAGCAGTTTCGCCTGGGTTTCGTGGCTGATCGTGCTGATCTCGTCGAAGAAGATGGTGCCCTGGTCGGCTACCTCGAAGAGTCCTTTCTTGGAGCTCACCGCGCTGGTGAACGCCCCTTTGACGTGCCCGAACAGTTGCGATTCGAGCAGGTCGACCGGCATCGAACCGGTGTTCACGGCAATGAAGGGTTTTTCGGCGCGCGGGGAGGCCGCGTGGATGGCCTTGGCGATCAGCTCCTTGCCCGTGCCGCTCTCGCCGGTAATCAGCACGGTCGAACGCGACGGCGCGACCTGCATGACCAGGTCGAGCACGCGCTGCATCTGCTCGCTTTTCCCGATGATGTTCGGGAAGTTGTAGCGCTGCTTCAGGGCGCGCTTCAGCAGTAGGTTTTCCTCGCGCAGTCGGCGCCCCTCGACCGCCTGCGCCACCTGCGCGAGCAGCTCGTCGTTCGACCAGGGCTTTGTGATGTAGTCCAGCGCACCGGCCTTGAACGCCTGCCGGGCCATGTCGATCGAACCGTAGGCGGTGATCAGGATGATCGGCAGCGCCGGATCTTTGCTGCGAATCTCGCGCAGCAGGTCGAGGCCGTTCCGGTCGGGCAGGGCCACGTCGAGCAGCAGCAGATCCACCGGTTCACGGTCCAGTGCGGCCAGGCCCTGCTGTGCGTTTTCGGCAAGAAAAACACGATAGCCCTCCGAACCGAGCAGCAGCTCCAGTCCCTCGCGGATTTCCTGCTCGTCGTCCACGACCAGAATGCTAGCTTTCGACATGAACGCCCTTCCGGACGACCGGGAATTCCAGTCGGAACGAGGTTCCCTTGCCGGGCGTCGAGCGCACGTCGATCTTGCCCGCGTGCTCCTTGATGATTCCGTAGCTGACCGAAAGTCCCAGACCGGTGCCCCGTCCCGAGCCTTTCGTGGTGAAGAAGGGGTCGAAGATGCGGTTCAAGTGTTCGCGGGGGATGCCCACGCCGGTGTCGGTCACCTCGACTTCGACCGTGCCGTTCTGCGCTGCGGTGCGCACCTCCAGCATGCCGCCTTCGGGCATCGCGTCGCGCGCATTCAGGAACAGATTCAAGAAGACCTGCTGCAGCCGGTTCACCGAGCCGAGTACGGGGGGCAGGCTCGGATCCAGATTCTTGATCACGCTGATTCGCGCGCTGCGGAACGGATGACTGACCAGCGTCAGCGTCTCTTCGATCACCGCGTTCAGGTTCACTTCGGTGAATTCCGTTGCACCAGTGCGCGAGAAGTTCAGCAGATGATTGACGATCTCGCTGGCACGGAAGGTCTGCTTGACGATTTTCTCGATCAGCGTGTGCCGCGGATCGTCGCTCGGCAACTGCTTGGCCAGCATCTGGATGTAGTTCGAGATGACGGCCAGCGGTGTGTTCACTTCGTGCGCCACGCCGGCGGCCAGCAGACCGAGCGAGGTCAGCTTTTCCGTCTGTACCATCTGGTCTTCGAGTCGGACGCGCTGGCTGACGTCTTCGATCAGAATCAGCCGCCCGAGCCGTTCGCCCGTCTTGCCCACCAGCGGCGCAATCGAAACGTTGATGATCAGCGTGTGTCCGTCCCGGCCGCGCAGCGGGTACTTGTAGATGCCACTGACCCGCTCCTCGCCAGCCCGCGCGGCGATCTCTGCGACCAGATCGAGCGGCAGCACCTCCGGCAGCGTGCGCCCGAGCGCCTCGCTGCGGCGGATGCCGGTGAGCGATTCCATCTGGGTGTTCCACGATTCCACCCGGTCGTTCAGGTCCACGCTCAGCACGCCCACGTTCAGCGATTCCACGATGTTCTCGCTGAAATCCTTCAGCCGTTCGATCTGCTCCGCCTTCTGCTCGAGCGCGCGGTACATGCGCGCGTTTTCCACCGCCACTGCCACGTAGCCGGCGATCGTCTGCAGCAGCTCGAGGTCATCGCTGGACAGGAAATCGCCGTCCACGGTCTTTCCCAGCCCCAAAATCGCCACCGTGCGGTCGTGGGTGCGACAGGCCAGGAAATAATTCAGATCGAGCTGTTCGAGCGTGCGGCGCTGCGTCGGGGTCAGCCCGGACGCCTGCCGCGCCGATTCGAAGAAGCGGTAGCCGCGAGCAAACGCAGGGTCGGCGGGGTCCAGAAAACTCAAATCGAGCGGCGGCTCCGCGCGCACCCCCATCGCTCGCGCCAGGGAGAACCGCGGCGGGGAATCCTCTTCGGCCAGGAACACTGCGATGCGGTCGACGAGCATGGTTTGCGAGATGCGGTCGAGTACAGCGTCGAGCATGGTTTCCAGACGCACTTCGTTCGTCAGCGTCCGGCCGAATTCGATCAGCGTGCGCCGGTAATCGAGCCGGTCGCGGTAGAAGAAGCGGTCCAGGTGCGCCTGCGCCCATTCGCGAATCGGCTGAAACAGCAGCGCCGCAACGACGATGATCAGCACCGTGCCACTCGCGCCGGTGGCCCAGGTGGCATGGAACACCTCCCCCACCAGCGCGACAAATGCAAAATAGAGCGCCACCACCCCGGCCGTCGCCGTCGTGTAAGCCAGCCCTCGCTTGAAGATGATGTCCACATCCATCAGCCGGTAGCGGATGATCGCGTAGCCGAAGCAGAGCGGAATCAGCGCCAGCGAAAGCACCGAAAATTTCGTCCACGCCGGCACGAGGCCGTGGCGCAGAAAATACGGCACAATGTAGAAGAGCAGCAGCGGCGCAATGCCAGCCACCGTCCCGCCCGTCACCCACTTCAACTGCTGCCGCAGCACGCCGCTGGGGGCCCGCCGGTAGGAGAGGAAAAACAGCAGCGCGGCCAGCAGAAAATACGACCCCAGATAGACCAGCTCCAGCCGGTCCAGAAACACCCGCGCCCCGAGCGAGGGCACAAACCCCAGCATCTGCTGCGCCACGCTGACGTGCACCGCCAGCAGCAGCAACGGCACCGCATAGACGGCCGCCAGCTTCGGCAGCAGCCGCTGCCGTCGCTCCGGAAACACCAGCGCGAAATGCACGAGCAGCGCCGGCTGGAGCAGCAGCGCCACCACGTTGCCCCAGTAGATGGTCCAGTCGAATTCGTTCAGCTTCCCGCTGTAGTGGAAGGTGTAGAAGATGAAGGAGACCAGGCAGAAGATGTAGAAATGCACCGCGCGCGGCGCGTTCCACCGCCGCACGAAAATGAACATGCCGATGAACAGATAGAGCAGCCCGACCAGTCGCAGATAGTTTTCGATCGAACCGCTCGTGTCGGCCGGCACCGTCACCAGCGCGGTTTCAAACGGTTGCCCCTGCCGCTCCAGTTGGTAGCGCACCCGCTGCCACGGCCCCAGCCGGAACAGCCGCTTCGTCACATCCACCGCGCGCCGCACTGGCGCGCCGTTGATCGCCTTCAGCACATCGCCCGGCTCGACCCCGGCTCGCGCCGCGGGCGAATCGGGCGCCACCGCCCATGCCCGCACCCCGGCCGCTGAGTCTTCCCAGGAGACCCCGTCATCCGGCGTTTGGTACTGACGACGCTGCTGGAAGTTCAATAGGGCAAAGACAACCGCTGCCACTGTCAGCAGCGCCAGTACCACTGCTCCGAGCTTGATGTGCAAACTCTCTTTCATCGCAGAAAGCCAGTCTCTGCCTTTTTGTGGTCTGCAACTCTCCTGCCATATTTTACAGATTTCTTCCAATTTTAATCTATTGATTTTTCACAGGATATGTTTTCGTTTTGTTCTTTTTGCTCATCACCTTCCATTTTTAGAATAAGAATCCATTTTTTGGTAAGGTAGAAGAGGAAGCCCAGTATGGCCACACTGTTTTTATGCTTTCTTAAGTCTTGGATTAGAACTGGAAGCTGACTCCGGTGCGGAAGGTGCGCAGTGCGGGGACTAAGAGTATGCGTCCGTCCGGTGTGGTGATCGAGACGTAGCCTTCAGCAAGCAGATTGCGAAAGTCGGCCAGGGCTTCGAAACGGCCGCCGGTGAAAGGCACCGGCTGGCGCACGGTCAGGTTCAAGAAAGGTTCGACTTGGTGCACCACTTCCCCGTACGCATCGGGGCGTGCGAGGAAGGCCCCGCCGACCCACTTATAGCTGGCGGAGAACCGTGTGCCGGTACCCTCGATGCGCGCACTCAGACGCGCGGCGAGGCTATGGCGGTGGCGCGGCAAGAAGCTGTCGCGCAGCTCTCCTTCCACCAGGTTTTCGGTTGGGCTCAGTGCACTGGCCCAGGCATAGATCACGTTGGCTTCTGCGTTTTCCCCGAAACGATGCCGCAGCACCAGTCGCGTGCCCCAGCCCGCCAGTGCGCCACCGTCGTAGACGAATGCCGTGGAGAAATTGTCTTGGAGGAAGTCGGAATCGCTGATGCGGCCGCGTCCGAAGACCGCGGTGTGCCGCGCCTGGTCGCGGAAAACGGAAGCGACGACGCTCGTGTTGGGTCCGAGCAGGTGTTCGACGGCCAACTCAGCGTGCTGTCCCCCTTCGACCACCGGCCGGCCGTTGCGCAGCATGACGGCGGGGAAGGCGTCGAGTTGTCCGAGTGCCCCTTCGAGGTCGTTGGTTTCGCGCCCGGCCTCGGCCCACGGCCGTGCGGCAAAGATCAGAGCAGCACGCCAGTTCGGGGTCAGCGCATAGACCAGTTCGGTAAACGGTCGCAGCGAAGAAGTGGTCTCTCCCATGCCGACAAGCAGGAACTCGGCGCCGTAGTGCAGCGAAAGCCGCTCGCCGAACGCCAACTCACTGCGGTGGGCAGCTCGGGCACCGCGGAAGCGCAGCCCGCTGCCCAGGTCCGCTTGACGCAAAACCAGAGTCGTCTGTGGGCCTTCGCCCCTTTCTCCCTGCGGCATCCAGACGGCGGCAAAGCCCGCGGCCGCGGAATGTTCGAAACTGGCCTGACCGGCCAATAGCAATCGTCCTGTGTGGCCCAGGCTTTGCTGATAGGCAAATGCGGTGCCCGGTGCATCCACTACGTTCGAAGGCGAGCCGACCCGCCGCGCACCGCTGGTCAGCTCCAGAAGGCCATGCGGGCGACGCTGCGGTTTCGTTTCCGCGCTGGCCGAGGACATGGCCACGACAAGTTCGCCATCAGCCAGTCGAAGCACCGGTCGGGTGGCGGCCGAGGTGCGCAGAATCCACGCCCACTCGTCGGGCTCGATGGGAACCGCTGGGCGTTCGCGCAGCCGTTCGATCGAACTGAACACCGAATCCAGTTGGATTTTTAGCAGCGTGGTCAGGTCAGCTTCGATGCGAATGTGACGTTCGATTGCCGGCAGGAAACCTGCCAGCGTCACGCGCACCGTGTAGAGTCCGGGTCGCAGAGACGCCGCGGAGAACAACCCGCGGTCGTTCGTGACCACCGTCAACGCCTGTGTACTCAGGTCGGCTTCGGGCAGCACGGTGACCGTGGCACCCATCTGCGGCACACCCTGCGGGTCGACCACGATGCCCGAGAGCTTGCCGTGCAGACTCTGCGCCGGCGTTGTCGTGGCCAGCGCCAGTGTGGCCAGCAAGCTCAGCAGGAGTGTCCCATGCCTGCGCACGCCTGGTTCTCCTCGGCTCACTCGTTCCCCGCTCGCGCCGTGGTGGTCGGAGCCTTCACGGTGAACTCCGCCTGCGAGGTGACGGACTGCTGTCCAATGGTATCCGTCACCTGGATTTCCAGCCGGTATTTGCCGGGTTCGAATTGCATCAGCGGCAGCAGCTTCTCGATCGTGATCTGACTGCCGCGCTGCTCGAGCTGTTCAGGGGTTTCGCGGGAACGCCAAACTTCCTCGTCGCCGCGCCGGATCACATATTCGACCACAGGGGCAGAGCGATTCGTCGTGGGATCCACCTTCAGGTTGTAGACCTGGAAGTAGATGCCCATGCGCTGATCGGCGCTGAAGGTTTGATCCAGCTTCGGCCGCACCTTCGAAGCACCGATCACGAACTGGCCCAGGCCCACTTCGCGCGAGGGCACGCGTTCGATCAGGTCGGCCAGGATCAAAGTGCTGGTGGCCAATTCCTCTTCGCCGTAGCGCGGCACGCGCAGCCCCTGATTGATGGCGCCGATATCGCCGCTGTTCACGTCTTTGATCACCACGTCGAGCTTGTACAGCCCGGGGCGCAGCGGTACCGCCTTCTGGTAGATGGAAAAGCCTTCGACCGCTTCGGCAAACAGCGAATCGGGAATGTCCCGCCGGATGACGTCTTCGAAGGTCTGCACGATCCGTCCGTTCAGGGCCGAGATGCGGGCGTGCAGATTCATCGTGGCCGAGTTCACGCCCTGCGTGTTCGTAAACGTCATCTCGCGGTTCGGGATCTGAATGGTGATGGGCACCAGCACTGTGTCACTGGTGATCCGCAGATAATCGAAGCGAAAATCGAAATGGATCTGGTTGCGGAGAATCCGTGACGTCACCACCGCTTCCAGATCGCGGAAGCGCGCCGGCGGGCGCTGTACTTTGGCAAACAGCTCGAGCCGCTCGAACTGGTTCATCCGCGCGGGTTCGAACACGGTCTTGGGCAGCCGGGTGCCATCCGTGCGGGTGAAGCGGTCTACCTTGCTGGCCAAGCCCATCGCTTCCAGATCGCTCAGGCCGGCGTTGGGCACATAAAGCAGCGCATCCTTCTCGGAAGGATCCATAGTCAGCCGGTATTCCCCGCTGCCGGTCGGGTCCACGAACTCCAGAACGATATCGTTGCCGATGCCCTCCAGATACCGGTAGCGCCACTTCTCGAACGCATGCACCGAGGTGAAGCCGCCGCCTTCCTCCGGGGGACGGTTGTATTGCCCGCCGGCGGGCATGCCTTCGATTTCATCGGGCGGACCCCAGATGATGTAGATGCGGCCGCGGTCAGTCTTCCAGCCCGGGATGCCGGAGGCAAATCGTTCATTTGCGTAAGCGATACGCCGATAATGTTCTTCGCGCGCTTCGTTTTCCACGGTTTCCGGAGTCGGGTCGCGGTTCAGCCAGAACTGCTCGATGAACTGCTCCCGCTCTTCGTTCGTGGTCAACCGGAGAAACGCCGAGCGCTCTTCATCGGTGATGATGTAGGCGACGTCTTCCTCCAACCATTGCCGGTAGGCGCTATCCAGCTCTTTCAGCATCTCTTTTTCGCGCCGTTTGCGCTCTTTTTCTGAAAGCTCTTCTTTCTTTTTCTGTTCCCCGGCTTGCTGCGGCAGCGGGAAGGCGTGGGTGGAAAACGCCAGAGCCGCACTCATCAGAAAGACAAACATGGTACGAAGGCGCGCTTGCATAGGCTCCACCTCGGCCCGCGGAGCCGGGCCTTTTCCTGAGAATTCTATACCCCGGCCCGCGGGCAAAGCAACCAGATTTCCCCCCTTGGACAGTACTCCCCCTGGCCGGGAGTCTGATACCCATTAAGATGCACGTCCAGGTCTCGGGTTGCACATCTTTCCCGCCCAGCAACCACCTAAAGAAACATTCTTGGCCTCCCAGTCGTACTAAAATAAGGTGTGCGACCCGCGCCGGTGACACAGCGGTGTCGCATCGGGGCAGGGAAAGCAAAAGAGTTTTGGAACGGCAAAAGGAATCGCTCATGGCCCGTTGGAAAAAAGTTGTTCTCGGAGTTGGCGTAGCGATTGCGCTGGTGGTGGTCGTCTGGGTCAGCATCTATTTGCAGACGAAAGGCGTTGTCGCAGTGCAGACCGATAAGGTCAAACGGCAGGATTTGACTTCCCTGGTGACCGCTTCCGGAGAAATCCGCCCGAAGACCTATACGAACGTCCTGGCGGAGGGCTTCGGCAAAGTCGTCGAGATTGCCGTAAAAGAGGGCGACGTGGTGCGGCAGGGCGACCTGCTGTTGCGCGTCGAAAGCACCCAGCCGGCCGCTGAAGTCGAAGCCCAGCAGGCGGCCGTGGCTTCCGCCGAAGCAGCGGTGCGCTCGGCCGAAGCCAATTCCCGCAATGCCCAGGCCGAGCTGGTGCGCGCCCGCGCCGATTTCGAACGGGCCCGGTTCGACTGGGAACGTGCGCGACAGCTCTTTGAAGATCAGCTCATCTCCCGCCAGGAGTACGACGCGCGCAAAGCCGCGTTCGAAAGTGCGCAGGCCGCCGTGCAGGCCAGCGAGGCTCGCCAGGCGCAAACCAGCGCGGAACTGCAGCGCGCCCGGGCCCAGCTCGAACAGGCCCGCGCCGTGCTGCTTCGCGTGCGCGACCAGCTCCGCAAAACCACCTACACCGCTCCGATTTCCGGCGTGGTGACCTACATTTCGGTGCGCGTGGGCGAAAACGTAGTTCCCGGCATCCAGAATTCCCCAGGCAGCTACTTGATGACCATTTCGGACATGTCGGTGGTCACTGCGGAAGTCAAAGTAGACGAAACCGATATCGTCAACGTTCGCGTCGGGCAGCCCGCGGAAGTCAAAATCGACGCGATCCCGGATCGCGTCTTCCAGGGCCGGGTCAGTGAAGTCGGCACGCAGGCCGTGCTCCGCACCTCCGGTCTGGCCACCACCCAGACCACCTCGAGCACGCAGGAAGCCAAGGATTTCAAGGTCGTCATCACCCTGCTCGATCCGCCCGAACACCTCCGTCCGGGCCTTTCCACCACGGCCAAGATCATCACCGCAGAGCGGAAAAACGTGCTCTCGATTCCTTTGCAAGCCCTGGCCGTGCGCACGCGGAAAGAGCTAGAACAGGCCGCCAGCGAGGCATCCGAGCGCAGCGTGGCTCTGGCCGCCGCGCGCAGCGAAACCCCAGGCAACGATCCGGCCAAAGAAGAAATCCAGGGCGTGTTCGTGGTGCGCGACGGGCGTGCGGTCTTCGTTCCCGTCAAGACCGGCATCACCGGCATCACGGAGATCGAAATTACCGAGGGGCTTCAGGAAGGCGACGAGATCGTCACCGGCAGCTATCGTGTGCTCCGTACGCTCCGACCGGGTGCCCGCGTCAAAGTGGACAATACGCCGCCCGCGCCGGCCGAAGCGGCCTAGCCCAGCCGTTTTCGCGTCCTGCGCGTCTAAGAGAATACCGATGAGCACAGAGAGAGTCGCCAGCATGGAAGTGGAAACGACACCGGCAACCTTCCGTCCGGACCTGGTCGAGCAGGGCATCGTCATCCGCACCGAAGGGCTCTGGAAAACGTATGAGATGGGTGCCGAGCCGGTCCACGCCCTCCGCGGCGTAGACCTGGAAATCCGCAAGGGCGAATACGTTGCCATCATGGGCCCTTCCGGTTCGGGCAAGTCTACGCTGATGAACCTGATCGGCTGTCTGGATACGCCCACCCGCGGACGGTACTGGCTGGCCGGTCGGCTGGTCAGCGAACTCGACGACGACGAGCTGGCCTACATCCGCAACAAGGAAATTGGCTTCGTCTTTCAGACCTTCAATTTGCTGCCGCGCGCCACTGCGCTGCACAACGTCGAGCTGCCCCTGATCTACAACGGCACGCCCGCCGCCGAACGGCTCGAACGCGCCCGCCGCGCCCTGGAAATCGTGGGCCTGGCCGACCGCATGCACCACCGCCCGAATGAACTCTCGGGAGGTCAGCGCCAGCGCGTGGCCATTGCCCGCGCCCTGGTCAACTCCCCTTCGATCCTGCTGGCCGATGAGCCGACCGGCAACCTCGATTCGCAAACCGGTGCAGAAATCATGGCTCTGTTCGACGAACTGCACCGCCGCGGCAACACGATTATCCTGGTCACCCACGAACACGATATCGCTGCCCACGCCCACCGCATCATTCATCTGCGCGACGGTCGCATCGAACGCGACGAACGCCGCCAGTAGCCTGCTATCCCGGTCTGGCCGCCCGGCCCCCGGCAGTGCTAGCATCCGGCTCATCCCCGCTGCGGTGCCTCGCCGGTGCCGCCCTGTCCGGAGGAAGAAGCGATGCGCAGCAGGCCAGCAGCGTTCCCGCTTTCCGACTACCGCGATCAGTTTCCCGAGGTTTGCAGAAAAAAGTTCGGGCGCAGCTACAATTTCGCGCGCCTGGAAAAGCATCTCGAGCCGCTGCGCACCGGCCGGCGCTGGCTGGTGGCTCGCGATGTGCTCACCATCTTTGACCCGGAAAACACTCCGCTGCGTCGCTACTGGCCCATCCCCCCGGAAAAAGACCTGGACCGGGAACTGAAACAGCAGCGGCTTTCTCTGGGCCCGCTGAAAAGCCAGTCAGACCCGCAGCCGCTCGTCGAACGGTTGCTCGCTGTGTTCCACAACATCGGCGTGGTCTCGATCATTCTCCGGTTCGTGCATCCGCAGCAATTCGCCATCTTCAGCACTCCGGTCGCGCATCTGCTGATGGTGCGCGGCGCCACCGCCGTGGAAGCCTATCGGGTCTTCTGCGAGGAGCTGCGCGCCTGGCAACAGCATTTCGGTCTCGCTTCCGTGGCCGAAACCGAAATGGCCCTGTGGGCCTACGACCAGATTGTCCGCCACAGCGACGACGCCGCGCAGGTCGAACAGGCTCGCAGCGCGTTCGAAAGTGACCTGTGGGTGCAGCGCCGCCGCGCCGCTCAGGTGCTCCGTCCCTTCCTCCGCAGCTACGGCCCGCTGGAACTCGCCCGCATCCTGCTCGAAGAGGACGCCAACCTAGCCGGAAAAATTGCCGCAGAAGAATACGAACGTTTGCTCTCGGTGGCCGCGCAAAAATACTTTCGCCGAACTCGGCTCAGCCAGAAAGGCGCCGTGCTGGGGCTGCTGGACGGGTTGGCCCGCGAAGGCCACATCAGTGCCGCGGAACGCGTCGAGCTCCAGCGCATCTGGGAAATCCGCAACAAAGCGGTCCATGCGGGCACCCGCCCCACTGTCGAAGAGGTCGAAGTGATGATCGACCGGATCGAATCCATCTGTTTGCGCTGGGAATAATCGATTCCGAAGTGCTCTCCTCGGTCGGTTGTCAAGAGGTCAGCATCTCCTGTTCCGGCTAACCTGCAGAAACGGAAAGAGAAAAAATTTGCGCGCACTGAATAATCCCTCGCTCCGTTTTGTTATATTGGTAGTGTACGGCGTGGGCCCTCGAGCCACGGCTCGCGCCGCATCCTGCACGCTGGACTCCTTCCCGATCGGACATGCGACCACAGTGTCAGATTGCACGGGTTTGGGTGGCGGTCGAAGACTGGCTGAACCCCACGCTGCGGCTCACGACGCCGGAACGTGCGCTCTATTACCACCTGGTGCGGGTCACCCACCTTCTCGGCCATCGCACCGCGTACGTCTCGCGACGACGCATGGCGGCCATCACCGGCTTGTCCACGGCGACTGCGCGACTCTATCTCCGGCTGCTGGCGCGCAAACGCTGCATCCGCTTCGTCAGCCGTGGCCGACGGGGTACTCGCGTGGAAGTCTATCTCCCGGACGAAATCGCGCGCCGCTGGGCCCGCCTGCCCCGCGCGGAACGTCTGGCCTTCGCCCCGCAGAGCCCCGCCCGCGATGCCGCGGGCCAGCCGCGTGCCTGGCAACGCACCGACCCCATCTACACCTTCGAGTTCCGCTCGCGCATCCTGCGCCGCGAAGCGGGCCGCTGCTTCTACTGCTTGCGGCGGCTGCAGCGAAATGAGTGGACGCTCGACCACGTCGTGCCGCTGGCCCGCGGCGGCTCCGATCGCGCCGACAACCTGGTCGCCTGCTGTGCGGTCTGCAATTGGTCGAAGGGATTGCTCACCGCCGAAGACTTCCTTCACCAGCTCGTGAGAAAAAAGATTTTGTCGCGCTCTCGCCTGCGCGGCCGCCTCCGCGCTCTCGCTCGCCTGGGCAAACGCCATCAGGATGAGGGGCCAGCCTGGTGATCTTCAGGCAGCCCGTGCCGCAGCAACGGACCGCCGCTCGAGTCGGTGATGCCGGGTGGGGAAGAGTCCGCGGAATGAAAAAAATCGGCTAGCGCCGGCTGCCGTATTTGCCAGCCCACTGAGTCAGCTTGCGGGCCAGCTCTTCGATGACCGCCGAAGGGGCGCGCTCCAAAATCAGTTCCACTGCGGTGAAAATCTGATCCTGCAATTCTTCCGAGACGCGCCGCGTGTAGACTCGTCCGCGTCGTCCGGAAGCATACGCCGCCAGCGATCCAGCCCGCTTGTACTCGACCCAGGCCACCTCCCAGATCGCTTCCAGCAGGTCACTGCGGCGCTTGCGTTTCTCCCGGGCTGCGGCGGCATCGATTTCTTCCACTTGGGAAAGGGGCACGCGGAAGCTGAGCGGGTAGCTGATTTCTCTGCGTGTTTTCGGGGGCACGGTGCAGTCTGACACGCCAGCGAAAGTCTTGACAAGACCGTGCTCGCTTTGTATCGTATGCAGACCATACATTCATTTAATGGATACGATACAAAATGTTTAGCCAGTCGGTTATCCACAGCTCGTTCGACGCGACCCCACAGGATTGAACTATGCCGCGCCGCGAACAACACGTCTTTCTGATCTGCCCGCACTGCTTCCGCTCGACCACCGCGCTGGCTGCCGACGTCGAACGCGAACTCGACCGCTTGATTCATTCCTTGTGGCAGGTACCGCGGCCCGCCGACTTGGCCGCACGGGTAGCCGAGCACGCGCCGCAGGAAAGAACGCCCATCCGCCGGAAAACCACAGAGCCGGCCTCCCGCGGTTCTACCAACAGCAAGCGCGGCTCGCGTACACATTGACAACCGATTTTTCTCTGCGGGGGGCAAAAAGGCGCCGTCACAGACGACCGTGACGGCGCCTTTTTCGTATCCGTGCACGATGGCCTGGACGCAGGCTGCCGTGGGGCCGGCGTAGATCTGCCCTGATGCAATGCAGCAGCACCTCGCAGCTCTAGTGGGACAGGTCTTCCGCTTGCACCACGACCAGCCTGTCCACTGCGGAAATCTACGAAAACGGGGAAATCAAAAAGCTCTCAAGGCCCTCGAGAGCTTCTTTGTTTTCATCCGGGTTAAATAATAAGGGAAATATGCTACTCGGGTTTGTTTGACTTCTTCTTACGCTTCTTTATGGGAAACATGCGACGGATGTTTCCGGCACCTAGTCCAGTAGCGTAATCCACTTCTTCGGCGCTCGCACCAGATTTCCTTGCAATCAGGATCAGCAAGTTTCGTATCCGCCGTAGCTCTTTGGCAATTTTGTTGTCTTCAGCCATAGGTGACATTTCGCTATGTGTTGATCTTAACGCGGTCCGAATGAACTTTCGCTTGCTCTATAAACCTTAAAAGTAAGTCAATGAATCCACAAAACTCAAGGGCTTCTTCACGGGTAAATTCATCACTCAGTGTATGGTGGGTTCGGTTGCGAAAAAAAAGAATCAAGCCTTTGCAGAGGGAATGAAATCCCTCTTGCTCATCTTTTTTCTTGCTCACCTCAATGACTGCATTATGTGGGTTAGGATTAACAGCCTTGCCGACAAGATCGAGCGGTCTTATACTATTTTCTATCCCTGTCTTTTTCTTAAGACGGTCCTCAAAAACAGTCGTTGCTTCCCGAATAACTTGGTCAAAATGGTTATTTCCCTGGAGCAACTTTTTGCAGCGCTTTCGGAGAGTCTCGTCCTTAAGAAATAAATTGATCATCTCCGCAGTGATTTTACTCGACTTTCTATTCTTGGAACGTGAGAGTTTTGAGCCTAAAGATAACCTTGTTCTTTGTTGTGAGTTACTTCCTTGAGCGCTCCGAACTTCTTCCCTAACATCTGGTGGCTGCCTGTCCAGCGCCTGTGTGATGCTGAGACCCTCTTCTTTAGCCAAATAGAGCAGGGCCGCGGGCGGAGAAATCATTAATTGACTTGCCTTGCGACTTATTTTCTCCCGAAGGGATTTAATCGGTTTGCCAGTCCTTTTGGCAAGCTTTTTCAAAAGTCTTTGATCTAGTTTCTGCCTCGGCATACCTTTCAGGAAATGTTAGTTTCCGATGTCTTTCTCTTTTTGACATATTTTGCTATCTGGTTTACCCGCTTTATGTCACAACGCACAATGGATTGGATTTTAGTCTGTGGCACCCCGGCTTTGGCAAGCTCAACAATAAGCAGGTCTTTCAAAAGTTTCACTTCGGCGCTTGTATTTTTTCTTTGTTTTCTTCTTTTGGGCATTGGTCTACTAGCTTTCAGCAGGGATTCGCATCTTCAAGCGGCCTTTCCTCCCTCTTTTAGCTCTTCGCAAGGCCACAAGCGCAACCCTAACGGTGTTGCTGCTAGTCCCCAGCACGTCTGCGATATCTTTAGGTTTCAAGCCAACACGATCTAGCAAGGCGATCTGTTCTCGCTGCTTTAGCCCTTTTATCAAAATGAAAGACATAATTTTGATAATACTGTCCATCTTTTTAAAATAAGTGTTTCGTTGTCTTTCGGCACTGTTCTTTTTCCTTTTTCAGTTTTTAGACCCTATATGCATACACAATAATTTTTTTATTCCATTATCAGATTGTTGTCAATGTCCTTCTTTAATCTTAAGTTTGTTGCGTTCTGCTAATAGCTGATATAAAAAGAATTTGGATTCGATGATCGTTCCGTGTGTAGCCAAACCTAAGACAGCGCCCTAACCGTGGCTGCAGTTAGCCTACTCCTCTTTGTGCAATCTGATAAGACAATTCAAATTTTCGAGTTCTTTTATCAAATTGCACTATGATGCAGAATCTTGGAGAGCTAGCTGATAACGCGGAACAAGTACCAGGCCTGCTGGTGGGATGCGGAAAAAGAAAAGGCTCTCGAGGGTCTCGAGAGCCTTTTGTTTTTATCCTGGCAGCGACCTACTTTCCCACGCCGTTTCCAGCGCAGTATCATCGGCCCTGCGGGGCTTAACTTCCGTGTTCGGGATGGGAACGGGTGTTTCCCCCGCGGTATGGCCACCAGGAAACTGGTTTGGCTGGCACGCGGTGTGCTCGACCGCAGCGGTCGAGCATGCCGGTGCGGAACAGCACAAAGGGAACAATGGAATGAGGTGGCGGCCGCAGAACTGCTCGATTCTACGCACCCGTCGTGGCTCGCATCGGCAGCCGTTGGGCTGCCGGGCTGCGAGGTGCCGGGAAAGTTTTATGGTCAAGCCGAACGGCCGATTAGTACGGGTAAGCTTCACGCATTGCTGCGCTTCCACATCCCGCCTATCAAGGAGGTAGTCTTCCTCCGGCCTTCTGAGTCCGACGAATCGGACTTGGGAGACCTTATCTTGGGGCGGGCTTCCCGCTTAGATGCTTTCAGCGGTTATCCCTTCCGGACTTCGCTACCGAGCCGTGCCGCTGGCGCGACAGCTCGATCACAAGAGGTCCGTCCATCCCGGTCCTTTCGTACTAGGGACAGCTCCCCTCAAGTCTCCTGCGCCCACACCAGATAGGGACCGAACTGTCTCGCGACGTTCTGAACCCAGCTCACGTACCGCTTTAATAGGCGAACAGCCTAACCCTTGGGACCTTCTACAGCCCCAGGATGCGATGAGCCGACATCGAGGTGCCAAACCGGGCCGTCGATGTGGACTCTTGGGCCCGATCAGCCTGTTATCCCCGGCGTACCTTTTATCCGTTGAGCGATGGCCCTTCCACGCGGGACCACCGGATCACTAGCCCCAGCTTTCGCTCCTGCTCGACTTGTCTGTCTCGCAGTCAACCCGGCTTCTGCGCTTGCACTCCACAGCGGGTTTCCAATCCGCCTGAGCCGAGCTTTGGGCGCCTCCGTTACCGTTTAGGAGGCGACCGCCCCAGTCAAACTACCCGTCTGGCCATGTCCCCCGACCCGTCTCGGGCCGCAGGTTAGAACGACAGAGCCGTCAGGGTGGTATTTCACCGGCGCCTCCCCCCGGTCCGAAAACCAGGGTTCGCAGGCTCCCACCTATCCTACGCAGACGGCTCCGTTATTCATGACCAGAGTGCAGTTAAGGTGCACGGGGTCTTTCCGTCTAGGTGCGGGCATCCGGCGTCTTCACCGGAACCACAAGTTCGCCGAGCCGCTCGCCAAGACAGTCGCTCTGTCGTTACGCCATTCGTGCAGGTCGGAACTTACCCGACAAGGAATTTCGCTACCTTAGGACCGTTATAGTTACGGCCGCCGTTCACCGGGGCTTCAGTTTGGGCCGTCGCCCGCTTGCGCGAGCTAAGCCCTCCCTTTAACCTTCCGGCACCGGGCAGGCGTCACCCCCTATACGTCGTGTTCGACTTCGCAGAGAGCTGTGTTTTTGTTAAACAGTCGCAGAGCGCCTTTCACTGCGGCCCCCTCGGGCTGTGAACCCTACCGGGGCGCCCCTTCTCCCGAAGTTACGGGGCCAATTTGCCTAGTTCCTGAGCGAGCGTTCTCTCGCGCGCCTGTGAATACTCATCTCGTCTACCTGTGTCGGTTTGAGGTACGGGCACCGGAAGGACTCCTTAGAGGATTTTCCTGGCAGCGTGGACTCAGCGGCCTCGGGACCTGCGCCCCTGCCGACGCCCTCACGGGTAACGGAGTGGTGGATTTTCCTGCCACTCCCCGCTTCCGACGCCGGATCGCCATAGCCATAGGACGACCCGCCTATCCTTCTGCGTCTCCCCTTCGTTCAAACGTCCCTCCGGTGGGGCCGGAATATTGACCGGCTGTCCATCAGCTACGCCTTTCGGCCTCGCCTTAGGCCCCGCCTAACCCTGAGCGGACGAACCTTCCTCAGGAAACCTTAGACTTTCGGCGACGCGGATTCTCACCGCGTTTATCGCTACTTATGCCGGCAGGGTCTCTTCCGTGGCGTCGAGCGGTCCTCTCGGTCCGCCTTCGGACTCCACAGAATGCTCCCCTACCAAAGGCCGAAACGTCGCAACGCCTCGGCCCTTCCGCAGCTTCGGTCGCAGGCTTGAGCCCCGTTGAATTGTCGGTGCGTGACCGCTTGACCAGTGAGCTGTTACGCTTTCTTTAAAGGGTTGCTGCTTCCAAGCAAACCTCCTGGCTGTCTTCGCGGTTACACATCCTTTCCCACTTAGCCTGCAGTCTGGGACCTTAGCTGGCGGTCTGGGCTGTTTCCCTTTCGACCACGAAGCTTATCCCTCGTAGTCTCACTCCCGTGCTGCTGTCCGCGGCATTCGGAGTTTGGTTGGAGTCGGTAACCTGGATTGGTCCCTCAGCCATCCAGCGCTCTACCGCCGCGGCAGACCACACGAGGCTGCCCCTAAAGGCATTTCGGGGAGAACGAGCTATCACGGAATTTGGTTAGCCTTTCACCCCTACCCTCAGCTCATCCGAGCTGTTTTCAACCAACACCGGTTCGGCCCTCCAGCCGCGGTTAAGCGGCCTTCAGCCTGGCCAAGGGTAGATCATCCCGCTTCGCGTCTATTCCCACAGACTCAACGCCCTATTCGGACTCGCTTTCGCTACGGCTCGCTTTCGCTTAACCTTGCCTGTGAGAATAACTAGCCGGCTCATTAAGCAAGAGGCACGCCATCAGGCAATTCCCCGGCCGAAGCCGGGGCATAGCCCTCTGACTGCTTGTAGGCATGCGGTTTCAGGTCCTATTTCACTCCCCTCGCAGGGGTTCTTTTCACCTTTCCCTCACGGTACTAGTTCACTATCGGTCGCCAACGAGTATTTAG
The DNA here is from genome assembly GCA_037442425.1 of Acidobacteriota bacterium. Taxonomy (GTDB): domain Bacteria; phylum Acidobacteriota; class Terriglobia; order Acidiferrales; family UBA7541; genus DSGC01. The sequence goes on along the minus strand of JBBIQG010000001.1, from coordinate 481,713 downwards.
CCTTGGAGGGTGGTCCCCCCGGATTCCCACAGGGTTTCCCGTGCCCCGTGGTACTCAGGATTCCGCTTCGAGTCCGAACCGTTTTTGGTTACGTGGCTATCACACTCTCTGGCCCGGCTTTCCAGCCGATTCACCTAACGGTCGGATTGGTAACTCTACTCATGCGGTCCTGCAACCCCGCGGTGCAAGCACCGCGGTTTGGGCTATTCCGATTTCGCTCGCCGCTACTTTCGGAATCTCGGTTGATTTCTTTTCCTCCGGGTACTGAGATGGTTCACTTCCCCGGGTTCGCTCGCACCCGCCTATGGATTCAGCGGGCCGTCTCCGAGTTTGGCTCGGAGGGGTTGCCCCATTCGGAGATCCCCGGATCAAAGCCTGCTTGCGGCTCCCCGAGGCTTATCGCAGCTTGCCACGTCCTTCGTCGCCTGTTGGCGCCTAGGCATCCACCGCACGCCCTTAGTAGCTTGACCATAAAACTTGCCCCGCACGTCGCAGCCAGCTTCCTCTGCCAGGCAACCCTTGCAGAGTTCGCCGCCGCCGACAGCACGACAAGTTCGCCGATCACATGCGCTTGAGCAGAACTTGCGGCTTGCGTCACGCCGCCTGTTCCCTCCGCCAAAATTTCGGCAGAGGCAACCGGCGCACGTGGCGCGATGCCAGCCTCATTCCATTGTCAAAGAACCTTCCACCCTGCTCCCGGCAGGGTGCCCCTTCATCGGGGAAACAAAAAACCCGGCGTCGAGCGCCGGGCACATCCCGTCTCCCTTCGCAGACGGGATCGGCTCGATGCTCGACGGTGTTTTATCCGGTATCCGTAATCGTCCTCACCAACGGAATCGCTCGCGCGGATTCCGATTCTGGCTTCACCGCAGACACCGTCACCTCTTGCCCTGCGGCCCCGTAGCCAATTTGACAGTATAGCACGACTCCGCCCGTCGTCAAGTCTTCCGCCAGCGCATTTTTCCCTGCGCCCTGTGCAAATCCCTTCTCCAGACATCCAGCCGGGCCCAGTCGTACAAACTGCTGCACAGCGAAGCTCGGAATGCAGACCAAAGACCCCGCGGGGTGTTTGCCTTCGCTGCTGGTCGTGAATGCAATTTCTTCTATGAGGCAGACTCGAGTTTGAAGGACGCGCTTTTGGCTTGGCCGATTTTCTGGATTCATGGAACCTCAGTGAATGGAGAGCAACCGTGTACAAATCCCTGTAGGACTGGTCTCAGTTTTTCTGGAGTGGTGTGGCAGTGTGGCACAGACCCCAGTGGGGCAGGCTTTCACTGAGGCATCATGGTGCAAGAAGAGGATGATTCGTGCTGCCAAGCGTGCTGGTCGAAGCCCGCGCCGCGACCAACCTGCAGCCCAGCAGCTTGCATACCGACGATGCTGGCCACGGCGAGGGCATCTCAGCAAGGTCGTGTTACGCGGCGTGGCGGATGCCGGCCTCCAGAGCCTCGAAAAACGCTTCCAGTTCGCTGGGCTGCGTGAAGATGTTGGTCGAGATGCGGATGCGGTCAGCTTCGCCGGCGGGGTTGCTGCCGCCGGCGACGCGGATGTAGCGTGCGGCGCAGGCCTCCAGCACGGGCTGCAGGCGGCCGGGCGCGGCTTCGAAGCTGACCATTGCGCCGTAGAAGCGGTCGTCGCTGGCGTTGGCGATGCGCAGTTGCGGGTAGCTGCGGATGCGGTCGCGCACGCGCGTAGCCAGCTCGTGCTGCCGCGCGTAGATGCGTTCCGGGCCGATTTCGCGGAAGAAATCGAGCGCCGCTTTCAGTCCCACCATCACCGAGAGGTTCGAGGTGCCCAGGTTGGAGAACCGGTACGCTTTCTGTGCATAGTTGCGCCATTCGCCGGACGCAATATTCACCCACAGCTTTTCCAGGTGCTCTTCGCGGATGTAGAGAAAGCCGGTGCCCTTCGGCGCCATCAACCACTTATGGGGACTCGAGGCGTAGAAATCGCAGCCGAGCTCGTGCATTGCGAGCGGCAACTGACCGATGGCGTGTGCGCCGTCCACATGGGTCAGCACGCCGCGGCGGCGCGCCATTGCACAGATTTCCTTCACTGGCAGCACTAAGCCGGTGACGGTCGTGATGTGGCTGAAGACGATGATTTTCGTGGCTGGCGTCAGCGCACGTTCGAACCGCTCGACGATTTCGTCGGCGGTGGCGGGCGGCTTGGGCAGCGTGACGTAATTCAGCCGGATACCGAACCGCGCCGCTTTCTGTTCCCAGCAGCAGCGCCCACCCGGGTGCTCCTGGTCGGTGAGGAGGGCTTCTTCGCCCGGCTGCATATCCAACCCGTTGCAGACCACGTTGTTCGCTTCGGTCGCGTTGCGCACCAGGGCCAGTTCATCGCGATGGCAACCGATGAAGGCGGCCAAGGCATCGCGCAGTTCGCGCAGCCGCGCATTCTCTTCGTAGCCGAACCAGGGATAGGCCGGTTCGCGGAAGGTTTCGCCTTCCAGGATGTGATCCAGCATCGCGCGGAGCACCGGCCACGGCGTGCATCCGACCGAACCGCAGTTCAGATTGATGCGATCGGCCGCCAGCAACCACTGCGAACGCAGCTCGGACCAGTAGCGTTCCGGATCGCGCTCGAGCAGGGCGCGCGGCGGCAGTGGTGGAGGTTCCTGCGCAAAGACCTGCTCGGCACGCGCCAGCGGAATACCCAGCAGCGCCGCGCCCACGGCGGCGCGCTGGAGAAAGGTTCGGCGATGCAGCATGGCCCACCTCGAAAGGGAATGTTGGGGCGAGTCTAGCAGAACCACCCGTTCGGGCAAAACCGACATCGAGGGACGCGCGTGCCCAAGTTCGAGGGCAGGTCTTCGGCCCGCCGGATGGGCAGACCTGACCGGCACCGCAGGGCTCCGGTGCACCGTCGCGCAGAGCGAAGCCAGCACCGCAACCGGCGTGCGCCACGCAGGCGCTGCTATTTTTTCTTTTTGTTCAGTTTTGCCCAGCGTTCTTCGAGCGAGGCGCGTGTGAACAGTGTGTCGTCGAGTCCGGTGTTGTAGCGGTAGGCGGTGAAGAACACCTGGTAGTAGTTGATTCCGTTGCGCTGTTTCTGGATTTGCATTGGGGTCATGACGCCGTCCACCGGATGGTAGTTGGCGTAATATTCGACTTCCTCGATGCGCTGGCGGGTGAGCGGGTCGCGGGAGACAATCACGGCGCGAATGGGCAGGCGGGTGTTGCGATCCAGGGCGATGCGCAGGCTGGTGCGTTCGCGGTCGACCAGTTCCACCCAGTCCACCTGTTTCAGGTCCACTACGTCGCTGCCCTGGTAGCGGAGCGCCAGACCCTCCTCGTTGAGCCGATAGCGGAGGACGTACTCGAGCACATCTTTCCGCAGATTGCGCCGATAGCGTTCCACGGCTTCCGGGCCGGCCGGCTGGATGCCTCCGCGGTCCAGCTCCCAGCCTTCTTCGGAGGTCATCACCGTGATGATGTTGCGCTGGTCGTAGAATTCGGTACGGTTTTTGTCCGGCAGTTTGACGTAATCGAAAAATTTCACGTAGCCGGCCAGCTCGCCCGCCGAGCTGAACTGCGCCAGCCGGCCTTCGCGGTAGATGTCGCGCACGTTGCGGTACGCCGCGCCGCCGAGCGCCTCGATGGCTTGCTGGACGAGCTCGCGCGCCCGCGCCGTGTTCTGTTCCGGCAGCAGCACCTGTTGTCCGGCGGTCGTGGCGGCCAGCAGCGCCACCAGAACCGCGCTTCCTGCTGAGATGCTCAGCCGCACAGCACCGCACCTCCGTTCACATTCAGAATCTCGCCGGTGATGAATGTCGCCAGCTCGGAAGCGAGAAACAGAATTGGCCCAGCCACCTCCTCGGGCCGCGCCGGACGGCCGAGCGGAATGGCGCTGGTTGCGAATTTCCAGCCCGCCCGGGTTTCGAGCACTGGCTTGGACATTTCTGTATCCACCCAGCCGGGCGCCACGCAGTTCACCAGAATGTTGTGCCGAGCCAGCTCGGTCGCCAACCCTTTCACAAAGCTGATGATTCCCCCCTTGGTGGCTGCGTAGTGGGTGTGAAATGCCTCGCCGCGCTGGCCGGCGGTCGAGCTGATGGCCACGATGCGCCCCGCTTTCTGCCGGATCATCTGCGGCACTGCGCAGTGGACTACGGCATAGACACTTTTCAGATTCGCGGCCATCATTTCATCCCACTGCTTTTCGGTCATTTTCTCGATCGGCAGCTCTTCGGCATTCCAGATGCCGGCGTTGGCCACCAGGATGTCCAGCCGGCCCAGCCGTTCGATGGCGAATTCGACCAGCCGGCGCGCGTCCCGCATCCGCCGCAGGTCTGCCCGCAGCGATTCGACGCGTGTGCCGTGCCGACGCGCTTCCCGCACGACCGCCTCGGCGGCTTGCCGGTGGCGGTGGTAGTTGAAGACGACGTCCGCGCCCGCCTGTGCGAACAGTTTGACGGTCGCTGCCCCGATGCCCCGCGAGCCTCCAGTGATCAAAGCTGCTTTGCCGGCCAGGGAAATCATTCTCTCTCCTCAAACACCGATTCTGCGGTACCCGTTCTGGGGCGCCGGTTTCAGCCGGAGCTGTGCTGCGCACTCATCTGCCGCGCTGCGTTCACAAACGCGGCAAACAGCGCCCGTGTCAGTGGATTCTCCGGCATTCGCTCCGGGTGCCACTGCACGCCGATGACCCAGTGTTCTGCGGCAGTGCCTTCCACCGCTTCCACCACTCCGTCCGGGGCCCAGCCGACGGTACGCAGATCGCGACCCACCACCGCTACGGCCTGGTGGTGGCTGCTGTTGACCTGCTTGGTTCCGCTGCCGAGCAGCTCAGCCAGCCGCGAGTCGGCAACCAACTCGACCGGATGGTGCGGCTCGGGGGCACCAGTGGATCGTTTCCAGTCGTGTTGCAGGGCGCCGGGCACCTCGGCGGCGATATCCTGCAGCAAGCGTCCGCCCTTGAAAACGTTCAAGCTCTGCAGACCGTAGCAGATGGCCAGCACCGGTTTGTGCATGGCACAGGCAGCATCCAGCAGAGCGAAATCGGTCTGTTCGCGGAAGGCATCGCGAGGACCGCAGTGCGGACTGCGCTCGGCGTGATACCACGATGGGTCCACATCAGCGGGCGAGCCGGGCAGCAGGAGGCCCTCGAGCGTTTCGGCCAGCGCCGCCAGCCGACCCGATTCGACCAGCGTGAGCGAAATTTCCACCGGCTCGCCGCCCGCCCGGCGGACCGCATCCAGATACAGTTCCAGGGAACGGCGTTCGCCGCGTTGTTCTTCTTCGCGGCTGCGCCAAGGCACTCCGATCCGCGGTGCGGAGGCTCCGGTCAGCGTCATCGAAAACATCCTAGCAGAGGCGGTGCAGCGCGGGCAAAGTTCGACGCGACCGCAGCTCGTCAGCAGCCATCGGCGCTGCGCAGGGGCGTGGACACCGTAGGTGCTTCACGACCTCCGGACCAGTACGCCAGCAGGTCGCCGGCTAGATAGAGCGAGCCGGTGGCCAGCACGACATCGTCAGCAGTCGATTCGTCGAGTGCATGTTCGAGCGCTTCCTCCGGCTGAGCGACCACCGCCATGCCGCCGGGCGGTTCCAGATGGCGCGTCATGGTAGCCAGCACTTCGGGTGAGATGGCCCGCGGCTGCCGTGGTGCGGTGAGCACCACGCGCCAGGCAAGCGGGAAGAGCAGGCCGGTGATTTCGTCGACGGCCTTGTCGCGCATGGCCCCGTAGACGAGCCACAGGCGCCGTCCGGTCAGGTGCGCGCGACAGAACGCCACCAGTTCGCGCGCCCCGGCCGGGTTGTGTGTGCCGTCGATGTACACCGCGGGACTGGTGCAGACGCGCTGCAGCCGTCCCGGCCAGCGGACGGCGGCGATGCCGCGCACGATGGCATCGTCGGTGACCGGAAAGCCGCGTTCCGCCAGCAGCCGTGCCGCCGCCAGTGCCGTGACCGCATTGCGCACCTGATATGGTCCGAGCAGCGGCACCGTCAGTTCGTAGCGGGTTCCGTCGGGTGCTTGCACGGTGGCACGCTGGACGGCCGGGTCTGCTGCAGCGGATACCGCTTCGATCGGGTAGGCGGCGTCGATTTCCACCAGGCGGGCGCCCATCGCCGCCACCCGCTCGACAATCACCGCCCGCGCCTCGGGCCGTTCGACGGCGCTCACCACCCAGGCCTCGGGCTTGATGATGCCCGCCTTTTCGCCGCCAATGGCGGAGAGCGTGTGGCCCAGGTAGTCTTCATGGTCGAAGTCAATCTGGGTGAGGACAGCCACCTCGGGCGTGACGATGTTCGTCGCGTCCAGCCGCCCGCCCATGCCCACTTCATAGACCGCGAAGTCCAGCTCGGCGCGCGCGAAGCAGTCCAGGGCCATCGCCGTCAGACACTCGAAATAGGAAGGGTGCGCGCGCAGGCCACCGGATTCTGGGCCGCGCGCCAGCAGCGACTCGATGACGGCGCGCAGTCGGGCAAAGGCGGCAGCGAACTCTGCATCCGGCAATTCGCGGCCTTCGATGCGGATGCGTTCGTTGATGCGCACCAGGTGCGGCGAGGTGTACAGTCCGGTGCGCAGGCCGGCGGCGCGCAGAATCGAATCCAGCATCGCTGCCACCGACCCTTTGCCATTCGTGCCCGCGATGTGTGCGCAGGGCAGGCGCCGCTCGGGATGGCCCATCGCCGCGGCCAGGGCGCGGATATTGGCGAGATCGAATTTCTGGGTTCGGGCGTGGCGGGGCGCAGCCAGTTCCCGTCCCAGCGCCAGCAGGGAGCGAACCGCTTCTTCGTAGCGCATGGGGAACCTCACCCGGGCAGCCGCACCGGCGGCCGGGGGAACCGCGCGGCACAGCGGTGCTGGTTCATGCCAGGAAGAAATCGAGCGCGTTGGCGATGTACGACTTCAGATCCTTGCGGTGCACGACGGCATCCAGGAAGCCGTGCGCGAGCAGAAACTCGGCGCGCTGGAATCCCTCGGGCAGTTTTTGCCGGATGGTCTGTTCGATGACGCGCGGGCCGGCAAAACCGATCAGGGCTTTGGGCTCGGCGATGTTCAGGTCGCCGAGCATGGCGTAGCTGGCCGTCACCCCGCCGGTGGTTGGGTCCGCCAGCACCGAAATGTACGGGATGCGGGCACGGTCGAGTCGCCCGAGCGCCGCGCAGATTTTCGCCATTTGCATCAGGCTGATGGCGCCTTCCATCATGCGGGCTCCACCCGAGCAGGAGACAATCACCAACGGCAGCCGCCGCGCCAGCGCCAGCTCCGCCGCGCGCGTCACTTTCTCGCCGACCACGGCGCCCATCGAGCCGCCGATAAATCCGAACTCCATCGAACAGCAGATCACCGGACGGCCCTGGAGGCGGCCTTCGGCGGTCAGGATGGCGTCGGCCATGCCGGTTTTCTGCTGCGCTTCGCGCAGCCGCTCGCGGTACGGCCGGGTATCCACGAACTCGAGCGGGTCGGTGGATTCCAGCGCGCCGTCCTGCTCGACCCACTGCCCGTCGTCCAGCAGCAGTTCGAGTCGTCGCACGGCGCTGAGCCGGAAATGATGCTGGCAGCGCGGACAGACGTTCCAGTTCGTCTCCAGGTCTTTTTTCCAGATGATCTGTCCGCAGGCCTCGCACTTCGTCCACATGCCTTCGGTGCGCACGCGGCGCTCTTCGGGCGGTGTGGGTTGTTCGACCGGCTTTTTCTCTCTGCGAAACCAGGCCATCAGTAATCGATCCCCCGTTGCGCCTGGATGCCCTGTGTGTAGGGATGCTTGATTTCGCGCATCTCGGTCACCAGGTCGGCCAGCTCGACGAGCTTCGGATGTGCATTGCGTCCGGTACAGATCACATGGACCTTTTCGGGACGCCGAGCCAGCGCCTCGGCCACTTTTTCGCCGTCCAGCATTTTATAGCTGATGACGTAGTTGATTTCGTCCAGGATGACTAGCTCGTACTTCCCGCTGTGAATCTGCTCGAGGGCAAACTGCCAGGCCTGCTCGCACAGCCGGATGTCTTCCGGGTCGGTGGCGGCGCCGCCGACCTTGACGAATCCGCGTCCCATGGGTCGGATTTCGAACTTGTCGCGGCCGAGCATTTCGGCGGCGTCGAGCTCACCGTAGTGCCAGGAGCCTTTGATGAACTGCACCATGAGGACCCGGAAACCTTGTCCGACGGCCCGAAACGCTGTGCCCAGCGCACAGGTCGTCTTGCCCTTGCCCGGTCCCGTGTAGACAATCAACAGCCCGCGACCTTGCGACATGGCCTGCTACCTCTGCATCAGCCTCCGGCCGCCTGCAAGCCAGGCCAGTCTGACTGCACCGAGGCCAAACGTCAAGCCACTGCTCGGTGTTCAGGCCTGCCGGGCTGTGCTTGCCGAGGTGCAAGCTTCCGCCTGTTCCGCAAGGAGTGTGGCTCATCGGGGCGCGGGCTGGTTTGAAGCAGGACTGCTCCGCAGTGGACGCCAGTCGCGGTAGTGGTATTCGTTCTGCCAGCGCAGGCGGCCTTTTTCGAGGATGCGCACCAGAGCCCGGCTGGGCAGCCAGGTGCCCGACGGTTCCTGCCGCGCGAATTCGACCTCCAGCGTGTATTCGGTCTGTTTGTTGCGCAGGTCTTCGACGATGCGAGTAATGGCTCCCCGGTTCGGCTCGACCCAGGCCACGCCGGAGGGATAGACGGTCTGACCGCCCAAGTCCATCAAGCCTTCGCCGGCGAACTGGCGATAGCCGATCAGAACCCGGTCAGCCGGCGGGTCGCCGCGTTCCGGGGCAAAGAAGTATTTCACGCGGTCGCGGTAGCGTTCGGCAAAACGCGTGACGAGCAGCGGCAACAGGGCGAACTGATCGGCGTGGAGGCGATGCGGGGCAGGATCAGTGAGCAGCGCAGCGAACGCTTCGGCCGTGGTGGCGGCCAGCAGTTGCGACTGCTTCTGCTGGCGTTCGACGGCGGCGGGCAGGCGCTTGTCGTCCACGGCAATTGCGTCGCGGAATTCGTGTAGCGGGCCTCCGGGCGGCAGGCGCACGAGGTAGTAGTCGCTGATGAGCACGCGGCGGGCTTCCGGAGTGGACTTTCTGCCCCAGCGCGACTGCTCGAGGGTTTCCACGGCCACCCAGCCGTCATAGTTTTCGACGAAGCGTTCGACCCAGAAACCGATGCGGTCGAGCAGCTCTTTTTGTACAGGCAACTCCAATTGAGCGGCGCGGGAAGAAAAACTGAGCCCGGACAGCAACACAACGGTCAGCAGACACGGACGGAAGCGCAAAGAAACCCACATCGCGGCGATTCTAGCATGCCCGGAGTCCCCGAAGGTTCGGGCTGGGCGCGGCGCTTCGGGTCGAGCAGGTTCGGGACGGCCCGAAGAGTTGCTCCGCAGGGCAAACATCCCACGGTGCGCGGCGCTCCTGTATAATCACAGGATGCCGATGAGGCTCACAGGCCAGCCAGGGTTGCGTGCTTCGCGCCGGGCAGAGCTGCACGGCACCACGGTGCTCTGTGTGCGGCGTGACGGCAAAGTGGTGATGGCCGGCGACGGCCAGGTGACACTGGGCGACACCGTGCTCAAGCACAAGGCGCGCAAAATTCGCCGGCTGTTCAACGACAAGATCCTGGCCGGGTTTGCCGGCTCGACCGCGGACGCGCTTTCTCTGTTCAGCCGGTTCGAGAGCAAGCTCGAGGAATACCACGGCAACCTGGCGCGGGCCGCGGTGGAGCTGGCCAAGGAGTGGCGCACCGACCGCGTGCTGCGGCATCTGGATGCCCTGCTCGTGGTTGCGGACAGCAAGTCCACGTTTCTGCTGAGCGGCAACGGAGACATCATCGAGCCGGACGACGACGTCTGCGCCGTCGGCTCCGGAGGCGGCTTTGCGCTGGCGGCGGCGCGGGCGCTGGCGCGGCACACCCGGCTCGGGGCGAAGGAGATTGCGCTCGAAGCGATGCGCATCGCCAGCGACATCAGCATCTACAGCAACCACAACTTCATCGTGGAAGAGCTATGAACAAGTCGGAGAAAGAGCGAGTGCTGCTGATGCCCGGCCAGACGGCCGAGGCCGAACCGCAACCGCCGCCCTCGTTCGATGAGTTGACCCCGCGACAGATTGTCGCCGAGCTGGACAAATACATCATCGGACAGCAAGCGGCCAAGCGCGCCGTAGCCATTGCCCTGCGGAACCGCGTGCGCCGACAAAAGTTGCCGCCGGAACTGGCCGAAGAGATTCTGCCGAAGAACATCCTGATGATCGGCCCGACCGGCGTGGGCAAAACGGAGATTGCCCGGCGACTGGCGCGGCTGGCGGGCTGCCCGTTTGTGAAAGTGGAAGCTTCGAAGTACACCGAGGTGGGCTACGTCGGGCGCGACGTGGAATCCATGGTGCGCGACCTGGTGGAAGTGGCCATCGAGATGGTGCGCGAAGAGAAGCTGGACGAAGTGGCCGAACGCGCCGAACAAGCGGCCGAAGAACGCCTGCTCGACCTGCTGCTGCCGGTGATGCCGCCCTCCATCGAGCTGACCGGGCCGCACTCGGAAGCGGCCCAGCGGGAGCAAGCCAGCCGCACACGGGAAAAGCTCCGGGCGCAGTTCCGCGAAGGGAAGCTGGACAACCGCATGGTCGAGCTGGAAGTGCGCGAGCGTTCGGTGCCCGCGTTCGAGATCATCACGAACCAGGGCGTCGAAGAAATGGACATCAACATCAAGGAGATGATGAGCGGCTTCTTCGGTCAGGTGAAAAAGAAGCGGAAGATGACCGTGGCCGACGCCTACGACTACCTGATCCAGGAAGAGGAGAACCGGCTGATCGACATGGATCAGGTGACGCGCATTGCCGTCGAACGGGCCGAGCAGATGGGCATCATTTTTATCGACGAGATCGACAAAATTGCCGGGCGCGAATCCGGCCACGGCCCCGATGTCAGCCGCGAAGGCGTGCAGCGCGACATTCTGCCGATCGTCGAAGGCACCACCGTGAACACCCGCTACGGGATGGTGCGCACCGACCACATCCTGTTCATTGCTGCGGGTGCGTTCCATGTGAGCAAGCCCTCGGACCTGATCCCCGAGCTGCAGGGCCGCTTCCCGATTCGCGTCGAGCTGGATTCGCTGACCGAAGAAGATTTCATCCGCATCCTGACCGAGCCGAAAAACGCGCTGATCAAGCAGTACACGGCGCTGCTCGAAACCGAAGGGGTGCGGCTCCAGTTCACCGACGACGCCATCGCGGCCATCGCGCACTTCGCCGCACAGGTCAACGCGCAGACGGAAAACATCGGCGCGCGCCGCCTGCACACCATTCTGGAAAAGCTGCTGGATGAAGTTTCCTTTGAAGCGCCGGAACTGCGCCGCCGCACCTTCAAAGTGGACGAGGCCTACGTGCGAAAGCAGCTCGCCGATATCGTCAAGGATCAAGACCTGAGCCGTTACATCCTCTAGAATTCCCTGCTGCGATGAAAAACCAGACGCCGGCTCGCCCTGCCGCTCGCCTGCTGGAACGCGCGGCTGCTCTGCAATGGGTTCTGCTGGCGGCTGCCCTGGTGGCCTGCGGGGTGCCGGGCGAACTGCGTCCGCGGCAGCCGCTGGTGCCGCTGGCGGTAGCGGACCTGACGGCTCATCAGCAGGGGGAAGCGGTACGGCTGCAGTTCACCCTGCCGGAGCGGGCCACCGACGGCCGTGCGCTGGCCACGCTACCGGATATCGAACTCTATCGCTGGTTTCCCGAGGCGCCCGAGGCGCTCCAGCCGCTGCAGGTGCCCGCGGTTCCGCAACGGGTCATTCCGGGCGCCGAGGCCGACCGCTATCGCGTCGGCGGCCAGTTGGTGTTCACCGATCCGCTGCCGCCGCCGGCGCTGCGCGATGCGGCGGGCGTAGCTGTGGCGTATCTGGTGCGTACGCGGGCCGGTGCGCGACACGTTTCGCAGGAATCGAATGTGGTCGTCGTACGAATCTATCCCGTGCCGGAGCCACCGCAGGCGCTGGCCGCCACGGTGACTGAGGCGGGCGTCACGCTGCACTGGCAGGCGGTGGAACGCACCACGAGTGGAGTCCCGCTGCCCGGGCCGACCCGCTATCGCATCTACCGCGCGGAGTCGGCTGAGCCGGCCGAAACGCCGGTGGGCACATCGTCGCTGCCGCACTACGGCGATAGGCAAGTGGAGTTCGGTCGGGCCTACCGCTATCGGGTCACGGCAGTGGCCCAGTATGGCGACGCACCAGTCGAGTCAGCCCCTTCGGTGGCGGTGACGGTGGCAGTGAAGGACCAGTTTGCACCGGCACCGCCGAGCGGTCTGGTGGCCGTGTTCGTGCCGGCTACCGCCACCGCCCCGGCCGCGGTGGAGCTTTCCTGGAGCGTTTCCGAGGAAGCCGATCTGGCCGGCTACCGCGTCTATCGCAGCGAGCAGCCCGAACAGCTCGGGGCTCAGCTCAGCGCAGAGCTGCTGGTGCAGACCACCTTCCGCGATGCGCAACTGACCGTCGGGCGACGCTACTTCTACCGGGTCACCGCGGTCGATCGCTCCGGGAACGAAAGCCCGGCATCCGCACCGGTCGCGGTGGAGATTCCTCGGGAAGAACCGCCAGGGCAGGATGAAGGACCGGCGGAGGAAAAATTTTGGGGAGCGCGCGAAGATGAAATTCTGCCGATTTCAGCCGGTAGTGGTGGCGCCCGGTGCCGTGGCTCATCCTGAGCCCTGCTACGGGCTCGTCGAAGGTGAGCGGGTACACGCGGTGGCCGGCGACCTCTTCGGCCACTGGGAGCGCACTAAGCAGAGCTGGCCGCTGCGGGAAGTTCGGCTGCTCGTACCGGTGCTGCCGAGCAAGATCGTCTGCCTGGGACGCAACTACCGCGAGCATGCTGCCGAGCTGGGCAATCCGGTGCCGGCCGAGCCGTTGATTTTTCTGAAGCCGCCGTCGGCCTTGATCGGGCCGGAGGAGCCAATTCTGCTGCCGGCCATTTCCGACCGGGTCGATTACGAGGGCGAGTTGGCTGTGGTCATCGGACGTCGCTGCGCGCAGTTGGGCGAAGCGGACGATGTGCATCCGTACCTTTTTGGTTTCACCTGCCTGAACGACGTCACCGCGCGGGACCTGCAAAAAAAGGATGTGCAGTTTACGCGCGCGAAAGGGTTCGACACCTTCTGCCCGCTCGGGCCGGTGGTGGAGACCGAGCTCGACCTGGATGCAGCGTCGGTCGAGACACGCGTCAACGGCGAACGGCGGCAGTTCGGACGCGTCACGGAAATGATCTTTCCGGTGGATGTTATAATTCGTTGGCTGTCGCGGATGATGACGCTCGAGCCTGGCGACGTCGTGGCCACCGGCACTCCGGCCGGCGTCGGCCCGCTGCGGCCGGGTGACGTGGTCGAGGTGGAAGTCGGCGGAGTCGGCATCTTGCGCAACCCGGTGGCGGCACGGAGCTAGACCGCTTCGGTGCGCGGCAGGGGAATGGGGGCGAAGATGAAAATTTTTCTCGATACTGCGAATGTGGAAGAAATCCGGCAAGCGGCGGCGCTGGGTGTGCTGGACGGTGTGACGACCAACCCGACGCTGGCAGCGCGGGAGAAGCGTCCGTTTCGTGAGCTGGTGCTGGAAATCTGCGAGATCGTCGGCAGCGGCGTGGTGAACACCGAAGTGGTTTCGACGGATACGGAAGGCATGCTGCGCGAGGCGCGGGAGATGGCCTCCTGGCATCCGAACATCGTCGTCAAAGTGCCCATGACGCGCGCCGGGGTGCGGGCTCTGGCGGTGCTCAGCCAGGAGGGCGTGCGCGTGAACATCACGCTGGTGTTCTCGCCGAGCCAGGCGCTGCTGGTGGCCAAGGCCGGTGCGTATTTCGTCAGTCCGTTCTTGGGCCGCGTGGACGATATCTCGGGCGACGGCATGGCCCTGCTGCGCGATATTCTCACCATCTACCGCGCACACAATTTCCGCACGCAGGTGCTGGCGGCCAGCCTGCGGCATCCGATGCATGTGGTCGAAGCGGCCAAGCTGGGCGCGCACATCGCCACGATGCCCTTCAAGGTGTTCGAGCAACTGTTTGCGCACCCGCTGACCGACCGCGGATTGGAAGGGTTTCTGCGGGACTGGGAGAAAGCGCGCGAAGTGCTCGGCGAAATCGTCGAGCCAGAAGCTGCACGCAAGGCGAAGCGGTGAACCTGCTGCGTCCGGACTGGCCCACGATGCTGCTGGCGGCCGCGGGATTGCTGTTCGCGGTCGGAGTCGGCGTGTACTGGCTTCGACGACGGCCGCCGAGCCCGGAGGAACTGGAACGCCGGCGCCGCGCGTATCTGAATCGGGTGGGTCGGATTGTCGAAGGCCACATCCTGGACATCCGCGAAGCCGAAGTCGGCGGGGACGGCGGGAGCCGCAGTCCCGGCGATGGCCGGCGTACCCTGGTCTATTATGCGTATTCCATCTCCGGCGTGAGCTACGAGACGGCGCAGGACATCACCGGTCTGGAAGAGCGTGCCTACCGCGAGCGACTGATCTCCGGCCAGCCGGTCAGCGTGAAGTACGACCCGGCGAACCCGGGCAACTCCATCCTGATCGCCGAGGATTGGTCCGGCCTGCACTGAAGCGCATCCGCGCGCCCCTGCACTAGAACGAGTTCTGGCCACTGTATCTCTGGGTCGAACGAGAGGGCTGGCCAGGCGGCACGGCTGCTTGTATTCTTCCGGCGATGAAACGGCTGATGGGAGCCCTCGCCGCTACCCTGTTTGGTCTGGGCGTGACGCTGGCGGCGGTGGTGTTTCTGGATCGGGCCACGCTGCATCTCGGCCAGATGCCGCGCTCGCTCGAAAAAGCGGCGCTGGTCCTGGCACTGGTTCCCTTCGGGGTGTTCGCGCTGCTCGGTGCTCTTTATCTGGCCACGCAGGTCACGGTGCGGCTGTGGGGAAAGTCTGCGGCGGCCCGACCGGATAGCGTACAATCGGACAACAAAGAACAGCCATGACCACAGAGAAGAAAACCGCAGGTCCGCTGGATGAGTTGCGACGACGCGATGCGCTGGCCGAAGAAGGAGGCGGCGCGGAACGTCGCGAACGGCAGCACCGCGAAGGGAAACTGTCCGCACGCGAACGCATCGAGCTGCTGTTGGACGAGGGCACGTTCGAAGAGCTGGACAAGTTCGTCACGCACCGCTGCGCCGACTTCGGCATGCTGGAGAGCCGCCCGCTCGGCGATGGATTCATCACCGGCTACGGCCGGATTGACGGGCGGCTGGTTTACGTCTTCGCGCAGGACTTCACGGTGTTCGGCGGTTCGCTGAGCGAGGCGAATGCGCAGAAGATCTGCAAGATCATGGATCTGGCCATGCGCAACGGGGCGCCGGTGATCGGGCTGAACGATTCCGGCGGCGCGCGGATTCAAGAGGGCGTGATGTCGCTGGCCGGATACGCGGAGATTTTTCTGCGGAACACCCTGGCCAGCGGGGTGATTCCACAGATCAGCGCCATCATGGGGCCGTGCGCGGGCGGCGCGGTCTATTCGCCGGCGATCACCGACTTCATTCTGATGACGGCGAAGACTTCCTACATGTTCGTGACCGGCCCGGACGTGATTCGCACCGTAACGCACGAAGAAGTCACCAAAGAGGAGCTGGGCGGAGCGATGACGCACAACGCCACCAGCGGCGTGGCGCACTTCGTGGCGCGGGATGATGCCGAGTGCCTGGCCATGATCCGCGAGCTGCTCAGTTTTCTGCCTTCGAACAATCTGGAAGATCCGCCGCGCCGGACGACGAACGATCCACCCGACCGCACCGAACCGGCGTTGAACCACCTGATTCCGGCGGACCCGATGGTGCCCTACGACATCAAGGACGTCATCCACGCCATCGTGGACGACCACTACTTTTTCGAAGTCCACGAGCACTTCGCCAAAAATCTCGTGGTGGGATTCGCGCGGCTGGACGGGCGCCCGGTGGGGGTGGTGGCGAACCAGCCGGCGGTGCTGGCCGGATGCCTGGATATCAACGCCTCGGTGAAGGGTGCCCGGTTCGTGCGTTTCTGCGACGCGTTCAACATCCCTCTGATCACCCTGGAAGATGTGCCCGGTTTTCTGCCCGGAACCCAGCAGGAATTCGGCGGGATCATCAAGCACGGGGCGAAGCTGCTGTATGCGTTCGCCGAAGCCACCGTGCCGAAGCTGACCGTGATCACCCGCAAGGCGTACGGCGGCGCCTATTGCGTGATGGCGTCGAAACACATCCGCACCGACGTCAACTACGCCTGGCCGACCGCTGAAATTGCAGTGATGGGACCGGAAGGCGCCGTGAACATCGTCTATCGGCGCGAGCTCGAACGCGCCCCGGAGGCCGAACGAGAAGCGCTGCGACAGCAGAAGATCGCCGAGTTTCGCGAGCGGTTCGCCAATCCGTATGTGGCCGCCGAACGGGGCTACATCGACGCAGTGATCGAGCCGGCCCTCACGCGTCCGAAGCTGATCACCGCACTGCGCGCACTCGAAAATAAACGGGACACCAATCCACGGAAAAAACACGGCAACATCCCGCTGTGAAACCGTCGGGCAGCGAGGTTCGGCCTGGAAAGCCAGGCCGCCCGTTGCGGTGCCGAGGGAAAGCAATGCCAGAATGCAGAGGGCGCCGGATTCGTCCGGTGCGATGTTGCATCTGCCCACCGCAGTGCAATAATTGCGAAATCGACCGAGCCGGCGGGAGGGAACCTGCCTTGCTGGGGATGGCTTTCGGTCGAGGCGAGCCGTGTGATGCAGTGGTCCCGTAAACAGTCAGCGGGTAGGCTTCCGTCTGCCAGGAGAAGGGATATGCGTTTTCCGTGGTTCGGGATATTGGCCGTGGTGATTTCCGTAGCAGCCGCGCCGCAGACGGAAGCTCCTGTCGAGCTGAAACTGCAATCGCTCGAAGGTAAGGGGCGTTCGCTGACTGCGTATCGCGGTCAGGTGGTGGTATTGAATTTCTGGGCCACGTGGTGCGCGCCCTGCCGCAAGGAGATGCCTCTGCTGGAAAAACTTCACCGGGAATACCAGGACCGCGGGGTGGTGGTGATTGCCGTATCGGTCGACGCCAAGGCCACCGAAGCGCGCATTGCGCCGTTTGTGCAGGAACACGGGCTGACGTTTCCCGTCTGGAAGGGCGCGCGGCTCAGTCAGGTCGAGGAGTTCAGCGGCGAACAAGCGCTGCCGGCCACAGTGCTGCTGGACCGACAAGGACGTATTCGCGAGCGTTGGGTCGGCGTGGTGCGCGAAGCGGAGCTGCGTGCGCGGCTGGACGAGCTGCTCGCAGCGGATGCCGAACCGAAATCGCGCTAGCCGGCGTGCACGAAGCGCGAGCTTGCAGGGGGCCATGTTCCGTAAAATCCTGATTGCCAATCGAGGCGAAATTGCCGTCCGCGTGATTCGCGCCTGCCATGAGATGGGCATTGCCGCGGTCGCGGTCTTCAGCGAAGTGGACCGCGCGGCGCTGCACGTACGGCTGGCCGATGAAGCCTACCCGATCGGTCCGGCACCTTCCCGCGAAAGCTATCTGCGGATCGACCGATTGATGGAGGTCGCCCGCCGCGCCGGCTGCGACGCGTTGCATCCGGGCTACGGCTTCCTGGCAGAGAATCCGGCGTTGCCACGCGCCTGCCGCGAGGCCGGTGTGGTGTTCATCGGGCCGAGCGCCGAGGCGATGGAGCAGCTCGGCTCCAAAACGGCCGCGCGGCAATTGGCTCGCGCTGCCGAGGTGCCCACCGTGCCCGGGACACTGGAGCCGATCGAATCGTTCGAGCGCGCGCAGACCATCGCCCACCAGATTGGCTATCCGGTGCTGCTGAAGGCGATCGCCGGTGGGGGCGGCAAAGGCATGCGGCTGGTGGCGGAAGCGACGGAGCTGGCTGCGGCGTGGCGAGATGCTTCGTCGGAGGCGCTGAATGCTTTCGGCGATGGCCGGCTCTACTTGGAAAAGTACCTGGCCGAACCCCGGCACATCGAAGTGCAGGTGCTCGCCGACCAGCACGGCAACGTGCTCTACCTGGGCGAGCGCGAATGTTCCATCCAGCGGCGTCATCAAAAGGTGGTCGAGGAAGCCCCTTCGCCGATCATGGATCCCACGCTGCGGCAGCAGATGGGCGAGGCCGCCGTGCGGCTGGCGCGCGCCGCTGGCTACACGAACGCGGGAACCTGTGAGTTTCTGGTCGACGCGGACCGCCGGTTCTACTTCCTCGAGGTGAATACGCGGCTGCAGGTCGAACACCCGGTCA
This sequence comes from Acidobacteriota bacterium, assembly GCA_037442425.1. Lineage (GTDB taxonomy): Bacteria > Acidobacteriota > Terriglobia > Acidiferrales > UBA7541 > DSGC01. Next base: position 463,567 of record JBBIQG010000001.1, on the reverse strand, counting down.
CCGAGGCGGTCACCGGACTCGACTTGGTGAAGCTGCAGATTCGTGTGGCGGCGGGCGAGCGGCTACCGTTGCAGCAGGACGACGTGGTGCTCCGCGGCCACGCCATCGAGTGCCGCATCTACGCCGAAGATCCCGAAAATCAGTTTTTTCCGTCCCCGGGGAGAATTCTGGCGCAGCGGGTGCCGGCCGGGCCGGGCATCCGCACCGACGACGGCGTTTATGCGGGTGCGGTGATCCCCAACGAATACGACCCGCTGATCGGCAAGCTGATTGCTTTCGGCCGCGATCGTTCCGAAGCCATCGCGCGACTGCGGCGGGCGCTGGACGAGTACTACGTCTCCGGGGTGCGCACGAACATTCCGATGTTCCGACGACTGCTGGCCGATCCAGCCTTTGAGCGCGCCGAATTCCATACGCGCTGGCTCGATGGCTGGCTGGAACGCATCCTGCGCGACCCCGCCCGCTTCGCCACGCGCGACGGCAGCCGGGACGCAGAAGACGCAGCCGCTCTGGCTGCGGCGCTGTGGCAGGTCGCGCAGAACGGCGCGACTGCCCCGGCGCAGGCTGCCACGGCACCGGCCGCCTCGCCCTGGAGGCTCGAAGGCCGCAGAGAATTGCTTCGTCGCGACCCGCGGGACTGAGGCTCGTTCGAATGCCTCCGTTTCCCCTGCCCGAATCGCTGATCCTCATCGGTGGCGGAGCCAGTGGTTTGGAATTCGCGCAGCTTTTCGCCCGCTTTGAAGTAAAGTCGATGATTCGGGCAGGCGGCCCTCAAGTGGCCTGGCTGAAGGGCCCGAAACCAGCGATACGTTGTGGCGTTGTCTCGAAGGCGAAAAAGAAGCAATCTGCGTTGACAGGAAAATCCAGAAGGCCGAACGGTGAATTGGCTGTTCATGCCGGAATCGAAGGCGTCGAGCACGCGTGCCCACCAGGCAGCTCCGGGTGGCCACCGGACACCGCGCAACGACAGCAGGCTTTGGGCTGGAAGAAGCTGGTGTCCAACTTGGGCGGAAGGGCCAGATCCCGAGGAGTTGCTCACGTTGCTCGGCTGAGAGTTTGCGTTTCTTGTTCTGAGTTCTTTCAATTCTTGTTTCGCTCGAGATGTATTCTCTCGGCTAGGTACGGTGGGTGGCGGTGATGGGATCGCAAATGGGACCATCCTTGATGATGCTAACCAAGGCATCTGCCGCGCGAGGAGCACCGTCCGCTGCATGATCCTGGACAGCTTCACCCCGTTTTTCGTGCTTACGGGAAAAGCAGCCGAGACCGGACAAAGTCGATGATGCCAGCTTATGGGACACGCAGAATCTTCTCCATTCTGTGGCCCTTCGCCAGCTCATCCACTAACTTGTCCAGATACCGCACCTTTTGTGTCAAAGGATTGTCAATATCCTCCACTCGGTAGCCGCAAATTACGCCGGTGATCAACGAGGCATTGGGGTTCACTTTCGCCTGAGCAAAAAAAGTCTCGAAGGTCGAGTTTTCATGGATGTGCCTGAGAATGTCCTTTTCACTGTAGCCTGTCAGCCAGGAGATGACTTGGTGCAACTCGGACTTGGTTCGTCCTTTCTTTTCAATCTTCGCGACATAGTGTGGGTATACCGAGGAGAACGTCATGTTGCGAATGCGGTCGTCATGCTTGCGTGCTCTTTTCATGGAGTTATTTCCTCCTTTGGAGCAATGTTATACGGGCTTGGCCTGTCTCGCGCTCCGGTTCAGCGGCGGCGCACCGTTCCCTGCAACGCGTTTTGGGGCGCTTTCAGCGTTCGTCTCTCACGGACGGTACAACCAGGCCGACGACCGCGGTCCGGTGCCGTTGCCGTACCCGCCTGTAATCAGTGCACCGTCACCTCTCAGCATCAGCAGCGCTACCGCGGAGAACTGTCCCGCCATTCGCGGCTCGCCAGAGACGAGCGCGAATTTCTGTTTTACGGCGTCGTACGTTTCAGCCTGCGGCGCACCGCCGGCGATCAACACGAGACCGCTCGGGAGCAGAATGCTGCTGCCTGTGTGCTTATAGCGACCGACCTTCATCACCGGGCCGGCCACGAACCTCCCGGTCTTCGGGTTGAATAGCTCTGTGGAATTATAAACACCTTGATCATCGTGTTCATCCGAACCTCCGGTGATCAAGACCTGGCCGTCATTGAGCAAAACCCCATCGTGCTTGTGGCGGCGCACCGACATGTCTCCCGTACGGCTGAACACACCGGTCGCGGGATCGAAAATCTCGGCCGACGCCAGGATCGTCAGGTTCCCTCTGCGACCGTTGTGGCCGCCGACGACCAATACTCGCCCTTCCTGAAGGCCGACGGCCACATGGCCGCCACGCGCTGCGGTCATGCTACCTGTTGGCGAGAACCTGCCGGTAGCGGGATCGTAGAGCTCGGCGCTCGAAAGAATTGTCCACCCGGGTCCCTCGCCTCCCGCTATCAAGACTTTACCGTTGCGGAGGAGAACGGCCACATGACTCGCCCGCGGTGACGCGAGCGGTCCTGTCTGCACGAAGGTATCGGTTGCAGGATCGTACAGCTCCGCTGATGCAAGCATCACAGCCCCTTTGCCATAACCGCCGGCAATGAGCACCTTACCATCGGGAAGCCATGTGGCCGTATGGCTGTGACGCGGCGTGACCATGGGTGCCATCGGGAAGAATTTTCTTCTGTGCGGGTCGTACATCTCGGCCTCGTTCGGGGACGCTTCTTCTTCACTGAACCCACCCACTACCAACACGCGGCCATCAGGCAACGCCGTCGCAGTGTGTGCGGCGCGGCGGGCCTGCATGTCTGCGGTCGAGACCAGTGTGCCACGGGGCGGTCGTTCAAGCGCGTCCAGGTTCGAGGGGCTGCCCGTCAGCCAAATCAGACCACCCGCCACGACACTCATCAACGCGGCAGCGGCCCAGAAGTTCCAAGTCGTCATTTTCTTCCTCGTGGACGGATTCTGATCCGCCTGACTTTCGATAAGGCCTATCGCTGGGAAGCCACTCGTTCCAACTCCTTGAAGGCTCCGATCCATGCCCGTTCTTGCCAGATGCGTGCCTCTTCCCACTCCGGGCTGCTGTGCCATCCAGCATGAATCAGGTGCACGCGCGTGCCACCGTTCTCCGGTGTGAACGTGACCACGACGTGGGTCAGTGGATCGGCTGCATTGGCGAACGGCTTGAACTGTTTTGGACTCCGCCGCTGAAGCACAATAAACTGCTCGGGTGCAACCGCTGTAACGCGACAGCCGATCGTGCTGTTGTTCTCCCGATCATCCGGTTGCCAGAACAACTCATACTTTCCGCCGACCTTCGGTTCGACATCGGCCGACGCGGTGAGCCAGGACTGGAGCAGGGCGTTGTTCGTGAAATACGCCCAGGCTCTGGCTGGGGGCACGGGAACGAAGGCCGAAACGTGAATGACCTTATCGGTCACCGGTAAAACTGGGTTACGAGCAGGTGTCATGTTCTGTCCTTTGGCAGCGACTGCCCCAACAACCAGGAGCAAAGATAACCACAACGACCGACTACTTGGGCGATGGTGCGGGCCATGACCGATGTCCTTTCTCATTGATGCAGACATTTGCCTCGCCAATCGCAGCGAGAGGCCGAACGCGACCGGCAGCTCCATCGGCTTGTTCGGCGCCTCCTCCACGGCACAGCCAATTCCAACAGTGAGACGCATTCCTCTCCACACATCTTATTACGAGCAACGACCGGGCTTGGAAGAGAGCTGTGAAAAACCTCGGCCTGTTTTCTGCGCTCGTTGAAGAAAAGCCTTGATGCGTTGGGCAGCCTTGCCGACATCGGCCTCGATTTCGCACTGCCAAACGACGATCACCTCCAGCCCAGTCTTTTCAGCTCCGACGATTTCCGGCGATCGCGCTCCAGATTGGCTGCGAACTTCGGTCGCCAGTAACCGGTGTTCGACCGAGGCGTTGTTGCGAGCGGGCATCCCTTGTGGCGATGCCAGAAACAGCCAGGGACGAATACCGCGACCCGGCTCTCGCGAAAAACGATGTCCGGGCTCCCAGGAAGGTCGTGTGAGTTCTTGGAGAATCGTAGCTGAAGCCGCCGACGGCCGGACTGTAGCATCCGTTCTGGGCCCGTGTCGCATCGGCGGACCGCACGCGTCATGCGCGAGCGCTCGGGGCTAGTGGAGACAGGAGGTTTGGGTTCGCGCGGCACGATTCAAGCTCTTTGCAAAATTGAACCGTCGAGGACCGCGAGAACGGCACTGTAGCCGAGGATGGGCGGCACGAGACCCCCGATCCATTTCGTCAGTGCGTTTTTCTTCGGAACTGCTGAAGGATCGACACAAAACTCGAACCCAACGGGAATCCCCTGGATGCGCGCCGCTTCGGACTGACGGCCCTTCCCGGCGTCGTGTCCTTGGCAGGGCCCTTGCCAACTAGCTGGCTTTGTAAAGGAATCCGACGCCGCGAAGGACTCGGGCGTGGCACGGGCCGACGTGCCGGGCGAACTCGTCGAAGCTCTTGTTCCACAGCGCGTCGTCGGCAATCAGAAAACCGCCCGGGCGGATGTGCGGCCAGGCGCACTCGAACTCGAACATCATATGGTCATAGGTGTGCAAGCTGTCGTGGATGAACAGGTCCACCGTACCCAGACGCTCGAGCTGCGTCGCAGCGGCGCCCTGCTCGAGGAGCCGGTCGAGCTCGAGCGTCTGCTCGGCGCGGTCGAGCTCCTCCGCCGAGGCGTGCAGTACCGGCGTCCGCGGTAGAAAGACCGGGCAGCAGTCGTGGAACGGCTCGGCGGAATGTCGAACGTGCCGATCTCCCGCGCCACGGCCAGAATCTTCTGCTTGTCGGCGCCCACCAGCGGGCAGAAGACCGGCATCCGCGCCGCCTCCACTGCCACCAGGTTGTGCAGCGTCTGCGAGGCCACCTGGCCCAGGCTGTCGCCGGTCACCAGCGCCTGCGCGCGCTGCGCGGTTTCCTGCGTACGGCTCGCGAACGCGGCTAGGCTCCGGGCCCGAGCTGCGGTGGAATGAATTTGTCCGTACCGCCCCGGTTCGCCGGGGCGGATTTTCTTGACGGCGGAGCGGAAATCGGTACACTCCGAGTTTCTCGAACGCTATGGCCACGCTGCCGATGACGACGGTGCTGGGCGACGGCGAGCGGGACTTCGGCTTCCCGCATCGCGAAGCCGCATTTTTCTACGGCCTCTTCCTGCGCGGCTAACCGGTCGAGCAGTTCTGCCAGGATATCGCCGTGCCCGCCGAAGTGCTGGCCAAGTGGCACCGCGAAACCGAGCGCGAGCCGGAACGCCGCGCCGTCTTCCACCGCATCGTCGAATACCGCCGCCAGGTGCTCGCCGTCTTCGAGCGCCTCGTCAGCCACGACTCCTCCGGCCAGCCCCTGCAGTAGCTCCTTTTCCTCTGCAGCAAACTCTGCTATGGGTGTCGGTTCAGTGAGGAGGTGGCAATGGCTCCGATGGTGATGGGGAAATCCGTCGCGCTGTTCTTGCTGGCGGCGGTGTGCGAAATCGGTGGCGGCTACCTGGTCTGGCAGTGGCTGCGCGGCGGGCGGACGGCGTGGCTGGCGGCGGCCGGTGCGGCCGTGTTGTTTCTCTACGCCCTGGTGCACACCTTTCAGCCGGCGCACTTCGGCCGCGTTTACGCCGCCTACGGTATCCTGTTCGTCCCCGTGGCGCTGCTGTGGGGCTGGTGGCTGGACGGCCACCGGCCGGACCGCTTCGACATGGCCGGCGCCGGCCTGTGCCTGGTCGGTGTGGCGGTGATGATGTACGCCCCGCGCAGCTAGCCCCGCCTGGCCGCGTGTGCTCGTTCAGAATGATTGGTGGCACTCTTGGTAGAGTGTCGCGATGCAGATACGACGGAAGCTGCCCCGAGCGCTCGGGGCAGGAGTTGAGCCGGAAGACTCGGGTCCGCTTGACGTGGATGGACTGCTACTGGACCCAGGGCCGCACGCCCTACCAGGCTTTCCTGGACGGGATCGAGGCGATGCAGGCACAGGAAGCAGCGCTGGCAGGACTGAATCCGGTTCCTCTACCAGCCCGGACGGTCTTGGCTCTTCGCAGAAGGAGGTGACGCCCGAGGCCGTCTAGGCTAAGATCGGCTGCCACCGGAGTCCTCCGGTGTCCGTCCATCTCCAGCTAAACACACAAACTTGTTAGCGCCAGTGTTTCGGCAGCCATGGGGAAGCGGGGAGTCTTCAACGCGTGACTACCTATACGCGGACCACACGCACGCGGGTGTCGTAGAAGACGGCGCTGCCGCCGACAGGATCGACCAGGCAGGTGTTCTTCAAATAGTCGTCCAGGCGCATGGCCGCATTGGCGTGGACGCCGCGCGCGCGGCGGGCATCGCCTCGCACACGTTTCCCGTCGATCCATACGTCCGAGGAACCGTAAGCCCAGTGGCCCCACCCCAAGGCGAACGTGATGACGCCGGGACGAATGCCTTCGATCACCTTGACCTGGCCGATCATCGGAATTGTTCGACCGTTTCGAAGGTCCCACACTCCGTCAGGGTTGCTCGCTGAAATGATACGAACCTGATCGCCGTCCTTCAGACCACGGGCCTCCGCGTCTTTCCGGTTCATGAGGATGGCGTTCTCAGGCATGACGCTGAGCAGCCAGTAATTACTGATGGTCCGCGACTTGGTGGCGAAGATTTCCCGGTGGGTGATCAAGTTCAGATCGAAGTCCTTATCCTCGATGGGCCTTCCGAGGACATCCATAACAGGCTGATACACGGCAATCCCGGGCAGTGGCTTTCCGGTTGTGGAACCCTTTGCCTTCGCGACTTTCTCGACAAACAGGTTGAGTAAACTGCCATGCTTGCTCTGGAGGAAGTCACCTGCCCACGCGCGTTCGTAGGGCTCGAACCGTCCGCCGCGGTTCAGAACATAGATCACCTTACGCCACCAAGCACTCCCCACCACACGTTCCCACTTCGCGGGATCGAACACAGTCTTGGGTAGGTGCCGGCGGGTCCGCAGGAACAAATCGACTTCCTCGTCGCTGGCATCGGGCACGGCGTCTTCGGGGCGATCACCAGCGGCGATGTTGGCGACCATGCGCAGATAGAAATCCTCGGGACGCTTCAAGTCGGCCCCGGGACCCAACCCATCCGGTCCGAAGCCGGGCAGCCCAAGCTTTTCGGCAAGACCCAGGAATAGGGCCTCGACGGAGAGTGGTATCTCCTCACCATACACTTTGGCCGTCTCCACCAGCGGGGCGATCACCGGCTGCCGCACGGGAGAGACCTTGTGGGCAATCGAAGGGTGCGAACCGTGGAACTCCCAGCGTTCCAAATAGGTGAGGTCGGGGAATATGTAGTCGGCGTACATCGAGGTTTCGCCGATCACAATGTCGCAGGCGATGACGAGCGGCAGGCGCTCCAGGTTCGTCAGGGCTTCGATATTGATGTTTCCTGCGGGAAGTGAGTACGCCGGGGTGCCCTTGTAGAGGATCAGCGCCTTGATGGGATATGGGTATGCGTCGAGAGCCGAGGGGAGGATTTCCTGGTAGATGTCGCTGGAAAAGGGATACCACACCCGCTTCGCAGGATATCCGTCGAAAAGCGTGCTCTCTTCGTAGTAGGTGTCGTGCCGAATCAAGCTGACGCCGAAGGGCACGGTCTTTGCCGGATGCATGGTGTCGAAGCGGAAGGGCTTGTGTTCCCGCGCGCCGGTCTGGTCGAACGTTCCGCCACCCTTCATCAACCCACCTTTCCAGTCCATGTTGCCGATCAGCAGGTTCAGCGACATCACGGCGAGCACGTTGTAATAGCCATTCGTGTGCTGCGAAACGCCGCGGTGCGGTTCGACCACGGCACGCTTGCCGTGGCTGGTGAACTCGCGCGCCAGCTCGACGATATCGCTCGACGGGATGCCGCAAATCTCAGCCCATTCCTCCAGCGTATGTGAGGCCGCAGAGTCATAGAGAACCTGAAAGGCGGTCTTGCACCGAACGCCGTTGATCTCGCCGTCGAAGCGCAGCTCTCCTTCGACCGCGTTCTTTTCGTCATACGGCGCGACTGCGCGAGGGGCTCCCGCGCGCCAGACCACGAAAGTATGTTCATCACCGAGGCCGAGATCCTTGGCGCGGACGAATCCACTGGGCCTTCCTTCTTCGATTCTCACCAACCAGGAAGCGTTGGAAAACGTGGGCTCACCGTCGGATTTGGCGGCGGCAAGGTTCGCGTTCGAGAGATAAAGCGCGTCGTAGCGGTTGTTCTCGATGATCCAGCGAGTCATCGCCAGTGCCAGCGCCGCTTCGCTGCCCGGACGTGCGGGAACCCACTTCCAGGCCTTTGCCGCGGTCTTGGACAAGCGCGGATCAACCACCGCAATCTTCAGCTTGCCCTCAGTGATTCGCTGCATCAGCCGCTGGCCTTTCATCGGCGGTCCATAATTGGCTTCCAGCGGGCTGGTCCCCACGTAGAGAATGAACTCCGCGTTATCCAGGTCGGCCATCCAGTAAGCCTTGGCTCCACCGGTCCACTTGCCGTCGCGGTACTGGTCGGCGATGGTCTTGCAGGTGAAGTAGAGCGAACCCTGGCAGACGGTCGTGTGGCCGTGGGCGTTGACCGAGCCGAAGCTCTCCTTGAGGAAGCGACTGAAAAATTCGGCGCGCCCGGACTTCAACCGCCCCCAGGCCAGCACGACTTGGTTATTTTTCGGGCCCAGGTCTGGATGATCGGGATCGATGAGCACGTGGAGGTGTTCCTTGTATTTCTCCTTGAACTCCGCGACGGTCATCTTCTTTTTGCGGAGGTTTTCCACGTCTTCCGCCATAGCCTTTGCCAGCTTTGCGTCCCGGAGAGCCCACAGTTCGCGCAGCCCCGTGACCTGGCGATTCTCCTCGCCAGGGATACTGGAGAAGAGCTTGCCACCCTCGACAATTTCTCGGATCGCTTGCTCGAAGGGCACGGAAATCCATTTACCTTCCCCACGCTTGCCTGCGCGCTTGAGCACTCGGGTGATGCGGTAGGGATCGTAAACCGTTTGGATGCCCGCCTGCCCTTTGGGGCAAATGTGGCCGTCAGTGCGGATCACATCTTCCAGAGGTGTGTCGTACGGAAGGTGCGGCCAAAGTGTACGCGGAGAAAGCGGATTGCCTTCGATTTTCACCGCGACGCCGTTGAGCAGACGCACCTTGATCTCGCAGCCGGTGTTGCATTGCAAGCAGGTGGTGAACAGCGTGTTTTCAGGCTTCGCCAGTGGGTAGTCGGAAGTGATCGGTGCCTCTGTTGCGGCTGTCTCTGCGGATTCGCGCATCGCCTCGGTGAGCAAGGCCGAGCCGCCCAACAGCGCGGAGGTGCCGAGGAACGCGCGCCGTGAGACGTTCACCTTCGAAGTGCTCTCGTCGTTTGTCTGCTTCATGGCGGTTTCTCCTAGCCCACGGAGTGGCAAGTGGCGCAAGCCTTCGGGCCTTCCTCAAACGACTCCGCCAGATAGAAAACGCGCGGTCGAGTGCCCGCGTCGGCGTTGATCCGGGCCGCCCTGTTTTCGCGGAGCAGGAGACTGACCAGGCTGTCGGTGTCATTCACGTCGCCGAAGTGCATGGCGCCGCCGATGCACGTGGCGACACACGCCGGAAGAAGCCCGGCTTCGAGGCGATGCAGGCAGAAGTGGCACTTCCGGCCTGTGTTGGTCAGCGCGCCGGGCTGCTTCGGGCTTCCGTAGTCATAGCTGGCTCGCTTTTCGTACGGCTGCACTGCAGGTGTTCCAGCGGTGTGAGGTTTTCCTTCGTCGAAGTACAACGCCTTGTACGGACACGCTTGAGCAGCGGCCTCGAAGGCCTTGCGACCTCGAAACTTGCTGTGGTCAATCACGACGATCCCATCCGGCCGCTTATAAAACGCGCCCGGAGGCGCCGCTTTCATGCAGGGCGGGTCGTCGCATTGCATGCAGTTCGTGGGCATGAAAATCCGGGTGACTTCCGGATACTCGCCCACTTCGATCTCCGGCACGGTGCGGAACGAGACTCCCTGCGGCGTAACGTTCTCGGACATGCAAGCCACCGCACACGCGTTGCACCCGATGCATTTCCGCGTGTCGATCACCATGACCCAACTGCGTTGCTCAACCGGCTTCGTCAGCGCGCGCCGCAGGTCGGCGTGCATCCTGGCCAGCGGCGACTGGTTGAGCCTTGCTTGGCCCGCCGCTGTGCCCGCAGAAGTACCCCGCACCCAGCGAAGCCAGGCACTGCCCACAACCAGCGCGCTCACGGCTCCTGCCAGTCGGCGGATAAAGCTGCGTCGTTCCCGTTCTGATGGACCCGCCTCGCTCATGTGGCACCTCTCATTCTCTCTGTTCCGGATCGTCAATTCTCGTGCCGAGCATCCTGGCTAAGCCTAGAAACGAATTTCATTTTGGAGCATAAGTCTGCGCTCGAACGGCCGGAGCGCACCGCTGTCTACCAGCACGCGTTCGTAATCCAGCAGTGTCTGGACATATTTATTCCAGCGGTAGCTCCCGCCGAAAATCCAACGCTGGTGCTCGTTGTTGGAAATGTCGCGGTCAGGATCGAGCCGGTCGTGCCGCGCGATGAATTCCCAATTGCTGGCGCTCTCTGAAAACAAACCGAAGTTGATTACCGCGAAGGCGGACAGTCCGCGGGCGTGAGACAATTCGCCGCTACGGAGAGCCAGGCTCGGGTGCCTGGCCACCATACGCGATGCAGGGTCATTCGCCCACAGATAGCTGGTCATCAGCCGAACGCGCGCGCCCCGATAACCGCCGTGCAAGATTACGCGCTGCCGCTCGGAGGGTTGTCCTGCGGGCACGCCGTCGTAGTTTCCCAGCGAGCCGAACGCACCGAAGAAGACATTCTTGGCCCAGCCGGAGTGGATCGGTGTGAGCGTGAAGCGAAAGTGGGCATCTTTGTACTTGCCGGCCTCGGGCTTCGACCAGCCTTCACCATTGACGGCTGAGAAGTGAAAATCGCCGAGCTTCTTTGGAAGATCAACTTTCCACCCCAGCCCGAGATCCGTTGAAGTCAGATAGCCTTCGCGGTCAGCGAAGACTTTGCCCTGGAGACGGTAGCCCCAGACTCCTTCCTCGTACGGAACCCAGGGAAGGTCGGCCAGACCGGCAGCCAGGCGGCTGCCATCGAAGCCGAACTTCGACACCTCAATGAAAAAGTGTTTCGTCGCGATGTCAAAGTACCCGGCACCGTCACGCTTCTCCCCGCCTTCCATGGTGAAGCGCAGGGAAACGCGATCCGTGATCTGCGAACGGAAAATGAAATAGATTCGGTCGAACTCGAACGCGTTAGCATCCTTCATCCCGGTTTGGAGTTCGCGCGAATAGCGGAAGTAGCTTGTACCGGAAAAAGTCGTGCGGCCCAGCCACTCCGGAAGCTTCATGCCCGCGGGCTCCTGTGGCTTGGCTGTAGGCGAAACTTGGTTAGCGGCTGCGGGTTGTGTCGCTGTTGCCGGAGCCGGCGTTCCACCTGAGGCGGTCAAGACCTCAGTGGGGCCACCGGTCACGGGAGCCGTGGCGGGCCTGGCAGCCTTCAACTGCTCGATTTGAGCCGCCTGGCGCCTCAGCTCAGCTTGCAGTTGAGCGATCTGCTCGGCCTGCGCACGAACCAGCCTCAAAACCTCATCCAGCTGGGCCTCGGCAGCAGGGGATGTTGCCTTTGTGCTGCTTGGTTGGTTGTTAGAATCTTGAGCCAGCAGAGATTGGGGCGGCCAAGAGCTGCACACCCATAGCATTACCATTGCGGCGATCACGCGTCTACTCAATTTCTGGCCCTCCCGCGAATAAGCTGTAGACACAGCTGACAATGGAACTGATGCAAAAGCTTTTTTGCAATTTCCAGACCAGTGCTCCAGGTTCCGTGTAGCCCTTCATTTTGTTGAGGTTGCAGCGGAGCTAGGCCAGCGTAGAGCCTAAAATTGTAGGCCCACTCAGGGTTTCTGAGTGATTTTGCACAAATGAACACACTGAAAACTGGTTGAATCCACCCAGAAAGTGCGAGGGCCCGAAACCACGGGAACCAAGGTTAGGCCGAAACCTTCGCCGCTGGCGCGACCCACAACAGGATGAACGCCGGGCCGATGCCTGCGCCGCCGTAATAGAGGCCACTTGAAACCGGAATGACCGTGCAGGAGCAGGCGGCCACAAAGAAACTCGATCCCGCCGCCAGCGGAAATGCGGTGGTCTTGCGGGCTTGGGCACCCAGGTATTGCAGGATGGTCTCCCGCGATACGAATGTGACCATGGCTCCGGCCAGCAGGAACGCCGGCACCCAACAGGTCAGGACGTGAAGCGCAATGTAGTCCTCGAGGGCCAGCAGGCCTGCCTTCAAGACTTCCATCGTGGCGTTTTCACCTCTCTCCCCGGGGTTTGCGAGGAAGGTCGCGATTCACGATGTCGCTGCGCGGCGCGACCAGATTCGGGCTGGTTTTGGGGAACTCGAAATCGTCGAGTTTTTCTATGAGGACAACCTCGTGCGGTGGCGTGTTCAGCAGTTTGCGGATGAACTTCAGGGCGAGCTCTTCGAAGCGGTCTATCTCTTCCGGCGAGACTGCCGCACCAGATGCACGACGACTGCGAATCGAGCGCTCCAGTTCCGCGAGTTCTGCCGGAAAGACGTCCGGCTTCAGCGAGACGCGCACGGCGACCGCGGTGGAAATACGCTGCACGATGAAGCCATCGCCGACTGAATCGTCCAGCACGAGGGTGCCATGGTTGACGCGCGCGCCGGTAGTCCACGCGGCGGCATCGGCCCAGCACGGGCCGTTCTTGGAAACAGCACGCAGGTCGGTTCGGTCTGCAACTTCGTCGGGAAACAAAGCGCGCAATGCTACCCCGAGCTCCACCCATGCAGTCGCCAAGCCATCGCACAGGTGTCCATGAACGAGCGCCATATCCCGCAGCGTCAAGCGCTTCGCGTGCAAGCTTCGCCGCCCAAGGGCGCTGTCCGTGTCTACAACCCAAAGCGGCCGATTGTATTTTGCGGCTTCTGCCCAAGCCGGAAAGAATTCATCTTTCCCTGCGAGTTGCAGGTCGGCCCCAGGCCGCTGACCGGTGCCAACCAGGACATACGCTGCCATCAGCAGTATGAGGAAGGCCGCAAGCTCGCGGGTTTGCTTTCGCGGACTCATCGCAGAAGCGTCCAAATCTTGTAAATCGTCGTCACGACCAGAAGAATCCCGAAGATTTGCTTGATGCGCGCGCCGGGCAGATATCGGCTGGTCATTCGAGCACCAAAGTAAGAGCCAGCAGCGCCGACAAGTAGAAGAATCAGCGTCAGGCTGACGTTAAACTGCGCGGTCCGAAGGTGCGGGATCAACGCTGAAAATGAAGGCGGCGTGATGGCCAGGACATTCATTCCTGCTGCGTCCTTGGCCTCGAAGCCCAGCAGGATCAAAGTCGGCAGGAGAAGGAATCCCGGCCCGACCCCGAGGAATCCGCTGAGTGCTGAGATCGGGATCGCCAGGACCAGCGCCCATCCGTATTTGGGATGTTCAATCGCACGCTGCGCCGGCGCGAACATCCGATAAGCCAGGTAGACGACAGCGGCGAAGTACACGTACCAGATGTAAATCTGTTTGGTCTGTTGTGCCGCGATGGCGCCCGCCGGCGCCACCACGGTCGTAATCACAGCGAGAAGGGTCCCCTTTCTCCAGTCCACGAAACCGCTGCGGGCAAATCCGAACGTGGAGAAGAGCCCGGTCAGCCCATTGAGTAACAGGCTCAGGGGTTGAACCTGATGCACCAGATCTTCCATGAACAGCCCCAGAAAAGGCACGGCCGCAAAAGCCACCCCGAGCCCGAGCATGCCCGAGACGACTGACAGGATCAGCAGCCCCACGACGATGATGTAACCCTGATTCATAGACTATTGCCGTGCTGCCGCTGCGACCTTCTGGCCGACACCCTGCAGCTTCTGAACGGCGTCGTTGTAGGCGTCGGTGAAAAGCCGGCGCACCTCGTCTTCCTTGAGCGTGCGCAGGCCGATCATCTGCTTCAGCTGCTCCGGCGTGCGCCCGGAGTCCTGCACCATGTGCGCCGTGCCGGCCACCATTTGCGCCGCCGCTTGCAGAGCCTTTTCGGGCGGCAGCCCGCGCGCCGCCGCGGCAACCGCCAACGCATCAATCACCGGCAGGATGAACGTTGGCCCAACCGCGCAAAGCGCGCACCAAAGGTCCATCTCGTCGTCAGACACTTCGTGCCACTTTCCGAGAACATCGAGAAGCCATGCGACCCGGTTGCGCTCTGCCGCGCTCACCGCCTGACCGAACACAACCAGATTCATCGCTTCACCCACGAGCGCCGGCGTGTTGGGCATCACCCGCACGATGGGAAAGCTCCCGGCCACTTGTTCGAGTGCCTCCACGGGCACGGCCGCCGCCAGCGACACGATGAGTTGCCCTGGGGACAGCGCTGGCAGCACTTGCCTGAGCACTGGCAGTGTGTCCGACGGCGGAACGGCAAGGACCAGAAGAGTGCCGAAGTGCGCTCCCTCTTCATTCTTCGTGCTCGTGGAGATGCCCCAGCGCTTGCTGAGTTTCTCCAGCGGTTCGGTGCGGACGTCGCAGGCGAAGATGTTGCTGGCCTCGACCGCATTCGAGACGAGTAAGCGTTCCATCCATGCCTCTGCGATGCTTCCGGCTCCCAGGAAGGCAATCTTTTCGTTCAAACGCATCAGACTGTTTTCGTCACACATTGCAGCTCCTCCATTAACTCCTCGCTTTGCGAGGGCTTTGCGCTGCGCGTTTCAACACCGTGTCTACCGGGGCGAAGATCGGCCCGCCGATATCGAAGGTCGCGGCGTTCCGAGCATTCTTGACCTGCAGCTCACGACACGTCGACCTGCTCTGAACACTCACATGGGAACCTCAAAAATGAACCACAAGGAGTAGTACAAGACGATCAAGACAAAGACGGCCCCGGTCGCGTACCGCATCCAGACCTCGACTCTCGTCAGCCGTTTGAACATCTTGCTGACCGAGCGCACGCCGTAACCGAGCAGCACAGCGAAGACGAGTATGGGCAGGCCCGTGCCAATCCCGAACAGTGCCGGTAGAAACAGGCTGGAGCCATGCTTCACTGATAAAGGCATCAGTGCGCCATAGAACAGCGCAGCAGATGCCGGACAAAACGCCAGCGCCAGCAGCATCCCCAGCGGAGCTGCTCCCCACATTCCCCATGAACCAAGGCGGCGCTGCCAGGCGTCGGGCCCGCACTGGGAAGAAAAGTCGAACTCCAACAGCCCCAACAGAAACATTCCAATCAGGATCAGGAGCGGCCCGAGGATTTTGTTCATGTGGGACTGCTGGGCGTTCGAGACTATCGGTATCGAAAGGAGTCCGACGACGAGCACCGCGCCGATCACGACAGAACTGGCCATTCGCCCAGCGGTATAGAGCACGCCGCTCAAGAGCAGGCGGCGCGAGTCACTCGCTTCGCGTCCAATGTAGGAGATGGCCGCGATATTCGTCGTCAGAGGACACGGGCTGATCGAAGTCAGAACCCCGAGCCAAAGCGCAGTCACCACGCCCAGGAGAGATTCCGTCATGGAGCCTCCAGATGGCCTCGAACTTCAGCCTCGAAGTAGGACCGAAAGGCGGCTTCGTCATTCAGCAGCATCCATGCGTTGATCAGGTTTTTCCATTCCACCTGACCGCTTTCCTGATGCGGACCAACACGAGGGAGCGCGTGAATAGTTGATATTCCCGGATGTAGCGGCTGTTGCCGCCTTCTTCGAGGTTGACGGGTAGCCACGGCAGTCGTCCATCGTCCAACTCCCGCCGAAACCCGCGCTGAATTGTGCTTTGCGCAAGCGCCTCCATCTGGCGGCAGGAGGGACAGCGGTAGGTGGTGTGGAAGTAATACACGACGACCGTGCTGCCACTTTCGGTCGTCAGTGCGTTGACTTTGGCATCGGGAGGAAGCTCTTCCCGCTGGTTGAACTCACCGGCCAGGAGCACGACCAGGCTGACCGCCACGAAAAGGAGGAGGATTGCCTTGAGAAAACCCCTGGGATTCATACTGCTCGTCCTCGCTGCGGGCGCGGCGAGAAACGAGTTGTTCGCGTGCGGCCGGTCTAAACGGCCGCCGGCTGGGCGCGGAGTTCACGAAGCTGCTTGCGCAGGTCGTCTTTGCTGGGGAAGGTGATGGCCTCGACCGGGCACTGCTGCGCGCAACTGTCGCAGCCAATCACACAGTTCAGCGGGTTCTGCACGATAGGTTGTTGTTTGTCTTCGTTCCAGAGGAAGACGTCATTCTTGCAGAAGTCGAAGCAGAGGCGGTCGCCGATGCAGGCGTCGTAGTTGATCGTCGGATACCAGTTCACTTTGTCCCGTGGAATATTCGACTTCATTGCAGCCTCCTTGCAGTACGACAGTGTTCCCTGCTTACGCTACGGCTGTTTCGTGCTCGCGGACGAGCGCTTCGACCTTCTCCTTGATCACCGCCAGGATGCCGTCGTTGTTGGTGCTGCGAATATCCACTGGCACGAAGCGCTTGGGGTCGAAGCCGGTCTTGCGTATCAGCTTCTGGAAGAGCTTCTCCTGTGCCTCGGGAGCGCAGGCACCGATGACGATATAGGTTTCCGGGTCCTTCGCTGATTCGCGGAAGATGTCGGCCAGGACTTCGTTGCCACCCTGCCCGCAGAGCTGCGGGTGTAGGACGGCGTATTTCACGTCCAGTTCCGACTCGATCTGGAAGGGCAGCGTATTGAAGTCGCTCTCCGCAAACGATTGGCAGAGCCCCTTGCAGTTACACAACAGGATTTTGATGTTCATGATTGCTTCTCCTTGGGTTGTGAAGATTCCGGTTTGGCCATCAGGTATTCCCGGAAGATTTCGGCGATGGCGGTTACGTAGCCTGTCTCTTCGCCTTTCGGGATGCGGTTGCCCGTCTCCTTCAGCGCGCCGAGCAACGCCTGGGGAAAGTCCGGCTCAGCGGGGAAACATCCCTTTGCCTCCAGATTGGCCAGGATCACAGCCAAGCCGAATACGACCACCGTGTCGCCATTCACTTCTATCAAGGACGGTGCATTCACTCCGCACGCGCACCCACTCATCGCTTCCCCCTGCCGGCGTATTCCGTCCCCCAATCCTTCATCCACTCCCCCATGCTCTTGGTCATCCGATTCATCATCTCGGCGCACCTCGGCATCATTCGTTCGGGGAAAGCGGGATCGCTCATCATCTGGCGACAGAACGGCATGGCTGTTTCCTCCAGGAAGCGCAGCTTGTCATCCAAGCTGAGCTGCGCAAACGCTGTCATGAGTTCTTCCACCTTCATAACTCACTCCTTTCATGCTGCCTCCCGGGTTTCCTGTGGGCGCACGACTAGCACTGGACGCGGGTGGCGGCAGATCACCGCATCCGAGACGCTGCCCAGCAACACGTCCGCGAGGGCCGTGCGTCCTTTCGAACCGATCACGATCAGCGAAACGTCTTCTTCGCGAGCGACGCGGTCGATTTCTTGGAATGGCACGCCTTCGCTCAGAACGACCTTTGCCTTCAGTCCAAAAAACTCCAGGTCCTTCTGGATTTTCTGCAGGCGCTCGGTGTCGATCCGGTTGAACTCCTCCATCCTGTGTTCGAGGTGCGGGCGCAGCTTGCGCACATCTTGCACGTGCAGCACGACTACTTCCTGGGCTCCCGCCGCGTGCAACCGCTTGGCAACCGCCAGGGCCTCCTCGGCGGAAGCGGAAAAATCAGTGGGTAGCAGCACGCGCTGGAAGACGCGGTGGCAGACAAAATCGCACTCTTCCTTGCCCAACGGTTCGATCAGCTTCAGCTTGTGCACCAGCACGGGCACCGATGCGTGGCGCACCACGTTGTGCGTGACGCTGCCGACGATGGCTCCGCGGAAAAAGCCGTGGCCGTGCGTGCCCATCACGATCAGCGACACGTGCTCTTCGCGCGCGACCCGCACGATTTCCTGAGCGATAAAGCCCATGACCACATGCGTGCGCACACGCAACCCGGAAGACTCGAGTCGCTTGCGCACTTTGGCCAGTTGTTGCTGGGACGCCTCTTTGCGTTCGTCGAGGACCGCTCCCTCTACCCGCGCCCAGCCCACCGCCTCCCAAGGTTCGAGCACGTGCAGCACGACCACTTCTTTCGTTCCGGCCTGCTTCAACTCATCGAAACAGTCCACCAGTTGATTGGCGAACGGCGAGAAGTCAGTCGGAAATAGCACGCGCTCGAACATGTCAATCACTCTCCGTTTCCAGCACTGGAACCGCAGCAGGCGTAAACAGGCGTTCCCGTGTACGCCGCGCCATCCAGACCAGTACGAGCATTACGGGCACCTCAATCAGAGGACCGACCACCTCAAGGCGCCCGACCCGGCCATAGACCAGGTTGAACGTGCTCAGGAAGCGGCCGCCCTCTTCAACAGTGATGGCGGCTTTGGGAATCACCTCAATTCCACCGTGCGGGACATGGAAATGGGACTCGACGTAAACCAATTCGGCGCCGTGGCCCACGTGGATTTCGGCGTTCATCAGGTGCCGCAGCCAGAGCGCATTCGGGAACGAGCAGTGTGCGAGGAACTCCACCCGCGCCCCGGCGCCGATTTTGAAGTGCGCAAGGATCCGCTGGGTGCCTTCCGAAAGCAGCATCCCAAAACACAGGTGCACTGGCTTGGTAAGTTGAACCCCCGGCTCTACCACGATGTGGGCTTGTACCCCATCCTCGTGCTCCTCGGCTTCCAGATGCACGCCGGGGACTTCGTTGGAAGCCAGCACGCGTTTCGCGCTCACGACCAGGATGGGCACGTCCGGCATTCGCAGCACAGCAGGATTGCCGCCCGCCTGTTCGTAAGCGCCGAGTATGGCTTGGTACTCCTGCGACCAAGCTGGCCCCGAGTGGATCACCGGCGGAATTGTTCGCGCCGTACTCATGTCGCTTCATCCTTCCTGAACGCTTTCAACAGGTGCAGCAGCTATCGGCCAGGGCTGGGCTCCCATGATTCCCACGTGCGGGCGACAGCGCTGGCCGTAGAACCGCCGCACTTCCATGGGGGCTCCTTGGTAGACAATCGAGCCCTGGCACATCAGCGAGGCAGAATCAGCCACGCTGAGGATTTCGTCGCGATGGGTGATCAGGAGAACTGCGGTGCCTTGGTCCGCGAGGCGCCGGATCAGCGACTGCACGTCGCCGACCGTGAGGGTATCAATGCCCGAATCCGGTTCATCAAGAATCACAAGCTTCGGGCGCATCGCGGACACCGCGGCAAGTTCGATCCTCTTTCGCTCTCCGCCGGAGAGCGCATGGTTTGCCGCTCGCCCCAGGTAGACAGCCGGGGCCAGCGCCACCGCCTCAAGCGCTGACTTCAATTCTTCCTGCGACAAATCCTTCCGGCCCAGCGCCAGATACTCCGCCACCCGCAGACCTTCGAAGCGCGCGGGTTCCTGCCAGGCCAGCGTCATTCCCATCCGGGCGCGCTCGGTAATCGAGAGCCGCGTGATCTCGCGGCCCTCGAACCAGATGGCCCCCTGGTCCGGCGCATAGCCGCCGCATCCCATCAGCGTGTAGGCCAGACTCGATTTCCCGGAGCCGTTCGGGCCTAGCAAGCCGTGGACTTTGCCCGAGACGACCGACAGGTGAACGTCTCGAAGGATCTCTCTTCCATCACGGCGAAGCCGGATGCCTTCTACGCGAAGAATCGGATTGTTGCCCGTCTCTTGCATGCATCACTTTCTACAGCGCCGGCCTGTTTTCCTTCTCGGTGCCTCTCCCGAGCACCATGCACTGCCCCTCACAAATGGCCCGCTCCATCGCTTCCAAATCCTTTTTCAATTCTTCCTGTCCAGGCGTGACCTGTTCCAGGAAATCAAAGAACGCCTTGAGGGTCGCGCTCGTGGCCGGTGCCAGCGAGTACAGCACACGGGTCCCTTTCCGGAAGTCACGCACCAAGCCGGCGTGGCGCAATGCGGCAAGGTGGCGGGAGACAGTCGGCTGGGGAAGAGCGAGGACAGCCTGCAGATCGCAGACGCAAATACTCCCCTGCCTCAGGAGGTTCAATATGCGCAGACGCGTAGGCTCTCCGGCAGCTTTCAATATGGTGGCCAATGTCGAAGCCATCTAGATTCCTCCATTCGCCTAAGCGAATATGCAAATTGATGCCCTTTTGTCCCCATGACGGCTTTGAGCAGGGCTAAAACGTTATCGAATAGGGACTTAGTTCACAATTCGAACCCACAATCGGGGTGCAGCGTCCTGCTTTACTGTGGGCGCTTACGCGCGTTTCTGAGGAGTTTGGCGCTCACTAAGCAGCCCTCTTTCCCACGTTGGACTTCTTCCCTTCGGGAGTTGTTGGCGAGTGGCTGACTTCTCGCAAACCAGTACAAGCCCCATTGGCCAGCGAGAATAGGCGGTGACATTGGCAAACTGGCGACGCACTTCGCGTCTCAGTTTGCGAAGGAACCCCGTCTCGTTTTCGTCGTAGTCGCTGATGATCAACCGGCCCTCCGGAGCCAGAATCCGATGCAATTCCGCGACAGCGTTCGCGTAATCAGCGACGTGGTGCAGCACATTGAAGGAAACGATGTTGAGGAATGATTCGGACTTCAGCTCGGAGTGTGCGATGTCATCCTAGATGAGCCGCACGCCTTGGTACGCAGGCCTTCGGACCAAGAAGCACCGGGCGGATCCCCCGCGCGTCATAATCAGAGGCGACCACACGATGCCCTCGGTATCGGAGATAGCTGACCACGCAAGCACAACCGCCTGCACCAACATCCAATACTGGTTCTTTGGGATGCTTGATCAAGGACACGGCAAAGTCGCGTTCGTCCTGAACCCCCCGGTGTTGCGGTGAAACTCTTCAATGCGTTTGTGTCCTTGGCCAAGTCAATCCTGGTGGCTAGCCGCAGCATCTGCCGGAGGGAGCCAGCATTAGGACGACGTCCATGCCCAGAACCTCGGTAGTCGTTCGATTTACCGCCTGAAGCAACCCGTAAAGGTCGCGTCTTGCCTGCCCGAATTGAAGAACCGCTGGATGGACTTAAAGTCGTCTCTGGGTCGCCCTCACCTGTTCGATGACTCCTCATTCAGGCTCCCATCATTCCTTGCCTGGAGAGAACGCTGCTGTGCAGCCTGCATTTTCTAACGAAGCTGCCTTAGGCCTGGGTCATTTTGGGGGTTGCGCGCAACTGCTCGAACTTTCGATACACCGCCAGTTGACAGATTGACTCCCCGAGGTCATCCGATGCACTGGACACCTGCAGAACCGAATTGAGTGCATCCATGATGTCCATCGGAAGGCGTCCGGGGCCGCAGCCGGAGGGAGCTCGTCCGGAACAGGTCTCCACGTAGTCCACGCCAGCAAGCATGCCAAGCCGCAAAACGCTACCGAGGAAAAGTTCGAGGAGCGCCGGCTCTGCCTCCCGGACTCTGCGGACCACCGGAAGTGCATCGAGGCGCGAACGCAGCGTTTGTAGGTGTGCGTGGCGGTGCGGGTCCGGCTCCCCCACAGCAGTTCGTGCGTTGAAACTTTCTGCTGCAGGCGACTGAATTCTGCTACCAGGGACGCGGCCGAAAGATCATCTGGGTGTTCCTTTAGCGCGCGATGGCAGTTGCGAAAGCCATGGCATTGCCTAGTGCAGTTCTGCGTACCCTGGCCTTTTCGAGGATCGCTTGTTCCTCAGCGATTGCTGGCACCCGACACTCCCTTCTGTCTTCGAGACGTTCTGTCAAGATCGTGGCCAGGCGTCGTCATGGCGGCAGCACGGTGGTCACAGCCTCCTAGCCACAACAACCCGGCCCACTGCTTGGCGGGCAGCTTCCGCCTCCACTCGTTGCAGCTCCGACTGAAAAGCGGCTGAAGACACGAGCCACCTGTTTTTCCCCGCAGTGTGGGCAAGCAGGCTGCTGGCCTTCCACCACCGAACGCAGTGTCTGGATCGCTTCAAAAGTCTTTTCGCACCGCGGGCAGAAATATTCGTAAATCGGCACGCTTAAACCCCCTAAAGCTTCAATCGTTCCCTGGCGTGTTCGCTGCGGCGAACATCGCCTTGAGCTTGGCGGCAAGTTCGGGCAGTTTCGGGGCCCCGAGGGAAACAACTTGGCCGTCCACCACCAGAACGGGCAGTGCAACGGGGCCAAATGCCTGGATGACTTTCAATGCGGCAGCATCACGCTGCAGGTTCAGCTTCTGCTGGCGAATGTTTACCACCTCCACACTGACGCCCGGAACCATTTGCTCCAATCCGCCCCGGAGCTGCACGATCTCCTCGTCGGTCTGGCCAATCGGACCGCAGCAGCTTGACGCAGGCCCACACGGCATCTCTTGAGGCATGGTGTAGATGCGGACTTTCTTGTCTTGATCACCCATTTCTTCTTTCTCCTTGGCGCTCACCTCAAGCCAGCAAGTTGTAAATCCATCCGGCCAGCACGCAGCCGACGAAGCTGACACCTGCGTACAAGGCCAGCATTTTCTTGCGGAACACGCCGGAAAGCATCATGATCGAGGGCAGCGAGAGCCCGGGGCCTCCCAGCAAATAGGCGAGCGTGGCACCCTCGCCCATTCCCTTGGACATCAGCCGTAAGCCAGCAACGCCACGACCGACGCTACGAGTACCGAGTTCAGTGCCTTTCCACCGACCCAGTTCACGATCAACGAAGTGGGCACCAGCACTTTGATGGCCCCGGCGATCAGCACAGCGGCCAGCAAATAGCCGTTGAGCTGGATGAAAAGCCGATACGCTGTCTTGAACGTCTCTCGCGCCTTTCCGCCCAGCGTTAGCCCCGCCCGTGGGCAACACAAAACAGGCCGAGTCCGAACTAGGCCCCTGCGCCTCCACAAGCCGCCAGCGGCCATCGGCTTGCTTCTCGACCACTCCCGCGTCTTCGAGTAGGGCCAGTTTCTCGAGCGCGCCTGGACCTAAGTCTTCCACCCGCACACCGCCGGGATTCGGACTGGCGGCCATTGCAACCTGAAACGCAAACTGCTGCAGTTCGGGCGAAAGCTTGGGCGGGATATGAAGCTTCAGGAATTCGCGGACGCGATGGTGACGTCGTTGCCAGCGCCGTCGGTCTCGACCAGCGCATCGAGGCTGCTCATGCCGTACCAGGAGAGCTTGTAGGGCTGCGACGGGTTGCCACTCGACTTCGCCACTCGCCGCCCATCGCCATCGTAGCTGTACCTCACCCCAGCAGTGGCCACCAACTGGTTCTCCGCGTTGTATCTGTAGCTGCGCCCCGGTTCCGCCACCAGGTTTCCCGCCGCATCGTAGGCGAATCCGGTGTCGTGGATCTGATTCTTCGTGTTGACGCTCACGCTCAGCATCGGCGCCGAACCTTGTGTGACCGAAGCCGACAACAGGTTCGCACAGATATCATAGCCGAACGCGAGCCCCCAGGCGTGCGGCCCGGTGGTGGCTTGTGTCTGCGCGGTCTGGATGGGGTTCAGCTCGTCGTAGGTGAACCGCTGGCTGCGCGCCGGCTCGCGACGGTTCGTGATCCGCGCCACGTTGCCGTTGTTCCGCACCGGCGCCCACCGGTGTGATCACGTTTCCGATCCAGTTGATGAAGTTCAGGAAGGCGCCTTCAGGCTTGGCTCCGGTCTGCCCCTGGACAGACACGTTTGTTTGCAGCTGTTGACCGAGGTTCTGGGCCCAGACAATCTGACCTGCCAACACGAAGCAGATGGCAAACACGGCGAGTGGCCGCTTCCATGCATCGTCAATCTTGAGCTTCATTCGTGTGTCCCCTTTCCGCTCCACCGTTTTGCTCTCCCCGCATTCCCAGCGGAGAGAAACACGGCCCGAAGCGCAGGAGACCTTAAGGCCAGTGCTTTCCTTATGTCAAAAAAGTGATGGGGGGCACCTTGAGGCCGGAATCGCAACGGCCCTAGGTGACG
Organism: Acidobacteriota bacterium; assembly: GCA_037442425.1. Lineage (GTDB taxonomy): Bacteria > Acidobacteriota > Terriglobia > Acidiferrales > UBA7541 > DSGC01. The sequence goes on along the minus strand of JBBIQG010000001.1, from coordinate 439,756 downwards.
GGCTATATTTTCCCTGCCATGGGCGATTCCTTCTCTCGCCGGTACGGTTATCGTGACCGCCGCGAAATCACTATCCGCGAAGATGCACCGCCCGAGTTCCGAGAAGCCCTCATTGAGACGCTTTACGATCTGGGGCTGACATACACCAAAATCCGAGAGATCGTCTGTAAGGTGCTCCAAAGACGACCTGACCCGAATAACTGGTCCGAAGTCCCCAATGTCCGTGACGAAGTCTATAACAATGTAATGAGTTGTAAGTGGTTCCGTGTCTATGATATCTGCGAAGCAGCGCATCGGTACCTTAGGCAAGAAGGGCTTGGCGTTCGCGACTCTGAACGAGAGCCAGCCGACGAATTTACTGAACGCCTAAATGAGTGCTTCGAAGAACATGGCATCGGTTGGCAGATGGTTAACGGCCAGATCGTCACCCGCGGCTCGGAAGAATTCGAACGAACGGTCCAAGAGGCAGTTGGGCGCGTACAAGAAGCCGGGTACACGACCCTAAAGAAAGAGCTGGAAGAAGCACGAAAAGACTTAAGCAGGCGCCCCGAACCAGACATTACCGGATGCGTCCAGCACTGTATGGCTGCACTGGAGTGCACCGCACGCCTGGTCTCCGGCGACGAGCGCGCAACCCTCGGAGAAGTGATCCAACGCCACGCCGCGCAAATCGGCATTCCCAGCCCATTAGACAAAGCAATCGAGAAAATGTGGGGGTATGCGTCAGAAAAGGCCCGGCACTCGAGCGAGAACCGTGTGCCCACCCGAGAAGAAGCCGAGTTACTGCTCAACATATCCGCGGCGCTCATCAGCTACCTCCTGCAAAGAAACCACTCCGCCGCTAACTGACGATGTGGGGAGCTTTAGCTGACCACTTTCCTGCCGGTTGCAACTCTCTTGGCTAGCAGCTGCGCCGGCCCGAGTGCGGCTCCCACGGGGCAGCTCAGGAGAGAGAGGTAACCTAGGGGCCTCCCTACTGGAGTCACATTATGAGCTGACAAAACGGGGAGCAGACCATCCGTGTGCACCTGGATGACACCGAGTGTCGGAAACGTGTGCTTACTGCCGAACAGGCCTTCGAGCAACAAGTGGAGCAACAGCTCGCAGGAGTGCAGCGCGTCGTCGACAATCGTCGACTTCGAGCCGCGCGGTGTACGAACCTGATTGACTTGCTGCTTCGCGTGAGCCAGGCACCTGGCCGCCGAGTTGTTCTCATCGTCAGCAATGGTGTAGAAACTTGCAGTCGTACCGGCTGGCCCCAGATTCCCGCCCCGGCATCGGATTCCCGCGTTGCGTTTGTGCTCGTGGGTTCCACGTCCCAGTCTGATAGCACCACACCGACACTTGGAGAGCAGTTTCTGAAGCGTCGGCAGGCGTTACTCCATGCTGCTCCTTGGCTTCGAGGGTTGCATATGGGAGGTCAGAGGCGCTTTCTTCGAGTCTACCGAAACAAAGTGAGTCAACTGCGAAAATATGTGGTTGCCACTGCAGCACCGTGCCTTCATGACGTTGTGAGCGCTTGTGCCTACCCTAGCTTTGCTGTGCCCCGATGATACTCCTTCAAGAAATCCGATCAGGATAGGGGTGTGCTGTGTTGCGCGAGCTGCGAGCGCCGTAGGGAGCGCGGAAGCAATGGGGTAGCAATGGGGTAGAAATGGCAAGGACGCAGCAATCGAGCAGCGCTGTGAGTGATTGAAAAATTTGGCTCCCCGGGCAGGACTCGAACCTGCAACCCTTCGGTTAACAGCCGAATGCTCTACCATTGAGCTACCGGGGAGCGGGCCGAGTGAAACACCGCTGGCGGCTCAGACGATGCGAGTGTAGCGAAGCCACCGGGAAACGTCAATTCGCGGAGGGCGCCCGAGTCCAGCGAGCAGGTGCTCGAAGCCTGGAGCAGAGTCGGTCGAGGAGACGGGTTTGCGAGGGCAGGGCAGGCTACTGCAGTCGCTGCGGCTGGGCGTCGCTGCCGACCAGGGTTTCGAAAATGGCCAGCACGCGCCGGCGGTAATCAACAATGCGCTCGAAGACAGGGCGCTGAGTCGGTTCGCGTTCAGCTTCGCGATGCCACTTGGCCAGGATTTCGGCGGGGACTTCGATGTCCCGGCGGAGCTGTTCGAGCGAGTAGCCGCGCAGGAACAGTCCGTAGAAAAATGCCGCCTCGCGCTGGGGAAACTCCAGGTCGCGCTCGGAATCCGGCAACGGGCTCGTCATGGGGAGCGTAGACATCTTTGCTCCGAAAGCCGCAGTGTACCGAACTTTGCCGCCCCGTCAAGATTTTCCGGCAAGGCTGGTCTTCAGGGCAGCGATAGGGTGGAACGAATCCGGTGGCGGTTGTCAAGAGTTTTCCGTCAGCGAAAGTTTAGCTGCCTCGGGTGTATTCGCTGAGCGGTGCGCGGCGATGATTTCAGGGACGGCCGCGGGAGAGTCGAACGAATTCGCGCAGGGCAATCACGTTCGGGGCGTAGGCGCTGATGCGTCCGACGTCGACGGGCAGGTCGAGCAGTTGGGCCTGTTCGAGGCTCAAGCCGGCCTCGTCCAATTCGCGGACACTGAATCCGGCCGCGGGCTCCACGCGTCCGCCGCCCAGCCGCGCCATCGGCCGCAGCGGGCGGAAGGGTTCCGAAGCACGCTGAATGCGCTCGAAGTATTCCCGCCATTCGCGCCGGGTCCACATGGTCGTGTTTCGACTCACGTCCGCATCCTCAATTCATCGGATGCGGTTTCAGCCCCCAGAGTCGCCTGAGAGAGCGAGCCCTGTGGAATTCGGGCGGATTCTAACGCCAACCGGAGGCGGCGCAAGCCAGATGTGCGCAAAGGTTAATGCCCTTTTCGCAGCACGGTCGAAGGCAGCCGGGCGGCGACGGCCTTGCAGCCAGGGTGCTATACTGAATTAGTTTTGGCGTCGAGGGATTCCCATGCCTGCGAACCGGCAGGTCATCGTAGTGCACTATCACGAGCTGTGGTTGAAGGGCGGAAACCGCCGTTTTTTTCTCGGCAAGCTGATCGTGGCGCTGCGCAAAGCTCTCGAGGGGATTCCGGTCCGGCGGATCGGACAGCCCAGCGATCGCATCTTGCTCGAGTTCGGCGAGGGTGCGCCGCTCGACGAAGCGCTCGTGCGGCTCGGGCGCGTCTTCGGCGTAGCCAACTATGCGCTGGCGCGAAGCACCGGACGCGATCTGGAAGCCATCTGCCGCTCAGCCTGGGAAGAAGTGCGCGACCTGCCGTTCGCTACCTTCGCCGTGCGTGCGAAGCGGAGCGACAAGTCCTTCCCGATTCGTGCCAACGAAGTGGAACGGCGCGTCGGCCGTTACCTGCTCGACCGGCTCGCCGAGTCCGGTCGCAGGGTCCGCGTCCATCTGGATGAGCCGGAATTGACCTGCCGGATCGAAATCACTTCCGATGCGGCCCTGGTCTACGCCCGGAAAATTCCGGGCGCCGGGGGACTGCCGGCAAATACGGCAGGTCGCGTCCTGTGTCTGCTTTCCGGAGGATTCGATTCCGCCGTGGCGGCATACAAAATGATGAAGCGGGGCGCGCATGTTTCGTTCGTGCATTTCTACGGGGCCGGGGCGCGTCCCGGGGAATCCTCGCTGCATGTGGCGCGAGAGTTGGTACGGCACCTGACGCCGTATCAATTCACGTCGCGGCTCTATCTGGTGCCGTTCGAGCCGGTCCAGCGCGAAATCGTGCGCCTGGCGCCGGAGCGATACCGCGTGCTGCTCTACCGTCGGCTGATGCTGCGGATTGCGGAGCGGCTGGCGCGGCGCGACCGCGCGCTGGCCTTGGTCACCGGCGACAGCCTGGCGCAGGTGGCTTCGCAGACGCTGCACAATCTAGCAGCCGTGGGCGCGGCGGCACGGATGCCGCTGTTTCGCCCGCTGCTGGGCGAAGATAAGCAGGAAATTCTGGCCGTGGCGCGGCAGATCGGCACGTATCCCATCTCCGCGGAACCGTTCCACGATTGTTGCCCATTGTTTTTGCCGCGCGTTCCGGCGCTGCACTGCTCGGCCGAAGAGTTGGATGCTGCGGAAGCTACCCTCGAGGTGGAAGAGCTGGTACACCGCGCGGTGGCTGCCACGCAGCTCGAGCGCTATCGCTGGTCGGCCGGCCGCGTGGTGCCCGTCGAAGCGATTCGCGTAACCTCAGCCGGCCACAGCCATTCTGCGTAGGCGGCCTTGACCCTCGACAAGCGAACCATCCAGTTGCTCGGCTTCGGGTTGCTGTTGTTCGTCGCGTGGACGGCACACTTCCTTTTTGTCTGGCAGATTGCGCCACTGCCGTTGCTCCTGATTCGGATGGCGTTGATTGTGCTTTCCCTGTTCTGGGTGCTCGCTTGGCGCGGGGCGTTGCGTCCTCGTTGACGGGGCCGCAATTCGCGGCTGGACTTCGCGGCGGTTGCGGTATCATGAGGCCGGCAGGGTCCCGGAGCACCGGGACAGTTTCCCTCTCGGACCCCGGACAGGCATGACCTATCGCCCACGCGCTCCACACAACAGTGGCGCCGAGCCGCTCGCCTCGCACCGCCGTGCCGCAGAGCTGCTGCCGCACATCCCCTCCGCAATGGCTCCGGCTAAGACCGCCGCTGCTGCGGAAGCCGCCGCGGATTCCCATGCAGAATCGAAGGTCACCTACGTGGCTCTTCTCGGGCGGCCCGACCAGCCGACCGACGGCATCGCTGACTACTGCACGCAGCTCCGCGCCGCCATGGCGGAACAGGGCTGCGAGCTGGTGCTCGCACGGGTGGACTGGGCAGGGCTCGGTTGGTCCGGCGCGCTCGCTCAGCTTCGCGCGCAAGCCCGGGCCTGGCGCGGCTGCTGGGTACTGGTTCAGTACACCATGCTGGCGTGGAGCCGCCGAGGTTTTCCGCTGCGGTTTGCTGGTGTGGTGCGCACGCTGCAGCAGGCGGGGGCGAAGGTGGCCGTGTTGCTGCATGATCCTTCGGTTGCTGGTGGCAGCCGGTGGATCCAGCGCCTGCGACGCGCGGTGATTCGCAGTGTGCTGCGGCGTGCAGCCCTTCGGGCGGATCGGGTGCTGGTGACGGTGGCGCCGGAAAAAATTGACTGGCTCGCTGCGGCTGCGGAACTGCTGGCCAAAACCACGCTGGTTCCGGTGGGCAGCAACGTGCCGGCCCGATGGCCGCCGGCGGGTGCGCCGGAAGGTTCGCCGGCGACGGTCTGCGTGTTCGGGGTCACCGAAGGCCACCGGGAAGAAGCTTGCGCACTGGCCCGCGTGGTGCGCGCTGCGGCTGAAAAAATCGGTCCGCTCCGCTTGCGGGTGTTCGGACGTGGCGCACTGCAGGCCGAGCCGGTACTGCGCGAAGCCCTTGCCGGGGCACCGGTGGAGCTGGAGCTGCACGGGCTGCTGCCCGTCGAACAGGTCGCGGAGTTGATCAGCAGCAGCCATGCGCTGCTCTTCGTGCGCGGCGGGGTTTCCTCGCGGCGCGGCAGCGCCATCGCGGGCATTGCCTGCGGTGTGCCGGTCGTGGCGTACGCAAGCGAAGAGACGGCGCCGCCGATGACCGAAGCCGGCATCCTGCTGGTGCCGCGGGGCGATGAAACCGCTCTGGCGCGCGAACTGGCCCGCGTGCTGACCGACCCCGGCCTGCGAGAAGAGCTCCGGCAGAAGAATCGTGTGGCCTGGGAAGCCCATTTTTCCTGGCCGGCGGTGGCGCGCACGATTCGCCAGGCGCTCAGCGAGACCACCGCAGCCGGGCAGCGCCGCTATCGTCTGCTGGCGCTGGCCACCCATCCGACTCAATACGGTGCTCCGGGGTATCGTTGGATGGCCGCACATCCGCGGCTGGAGCTCACCGTGGCCTATCTGAGCCTGCTGGGTGCCCAAGCTGCGTACGACCCAGAATTCGGCCGCGACGTTCAGTGGGACATACCGCTGCTGGAGGGCTATCGCTGGATGCATCTGGGACAGTACGGTCGCCTGCGGAGTCTGCAGCGGCTGTGGCATCTGGTTCGTCACGGGCGCTGGGATGCGGTCGTCGTCTACACCGGCTATCGTGTGGCGGCATTCTGGGTGGCGCTGGCTGCCGCGCGAAGGAGTCGGGCAGCGGTGCTGTTCGGCACCGATGCGCACACGCTGGAACCGCGCGTCGGCGGACGCTGGAAAGTTCTGGTCAAGCGCTGGCTGTGGCCGCGACTGTTCCGTCTGGCCGACATCGTGATCGTTCCTTCGAGCGGTAGTGTGGCACTGATGCGCACGTTGGGTATCCCGGAAGAGAAAATCGCGCTCACACCCTATGCGGTGGACAATGCCTGGTGGCTTGCACAAGCGGCCCGCGCAGACCGTGCCGCGGTGCGCGCGACCTGGGGGGTGCTGCGGGAGGCTCCCGTCGTGGTTTTCAGTGCGAAGCTGCAGCCGTGGAAGCGCCCAGCCGACCTGCTGCGCGCCTTTGCCGCCTGCGGTGTGGAATCCGCGCATCTGGTGTTCGTCGGCGAGGGCCCGCTGCGCGGCGCGCTGGAAGCCGAAGCTCGCGCTCTGGGAGTTGCTGCGCGGACGCACTTTCTTGGCTTCGTGAATCAGTCGCAGCTACCGGCCGTGTACGCGTCAGCGGATCTGCTCGTGCTGCCCTCGGGCTATGAAGCGTTCGGCGTCGTGGTGAACGAGGCGATGCTGTGCGGCTGCGGCGCGGTGGTCAGCGACCGCGTGGGTGCGCGCTTCGACCTGGTGCGCGAGGGAGAAACGGGGTTCGTTTTTCCGGCAGGCGACGTGGAAGCGCTGGCCAGCCTCCTGCGCCGCGTGCTAGCCGACCGGGAGCTGCTCCGGCGGCTGGGCGCGGCGGCGCGCGAGCGCATGCGCACCTGGTCGCTCGCAGAAAATACCGACGCCCTCGTCGCCGCCCTCGACCGCAATCTTGTATGTAAGGTAGAAAAGAAATGATGCTTTGGATGTGGAGAAACGCTGGGAGTCGTCTACGTTTTGCTTTGCGCCATCCCTCGTACACGTTAGGTTCGCTCTGGAAGGAAGTTTTTAGGAGTGATGAGAGATTTCTTGCTGAGGCCACTGGTGCTCCCGTAAGTCGTTTGCGCACTTTTCTGAATGAGCCCTTCAGCTCTCGAGAGTTTTCCGAACATCTGAACGCTTGCCACAGGAAACTCAGCACTGCGAAGATCTACAGTGCAGATTTGTTTGCAAAAAAGGTTTTGTTGCAATATGCACTTGTACGCGCGTTGGAACCAGCAACTGTGGTTGAAACTGGCGTGGCAAACGGTGTTTCCTCTGTTTACCTGCTGCTCGCTTTGGAAAAAAACGGACGGGGCCAGCTGCACTCCATCGAAGTGGGCGATACTGCCTATCTACCTCCAGGATGTCCTGTTGGGTGGGTGGTTCCCGAGAGTTTGAGAAAACGCTGGTGCTTGCACCTCGGAGATTCAGCAAAGCTGCTACCGGCTTTACTCGCTCAGCTCGGCACTATTGACATTTTCGTTCACGATAGCCTCCATACCTACGAGCACATGACCTTTGAGCTCGAATGCGCGTACCCATTTGTGCGCCGAGGCGGTTTTTTAGTGGTGGACGATGCTCTTTGGAATAAAAGTTTCGACGACTTTTCTGGCAAGGTTCTGACTCGTTATGCTCGTATTCTTCGTGGAGTGGGCTTTCTGCAGAAAGCCATTTAGGTGTCCGAACAAGTTGCTTCACACAAACTTCGTATTGAGTGTATGAGTTTAATGCGGAAATGAAGGTGCTCATCTACACGCACGTGTTTGCGCCGCGGGTGGGCGGCGTGGAAGCGTTCGTGATGCTGCTCGCGCAGGGCCTGAGCGAGACCCCGACGCGTTCCGGAGAGAAAATTCATGTCACGGTTGCGACCCCGACGCCGGCCGGTGCCTACGACGACCGCCAGCTCCCGTTCACGGTCGTGCGGCAGCCCGGGATTGCGGAATTGTGGCGGCTGATCGGCGCGGCCGATGTCGTACAGCTTGCCGGCCCGGCATTTGTTCCACTGGCGTTGGCACTGCTGCGGAGGAAAGTCACTATCGTCGAACATCACGGCTACCAGGCGCGCTGTCCGAACGGGTTGCTGTTCTACGAACCGACCAAAACCTGCTGCCCGGGCCATTTCCAGGCCCGTCGGTATGACCACTGTCTGCGCTGCAATGCGGCTTCCGTCGGATGGCTGAGCAGCGTCAAGCTGCTGCTGCTTACCTTCCCGCGGCGCTGGCTGTGCAAGCGCGCCACCTGCAATGTTTCCATCTCGCATCACGTGCAGACGCGGTTGGCCTTGCCCCGCTCCCGGGTCATTCACTACGGCATCCCCGCACCGCCCAACGGCGAGGGCACGGGCACGAGCCAGATGAACCGATTGCCTGTAATTGGGTATGTGGGCCGCCTGGTGTCGGAGAAAGGCCTTCCTGTCCTGGTGGAAGCGGCTAGGCAACTGGCAGCCCGTGGCTGTGAGTTTCGGTTTTGCTTGGTGGGAGATGGCCCGGAACGAACTGCGCTCGAAGCTGCGGTTGCACAGGCCGGCCTTTCCGACCGTACACAGATTACCGGTTTTTTGCGAGGACCGGAGCTAGAAAATGCTGTCCGTGCGATAGACATCGTGGTGATGCCCAGCGTTTGGGAGGAAACCGCTGGGCTGGCTGCCATGGAGCAGATGATGCGCGGGCGCGTGGTGGTCGCCTCGGCTATCGGTGGATTGAGCGAAGTGGTGGAAGGAGGGGGAATCAAGTTTCCGCCGGGCGATGCAGTCGCGCTGGCCGATTGTCTAGAACAACTCCTGAAAGAACCTTCGCGCCGAAGCGAGATCGGCCACCGGGCCCGTGCCGTTGCACTGGAACGTTACCGGCAAGAACGGATGGTGTCCAATTATGCCGAGCTGTACTGCCACTGCCTTGCGGAAGGAACCTGCGGGGCTCGGTAGAGGTGGATTTTCCCCGCCCCTGTTCGCCTGGGTGGAGCCGCAGGGCGACCTTGCGACTCTGGCACGAGCAATAGAATTTGTTTTGGAACGCCTGGACGCAATGGCTAGACTACAACTGCCACGAAAAAGCAGGTGAAATGATTGCGGAACGCATGCGCGCGATGAACACCCAGCGGATCAAGACGCCGCTGGTAGCCTTGGGCGGTTTGTTGCTGGCCTACCTGGTGGCCGAATGGATTTTGTACGACACCGGGCCGGACCTGGCGTTTCGTTTCCTGACCGTTCTCGCCCTGGTGATTGCGCTGGTCGTGCTCGCCAACTGGCGCCATGGCCTGTACCTGTTTCTTCTGTGGGTCGTCGTGGAAGACCTGCCGCGGAAGTGGCTGGGCAACAGCATGGCGGTTTACTTCGGCAAGGACGTGCTGGCCGGCGTCATCTATCTGGCCCTGTTTTTTTCCTGGATGAAAAGGCAGGCGCGCAGTTTCCGTCCGCCGTTTCTGGTGCCGCTGCTGCTGTTTGCCGGCGTGGTGCTGGTGCAGATGTTCAATCCGCATTCGCCGAGCGTGTTCTACGGCCTGCTGGGAGCGAAGCTGTATCTGTACTACGCACCGCTGCTGTTCGTGGGATATGCGCTGCTGGAAACGGAGCAGGATCTGCAGCGGCTGCTGCGTTTCAGTGTGGCCCTGGCCATCGTGGTTGCCGTGCTCGGGGTGACCCAGGGAGTGATCGGCCTGGATTTCTTGAATCCGGAGAAACTGGCACCGGATCTGGAACGGCTGGGCCGGCTGACGCGCGTGGCTCCGGTTTCCAAGGAGGTGGTGGCCCGGCCTTCAGCCGTGTTCGTCAGTGACGGACGATTCGCCACCTACGTGCTGCTGACGTTGATTCTGGCGCTGGGGATGGCCACGTACGAGTTCATCGTGCACGGCCGCAGGCGCTGGTTCGCGGCGCTGGGTGTCGGCACTTTGTTCGTGGCTGCCGTGATGACCGGCTCGCGCGCCGCGGCCGTCTATGCGGTGCTCACCGTGCTGGGGCTGAGCGCGGCGGCGTTGTGGGGCGCGCCCTTGCGGTGGCGCGTGCGGGAGCGGATTCGCCGGGCCATTCACGGCATGCTGCTAGCCCTGGCGGTGGCGCTGCTGGTGGCTCTGGTGCTGTTCCCGGATGCGCTGGGCGCACGATGGGCGTTTTACTGGGAAACCCTCTCCCCCACCAGCCCAGGCTACGAGCTCACCCATCGCGTCCGCGACTATCCTTGGGAGAACCTGGTCAAAGCCTTCCAGCAGCCCAACTGGGAAACCGGGAACGGTACCGGCACCGCTTCCCTCGGTACCCAGTATGTGAGCCGCTACTTGGGCGTGCCCCGGCTGCCGATTGGCGTGGAGAACGGGTACGGTGTCCTGCTGGTGGAGATGGGCGTGGCCGGCCTGCTCACCTGGCTGTTGTGGACCATCGCTGCAACGGTAGCGGCCTGGCGCGTGGTGCGTCGGCTGCGTGGTACGCACCTGTTTCCGGTGGCCGCGGCGATTTTCTGGTTCGTGTTCCTGTTGCTGTTCCCGTTCACCTATGGCGGAATGCAGCCCTACCAGAATTTTATTCTGAACGCCCATTTCTGGCTGCTGCTGGGAGTGCTGTTCCGCTTGCCCGGGTTGGTGGCGGAAGCTCGCTATCGTTCGTGGGCGACAGCCAACTTCCGCACCGCACAGGTTGTGCCGGCAGCGATCGCTCCGGTGGCCGGAAGCGCGCCGCGTGCGACTGGGAGAGGCGGGCGGCGATGGAGCTTGAGCGCTCCGAACCGAGGAGCGTGATGGGAAACCGGAAACTTCTGCGCACGTGGAACTGGCTGCTGGCGTTCACGGCTTTCCTGGCGGGGTTGGGCCTGCTCTGGGAGTACGGAGCCGTGCAGTACTGGCGCGGGTTGGCCCATGCCATCGTTCCTTGGGAAGCCACCCCGGAAGAGAAAGTGGAAGCCATTCTGGCCTGGATGAACGATTGGCCGGCACGCGCCGGGGCAAAGCCGGCATCGGGCCAGCCTCAGGATGCCGTGATGCGGTTTTGTGGATTGCAGTATCCTTCGGACTGCGGTGCAGCAAAGAACGTCATCGTGAACATGGCGGCGGCTTCCGAAATGCGTGCTCGCCGGCTGCTTTTGCTGGATGCGGAGAGAAAAACAAAACATGTGACTGCAGAAGTTCTGCTGGGGGAACGGTGGGTGGTTGTGGATGGCCTGAGTTACGCCGTGCTTCGCGATGCGAGCGGGCGGGGGATGACGCGCGAAGAGCTGGCCAACCCGGAAGTCTTTCAGCAGGCCATTTCTCGATTGCCTTCATACAATCCGGAGTACACCTTCGAACGAACAGCCCACATCCGCGTGGAAAAGATTCCGCTGTTCGGGAGCGTGCTGCGCCGGGTGCTGGATCGCGTCGTTCCCGGCTGGGAAGGCGCGCTGGCTGAGACCTTGTTGCTGGACCGACCATCCAGATTGTTTTTCGCCTTGGCAGTTCTGCTGTTTTTGTCGGCTGCTGCCGCGCGAGGTGCAATGGCGTGGCGTCTGCGGCGGTGGCACGCTCACGCAATGCGTCCGGTGAAACCGGCTCCAGCCGAATAGGAGCATCATGCCCCGGCCTCGGATTGCAGTGGTTTCACCATTTCTGGACAAGCGCCACGGCACCGAACGCTGCACATGCGAACAAGTGGAGCGGCTGGCCGGTGAATTTGAATTCCATCTCTACAGCCAGCGCGTCGAAGACGTGGATTTGTCCCGGGTGGTCTGGCACCGCGTTCCCGATGTGCCCGGGCCGCATCTCGTCAAGTACCTGTGGTGGTTTCTGGCCAACCACCTCTGGCGCTGGTGGGACCGTTGGGTCCGCGGGCGGCGGTGCGAGATGACCTACTCCCCAGGGATCAACTGTCTTGACGCCGACCTAATCACTGTCCACATTGTTTTCGCCGAGTATTTAGCCCGGGCCCGCGACGACCTGCGCCTGCGGCGCCATCCGCTGCGCGCCTGGCCGCGCCTGATTCACCGGCGCCTCTACTATCGTCTGATTGTCGCATTGGAACGCATCATCTACGGCAGCAAGCGTCAGCGGCTGTTGGTGATCTCCAAAAAGACGGCGCAGGACCTGGCCCGGTTTTACGGCCGCACTGATCTGCTGCCCGTTGTTTACCATGGCCTGGACCTGCTCCGGTTTAACCCGGAACATCGCGGCAGGCTCCGTCCCCAAGCGCGCCGGGCGCTGGGCCTGCCGGAGAGCGTCTTCGCCATCTTGCTCGTAGGCAATGACTGGGTCAAAAAAGGATTGGCCTACTTGCTGGAGGCGGTGGGGCGGCTCGGCGAAGAGAAGGTTCGTGTGCTCGTCGTCGGCACCGACGATCCGGAGCTGTGCCGGGAGGTGATCGCGCGGCATCGGTTGGAGCGGCGCGTGCGGTTCCTGGCGCCGCGGCCGGATGTGGAGTTCTACTACGCCGCAGCGGATGCGTATGCCGCGCCGTCGCTCGAAGACGCATTTGCGCTGCCGCCGGCCGAAGCGATGGCCTGCGGTTTGCCGGTGATCGTCAGCAGTCAGGCTGGCGTGAGCGAGATTGTCACGCACGGCGAAGACGGTTTGATTTTGCAGGACCCGCGCGATGCCGAAGAGCTCGCCGGACTGCTGCGTCGGCTGCTGGCCGACCCGGAGTTTGCCCGCCGGCTGGGCGAACGCGCTGCTCAGACGGCTGCTCGATACACCTGGGAAGCCAACGCTGCTGCCCTGCGCGAGCTGTTCCAACAAACGCTTACCCTAAAGGGACACCGTTGATTCTGGAGGTGTTTCCGGAATTGGGAGGTATCGGTGGCGTCCAGCGTGCTGGGCGTCATCTGGCTGCCGTGCTCACAGCCTATGCGCGCCGGTTGGGCTGGCCGCAGCAGGTGTTTGCTTTGAATGACGCAGCAGGGCAGTACCGTGTTTGGGTGGATGACCACGAGATCGAATACGAGGGTTTCAGCCGTCGTCGCTGGGTGCTGCTACAGGCTTGTTGGCACGAAGCCGGCCGCGGTACGCGTGTGTTTCTGATGGGTCATCCCAACCTGGCTCCGCTGATCTTCGCCGCCAAGTGGAAGGCTCCTTCTGCGCAGGCTGTGGTGGTGTGTCATGGCATCGAAGTGTGGGCACCGCTGGGTCGGCTTCGCCGGAGTGCTCTGCACCGCGCGGATTGCATTCTGGCTCCCAGCCGGTACACAGCCGAGCAGGTGGTGGTTCAGCAGGGCGTTCCGCAGGAACGTGTGCGTGTGTTGCCGTGGGCGCTGGACCCGGACTTCTGGAAGTGTGCGCAGCAGGTGTCGGAACAGCGTCGGCCGACGAGTTTTCCTCGTGGGCGGGTTGTGCTCACGGTGACGCGGCTGGCGGCGGTGGATGCGTACAAGGGCGTGGACACGCTGATTCAGGCATTGGCTCGGCTCCCGGACGAAACGCATCTGGTCGTGGTCGGCGATGGCGATGACCGGCCGCGGCTGGAAGCACTGGCCCGCGCGCAGGGAGTGGCCCATCGGGTGCACTTTTCGGGCGCGCTGGAGCGGGATGAGTTGGTGGCCTGCTACCAGCACTGCGACGTGTTCGCTCTGCCGAGCAAGGGGGAAGGGTTCGGTCTGGTGTTCCTGGAAGCGATGGCGTTCGGCAAGCCGGTGGTGGGCGGTGCGCACGGGGGCACGCTCGACATCATCGAACACGGCAGCAACGGGTTTCTGGTGCCGCACGGGGAGGTCGAGCAACTGGCGGCCACGCTCCGGCGCCTGCTCGCCGACCCGGCGTTGTGTGCCGAAGTCGGGCGTCGCGCCCGCGAGCACGTCGCGCAGCACTACCTGTTCCCGCAGTTTGCCGCCCGGTTGCACGCGATTCTGGACGAGCTGCTGGCCCGTTGAAACCTTCAGGCGCGTGGGTGGGCTTTGTCGTAGACCTCCAGCAACTGGCGAATGGAGGCGTGGGTGTACTTCTGCGTGGTGGAAAGCGAGCGATGGCCGAGCAGCTCCTGGATGGCACGCAGGTCGGCGCCATCGGCGAGCAGGTGCGTGGCAAACGCGTGCCGCAGCGCATGCGGGTGCAGGTCCCAGTTCCTGTTCACCAGGCGCACGTACTTCTTGACCATCCGTCCCACCGAACGCGTGGTCAACCGCCGGCCCTGGTAGTTCAAGAAAACGGCTTTTTCTTCGCCGGATCGGCGTGCTTTGCGGAGCAGCTCTGCACGCACGGGCCAGTATCGTTCGAGCGCCTGCTGCGCCTTGGCGCCATAGGGGACCACACGCTCTCTGCGTCCTTTGCCGCGCACCCGGAGCATCTGCTCGTTGCGGTCCACATCTTCGAGGTTCAGTCCGACCAGTTCGCTCACGCGCAGGCCGGCGGCGTAGAGCAGCTCGAGGATGGCGCGGTCGCGGCGCAGCAGCAGCCGCGCTTCGTCCTCATCGGCGCCGGGCCGGCGTTGCCGGGGCGTGCCCTCGGCGGCGGCGTCGCTGGTCGTTTCCATCTGCAGCAGGGAGTCCAGAAACGCATTGATCTGTTCGGCGCTGAGCACCGCCGGGATGCGCTTGGGCAGTTTGGGTGTGGCGACCAGCCGCGCCGGGTTCTGTGGCAGCCAGCCTTCACGCACGCAGAATTTGAAGAACGAACGCAGCGCCGCCAGCTTGCGCGCCACCGAGGTTTTTTCCAGGCGCTGGTCGTGCAGATGCGCCAGGTATTCACGGATCAGCCGGTGGTCCACCCGGGTCAGCGGGGGCGGCGTGGCGTCGGGCGGCGAGAGGTAGCCGAGGAACTGTTCGAGGTCGCTGCGGTAGTTGCGCAGGGTATGCGGCGAGGCATTTCGTTCGTCGTGCAGGTAGCGCAGAAATTTTTCGATCGCTTCGCGCATCGCCCCGTCTGATTATAGGCGCGCAGCGGGTGCGGGTACATCCCTGCACAACGGACGGCTGCGGGAGAGTCAGGAGCGCGTCGGGGCCGGCTCGGTCGTCTCTGCGGGGCGCGGCCGGACTTCCGCCGGGGCTTCCCACGCACAGCCCTCCCGGAGGCAGGCGAGTACCACTGCTGCTTTGCGCTTCTTTTCGACCACGAACTCGGCGCCACATTTCGGGCAGGGCTGGGCGACGGGTTGGTAGGGCGTGGTGAAGTCGCATTCGGGGTAGCGGTTGCAGCCGTAGAAGATGCGGCGGCGGCCTTTGCGTGCCGTGCGCTGGACCAGCTCGCCCGATTGGCATTTCGGACAGCGGATGCCGAGCGTCTGGGCGCGGATGTACTTGCACTTCGGATAGGCCGAGCAGCCGATGAACTCGCCGTAGCGGCCGTGGCGCTTGACGAGCTGCGCGCCGCATTCCGGGCAGTTCTCGTCGAGCGGCTCGTCGGGCTTGCGGGCGCGGCGTGTGCCGGCCGCCAGCCGCCGCGTCGTTTTGCATTCCGGGTAGCCGGTGCAGGCCAGGAACGGCCCGAAGCGCCCGCGCTTGATGGTCATCTCGCGGCCACAGTTTTCGCAGTATTCCGGACCGGATTCGGATTCGACTTCCTCGCCGGCGAATTCGGCCGTCAGATCGCGGGTGAAGTCGCATTCGGGGTAGCGGGAGCAGCCGAGGAAGAATCCGTGCCGGCTGATCCGTTCGAGCAGCTCGCCCTGGCCGCATTTTTCGCACGGGATGCCGGTGGAGACGCCGATCTTGTAGGAAGCCATCTGGTCGGCTGCTTTTTCCAGGTCTTTTTCGAAGCGGTCATAGAATTCCCGCACCGACTCCTTCCAGGGCAGCTTGCCCTCTTCGATTTCGTCCAATTCTTCTTCCATGCGAGCGGTGAAGGTGACGTCGAAGATATCTTCGAAGCTTTTCACCAGCAGGTCACTGACTTTTTCGCCGAGCAGGGTGGGTTTGAAGCGTCCCTGTTCGCGGGTGACGTATTCGCGTTCGACAATGGTGGAGATGATGGTGGCGTAGGTGGAAGGCCGACCGATGCCTTTTTCTTCCAGCGTCTTTACCAATGTGGCTTCGGTGTAGCGGGGCGGCGGTTCGGTGAAATGCTGCTGCGGCTGCAGCGATTCCAACCGCAGCTGTTCGCCGACCGTAACCCGGGGCAGCGTGCGGCTTTCTTCCTCGTCCTCGGCTTCGGTTTCGTCGCGGGTTTCCTGGTAAACGGTCAGGAAGCCGTCGAATTTCAGCACCGAGCCAGTCGCACGAAACAGGTAGTCACCCGCAGCCACGTCGATCGTGGTCTGATCGAAGACCGCGGGAACCATCTGCGAGGCGACGAAGCGCTGCCAGATCAACCGGTAGAGTTTCCAGAGGTCTTCGTCCAGGTAGGGCTTCACCTGTTCGGGTGTGCGCGCCACATCCGTTGGACGGATGGCTTCGTGGGCTTCCTGCGCGCTCTTTTTCGATTTGTAGAAGTTCGGTTTTTCCGGCAGATAGCCGGGGCCGTAGGTGGCGGCGATCTGGCTGCGGACAGCGGCCAGGGCTTCATCGGCCACGCGCACCGAATCGGTGCGCATGTAGGTGATCAGGCCGACGGAGCCTTCCGCGCCCAGCTCGACGCCTTCGTAGAGTCGTTGCGCCAGCGCCATGGTGCGCTTGGCGGTGAACCGAAGCTTGTTGTAGGCCTCCTGCTGTAGCTTCGAGGTGGTGAACGGAGGCGGCGGATAACGCCGTTTTTCTTTCTGCTGGACCGTTTCCACCTGCCAGGGCACTTGCTCGAGCGCCTGGAGGATGCGCTGGGCCTCGGCTTCGCTGGGGATTTCGATCTCCTTGTCCTGGTAACGGATCAGCTTGGCCTCGAAGACGGGCGGCGCGGCGGCGGCCAGGTGCGCGTGGATCGTCCAGTATTCCTTGGGGACGAAGGCGCGGATTTCTCGCTCGCGCTCGACGATCAACCGCAGCGCCACGGTCTGCACCCGACCGGCGGAAAGTCCGCGACGAACTTTCTCCCACAGCAACGGAGAGATCTGATATCCCACCAGGCGATCGAGCACGCGCCGCGCCTGCTGGGCATCCACCAGGTTCTGATTGATGCTCCCGGGCTGCGCGAACGCGGCCTGAACGGCTTTGGGCGTGATTTCGTGGAACAGAACCCGATAGACCGGCTTGGCTCGCGCACCGGATTTCGTTTTTCGGTTCCGTTGGGTGCCGTTGCCGGTGAGCACTTCGGCCAGGTGCGCGGCAATCGCTTCGCCTTCCCGGTCGGGGTCGGTGGCCAGGTAGATAGCTTCGGCTTCGCGGGCCGATTTTTCCAATTCGCGAATCACCTTGATCTTGCCGGGAATGATTTCGTAGGTCGGCTCGAAGACGCGGTGGGCGTTTCGCTTGCCGTCGTCGGGCAACACCACGCCGAGTTCTTTCTTGGGCAGGTCTTTCACGTGGCCCAGGGAAGCTTTGACGGTATAGTCCCGTCCCAGGTATTTGTTGATGGTTTTCGCCTTGGCCGGCGATTCGACGATCACCAGTGCTCGTGCCATAGAATGAAAGGTCCCCCGATGGCTGCGCGGCGCGTCGGATGCGCAGAGGGCTTCCCCGCCGCCGGTCTGGTTCTCGGCTCTGCGGAGTTGTCCGCGGGGCCCACACCCAAAACCCAGACTATTATGGCGGGCAAGCGGCCTGCTCGCGCAAGCCCTAGATTGGATGCGGTGCCGTTCACAACAGCACCCGGACGAATTGCTTGCCCGGGAGCTGTCGCACCACCCCTTTCATTTCCAGCTCGAACAGCGTCGCCAGCACTTCCGAAGAGCTCATTGCGGATTGTTCCACCAGCTCATCCACATGGCGGGCTTCATCGGTAGCCAGCAGCTCGTAGAGTCGGCGCTCGGGGGCCGGCAGGGCATCCAGGAGCAGAGAAGTGCGTTCTGCCGGGGTGGCTTCTTCGACAGGGAACAGTTCTGCGCGGATGGGGGTGGGAAGCTCTTCGACCACGTCCTGCCAGCCGGTGACCAGTTTCGCGCCCTGCTTGATGAGTTGATTCGGAGCGAAGCTCATCGGTTGTGTCACAGGGCCGGGGACGCCGTACACTTCCCTTCCGAACTCCATGGCCAGGCGCGCGGTGATGAACGAACCGGAGTACTGTGCGCCTTCGACCACCACCACGCCGAGCGCCATGCCGGCGATGATGCGATTGCGCACCGGAAACTTCTCCGGGGTGGGCTTCGTGCCTAGGGGGAATTCGCTGACGATAGCACCCCGCTCGGCGATGCGATCGAACAGTTTGCGGCTCTCTTTCGGATAGACGACATCCACGCCATTGCCCAGCACGGCGAGGGTCGTGCCGCGAGCCGATTCCAGCGCGCCGCGATGCGCCGAGCTATCGACGCCGCGGGCCAGCCCGCTCACCACCACCAAGCCGCGGTCGGCCAGGTCGCGCGCCAGCCGCTCCGCCATCTGGTTGCCGTACGGAGTCGGCCGCCGCGTGCCTACGACGGCGACCGCATGGCGAGCCAGCATGCTCACCTCACCCCGCACATAGAGCAGCGGCGGGGGATCGTAGATCTCGCGGAGCAGTTTCGGGTAGAGGTCGTCGCCCCAGTGGACGAACGCAGCTCCGAGCGCGCCGGCTCGTTTCATTTCCGTTTCCGCTTCTTTCAGCGCGGCTCCGGAGGTGAGCGCCTTCACCGTCGGAGCCGGCAACCGGAACGCTTCCAGCTCCGCCGGCGAGGCTCGAAAGACAGCTTCCGGCGTTCCGTACGCCTGCAACAGCCGCGCGGCCAGGCGTGCACCCAGTCCGCGGGTAACGGCTAGGCCCACCCAATAAAGATCGTCGCTGCGTTCGGCCATCGCGCGCCGAGCCTACGCAGAGATTTCTCAAAATGTCAAGTCTACGAAATAGGCAGAGAGTGCGGTCGGCTTCGTTGTCTTCCTCCCTGCCGGACGGTCCTGTCCGGAAGACACTGGGGGACGGC
Organism: Acidobacteriota bacterium; assembly: GCA_037442425.1. Lineage (GTDB taxonomy): Bacteria > Acidobacteriota > Terriglobia > Acidiferrales > UBA7541 > DSGC01. The sequence goes on along the minus strand of JBBIQG010000001.1, from coordinate 420,996 downwards.
TATATGTGCGGCCGCGATGGGTCGTGGTGGCACTTTTGAAACGGAATCCACAGAACCGACCGGCGGACACCGCACACTGTGCTAGACTGGGTTTCCTAGCCGTGAATTCTGCATGAGGAGCAATCCATGAGAAAGCATCGCGCTGCACTGTATCTACTGCTCGCCCTGGCAATCGGGCTTGCCGGGTGTGCGAAGCCTGCCGAGGAATCCACCACCAGTGAGACCTCCGGGGAAACGGCCCGCGGTAGCACGTCTTCGGAACGGCCTCGCTCGCAGTCGCGGCCGCAACCGGCTCCGGAGCCCATCGTGATTCCTGCCAACACGGAGCTGGAGGTGCGCCTGATTTCCAGCCTGAGCTCGAAAAACAACAAGGCTGGCGACACGTTCCAGGGCACCATCGAAGCCCCGGTCATTGTGGAGGGCAAGACGGTGATTCCCAAGGGTGCCGATGTCACCGGCCGCGTCACCCGTGCTGTGCCCTCCGGACGATTGAAGGAACGCGCCGAGTTGTGGGTCACGCTGTCGAGCATCACGTTTGGCGGCAAGACCTATGAGGTCACCACCTCCACGACCGGACACAAAGAGGGGAGCAAGGCCACACGAGATATCGTCTTCATCGGCGGCGGAGCTGGCGCGGGCGCGGCCATCGGCGGTGCTGCCGGCGGTGGCAAGGGTGCTGCAATCGGAGCGGCCATCGGGGCTGCTGCCGGCACCGCAGGCGCCATGCTGACCGGCAAGCGGGACATCGAGTTTCCATCGGAGTCAGTGCTGCGTTTCCGGCTCGAGCAACCGCTCACCGTTTCGCGGTAGATGAACCTGGCTGGCGGGTAGCGCCGCACGCACCGGTTTCAGGCGCCGCGTGGCCTGCAGGGAACTTTCTGGCGTGCGGTTGCGCTACAGCGGCCAGATGGTTTCGACGGCCAGCTCGAGTGAATTGCCGTCCGGATCGCGGAAATAAATCGAAGGGATGTTGTCCCCGAAGGCGTGTTCCATTTCGATCGGCACGCCGTGGCGGACAAGATGCTGCTTCCAGGCGGCCATCTCTTCGGGTTTCACGCGGAAGGCCAGGTGAGACGGACCTTGGGCGCCGTGCGGGGGCGGTTCGGTCTGCTGGCGGGTTCGTGCAGCGCGGAACAGCAGCAGCACAGACCGCCCCGCGGCCAGCGCGGCGCCCTGTCCGCCGTCGAAGGTCTCCAGCAGCCGCAGGCCGAGCACATCGCAATAAAACCGGACCGCACGCGGCACATCTTCGACATACAGCGAACTTTCCAGAACATTTTCAATCCGCGGCATGATGGAAACAGTCTAGCAGGGAATCCCGCACAGGTGCTTTGTGTGTCGCACAACCGAGCGTGAGGCCGCCGCGCCGCGGGGCCCAGGCGGAATCCATGCAGACTCCGGCCGGAAGCAGGGTTGCGCTTCCTGTGCTATATTGAACCTTCCGCGCGATACAAAGAACCATGGCTCGCCTGCGAATTTCGGTGGTCGAGTACCTGAACACGGCTCCGCTCGTCTGGGGATTCACCGATGGCCCGTGGAAGGGGAAGTACGAGCTGAGCTTCACGCTTCCGTCGGAGTGTGCCGAGCAGCTTCGCAGCGGCGCGGCGGACGTCGCCATCATTCCCGCCATCGAGTATCAAACCATTCCTGACACCGTCCTTTTGCCGGGCATGGCGGTCGCGGCCCGTGGTCCGGTGCGCAGCATCCTGCTGGTGAGCCGACGGCCCATGGAACGTGTGCAGCGCGTGGCGCTGGATACCAGTTCGCGCAGCTCCCGTGCCCTGGTGCGTCTGCTGTGCCGGAGTCGCTGGAAGATAGCGCCGGAGTTCGTGGATGCACCGCCCGACCCGGCCGCCATGCTACAGACGTGTGATGCAGCCCTGATCATTGGCGATCCGGCACTGCGGATCTCGGTCAAGATGGATGCTCTGGGGGGAAAGCAGCCGTCTGGCGATGAGTGCTGCGGCGGCGATCCCGAGCTGTGGCCGATTCCGGGATTGCCGTCGTTTTTCCTCTACGATGTGGCGCACGAGTGGGTCGAGATGACCGGCAAACCCTGCGTGCTGGCCGTGTGGGCGGCCCGGCGTTCGGTTGTGACTCCGGAGCTGGTGGCTGATTTTCTGGCTTCCCGGGCCTACGGGCTGGCGCGGCTGCGCGACATCGCCGAAGGGGCTTCGCTGAAGCTCGACTTGCCCGCGCCGGCCTTGGAAACCTATTTGCGGCAGAACATTGACTATTCGCTCAGTGCGGGACAGTGCGCCGGGCTGGAACTCTACTTCCAGATGTGTGCCGAAGCCGGACTGATTCCAGCCGTTCGGCCGCTGGAATTTGCGCCGCTGCCGGCGCGAGCCTTTGCGTAGGAGTCAGGGGGAGATGGGCATCTCCGCCGCGGAAGCGCTCGATCTGTTTGCCTCGGACGACCTGATCGGTCTCGGGATGGCCGCGCACGAGGTGCGACTGAGGAAAAACGATCCGCGCATCGTCACCTACCAGATCGACCGCAACATCAACTACACGAACTTCTGCACCGAGTACTGTTCGTTCTGTGCTTTCTACCGGCCGATGGGCTCGCCGGAAGGCTACGTGCTCTCGCAGGAGGAAATCTTTCGCAAGATCGAGGAGACGATTGCGCTCGGTGGCACCGGGATTTTGTTGCAAGGTGGCCTGAATCCTGAGTTGCCGCTTTCCTTCTACGAAGATTTGCTGCGGGCGATCAAGCGGCGCTTCCCGCAAATCCATCTGCACTGCTTTTCGGCACCGGAGATTCTGTGCATCGCCGAGGTAGCCGGGCTGAGCGTGCGCGAAACGCTGCTGCGGCTGCGGGACGCCGGCCTGGACTCCATCCCCGGCGGCGGGGCGGAAATTCTCGACGACGAGGTGCGGCGCCGCATCTCGCGGTTGAAATGCACCGCCGAGGAATGGGAGCTCGTGCACCGCACCGCGCACGCGCTCGGCCTGCGCACCACGGCCACGATGATGTTCGGCTGCGGCGAAGAATACCGGCACCGCGTGAATCACTTCGAGCGCATCCGACGCATCCAGGAAGACACCGGTGGCTTCACCGCCTTCATTCCCTGGATGTTCGCTCCGGAAAATACCGCGCTGGGGCGCCGCGTGCCGGAAACCACGGCGGTGGACTACCTGAAGACGCTGGCCATCAGCCGGCTGTATCTGGACAACATCGATCACATCCAGTCGTCCTGGCTCACGCCGGGCATCAAGGTTTGCCAGATTGGCCTGCAATTCGGCGCCGATGATGTGGGCAGCATTCTGATCGAAGAAAACGTGGTGTACGCGGCCGGCGTGCGCAACCGCACCAACGAAGCCGAGCTCCGCCGGATTATCTTCGATGCCGGATTCATCCCGGTCCAGCGCGACACCCTCTACCGAACCTATTTCTTGAAATAGCTGCGGCGTTTGGCGACCGGGGCTGGCCCGGCCGCACCGCTTCTCCGGGCATCGCACGTCGGCGCGTGGAGAACCACGATGAGCGGCAGGAAACGGTTTTCGGCACTGCTCGCCGCCGTGTGGCTCGGGTCTGCCACGGCTGCGCAGCAGATGGCGGACTTCGTCACCCCGCGGCCGCTGCCGGAAGGCCACACGCTGATCCTCGGTTTTCAGGGTGGCCGCGAGAACTGGGACAGCCCTACCGCCGTGCGCCGGCTGGCCGTGCGACTGCGGGAACGGCAGCTGGCCGGCGTGCACGTCGAAACCATCGAAAATACGCGGCGGAGCATCGCACTTCAGCTCGTGCGGCAAGCCTTCGACCGCGACCGGAACGGCGTGCTCGACGAAAAAGAAAAACAAGCGGCGAGCTTGATCGTCTACGGACACAGTTTCGGCGGCGCGGCCGTGGTGAAGTTCGCCCAGCAGCTCGATGCGCTCGGGGTGCCCATCCGCCTGACCGTACAGATCGACTCGGTCGGCTGGGGCGATGCGGAAATTCCGCCGAACGTTCGCCGCGCGGCCAACCTCTACCAGCGCAATGGTTGGTTCATTCAGGGCGAGGCGCCGATCCGCGCCCGGGACCCTTCCCGGACGGAAATTCTCGGCAACTGGGAATTCGATTACCGGCAGAAGCAGATCGATATTTCCCACGTCGGTTTTTTCAAGAAAGTGTTCCGCCACGCGCACACGCGCATGGAGTACGACCCGAGCGTTTGGCAACACGTCGAAGCGCTGATCCTGGCGGAGCTGCAACCTCGCTGAAGTTTTCTTTTCTTGCACCGGCGTGTGCGAATGCTCGGCAAGCGCAGCGGCTGCCCGGGCCGCGGGTTCGCCTGCTGAGGTGGCGCGCGGGTCATCTGCGGGTGCGTGGTTCAGCGCCTGGGTGGGTGGATGGAGATTTCGACCTCGGTGCCTTCGGCGAGGTCCAGCGGTTCGGCGGGGTGAAGCGCTCCGTTGGCCCAGCGCGCCAAGATACGCCGCGGAAAAGGCGAAGTGCCCTGCGCCGACCCGGCCAGCGCAACGGATTGCGGCTTGCGTCGTGCGGTGGGCGGTAGTGTCCCCTGCTGGTCGAGCGCCTGGTTGGCCAGTGCGTCGGCGGCAGAGTTCAGTTCACGAGGGATGTGCTCGATGGAAAAGTATTCCAATTGCCGAGCGAGCCGCTGTGCCTGCTCGAACAGCAGACGGAGTTTGGGTTGTTTCACTTTGTAGCGCCGCTGCATCTGTCGCACGAGCAGTTCCGAGTCACTGCGCACAGCCAGGCGCCGGATTCCGTGGGCCAGTGCGAAATCGAGAGCCGCAATCAGCGCGTAGTATTCCGCTTCGTTGTTCGTCCGGATGCCAATGGGCTTGGCGAGCCGGTTCCATTCGCTGCCGTCGGGCCGATAGAAAATCACTGCGTAGGCGGCCGGCCCCGGATTGCCGCGCGAAGCGCCGTCCAGGTACGCACGGTGGAGTCCGGTGGGCGGGTCGGGTTCGCGAAACAGGCGGCCGGCGGAGCGTGTTGGAGCGGACTTCTTCGCGGCGCTCATGGAGTAGAGGAGTGCGCGACGCCCGCCGCGTCGTGTTCGGCGCAGTAAAGGATGCGCGTGCAGGATTCGCAGTGGAAAATCTGGTCGTTTTCGGGTCGGCGCAACTCCTGATACACCTGGGGACGAATGCGCACACGGCAGACGGAACAGGTTTCCTCGCGGACTTCCGCCAGCGCAACGCCGCTGTGCTTGCGGGCGATTTTCTGATAGAGATTCAGCAGGTCGGCAGGCAATGCCTGCACGATGCGCTCGCGTTCGGCTGCAAGTGCGGCGAGCTCTCGTTCGAGGTTCGCCTGCTCGGAGGCCAACTGGTTGCGTTCGGCGGCTACGGCAGCTTCGGCCGCACGCAGAGCGCGTTCCGCTTCGTGGAGCTGCTGCTCGAGTTCCTCGGCAGCCACCATGCGTTCCAGCAGGCGGTCTTCCGCACGGGCCAGCTCCGCTTCCGCCTGCGCGATTTCGTGCTGCAGGGCCCGGTAGGCTTCATTGCTTTTGACTTCGGCGGTCTGATCCTTGTATTTGCGGATGCGCTGTTTCCACTGTTCGACGTCGAGTTCGAGCGTTTTGCGTTCGGTCAGGCTTTTGGTGAGTGCGGCTTTGGAATCGTCCAGCCGCTGTCGCGCCGCAACGAGTTGCCGATCCAGCGCCGCGAAGCGTACCGGAAACGACGAAAGCTGCTGGCGCAGCTCCGCAGCCCGCAGGTCCACGCCCTGTAATTCAATCAGGTGCTTCAGGCTGGGGTGCATCAGCCCAAAATTTTAACACAGTCGTGCCTAACAACAGGGAGGCAGCCTGCCCGCTGCATTCGGATGCGTCCTTTTTCGGGTTCCGGCCGTATAGAGAGTGGGTATGATGGCCGACGCGGCAGCGGACTGGGAGGCTCTGTTGAGCCGGGATACGGACGCGGCACGGCTGCGGCGGGGTGATCTCGACGCGCTGGCGGTTTTGCTCGCCCGGTACCAGAACCGGCTGTACCGCTACCTGTTGCGGCTGGTGCGCGATCCGGCAACCGCTGAGGACCTGTTTCAACAGACCTGGGTGCGCGTGGTGGAAAAGATCCGCGGCTACGATCCGCGGCGGAGCTTCGAAGCGTGGCTGTTTGCCGTGGCACGCCACCTGGCGATTGACCATCTGCGCCGACGCGCCCCAGAAAGTCTGGATGACGCAGGGCCCGCTGGGACCACGGAGTCGCCGGCGGCGCGGATCGCCTCGGCAGAGCCAGGTGCGCTGGCGGACCTGCTGGCGCGCGAACGCGTCGAGCTGGTGGCGCAGGTGCTCGCGGAACTGCCCCTCATCTACCGCGAGACGTTGACGCTGCGCTTTGAGGAAGAGATGAAACTGGAAGAAATTGCCACGCTGCTTGCCGTGCCGCTTTCCACGGTGAAAACTCGGCTGCGACGCGGACTGGAGATGATGCGGCGCCGGCTGGAAAACCTTGCGGGAGAATCGCCATGGCAGTGAATGAACATGAAGAGACCCAAACACTGCTGCCGCTGGCTGCGGCCGGGGCATTAGAAGCCGATGAGCGCGAGCGCATCGAACGTCACCTGGCCTGCTGCGCAGCCTGCGCTGCCGAATGGGAGCGGTGGCGACTGTGCGGCTTACTACTGAAACGACTGCCAACGCCGCAGCCCTCGCCGCTGGTGGTGAAACGCACGCAGGCGCGCGCCGGGGCACGACTGCGGGAGGCGTTCGATGAGCACTCGACGCAGGTCGGCATCTGGCTAGCCTTGCTCGTAGCCTGGACGCTGACTCTGGGCAGTTGGGTGGTGGTGCATGTACTCACCGGGGGCATCCCCGCAGCAGCGGATCTGTTCACCGGAAACGGCTGGTTGTGGGTGGCCGCTTATACGGCAGCGGGATGGGTTCTGGCCGCTGTGGCCGGCGCGGTGCTTGGTCGGCGGTATCGCACCTCGAGGGGGTTGGCATGAGTCGCTTTCGCGAAGAGATCAAGATTATTCCCAATCTCGCCTGGCTGATCGGGCTGTTGATGTACGCGGGGATGTTTTTGTTCCTTACGATTTTCGTGTTCCGACAGGAGCCAGAGCCCGCCGGGTGGCCGCCGGTGGTCAAAGCTGCTCTAGCGGTTGTCGCGCCGCTGCCGCTGTTTATTTTCGCTCTCCTGATTGGTTACGTGTATGCGGACGCGAAACGACGCCGGATGAACCACGTCCTATGGACTTTGCTTGCCATTTTTGTTCCCAATGCGCTTGGCATCATCCTCTATTTCATCCTGCGTGATCCGGCTCCGACGCCCTGCCCGAACTGCGGGATGATGACCGGCAAAGGGTTTGCCTTTTGCCCGAGTTGCGGCTTTGCGCTGGCGCCGCGCTGCCCGAACTGCGGCCGCGGCGTGGAAGCGAAGTGGACCCACTGCGGCTACTGCGGCACCGGCCTACGCACCACGTAAGGACCCAGCCTGCCCGCAAGGTTTGTAGAAAAACTGGCATCAGACGATAGAATGCGCTCCGCAGGTTTCCAGGAGGAGGCATGCCCTACGTGCAGATTACCTGGGTAGCGGGACGGTCGCCGGAGCAGAAAAAGAAAATTGTCGAGCGCGTGACCGCGGCGCTGGTCGAAGAGGGCCGCGCGAAGCGAGAAAACATCCACGTGACCTTCGTGGATCTGCCGGCGACCGATTACGCGGAAGGCGGGATCCCGGTTGCGGAGCAGAAGCGCGCACCGTAGCGGAGCGGTTCTGGCTCAGGACGCCTTCTGGTGGCGGCGGATGTAGTCGAGTGCGAACTCGTACAGGTTCGGGCTGCGCAGGCCGATTTTGTGCGCTTCTTTCTCGGCCTCTTCGAGGCTCCAGCCGTCGCGGAGCACGCGCCGGATCATCCAGAAAGCGCCGACCCGGTTAGCCGAGCCGCAGTGGATGAAGGCTGGCTGATTGGCCGGGTCGTCGGTCACGCGCAGGAATTCGTCCACTTGCTCGGGCTTCGGGTCGGCGGTGCTGACGGGAATGTGGATGTAGCGCAGGCCGAGTTCACGCACCTTCGCTTCTTCCTCGGCTGCATTGTACTCTGTAGGCTGCCGCAGGTTGATGATGGCGCGGATGCCTTGCGCTTTGAGCGCGGCGAGCTCTTCCATGGTGGGCTGCCCGCCGGTGCAGACTTTTTCATTGACCCGCAGGAAGTTGCGGATCGAACTGGGTTCCTGTGCGACCGCGATTCCGGCCAGTAGCAGCACGGCTCCGAGCGGTCTGAGAAACTGTTGTTTCATGTTTCCCTCCCGACGCTTGCAGCAGAACGTTTTCCAAGATAGACGTCGCTGTACGAATCGCCGTTGCCTCGCCTTCCCGACACGAGATGCAGTGGAACAACCGGAGAGCAATGCGGAGCAGTGCCCCGGGCTCACGGAATGTCGTTTCGGTCTGCCGAGCCGGCCGTCGGGACGCCGGCCTGGTCGAGGGCTTCCAGAATCTGTTCGCCCTTGGGGCGGACGCGGTAGCTTTCCGTCAGGTTGCGCCAGCGGACGACGCCCTGCGGGTCGAGCAGAAATTCGGCTGGGCGAGCGATGTCGGAGCTGCCCGATCCCCCTTTGTGCACCAGGTCGTAGCGGCCGATGACCTCCAGCTTTTCGTCCGCGAGAAACAGGAAGCTGTAGCCGCGCTTGGCCGCGTGCTCTTTTGTGACGTGCGGCGGATCCACGCTGATGGCCACGATTTTTACGCCCCGGGATTCGATCTGCTGCTTGTGTTCTTCGAGGCTCCGCAACTCGGAGTTGCAGTAGGGTCACCAGTAGCCCCGGTAGAACACCAGCAGTACCCACTGTCCTTTTCCGTCCGCGGTCTTCAGCAGGTCGGACAGTTTGACCAATTGGCCGTTGGTATCGGGCAGGGTGAAGTCCGGCGCTTTGTCGCCCACCTTCGGCGCATTCGTGGAGGGAGGAAGCTGCTGTGCCGCAGCGACCGCGACGAGAACGCCCAGCAGAACCGCGACGATCCTTCCCGTGGGTTTGTTCCCCAATGACATCGCCACCTCCCGGGCTCGGTTTACCCCAATAGATGTATCTCCAGACAAAGTGGTTCCACGATTTCTCCAGTTTTGCATCCCCTTCGGTTCGAACGCGCGCAGAAAGATGGTGCTGAGTGCGCAACGGCTGCGATGGCACCGTTTGACGTCTGCCTTCTATTCGTCAAGAATGCGACCGAATCTCTTGCCAGAAATTCAAAAAGGAGAAACGATGCGTCCCCGCCCTCGCATGCACCGAGCCCGGCGTTGTGGTTAGTTTTGTGTCTGGCGACACCTATGATGCTGTCTTCGCAGACGGACCCGCAGGCCGCAGCCCGTGCCGGGGAAGTGGAGCGCGTGATTCCAGACGTGCGGATCGAGCGCCAGGTGGGTGCCCGCTCGGAACCTTTGGTCGCCGAGTCGCGAACACCGGTTTTCTGGCTGGATACGTTGTACACGGCCGACCGCGCTCGCGCGCGGGTGCGACTGGACGATGGTTCGGCGCTGCATGTGGGTTCCAGGTCGAGCTCGCTCCCGCGGCGGGTTTGCTGCCATCGGGATGACAGCCATTGTGCTGGCCACACGTCCGCAACAGGAGGGTCAGCGACCAGGTCAGCAAGTGCCGTGAGCTGCGCACGAGGGTGTTGTCATGCGCCTGCAACCGTAGAGCCAGGGCCGAAACCATGGCATTCCCTTTGCCTGCGCTGCCCGAGCCGCGGATTAGGCATTTCCGACAAAGTGGTTTAGACTAGCAATTTCGATGTCACCACTGGAGCATGCCGTGCGAAGGTCGTTTCGGCTCCGGGCCGGCATTGTGTTGCTGGCGATGGTGTGCGTGGGACTGCCTGTGGCTGTGCCGCAGGGCCACGCAGTGAAATCTCCGCTCATCGTAGCGATGGAGCAGGAGCTGGCCCGCTCGATCGAAGCGTTCGGGCGGCTCGATCCACCTCTTTACTTTATCCAGTACACGATCACCGAGCAGCACCGTGTCGAGGTGGTGGGATCGAACGCGGCGCTGCTCTCCAGCCAGGAGAATCGCGCGCGCTGGTTCGAAGCCCGCCTGCGTGTGGGCAGCTACCAGTTCGACAACACGCGCAAGGTCGGCGACCGCGACCCCGGCATGTTCCAGAGTCCAGGCACGCAGATTCCCATCGAAGACGATCTGGGGGTGATTCGACGCGCCATTTGGCTGGAGACGGACCGGCAGTACCGCTCGGCAGCGCAGGCGTTCCTGAAGCTGCAAACCGACCGCGAAGTGAAAGTCGAAGGCGCCACCAGTGAGGCACCCGATTTCTCGCGCGAAGAGCCGCACCAAGCCTATCTGCCGACGGCCGACATCCGGCTCGACCGCAGCCCGTGGGAAGAAAAGGTCCGGCGGTATACGGCCGCGTTCCGAACTTCGCCGGCGATTCTGAACTGCATTGTGACGTTCAGCGCGCAGGCCACGAACCAGTATCTGGTCAACAGCGAAGGGACGCGGGTCCAATTCGGCAACGTCAGCTACCGACTCGAGCTGTTCACCCAGAGCAAGGCTCCGGACGGGATGGACATCAACCGCTATTTCAACTTCGACTGGACCGACCCGCGCGAGGCGCCCAGCGACGCCGTGGTACTCGAACGCGTGCGGAAGATGATTCAGGAAGCCGAGGCGCTGGTGGCCGCACCCCTGGTCGAGCCGTTCGCGGGGCCAGCGCTGCTGACGGGTCGGGCTGCGGCTGTTTTCTTCCACGAAGTCTTCGGCCATCGCGTGGAAGGCCATCGGCAGAAAGACATCACCGAAGGACAAACCTTCACCGGCAAGGTGGGCGAACGGGTCATGCCCGAGTTCATCTCTGTCTATGACGACCCAACATTGGCGCGGCTGAACGGCACCGTGCTGCTCGGGCACTACCCCTACGACGACGAGGGCGTGCCGACGCAGCGGGTCACGCTGGTGGAGAACGGCGTGCTCAGAAACTTTCTGCTCTCCCGTTCCCCGCTGCCCGGCTTCCCCCGCTCGAATGGCCATGGACGGCGTCAGATTGGCTACGCGCCCATTTCCCGGCAGGGCAATCTGATTGTGGAAAGCCGGCGCGCGGTCAGCCCGGCTGAACTGCGGCGGATGTTTCTGGAAGAAGTGCGGCGGCAGGGCAAGCCGTTCGGGCTGCTGATCGACGACATCGCCGGCGGATTTACATTTACGGGTCGCGGCCTGCCGCAGGCGTTTCAGGTCATTCCGCTGATTGTCTATCGCGTCTATGCCGACGGCCGCCCGGACGAATTGGTGCGGGGAGTGGATATCGTGGGCACTCCGCTGGTCTCGCTGACCAAGATTCTGGCCACGGACAACCAGCCGGAAATCTTCAACGGTTATTGCGGCGCCGAATCCGGTTCGGTGCCTGTTGCGGCGGTGGCCCCAGCGCTGCTGATTTCCGAACTGGAAGTGCAGAAGAAGGAAACGTCCAGCGACAAGCCGCCCATCCTTCCGCCTCCACATCACGATCCACTGGCCTACGGGGGGAGGAGGTGATGCGCCTGCGCGCCGGGTTGTGTGGTTTGCTGCTGTTCGCCTGCGCGCCGCTGGCCACCGGCGCTCAGGTGGCCCGAGCGGTGCCTGGCGATACCGATCAGACGCTGCGGGCCATGCGCGACGAACTGCAGCGTTCGGTGGAACGGCTGCGCATTGAAGGGCTGGAACCGCCCTATTACATCGAATATCGGCTGCTCGATGTGGACATCCGCAGCGTAACCGCGTCGTTCGGGGCCCTGATCACGTCGAGCACGGCGCGGAACCGGCTGATGGCGGTCGACGTGCGGGTGGGCGATTATCAGCTCGACAGTTCCAACTTCCTCGGAGCCGAATCCTTTCAGGGATTCGTTGGCTCGACGGGTTCGGTGGGTATCGATCGCGACTACGATTCGCTGCGGCAGGATTTGTGGCTGGCCACCGATCAGGCCTACAAGCAGGCGCTCGACCGGCTGGCGCGCAAGCGGGCCTACATCCGCAACCTGGCCCGCACACCGGACATCCCCGATTTTTCCCGCGAGCGCCCCCTGGTGCTGCTGAACCCGCTCGTCGAGCCGGACTGGACGAGTCGCGACTGGGAGGCAGAAGCCCGACAGGTCTCTGCGGTGCTGCGCAACTATCCTCAACTGCACGACGCGCGGGTCACCTATCACCTGATCCATTTCACCTACTACCTGATGAACAGCGAGGGCACGCAGATCCGCGTCTCGCGCAGTGTAGCGGGGATCGAAGCAGCGGCGAACACCCAATCGCCGGACAACGGCATGCCGCTGCATCACCTCTACACCGCCTATGCGCTCCGGCCGGCCGACCTGCCTCCGGTGGAACGGGTGCAGCGAGAAGTGGAACGAATGGCATTGGAGCTGGTGGCTCTCCGCTCGAGCCCGCTGGCCGAGGATTACCTCGGGCCGGTGCTGTTCGCACCGCAGGCCGCCGGCGCACTGCTGGCGCAGTTGCTGGCACCTTCGGTCTCCGGTGCGCGCTCGCCGCTTTCCCAGGGCAACTTTGTCGAGCAGTTGCTGGAACGCTTCGGCGGCCGCAGCGAATGGCTCGCGCGTATGAACACGCGGGTGCTGCCGGCCAACGTTTCGCTGATCGACGATCCCACCGTCGCGGAGTTTCGCGGCGAGAAACTGCTGGGTCACTACGAAGTGGATGACCAGGGGGTTCGTGCCCAGCGCGTGGCCATCGTCGAAGGTGGCGTGCTGCGGGACCTGCTCATGTCGCGCCGTCCCGGCCAGCACAGCCAGCGTTCCAATGGTCATGCCCGTTCGGTCTTCCTGCAGGACCCGCAGCCGGTGATGAGCAATCTGTTTTTCGAGTCCACGGAAACGAAGCGTCCGGAAGAGTTGAAGTCGCAATTTCTCGAGCTCTGCCGCGCCGAGGGCCGGCGGTGGTGCATTCTGGTGCGGGCGATGGACAATCCGATGCTGGCCGCTTTCTCTCAGGAAGATTCGTTTCAACTGCTGAGCGAAGTCGCCGCTGGTGCAGCCAGTGGCGACCGTCTACCGCTGCTGGTCTATCGCGTGTGGGTCGAAGACGGTCGCGAAGAGCTGATTCGCGGGGCGCGGCTGACCGGGCTGAACCTGCGCGCGCTGCGGAATATCGTCGGCATCGGAAACGATCCCGCGGTGTTCCACTACTTCCAGAATCCCGCTCCTGGATTTGCCGGGACGGCGCTGAATGCCTTTGGTTCGGTGCAGAGCGGACTGCCTTCTTCGGTGGTGGCGCCTTCGCTGCTGCTGGAGGAAGTCGAGGTGCGCGGCGCACGCGGCGAGCCGCGCCGTCCCCCGCTGTTGCCTCCGCCCCCGTTCCAATAAAATCAATTCCGTGGGCCCGCGAAAGCACCGCCGGTGCAGCTCTGCGGGTGTGCTCTTTGACAGTGTGACGGAGGCGGACTCAGGTTTTTTGCCGCAGGCGGATGCGAGCATCGGCCGCGCAACATTCTTCCGGGCGTTCCGAAGCGAAAAAAGGGTTGATATCCATTTCTTCAATTACGTCGAAATCCTGCACGAGCCGTGACAGGCGCAGAATCGCTTCTTCGAGCGAGGCGAACGCAACCGGTTTCTGTCCGCGAACGCCGGCCAGGATGGGATAGCCGCGGATGGCGGCGATCAACTCCTGGGCATCGAGGTCGGTGAGCGGCACGGGACGAAAGGCGACGTCGCGGAGCGTTTCGACGAACAGGCCGCCCAGCCCGAACAACACCAACGGCCCGAGATTCGGGTCCCGCAACATCCCCAGGATGGTTTCTCGGCCGGAGAGCATTTCCTGGACGAGCACGGTATCTCCCAATGCGCCGCCGTGTGTCAGGCCGTGGTAGGTGTGAAAAGCCTGGTCGGTCGAGCGGATGTTCAGGGCGAGGGCGCGTGCTTCGGTTTTGTGCGCGATGCCGCCCCAGGGAAGTTTCATGGCGACCGGGAAGCCGAGGTTGCGCGCGGCTTCCTCTGCAGCTTCCGCCGAATGCACCAGCGCGTAGCGCGCCACCGGAATGCCATACGCTTCCAGCACCTGAAAGCATTCGTGCAGGTGCAGCTCGCAGCGTCCTTCGCGCTGAGCCTGTTCGAGAATCTGCTCCACGGCAGCGCGGTGAACCTGCAGCTTCGGTTCCTGCCCGGGGCCGCGTGCGCACCAGCGCCGTTGCCGTTCGAGTCCGGCCAGAGCCCGCGCAGCCGATTCCGGAAACTGACACAGCGCCAGGTGATCCGGATAGGTTTCGTGCAGCAGCGCACGGGATTCCTCAGGAGCCATCAGCACACCGACGACAGGCTTGGCTGCGGTCCGCCGTGCAGCTTCCAGCGCACCGATGACTTCGACCGGGTCGACCATCAGCGGCGGCACGAAAATCACCAGGGCCATGTCCACACCCGGATCAGCTAGGATCCGTTCGAGCGCGAAACCGTAGAGCGGCGCATCGGCATTGGGTAGCATGTCGAGCGGGTTCGCCACACTGGCATGTTCGGGCATACGCGGTCGTAACGCGGCCAGAGTGGCCTCGGACAGTTTGGCCATCTCGAGGCCGTGTCCGATGACGGCGTCGGTGGCCAGGATGGCCGGTCCGCCGGCATTGCTGATGATGGCCACTCGCGGGCCTCGGGGAAGCGGATTGCGGGCGAAGGCCAGACCCAGGTCGAACAGCTCTTCCACCGTACCCACACGCTGCACACCGCAGTGCGCCAGAAAGGCGTCCAGTGCGAGGTCGCTCGTGGCGGCCAGTGCGCCCGTGTGGGAAACGGCCGCGCGCGCGCCCGCCTGTGTTTTGCCGGACTTCACCACGAGCAGGGGTTTTTTTCGGCTGATCTGGCGCGCCACCCGCGCAAATTCGGCGGGGTGGCTGAACGACTCCAGATACATCAGCACCACCGAAGTGGCCGGGTCGTCCGCCCAGTAGGCGAGCACGTCGTCATCGGCGACATCGGCCTTGTTGCCCAGGCTGGCGAACGAAGACAGCCCCAGGTTGCGCTCTTCAGCGATGCTCAGGATGGCCACCCCCAGCGCGCCCGACTGGGAAAGAAACGCAACATTGCCCGCCAGCGGCATCGTCGGTGCGAACGTTGCGTTCAGCCTCACGTGCGGGTCGGTGTTGATCACGCCCATGCAGTTCGGTCCCACCAGACGCATGCCGTATCGAGCTGCTTCTGCGGCGACGGCTTCTTCGAGCTGGCGGCCTTCCTCGCCGGTCTCGCGGAAGCCGGCCGTGATGACGATCGCGCCTCGGACGCCCTTCGTGCCACATTCGGCAATCACATTGGGCACCGCCGGCCGCGGCACCACGACCACGGCCAGGTCCACCGCGTCGGGGATGGCATGGACCGAAGGAAAACAGCGCAGGCCGAGCAGCTCACGCGTTTTTGGATTCACCGGATAGACCGGCCCGCAGAAGCGGTAGTTCAAAATGTTTTCCAGGATTTGGCGCCCCAGTGCCTTCGGAGCCGTCGAAGCGCCGATCACTGCTACGGAGCGAGGACGAAAGATGGGGTCGAGAGAGTGGGGCATGGGTTGGGTCTCGTCGTGTGGTTTCAGGATGCAGTTCGAATTTTTCTTCCGTAAAAGAAGTAGCAGCGCAACCGTTCCAGCAGTCGTGCCCAGAGCCGCCGATAGCCTTCCCGGTCGCGCGCCGGCGAAGATGCAGCCACGCTCAGATTTCCGTGTCCCAGGTTCAGATGCGCGAGCGAGACTATGGTGCCATACGGAGTCCGGGTGGCTTCGATGCGAACTTCGCTGACCGGTGCAGTCGCTTCCCAGGCGAGAGCCAGGCGATGGTTCTTCTCAAATTCCAGCAGGGTGCCGGCGGCACGAGCTGCGGAATCTTTCCACTGCCACTCGAATCTCCCCTGCGGTCTGGCTTGCACGCGCGCGCGGCCGGGCAGCAGCTTGCCCATGGTGGTGCCGCTCAACCAGGCCTTCAGGATGTCGCCCGGCGCAGCCCGCACCAGCGTACGCAGGTAGAGCGCATCGAACAAGGCAGGCGGCTCGAGCAGAGTTTTCAGCTTCAGCAGGAAATCGGCCCAGCGGTAGCGGGAGATTTCCAGGTCAGAGCCCGCGGGTCCTGGGCCCTGCACTACGGTCACCAAGCATGCAGTCCCCTGTCCTTTGAGGGTCAGCGTGACCGTAGGCTGGCCAGCTCCGCCGAGCACGAGCGCGGCTCCAGGCACGACGTCGAGCACCGTTCCACGCCAGCCCCCCTCTGCTTTTCCAGGTGCCGACTTTTCCCACACGCCCCAGTGCCACACGAACAGGCGTCCGGGTCGGCAGTCCATTTCCACATGGCCGAGGACGATATCGCCAATCGTTCGTGGATGGGTGAGCGCCTGCCAGGCGCGCTCGGCGGGCACAGTAATCGCCAGTTGCTCGACGATCGGTTCGCGCAGAGGCTGGCGTTTGGTGGGCATCGTAGAGACACGCTGCGGCGGCGCGGGCTGCAGCGATTCCGCCGGCATTATATAACGGCCAGAACGGCGCTCATGTTAGGCTATTTCTTTCGACCGGGATGACCACGGTGGCCGAAGACGCTGTGCGGGAAAAACGGCTGGCCGCGCTGGCTTCGGTGGGTTCGGCGCTGCTGCTGTTGTCGCTGAAGGCGTTTCTTGCGGTGAGGACAGGCAGTCTGGGGATTCTCTCCGAAGCCCTGCATTCCGGCTTGGATCTGATCACGACGATCATCACGTACCTTTCTGTGCGGGTGGCCGATAAACCGGCTGACGCGAATCACACCTACGGTCACGGCAAGGTCGAAAATTTTTCTGCGTTCCTGCAGACCGGTCTGTTGATCCTCGCTTCGCTCTACATCATCTATGAGGCGTTTCACCGGCTGCTGTTTGCGGGTGTGCACATCGAGCCGAGTTTGGTCGCCATCGGGATACTCGGGCTGACCGTGGTGGTGGATGCGGTGCGGTCGCGAGCGCTGCGGCGGGTAGCAGAGAAATATCAAAGCGAGGCTCTCGAAGCCGACGCGCTGCACTTTTCGACGGATTTGTGGAGTACGTTGGTGGTTCTGGTGGGGATCGCAGCGGTGTGGGTGGGCGAGCGCACCGGACTCGCCTGGCTGCGCTTTGCCGACCCCATCGCGGCACTGATCGTAGCCGGTGTGATCATCTGGATCGGTTCGCGGCTGGGTAAGCGAACCCTCGAGGCGCTGCTCGACGCCGCGCCCCTGGGACTCCCACAGCGCATTGCCGCGGCGGTGCACGGCGTCCAGGGAGTGTTGGACGTCAGCCGCGTGCGCCTGCGCCGTGCCGGCAGCCGCTATTTTGTGGACGTGACGATTCGGGTGCCGCGCACGAACAGCTTCGAACAGGTTCACGCGACCAGCGAAGCGGTCGAAGAGCAGGTCCGCCAGATCCTGCCGGCTGATGTGATGGTGCACATGGAGCCACAGGCTCCGGTCGGAGAGCACCTGTTCGACCATATCCGTGCACTGGCCCAGCGCCGCGGGCTCGATATCCATGAACTCTCCGCTCACCAGACCGACGGCCACGTGGTGGTCGAGCTGCACCTGGAGGTGGAAGAAGAATTGCCGCTGATGGAAGCGCACCGGCGTGCCACAGAACTCGAAGAGGAAATTCTCCGCGGCATCCAAGGGGTCAGAGAAGTGGTGATTCATATCGAACCCCGCGGCACCACGATCCCCGCTGCGGCCGAACTGCACGAACTGGCCACGCAAATTCAGCACTATATCAACAGCCTGCGCGCAGAATATGATGAGCTGGTGGATTGCCATGAGGTGCGCGTGCGGCAGGTGGAACACCGCATCGTGGTTACCTGCCACTGCGTGATGCAACCGGAGCTGCCGGTCGGGCAGATGCACGATGTCACCGCCGCCATCGAAGATCGCGTCAAAGAGAAATTCCCCCAGGTGTTCCGCCTGACCATTCATCCCGAACCGGTCGGGGAAGAATAAAGAGGACCCATCCAAGCCATGCCGCAGTGCGCGCCACCAGGCAGCACGGTGGCCCGTTCGTGGAATGTAGCTCGGCCACCAGCGCACCGGACAGTTAGCGCCGTGGCCCAGGGAACACAGATTCTGGAAGCCGAGGTACGGCTGGACCGGATGTTTGCTGCCGAGGCCGCGTCATCCGAGCTGCGCGTGCAAGTCGAGCGCATCGCCGCGCTGCGGGCGGAGTTGCGCTGGATACACCTGGATGCTCACCTGAACACGCGCACGTTGCTCACCGCGGAGCAGCTCCGTCGTTCTCAAAACCTGCGTCATGGCCAGGCCACCGGAAGGTAGCGCCGCGAGAGATGGCTCTGTTCGCGCGTGATGGTTTTCTGTTAGGATAGGTAGGCGAGGGCTGCACCCCGGCGTCGGGGGCGGCACCGGAGGACAAAATGAGCGTCGCGCCACGTGCGGGCAACGGGAAAGTGACCGTGCCCGACATTCTGCAGCGCAAGACCCGCACCCCAGACGGTTCCTTTTGCACAGCCACAAAAATCACTGCGCTGACCGCCTACGACTATCCGACCGCGCGACTGGTGGATGAGGCCGGCGTGGACATTCTGCTGGTCGGCGATTCGCTGGCCAACGTTGTGCTCGGCTACGACAGCACCTTGCCGGTCACCATGGACGAGATGTTGCATCACGTCCGCGCCGTGCGCCGGGCCACGCAGCGTGCGCTGCTGGTGGCCGATATGCCGTACGGCAGCTATCACAGTTCGGTGGCCGAAGGCGTAGCCAACGCCGTGCGGTTTCTCAAAGAGGGCGGCGCGGAAGCCGTCAAAGTGGAAGGTGGTGAGCGCCGGCTGGAGCTGATCGCGCGACTGGTGGAAGCCGAAATTCCGGTGATGGGCCATGTGGGTCTGACCCCGCAGTCGGTGCACGCCCTGGGTGGCTATCGAGTACAAGGCAAAACGCTGGATGCCGCCGAACGCCTGCTGCGCGACGCCCATGCCGTGCAGGCTGCCGGGGCGTTTTCTCTCGTGCTGGAAGGTGTGCCACGCGAACTGGCCGCGCGCATCACGGCCGAGCTGCGCATCCCGACCATCGGCATCGGGGCCGGCCCGGACTGCGACGGACAGGTGCTGGTGCTGCACGATCTGATTGGCCTGGTGTTCAGCGCTCCGCCGAAGTTCGTGCGTCGCTACGCGGAAGTGGCCGGAGCCATCCGGCAGGCAATTGCGGAGTACTGCGAGGATGTTCGCCGCGGGCGCTTCCCCAGCGATGCGGAATCCTACCACCTGCCGGCGGAGCTGCGCGAAGCACTGCTGGCACGCCGGCGAAGCTAGGGGTTCCCCTGCGATTCGCCAGCCACCGCGGCTGGCCAGCAACGAAGCGATGGAAATCATTCGCACCGTGGAATGGATGAAACAGGTGGCCCGCGCGGCTCACAGCGATGGCCGTATCGTCGGGTTCGTTCCCACGATGGGTGCGTTGCACGAAGGACATCTGTCGCTGGTGCGCGCGGCGCTGCTGCAGTGCCGGCCGGTCGTGGTCTCGATTTTTGTCAACCCGACCCAGTTCGGCCCCGGAGAAGATTTCGAAAAATATCCGCGGCCATTCGAGCGCGACCGTGCGTTGCTCGAGCCGCTCGCGGTGGATTACCTGTTCGCTCCCGAAGCGAGCGAGCTCTATCCGGCCGGCTTCCGCACCTATGTGCAGGTCGAGGGCCTGAGCGAACGGCTGGAAGGACGCTCGCGCCCGGGACATTTTCGCGGCGTGGCCACCGTGGTGCTGAAGCTGCTCGAAATCGTGCAGCCGACTTTCGCCTATTTCGGTCGGAAAGACGCGCAGCAGGCCCGCATCCTTCAGCAGATGGTGGCTGACCTGAATCTAGACACCCAGATCCAGGTCTGCCCGATTGTGCGCGAGCCGGACGGGCTGGCGATGTCCTCTCGCAACGCTTACCTGCAGGGGGCGGAACGGCAGGCTGCGACCGCACTGTTCCGGGCGCTCAGCGCCGCCCGGCGCGAAATCGAAGCGGGCGAACGCGACGCGCTCCGCTTGGTCGCCGCGATGCGTGCCGTCCTGGATCGCGAACCGCTGGTGAGCACCGACTACGCGGAAATCGTAGACGCCGATACGTTCGAGCCGGTCGTGCGTCTTCGCCGCACCTGCCTGGCGCTGGTGGCTGCCTTCGTCGGCTCGACGCGGCTGATCGACAACATGCTGATCGAGGAATCCGACGAGGGCTTTCGTGTCACGCTGTAGTGGGACGCCGCTACGAGCCCCGTTGCCGGAGTTGTTCGAGCACCTGGCGCACATGGCCTTTCGCCGGAGCTTTCTCCCAGATGTGCTCGATCCGCCCATCCGGACCGATCAGCACGCTGCTGCGCACGATACCCAGAAACGATTTACCCAGAAAACTTTTCATACGCCGGGCCCCGTAGGCTTCGATGACCTGGAAGTCCGGATCGCTCAGCAGGGGAAAGTTCAGCTTCAGTTTTTCCCGGAATTTGCGCAGCGCGGCGGGCGAGTCTGCGCTGCAGGCCAGGATGGCGGTGTTCAGGGCGTCGAATTCCTTTTTTGCGTCGCGAAACTCGGACGCTTCGTGGTTTCAACCCGGCGTGTTCGCTTTGACAAAGAAAAACAGCAGCACGCGCCGGCCTGCGAAGTCTTTCAGGCAGACCTGCGTTCCGGCGTCATTCGGCAGGCAGAACAGCGGGGCTTTCTGGCCCACTTGCAAAGCAGCCATCGTACTCCTCGCCGGTGGAGCAACTGCTCCGCGCAGATCTGCCCAGGTGCCCTCGGCCGATCAACCCTGGCGGAGCAACTGCTCCGCCCAGACTTGTCCAGGTGCCCTCGGCCGATCAACCCTGGCGGAGCAACTGCTCCAGAATCTCGTTGACCAGTTGCGGATTGGCCTGCCCGCGGGTAGCCCGCATCACTTGGCCGACAAAAAACTTGAACACGCCTTCGTTGCCCGCTCTGTACTTGGCAGCGTTTTCGGGATGCTGGGCGATGACCTCCCGGCAGAGCCGCTCGATTTCCGCCACATCGCTGATCTGGGAGATCCCTTCCGCAGCCACAATCGCTGCCGCCCGCTTTCCGGTTTCGAACATCCGGGCAAACACTTTTTTCCCGCTGGCCGCAGTGATGGTTCCTGCCTCGACCAGGGCAATCAATTCCGCCAGCGCTTCGGGCGCGACCGGTGAATTCTGGATGTCATGTCCGGCGTCGTTCAGGCGGCGAAGCAGTTCGGTCTGGATCCAGCTCGAGGCGGCTTTCGGAGCTGCACCGGCGCGCACCACAGCCTCGAAATAATCCGCACGCGCCCGCGTGTCGGTGAGCACGCCGGCATCGTACGCGCTCAGGCCGTAGTCCCGCTGGAACCGCTGCCTTCGCGCGGCCGGCAGTTCCGGCATCGCGGCCAGAATTTCCGCCTGCAGGGCAGCGGGGACGCGGACCGGCAGCAGGTCGGGTTCAGGGAAGTAGCGATAATCGTGGGCAAATTCCTTCGAGCGCATCGGTTCGGTTCGCGCCGCGGCCAGATTCCACAGACGGGTTTCCTGCTCGATGTGCCCGCCGGATTCCAGAACGGCGATCTGGCGCTCGATTTCGTATTCCAGTGCGCGCTGCAGGTAGCGAAAGGAGTTCAAATTCTTGACTTCGGTTTTCGTGCCGAACCGAGTAGCGCCGCGCCGTCGCACGCTGACGTTGGCGTCGCAGCGCAGCGAGCCTTCCTCCATGTTGCAGTCGCTGACTTCGGTGTATTCGAGCACCTGTTTGAGCGCGGTCAAGTAGGCGTAGGCTTCTGCCGGAGAACGCAGATCCGGCTCGGAGACGATTTCGATCAGGGGCACGCCGCAGCGGTTGAAGTCGATGTAGGTGTAGCGGTCGGAATCCGGGAAGCCTTCGTGCAGGCTCTTGCCGGCATCTTCTTCGAGATGCAAACGGGTGATGCCGATGCGCTTCGTGGTGCCGTCGTGTTCGATTTCCAGCCAGCCCCCGGTGGCCAGCGGCAGCTCGTACATCGAAATCTGATAACCCTTGGGCAGGTCCGGGTAGAAGTAGTTTTTTCGCGCGAAACGGGCGCGTTCGTGCAAGGTACAGTTCAATGCCAGCGCCGCACGAAGGGCCAGTTCGAGCGCACGTCGGTTCAGCACCGGCAACGTGCCGGGCAGCCCGAGGCAGACCGGACAGGTGTTCTGGTTGGGCGGGTCGCCGAAGCGCGTCGGGCAGGCACAGAAAATTTTTGTCTGGGTCTTCAGTTGCGCGTGCACTTCCAGGCCGATAACGGCTTCGTACTGGGAAAGCACGCCGTCGGGCAGACGAGTCGCTTCGGCGGCACGGCTCATGGTCTGGCAGAGATTATAGCATCCGCGGCCGGGACTACCGCGCAAAGAGCCGGCCCCGCGGCGTATCCGAGCGAGGCCGGCACTGCGCAGTCCAGCAACGTTACTCGCCGCCGAATCGGAAGCGGATACCGCCATGGGCGTTCAGCCCGTAGGCGGGGAAGCCCAGTGCGTCCTGGTATTGCTTGTCGAACAGGTTTTCCACGCGTCCGAACAGCGTTGCCCCGCGGCCCAGGGTGTAGCGGACAGCCAGGTCTACTCGCGCATAGCCGGGATTCGAGCTCTGGCACGGACCAAAGCAATCGTCTCCGATGCGCAGACTGAGGAAGTCGCTATCGGTTCGGCGCCCGACAAAGATTCCGGTCAGGCTCCAGTAGGTGCGCCAGGCGGCTACGCCCACCACCAGGCTACCCGAATGCACCGGTCGGCGGAACAGCCGGTTGCCCGGAATCAGGGAAGGGTCCGAAGCATTGGGCGATTCCAGCACTCGACTGTCCACGTAACTGTACTGGCCGGTGAAGCGCAGCCACCGAACCGGTTCAGCTTCGAAGGAAAGGTTCAGTCCGCGAGCGCGGGCACGGTCCGTATTGAAAAAGGTTCCGAAGAAACCGGACCCGCATCCGGGCGGAGGCGGCACCGGGCAGGGCCCGCCCGCCAGGCAGAAGGTGAAGCTGGCGATGTCGCGGAACCGATGGTCGAACCAGTCAACGGCAACACGGGCACGGTCTGCGGCCAGCGTCTGCTCGACGCCCGCACTGACCGTGCGGCTCCGCTCGGGACGCAGCGCTGGGTTGCCGGGAAAGCAGGGGTCGTTGCTGAAGGACTGTGTCAAGGTCGGCTCCTTGATGCCCTGTCCGAAGGAAGTGCGCAGTCGCGTGGCACCCCAGAAGCCGCTGCCGAAGCGCGCGGTGAAACTGGCTCCGATGCGGGGCACGGCCTCGATGCCGAAGCTGTCGTTGCCTTCGACGCGGAAGCCGGCCGTCAGCACCACGCGGCGCATCGGTTCCAGGCGAGCGTCCAAATAGCCGCCGTGATTGTTCCGCCGGGCGTGCAGACGGTTCAGAAAACCGTTTTCGACCTCGAACTGGTAGCCGAAACTGATTGCTCCCTGTGGGAACAGGTAGCTGGATTGCTGGGAGAAACCGGCGCGGTTGATTTCGTTGCGCGAGGAAAACGGGAAGTCGCAGAGAAACGGCGGGTCCGGGAAGCAAAAATCGCTGGTCGGATTTTCGAAGCGTTGCCGGAGGTTCGTTTCACTGCCGGCCAGGCGGTGACGCCAGCGGGTACCGGTGAAAAATTCCCAGCTCAGATTCGCCGTGAAGTGTTTCAGACGGGTGTGCTGATCGCGGTTGACCGGGGTGAAGAGTGTTTGTCCCGGGGCGCCGGCGTCGCTGGTGTTCTGACGCAGCACGAGTCGCAACATGTGGCCGGCAGGAAGACGAAAGCCCCAGTTGCCGCTGAAGGTGGTGTTGCGGAAGTAGTCGTTCGGAAGTTCTCCGTCGGTGAACAGGTGCGCCACCGCAACGGAATAGTCGAGCGCGTCGTGGGCACCGCTGAGCCGCGCCTGGCCATGTGCCGTGCCGAACTTGCCGCCTTCGGCGAGCAGGTCGAGTGCGGGCCTGGGGGTGGTGCCGCGGTGCGTAAACACCTGCACGACGCCGGTCAGGGCATCGCTGCCGTAGAGTGCGCTGGCTGCGCCGCGCACCACTTCGATCTTGCCGATGTTATCCGTGGTGAAGTTGCTCAGGTCCAGGCTGCCGCCCGGTTCGTTCAGCGGCGTGCCGTCGACCAGAAATTTCGTGAAGTTGGAATTGCCCCCGTTCAGAAACAGCGTGGTCAGGCCTCCTTCGTTGCCCAGGCGCGAGAAGCTGAAGCCGGGCGTGGTGGCCAGCAACGAGATCAGCGTCACGGCCTGCCGGCGCTCGATTTCTTCCTCTGTGATCTGCTGGACGGGAGCGGTCGTGTTCTCGGCGGTCACCGGTTCGGCCTGCGCCGTGACCACTACCGCCGCAGACAAACGTTCGAGCTCCAGTCGCACGTCCCAGTGCTGGGATTCGCCGGCCGCAAGGGCAACCGAGCGCACCTGGGGGATGAAATTCGAATGGACGATCCGGACTCGATAGCTGCCCGGCGGCAGGTGCAGATGAAAGCGTCCAGCGGAGTCGGTGGTGGTGCGGCCGGCCTGCGCACCGTCGCGCAGTTCGGCGGTGACCTCGGCACCTGCGATCGCTGCCCCGCTGGGATCGCGAACCGTGCCAGTCAGTTGTGCTGTTTGTTGGGTTGCTTGGGAAGAGGAAAACAAAAACAACACGCAGAAAACAGAACGCAACAGACAACGATACACAGCGTCAATCCTTTCTATCCCTCGACGCGAGGGATGAAAGTGTTCCCGCGGCCAGCGTAGCCAGCCCGAAGCTGGCTGCGGGCAGGACCTCGCCGGTCTCCTGGCTGAGCGGCTCGCCCTGGTCGGCACAGCCTTCCCACCCCGGCGTGACGGGGCAGTGACTGGGCCGGGCTTTCTGTCCGGTACTTGCGCGGACAGGCCGCCTTACAGTCGCGCGGCGGCGACGGATTCTCACCGTCTTCCCCGGGCACCGGTCTGTGCCGGTGCCCATGCGCGAGGTCCGCGGTTGTGGTTGTACGGCAGCCGGCTGTCGCCCGCTGCCGCCGGAAGGCGCCGATTACGGCTCGGCGCGGAGATGCACGCGCGGCCGCCCCGCCGGAGTGACCTCGATTTCCAGCGGAGCACCGAAGACCTGCTCGAGCAGTTCGCGCTCGAACACTTCTGCGGGGGTGCCAACGCGCAAACATTTGCCCTGTTGGAGCAGCACGACCTGATCGGCAAATGCGCCAGCCAGGTTCAGCTCGTGCGTCACGACGACGACTGCATAGCGATTCGTTCGGGCCAGCCGGCGCAGTCGGCGCAGCAGGCTGACCTGAGCGCCGAGGTCGAGATGCAACGTCGGTTCGTCGAGCAGCAGCAGCAGCGGTTGCTGCGCCAGAGCCCGCGCCAGCACGACACGCTGCTTTTCCCCGCCCGAAAGTTCTCCCATCCAGCGATCCCGCAGATGGTCGGCCGAGACCTGTGCCAGCGCTTCGGCAGCGATGGCCCAGTCGTCTGGAGTTTCGAATCCGGGCCAGCGGCCATACGGGCGGCGTCCCTGCAGGACGTATTCCCAGACGCGCAGGGGAAACAGCAGCGCGCTTTCCTGCGCCACCAGGGCGATGCGCTGGGCGCGAATGCGCGCCGGTAGCCGACTGACTTCATGTCCATCCAGTCGCACTCGGCCAGAAAGCGGTACGAGCGTGCCGGCCAGCAGCCGCAACAACGTGGATTTCCCGCTGGCGTTGGGGCCCACGATGGCCAACAGTTCGCGCGGACGCACCTGGAAGCTGACAGGAGCGAGTGCAAAGGGCGGGTCTTCGCGGCGTCCGGCGCCGTAGGCGTAGCTGGCCTGCTCCACAAACAGACGCGCCTCGTCCGCCGCCGCGTGCACACGGGTGGAGCCAGAATCGAGCCCGCTGTTGGTCTGCGGGATGCCCATCTCAGTGCATTCTCCTGCGCAGCAGGTAGATGAACATGGGCGCACCGGCCAGAGCGGTCATGGCCCCGACGGGCAGTTCCGTCGGCGCGACGATGGTGCGCGCCAGAGCATCGGCCAGCACCAGCGCGATGGCACCGCCGATCGCCGCCGTGGGAATCAGCAGCCGGTAGTCGTGTCCGAAAACTAAGCGCAGCAGATGCGGCACGATCAGACCCACGTAGCCCACCGCTCCGCTCACCGAAACCGCCACTCCGGTCAGCAGCGAAGCGGCCAGGTACACCACCAGTTTCACGCGGTTCACTTCCACGCCCAGGTGCAAGGCTTCCAGCTCGCCGGCCAGCAACAGGTTCAGGTCGGCGGCCGTGGTGTAGATGGCCGCGGCCCCCGCAGCCACCAGCATGAACAGCACACTGAGCGAGACCGGCGGAGCCACCGAGAGATCTCCCATCAGCCAGAAAGCCATTCCGCGCAGATGCGAACTCGGCAGCGTGGTCATCAGGAACATGATCACCGCCGAGAGAAACGACGCCGTGATGATCCCGGCCAGCAGCAGCGTGTGGCTGTCGAGCTGCCCGCCGCGGCGCCCTAGAAAGTACACAGTGGTCGTGGCCAGCACGGCACCGAGGAAAGCGGCCACAGGCGAGGCCAGCGCCACCCGTGGCAAGAGCACGAGCGAAACAATCGCGCCCAGCGCCGCACCGCTCGATACGCCCAGCACATAAGGATCCGCCAATGGATTGCGCAGCAGCGCCTGGAATCCCGCGCCGGCCACCGCCAGCGAGGCTCCCACCAGAATCGCTAGCAGGATTCGCGGCAGGCGCATTTCGAAAATGATGAGTTGGTGATCGGCCGGAATTTCGGCTCCCACCAGCGCGCGTGCCAGACTCAGGGCCAGATCGGTCGCAGGGATCGGAACGGCGCCCAGCTTCAGCGCAATCAGCACGGAAACCAGCAGAGCCGCCAGCATGCCGCCGCAGATCAGCCATACGCGCCTGGCGGTGAGCGGCTTCATCGCTCTGCCCTCCGCGACCGATTCACTTCGGCATACGCCGAAACCGGCCAATCCGCCGAGCCCGCTCGGGTCCGGCTTCCTGCAGGTGCACAAGAACGGAGAGCGGCGAAGCCCGGCGCAGCCGGCGTGGGAGGAGCAGGCTTTTGCTGGAATGCTTCGGGATGGAGCTGGCGGGCGATGGTTTCGATGGCGTCCAGCAGTCGTGGCGACGGGCGGTTGATGGACTCATCGAGCAGAAGCGTCCGGTGCTGCTGGACGGCAGCCAGTTTGCGCCATCCCGGTCGCTGGGGGAGCGAAGCGAGCAGCGAAGCCATCGCCGCGGCATGGTCGCCAGCGAAAAGCAGATATTCGGGCTGCACGCGCACTACCTCTTCCAGGCTCAGCCGGGGCCAGTCCTGTTCGGTTTCGATCACATGGCTGGCTCCAGCATACCGCAAGGCATCGGCGATGAAGGTGTTTCTGCCGATGGAGATCAGCGGCTCATGCCAGACCACCAGCAGCACGCGTCTGGGAGTGCGGCCGGCCAGTTGTTGCTGCAGGTGCGCCAGTCGCGCACGCAGCGCGCCCGTCAACTGGTGACCGGCTTCGGCGATGCCGAGTGCATCGGCCAGATGCTCGATCGAGGTCAGGACTTGCTCGACCGAATGGGCGTCGGTGGCATAAGTGGCAAGGCCGAACCGGGCCAGTTCGTCTACGGTTTCGCGCCGGTTGGCGGATTTGGCCGCGACGACCAGATCCGGCTGCAACGCGGCAATGGACTCCAGGCTCGGGTTCAGCGGCGCGCCCACGCGCGGCCGCGAGCGTGCCGCAGCGGGATAATTGCAGTAGTCGCTGACGCCGACCACACGATCGCCTACACCCAGCGCAAACAGGGTTTCCGTGAGGCTCGGGGCCAGCGAGACGATGCGACGTACTTGAGCGGGGACGTGGACGGTGCGTCCGGTGTCATCCATCACGCTGCGCACGGCCCCGGACGTTTTCGTGGCGGCCGGTGCCGGTTGTGCTTCTGCGGCCAACGCCGCCAAAAACAGGCACAGAGCGGCTGGCCGCAGCCGGTCGAACATCCTCAGGCGTTCTGTTCGGTGCAGAGACAAGACCGCGCGGGCAACAAAAAAGCCCCACGAGTCGGAATGGGGCTTGGCGCCACACCCTTTCTCGCGAAGAGTGATCGCTGCTCCGGTCGGGCAGGTTTCCTGGCTGACGGCCTCCTGCAGTGTTCTGCGCGCAGGACGCGGGCGCTGTGCCTCCGAAACAGAATCTTCGAAGCGGCCCTTCCCACTCCCGGCATGAGAGCAGTGGGCGTCGTCTTCAACCACAGCGCCGGCCGATCACAGTGGCGGGACCGCGGCCGATTTGCACGGCCTTCCCTCTTACCTGCAGGTGGCACGGACGGGCTTCGCGATCCACGTCCGTCCCCTGCCGGCCACCCGAGCCGGTTCAATTTTCCAGTTCAGTCTATGGTCGAGCTGTGGCCCTGTCAACTGGCGACCTGCGCTCCGTTCAGATGTGGACGCTGCGCCGACGTCGTGGTTCCGCGCTCCAGCGGATGTCATCGATCCACCAGCGGCCACCTTCCCGCACCAGGGAGAAGCGGGCCCGATAGCGCTCGCCATCGGCAGCGAGCACGCGAGTGGTCAGCACGGCACGAGCGCCGGACTGTCTTTGCGCTTCGATTTCGACGCGGCGCGTGGTGAACACCGCGCGGTGTTCGGCGACCATGGCGTGGTACGCTTCGAACGCAATCCGTTCCCGGTAGGATTCGGAGAACAACGCGTAGGCGGCGCGGAAATCGCCGCGATTCAGTGCGTCCAGGTGCTGGCGGACGACTCGGGCCGGTTCAGCTTGCGCGAGCCGCGCAGTATCCATGCGCAGCAGCAGCCAGGTGGTCGCGGAAAACACGGCCACGGCGACCACCAGCAGAATCGCCAGCCGGCGGAGCAGTAGGCGGCGACGTACCAGCTCCGGCTCCGATTCGTCGTTCGCTGCGCTGCCCTGCTCAGCGGCGGAAGGCAGGGTTGGGAAAAGGTCGTCCATGAATCTCGGCCCTAGCGATTCTTCCACTGTGGCTTGCGCTTTTCAATCAGCGCCCGCAGCCCCTCCTGTGCATCTTCTAGCCGGTAGAGCTCGTGCAGGAAAATGTTCATGGACTGGCGCAGCGCGTCGCGCAGGGAAAGCCCCAAGCCTTCCCAGACCGCTTTCTTCGCCATAGCCAACACGGGCGCGGAAAGTGCACTGATGCGCGCAATCAGTTCGTTCACAGTTGGTTCGAGCTGTGCCTCTGGAACCAGACGATTGACCAGCCCCAGTTCCTTGGCACGTTCGGCGGTGATGGGTTCGCCGGTCAACACCAGCTCCAGCGCCAGCTTCGGACCGACAATGGACGGAAAGATGGTGGTGGCCAGCGGCGGGAAGACGCCGATGGTGATCTCCGGCAGGGCGAATTTGGCTTTCGGAGTGGCCACCATCAGATCGCCGAAAGCGGCCAGCTCCAACCCGCCGCCGATGGCGGGCCCGTTGACCACGGTGAGCACTGGCTTGCCCACGTCCAGCATAGTCGCGAACAGGTTGTGGAAAGCGTCCAGCATCTGGAAGACGCGATGGGTGGTGTACTCGCCGATGTCAATGCCTGCCGAGAACACCTTGCAGGCCGAATCCACCACCACCAGCTTGATGTCTTCTTTTCCGTGGAGCGATTCGAATCCGGTGGCCAGTTCCTTCAGCAGGGTTTCGTTCAGCAGATTGTGTTCCGGGCGGTTCAGGGTCATCCGGCAGACGCTGCCCTCCAGTCGGTACCGGACGAACTGGAACTGCTCTGGTCGGAGGGTCGCGGAGGCACCAGCCAGCTCTTCGCCGTGCAACTCTTCAGACACAGCAGCCTCCTTGGATTCGTTCAGATTGCTTCGACGGCCAGCGCCAGGCCCATCCCGCCGGAAACGCAGAGCGTGGCCAGCCCGCGGTGGCCGCCCCGCCGACGCAGTTCGTGGACCAGCGTCGTGGTGATGCGTGCGCCCGTGCAGCCAATCGGATGGCCGAGGGCGATGGCACCGCCATTGGGATTCAACCGTTCGTGATCGAAGCCGAGCTCCCGATCGCAAGCGAGCACCTGGGCCGCGAAAGCTTCGTTCAGCTCGATCACGTCGTATTCGGCGAGCTTCCAGCCGGTGCGCTGTTCGAGCCGGCGCACGGCGGGTACCGGTGCGATGCCCATCACCCGCGGGTCTACCGCGGCTACGGTGGCATCCACGAGGCGAGCCAGCGGCACGAGCTGGCGCTCGCGCAGTGCGGTTTCGCTGGCCAGCACCAGGGCGGCCGCGGCGTCGGTCAACCCGCTCGCGTTGCCCGCGGTGATGGTTCCGCGGCGGGAGAAAACTGGCGGCAGCTTGGCCAAGGCTTCTAGGGAAGCATCGGCGCGCACGTGCTCGTCCGCAGCGATGTGCACTCGATTGCCTTTGCGGTCGGTGCGCTCGATGGGGACGAGTTCCTGCTGGAACCAGCATTCGCGCTGGGCACGAGCCGCGCGCTGGTGGCTTCGCAGGGCATAGCGATCCTGTTCTTCCCGCCCGATGCCGTACTGTTCGGCGAGCAATTCGGCGGTTTCGCCCATGAGCATTTGCGACATCGGGCAGAGAAAGCCGTCCCGATACATGGCGTCGACCAACGGTTGATGTCCCAGGCGCAGGCCCCAGCGTGCCTCCACCAGATAGGGCACGCGGCTCATGGCTTCGGTGCCGCCGACCACGACCACGTCGGCATCTCCGTTTTGAATCTGCTGCCAGCCGAGCAAAATGGCTTGCAGACCGGACGCACAGGCCATGTTCACCGTGAAGGCAGGAACCTGCTCGCCCAACCCGCTGCGCCAGGCGATCTGGCGCGACACGTTCGGTCCGGTGCCGGCAGGACGTGCGTTGCCGAAGATCACTGCGTCCACGCGCCACGGGTTCTGTTTTTCGAGGTGGGCACGCACGGCGGCCTTGGCGTCGGCGGGTTCGGCGAAGTGGCCGAATTCCCGTTCCGCGGGCGCTTCGCCGAAGGCACGTGCCAGTGCAGCGCGAACCGCAATCACGCCCAGGTCGGCTGCCGTCAGCTCCGCTAGGCAACCGCCGAATTTTCCGATTGGCGTGCGCGCAGCGCTGAGGATGTAAACCGCTCTCGCCATGTGTACAGAGCGATGCTAGCACAGCTCGGGCGGCTCGTAACGCGGCTCCGCACCGGCTGTCGCAGAAAGACCAAAGGACCCGCCCATCCGGCGGAGCGGCCCGAACAGAAAAACCTGCTATCATCGGCGGCGATGCCGGCCGGTTTTGGACCCATCCCCGGAATTCAGGTCGGGCATGCCACCGACGAGCGCGCTTGGACGGGCTGCACCGTGCTGCTGGCTGGTGCGGGCGTTGTGGCAGCCTGCGAAGTGCTGGGTGGTGCGGTCGGAGAACGAGAATTGGAACCGCTGCGAACCGGACACATCGTCGAGGAGGTACACGCCGTACTGCTCACCGGCGGCAGTGCTTTCGGACTCGAAGCAGCCGCCGGAGTCATGCGCTGGTGCGAGGAGCACAGTTTCGGGTTCGACACCGGCCTCGCGCGCGTACCCATTGTCCCCGCGGCGGTGATCTTCGATCTGCGCCTCGGCGAGCGGCAACCGTTCGGAGCCCAGCAACGGCCCAGGCATCCTGACGCCGAGATGGGTTACGCGGCTGCCCGGGCGGCTGCAGAGAGCGAGGGCTCCGCCGTGGCCGAAGGCAACGTGGGCGCGGGTACCGGTGCGACGGTCGGCAAACTGTTCGGCCTGGAGCGCGCCATGAAGGCCGGGGTAGGTTGCTGGACCGAAGAGCTGGTGGGAGCGAGCTCCGTGGAAGCGCGGGTGGCCGCGCTGGCGGTCGTCAACGCGTTCGGGGATGTGCGGGACCCCGCATCAGGACGAATCCTGGCGGGTGCGCGTACGGCGGCGGAAGCACGGGAATTCGCCGATACGGCCACAGCGTTGCGTCGCGGCGTCCGGCGGACTGGTTTCGCTGACCCCAACACCGTGTTGCTGGCTGTTGCCACCGATGCTCTACTGGACAAACAGCAGGCCCAGCGCGTGGCCAGGATGGCTGCGGCGGGCATCGCTCGCGTGATTTCGCCGGCGTTTTCCCCGTTCGATGGCGACGTGATTTTCGTTCTTTCCACCGGCCGGCTACGCGCCGATGTGACTGCTGTGGGCGCAGCAGCCGCAGAGGCTGTCGCAAGAGCCATCGTGCGCGGCGTGACGGAAGCCCGCTCCGCAGCCGGGTTGCCAGGACTGAAAGTCTAACGCGTGCTATACCCGAGCGGATTGCCGGACGAGAGCCATACGATTTTCGGTCTCGTCAGCTCCGATTGCGCTTTTTGATGGCTACTGCTGCGGCGGTGGCGTTTTCTGCGGCGCAGAGATAGGCGGATGGCCGGGCGGCAACTGCCCAGGCGTTCCACCGGGCTCCTGCATTCCTGTCTCTGGATGCCCCAGGCCACCGCCGCTGGAGCTTTTCACAATCCATGCCCCACCCTGACGTTCGAAGGTGTAGCTCATCTGCATAGAGCCCTGGCCCTGTTTGGTTCTGAATTCGACCTGCGCTTGGGCAGTGTTCTCTGCGAACGTGGCCTGCAGGATTTCGATGTCCATCGCGGCCACATTGATCGAACCTCGCTCGGTCAGGTATTTTTCCAGTGCCGCTTTCAGTTCCTGCTTGCGTGCTTCTTCGGTTGCTGGAGTGCCTTGGGAAGCGGGCCGGCTGCAGCCGCTGCCCAGGCCCATCAAGAGAATGAGGCCGAAGATAAGGAAGGTCTTCATCATGGAGCCACTGTAGCCGAGCCCTCGACGCCTGTCAAAGACTTCTGGCAGGGAGCCGCCTTGAGCCCGCAGGAGCCAGGCCCATCGGCCGAAAACAGCTAAAAAGCAGGCGCAAGGAAAAAACGGGCCGACCCAGTAGAAGACCGCAGGTGCTGAGCGGCAGCGGGAGTCAACTCTGGAAATTCGAAATTTCAGAGTGCAAGCGGAAAATTCGCGGTATTCTTTTACGCTTTGCTGGCCGGGCAGGGCTGGCCGAGGCAGTCGAAGCTTATGCATGATTTGAACTTTTTCCGCGACCATCTGGACCGCTTCGAACAAATGGCGCGCGACCGCGGTATCGCGCTCGACCTGGAAGGATTTCGCGCTTTGGATCGCGAACGGCGTGCGCTGATTACCGACTACGAAAAGCGCAGGTGGGCACAACGTCTTGCGGGGAGCAAACTGGCACGCGGGGCGACCGTAGTGATGTTCGGGTTGGAAGAGTGGGACCGATTCTACCCGATCGCGAAAAGCGTGGACGAGGATTTTCCAGAGCAAAACGTGACCGGAGAGGCCCTCGAGCGGTTCCTGAAGAAGGTAGCCAAAAGGAATAAGGACTCCGAACATCGTATTGCCGAGTTGGAAGAACAACTGCGTCAGTTCATGTTGCAGGTGCCCAACCTGCCGCACGAATCGGTGCCCGTCGGCAAGGGGCCGGAAGACAATCGTGTGGTGCGCGTCTGGGGCGAGCCGCCGCGTTTCGATTTTCCGCCCCGGCCGCACTGGGAAGTCGGCGAACGCGCGGGCATTCTCGACCTGCCCCGGGCGGCGAAAATCGCCGGCTCACGCTTCGCGCTCTACCGTGGAGCCGGCGCGCGGCTGGAACGTGCGCTGGCGAATTTCATGCTCGACGTGCACA
Source organism: Acidobacteriota bacterium (assembly GCA_037442425.1). Taxonomy (GTDB): domain Bacteria; phylum Acidobacteriota; class Terriglobia; order Acidiferrales; family UBA7541; genus DSGC01. Next base: position 387,575 of record JBBIQG010000001.1, on the reverse strand, counting down.
CGCGCGAACACGGGTATACGGAAATTCTGCCGCCCTTTCTGGTCAATACGACTTCGCTCACGGCCGTAGGGCAGTTGCCGAAGTTCGCCGCAGACATGTTTCATCTGGAAGGCACCGATCTGTGGCTGACGCCGACAGCAGAAGTCGAACTCACCAACCTCTATCGCGACGAAATCCTAGACGCGGACTCCCTTCCCATCCGCGTCTGCGCCTGGACGGCCTGCTTCCGCTCGGAAGCCGGTGCCGCCGGCCGCGAGACGCGCGGGATCACCCGCCAGCACCAATTTCAAAAGGTCGAACTGTACAAATTCACCCGCCCGGAACAGAGCTATGACGAGCTGGAAAGCCTGGTGCGCGATGCAGAAACAATTCTCCAGCGCTTAGGGTTGCACTACCGAGTTGTTTTGCTCTGCACTGCCGACATGGGATTTGCGGCCGCGAAAACCTATGACCTCGAGGTCTGGCTGCCCTCCCTCGGCGAATTCAAAGAGATCAGCTCTTGCTCCAACTGCGAAGCCTTCCAGGCCCGCCGTGCCGGTATCCGCTTCAAACCCAAAGGCGGCAAGAGTGAATTCGTGCACACCTTGAATGGCTCCGGGCTGGCTGTGGGCCGCACTTGGCTGGCGTTGGTGGAAAACTATCAGCAGGCGGACGGATCGATTCTGGTTCCCGAAGTCCTTCGCCCCTATATGGGCCTCGACCGAATTCTTCCCGAAAAAGCCTGAACTGCATTCTGTAACTTTATTTAATTCAATAACTTACCATTTTTTATGGGGACACAAGGGGAAGCGACAACCGGGCTTCCGCAGGCCCTCTGGTTTGCATTGACACTACTCTTTGCAGTTGACTAAACTCCGCTATTCGTGGCAGTTACCAAGGCGCAAAAAACCGGACAACCAGTCTGAGCCATTTGCATCTTCCCCCGCAGCGAGGCTTTGACTGAGAAAGACTCGAACGTGGGCCTTTTGCTCAGGGTTTTGCAGTTTCTATTTTGGGTCGTACTTTTCGTTTGGCTGTGGCGTTTAATCGTGCGCTGGTGGTTTCGCAGGGGGAGGGAGACGAACGTTGCGTTAGACGGTTCGTTGCCACCGAAGCCACTCTATCGAGATCCCCTCTGTGGTACGTGGGTGGCTCCAGAGATTGCTTTTGTCTGGGAGCAGGGCGGGCAGGTACATCATTTTTGTTCGGCCGGGTGCCGAGATAAATTTCGAGCCATGCGCCAGGTGGCTGGTGGGTGAAGCCCCGCACCGGCTACCCCGGAAAGCATAGGGCTCGGGAGCGTGGATCGAGAGCGGTACCTGTAGAGTCCAACAAAGGAGAAAGCTATGGCCATAGCAGCGAAGGCGGCCCCTGCACCTCTGCCGCGGATGACCCCGCCACGTGAGGACCTCAACCCGTTCCGGATTGCCCAGTATCAATTCGACGTCGCCGCAGAATATCTGAAGCTCGATGCTGGTCTGCGCCAAGTATTGCGTGCGCCGAAGCGCGTCATGGAAGTTTCCATTCCGGTGAAGATGGACAACGGACAGGTGAAAGTGTTCACCGGCTACCGGGTCCAGCACAACATCGCGCGCGGACCGGCGAAGGGAGGCATCCGGTATCACCCCAACGTCACGCTGGACGAAGTCAAGGCGCTGGCCGCCTGGATGACCTGGAAGACCGCAACGGTGAACGTGCCTTTCGGCGGCGGCAAAGGCGGGGTAGTTTGCGATCCCAAACGGATGAGCAAGGCGGAACTGGAACGGCTGACCCGGCGGTACATCTCCGAAATCCTGCCCATCATTGGCCCCGATCGCGACATTCCGGCGCCGGACGTCTACACCGACGCGCAGACGATGGCCTGGATCATGGATACGTATTCGATGACGGTGGGCTATTCCGCTCTGGGTGTGGTGACCGGCAAGCCGGTCTCGCTGGGCGGTTCAGAAGGGCGCAACGAAGCCACTGCTCGCGGCTGTCTGTATGTGGTTGAGGAAGCCTGCAAGTTGAAAAAGATTTCGCTGCGAGGAGCGACGGTGGCGATCCAGGGTTTCGGCAACGCCGGCTCGATTGCCGCACAATTGCTGGCGGCCCGACGCGCCAAGATCGTAGCCATCAGCGATTCTCGCGGTGGAGTCTACAATCCCCGGGGCATCGATCCCGCGCGGGCCCTGCGGTACAAAGAGCGCGCGGGCACGGTCGTGGGCATGCCCGGCACTTCGCGCATTTCGAACGATGAGCTGCTGACGCTGAAGTGCGACATCCTGATCCCGGCGGCTCTGGAGAACTGCATCACGCTGGACAATGCCGATCTGGTTCGCGCCAAGATCATCGCGGAAGCGGCCAACGGTCCTACCACCCCGCGCGCCGATGAAATCCTGGCCCGCAAAAACATCCTCGTGCTCCCGGACATCCTGGCCAACGCGGGTGGCGTGACCGTGAGCTACTTCGAATGGGCGCAGAACCTGCAGGGATATTTCTGGCAGGAAGACGAGGTGAACCGACGGCTGGAGTTTGTCATGAAGCGCGCGTTCAACGACGTCTATCAGATAGCGCGCAAATACCACGTACATTTCCGCACCGCGGCCTACATCCTGGCCGTTGGACGAGTGGCCGAAGCGACCACCGTGCGCGGCCTGTTCCCGTAAGCGCACCTCGGTGGCTGCGGCGTCGGGCGCAGGAGAGTTCGGTATCCCCTCTTCGTGCCGCGCCGCTCGAAGCACAGCCCCTTCGACACATCTTTCGGATCAATTTTGGACTTGCATTTGCACGAACCAGGCGCGTAGATTTGCGTTGCCGGCAAAAATTTCCGTCTCCGCTGTGTGCGGCTGTACGCCGGCGTGCCGGGCCTGAGTCCGACACAGGGGTGGAGGGCGCAGGACTTGACGAATCAAACGGGGAGCACACCGCCACTGATTTTGACGATTGCGGGATTCGATCCTTCCTGTGGAGCGGGGATTGCAGCGGATTTGAAGACGTTTGCCGCGCACAACTGCTATGGCCTCGCCGCGGTCACGGCGCTGACTGTGCAGAATACGCAGGGAGTCCGGAGCACGCACATCACCCCGGCGGCTACGCTTCGCGCCCAGCTCGACTGCCTGTTCGAAGATTCCCCGATCAGCGCCGTGAAAATCGGCATGCTGGGCAATCGTGCGAACGCGGCCGTGGTGGCCGAATTTCTCGACCGGGGACGATTCCCCTGCGTCGTGCTCGACCCGGTCGCGCGGGCGCAGTCCGGCGGGGCCGACCTGATCGACGCGGCGGGAATGAAATTCATCGCCGAAGAGTTGCTGCGGCGCGCCACCGTGGTGACGCCCAACATCGCCGAAGCGGAACTGCTCACTGGCCTGAAGATTCACGACCTCGAAGGCATGAAGGAAGCTGCGAAGCGGCTGGTCGGGCAGGGCGCGCCGGCCGTGGTCGTCAAGGGCGGGCACATGGAAAAAGCGATCGACGTTTTCTATGACGGTCGGGAACTGCAGACCTTCGGCGGCGAGCGAGTCAAGAGCGAAAACACGCACGGTTCCGGTTGCACCTTCGCCTCCGCGATTGCCGCGCAACTGGCCCTGGGCAAGCAGCTCCCCGATGCCGTAATGCTGGCCAAAGCGTACGTGGTCAAAGCTATCGAGAAAAGCTACGCGATTGGCAAAGGGCCCGGCCCGCTGAATCATTTCTTCCGGTTCCAGTTGGAGCCGGCGCCCCGGGGCACTCACACACCGCCGCAACACAGCTTGCATCCCGCCGCAGAACCCTCCACCGACTGAGTCGAGAGAATCTGCCGCAGTTCCCCTGTTTCGCAGACACCGGCAGGGCCGGACGCTCAGCGTTGCCAGACGATTCGACCGGCCACGATGGTGGCGACCGGTCCGCCACGGAACCTGCGGCCATCAAATGGAGTGTTGCGGGACTTGCTGGCGGACTGGTCGGCGCGGAAGGTCCACTCTAGTTCTGTAGAAAAAATGGTGAGGTCGGCGGGCTCGCCCGAGGCCAGCCGGCGGTGGCGGCCCAGCACGCGGGCCGGCCCGGTCGTAAACAGTTCGACCAGGCGGAGCAGAGAAATGCGCCCAGTGTGCAGCAGTTGTTCCAGCGCCAGGGCCAGAGCCGTTTCGAAGCCGATGATGCCGAATGGAGCGCGATCGAATTCTACTTCCTTGAGCGCCGGCTCATGCGGGGCGTGGTCGGTGGCGATGGCGTCCACGGTGCCGTCGGCCAGACCGGCGAGCAGCGCTTCGCGGTCTGTGCGCGAGCCGAGCGGGGGATTCATTTTGTAGCGGGCGTCGTAGGTCACGTCTTCGTCGGTGAGGGTGAAGTGATGCGGCGTGACTTCGCAGGTGACGGCCAGCCCGGCCCGCTTGGCCGCGCGCACCAGTTCGAGCGAAGCGCGCGTGGAAAGATGTGCGATGTGCAGGCGTCCGCCGGTCAGCTCGGCAATCTGGATGTCGCGCGCCACGCCGATGGCCTCGGTGGCGGCGGGCATGCCACGCAGCCCCAGGCGGACCGAGCGCGGGCCTTCCCGCATCACGGCGCCGGCCGCCAGCGAAGGATCTTCGCAGTGATCCACGACGGGCAGGCCGAGCGGAAGACAGTACTCCATCGCCTGTCGCAGCAGCCGGGCCGTGGCCACCGGCTTGCCATCGTCGCTGACGGCCACAATCCCGGCCTGCTGCATGGCGGCAATTTCGGCCAGGGTTTCCCCACTGCTGTTTTTCGAGACGGCTCCAATGGGCCAGACGCGAACGCTCGCGGCGGCGGCGCGGTCCAGGATGAAGCGCGTCACCGCAGCGTTGTCGTTCACCGGGCGCGTATTGGGCATCGGACAGACTGCGGTGAAACCGCCGCGTGCCGCGGCCCGTGTTCCGGTCTCGATCGTTTCCGAAGATTCTCCGCCCGGTTCCCGCAGATGGCAGTGGAGGTCGATGAACCCTGGTGCCACAACCAGGCCCGCGGCGTCGAAGACCTCTGCTCCAGGAGCCGCCAGTGCCGGGCCCACCCGCTCGATGCGCTCCTCGACGATCAGGACATCGAGGGTGGCGTCTGTGCCCGACGCTGGGTCCACCACGCGCCCGTTTTTAATCAGCAGCATGTGCAGCTCCCGGGGAGTCCATCGGAGCGCCACCGATCAGCAGGTAGAGCAGATACATGCGCACGGCCAGCCCGTTGGTGACCTGTTCGCGCACGCAGGACTGCGGACCGTCGGCGACTGCCGGTTCGATTTCGATGCCGCGGTTCATCGGTCCCGGATGCAGAACGATCGCGTCGGGTCGCGCTCGGCGCAGGCGCGCTTCCGTCAGCTGGTATTGCAGGACATATTCTTCGAGGGGCAGAGCGGGTTCGTGGATACGCTCCAGTTGTACCCGCAACACGATCACCACATCGGCGTCTTCCAGCGCCTGCTCGAGATGCGGCATCCGAGTCAGGTTCGGGGCCAGGCATTCCAGCTCGCGCGGCACCCACATCGGGGGCCCGCACAGACGGATGTGCGCACCGAATTTTGCCAGCAGATGGATGTTCGAGCGAGCCACACGGCTGTGCAGGACGTCCCCCAGGATGGTCACGTGGAGTCCTTCGAGACGGCCTTTGCGGTCGCGAATGGTCAGTGCATCGAGCAGCGCCTGGGTCGGGTGTTCGTGGGTGCCGTCGCCGGCGTTGATCACCGGTACGGGCAGCCGTTCGGCCACGAAGTGCGGCGCACCAGAGGCACTGTGGCGGATGATGATGCAGTCGGGCTTCATCGCTTCCAGCGTGTAGACGGTGTCGAGCAGGGATTCTCCTTTTTTCAAACTCGAGGTCTCTGCTTGCAACTGCATCGTATCCGCGCCCAGCCGGGCTGCGGCGGTCGTGAAACTGATGCGCGTGCGTGTGGAAGGTTCGAAGAAAGCAATCGCCACGCTTTTGCCGCGCAGAGTAGCCAGCTTCTTCAGGGGCATGCGCTGGATTTCCTGGAACGGCTTGGACTGATCGAGCAGTGCTGCAATTTGCTCGGCACTGAGCGATTCGATGTCCAGCAGGTGGCGGATGCGTTCCGGCACAGAGACCCTCATTGGACCGGCTCGAGCCGATGCCGCAGGAGCGGCCGGTGGTTGTCCATGCGGTCAGGCCACGCGTTCGACCAGCATCACGCGCTCCTGGTGGTCCACCTCGTTGAGCCGGACTTCGATAATTTCGTTTTCGCTGGTTTGCACGTAGCGTCCCACGAAGGTGGCCTCGATGGGCAGCTCGCGATGGCCGCGGTCGATCAGCACACAGAGCCGGATGCGTTTGGGCCGGCCGAGATCGAACAGTCCGTTCATCGCGGCGCGAACCGTGCGTCCGGTGTAGAGCACGTCATCTACCAGAATCAGGTCTTTACCGTTCACGTCGAACGGGATCTCACTGGCCTGCACGACCGGCTGCGGCGCGACCAGAGAGAGATCGTCGCGGTACAAGGTGATGTCCAGCGTGCCCACCGGCACGTCGGTACCTTCGAAGCTCTTGATCGCCTGCGCCAATCGTTGGGCCAGCGGAACACCACGCCGGCGGATGCCGATCAGGGCAATGTTGGCGGCTCCGCCGCTTTTCTCGACGATTTCATGAGCCAGCCGGTGGATGGTCCGATCGATCTCCGCGGCTGACATCAACTGCGATTTTTCTACGACCCGCATCGGATAGGCTGCCTCGCTCCGTGGTTCCTGTCACCGGTCAGCGGGGCAGCATCGTACCATACCGGTTGCAGTTCTGGCAGCCTGCTGCGCAGCTCGGAGGGCGTTCCTTGTGCTAGACTGTGCTGCCTTTGAGGATTCGTGCGGATGTCCCCTCGCCGATCTTTCCATGCCCTGCTGCTGGCCCTGGTGACCCTGCTGACCGCGGCGGACCCGCAACCGCCCGCGCCGGCACGCCCGCGCCTGGTGGTCGTGGTCGTTGTGGATCAGATGCGCTCCAGCTACCTGACCGAGTACGGCACGCAGTGGAGCGCAGGCCTGCGCCGGTTGATGCAGGAAGGTGCGTGGTTCACCGAAGCGGCCTACCCGTACATGAATACGCTCACCTGTGTCGGCCATGCCACGATAGCGACCGGCACGTTTCCCTATCGCCACGGGATTGTCTCCAATGAATGGTGGGATCGCGAATCAGGAAGCGATGTGGTCTGCACGCAGGACGATTCGGCCTCAGCGGTCGGCTACGGTCAGCCGGTGGCTGGCGGGCACAGCGTGCGCTGGTTGCAGCAGACGACGTTGGCCCAACGGATGCGATCTGTATTCGGGCCCGAAGTTCGAGTCGCAGCATTCTCCTTGAAAACCCGCAGCGCGATGATGCTCGCCGGCCGCGCAGAAGGTGTCGTCGTCTGGTTCGACACCAGCAAGGGAGTCTGGGCCAGCCCAGCTACGAATCCCGCACAGCCGGTTGAATTTCTCCGCACATTCGCACAGGCAAATCCCGTTGCTGCCGATTGTGGCCGCGTCTGGCAGCGGCTGCTGCCTGCTGAGCGGTACCGATATGCAGACGACCAGCCGGGCGAGCGGCCGGTGTACGGCTGGTCGGCAACCTTTCCGCATTCGCTCGGTGACGAGTGCGGCAGCAGCGCTACGGCATTCTTCGAACGTTGGTCTCGCAGTCCCTATGCGGACCGCGCACTGGTGCGCCTAGCCATCGCCGCCGTGGATGCACTGAAGCTCGGCCAGCAGGACCCGCCAGATTTTCTCGGACTCGGCTTTTCGACGCTGGACCTGGTGGGGCATTCGTTCGGGCCGCGCAGCCACGAGGTGCAGGACGTGCTCCTGCACCTGGACCGTAGTTTGGGCGAGCTGCTGGCGCACCTGGATCGAGTCGTGGGTCGTCAGCACTACGTGCTCGCACTTACGGCAGACCACGGAGTTTCCGAGGTTCCCGAGCAAAACACCAGTGGCGGCCGTCTGTCGGCTAGTCGGGTGATGCAGGCAGTCGAGCGCGTGCTCGATCAGCGCTGGGGCGAAGCGGACTATGTCGCTCGCATCCGCTACAGCGATCTGTACCTTCATCCCGGTGTATTCGAGCGACTGCAACAGGATCGTGAAACCATGGAGGCTGTGCTCACCGCCCTGCGCGCGGTGCCGGGGGTCGCGCGCGTCTTCCGCCGCGATGAGCTGAGCGCGCTCCGCACGTCGGAAGACCGGCAGGCGCGTGCCGCTGCTCTCAGCTATTTCCCCGGCCGCAGCGGTGACCTGAGGATTCTGCCGCAGCCCGGCTGGGTTGCTTCCTCACTGGCAGCTACCCACGGCACCAGCTATGACTACGACGCCCGCGTACCACTGATTTTGCTGGGCGCGGGTGTCCGGCCCGGCCGCTATCCGCAGGTGGCTTCACCGGCCGACATCGCGCCGACGCTGGCGCATCTGCTGGGCTTCGATTTTCCCGACCGCGACGGCCGCGTCCTGCAGGAAGCTCTGCGTTGAGCCGCCCAGCCGCGTCCCGCTCCGATTGAGCGGCTCGTCTGTGGATTTCAGTACGTGCGCCCGCCAGGGTTGGCGTGATAGACTCACCGCCAGTGAGTTTCCGACTGCACGCAGAGCAGGCTGCCCGGTCCCGCTCTGCGGGACGGGACGCGCCGCAAGCGGTAGACCTCAGCGTATCCATCGGCACTCTCTCTCTTCGCAATCCCGTAATCGCGGCGAGCGGGACCTTTGGCTATGGGGTGGAATTCGCCGAGCTGGTGGATTTGAACCGGCTGGGCGGGCTGGTCGTGAAAGGCCTTTCTCGCGAGCCGATGGAAGGCGCGCCCCCACCGCGTCTGTGCGAAACCGCGGGCGGGATGCTGAACGCCATTGGATTGCAAAATATCGGGGTGCGTGCGTTCGTCTCCGAAAAACTGCCTGCCCTGCGTCGTCTGCTGGGCAGCGATGTCCATGGATTCACCACGGCGGTTGTGGCCAACGTGTTCGGCTATCGGGTCGAAGACTATGTCGAAGTGATCCGGGTACTCGAAGATGCCGATGGGGTGGCTGCCTACGAGCTGAACATTTCCTGTCCGAATACGAACCGGGGCGGGCTCGAATATGGCACCGACCCGGCGGCTACGGCGGAAGTGGTTGCGGCTGCCCGGCGTGCGGCCACCCGCCGGCCCCTGTGGGTCAAACTTTCCCCCAACGTAACCGATATCACTGTGATTGCCCGGGCAGCAGAAGAGGCCGGCGCCGACGCCCTGACCGTAGCCAATACCTGGGTGGGGATGGCCATTGACGTTCAAACCCGGAAGTCCAAATTGGGACGCCTCACCGGAGGCCTTTCGGGACCGGCCATCAAACCCCTGACCCTGAGGCTAGTCTACCAAGTTGTCCGGGCGGTCAGGGTACCTGTCGTGGGGGTAGGGGGTATACAGAAGCCAGAGGATGTCGTCGAATACATGCTCGTTGGAGCCCATGCCGTACAGGTGGGTACAGCCCACTTTTTAGACCCTAGAGCTTCGGTTCACCTCGTCAAAGGTTTGGAAAATCTTTGTTTGAGGAAAAACATCAATAGAATCATAGAGTTACGTGGAGATTTTGTCTAGATAAAGTGTTGAGAAAACCCGTCCGAATGAGTATAATTGGGACGACTTCAAAACACCCATCCCAATCTAGCAATCCCATGCAATCCAAACTCTCCTTCCTAATTATCAGTATGGTGGTGCTCATCGGGAGCCTGGCTCTGACTGTACCTGAGGCCAGGGCCCCGGGGGTAGTTTCTAATCGCAAACCGATTCAGCCGATTAGCGTTTGGGAGGGCACGGCGAGCTGGTATGGCCCTGGATTCCATGGGCGACTGACCGCGAATGGTGAAATCTACGATATGTATGTGGCCACAGCCGCTCATCTCCACCTGCCCCTAGGATCGATTGTCCGCTTGGTGAACCAAGAGACGGGTCAGAGCCGAGTGGTCCTGATCAACGATCGCGGCCCGTACGTGGAAGGCCGCGAAATTGACGTATCCTATGAGGTCGCCCGGTCGCTAGGGTTTGAAGAGCAGGGTCTGGCCCGGGTGCGAATCGAACTGCTCAAGGTGCCCAAACGCCGTTGGAAATCGCAGCCCGCAGCCGACTGATTGTCGCCCTGGACTTCCCCGCGCCAGCGCCGGCCGTTGCCCTGGCGCGGCGGCTGGCCGGACGGATCGGCATGGTCAAAGTGGGCAGCGAGCTGTTCACCGTGGCTGGCCCCGGGGTAGTGCAGCGGCTCGCCGAACTCGGCTTGCAGATTTTCCTGGACCTCAAGTTCCACGATATTCCCACCACCGTGGCCGGCGCGGTCGCTGCGGCTGTTCGGTTGCCGGGCGTTCGCTTGCTGAACGTGCATGCTCTGGGCGGATGGGCGATGATGCGAGCGGCTCGCGCCGTGCTGAGTCAGGGCCGCCGACGTCCGCGGTTGGTGGCCGTGACGGTGCTGACCAGCCACGACGCCGCCTCGCTGCGTCGCTGCGGAATCGTTGGTTCGCCCCAGCGCCGCGCTGTTGCTCTGGCGCGGCTAGCCCAGCGTGCCGGCCTGGACGGAGTGGTGTGCTCGGCGCGAGAGCTCCCCCTGATTCGAAAGGCTTGCGGGAAAACGTTTCTGACGGTTGTGCCTGGCATCCGTCCGACCGGTGCCGCAAGAGCCGACCAGCAGCGCATCTCCACTCCTGCAGACGCCCTCCGCGCCGGTGCAGACTACTTGGTGGTTGGACGGCCGATCACCCGAGCGCGTGATCCGTTGGCAGCCACGGAGGCCATCGTGGCCGAAATGCAAGCTGCGTTGGCCGGCCGCGTTTGACCTCGCCGAATCCCTCCAGTAGCATCCTCAGTTGCAGCCACACGGTATCCGCAGCAGACGATACACCATGAAATACGTTATCGTTGGGACAGCAGGTCATATCGATCATGGCAAATCGAAACTGGTCGAAGCACTGACCGGGACCGACCCCGATCGGCTGGCCGAAGAGAAGCAGCGCGGAATTACGATCGACCTCGGGTTCGCGTTTCTCGATCTCGAGGAGGTGCGACTGGGATTTGTGGATGTACCAGGTCATGAGCGCTTCGTCCGGAACATGCTGGCCGGGGTGGGCGGGATCGATCTCGTCCTGCTGGTGGTAGCGGCCGATGAATCGGTCAAGCCACAGACCCGCGAACACTTCGACATCTGTCGGCTCCTGAACATTCCGCGCGGACTCGTAGTGATCACCAAGGCCGACCTGGTGGATCGCGACGTCCTGGAACTGGTTCGCCTGGAGGTCGAAGACTTCGTGCGCGGCAGCTTTCTGCAAGGCGCACCCATTCTGGCCACGAGCGCGAAGACTGGCATGGGTCTCGACACGCTGAAGCAGACTTTGCTGCAGATGGCTCGTCAGGTGCCTGCGAAAGACCCGACACGGTACTTTCGCCTGCCGATCGATCGTGCGTTTGCCATGAAAGGCTTCGGCACGGTGGTCACAGGCACCCTGCTTTCGGGAAGCGTGCGGGTTGAAGAGGAAGTGGAACTGTTCCCGCCCCAGCGCCGCGTGCGCATCCGGGGTGTGCAGTCAGCCGGGAAGAAGGTGGAGCAGGCCACAGCCGGGCAGCGCACGGCACTGAACCTGGCCGGCGTCGAGCTGGACGAGGTGCATCGCGGCATGGTGCTGGCCACACCAGGCCGGTTCCGCCCGACCGACCGGCTGGACGCTCGCATCGTGTTGCTGGAATCAGCGCGACCGCTGAAAAATCACGCGCGGGTGCATTTTCATCAGGGAACTGCAGAAACCATCGCCGAAATCATTCTCCTAGACGGGCCCCAGCTCGCGCCGAGTGCTTCTGCCCTGGCGCAGTTACGGCTGCAGGCATCCATGCTGGTGTTGCCCGGCGACCGCTTTATTTTGCGGCAGTTCTCGCCGGTCCTGACGATTGGCGGAGGCGTGGTGCTGGATGCGCTGGCGCCGCGCCATCGGCAGCGGGAGCTGCCCCAGGTGCGGGAGTTCCTGCAAACGCTCGAGCGCGGCAGCCGGGAACAGGTTCTCGCAGCTCGGGTCCATCGGCACCCCGAAGGCGTGACCGTATCGGAGCTGGTTGCGCGGACCGGGTGGCTCGAACACGAAATCCGGCAGGTGGCATCTGCGCTCGAGCGGGCGGCGGAGCTGCGGGTGTTCGCTGGCAGCGCCGGGGAAGACACGGTGATTCTGCCCGCAGATGCGTTCGCAGCTCTGCTGCGGCGGCTGCGGGAAACAGTGGAACAGTTCCATCGGCAGAATCCATTGCTGCCCGGAATCTCTCGGGAGGACCTGCGCAGCCGAGCAGCGGCCTCGCTCCGCACCGAGGTGTTTCGAGCAGCGCTGGAAGAGTTGTGCTCGCGCGGCGAGCTTTCCGTTGCCGGTGAACTCGTAGCGCGAGCCGGCCATGAGATTACGCTTTCGGCAGAAGAAGCGCACGCCAAGGAGCAAATCGAACGCGCCTTCGCCCGGGCCGGACTCACCGTTCCTGCTGTAGCCGAGGTGCTGGGCCGGCTGCCGGTCGAGCCGAAACGGGCACAGAAGATTCTGCAAATCCTGCTGCGCGAACAGGTCCTGGTGAAGGTCAGCGAGGAGCTGATTTTTCACCGCGAAGCCATCGCACGGCTGCGGGCGCAGCTCGCCGACTACAAAAGGAGGAACGGAGAGCAGCTACCCGTGCCGGCATTCAAAGAATTGACAGGCATCTCTCGTAAATACGCCATTCCCTTGCTGGAATATTTGGACCGCATGGGCGTGACACGACGCACGCCGACCCATCGCGTGATCCTCTGACCGGCTCCGGCGATGCCAATGGCGGCCGCGGAAATGGACGCATTGACGGCTTACTCCCGGCAGCCTAGAATCAGGCTCAGGAGGCACCCCCATGGGGAAAATCGGCCCGACCGAACTTCTGCTGATCCTGGCCATTCTGCTGGTGATTTTTGGTGGTCGCAAAATTCCTGAGATTGCCCGCGGACTCGGCGAGGGCATCCGGAACTTCAAAGAATCTGTGCGCGGTGAAAAGCCCGCCAGCGAAAAGCCTGCGGAAGAAAAGAAGTAATCTCTGCCAGCGCAGAAGCGAACCAACGCATCCTCCGGGGACGTTCGTGCCCAGGGTGTGTTGCGAAGGCTTCAGGCTCTCCAGCCAAGCTCACAGAGCATCCGATAGACGCGCGCCAGCGGCAATCCCACAACGTTGAAGTAGCAACCTTCGATGCGCGGGATGAAACGTCCGGCACGTCCCTGAATTGCATAGCCACCTGCCTTGTCAAAGGGCTCGCCGGAGGCAATGTAGTCGTCCACTTCGGCATCGCTCAGGGCGGCGAAGGTCACCCGCGTGCTTTCGCACTCGACGAGCAGTTCGTTTTCTGGCAGCCGCAGCAGAGCGACGCCGGTCAGCACTCGGTGAGTTCTGCCGCGCAACAGTCGCAGCATCCGTCGGGCGTCTTCGACGGATTCTGGTTTGGCCAGCACCTGAGAGTCCACCAGCACCGCGGTGTCTGCACCGAGCACAAAGGCGGGAGGAGCCACGCCGGCAGCGACCGCGCGCGCCTTGGCTATCGCCAGTCGGCGGACGTGGGCTTCGGGCGTTTCTCCGGTGCGCAGGGATTCGTCCACGGTAGCGGGTACCACTTCGAACGGGATGGCGGCGTTGCGCAGAATTTCTGCGCGTCGCGGCGAGGCTGATGCCAGAATCAGTCGCATTCTCGATTCGCTCTGCTGCGCGTGGCTCCCATTCTAGCAAGCCCGCGGCCGACAGCTTCCGGCCATGCGGCCAGGGTTTCCTCCCGGCTCCATTTGAACAGGCGGGCCAGCTCGACGGGCGCTGCCAGAGGACGCCAGGACAGATAGCGACGGACGATCGCTGCACGCGCCTCCAGCGGTGACAGGCGCTCGGCTGCTGCTACCGCGCGGGGAAATGCGCGTGCAGTCAGCTCGAACCGACTCGACGGCCAGGCCGCCGTCTCCTGTTCGGCGCCGAAATGGGTAATGACCAGCTTCGTCTGCAGCTCGAGCAGGGCGCGCTGAAAGCGCAGGTGGTCTGCCGGAGAGGTCATGCCGCAGGCGTGGCGCAGCGCTACGGTAGCCAGCGGTCCTTCGCGCTGCAGCGTGGTCCAGAGGACCGCGGCGGCGGCGCTGAGGGTACCTTCGGCGTAGAGCCGCTCCGGGTCATGCCGGCTGAACGGAAGCGTCTGCAAGGCCAGAAAGTGCGGCAACAGTTCAGCCGCGATGAATGTACCGCGGCCGCGGAAGTATTTCCCGTACCAGGCACGCCGGCGACGCGGCAGTTCGTCTTTCCAGGTCCAGATTTTCTCGCATGCGGCATCCCATTCAGGGCCGAGTTGGATGGGACGTCGTGCCACCGCCCAGTAGAGAGAGGGCAGCGGCAATCGGCGCACGGGAAACAGCAGGCAGCAGCCGACGGTTCGGATGAAAGCGACCGCCTGCAGTGCGGTGCGCACGCGCGGCCAGCGCATGTCGAGGGTGCGCGTGACCTGCATCGGTGCGGCGTGGCGGGCGAGCCTCTCCGTGGGGTGGTGCACTTCGGCGGGCGAGTTGGTTCCGCTCGCACCGGCGAAGCTCGCAGAAATGTTTCGATCACATCACCACGGTTTCCTGATATTCGCCGAAGACGCGGCGCAGCGCGTCGGAGATTTCACCCACGGTAGCGTAGGCTTCGACCGCGGCCAAAATTGCGGGCATCAAGTTGTCTGTGCGAGCCGCGCAACGTTCCACTTCGGCGAGGGCGGCTCGCAGGTGCGCTTCGTTGCGGCGTGCCCGCAGTGCGCGCAGGCGTTCTACCTGAGCGCGTTCGATTTCCGGGTCCACTCGCAGAATCTCGACCGGCTTTTCTTGCTCGCTGCGGAACCGGTTCACACCCACCACAATCTGCTCGCCGCTTTCGATCTTCTGATGGTATTCGTAGGCGGCCTTCTGGATTTCTGCCTGCACGTAGCCGGTTTCGATAGCGCGGAGCATGCCGCCCATGGCGTCGATGCGGGCCAAGTAGTCACGCGCCTGCGCTTCGATTTCGTCGGTCAGTTTTTCGATAGCGTAGGAGCCGGCTACGGGATCGATCGTGTTCGTCACGCCGCTCTCATGGGCCAGGATTTGCTGGGTGCGCAGAGCCAGCAGAGCGGCCGATTCGGTCGGCAACGCCAACGCTTCGTCCAGCGCATTGCAGTGCAGCGACTGGCAGCCTCCCAGCACGGCGGCCAGCGCCTGGATGGTCACACGGACGATGTTGTTTTCCGGCTGTTGCGCGGTGAGGGCGCTGCCGGCGGTCTGCGCGTGGAAGCGCAGGCGCATCGAATCCGCTTTCCGGGCACCGAAACGTTCCCGCATCAGGCGGGCCCACAGACGCCGTGCGGCGCGGAACTTGGCGATTTCCTCGAGCAGGTCGTTCTGCGCGTTGAAAAAGAAGGAGAGCTGTGGCGCAAACTCGTCCACCGCCAGTCCGGCTTCGATGGCGGCTTCCACGTAGGCGATGGCATCGGCCAGGGTAAAGGCCACTTCCTGCACCGCGGTGGAGCCCGCTTCGCGGATGTGGTAGCCCGAGATAGAGATGGTGTTCCAGTTGGGCAGCTCGGTTCGGCACCAGGCGAAGATGTTCGTCACGATGCGCATCGCCGGCCGTACTGGGAAGATGTACGTTCCGCGCGCGATGTATTCTTTCAAGATGTCGTTCTGCACGGTGCCGGAAAGCCGCTTCAGATCCACACCCTGCCGTTTCGCCACGGCCACGTACATCGCCAGCAGAATCGCGGCGGTCGCGTTGATGGTCATCGAAGTGGAGACGCGGTCCAAGGGGATGCCCTCGAGTAGCGTCTCCATGTCCTCGAGCGAATCGATCGCCACGCCAACCTTGCCGACTTCGCCGGCAGCGAGCGGGTGGTCGGAGTCGAGCCCGATTTGCGTGGGCAGGTCGAAGGCTACCGAAAGACCGGTCTGTCCGCGGGCGAGCAGATAGTGGAAGCGCCGGTTCGATTCCACCGCGGTGCCGTAGCCGGCGTACTGCCGCATCGTCCACAGCCGGCCACGGTACATCGTGGGGTAGACGCCGCGGGTGAAGGGGAACTCGCCCGGATAGCCGAGCTGCGTTTCGTACTCCCAACCGGCCAGGTCCGCAGCGGAGTAGACCACCGGCAAGGGAATCCCCGACAGCGTGGTGAAGCGCTCCTTGCGTTCGGCTCGGGTTTCCGGGTTGGATCTTTCTTTCGTCATCGACTCAGTCCAGTCTGCTGCCCTGCGCTATCGTACCCGTCGCGCTCGCAGGAAGGAGAGAACTGCAAAGACCGCCATGGTGACCGCAAAGCTGGTCGCCAGCCCGATGCGCCAGGACTCGGCTGCGTCCTGCCAGTTGCGCCAGGCGGAAGCCGCGCCCATCACCGCCAGCAGGGTGAACAGCGCTCCGGTGACTTCGTGAACGAGCTGACGCGTCGCGCGCCACAGGGCCTGTCCCAGGCCGGTGGCGGCCAGCAGCAATGCCGTGGCGAGCCGGGTCCACATGACAGGATTGTAGTACAGATGCCGACACGGCGCGCCGCCGCGTGCTCCTTACGTGTTCGGCCGTCAGTTCAGTCTTGTGCCGGGCCAGCCGACAACTTAGAATGAGGAGGTAGGTAGATGAGGAGGGCGGTCTTGCAACTGAACAACGAGCTGAAGCGGTTGCTCAAAGACTTGGGCCACGCCATCAACGAAAGTGTTTCGGAATCGGAACGCATCGGGGAGGCGATTGCGCGGGTTCGCGCGGCTGGCTATGAAATCGTCATCAAGCTCGATGCGACGATCGGGCTGGCCCGGCGCGAACCGACTCCGGCACAGATCACCCCACAGGATCGCCGCTTCCTCGAAGCCCTGCACATTCGCGTCGACGACGTCGAACGCGACGAGCCGAATCCGGGGCTGTCCCGGATCGAGTTGACGCCACAGGACATCCGCTTCCTGAAGTCGCTGAAGATTTCTCTGGATGACGATGCGCGCTAGCTTGTGCTGGCTGTTGGTCGGAATTGTGTTCGCGAGCGGCTCCACCGTGGCCTGGCCGCAGACGGCGGAACCGGTCCGCATCGCGCGGAACGTGCCACCCAAAACCGAAATGTTCCGCGGCGAAGTCATTCACGCCGATGCGCAGCGCATCGTGGTGCGGAGCCGGGAAAATCCGCGCATCGTGCGCACGTTCACCTACGCCCCGGCACTGAAGAAAAAAATGGAAGCCCTGCACGCCAAGGGCGGATTCCAGTTCGGTGACCGGGTGCAGATCCGGCATGAAGCCGGCCGCGACGTCGCCCTCGCGATCAAAGGCAAACCCTCCGCAGGGCGCTGAACGGCGCCACCGCGCTGTTTTCTGACCTCAGCGGCGCTCTGCTGAATGTCCGTGGTGGATGAAAGGCCATGCCTGCATCGGACCCAGGCCGCGCCGGAAGGAAAGTCGTGTTACGCCAGCCTGCGGTCGCCGGCCGATTCTATCCGCGTGACCCGCACGAACTGCATCGGCAGGTAACGTCCTTGTTGGCGGGCAGCACGGACCAGGCGAAGCGCGCGGCGATTGCCTGTGTCGTGCCGCATGCCGGTTACATGTACTCCGGACACGTGGCCGGAGCGGTCTACAGTCAGTTGGAACTGCCCAAGCGCTTCCTGCTGCTGGGTCCGCGGCACTATCCCTACGGGGAGTCGCTGGCCATCAACAGCGAGGGAAGCTGGCAGACGCCGCTCGGCAGCGCGCAGCTCGACGCCGAGCTGGCTGCAGCCCTGAAGGACGCCTTTCCGGCCTTGCGCGAAGACGCGCTCGCGCACCGCGATGAACATTCTCTGGAAGTCCAGTTGCCTTTCCTGCAGGTTCTCGCGACAGGATTTCGATTCACCCCCATCGTGCTGGGCACCGTGCATTTTCCCACCCTGGTCGAGCTCGGCCGGGCCATTGCTCGCGTGGTGCAGCAGCAGGCGGAGCCGGTGCTGATCGTCGCCAGCACGGATATGAACCACTACGAACCGGATGACGTCACGCGTGTGAAAGACGCCCGCGCCATCGAGCCGATGCTGCGGCTGGATCCGGCTGCCCTGTACGAAACAGTTCGCCGCGAAGAGGTCAGCATGTGTGGCATCGCTGCTGCGGTGGTGATGTGCACGGCTGCGCGCGAGCTCGGCGCAAAGCGTGCGGAGCTGGTTCGCTATGCGACTTCCGGAGACGTCAGCGGCGACCGCGACGCAGTAGTCGGCTACGCAGGACTCACCGTGGAGTAGGCTTGCTCGCCGGTGTTCCAGCATCCACCCGGACTTTCCCAACTTTATCTTTTGTCAACCGTCGCTACGTTTCGTCGGCACGTGGCGAAGGCGCAGGTCGCGGGTTCGGCCGTGGGGCAACTTCAGGACGCGGTGGCGGAATCGGCCGTGCGGGACGCTCCATAGAAGGTGCAGGGGATTGTGGCCGCACAGGATTGACCGCGGGTTGCGGCGGTGGGCTCGGCGGAGCGGATGCCCGCGGCTGTGCGACCCTGCTGCCGATGCCGGAGTTTCCAGAGGGCGACTGGGGCCGCTGCACCTCTGGCGGTCGCGGTGGCGGAGTGGGTCGTGGTGGCGTTGGACGTCCGACCCCCGTGGGATTCGGTGCTGGAGCCGGTGGAGGTTGCGGAGTCGGCGCGGGTCGAACCGGTTCGATGCGCGGTGTGACGGCGGGACGCTCGCCGGTCGTGGGCCGTTCGGTGCGGACATCGCCGGAGCTGCCGGTTGCGCTCCGTCCGGAGATGCCGCGCGGCGGCTGGGTAGCGGATTCCGTTCGCTGTTCGCGGATAGCCTCGTTCACCCAGCGCCGCTCCACCGGGTCATAGGTGATGGTGGGCTGCTCTCCCCGTTGTGTTCGCAGGATGCGGCTCCGCACGCCCACCTCTTCGGAGGCTGGCTCCGACACATTTCTTGTCGGGGCCGGCCGTGGCGGCCGCGGTGCGGTGTTCGTCAACGTGGTGGTGCCCGAAGAATCGGCTGCGGCAGTTCCGCTCACCTGGACTCCGCCTTCCGTCTGCTGGCGTTGCTGTCGTTGCCGCTGAATGACGCCGGCGATGCCCTGAGCAGGCGGCTCCGGCAGAATTTCCACGTCGTCGTTGCCGGTGCCCTGACGCAACTGGCGGTTGATGACCCCGCCGATCCCGCGTTCCAGGTTGGCCGGCGGCCGGCCCTCGCGGTCGAGCGGAGAGCGGGGGACCCAGCCCACTTGATTCCCCACGCGTACCCAGTACACGACACCCGGATGCCAGGCACGAAGCGCGCCAGGCACCCAGCACCACCCGTAGGTGGGAGAGTAATACCAGCTTCCGAAGTGGTACGGTACCCAGCCCCAAGGTTCAAAGCTGATCCAAGTGGGACCCCATCCTGGATAGTAGACCCAGCGGCCAAACGAAAACGGCGACCAGCCATGGGAGACGCCCCAGGGACGCCAGCAGTGTCCGAAGCCAGGCAGGGTGAACCAGTAGCCGTAATGCCACAGGTCGTGCAGGCCGTAGGCATAACCGGTCGGAACGTAGCGCACTGCCTGATTGCGGCCAGTCAGGACAAGATTCTGCCGGTTTTCTACCCAGCGATCCCAGGCGTCTTCCTGGGGGTTGTGCTCGAGCAGGGCCTGCTGCATGCCGCTGCCGAAGATCAGCGAACGCCCCTTGCGCAATGGATACTCGCCGGCAGCGGTGAACACTCGCAGTTCACCTTTCCAGACACTGACCGCAGTTTCTCGCGCGTCGACATCCACCCGGAAAGTGGCCTTTTCGTCCAGAGCGATTTCCATGTGTGGAGTGAGGACCACGAACGTGTCTTCTCGCGAAGGATTGCTGTAGAAGGTAGCTGTGCCCTGTGTCAGCCGGAGTCGGGTGATGCGTGCGCCGTCTGCAAGGGCCAATTCGGCAAACTCCAGTGAGCTGTTTCCTGCGAGCCAGAGGGTCGTGCCGTTTTCGAACTCCACTTCGGCGTGTCCGTTCCCTGTGGCCAGGATAGATCCGTGCGAGATGGGCATGTTCAGCAGGGCTGTTTGCCAGTCTGCGTCCCCGGGTTGGTGAATCTGCACATCGCCTTCGACCAGGCTGAGTCGCACGATGCGCACGTGACTGTAATCGTTTGTTGGCGTGGGCAGTGCCGTGGCCACCGACCCAGCCAGCAGGAGCACCCCGCTCAGCACCCAAACACGCCGCATACGCACCCCCTGCGCTTCCCTCTTTTGTTTAGATGGGCTGGAAAGAGGGGTGGTTGTGCATCCGTCCGGAAGACATCCTCCCGCCCGCGTACAGACAAGTCAAGCCAAAAAGAATCCGCACGGCTAGCTGGGATGTTGCAGGCGCGCAATCAGAGCCCGGGCGCGCTGACGGGCGATTTCGATGATGCGGTCATCGGCAGCGATGGATTCGAGCAGGGGCAGCAGGCGGTTGGGTTCCGGGAGCAGATTGCGGCTCAGGTCCGCTTCCAGGCGGAGCAGGGCGTCGTTGACGCCCAGCCGGTCGTAGCGCAGGCTGCGTTCGATGGACTGCATGTGTTCCTGCTGTCGCGCCAGCCCTTCGAACAGCTTCAGCAACTGATTGGCGGTCGCATTCAGGGTGTAGTTGAAACTGGTTTCGTGCGCTCGACCGGCGGCTTCGTAGCGGAAGGTTTTGGTGCCAAGATGCGCGATGCGACGCTTGACGTCCAGTTCCTGGCCTTCGAAATAGTTCAACTGAGCGGCCAGCTCGAACAGTTTGTGGGTGAGCGCTGGGCTCACGACGAAGGGGCGCGGCAGCGGTTCGTCCTCGAGCATGCGAATGTCGAAACTGGCGGAGCCGTCGGAGCGAATGCGCAGTTCGACGAATTCCGGCGAGCTGTTCTTGAACACCTTGCGGAAGACCAGCACGGCCGAATCCTGTGCCGCCGCCGAAGCCGCCAGGACGGAGAAGAATCCCGCGACCAGGAACCGAGAATGCAGCCAGGCCCTCATCGTGCGGACGCGGTTCGGCGGCGCGAGCCGGAGCCGGTGGCGTTTGGCTCGGTTGCCAGGCGGGTTGTGCTGCGCAGCCGCTGCCGCGCTTGGTCGAGATAGATGTGGCAGAGGGCCACCGCCAGCGCATCGGCGGCGTCGGTAGGTTGCGGGGGCTGGGACAATCCAAGCTGTGCGCGCACCATCTGTTGCACCTGCTGCTTGCTCGCGTGGCCGTACCCCGTCACGAAGTATTTTACCTCGCGTGGGGAATAACTGTGCACCGGCACTCCGCACTGCGCCGCGGCCAGCAGCACCACGCCGCGCACCTCGGCGAGCCGCAGGGCCGTACGCAGGTTCAATGCAGCAAAGACGGATTCCAAGGCCACCACGTCCGGTGCGTATCGTTTCACCAGCCGGGTGACAAAGGAATGGATGGCACGCAACTGGGTGGAGGTATCTCCGTTGGCCACGCGCGGTGCCGGTGCAGCGCCGAAATGTACGAGCCGGCAGTGGCGGCCGTCGGTTTCGACCACACCATAGCCGGTCGTTCCTGCCGCTGCCGGATCCAGTCCCAGAACGCGCATGCGCGGCTTCCCTGCCGCCGCTAGTGTACCGGCGCGTGCCGCGGGTGGCCAGCGGAAGATGGTGTGCGGTGCAGAATCGGAAACCGGAGCTCCGGCGGCACTGCGCTGGCAGAAGGCTCAGTTGGCGGCCACCGCTTCCTGAATCTCGCTTTCATCGATATCGAAGTTGGCGTAGACGTGCTGCACGTCGTCGTGCTCTTCGAGGGCTTCGATCAGGCGGAGCATCTGCTGCGCGGTCTGACCCGTCAGTTTGATGTAATTCTGCGGGACCAAGGACAGTTCTGCCGAGGTGGGCTGAATGCCGGCGCGGGTCAGCGCTTCGCGGACGGCTTCGAACGCTTCCGGCGGGGTGATGATTTCCCAGGAGGAGCCGTCGTCGCGCAGGTCTTCGGCGCCGGCGTCCAGGACGATGGAGAGGAGTTGGTCTTCGCTGGCGGCTTCTTTGGGCACGATGATCTGTCCCTTGCGGCTGAACTGCCAGGCCACGCTGCCGGACTCGCTCAGACTGCCGCCGTTTTTCGACATGATGTGGCGCACTTCGCTGACGGTGCGGTTCCGGTTCGTCGTGGCGACCTGTACGAGCACGCCCACGCCTCCCGGGCCATAGCCTTCGAACAGAGCTTCTTCGTACTGTTCGCCTTCCAGTTGCCCGGTGCCGCGCAGGATGGCGCGTTCGATGTTTTCCGCCGGCATGTTCTGGTTTTTGGCCGCGGCGATGGCGCTGCGCAGCCGTGGGTTCGAAGCTGGGTCACCGCCCCCCAGTCGGGCAGCAATGGTGATTTCGCGAATCAGTCGCGTGAAGATGCGGCCGCGCTTGGCGTCCTGTGCCGCCTTCTTGTGTTTGATGGTGGCCCATTTCGAGTGGCCTGACATAGGATTGCCTCGCTGCTGGAAGTGTTGCAGGAGCAACTCAGCGGCTCTTGCTACGCCAGTGTAGCACAGCTCGACCGCTCACCCCAATCGGGAAACGGTCCGCGGCGATTCCGGCCACCGCGAGCCGCGCCGGCTGAACCGCCTTCCCTGTGTCCTCCGATCGTTTTCGCGTTCGTGCGGTGCTTGTACCCCGGCTGGCGAAAATGGTAGTTTGAAGGCCGCTCTGACGTGGCCCGAAGATGCTGAAGCCACTGCAAGGTGACTCGCCGGACCGAAGCTGGAATTCTCCGCGCCCGCCGAAACCACATCCCGCTGTGCCCGAGGACAATCCTTGGAAAGGGAGAACAGGGGAACGCGCATCTGGCTGATTCGTCTTGCGTGCCCCCGGACCGAATTCTGCCCTGTGAAAACTCGAGGAGGCTGCCATGAACCGCAAGCGTGAACCGGGCAAGACCCGCGAGCCGAAAAAACCGCGTGAAGACTATCGTCTGCGCACCCGGCTGATCCACGGCAGTTTCGCCACCGGCCGGTGGGACTACGACCACCACGTCATCCCGCCTGAATCCCGCTCGGTGGCCTTCCGGCTTCGCTCGGCACATCGCGGCGCGGAAGGTTTCGTCGAATTCGCCACACCGATTGCTCAGCGTGCGCCCATCTACATTTATGACCGGCTGGATGAGCCGACTCGCGGCATGCTGGAGGAAAACCTGGCCGTGGCCGAAGGCGGGGAGATGGCCGTAACGTTCGCATCGGGCATGGCCGCCATCAGTGCAGCGATTTTTTCGGTCACCCATGCGGGCTGCCAGGTGGTCGCCCACCGCACCCTGTACGGTTGCACCCACGAACTGCTCACACACTGGGCCCCGCGCTATGGGTTGGAAACGACCTTCTGCGATATGACCCGCCCGGAATCCATCGCTCAAGCGGCCACGAAGAATTGCCGCGTCGTCTATTTTGAAACGCCGGTCAACCCTACCCTCGAGCTGATTGATATTGCCGCCGTGCGCGAAGTGGTGGACAAGCTGAACCACGGCCGTAGCGAAGACGAGCGCATCCTCATCATCGTGGACAACACGTTCGCCACACCGTATTGCCAGCGCCCGCTGGAGCTTGGCGCCGATATGGTCGTAAGCAGTCTGACCAAAGACATCGGCGGGTTCGGCACCGACGTGGGCGGAGCCGTCGTTGGTCCGAACCGCTTCTACAATCTGCTGATGCTCTACCGCAAAGACTTTGGCGGAGTCCTGTCGCCGCGCAATTCGTGGTCGATTCTGGTGTACGGTCTGTCCACACTGGCCACGCGCATGGTGAACAAGCAGAAGACGGCGATGCACGTGGCGCAGTTCTTGCTGAAGCATCCGAAGGTTGCCCATGTCAGTTATCCCGGCTTGCCCTGCTTCCCGCAGCTGGAGCTGGCGAAGCGGCAGATGGTCAGCTACGACGGCAAGTTCGCTCCGGGCAGCATCGTGTACTTCGAATTGAAGGGCGACGACGGCGAGGCCGCATCGGCGGCCGAGCGCTTTGTGGACTACATCGCCGAGCACTCCTACACGATTACGCTGGCGGTCAGCCTTGGGCAGATTAGAACTCTGATTGAAAGCCCCTATTCGATGACCCATTCGGCTGTGCCCGACGAACAGAAACAGACTGCCGGGGTGCGGCCAGGCGGCATCCGGCTGGCGCTGGGGCTGGAAGACTGGCACGACATCGTCGCTGACCTCGAGGACGCTTTGGACGCAATCTGACTGGTTCCCTTCGAAAGCGAAGGCGAGCTTTGACCGTCCCAGGGGGGTTGTTTCTGCTGCGTAGCAGGGCCAGTGCCTTCACGCTTCCCCGTCCCAGGTGCTGCCTGTTGTTTTCTCTGCCACCGTGGACGATTGGCTGCGTCCACAGCCTCGGGCGTGGAATTCATTCTGTGGGCGTGATAGAAACAGGTAGTCCATCTCAGAGGCTGACCGGATGGCCACCACCTGCTCCAGTTCCGGCTGCAAGTACCGTGTGCCCGACCTGCTGGCTGCGGAAGGGCTCTGCGTGTTGCACTTCACGCTTTCGCTCGAGCAGACCTGCAACGACCTGCGCCGCCAAACCGCGCTCGGGCAGGTCTCCCGGGAGCGCGTCGAGGAAATCCATCGGTTTCTGCAGCAACGCGGTGAACTGCTGGCGCGCGTTTCCACCGCCGGACTGGGTCTGAGCGACGAGATGAAGGCGCGCATTCTGGCCACGTTTCTCACTTTGATCAACCTGCGTGAAAATCTCGACCGCGTCACTGCCCGGCTCGCAACCAGCAAAATTCGTCCCTAGCCAGCTTCGAGAAACAACAGCGCGCAATCCATCGAATGCCATCGGGATCGCGGCCATCGGCATGTTGGCAGAGAGAACAAAGCCGGCGCTCCGGCCCGGTAACATTCTCCGCGGGTGTGCGGCTTGCTGGTTTTTCGTTCCAGGCCGGTTTTCGGGCGAGCGCCGGTCCCGGGCAGCACGGCAAGCCGTCTTATCGAGCGGAGGAGCTTCGCTTGTCGCGCGGTGTTCGCGGACGTTGCTGCAAGATGTGGGCCAGGGCGACTGCATTGTTTCGGCGCTCGTCTCTAGAAGCAAAGAGCAGGGTGACGGTGCCGTGTTCGCGTTCGAGCTGACGCAGTTGTTCGAGCAGGGCCGGCTTCTGCTTCAGCTCCCCGGCATAGCGGCGCTGAAATTCCTTCCAGCGTTCCGGGCGATGGCCGAACTGTTTTCGCAAGGTGTGGCTCGGCGCGACGTCGCGAAGCCACAGGTCCACGTGGGCGCGCTGCCGGGTGAGTCCACGTGGCCAGAGCCGGTCCACCAGCACGCGATAGCCATCCGTGCGAGCCGGCGCGTCATAGATGCGTTTCACCTTCCACATCGGAGGTTCCTGTGCACGACTGGCCGAGCGGTCCGCTACCGCTGTCGGGCACCGAAGTAGTTGGCGCTGGCCAGTCGTTCAAAGTAGTTGAACACGAGCCGAGCTATTTCGGCAATCGTGCGTTCGGCAGTTTCGTCATCCGCCGCGTAGGTGGTCATCACCGAGATGGCATAGGGACGCTGTTCCAGCAGCACCAGGCCCGAATCGCAACGCACTCCCGGGATGCCGCCGGGTTTGTTGGCCAGCGGGATGTGCGCGGGCAGGCCGGTGCGCAGTGGAGAGGGCTTCGGATAGCGGAGCACCTCCAGAACCTCTGCGGTGTGTGCGGTGTCGAGCAGTCGGCCGTGGTAGAGGCGTGCGAGCAGCTCCGTCATTTCGTGGGGCGTGGAAAGGTTTTCGCGGCTGGCGCGGCCGGCGTCGGCATCCATCATGCGCCGTTGCAGCCGCGAGTGGGTCATTCCGTTGTCCCGGAGCAGCGCGTTGACGCTGTCCATGCCGAGGCGGTCGATCAGAATGTTTGTCGCTGTGTTGTCGCTGAGCACGATCATCAGCAGGGCCAAGTCGCGCAGCGCCAGCGCCGAGGTGCCGTCGCCGAACCGCTGGAGCACGCCCGAGCCACCGATCATCTGACTCCGCCGCAGTTCGATCCGCTCGCGCAGATGGATGCGTCCCTGCTGCGCCTGGCGGTACAGCTCGATCAGGATGGGAATCTTGATCGAGCTGGCCTGCGGGAACACCGCATCGGCCTGGACCCGAAAGGTCTGGCCGCTCCGCAGGTCTTGGACAGCCACGCCCAGCACGCCATCGAAGTCTGCGGCGATGCGTTCCAGTTTCTGCTGGAGCTTTTCTGCCAGAATGGCAGCGAGCGGATTCGGTGTGGCCTGCTGCCCCGGGCTCGGGGTGGGCAGAGCGAGGACACTACAGAGCCACAAGAGAAAGGCTCGTTTGGGCTTCAGAAAAATCGCGGCTTCACGCATTCGACACCTCAAACGGAAGAAAGGTTTCCAGGCACCGTGCGGCTAGGCACCGATGTAGCGCGCATACAGCGAGCGCGCCACCGCCGGGTCGCGCGTGCCCTTGATGATCGCACGCCCATCGGCGAACACCGTCAACTCGTAGGGCGCAACAGAAAACTGCAGCAGGAATTCGTTCCCGCGGACGTGCGTCGCCACTCCGGCCAGGCGGCGGCTCAGCGCAGCCAGGTCCAGTTGACGCGTGCGCTCGTGAATCTGCACCGAATTGCGGCCGCACAGCGTGATGTGCGGCTGCGCGGTTCCCTGCAGATGGCGGAACTCGCGGCGAACACAGACGGCGCAGTCCGGGTTCCGCGGCAGACGCAGGGTTTGGAAGCGGCTCTCCCAAACGTCGCAGGTGATCAGTTGTGCGAAGCCCGTTTCCAGCTCGGCTGCCCCGACCAGCAGCCGCACGGCTGCAGCGGCTTCCAGTGCAGCGATAGCACTGACAGCGCTGTTCAGCACACCGACCGTGTCACAGGTCGCCTCACTGCCCGGGGCCGCGCGCGCCTCCAGCAGGCAAGCCAGACAGGGGCCGCGACCGGGGCGAATCGTCATGGTCAACCCGTAGCTGCCCACCACCGCCGCGTAGATCCAGGGTTGGCCTGCCTGTACCGCGAAGTCGTTGATCAGCCAGCGCGTCTCGAAATTGTCTGTGCCATCGAGAATCAGGGCACCGCCACTGAGCAGTTCTTCAGCATTTCTGGGCGTCAGGTCGGCTACCACGCCTTCGATCGCAACGGCCGAATTGATCGCGCGGAGTTTGCGTTCTGCAGCGACGGCCTTGGGCAGCGACTGGCGCGCATCGGCTTCGTCGAACAGTGTCTGGCGCTGCAAATTGGAAGGCTCGACGAAATCCCGATCCACAATGCGGAGCCGTCCGAGGCCGGCGCGCACCAGCAGATCGGCTACCGCAGTGCCGATGGCGCCACAGCCGATCAACACCGCCGAGGAAGCCAGCAGCTTCTGTTGACCCTGCTCGCCGATCGGGGCGAAGAGGATCTGCCGCGAGTAGCGCTCATGCCATTCTGGCTGCATGCACGAAAGAGGACGCGCTGTGCCCCACACCGCAAACGCGCTCTCCTATTATGATAGCTTGGAGTGGAACCGAGCAGGCAACGAGAG
This sequence comes from Acidobacteriota bacterium, assembly GCA_037442425.1. Lineage (GTDB taxonomy): Bacteria > Acidobacteriota > Terriglobia > Acidiferrales > UBA7541 > DSGC01. Next base: position 360,281 of record JBBIQG010000001.1, on the reverse strand, counting down.
GCGGGGCGGGTTCGTTCTCAACTATTGCACATGAACGGACACAGCGGCGCGAGGGGCTGGTGGCGCAGAGGAGCACCGGTCGTGTGCCTGCTGGCCGGACTGCTGGCCGCAGCCGGAGCCCACGCGCGCCCCGGCCCGCAACATTCTGGGCCTGCGTTCGAGCAACAGCAGGTCGCTGAGATTCGCGTAGTCACCGAAGAAGGCGAGCTGATCGCCGAAAATCCTGCTGAGCTGCCGCTGCGACCCGGCCAACCGTTTTCGGCGCAGGCGGTGCGGGAAAGCATCCAAAAGCTCTATCGCACGGGCCTCTACCACACCATCCGTGCCGAAGCGGTGCCGCTCGATGCCGAGCTGCGCGTGGATTTCGTCGTGGCGTGGAATTTCTTCGTGAACCAGGTAGCCGTGCAGGGTTTGCAGGAACCGCCCACTCCGGCGCGTGCGCTGACCGCGATGCGTTTGAATCTGGGCGAGCCGTTCCGGCAGAGCGGACTCGAAGCCGCACTCGAGCGGCTGCGCCTGCTGCTCGAAGAAGAGGGTTTCTACCAGGCCAAAGTGGACTACACGCTCCGGCCCCGCGCCGAGACGCTGCAGATGGACATTGTTGTGCGCGTCGAACCGGGTGAGCGGGCTCGCTTGGGAACGATTGCACTGGAGAACCAGACGGAATTTGCCGATCGCTGGCTGCTCGAAAAAGCCGATCTCGAGCCCGGGCAGTTTGTGCAGGCAGCGCGGCTGGAGCGCGCGGCGCGCCGCATCCGGGAGGCGTTGGTGGATGAAGGACACCTGAGCGCACGGGTGAACACTCGCCGCGGTGCCTACGACCCGGAACGGAATCTGCTGCCTTTGACGCTGGAGGTCATTGCCGGACCGCGCGTGCGCGTCGAAGTGGAGGGCGCCCGAATCCGCCGCGGAGAGCTGCGCCGCCTGCTGCCCATCTATCAAGAAGGCGCAGTGGATGCCGACCTGCTCCGGGAAGGTGCGCGCGACCTTCGCGACTACCTGGAAGGGCAGGGCTACTTCGACTCCCAGGTGGACTACACCGTCGGCAGCGCGGAAGAAAATGGCATCCAGGTGATCACCTATCACGTCGAACGCGGCCCGCAGCGCCGCTTGGCCGGCATCGGGTTCGAAGGAAATGAATTCTTCAGTGATTCCCTGCTGCGAAGTATCCTGCGCATCCGGCCCGCCGGTTTTCTCGACCGCGGCCGGTTCAGCACCCGCCTGCTGAATGCCGATCGCGAAGCCATCCAGGCGCTCTATGTCGCGAACGGGTTTCTGCAGGCCCGTGTCACCGCGGACGTTCTCCAGGATTACGGCGGACGAGAAGGCGACCTGTTTGTCCGCTTCCACGTGCAGGAAGGGCCGCCCACGATCATCGGCGATGTGCAGATTCTGGGCAACGAAGCCTTTTCCGACGAACTTCTCCTGGACCAGGTGGAAACCCTGCCGGGCCAGTTTTATTCGGAAGCGAACGTGCAGCGGGCGCGGATGAACATCCTGCGACTGTATTTCGAGCAGGGGTACTCCGACGCTCTTTTTTCCTACGAGGTGCAGCCGCTCGATACCGGCGACCGCGTCCGCCTGATCTACCGCATCACCGAAGGCCAGCGCCGGGTCATCCGGCGGGTTCTGCTGGATGGGTACCAACATACCCGCCGCGGCGTGATTGCCCGCGAAGTTCTCCTGAAGCCCAATGAACCACTCAGCGAACTGCGACTCGTCGAGACTCAGCGGCGGCTCTACAACCTCGGCATCTTTCGCCGCGTGCACATCGCGCCGCAGAATCCCGAGGGGAGCGATCCGGCCAAGACCGTGGTCGTGCTGGTGGAAGAAGCCCCGCGCTACACAATGGCCTACGGCGGCGGCTTCGAAGTGCAGCGTTTGGGTGGCGGCGGAGAAAAGGACCCCACGGGCAGCGATTTCCGGTTCAGCCCGCGCATCCTGTTCGAGATCAGCAAAGCGAACTTTGGCGGGCGGGCACACACTCTCTCGTTCCGCACGCGGGCCAGCACCCTGCAGGGCCGCGCACTGCTCAGCTATCTGGCGCCGAATTTTCTGGCCAACCCCAACCTGAGCTTTGTGCTCACCGGCCTAGCGGACAAATCGCGCGACGTGCGCACGTTCAGTGCCACGCGCTACGAAGGTTCCCTACAACTGAACCAGCAGGTCAGTCCGATCACTTCGCTGTTCTACCGCTACTCGTTCCGGCGCGTGCTGGTGGATCCGGATTCGCTCCGCGTGCCTCCGGAGCGCATCCCGCTGTTCAGCCAGCCGACCAAAATCTCTTCGCTCGGCGCAACCTGGGTGCGCGATACGCGCCAGGAAAATCCGGCCGATCCGGTTCAGGGCACCTACAACAACGTGGACCTGAGCGTGGCCATCAAAGCCTTCGGTTCCAGTACCAGTTTCGTGCGCTTGTTCTATCAGAACTCTTCGTTCCACTCGCTCGGCCGTCGGCTGGTGTTTGCCCGTTCGGTGCGGCTAGGCATTCAGGAGCCGGTCGGCGACACGCAGACGACGGATATTCCGTTGCCGGAGCGCTTCTTCGCCGGCGGGGGCACGTCGCTGCGCGGCTTTGGATTGAACCAGGCAGGACCGCGCGATCCCGATACCGGCTTTCCCATCGGAGGCCTGGCCCTGCTGGTGTTCAATCAGGAGCTGCGTTTCCCGATGCGGTTGCCCTGGCTGGGCGGGCGCGTAGGCGGCGCCCTGTTCTATGACGCTGGCAACGTGTTCGAACGAGCCAACCGAATCACCCTGCGCAGCACTCCGCTGACGCCGGATGATCTGAATTATTTCTCCCATACCATCGGGTTCGGTTTCCGTTACCAGACGCCGATCGGTCCGGTCCGGCTCGACCTGGCCTATCAGTTGAACGCCGCGGAATTCACCCGGGTGGAAAACGGCACACCGCGCATCGAACGGCTGCCGCGGTTTCAGTTCTTCTTTAATATAGGACCGATCTTCTGATGCGACGCCGAGGTTGGATTTCGTTCTGTTTGATTTGGCTGCTGCCGTTGGCCGCGCAGCAGGTGGTGGACCGGATCATTGCTCGCATCGGCGACGACATTCTGATGCTCAGCGAACTGGAAGAGCTGCGTGCCTTCCAGCAATTGATCGAAGGCCGCAGTGCAGGTCGCCCGGAGCTGTTCGAGCAGCTCGTCCGCCAGTGGATTGTGGTCACCGAGGCCGAAGCGGTGAACTTCCCGCGTCCGGCTTCGGCGCAGATAGAGGCGGCCTTTTCGCAACTGGCCGACTCGTTCGGTTCCCGCGAAACCTGGCAGGCACGACTGCGTGAGGCGGGTTTGAGCGAAGCAACTGTTCGCCGGCTGCTCGAGCGTCAACTGCTGGTCTCGAGTTACCTCGACTCCAAGTTCCGCCCGGCGCTGAACATCGAGGAAAGCGCAGTCGAGCGCTATTACCAGGAGGAGCTGATCCCGCAGATGCGCACCCGCAACCAGGCGCCACCGCCGCTCGACCGTGTGCGCGAACAGATCCGTGAATTGCTCACCCAGCGGGAAATTTCGCGCCGTGCCGCCCAGTGGCTGGAAACGGCTCGCGTTCAGGTGCGGGTCGAAATCTTGGATGAGAGTCTGAAACCATGAGCGGACGCCTCCGTCGCCGTCTAGCCTGGTTGTTCCGGCTTGCTGGCCTGCTGCTCTTGTTGGCGGCTGGCGGGGTGGCGATTCTGGTTCGCACCGGACTGGATGAGCGCTGGGCACACGGCGCCATCGTGCGCCAGATCGAAAACATGACTGGCGGCCGGGCCGAGCTGGCGGCCTTTCGGTTCCGGTTGCTGGGTCTGCGGGCCGAGCTGCACGGTCTGACTATTCACGGCCGCGAACCGGAAGGCACGCCGCCATTTTTCCACGCCGACCGCCTGGTGGTGGATGTACGCATCGACTCGCTGGTGCGACGCAAGATTTCGCTGGACGAGATCACGCTGGACCGACCGGCCGTGCACGTGCGCTTCGATGAGCAGGGAGCGAGCAACGTTCCGGTTCCACGTCTCCGCCGACAGCCCGCGCCCGGCAAACCGTTTCAGGAACGCATCTTCGAAGTGGTCATTCGCCGGCTGCGGGTGAACGATGGCTACATCCTCTACAACCACGTGCGAGCGCCTCTGGTGGCCGAGGGTGGTGGCTTCCAGTTCGCGCTGGACTACGAGCAGCCCGCCGACGCCGAGCCGCGCTACACCGGTCGTTTTACCTGGGAGCAGTTCCTGGTGGTTGCCCGCCGCTATCTTCCGTTTCCGACCGGCATCGCCGGAGAATTCACGCTCACCCGCGAGCAGTTTCGGCTGTCCCGTCTGCGGTGGACGCTGCCGCATTCCGCATTTGCCCTCACGGCCAACGTAGAAAATCTGGCCCGGCCGCAGTGGCAGGTGCGCTACGAGGGCCAACTGAATCTGGAAGACCTCCGGGAGATTCTGCGCAAGCCGAACTCGCCGAGCGGGCTGGTGGACCTGAGCGGGCAGCTCGACAACGCCTCCGGAAAGCTGAATTGGCAAGGACGCTATCAGGCGCGCGAGATTACCCTGCGCTACCGTTGGTTCCATGCCGGCGGCATCGAAACCCGTGGCGAGTATCGGCTCGCGGACGGGCGCGTTGTCGTGCCCGATTTCGAGGCGCGCGCATTGGGCGGCGTGATTCACGGCCGACTGGAATTCACCCTGGCGGACCAGCGCTTCCGTGTCACTTCGCAGGCGCGCGGCCTGAGCGTGGCTGAGGTGCTGGCCGCCGTGAACAATCCGACGCTGCCCGTGGCTGCGCTGAGCTGGCGCGGTAGCATGGACGTGGATGCGGAAACCACCTGGCTGCGCGACTTCAAAAGCGTAGAGTCGCGCGGCATCTCCATCTGGGCCCCTCCCCTGGTTCCGCCGGAGACCGGCCAGCCGGTGGCTGCTCGGCTCGAGTACCACTACGTGATGGACGCCGATGCGGTCGAGCTGCGTCAGAGCGAAATCTCCACGCCGGAAAGCGTGCTCACCTTCGACGGACGCCTGGGTCAGGCCGGCAGCTCGCTGCGCGTGGAGTTCCGCACCGAAGATCTGCAGCCCTGGAACGATTTCATCTACGCTCTGCGCGAGCCGGGCACCGAGCGCGTCCCGATTCTCGGTCGCGTGCACTGGAACGGCCGCGTCACTGGGCGGTTGGGCCATCCTACTTTTTCCGGACACATCCGCGCCGCCCGCGCTGCCTATGGCACGCTGCTCTGGGATGAAATCGAAGGCGACCTCACCTACTCGCCGGATGGATTCCGCCTGGCCCCGGCACGTGCACGCCGTGGCGAATCTTCTGCGGAACTGGAATTCTGGCTCGAGCTGGATGATTGGTCGTTTCGTCCCGAGCACGCCTGGGGCGCAGAAGCGAACCTGGTCCGCGCGCCCACGGACGGACTGCAGCAACTGTTCGGCACCCACTTGCCGGTGCAGGGTTTGGTCAACGGCCAGTTCCGGCTGCGGGGCACACGCAGCGATCCGGAGCTGACCGGTTTGGTGGACATCGCCGACGTGACCGCTTGGGGCCTGGGATTCGAGCGCGTCCGCGGCCAGCTCGCGGTGCGCAAAGACGAGCTACGCGTGGCCAACGCCGAGCTGCGCATGGGGCGGGGGCGCATCACCGGTGACCTGCTCTACCGCCTGCCCGAGCGGGCCGTCGAGTTCGACATCGATGGCGCCATCGTGCCGGTCGAACGAATCCAACTGGTGCAGACCGAACGGCTGCCGCTGAGAGGTGAACTGAGCTTTCAGTTGCGCGGGCGCGGGCCGTTGCATGCGCCCCAGGGCACCGGTTCGCTGCGGATCGTGAATTTGACCGTGGGCGAAGACGTCCTGGGCAGTCTGCAAGCCAATCTTTCGTCCGACGGCGAGCGCGTGGAGGTGGCCCTGGAATCGGCGCTGCCGACGGGCCGAATCGCGGGCAGACTGGCCATGGCCCTGAGCGGGGATTATCCGATGCAAGGGGACCTGACGGTCGAGGGGGTGGACCTGGATGCCTTCATCGAAACCGCCTTCCACTTGAGTGAGCTGACTGGCGACAGCCGCGTGGACGGCCGTTTTCACCTCGCGGGCCAGATGGCGCGGCCGGAAACGCTCATCGTCGAAGCTGACGTCTCCCGGCTCGAGTTCGACTACCAGTACCTGCGACTGCGCAACGAGGGGCCTTTGCGGTTCGCCTACCGCCGCGAGGAAGTTCGCCTCGAACAGGCGCATATCCGCGGCCCGGATACCGACTTTACGCTTTCCGGCTTTGTGCGTTTCAGCGGTGACCGCACGCTCGAGCTGCGTCTGGACGGGGCGGTCAATCTCCGCCTGGCCCGCGGCTTCGACGCAGATTTGGATGCCCGCGGCGTCGCCCAGGTCAATGGTGCCATCGAAGGTACCTTCGACAATCCGCGCATCACCGGCCGTGTTGTTTTGCGCAATGCTTCGGCCACGTACGGCGAGTTGCCGGTCGGACTGAACAACCTGAACGGCGATTTTATTTTTGACCGCAGCCGCCTGGTTTTCGAAGGGGTGCGCGCAGAATCCGGCGGCGGCTCGTTGCTGCTGGACGGCACAGTCAGCTACGGAGAACGGCCGGTGCGTTTTGAAATCAACGCCCGAGCCGACCGCGTCCGCATCCGCTATCCGGAGGGCATGAGCTGGTTGGCAGGCGGCACGCTGCGGCTTTCCGGCACCACCCGCGGCGGGCTGCTCAGTGGCCGGGTGACGGTCGAGCGGTTGTTCATGTCGGAAGGGCTCGACTTGGCCAGTTTACTGGTGGCCTCTCCGGTCACTCCACAGGCACCCCCGACAACCTCCGAATTTTTGCGCAATCTGCAATTCGATGTCGAAGCCTTCTCCACGCCCGACGCCCGCGTGGAATGGGCCGGCGCACGCTTCGAGAGTGAAGCCAGCCTGCGCGTACGCGGCACCTGGGAGCAACCCATTCTGCTCGGCCACGTTCATCTGCTGAGCGGCGAGATGACGTTGCGCGGCAACCGGTACCGAGTCTTGCGCGGCGATTTGAATTTCTCCAATCCGTTCCGCATCAATCCGGACATCGACGTCGAAGCGCAGACCACCGTGCGCCAGTACGAAATCACGCTGAACGTCACCGGTCGCGCCGACAAACTCAACCTGTCCTACCGCTCCGACCCGCCACTGCCGCCCGGCGATATCCTCACGCTGCTCGCGCTGGGCCGCACCGGCGAAGAGACCGAGTTGCGCCGCGCTACCGCAGAAACGACACCGGAGATGGGCGCCGGGGCGCTGCTCTCGGAAGCCATCTCCAGTCAGGTGACCGGCCGTCTGGAACGCCTGTTCGGCATCACTCGCTTTCGCGTGGATCCTTTTGTGGCCGACACGGGCACGGAACAGAACGCCACGGCAAGAATCACTATCGAACAGCAGATTACTCGCGACTTGACCATCACCTATGTGACCAACGTCAGCTCGGCACAGGAGCAGATCATCCAATTTGAATACAACATCACTCGAGATATCTCGATCGTCGCCCTGCGCGACCAGAACGCGACCTTTGGCTTCGACATCAAATTCAAGCGCCGTTTCGACTGAGGGCGTCCGCTCAGCGGGCCGAAGCGAGCAGCTTGACCGCAGCCAGAAACAGCACTCCGGCCAGAATCCGCCGCAGCCAGATGCCTCGCAGGTGCTGAGCCCCTAGGCGCGAACCCACCAGGCCTCCTAAAAATGCGGGGAGAACCAGCCAAAACAGAGCCAGCCAGTCCACCGACTGGTGCGCCAGGCGTCCGTACAACCCGGAAGCGGAGTTCAACCAGATGAACGCTGCCGAAGCAGCCGCCGTGCGTTTCGCATCCGCCCAACGCAGCAAAATCATCAAGGGACTCAGGAAGATGCCTCCTCCAACACCCACCATTCCAGAGAGCAACCCAATGGCAGCGCCGGTCGGCAGCGCCACTCGAAGCGAAGGCAGTTGCAGCCGAGGTTCCTCGCCGAAAGCAGACACGACGGCCACCAGTCGGTAGGCAGACCACAAAAGTACTGCTGCCAGCAGCAGCAGGTACACTTTGGGCGAGATGTTCAGTCGAGCCCCCAGAAATGCGCAGGGAATCGAAGTGAGCAAAAACGGCCAGAGCAACCGCCAGACGAAATGGCCCGCACGCCAGTAGTTCCAGAAGGCCAGCCCGGCCACCAGCAGATTCAGCAGCAGCGCACTCGGAGCCATGAAAGCCGGTGCCAGTCCAAAAAAGCCCAGCACCGCCAGGTAGCCGGAAGCTCCGCCATGGCCCACCGAAGAGTAGGCTGCGGCCACCAGGAAGACCAAACTCACCAGCAGGACCAGCAGCAGGGTGTTTTCTGGAAGCATGCCGGTATAGTTACACAACTCAAGCTGCCGCGTGCAATTTGTCTCCACCTTCGGAGTAGCTCCGGCGCTGCAACGACCAACGCAGCAGCATGTCCGGTGCAGGTGCAAACGGTAGCCGCCATGGCATCGTTCGTGTCCGTGTGATACTTTTTCCTGGGGTGGCAGGCCAGGTGGCCGCGGAGGAATGGTCGGTTGCGCGGTTTTCCGGCGGGAGGTTTTCTTGAGCGATCGCCTGCTCCAGTGGCGCTCGGAATTCCCAATTCTGGAGCGCACCACGTATTTGATCAGCAATTCGCTGGGCGCCATGCCACGGGGCGTCGAGGCCAAGCTGCGGGAATACGCAGAGACGTGGGCCACGCGCGGCGTTCGTGCCTGGGAAGAGGTCTGGTGGAACCTGGCTGCCGAGGTGGGCGCAAAGATCGGTCGTTTGATCGGTGCGCCTCCGGGAACCGTTTCGGTGCATCCGAACGTGACCACTACGCAGGCGGTGATCAGCTCCTGTTTCGATTTTTCCGGACGCCGGAACAAAGTTGTCCTTTCCGATTGTGAATTCCCTTCGTTGCTGTACTTCTACCGCGCCCAGGCTGCCCGCGGCGCACGCATCGAAGTGGTGCCCAGCGAAAACGGTCTACGACTGCCGCTCGAAGCATTTCTGGCCGCGATCGATGAAACCACACTGCTCGTGCCGGTCAGTTATGTGTTGTTTCGCAGCGCTTGCCTGGTGGATGTGCGAGCCATCATCGAGCGCGCCCACCGCGTGGGGGCCTATGTGGTGCTCGACCTGTTCCAGGCCGTGGGCACGGTGCCCGTGGATGTGCAGCAACTGGAGACTGATTTTGCCGTCGGGGGCGTGCTGAAATGGTTGTGCGGCGGCCCCGGAGTGGCGTACCTCTATGTGCGGCCGGATTTGCAGGCGCAGCTTCGGCCGACCTTTACCGGCTGGTTCGCCCATCGCCGACCGTTCGATTTCGATGTAGGACCCATCGAACTGCGGGACGATGCCTTCCGCTTCCTGAACGGCACGACCAGCATTCCGACACTCTACGCCTGTCAGCCAGGACTGGACATCGTTGCGCAGGCTGGTGTGGAAGCGATTCGGGCAAATTCTCTCCGGCAAACGGCCCGGCTGATCGAAGGAGCACGCGCACACGGCTGGCGCGTGAACACGCCGCTCGACCCGGCTGAGCGCGGAGGAACCGTTTCGATCGAATGTCCGCATGCGCGCGAAGTAGAACGTGAACTGCTGGCGCGCGACATCCTGGTGGATTACCGGCCGGGTGCCGGGATTCGTCTTTCGCCGCATTTCTACAATCGCGACGACGAACTGGAGTATGCACTCGAACAGATCGAGGCCATCCTTCGCACCGGTGCCTGGCGACGCCACACCGCTGCAGAGCTGGCCAGCCCGGCCGCCCAGGCCGATTGATCCAGATCGGCTATGTTCCGCCGCATGTTCACAGCTGAGGAAATCCGCATCGGCACTTCCGGCTGGAGTTACGGCCATTGGCGCGGACGCTTCTATCCCCGCGAGCTGCCTGCTCGCCAGTGGCTGACGTATTATCAGAGGCGATTCCCCACCGTCGAGCTGAACGCGAGTTTCTACCGCCGCATCCGGCCGAGCACCTGGGCGCGCTGGCGGCAACAATCGCCTCCGGGATTTCTGTGGGCAGTCAAGGCACACCGGGAAATCACGCATCAGACTCGCTTGCAGCGGCGCACACCGCTGCAGCAGTTCCTGCAGTCGGTAGCCGCGCTGGGCGACCGGCTGGGCGCCATCTTGTTTCAACTGCCCCCCAGCCTGAGCTTCGAAGCCCGGGTGGTGAAACGTTTCCTGGGCTGGTTGCCCCCAGGGCTGCGGTATGCCGTCGAACCACGACATCGGAGCTGGTTTGCGAGGCAACCACTCGCGTTGCTGCGCCGCCACAACGTGGCTCTGTGCATGGCCGATTGCGGCCAGCGTTTCCCCTCGGCACAGGTCGTCACGGCCGATTTTCTCTACATTCGCTTCCACGGCCGCGAGCAGCTCTACCGTTCGCGCTACACTTTGGCACAACTCGCCGTTTGGGCCCGAAACCTGGTGCGGTGGAAGAAGCCGGCTTTCGTCTATTTCAACAACGATTTTCAAGGTCATGCGATTGCGAACGCGCGCACCCTGCACCAGCAAGTTCGTCGCCTGCTGCGCAGGGCCACCACACAACGGCGCACGCGAGCGAAGCGAAAGCGACCGCGGAAGGCGCGACGCAGAAAATGATGGTCTGGTTCCGCAACCGACGCAGCAAGGCGAATGGCTCCGGCGAGCCGGCACCCGACTACGCGACCCTGCGGGAGGCCATGGTGGAGGAGCAACTGGTCGCGAGAGGCATCACCGATGCGCGCGTGCTGGAGGCCATGCGTGCGGTGCCGCGACATGCCTTTGTACCCGACGAAATGATGCCGCTCGCCTACACGGACCAGCCGCTGCCGGTCGGTGAAGGGCAGACCATCTCGCAGCCGTACATGGTGGCGGTGATGACGGAAGCGCTGGAATTGACCGGCGACGAGCGCGTGCTCGAAGTCGGCACCGGCTCGGGCTATCAGGCCGCCGTGCTCGCCCGGCTGGCGCGCGAAGTGTTCACGATCGAACAGCGCGAAGCTCTGGCGCGTGCGGCCATCGAACGGCTCGTGCGGCTGGGCATTTCCAACGTGCACGTGCGCATCGGAGACGGTACGCTGGGTTGGCCCGAGCAAGCACCCTTTGACGCCATCGTGGTCACCGCCGCAGCGCCGCGCATCCCGCCCCCGCTGCTCGAGCAGTTGGCGGAAGGAGGTCGTCTGGTCATCCCGGTCGGCGACGAACATCAGCAGGAGCTCTGGCAGGTGCGCAAACACGGCGCCCAGGTCTCGACCCGCGTGGTGAATTACTGCCGGTTCGTTCCGCTGCGGGGCCAGTATGGATGGCCCGATGCAGAAAACCAATGACGGGCAGGACGCCAGATCTCTCTGTGGTCATCCCCGCATTCAACGAGGAGCGGCGGCTGGCGCATACCCTCTCGCAGGTGTTTGCGTATCTGGCCGCGCGCGGCCTGTGCGGGGAAGTCATCGTCGTTGACGATGGTTCGACCGATGCCACCGCAGAAGTGGTGCGCCGGTTCGCCGCTCAGTACCCCGAACTGCGACTGCTGTCGAATCCGGGCAATCGCGGAAAGGGCTACAGCGTTCGCGCCGGCATGCTGGCAGCAACCGGGCAATGGGCCCTGTTCACCGACGCCGATCTTTCCGCTCCCATCGAAGAAGCCGACAAACTGCTGGCGGCATTGGCAGATTGCGACGTCGCGATCGGTTCGCGCGCGCTGGACCGCAGCTTGATTCAGCAGCATCAGCCGTGGTGGCGCGAGCGAGCCGGCATCGCCTTCAACTGGGCCACGAGGCTGCTCAGCGGCCTGCCCTTCCAGGATACCCAGTGCGGTTTCAAGGCGTTTCGGCGCGAATCGACGCGCATTCTGTTCGAGCAGCAGCGCATCGAACGTTTCGGTTTCGATCCGGAAATTCTCTTCCTGGCTTTGCGGCACGGCCTGCGGGTGGTGGAAATTCCCGTGCGCTGGTCGCATCACCCGGATAGCCGCGTGCATGTGTTCCGGGACGGGCTCCGCATGGTGGGCGATCTGCTGCGCATCCGGATCTATGCCGCGCTGGGCCATTATTCGCGCGCTGAACAGAGGCAGTTTCACTCTTAACTTCATAATACAAAGTACTTGACAAATTGAATGCTGCACGTTAGCCTCGGGTCATGCCCACCCCGCCCCATCGGCTCCATGTGGCCCTGCGCACCGGCGGTAGCCGCCGCTGGGCGCGCCGGCGCGAGCTGCCCGCGCCACTCGGCTATGGGTTCGCGCTCGATGCGCTGCGCCGGTTGGTGCTCGCAGCTCCCGTCTGTGGCATCGGCACCTTGACCGTGCTCGGTTTCTCGGTGCGCATCTGGCAGCAGCCGAGAGCGGAAGCAAAATTTCTGTTCGACCTGCTGCGCGAGTTTCTCCGGGAAGAAGCGCCGCGCTGGGCGCGGCGGGGCATCCGGGTCGAAGTCATCGGACGGCGCGACCGGATCCCGCATGGGCTGCGCCAGTCGATTGCCGAGGCAGAATCGGCCACCTGCCAGGGGGACCGCCTGTGGTTTCGGCTGGCCGTGGATTACTCGGCCCGCGAGGCTCTGCTGCGTGCGGCCTGCCGGTTGTACACCTCGCTGGAGATTTCCCCGGATGCTTTCGGCCGGCTGCTCGCCGCCAGCGCACGGGCAGAATCCGTGCCGGACGTGGATCTGTTGATCTATACCGGCGGCAGACATCGCTTGGACGATTTTCTTCTTTGGGAATCAGCCCACGCCGAGCTGTATTTCACGCCGAAGCTCTGGCCGGATTTCACGCGGGAGGATTTGCGCTGCGCCGTCGCGCAACTTTGCGGCCCCCGCACGCCGCGCACGCACGCGCTGGCTTCGGCGGCAGCCGATTGAGCCGTACCGCTCAGAGAGCACGCTGGCGAGCCATCGCGAAGGCTTTGCGTAGTACCCGTGTGGCGGTCGGCGTCAGGTGGAACTGGTCGAGCTCCGCTTCGGTGGCGAAGGCCACCTGGGTGACGTCGCCTCCGGCCCGTGGTTCTCCTTCCGGGGCCTCGCAGAGATAATCGAGGATGACGAAATGGTAGCGCGGGGTGGGCCGCTGGCCCGATGGCGTAGGGTCGGGGTCGGGGAAGATACGCTCGAACACTTCGATCAACTCCAGTACGCGAACTTCTAGGCCCGTTTCCTCGCGCAGCTCCCGGCGCACGCCTTCCTCGAGAGTTTCGCCCAGTTCGAGCAAACCGCCGGGAATGGACCATTGTCCTTTCAAGGGTTCGGTGCCGCGACGAATCAGCAAGGCGCGGCCATCGCGGATGACGACGCCACCCACACCCACCACCGGTCGATCCGGGTACTCGCGATTCTGCAGCATCCCGAGTGGCTGTCTTGGGGTTGCTTGACAGCCGCGTTCTATAATACGCTCGCGGGGAGGTAAAACGAACTTTCCCGTGGGAGGCTTGGCCGTGGTGAAGTGTCCAGAATGTGCTGCGGTGCTCGATGTGGATGAAGACGAAGTGGAAGAAGGCGAGATCCTCTCCTGTCCGGAGTGCGAGGTCGAGTTGGAGGTTGTGCAGACGCACCCCGTGCTGCTGAACGTCATCTCCGGCGAAGACCTGGACTACGACGAAGAGGAAGAGGAAGAAGACGACGAGGAAGGCTTCGACGAAGACCTCTACGAGGAGGAGGAAGAGGAAGAGGAAGACAAGGACCGGTAGTGATTCCTGTGTGGAAACATCCGTACGGCATCTTTTCCTGCCCTTTTGCCATCGTACTGTACAGAAGATGATTTCGCTTCGTTTTCTTCGGGAGGCCCAGTTCGGCCCGTCGGTAGCGTTCGCGCTTCTGGGGCAGTCCGAAACAACCCGGAGGGGAAACGGCCGCGGATGGGTGGTGCCCCCGGGCAGCCGAACACCTCGGCCTGACGGCTCGCGTGGGCAAGGAGCCGTTCCTGCAAGGGACGTCAGGTCAGGCGGAAGAAAGAATCGTCAGGCGCCAACGCGCAGGAGGGAGGTAAGGTCGTGAGAAAGCCGCTGCAGGTTCTGGGGCTCATGGTCCTACTCACCTTCGGGGTACTTGTTGGGGTGGCGCAGGAACGCAAGCTGCGCACGGTCCGCGGCATCGTGGTCGACCGGGATGAAAATCCCGCTCCCAGCAGCATCGTCTATTTGAAAAATCGCCAGACCATGATGGTGCGCACCTACATTGCCGACAAAGAGGGCCGGTACCGGTTCAGTGGGCTCGATCCGAACGTGGACTACGAAATCCATGCGGAGCGCGGCGATTTGATCTCGGCCAAGCGGACCATTTCCAGCCTGGACGGGCGGCAGGAAATTGTCATCCAGCTCAAACTTGACAAGCAGAAATCTTCCGAATAGCTCTTCTGTCACTCGGACGTTTCCGGTGGCACTTCCATCTTTCCCATCAAGTGCCTGAAAAGCGACTGCCATCCGGCAACTTTTGCAGTCGCGGCTCATCGGGCAGAACACCCAGGTGGCTGCTCTGTTTGCGATTGTGCTTTATACCGAACCTACTTCTTTCCGCTCAAGAAAACAGAAATGGGTGTCGAGCGTTTTTCGCCGCCGACGGGGTGCTTCCAGAGGGGCTTGTTTGCTTGGGAAGAGCCAGCGGCATCCCCGCAACCGTGCAGGCGCCACTGGTGCGCGGGCGCAATCACCTTGCCCCGACCGTCTCGTTTTGTTCTGTGTGGCCGGGCGGGCGAAGGTTTCAGGCGGGAACCTCGCGCAGCCGTCCGGTGTGCACGTCGTAGATGTATCCGCGGACCTGCAGCTCGCGCGGCAGGAAAGGGTTGCTGCGGATACGACGCACCTGCTCGGCCACACTTTGCTCCAGGTCGGAGAAGACCAGGAAGCGGAGTCCGGAAGTGTCCTGTCCGGTGGCCTGTTGGATGCGCTGGTGGAGATCCGCTTCGCTGAACTTCAGCATTCCGCAGTCAGTGTGCTGGATCACGGCCACGGTCCGTGTTCCCAGCACCTGCGTCGAAAGGATCAGTGAGCGCAGTGCGTCGTCCGTGGCCAATCCGCCGGCGTTGCGGATGATGTGAGCGTCGCCGGTTTCGATGCCCAGCAGCTTTTCTACCGTCAACCGTGCATCCATGCAGGCCACTACGGCCAGCTTCTTGGCCGGCGGGATGGCTAGTTCACCCAGTCGGAACGATTCTGCATACCGACGATTGTTTTCCAGCAGTTCGTCGAAAAGGGTCATGCAGGCCTCCTGAATTGGGAGTGGCTGCGCAGCAGCCGCCAGCGCAGTTTCGTCGGGAGTGAGCGCGTTGCAGTCCGTGTGCGGCTTTGCCGGTGCGTTCAGTACTTCGGCACGGAGGGATCAACCTGATCCGACCAGGCTAGAATGCCTCCCTTCAGATTCCACACTTTGCGAAAGCCGGCTTTGCGCAAAAATTCGACGGCTTCGGCCGAGCGTTTCCCGCTGCGACAGTGCGCCACGATTTCGCGCGAGCTGTCCAGCTCATGGACGCGCCGCGGCAGCTCGCCGAGGGGTAGCAGGTAGCCGTTCAGGTTGCAGATCTGGTACTCGTGGGGTTCGCGCACGTCGAGAATGAAGAGATCGTCGCCACGCTCGAGTCGCGCTTTCAGCTCTCGCGGTTCGATCTCCGGCACGGTGGCGGTGGGCGCCGACACCTCTTCTCCACGGATCCCACAGAACTCTTCGTAGTCGATCAGGCGCGTCACCGTGGGTTGTGGTCCGCAAACCGGGCATTCCGGATTCTTGCGCAATCGCAGCTCGCGGAAACGCATCGCCAGGGCGTCGAACAGCAGCAGTCGTCCGACCAGCGGATCGCCCCGGCCGAGAAGGAGCTTGATCGTCTCCATCGCCTGAATGGCGCCGATGATGCCGGGCAGCACGCCCAGCACACCACCTTCGGCACACGAGGGCACCAGTCCGGGCGGAGGCGGCTCCGGGTACAAGCAGCGATAGCACGGCCCTTCGGGCATACCGAACACGCTCACCTGACCTTCGAATCGGAAGATCGAACCGTAAACATTCGGCTTACCCAGCAGCACACAGGCATCGTTGACCAGGTAGCGGGTGGGAAAATTGTCGGTGCCGTCGACGACCACGTCGTACGGGCGCAGAATGTCGAGCGCATTCTCGCTTGTCAGCCGTGTTTCGTAGGTGTCGAGTTGAATCTCTGGATTCAGCGCCGCCAGTCGTTCCCGAGCGGCCGCGAGTTTGGGACGGCCCACGTCGGCGGTGCTGAACATCACCTGCCGTTGCAGGTTGGTGAAATCCACCGTGTCGAAATCCACCAGTCCGATCCGGCCCACGCCTGCCGCAGTCAGGTAGAGTCCCAACGGGGCGCCCAGGCCGCCGGTGCCGATCAGCAGCACTCGTGCCTGCTTCAGCTTCAACTGTCCCTCCAGGCCTACTTCGGGCATGATCAGGTGGCGGCTGTAGCGCAGGATTTCTTCCTTGGACAGCGTTGCCGTGGCGACCGCTGCCGGAGCCACGGCGCCATCGGTCCCGCCAGCAATCGAGGGCACGATGGTGATTTGATCGCCTTCCTTCAGCGGGGTGTTCTCCTTTTGCAGATAGCGGATGTCTTCGTCGTTCACATAGACGTTCACGAAGCTGCGCAGCCGACCCTCTTCAGTGAACAGGTGCCGGCGCAACTCGCCGTACTCGGTGGTGAGGCGGTCGAGTGCATCGCGCACGGTGCGGGCATCGAACTCCACACTTTCGCGCCGGCCCGCGTAGGGTCGCAGCGGCGTGGGGATGATCACTTTGACAGGCATGGTTCGCTCTCCTGGAAACTATCGCGGCGCTTCGACCATCGTGACCACGGCTTCCGGCTCGAAGCGGCTGCGGTCGTCTGCCAGACGCCAGCAGGTGAGTTCCAGCTTCGCTCCGGAGCCGCTGCTGACGATGACATAGCTGTACCACGGCCAGGCATGCTCACGGTCGAACGCGCTCGGCTGCGCCGGGTGATCCGGATGGGAGTGGTACCAGCCCACCAGCTCGAGTCCCTGCTGCAGCGCAGCACGTTCGGCAGCGCGGACGTCTTCGGCCGACACCACAAACCGATTGCGGGGCGATTCCTGCTGGCGATTGGGCAGGGGCAACAGGGCAAGTACTTCGCGCGCCTCGGTATCGTCGCGGCCGAGCAACGCCCCGCAGCATTCCAGCGGATACGTGTCGGCTGCGTGACGGTGGATCTGCTCGACCAAGTCGGCACGAATGCGCAGCGTGGACACCGTCAGTCTTCCTCCCAGAATCGCTCGCTCAGGTATTTGTCCCCGGAATCCGGGAACACCGTGACCAGCACGGCGTGCTGATCCCGCGGCAGCCGGCGCGCTACCTGCACGCAGCCCTCGAGCGCCGCGCCGGAGCTGACGCCCACCAGCAGCCCTTCTTCGCGCGCGAGCCGGCGCACCCAGCCGTAGGCTTGTTCAGTGCGCACGGCCAGGTCTTCGTCCGCCAAGCTCGCATCATAGATGGCCGGCACGATGGCTGTGGCCATGTGCTTCAAACCCTCGAGCCCATGGAACGCGGAATCCGGCTGCACGCTGATGCACCGGATGGCCGGATTCAGTTCTTTCAGCCGGCGGGCCACCCCGACGAACGTTCCGCTGGTCCCCAGACCGGCGACAAAGTGGGTGAGCCGGCCTCCGGTCTGCTCCCAGATCTCCATGGCGGTCGTCTGGTAATGGGCGCGCCAGTTCGCCGGGTTGCTGTACTGATCCGGATAAAAATATTGATTGGGATCCTGCGCGTAGATTTCTCGCGCGCGGCGAATGGCGCCATCGGAGCCTTCCTCGGCCGGCGTGATGACCAGCTCGGCACCATAGGCCCGCAGGATGCGCTTGCGTTCCTCCGAAGCACTGGCCGGCAGACACAGCTTGACGCGGTAGCCTCGCGCCGCCGCTACCATCGCATAGGCGATGCCGGTATTCCCGCTGGTTGCGTCGAGAATCACCTTACCGGGCCGCAAGGCTCCGCTCCGTTCGCCTTCCAGAATCATGTTCAACGCAGGACGATCCTTTACCGAACCCCCGGGATTGAACCACTCCGCTTTGGCGTAAAATTCTACGTTGACAAACTCGGATACCACGCGGCGCAACCGCAACAGCGGTGTGCCGCCAATCAGTCCCAACACCTGCTGCCGATCGTGCCTGGCGGCGCGGGTGTCGGAAATCGGTTCGGAAATGGCAGAACGAGTCATAACTGTTTGATTCTGCGGACAATCGCGCGAAATGAGTCGGTGTCCTGCAGTAGCCCGTGCAGCCCCCCTCAGTTTTTAGATACGCAGGTCACGCTCGCGTTCCGAGGACTACATAGCATAGCTTACCAGAAAGACCCTACAAATAGTAGGGAATGGATGCCTTCCGCATCTCAGCGGGGCGAAAGCGTGACTGAACCGTTTGACAGCATGCCTCTGCAATCCC
Source organism: Acidobacteriota bacterium (assembly GCA_037442425.1). Classification (GTDB taxonomy): domain Bacteria; phylum Acidobacteriota; class Terriglobia; order Acidiferrales; family UBA7541; genus DSGC01. Next base: position 341,940 of record JBBIQG010000001.1, on the reverse strand, counting down.
TATTCTGGGCTGCCATGTGGTATGTGGAGGAACGGTTCGATCCGGCCCGCTTGGAGGCACTGCCCGCACGGGGATTTTCCGTGCGGAGTACCGGTGGCGTGGTTCGCGTAGAAAAGCACGGTTGCGGCGCGGAGTTCCGCCGGACTCCGGACGGAAAGTTCCAGCTCACGCACTTGCCGGCAATCATGGTGAACGGCCAGTTCAGCCGGCTCTGGGATGCCGGCTATCAGAAATTCCTACTCACCGACGACGGCCGAAAACTGCCGGCACTGGCCGAGCAACTGGCCAATCTGCGCCGGTTCAACGAAGAGCTACGTGCGGCGCTGGGTGTGCCCACCTACTACAACGAAGCCATCGGTTCGACCTGCCATCTCAGTGTCTATGACCGCGTGCGCGGCCGGCGCGGCGCTCAGCCGGAAGAATCGGTGGGCGCAAAAATGCACTCCGACCACTAGGTGGGCACTTCGACAGCAAGCGTACTGGGCAACCATTCTGGTTTTCCGGGGAATGAGCGTGTTGGAAGCAATTGGCGCGCGTCTGGCCCCGGAGTTTGCGGAATGCGCTCAGGTGCTGCTGGCCGGACCCAGGATGGCTCGGCGCAGGCTTTCGAGGTCCGCGCGATGACGGCTCACTTCGACCGGACCGGCGAAAATCACGGGCACGTCTGCTGTGTACTGTTCGCGGAGCACCGGGTCGGAGTCCACATCCACCACGCGCAACTGCGCTCCCAGCTCGGCCAGCACCGGCTCGAGTCGGTCTCGGGCGACCTCGCACAAATGACATCCTTTTCGCGTCAGCAGAGTGACCTGCCTGCGATCGGCGATCGCCAGCCGGCCCAGTTCGCTGCGCAGAAAAAAGTCGCCACTGGACGGCAACAGCCAATCCTGCGCAATCATCCGATCCACTTCTTCCCAGATCACGCTCTGCTGTTCGGGCCGATGGCCTCCGATCATTTCGAAGATCGCGTGCAGATCCAGCCGTTCCCTGCCGAGCCGATCGAACAGCTCTAGAATCTGCCGCGCCAGAGTGCTCGGCGGGGTCATGGCTTCACCGTGTAGTAGCGCCGGAAGCCGCCCATGTGTGGATAGAACGCTTGTGCCCGGTACAGCTCCGCAATCTGCCGAATGTGGCCCAGGTCGTGGAACGCCCATTCCTGGAGCAGCTCGCTGAGTGTGAACTCGCCGATTTCGGAATGCAGGCCCCGCCGGGCGAGCGCGGCATCGGGCAGCGCACGTAGCAGTTGCAGTGTGGCTTTTCGTTCCTGGTGAAACCGCTGCAAATGTTCTTCCGCGCGGCCGGAGGAGTAGTCTCCCCGGCGATAGGCCTGCTCCTGATCGTAGCTGGCAATCGGCGGCAACTCCTGCTCGGCGATGCGCTGGGCGCGGTCACGGAATACCCGCTCGACCTCCGCTAGGTGCGCCAGCACTTCGCTGACCGACCACCGTTCCGGTGCCGGCTTCCACTGCATCTGCTCAGCGGTGGCGCCCTGAAGAACTTTCGCCAGAACCGCGGGCGTTTCAGCCAGCACGGTCAGTGCGGGCCGGATTTCGGCTGCGTTCATGATTTCCTCCGTTTTGCTCGCTCTCTTATAACGCAATCTGCCGGAGTCGGAAAGCGCAGCCGCTTTGCGCGCGTAGGCCTCGAAATCCGCAGTCGGCAGGGCAAGCCGGGTGGGTCGTTCCTCCGGGTTTCCAAAATGCGCGCAAAAGGTGAAAATACGAAGGGCAGGAGGTGCCCGCGCATGGCAGCCGTTGTGGCTTGGCTCGATGATTTGTTCTTCCGTGCCCGCGTGCAGGAGACAGCCCGGCACGCGGGTGTCACCGTCGAGTTCGTCTCCACAGCTGAAGCGCTGGCCGAGCGTCTTCAGCAAGCACCAGCCCGACTCTATCTGATCGATTTGAACGCACGCGGCAATCCACTGGACGCCATCGCACGGCTCCGCGAGCAGGACCGTCGCACTCCGGTCGTTGGTTTCTTCGCGCACGTGCAGGCTGAGCTGGCCGAACGCGCTCGCAGTGCCGGCTGCAGCGTGGTTCTGCCGCGTTCCCAGTTCACCCGCGAGCTGCCCGGACTGCTGCAGCGTTTGCAAGAAGGAAACTCGCCATGACCGGCCAGCACAGCACCCGGCTGATCGCCATCGTCCTGCTGGGACTGGCCCTGCCCGCGGCGCTGGCGCCACAACAGGGCCAGCCGGGCAGCGAAGTCAGCCCGCTGGCCGCACTGACTTCGGCTCTGCTGGCTGCTTGCCGACAGAACGAAGCGCTTTTCTTACCCTACTTGACCGAGGCCAACCGCGCTGCCTTCCGCGAGCTGCCTCCTTCGCAACGCACCAACCTGATGCGACGACTGGTACGCCTGGAGTCGCCCGGCCGGCCGCAGGTGGACTACCCAGCCGGTGGGCAAACCCGCATCACCTGCGACACCGGTACCACCGTGGCCGTGCTGCGGCTCGGGCCGGAGCGCACGGCTGAGAATCTCGCCTTCATTCCCCTGGAAACCGGTGATGGGCAGCACACGTTGGTCGGTATGGTGCGGGAAAGCGGCGGCTGGCGGATTCTCTCGCTCGGCGTGCTGCTGCTGGATATCCCGCAGCTGCGCGAACGTTGGGCCGAACTCGAACTGGAGGAAAAAGAGCACGCGGCGATACTCTTGCTGCGCCGCCTGCGCGAGGCCATCGCCACCTATCGCACGGCCTTCGGGCGTCTGCCGGAATCGCTGGCCCAGCTCGGTCCTTCCGCCGACGGCCAGATTGCCCCCGAAGCGGCACAACTGATTGACGCTGAACTGGCCGCCGGAGAAAAAGACGGCTACCGCTTCCGCTATCGCATCCTGCCGGCCGCGGAGGCAGGTGGAGAACCGTCGTACGAGCTGGCCTGCGCGCCGGTTCAGTATGGCATCACCGGTCGCCGTTCGTTTTACCTGGACGCTGCCGGTACGCTGCGCGGCGGGGACAAACGAGGCGCTATCGCCACCGCCACCGACCCGCGGATCGAACCTGCGGCTCGGCCCTGAGCTCGGCTCGTTCCAGAGCTTGACCGGCCTGACGCCGGACGCTACTTTTGGGGTACCCGACTGCACATGCCAGAGCCCATCCCAGCGCACGAGCCGCCCTCGAAGCTGACGCGCACCGAACTGAGCCGTATCGGGCATGCCGCCATGCGCACCATCAATCTGCTGCGTCGGACGTTTGCCCAACTCCTGCTGGTCGACGACGAGCGCAAACTGGAAATCTACAAAGGGGTTTTCCGCAACGCCGAGATTGCCGACCTGAACTACTGGCTGGAAATTCTGTTTTCCATCGGTATTGCCACCCTGGGCTTGATCATGAACAGCCCGGCCATCGTCATCGGCGCGATGCTGCTCTCCCCGCTGATGGGACCGATCATTGCCAGTGGATTGGCGGTCGCGCTGGGCGATTTCTATCTCGGCATCCGTGCCCTGCTGAATGTCGTGCTCAGCTCGTTCGGTTCGATTGTTCTGGCGGCCCTGATCACTTGGATTCTGCCGTTCCGCAGTCCCACCAATGAAATCCTGAGTCGCGTGCAACCCACCTTGCTCGATTTGGCCGTGGCCGTGATGTCCGGGATGATCGGCGCCATCGTGGTCTGCCGCGGCGGTCAGGGCGGTGGGGTCACGGCCATTCCCGGTGTGGCCGTCGCCGTTGCCTTGATGCCGCCGCTCGGAGTGGTCGGGTTCGGCGTCGGCATTGGTTGGGACTGGCCGATCATTCGCGGCGGAGGCCTGCTCTATCTGACCAACCTGGTGGCCATCATTTTCAGCTCCTTTCTGGTGTTCTTCAGCGTGCGGATGGACACCACCGGCGTTCGCCGCAGGATCAATGAGTGGCTGGAGACGACCGAGAAAGACGAACGGCTCTTCGAAGCCATTCAACACACACCGCTGCGCGGACTACTCGGGCGTGTGGGCACACTGCCCCGGCGGATTGCCGCACTGCTGATCTTTCTGATCATGGTGGCCGTGCCGCTGGGTCGCACCCTGAATCAGCTCCGCGAGGAAGCCAACATTCGCCGGATCATTCTGGACGAGCTGAACCGCACCTTGCGGGGGGAATACCCGGAAACAGAGATAGTGCATCAGGAAATCGAAATCCATCCCAGCCATGTGCGCGTGGGCATCACGGCGCTGCTCTCGCAGCGTTTTGCGGAGGACTCCCGAGTGCGCCTGCGCGAGCGGATCAGTTCGCGCATTGGCCGTCCGGTGCAGCTCTCGCTGTACGAGGTGGCCACCCGGGACGAACTCCATGCGCTCGCCAACGCTACCGGGAGCCACGCAGCTGCGCCCGTGGAATCCTTCGATGCGTTCCGCGAACGTCTGTGGGATCGCCTCCGACCAGCCCTGATGACCGCTTGGCCCATGGAGCACGCCCCGCTGGCCGGTTACGCTGTGGAACTTTCCTCGGAGGCCGAGGGGATCGTTCTGCGGTTGACCTACCTGGCGGAGCAGGAGCTGGGGCTGCTCGGCGAGCAAGCCGTGACCCGCTCGCTGCGAGAACGCGTGGGCAGCGATCGAATCACTTTGCGTCTGGAACGCATCGCGCCTACCTGGGAGATGGCTTTGCCGCGCAGCAGCCGAACGCTGGCAGCTGCCGCCCGGCAACCGTTGAACGCGCTGATCGAAGTCTTGCAGCGTTTCCCGCGCATCCGCTGTGTCGTTCTGTTTGCTTCGGGCGCGGCCGATGGTCGCGACCGCTCGCCGCCGCGTGGTGCCGAGCTGGTTCGCCGCTATCTGGTCGAGCAGGGCAAAATCGCTGCGGAACGCATTGAGCTGCGCCCGGATTCCCTGCCAACAGACCGCGTCCGCGTGCAGCTCGTTCTGCCGCCGGCTCGGTGACCGCTCGGGACGCAGGAAGAATCTGCGCGCTGCGCAACGACGACTTTCCGGTATAATCTTCCGCGGCCGTGGCATTGCCTGCGCGCGCTGCCATGCACAGGCCGGAGAAGACGATGGCGCAAAATCGCGTACTTGCCGAACGCATGATTGCCGGGGAAGGCTGGCTGATCGAGCTGGTGCGGCTGCTGGCCGCCAACCTGCTCCTGGTGCTCTGTGCCTGGATCGTGATCCCGCTCGGCTGGACGCCGGTGCCCATCACCGGCCAGACGTTCGGTGTGCTGCTGGTGGCCGTGCTGTTCGGCGCGCGCCGCTCGGCGCTGGTTCTGACGTTGTATCTGCTCGAAGGCGCTGCCGGCCTGCCCGTGTTTCAGCCGTTCGGTCTGCCTGGTCTGGCGCGCTTTGTGGGTCCCACCGCGGGCTACCTGCTTTCTTACCCAGCCGCCGCGTTTCTGACCGGTTGGCTGGCGGAACGCTGGAACATCTCCGCACCTGCGACGTCTTTGCCGACGCGCAGCAACGCGTTTGCCTGGAAACAGAATGTACGGCTGGTGTTCGCCCTGCTGGTTGGCGAAGCAGTGATCTTCACCGCCGGCTGTGCCTGGATTGCCTGGGGCATCGGACACGGCTGGAAGCTGGCTTTGCTGGGCGGCCTGCTGCCTTTCCTTCCTGCCGAACTGGTCAAGATGGCGTTGGTGGTGGCTGCGGTGCGAGGTGGCAGCCGCCTGTTCGGCCCGCGCTGAGCCTGTCCTTCCACACGAAGTTCACTCGTTCCATTGGGCCTGCTGTAGAATCGCGCCGATGGAGCCTCGCGAGACGAAAACGGGCAGGTGGCATTTTCTGGTCGCGCTGCTTCTGGCAGCGCCATGGCTCGCTGCTTGGTCGCAGGTTCCGGAAGCTGGCCGGGGCACCAACCGGCCACGTGCGACGCCTGGCGAACACGCATCGGCCACGACCACGACTCCGGTCTTTGAATTCCACAGCAGCTTCTGGATGAATCTGCACCACTTTCTCTATCAACAGGCACGCCTGCCCCACGAATTATCCACCGCAGACGCCAACGGCGAGACCGGCACACCCGCCGTGCCCATCGAATCAGTCAGCGCCGAACTGACGGCAGCAGAAGCCGCCGACTGGCAAGCTGCACTGGCTTTCTACCGCACCGAATTTGCCGGACGCGACTTGCTTTTCGCCACCGACCTGGTGCGGATCAAGAACCGGCTCGCCGAGCTGCAGAACGCTGCTGATCTGCAACAGTCCGGCCTTCGTCCGGAGCTTGTCTCGGTACTGGAACGTGCGGCAGCAGTCTATCGCCGTCATTGGTGGTCGGAGCACGACCGGCAAAATCGCCACTGGGTCGAGGAGGCCGCCGCCCTGGTCGAAAAATTCGGTCCGCAACTGGCTGAAAAGCTCGCTGGGGTCTATCACGCGCCCTGGCCGGCCGGACGCATCTGGGTGGACGTGACGTTCTACGCGGGCCGCACCGGCGGATACACTTCTCTGGAACCGCTCCATGTGACCATCGCCAGTGCCGATCCGCGCAATCAGGGCCTCGCGGCCCTGGAGGTGCTGTTTCACGAAGCCTCGCATGCCTTGACCCGCCGTGTCCGCGAGACCATCGAGCAGCGCTTCCGCGCACGGGGCAGCCCGATCCGGCGCGACCTCTGGCACGCCATCCTCTTCTACACCACCGGCGAGATGGTCCGCCGGACTCTGCTCGAGGCCGGCGAAGCAACCTATCTGCCCTATGCATTTCGCCACGGCCTCTATGCGCGGGGCTGGCAGCAGTATCTGCGCCTGATCGAGCAGCACTGGAAGCCGTATCTGGATGGACGCGTCGAGTTCGAGCGCGCGCTCACCCGTCTGGTCAACGCTTTCTGAACCGTGTCCCTCCGATTCCGTTCGAGCGACTTTGCAAAGATTCGTTTCCGTGAGAAAATTCCCCGGGCGTTGGGAAGTCCTCGGTGCAACCTTCCCGCGAATTGGTTCCCATGTCGCATGCCTCGTCAGACAGTTCTGCTCGCCGCGCCGACGCGCCTGCTTCGGCTCAGCCGGCCGCGGAAACCCGCCTGATTCGGGTGGCCCACTCCCCCGATGCCGACGATGCCTTCATGTTCTATGCCCTGGCCACCGGCAAAGTGGCCACCCCGGGCCTGAAATTCACCCACGTGCTTGCCGACATCGAAACCCTGAACCTGGCGGCCCGGGAAGAGCTGTACGACGTGACCGCGCTGAGCTTTTATGCCTACGGGTTTCTGCACCACAAATACGTCCTGCTCGACTGCGGTGCCAGTTTCGGTGAGGGTTATGGTCCGGTGTTGGTGGCCTCGCACCTGCTCAAGCGCGACGAACTGGCTCGACGTCGCATCGCCGTCCCCGGCCTGTGGACCACGGGCTACCTGGTGCTGAAGTTGTGGGCGCCGGACATCGAAGCGGTGCCGATGGCCTTCGACAAAATCCTCGACGCCGTGCGCGAGGAAACGGTCGATGCCGGCCTGCTGATTCACGAAGGTCAGCTCTTGTTTCCCCAGTACGGCCTGCACCGCATCGTGGACCTCGGTCAGTGGTGGCTGGCCGAAACCGGCCTGCCGCTGCCGCTCGGTGGCAATGCCATCCGCCGCGCCCTGGGTGTCGAGCTCGGCCGCCAGGTAGCCCGGGCTCTTCGCCAGAGTGTGGCCTTCGGCCTGGAGCACCGCGAGGCTGCGCTCAGCTACGCCCTGCAGTTCGCCCGCGATATGGATGAACACCTCGCCGACCGTTTCGTGGGCATGTATGTGAACCGCTGGACCCTCGGCTACGGCGAGCGCGGCCGGCAGGCAGTGCGGGAGCTGCTCCGCCGCGCCCATCAAGCCGCGCTGCTGCCGGAAGCGGTCGATCCGGAATTCCTTGCCGAGGAGGAGCCGTGAATCTGATTCTGGCGAGCACGGGCAGCTATCCGCGCATCGGCGATTCCGCCGAGCTGCAGGTGCTGCGGCGCACCATCGCCGCCGCCGACCGTGGCGAATGCACGCCCGCCGAGCTGGCCGAAGCGGAGCAGGAAATGACCCGCCGTGCCATCGCCGAACAGCTCGAAGCGGGCTTGGAGCTGCTCACCGACGGCCAGATTCGCTGGTACGATCCGATCTCGCATCTGGCGGGCAAGCTTGCCGGAGTCAAGATCGACGGCTTGCTCCGCTTCTTCGATACGAATTTCTACTTCCGTCAGCCGGTGCTCACGGCCCGTCCGCAGCGCACCCGTCCGCTGCTCACTTTGGAGTATCGTTTCGCCTGCGATGCACTGGCCGCTTTGGTTGCGGCACGCCCGGCCGATGGCTCGCCAACCATGAAAGCGGTGCTCACCGGTCCGTACACCCTGGCGAAGTTTTCGCTGGTCGAAACTGACGCGATGGGAGCGCTGGAAACTCGCGCCCAGGCCTACGCGGAAGCACTGGCCGCGGAAATCGCTGCGCTCGTCGAGGCCGGCGCAGAATTCATTCAGGTGGATGAGCCGGCCATCGTGAAGTACCCGCACGACTGGGAAGTGTTTGCCCGCGCGCTGCAGGTGCTGGTGGCTGTGCGGCGGCTGACATCCGGGAAGCCGTGGACGCTGGCCCTCCACGTCTATTTCCACGATCCGACTCCGCTTTACGAAAAACTGGTCGCGCTGCCGGTGGACGTCGTCGGTCTGGACTTCACCTACAATCCGCGCCTGGTCGAGGTCGTCGCCAGCGTCGGCTCGCCGGTTCCGCTGGCGCTGGGTTTGGTGGACGCGCGCAACACCAAGCTGGAAAATCCGGAAGAGCTCGCCCGGCAGATCGAACGGATGCTGCCGCATATCCGCGGCGGTCCCTGTTACCTGTGTCCCTCGGCCGGGTTGGAGTACCTGCCCCGCGATCGTGCTTTCGCCAAGCTGGCGCTGCTGAAACGGGTGCGCCAGGCGATCCGCCACTGAACGGGAAAAGGAGCTGTGGCCCGATGAGTCGCGAAAAACTGGAAGCGCTGGGCGTGCATCTGCCGCTGTTCCCAACGACCTCGGTCGGCAGTTTCCCGAAGCCGGACTATCTGGTGCGCGCCCGCGCCGACTTCAGCAAAGGGAAAATTACGCAGCAACAACTGGAAGCCCTGGAGCGGCAAGCCACGCAGTTCTGGATCGAGAAGCAGGAAGAGCTGGGTGTGGATGTGCTCGTGGATGGCGAGCAGTACCGCGGCGACATGGTCGCCTACTTTGCCGAACGCATGCCCGGATTTACCCGCGGCGGCCTGGTGCGCAGCTACGGCAATCGCTACTACCACAAGCCCATCATCACCGGAGAAGTCCGCTGGCCTGGCCCGATGACGGTCGGGTGGTGGCGCTTCGCTCAGTCACTCACGCGCAAGCCGGTCAAGGGCATGCTCACCGGTCCTTACACGGTCATGGACTGGAGCTTCAACGAATACTATCCGGACCGCAAGTCCACCTGCATGGCCCTCGCCGCGGCCATTCGACGCGAAGTCGAAGCCCTGATCGAAGCCGGCTGCAAAATCATCCAGATCGACGAGCCGGCGCTTTCCGTTCGTCCGGAGGAGTTGCCCATTGCCATCGAAGCCATGCAGCGCGTCACCGAGGGCATGCCCGCTTATTTCATCACGCACGCCTGCTATGGCGCTTTCGAATACATCTATCCGGAAATGCTGCGCATGCCGGTGGACAATTTTGACCTGGAAATGTCCAACAGCGACCTGGATCTGCTCGAGCTGTTCCGCCGTCATCCCTTCTCGAAAGACATCAGCTTCGGGGTCGTGGACGTGCACACCCACGTGCTCGAAGACCCGGAAACCGTCCGCGAGCGCTTGGCCCGTGCGCTCTCCATTCTCCCGAAAGAACGCATCTGGGTGGACCCCGACTGCGGCCTGAAAACCCGCACCGTGGAGGAAGCCATTGGCAAGCTGACGCTGTGCGTGGAAGCGGCCTGTGCTTTTCGCAACACGGCCGACTGAGCGAGCACCGTCGCGTCCGCTTGCTTGACGCTCTCCACCGATTCGCTTAGATTCAGGCTCTTCGATGCACGAGCCATCTCCATGCGCGCGGTTCGGCCTGCAACGGAGCGCAGCTTTGCTGCTGAGCTTCGTGCTGGTTGTTTCTCTGGCCGGTGCCCAGCAACCGGTCCGGCAGGATGTCATGGCCGGCGAGCTGGCTGTATCGAACTGGCCGGCCGAGCCGGTTCGCGCTCGGCACGCGATGGTGGTCACGGACGAAGAGCTTGCCTCCCGCGTGGGTCTGGACATCCTGCGCCAGGGAGGCAACGCCGTGGACGCTGCGGTCGCCGTCGCCTTTGCACTCGCCGTCGTGCAGCCGGCCGCGGGGAACATCGGCGGTGGTGGCTTCCTGCTCGTGCGCATGGCGGACGGCCGCACCGGTTTTGTGGATTATCGGGAAACCGCGCCCGGCCGGGCCACGGCGGGGATGTATATCGGCCCCGATGGCCAGCTCGATGCCGAAGCTGCCACGCTGGGCTACCGCGCCGTCTCTGTGCCGGGCACCGTCGCCGGTATGGAGTTGGCGCTGCGCACCTATGGCACGTTGTCTTGGGAAGCCGTGCTGGCTCCGGCCATTCGTCTGGCTGAGGAAGGGTTCCCGGTCAGTGAAAAATTGGCCCGTTCGTTGCAGGCGGCGCGCCCACGTCTGCAGCGATTTGCATTGAGTCGCCGCATCTTCCTGGCCGATGGCGCACTCTATCGCCCGGGCGACCGTTTCCGCCAGCCGGAGCTGGCCGCGACGCTGCGTCGCATCGCTCGCGCTGGTGCTCGCGAGTTCTACCGCGGCGAAACCGCTCGCGCCTTGGCGGAAGAGATGGCTCGCATGGGCGGTCTGATGACCCGAGAAGATTTGGCCGGCTACCAAGCCAAGCTCCGCACGCCGCTGCGCGCCAAATATCGCTTCCGCGGCGACGAATGGGAAGTGATTGCGGCTGCACCACCGAGCTCGGGCGGTGTGGCCATCATCGAGATGCTGAACATCCTCGAGCCGGTCGAGCTGATCTCCTGGAACGACCCCCGTTCGGTGCACTGGGTGGTCGAAGCCATGCGCCGTGCCTTTGCCGACCGTGCTCGCTACCTGGCGGATATGGACTTTGCGCCCGTGCCTGTGCGCGGGCTGACCGACCCGCGCTACGCGGCTGCGCTACGCGCCACGATCGATCCGGAGCGCGCCTCCGACAGTCGGCAGATTGGCCCGGGCAATCCAGCAGAGTTCGAGGCCGTGGGCACCGGCGCGCTGTTGCCGTCCGTGCCCTGGTGGGAGCGCGAAGCCGCTCGCACCGGCCACACCACGCACTTTTCGGTAGTAGACGCTGCGGGCAACGCCGTGGCGAACACCTACACGATCAACGACAGCTATGGTGCCGCCGTCACCGTGGCCGGCGGCTATCTGCTGAACAACACCCAGGACGACTTCACGACCCAGCCCGGTGCGCCGAACATGTTCGGTCTGTTGCAATCCGAAGGAAACACCATCGCGCCGGGCAAGCGCGCGCTGAGTTCGATGTCGCCTACGATCGTGCTCCGCAATGGTCAGTTGAGTTTCGTGGCCGGCTCACCGGGCGGTCCACGGATCATCTCGGCGACTCTGCTCAGCCTGCTGAACTGGATGCGCCTGGGTTTGGACGCCCAGGCCGCCATCAATGCGCCGCGCTTCCACCACCAGTGGATGCCCGATGAGTTGCGCGTCGAAGAAACCTTTCCGGAGCCGGTCCGCGCGGCGCTCGAGCGGATGGGACACCGGGTGCGCGTCGGTTCCTGGATCGGTCAGGTGGAAGCGATCGCGATCGACCCGCGCACCGGCGAACGGCTCGGCGCCGCCGACCCGCGCCGTGGAGGAGTCGCCCTTGGCTACTGAAGCCGTAGCTCGCACGGTACGGCAGGTGGGCTGCTGATGCGTGTCGGCCTTTCTACTTATCTGTTTGTCGGTCACCCGCTCAAGCTGGCGCTGTTGGAGGAAATCGTCCGCGCTGGCTTTTCCGAGCTGGAAATTTTCTGTGTGCGTTCCCACTTCGACTATCGCGACACGGAAACGGTGCGCACGCTGGCCGATTGGTTCGCTGACCACAACCTGACTCTGCACGCCCTGCACGCACCTACGAGCCGGGAGATTTCCGCCAGCCGGGAAGGTTCCGCACCGCTGTCCATCAGCGATCCGGAACGGGTCCGGCGTATCGACGCCATGGACGAAATCAAGCGCGTGCTCGAGGTGGCGGAGCGGCTTCCGTTTCGCTACCTGGTTCAGCACGTCGGTGCTGGCCGCGAGCCCGCCGACCCGCGCAAATTCGACTCCCTGTTCCACTCCCTCGAGCATCTGGTCCTCTTCGCCAAGCAACGCGGCGTCACCATCGCCCTGGAGAACACCCCGGGAGAATTTTCTTCGCCCGCCAGCCTGCGCCACTTCGTCGAAGACACTCGCCTGCACGAGCTGCGCTTCTGCTTCGACGTCGGCCACGCGCACATGGAGGAGGGAGTCGCGCGCAGTTTCGAGGTTCTGCGCGATCGGATCGTCACGGCGCACATTCACGACAACCACGGGGAAAAGGATGAGCATCTGTTGCCGTTGGAAGGTACGGTGGACTGGCCGATGGTCCTCGAACGGCTGGCCGATGCCCCGGCCGCGCCGGGCGGTGTGCCGCTGATCTTCGAGTTGAAGGAAACGGCCGTGCCGTACCCGCCCCTGGAACACGTCCGCCGCGCGCGGGAAAAACTCCTCGCGGCACGTACCCGAGCCGACTCCGGCTCGTAAGCGCGGGTTGCAGACCTCAGCCAGGAAAGTTGCCCATTATGCTGCTGACCACGATCGAAGACATCGGACGGTATCAGGGACAGCAGGTGACCATCCGCGGATGGCTCTACAACCTGCGAGAGTCCGGCAAGCTGCTCTTCCCGATTTTCCGGGACGGCACCGGCTTGATTCAGGGTGTCGTCTCCCAGAAGGAGCATCCTGCAGTCTTCGAAACCGTTCGAGATCTCACCCAGGAGTCCAGTGTGGTGGTGACCGGCATCGTGCGCGCCGATGCCCGCGCCCCGGGCGGCTACGAGCTGGCTCTGACGGGCATCGAAGTCATTCAGCGCGTGCCGGAAAGCGACCCGTTCCCGATCCAACGGAAGGAACACGGCGTGGATTTCCTGCTCAGCCATCGCCATCTCTGGTTGCGCACGCCGCGCCAGGCCGCCATCCTGCGCATTCGCGCGGAAGCGATTCGCGCGGCGCGGAATTTCATGGACAGCCAGGGCTACATCCTCACCGATTCCCCGATTTTCACGCCGGCGGCCTGCGAAGGCACCACCACCCTGTTCGAAGTGGACTATTTTGAAGACGAGAAGGCCTATCTGACGCAGTCCGGCCAGCTGTACGTGGAAGCTACTGCTGCCGCGCTGGGCAAAGTCTACTGCTTTGGTCCCACCTTCCGTGCGGAAAAGTCCAAGACCCGGCGTCACCTGACCGAATTCTGGATGCTGGAGCCGGAAGCTGCCTTCGCCCGGCTGGACGACATGATGGAGCTGGGCGAACACCTGGTCAGTCACATCGTGCAGAGCGTGCTCGCCAACCGCCGCCGCGAGCTGGAAACCCTGAAGCGCGACACGGCCCGGCTGGAAGCCGTCCGGCCTCCGTTCCCGCGGATCACCTACGACGAAGCCATCGTCATCCTCCAGCGGCACGGCAACCCGACACGCTGGGGCGAGGACTTCGGTGGAGACGAGGAAACGATTCTATCGAGCCAGTTCGATCGGCCGGTCATCATTCACCGCTATCCGGCTGCCATCAAAGCCTTCTACATGCAGCCCGACCCGCAGCGGCCGGAGCTGGCACTGGGCTTCGACATGCTGGCTCCGGAAGGCTACGGCGAAATTATCGGCGGCGGCGAACGCATCTCCGATTACGATCTGCTCCTGCGTCGGCTGCGCGAGAACGGTCTGCCCGAGGAGGCTTTCCGCTGGTATCTCGACCTGCGTCGCTATGGCAGCGTGCCGCACGCCGGTTTCGGGCTCGGCCTGGAACGCACGGTCGCCTGGATTTGTGGAACTGAGCACATCCGCGAAGTCATTCCCTTCCCTCGCATGCTCTACCGCATCTATCCTTAGCGGGGTGCTGAACATCGGGGGGCGGGGTAGACCCCCTGGTGCCGAGGTTCCCTGCAGGGATTTTCTGCGGGGCGTTTGTTTCTTCAGCGCCGGTTCGGGGTTCCGGATGGGTTCGGGAGCAGAGTAGGTTCTGAGCCATGCCGCAGAGGGTACGCATTATCGGTGTGCCGATGGACCTCGGCCAGAGCCGCCGCGGTGTGGACATGGGTCCTTCCGCGCTGCGCGTCGCCGGGTTGCAGAACCGCATCAAGCAGCTCGGCTACCAGGTCGAAGACCTGGGCAACATCGCCGTCAAACAGCCCGAAGAGCAGCATTACGGCGAGAAGCGTGCGAAATACGTCGGCGAAATTTCGGCGACCTGCCAGAGCCTGGCGGAAGCCGTCGAGCGCACCCTGGCCGAGGGCGTGCTGCCACTGGTGCTCGGCGGCGACCACTCCATCGCGATTGGTACCGTCGCCGGCGTCGCTGCACACTTCCGCAAACAGGGCAAGCGCATCGGCATCCTCTGGCTCGACGCCCACGGCGACTTGAACACGCCGGAAACGTCACCCTCGGGCAATGTCCACGGCATGCCCCTGGCGGCGTTGCTCGGCCACGGCCCGCCCGAGTTGACCGAAATCATGGGCTTCAAACCAAAAGCGGAGCCGCGTCATGTGGCCCTGGTAGGTGTCCGCGATCTGGATCCCAAGGAGCGTCGCCTGCTGAAAGAATCCGGCATTCACGCCTTCACCATGCGCGACATCGATGAGCGGGGCATGCGCGAGGTGATGACCGAAGCCCTGCGCTTTGTCACCGACGATACCGAAGGGGTCGCTGTCAGCCTGGACATGGATTTCGTCGATCCCAGCGACGCCCCGGGAGTCGGCACGCCGGTCCGCGGGGGCGTCACCTACCGGGAAGCCCATCTGGCCATGGAAATGATTGCGGACAGCGAAGCCATGGTTTCGCTCGAAGTCGTCGAGATCAACCCTGTCATCGACCTCCACAACAAAACGGCACTGCTCGGCGTCGAGCTGGTGCTCTCGGGTCTGGGCAAAAAGATTCTCTGAAGCCGATAGCTGCAACGAAACTGCGATGACTACGGAAAAAAAACGACTGCGGGTGGGCGTTCTGTTCGGTGGCCGCTCCGGAGAGCACGAAGTCTCGCTGGCTTCGGCCACTTCCGTGATTCGTGCGCTCGATCCAGAGCGCTACGAGGTCGTGCCCATCGGCATCACCAAGGACGGCGGCTGGAGGCTCGGCCCGACACCTTCGTCCGCTGGTGGACTGCGCGAAGTGCTCTGTTCCGGCCAGCCCGTTGTGCTCGCCGCCGAGCCGAACCGGGCCGCACTGATTCCGCTGGGCGAACGCAGCGGTCAACCCGGGCTGCGTCTGGATGTAGTCTTTCCCGTCTTGCACGGCACCTTCGGCGAAGATGGCACGGTGCAGGGATTGCTCGAGTTGGCCGGGCTACCCTACGTCGGCGCCGGAGTGCTCGGCTCGGCCGTAGGCATGGACAAAGACGTGCAGAAACGCCTGCTGCAGCAGGCCCGGTTGCCGGTCGTGCCTTTTCTGGCCGTGCCACGTCGCGAATGGGAAACGGCTCGCAGGACCACGCTGGCGCGCCTCACCAGGAAATTCCGGTTCCCGGTTTTCGTCAAGCCGGCCACACTGGGTTCTTCGGTGGGGATGACAAAAGTCCGCCATCGGCGCGACCTGCCGGCCGCACTCGATCTGGCCGCTGAATTTGCACAGAAAATTCTGGTCGAACGCGCCGTCACCGGTCGCGAGATCGAAGTCTCTGTGCTCGGCAATGCCGAGCCGCAGGCGTCCATTCCGGGTGAAATCGTGCCGCACCGAGAATTCTACGACTACACGGCGAAATACCTCGAGGAAGGCACCCAACTGCTGATCCCTGCTCCGCTCACTCGCGCGCAGGTGCGCACCTTCCAGCAACTCGCCGTGCGCGCCTTCCGTGTGCTCGAATGCCGCGGAATGGCCCGCGTGGATTTTTTCCTGGAACGGCGCACCGGAAAAGTCTACATCAACGAAATCAACACGATTCCTGGTTTCACTTCGATCAGCATGTACCCGAAGCTGTGGGAAGCCAGCGGCCTTCCCTACCGCAAGCTGATCGACCGCCTGATCGAGTTGGCCCTGGAGGAGCACCACGAGAAAGCGCGCACGAGGTACTCCATCGAACTGCCAACCAGTGCCGGGGGTGCGCTCGAGGGGTAAGCCGCCGCTCCGATTTGCTTCGGCCGCCCAACTCTGTTAGCGTTTCCCCCGGCGAGTGAGGACGGTTTCCCCGCTCCGCGCGCCGCCGGAGGAAACTGTGGGCGTTCTGGATTCGACAGCCGAAGAACCCAAATCCAAACTTCGCCGGTATATCATCTCAGCCTTCATCTTTCTGCTCCTTCTTGCCGTCGGGCTCTGGTACCTGTTCCGCTTCGAAGCGGAAAAACGGATGGTCGAAAATTTCATGGAGACAGTGGTCGCGGGAGATTTCGAGCAGGCCTATCGGCTCTGGAAGCCCGTCGCTACCTACACGTTTCAAGATTTCCTGGAGGACTGGGGGCCGGAAGGCTACTACGGCCCGGTGCGCAGCTATCGGATCACCTATGCCAGCCGACCGGACGGTGCTTCTGGTGTGATCGTCACGGTCGAAGTCAGCCCGGATACACCGTTCCCCGAAAATCGGGAGACCGAAAAACTGGCCCGCATCCGTGAAGTGCGGCTGTGGGTGGACCGTCGGAATCAGTCGCTCGGCTTCGCGCCTGACTTTTAGCTGCGCAGCTCCCGCAGCAGTGCGCGCAATTCCTCCCGGGTGACCGTGGCGGTGCCCAGCTTGCCCACTACAATGCCCGCGGCTAGGTTGGCCAGATGCGCCGCCTCATGCACGCGGGCGCCCGCTGCGCTGGCCAATGCCAGCGTGGCCAGTACCGTATCGCCCGCGCCGGTGACGTCGAACACCTGCCGACCGGCTGAGCGATGTTGCAGAGGCGATTGCCCCACACTCCGATAGCTGAGCAGTTCGCGGCCGATGGCTGGGATGTGGTGGCTGCTGCGGTCCTCTTGTGTGAACACATCCATGCCCTGCTCACCTCGCGTGATCACCACGGCTGGACAGGCAAAATGCGCGAGCAGGGCCCGGCCGGCCTGCTGCAGCACGTCCTCGTCTTCCAGTGCGCGCGCAACCAGAAAACCGGCTTCGGCCCGGTTGCACACCACCACGGTGGCGCCCCGGTAGGCGAACTGCCGTTTCCATTTCGGCTTCACGAACACCGGCACACCGTGCCGCTGGGCTGCCTCGAGCACTCGATCGGCCACGGTTTCGGTCACGGTGCCCTTGTCGTAGTCGGAAAGGACCAGCGCGTCGAGTTGCCGCAGCGCGGATTTGGCTCGACGAATCAGCCGGTCTTCTAGCGGGGAGGCCAGCGGCGTACGCACTTCTCGATCCACGCGGACGATCTGCTGGTTCCGCGCAATGATTCGTGACTTCAGTGTCGTGGGTCGGCTGGGGTCGGTCAGCAATCCGCCGACGTCCAGGCCCAACCCTCGAGCGCAGCTCAGCAGGCTGGCCCCGGCTTCGTCGTTCCCCACCACACCGAACAGTTCCACCCGCGCTCCCAGCGCCACCAGATTGGCCGCGACGTTGCCGGCCCCGCCCAGGTAGTCGCTTTGCTGCACGAACTCCACGACGGGCACCGCCGCTTCCGGCGAAAGTCGCGTGGCCGTGCCCCACACAAAACGGTCCAACATCACGTCGCCGAGCACACCCACGCGCCGCCCGCGCAGGGCGTTCAACAAGCGCACCAATCTGTGTTGGGGAACGTTCACCACGGCCACTGAGTCACGGAACGTCTTGTTCCGTGGCGGTTCTCCTTGTGCGCGGTCATTCTGCTTCGATTTTTGCTTCGTCTATCAACATCACCGGAATGTCGTCGCGGATCGGATAGACGCGGCGGCAAGTCGCACACTTCAGTCCTTTTCCGTCCGGCGTCAGTTTCACCGGCGTGCGGCATTCCGGACAAACCAGAATATCCAGTAGTTCTTTGCTCACGGCCATGTGGGTGGCTCCGTTGCCGGCATTCGTCCTGGTCGGTCAATCTAACAGAGCCGTCCGCGTAAGGCAATGTGGCAGGTTCAGAAAACTCCATTGCGGCGGAACGCACAACGGTTCTTCCCTGGAAAAGCGCAGCAACGGGCAGCATCGTTTTGTGCGGGATTTCCCTGGTCGAGCCAGAAATCGGTGGACGTTCATGCGCGAAGCCGTAGAATGGAGAGGCGAGCCGAAGCTGCTGCTCACGTCATTCTGTATTTTTCCGTTTGGCCGCGCGATGGTTGTTTCAGACGTCGTGGCTCGCTGGCCGGCCTTCTCGGTGAAGGCCGTGCCGGCTGCAACTCTATCGCCGGCAGTGCTTCTAATAGTTGAAGCAGGTGCAGCTAGTTGAAGCAGGTGCAGCCTGCACGAGGAGGTGACGTTTGGATTCGAGCGTAGCCCTTCGCCCAACGCATTATTTTCTGCTGAACCGGTTACGTGACGCTCGTGCGCTCACCGACCAACTCTTCGCGCTCGTCCGCCCGGAGGCTATGACCGACCGTCCGATTCCGGCGCGCCATCGCATCATTTTCTACCTTGGCCATCTGGAAGCTTTCGACTGGAACATGATTGCCAAGCATGTACTCGGACTCGGGGCCATGGATGAGGAGTTCGACACGCTGTTCGCCTTCGGGATTGACCCGGTGGACGGCCGTCTGCCCTCCGACCAGCCTTCCGACTGGCCTGCGCGTGAACAGATCGAAGCGTACAACCACAAAGTGCGCGACCGGCTGGACCGGGAAGTGGCCCGTGCACTGGCTTCGCCCAGTGCCCCGGAGTTTCTCCGCGATGGCACCGTTTTACACGCCGCCGTCGAGCATCGTCTGATGCATGCCGAAACGCTGGCTTACATGCTGCACCAGCTCCCGCTCGAGCGGAAAATTCTCCAGCCTTCGGCCCCGTTGCAGATCAGCGGGGCGCGCGCACAGCGCTCTCGGAAAATGGTCCGCATCCCTGCAGGTACGGCCACGCTGGGCCGCCCGCGCGCACCGGAAAATGGTTTCGGATGGGACAACGAATTCGAACAGCATACGGTCCGGGTTCCTGCATTCGAAATTGACGTTTTCAACGTCACCAATGGAGACTACCTGGAGTTTTTGCACGCGGGCGGCCACCAGGAGCGTTCGTTCTGGACGGAAGACGATTGGAACTGGGTCCAGCAGGCCGGAATTGCTCATCCGACGTTCTGGGTCGAGCGCGGTGGACGATGGTATCTGCGCACGATGTTCGACGAAATCCCGCTGCCGCTCGACTGGCCGGTGTACGTCAGTCACGCCGAGGCTTCCGCCTATTGCCGATGGGCCGGCAAGGCGCTGCCCACCGAGGCACAGTTCCACCGTGCCGCCTACGGCACGCCGGAAGGCACCGAGCGCGAGTATCCGTGGGGCAATGCTCCACCGGCGCCTGCATATGGCAATTTCGATTTTCAGCGCTGGGACCCTGTGCCCGTGGGCGCACTTCCGGCCGCAGTCAGCGCTTTCGGGGTCGCCGACCTGGTCGGCAACGGCTGGGAGTGGACGTCTACCCGATTCGAACCGTTCGCCGGCTTTCAAAGTTATCCGTTCTACCCGGGCTATTCGGCGAATTTCTTCGACGGGAAGCACTATGTCCTGAAAGGTGGCTCGGCGCGGACGGCCGCCTGTCTGCTGCGGCGCAGCTTCCGCAACTGGTTTCAGCCGCACTATCCCTACGTGTATGCCACGTTTCGCGGTGTGCGAAACGCCGAATAAGGTCGGCATGTGTCCAGACGACATGCGTACCAGGTTTCTGGCCACGTTCACTGCCGATGTTCGCGCCGGCCTATGCCGCCAGGGGCAGAAGGAGCTGCCCAGCCGCTATTTGTATGACGAGGTCGGCTCGGCGCTGTTCGAAGTCATCTGTTTGCTGCCGGAATATGGCCTGGCTCGCGCCGGCGAGCGTCTGCTGCGCCGCCATGCCCAGGACATCCTAGACCGCATCGCGCATCCGACCGCTGTTGCCGAGCTCGGCAGCGGCAGCGGCAAAAAGACGCGCTGGCTGCTCGAAGCGCTCGCGATGCGTCAGCCGACCACCTACTACCCGATCGAACTCTCCGCGGCTGCGCTGGCGCGGTGTGCGCGCGAGCTCAGCGACATCGAATCCCTCCGCGTGGTGAGCCTCGAGAAGGAGTACCTGGACGGGCTGCGCGAAGTGGCCGCACGCCGCGAGCCTTCCGAACATCTGTTGGTGCTGTTTCTCGGCAGTACGATCGGCAACTTCGACCGGCTCGCCGGTGTGCGTTTCCTCGGCGAGGTGCGGCAACTAATGCGGCCTGAGGATTCGCTCCTGCTGGCTACGGACCTGGAGAAACCGGCCGAGCAACTGTTGCTCGCGTATGACGACCCCTTGGGCGTTACGGCAGCGTTCAACCTGAACCTGCTGGCGCGCATCAATCGGGAACTGGGCGCCGATTTCAACCTGCGCCGCTTCCGCCATTTCGCACCTTACAACGCAGCCGAGCGACGCATCGAAATGCATTTGGTTTCGGAAGTTGCCCAGACGGTACGCATCCCTGCCGCCGGGGTTCAGGTGGAGTTCCGCGCCGGAGAAACTATCTGGACGGAGAGCTCCCACAAATACAATCTTGCAGAAGTCGTGGCCATGGCCCAGCAGGCCGGGTTTGCCTGCGTGGAGCAATGGGTGGACCGCGAATGGCCGTTTGCGCAGAACTTGCTGCGCGCGTTGTGAAGTGTTCGCTTACTGCGTTTGCCGCAAAAGAACACCGCGCGCGGCGGGGCCGGGAACCTGCCGGCTCAGCGAGCGGGACCTACGCGGAGCGTCAACGGGGTTGACCAGGTTGCTCCAGGGTTCAACTTGAGCGGCCACACGGCCAGAATCTGGGAACCTTGGTAAATGCGCTCGAAGCCTTCTTCGGATTCCGAAACCGTTTCGATGGGAACCACCCAGAACTGCTGGGCCGTCTCGGCGCGCACCGTGACGGCGACGTTCTGCCATTCGTCCACTGCACGCAGCTCCGGCGCCGGCATCACCCCGCTCCAGCGCAGCGGGTGGCGTGTGCCGCGACTTTCGAAATAACGGTCTGCAGCATCCGGCGCCAGTAAATTCACCACCAGCTCCACACCGACACACAGATGCATCGGGCTACCCTGCAGCAGTCGGAGGACCGTCTGGCAGCCGACGCGGAAGCCCTCGCCTGTCCGTTCGAACACAAAAGTTTTTTCCGCTTCGAGCTCCGCCGCTGCATCCTTTGCGGTCGAATTCCGGTGGGCCAGCACGATGGCTTCGCGGTCGGCCCGGAGAACGGCGAAGCGGCCCCCGGCCAGAGCCGTATCTTCCTCCAGCCGGAGCGCTGCGTAGTCGGCGAACGACTTTTCCGGGGCGAACACCAGCAGCCGAAAACTGTGGCGCGCCCAGCGGTCGTAGCGCAGATACTGTTCCAGCCCCGTTTCTTTCACACGCACCTGTTCGTGGATCGAAACGGCGGCCGCGGCCGCTGCGGAGCTCGCTTCAGCCAAACGGCTGTGGTAGGCCTCGGGCCGCCGCTGCAGGGCATTGACCAGCGGCACGGCAGTGGGACGAAACTCCAGCAGCGGTACGGTGCCTCCGTCGGAAGGCTTCACCAACATCGCGCCACGCTCGGACACCCAGTACAGCTCCTCTTCGCTGTCTGCATCGAAGTCGAATCGTTGCAGTACGGTGTAGTGCGAGTGGCCCAGAGCCGCGGCATCGGCCAGTGTTTCGGCACGAATCAGTTCGCGCCACAGCGCCGTGCGCAGGTGCGGCGCATACAGTCCGCCAAAAACGCCGTGCCAGTAGGCATCGTTGCACTGCCCGCGAAACAGGTGCTTCCGCGCCAATTCCAGCTTTTCCGCTGGGGCACTCCCGCTCGCGGCCATCTGCCGCACCCGACCCGAAACGTAGAGCATCTTCTTGTGGAGCAGATTCGCTTCGTCGTACTTGGTCAGAAAATTTCTCCAGAAGCCGCCGCGGAGAAAGGCCCTGGCTTCCGGTACCGCCTCGAGCTGCTGCTGCAGCCGGTGAAACACCTGGCGGGCTGGTGTCGGCAGCGCCCACTCGGTCAGCTCCACGTAGGAGCTGGTGGGGAGCGCCGCGCGGCCGAGTGGCGGATGGCTGGCCAGAAATTCTCCTGGAGTCGCCATTGCCAGCCAGTCGCGTTCTTCTTCGAGAGCCTGAAAGAACCGTTCCAGCCAGCCGTGCGTATAACAGTGCTCGTAGGTACCAGGCCAGACGCCGAATTTTTCACAGTCGTCGCCCATCACGGCGCATCCGCCGGGACGATGCTCTGCCGCTGCGCGCAGCAACGCAATCGTTTCCGGGACGTCTCGGAATGGAATCGTGTACCGGAGCGGTTGCAAACCGGCAAAAACGCAAACCTTTGCGCCCAGCTCTTCGCACAGAAAGTAACCGTAAAGTTGCTCGCGAGAAAAACCGCTGGCCAGGAAATGACTGTCGTCCACCAGGGTGTACTGCACACCCGCGGCCGCAAGCGTGGCAGGCAGATGCGGCTCCCAGACGCGCTCGGTCAGCCAGGCCCCGGTCGGCCGGCGCCCGAAGTGCCGCTCCAGGTAGTCTGCCATGCGGACAAGCTGTTCGGCACGGTCCTCCGGAGGAATTGCGATCAGGATGGGCTCGTAGAATCCGCCGCCGACCAGTTCGATCTGATTGCGCCGAACCAGTTCCCGCAACCGGTCGAAATATTCCGGGTGGTGCTGCTCGATCCACTCCAACAGTGCGCCAGAGAAATGCAGCGCCAGCCGCGCGGTCGGCCGTCGCCACAACACGTCCACAAACGGCGCGTAGCACCGGGCAAACGCCTGCTCCACCACATGGTCGAAATTGCCGACGGGCTGGTGCGCGTGAATCAGCAGAATCAGGTGGAATTCCGGCAAATGCGGGCTCCGTGCGCAAAATTTTTACAGTGCCCGGCCATTTCCCTCGCCGGCCGGGATGCGCTGCTGCCTCAGTGAAGCCGCCCATTGTAAACAATCCCTCCGCTGCGAGCTACTCTGGCCTGGGCGGAATGGGTTACCCGCGCCCGCGACGAAATACTCATCTGGATGTTAAGCGCCTTTTCTTTTCGAAAATATAGATTGACATAAAAAAAATACAATTCGAAAAACTAAGTAGAAATTAACTAGTTAAGGAGGACAAGCCATGAAACTGCGCTGGGAATTTCTCATTTTGGGTCTGGTCACCTTCTTTACCACGCAAGCAGTGGAAGCGCAGCAATGTGTTCAGCTAAAGGCTCAGCCATCGGCAACTGTTGCGGAAAGCGCGTGATTACCAGTCGCTGTAGCGTAATCTCCTTTCCGCGGCGTTGCTTTGAGGTCTGCCAACGTGTTCCGGAGGATTGCTGTGGAATAGAAGTGTGGGAGGCCTGCCTTCAAACCAGTTGCCATTCAGGGTTAGAAGTTGGCGCAGCCGAGGATCAACATTTACCCTTGCGGACAGAAAGAATCCATTCCCCGCAATGCACGTTTGCCGAGGGCTCACAAGTAATTTTTTTGCCAGTCACCTGAGAGATGGGGAAGGGGAGGATGTTTCTACAAAAGCTTTGGTTTGGCGCATGTTGGCTGGGGCTGGTGCTGTGTTCTAGCCTTGCCAGTAGCACACAGGACGAGCAGCTGCCGCGAAGGAAACTCGTCGTGCAAAGAGAAGTACGGGTGAAGGGAGACTTCAAGGGCCCGGTCCATTGCCCAGTCCGGTGTGACGAACAAGGAAGGATTTATGTGCGTCCGTATCGAACCGTGCCTGAAAAGGCATCTGTACTGTTCTTCAGGCCTGATGGCGAGCACAAAGTTGCATTTTCGCTGCGAAACGTTCCTGGGTTCGAAACCGGCCGGTGCTTCAGTTTGCTGTAACGCACCGAGGAGAAGTGTCCTTCGTTGCTTCACGGGCACGCTCGCCCCGCGAGTTCGAAATTGCTCAGCTAGGATTCGACGAAGACGCAAGACATGTCTCCAGAGTGCGACTGGGTGAAAACTTTGTGGTTTCTCAAGTCGCCCTTTTCCCACGTGAGAATTCCTGGTTTCCGGTTGGGAAATACACTCCGAGGAAGGAAAAGAACCGAAGCCGATGCCCGCCACGGCGACGTTCGATATCCGCGGGAGTCTACTGAACCGGCTCGAGCTTCCCGGTGACGTTCGCGAGGAGGCAAAGAGCACTGAAGGCCAGCCGCCGACTGCCCCCTGGCGGCGGTGGATTTGGGAGCCGCCGCTGTCGGCCCCGACGGCCACGTCTATTTAAGGAGAAGTACGGCGAAACCTCGGGTTTATGTTATTTCTCCTTTTGGTGAACTCGTACGCCATTTTGAGGTCACACCGCCCGATGAGAAGGCTCAGCCTGCAGGTCTGATCTTTGGCACCGATGGATTGCAGGTGTTCGATTTCGAGGTTCTAGCCGAAGAAAAAGGCCCAGCACGCAGACAGCTATTCTCCTTGGTGGATCCTAGCAGTGGCGAGCGCCTCCAAGATTACGAATTCTCCTATTCCGGGCATTCACCCACTCGCCTGATATACCCCCGGAGATATTTACGTTTTTACGTTTTTGACTGCTGACCCTGCTGACCATCGGTATACTTTCCTCCATGCCGTGCACTACTAGAAACATACGCAACCTTCGAACACAGTTTTTGTTTAACCGGCAAACCTAACCCGAGACGCATATCTGCAATTACGCCAAGGGTACAAAGACGACCTACCGATTGCCTAAAATTCATCCAGCGGGTGAACTTCGGGCTGCGCCGCATGCCAACGTCGCTGTTCTTTGTCTGCACGGCCAAGGACACAACAGCTTTACATCCCCTGTGTTGCATTTTTACAACATAAGATGACGGACAGGACGGATGTTCTTTACTATTTTTCTGGAAACAAAGAACATATGTCATTACAAAATTTGGACCGCGAAGTGCTTTAATAATTAGGCGGGCATGGCGTTCCAATACACAATTGCTCGGCCGGTTGAAATTGCCGGCATCGGGCTGCACACGGCGGTACCGGCCAGGTTGCGGCTGTTGCCCGCCCCGGCGGGGACGGGGATTGTCTTCCGTCGCACCGACCTCGACGGCTTCCAGATCGAGGCTCGTGCCGAAAATGTCGCTCGGGTCAGCTACGCTACCAGTTTGATGAAGCGTGGCGTACTGATTTCCACCACCGAGCATCTGCTCGCCGCCCTCTATGCTTCCGGAGTTGACAACGTCATCGTGGAACTGGATGCCATCGAGGTGCCCATCCTGGACGGTTCCAGCCAACCCTTCATCGAACTGCTTGCTCGCGCCGGCCTGCGACGCCAGCGCCGTCGTCGCCGTTACTTGCAGGTACTGCGCCCGCTGGAGGTGGCCGAAGACGGCCGCCGGATCGGCATCTTTCCCGCAGGGGAATTCTCGATCCACTGCTACATCGAGTTCTCTCATCCGTGCATCGGTGCCCAGCAGGTCGAACTTTGCGTGCATCGCGAATCGTTCGCGCGGGAGCTGGCCCCGGCGCGCACCTTCGGTTTTCTGGAGGATGTCGAACGGCTGCGCGCCATGGGCCTGATTCGCGGCGGGTCGCTGGAAAACGCCATCGTGCTCACTCGCGATGGCATCCTGAACGATGGCTTGCGTTTCCCGGACGAGTTTGTCCGCCACAAGGCGCTGGACCTGATTGGCGACCTGGCGCTGCTCGGCTGGCCGCTGCTCGGTCGCGTGGAAGCTCACAAAGCGGGCCATGCGCTGCATGTTGCGCTGGTCAGCCGTCTGCTGGCCGACCGTTCGTTGTGGAAGCTGACCACCGCGGCTGAATCGGTCGGCATCACCCGCCGCGTCCACCATGGCCGACACGCCGTGCCTGCCGCGCCTTGATTCGCTTTCCTCGTTGCTTGCCGCATCCCTGCATGCTTTCCTGAATACGGCTTTCAGTCTTCGCATTGCACAGCCGGGACGAATACCGCTGTCCCTGCAGATGGCTCCAGTCAAAGAGGCAGGCGAGCACCGTTGTCCATGTTCGGATAAACACGCTGCCGACCAGGAAGTCGGGACACGGCTTTTCGAGCCGCGCTTCGTTTGTCCGTACAGGGCACCGTGTCGCATAAGCGGGGCGGCGCAAGATTTTCTCCGCGCGGGTGCTGGGGGGGCGGGTCTTGTGGAGGCAGGTTCCGGTCTAGCGTGAGGTCAACGCACGCGGTAGCGTCCTCCACCGAGGAACTCGACCAAGCCCAGATCGCGAAGCCGTTGCAGTTGCTGACGAATCTTCGGCCGGATGTGCCGGTTCCGCGGATGCAGCGCAGCGAACCGTTCCTCCATCGCATAGACATCCTGTAGCGAAAATTGTTCTTTCTCCAGTTCGCGAATCGCATGAAGGACGTCGAGTGTCCAGCCCCGCGCCTCCGCATCGAGACGTGCCAAACCGACCAAGCGGCGATACGCATGTCGAACTTCACTGGGATTCGCCGCTTTACCTTCCGTTACCACCGGGATTCGCGCGTCCGCAGGAATAGAAGAAATCAGGATACTGCATCCGACCCAATTGGCTCGCTGTGCGGTTCTTTGCAGTGGTTTTCTCTGTTCGATGCAAGAGGGGGAAAATGCATAAGAAGGAATCAACAGCACGTTCTGCACCAGCCATTTGGATGGGTCGTAATGCATGGCCCACAGGTTTGGTGCGCGATTCGTACGAATCGCTTCCATCATGGTCCGATATGCCGCGTCCAGAATTCGCTGGCCGATCGGTTTCGATTGGCTTTTTAGTTGGAACATGGAACTGCATTTGGCGCAGAAAAAATCTACGACGGGCGTGCTCTGTTTGCAGGCTTTCAGATGGTCCGCGTCGCAATTGGGGCAGTACAAATTCTCCGCGGCCCATACTTCTGTAAGAATACGGGTGCGCTGTGATGGGCTTTTGTAACCTTCAGCGAGATGGACCGGCAGGCGTAGTTGCACACCTGAATTA
>JBBIQG010000001.1:0-310000 GCA_037442425.1 Acidobacteriota bacterium | reverse complement strand
CAGAGCTTGCTCGGTGAGCCGATTGACGTCGGCACGCAGGTGGCTCGAAAGCAAATTTCCGATCAGCGGAACTTCCAGTGGAACGCAGACCTAGTCTGGGTCCGCGGCTCTCACATCATGAAGTTCGGCTCGCACGTTCGCTACCTGCCTTTCTTGCATCAGCGTGACGACAAAGTGCTCGGCTCGCTCGGCGCTCTGGTCGCTCAGATTGACTCCGACCTGGGCGTGTTCACTCTGCCCGCTACGAGTCGTCCGCCAACGTGCTCAACAACAATCACCACGAATTGCTTGCGGTCGGCCGATGTGCAGCAGTGGAACCGTCTCTTTGCCGGCATGACGGGCATGATTGACAACGTGAGCGTCATGGCGGTTTGGGACGGCAATTTCAACCCGCTCCCCTTCGGCGAACTGCTGGTTTCCGATACGACTTCGTGGGCGCCCGAGTTCTACTTCGAGGACACCTGGCGCATCACGAATTCGCTCACGTTCACCTTCGGGCTGAACTACGGCTGGCAAACGTCTCCGAAGGAAGAGCTGGGGCGGCAGAGCTTCCAGGTGGATGCCACCTCGCTGGAAGTCATCACGGCCGAGCAGTACTTCCGTCAACGCTTGAACGCCTCGTTGAACGGAAACATCTTCAACCCCAACTTCGCCTTCCTGCCCATCAACTCCTCGGGCCGCTCGGACATCATTGATGTGGACTGGAACAACCTGGCTCCGAACGCGGCGCTGGCTTGGAGTCCTTCGTTCCGGAGCGGCTGGCTGGGTTGGCTCTTTGGCGACCGCAAAACCGCTCTCCGCGGTGGCTACCGGCTCGCCTACGACCGGTTGAATACGGTGCAAACGGTGATTGTGCCGGCGCTGGGCATCGCCTTCGCGCAGACCATCAACGTCAGCGCACCGCCGTGTAACTCCACCGGTTCAGGTGGTGCGGGTTGTATCCCCGGCTCGGGCAACCCGGCTGAGAGTGTTTTCCGGATTGGCATCGACGGTACCATTCCGCGGCCCACAGTTCCCAACCGCACGATTCCGGTCTCGCCTTTCTGGGGCATCGACACCTCCCGGCCCGGTTGTTCGGCGCCCGGCTCGAACGGGTTGTTCGCCAGCACCTGCCTCAACCTGTTCCCGGAAATTCTCTCCTTCCAGATGGATCCTGAAATGGTGGTGCCCTACAACCACATGGTGGATTTCACCTGGCAGCGAGAGTTGCCCTGGAACATGCTGGTCGAGTTCGGCTACGTGGGTCGCTTCGCCCGCAAGCTGATGCAGAGCATGAATGTGGGCCAAGCGCCATACATCCACGTGGATCCGATCTCGGGCCAGAGCTTCGCGCAGGCGTTCGACGCGGTGGCCCTGGCGCTCCGCGCGGGAACTCCGGCCACATCCATACCGGCACAGCCGTGGTTCGAGAACAACATCCCTGCGGCTTCTTGCGCCGCATTCGCTTCCTGCACGCAGTTCATCGCCAGCGTGCAGGTATCAAATTTCATCAACGGCAACGTGAGCAGCCTGTTCCTGCGGATCGATCAGGAGCGGTTGCGCGCGAGTCTGGTACCCTTCGTCAACCTGATTTCCCAGACGCAGTTCCTGCGTTCCAGCACCGGTCGGTCGAACTACAACGCGTTCTTCGTTGCGTTGAACAAGCGTATATCACACGGGCTACAATTCGCCTTGACCTATACGCTGTCGAAGTCGCTCGACCAGATCGGCGCCATCCAGAACGCAGCGAGCGTCATGCCCAACAACTTCTTCCTCGATGCCGAATACGGCCCGTCCGGATTTGACAACACGCACATCTTCAACGGAACCTACCTCTACGAACTGCCGTTCGGGCGCGGTCGCTGGCTCGGAGTGGATAATTCCATCATCGATCGCATCATCAATGGATGGTACGTTTCGGGCATCTTCACGGCCCGCAGCGGCGATCCGTTGATCGTGACGCAGGGCACCCAGGTCTGGGGCGGCACGCTCTTCCTGGGCTTCGCCACCGGTGCCATCCCCACGGTAGACCCGAGCACGTTTGGCAACTCTGCGGTCAGTGGAGTGGCAGGCTCGGGTAACGTCGGTACGAGTGGCAACCCGGCTACCGGCGGCAGCGGTTTGAACCTGTTCAGCGACCCGGAGGCCGTGTTCAATAGCTTCCGGCGCATCGAACTCAGCCGCGATGGCCGCTCCGGTCGTGCCAATCCGTTGCGGGGCATGCCGCGGTGGAACCTGGATATGTCGATCGGGAAGCGCACGCATATCGCCGAGCGCGTGAGCTTCGTCTTCTCGTTCGACTTCTTCAACATCTTCAACCACCTCGACTTCGCCAATCCGGGGTTGTCGCTGACGGCTCCGCAGTCGTTCGGGGTGATCACCAACCAACTGGTTCCAGCCAACCGTACGGAAGGTTCGCGCTGGATTCAGTTCGGAGCACGCATCGAGTTCTAACTCCTCGCGTGCCGCAGTTCCCGGCGGCCCGCCCCGAATACCGGGGCGGGCCGCCTTGTTTTTCCGGTGAGCTTGCGACTGGGATCCTGCTGCACACGACACGGCTCGTGCGTTGCCGTGCGTGCCTGCCGCGCTCTGCCGTTGTGTCGTCGCAGACGGTTTGCTAGGATGCGCCTGCTCAAAAATTACTCTGAGCATAGGGGAGACTATGTTTCGCAGGACTCGATCCGCCGCACGCTACTTCGCAACACCTGTTGCTGTTGTGGGACTGCTTGGTTGGTTGTTACTGGTCGGGTGGGCCGCTGCGCAACAGTCCGAGAGAATCGCTCTGCGGGCTGCGCGCATGCTGGACGTTACCACCGGACGCATCCTTCCTGACGCAGTGGTTCTGGTCGAAGGCAACCGCATCGCTGCGGTCAACCCGCCGACGGTGCCCGCCGGGGTGAAGACCGTTGTGCTGGGTGACGTCACGCTGCTCCCGGGCCTGATGGACATGCACACGCATCTCACGTTTGATCTCGACCGTGAATTCCACCTGCGAGCTGTGCGCGAAACCGCTGTGGATCAGGGCCTGCGCGGTGCCCGCAACGCCCGGCTCACGCTGCTAGCCGGCTTCACCACGGTGCGGAACCTCGGTGCGGGCGGCTTCAGTGACATCGCCCTGGCCCGCGCCATCGACAACGGTCTGGTCATCGGTCCGAGGATCATCGGCGCCGGCCACTCCATCGGCATCACCGGTGGCCACTGCGACACCACCGGCTACGCTCCGGGCATCGCCGAGGAAGGTCCCGAGCAAGGCATTGCCGATGGCTCCGAGCAGATCCTCCGTGCCGTCCGCTACCAGATCAAGCACGGCGCCCGCGTCATCAAGACCTGCGCCACCGCTGGCGTGCTGAGTTTTGAAGAGTCGGTTGGCGCGCAGCAATACAGCGACGAGGAGCTGCGCATCCTCGTCGAGGAAACACACCGCCATGGCCTGAAGGTCGCCGCGCACGCCCACGGCGCCGAAGGCATCCTTGCCGCAGTGCGTGCTGGCGTGGATTCGATCGAGCACGGCTCCATGCTGACCGACGAAATCCTGACAGAAATGAAACGACGCGGCACCTACCTGGTACCCACCACGCACCTGGCCGACGTGATCGATCTGGGGGTTCTGCCACCGCCCATCCGCCGCAAAGCGGAATGGATTCTCCCGCGCGCGAAGGAAAACCTGCGCCGCGCGATTCGAGCTGGCGTCAAGATTGCGTTCGGCACCGACGCTGCGGTGTTCCCGCACGGAGAAAACGCCAAAGAATTTGCGGCTCTGGTGGAGCGCGGCATGACGCCGCTCGAAGCCCTCCGCGCGGCGACGCTCTATGCCGCCGACCTGCTCGGCGTGGACGACCGCGGCATGATCGCCCCCGGCAAGCTGGCCGACCTGGTTGCTGTGCCCGGCAACCCGCTCGAAGACATCCATGTGATGGAACGCGTGGTTTTCGTCATGAAGGATGGGAAAATCTACAAACAACCCTGACCGAACCGCTTCGATGAACAATGTGCACCGGGCAAACTCGAGCGGGCACGGCTCGTAGGTTGCTTAGGGCTGCGCCGCTAGAGGCCAGAACGGAGCACGAGTAGGCGGCGCTCGGTCATTTCTTCGATGGCGTAGCGGGGACCTTCGCGCCCGAGTCCGGAATCTTTCACTCCGCCATACGGCATGTGGTCGACGCGGAAGGTCGGCACATCGTTGGCGATCACGCCGCCGACCTCCAGCACCTCCCAGGCCCGCTGGATCCGTTCGAGCTCGCGTGTGAAGACGCCAGCTTGAAGACCATAGGGAGAAGCATTCACGGCCTCGAGGGCGCGGTCGAAATCGTCGTAGGCCGTCACGGTCACCACTGGGCCGAACACTTCTTCACAGTTCACCTTCATTCCCGGATCCGTATCCACCAGAACCGTCGGGTCGTAGAACGCCCCTTCTCGGCGTGCGCCGCACAGAGCCCGTGCACCGCTGCGTACCGCTTCGGCCACCCAGTCGGCCACGCGCGCCGCGGCCGCTTCGGTGATCATCGGGCCGACATCGGTTTCCTCGGCCAGTGGATCTCCCACGCGCAGTGCTTCCACGCGTTCGACGAGTCGGGAGAGGAATTTTTCGTACACCGGTCGGTGCACGAAGATGCGCTGGACGCTGATGCAGCTCTGCCCGGAGTAGGCAAACCCGCCCGCGACGCAGCGCTCGGCGGCGTAGTCCAGGTCGGCGTCGCTGTGCACGATGCAACCGGCGTTGCCGCCCAGCTCCAGCACAACGCGTTTTTTTCCGGCTCGGGCCTTCAACTGCCAGCCCACCGCCGCCGAGCCGGTAAAGCTGAGCAACTGGAACCGGTCGTCCGCGCACAGCCGCTGCGCTTGCTCGTCGCGGGCCTGAATGACGCTCAGTGCACCGGCCGGCAGCTCGGCGGCGCGCGCAATTTCCGCCAGCAGGAGGGCAGTGACCGGTGTTTTCGGCGAAGGCTTCAGCACCACCGGACAGCCCGCAGCGATGGCCGGTCCCAGTTTGTGCGCTACCAGGTTTACCGGAAAGTTGAACGGCGTGATGGCGAGCACGGCACCCACCGGCACGCGTCGAACCAGTGCGAAGCGACCCCGACCGGCCGGGTGAGCGTCCAGCGGAAAGAGCTCGTTCGGGATGCGCAGCGCTTCCTCGGCAGAATTCCGCAGAGTGAACACGCAGCGATCGACTTCTATGCGCCCAGCCTGGACGGGCTTACCGGCCTCCAACGCCAGCCAGCGCACCAGTTCCTCGCTGCGCGCTGCCACGGCGTCCGCCATGCGGTGCAGAATCGCGGCGCGTTCGCGCACCTCCATCCGTGCCATCGTCGCGCGCGTCGCGACAGCCGTTTGGACCGCCTGCTCGATCGCGGCTTCGGGCGTCCAGTACGTGACCGCCACCAGAGCGTTGTCGTGGCGCGCACGCACCTCCAGCCGTTCACCGCCGGAGTGAAATTCTCCGTTGAGGTAGTAGCCGAATTCCTGCACTGCTGTCCTGGGTTGTCCCGACATGGCTCACCCCCGCACCGGTGCATCGTCGGCAAGACCACCGTCGAGATATTCTACATCCGTCGGGTAAGCCGTCAGCCGAAAACACACTCAGTCGAAGGACGGTGCGGCAGAACCTTTGTGCTGCAATTAGTTTCCTACCAGCGGGCGTTCGAGCTTGCGGAAGCGCAGGATGTAGTTGTCGGGAATCTGCGCCAGGTTGTGCTGATTGATGAGCTCGAATCCCGCGGCGGTGATTTCATCGACAAACTGCTGCTGGTTGCCGCGCACGTGCTCGAGCACCCAGTTGGGGGAGTGCCCCTCGTGGCGGTGAAATTCCACCAGAATCAGTTGTCCGCCGGGCTTCAGCGCGCGGTGGATGGAGGCCAAAGTCTCGCGGGGATACTCGAAGTGGTGATAGGTATCGCAGATGAACACCAGGTCCACGGAATTCGGCAGCAGACGGGAATCCTTCTCGCCCGCCAGAATGGTCTGGACGTTTTCCAGTCCCTGCTGCTGTGCGCGGGTGCGGATGTAGTCGAGCAACCGGGGATTGATATCCACCGCGTACACTTTGCCCTGCGGCCCGACCATCTGGGCGAACAGTAACGTCATAAAACCGGAGCCCGCGCCCACATCCGCGACCACGGCACCCGGCAGCGGTCCGGCGATCGCCGCCAGCAGGTTGCGTTCACGGTAGATGCTGCGGCTTTCGGACTCCAGTGTTTCGACCAGCGGCTCGATCTGTTCCGCGCGCCAGCGCTCGTTGATATCCTGGGGAGGGCGCTCCGCTGGAGCCGGCTGCTGCGCCGCACCGGAAAAACCTGCAATCAAGACGAATACAGCAAAAAGAACGGCTGAAATGTACCCGCGAAGTTTTCGCATGGGGTCCGCTCCGGGATTTGCGTTGAACGCGCCATCTTAGCAGGAAAGGCGGCGACAGGCACGGTTCTGTTGGCCGAAGTGTCGCCCGGCGGCCTGAAAATCCTGCGGTGCGATGCAGTTTTCAACAAACCCTGATGTAAATCTCAGCGGTGCAGGAAGCTCTCCAGTGGACTGAAGGTTCGGCGCTTAGCGCAGATGTCCCGCTGCAGGATGCCCGGTTGCGCTGAATAATGCAACATTGTGTCGTAGCGATTCCCTGCGCAGGGTTCGACGATTTTTTCATCTCGCTCGCAAGTGTTTCGTCTACCGTTTGTTCGGGCGATTTTTCGTCCGCGCCGCTTTTGGCCGCTGCGGCACTCCAGTTGCCGATTCACTATGTGCGAGCGGGCAAGGCAACACGCAGAGTGCCCGCGAGGAGGTGGATCATGACCGTCCTGCTCATTCTGATGACCTTCGCGGTCTTTATCGCCATCGAATACTTCCTCAGCCAGCGGCAGGTGACAACGCCCGCTGCGGTCGCGGTGCAGCCGGCTCGGAATCTTCCGGCGCAGCCCAAGCTGGTGGCGGGTTTTTTCCTGCCCGAACATGTGCACTATCACCCGGGCCATACGTGGGCGTTGGCGGAAGGACCTCAGACAGTCCGCATCGGCTGGGACGATTTTGCCGCCAAGCTGATGGGACCGATCGCGCGCGTGGATTTGCCCCGGCGCGGACAGTGGATCCGGCAAGGCCAGAAGATTGTGGCTGTATACCGAGACGGCCAGAAGGCCGAGCTGGCGAGCCCGATCGAGGGCATGGTCAGCGAAGTGAACGACGCTGTCGTGCGGGACCCGGAAATTGCCCTTCGTGATCCCTACGGAGAGGGCTGGCTGCTCGCCGTGCAATCGCCGGACGCCAAGGTCAACTTCCGCAACCTGTTGCACGGCGCCGTTGCTCAACGCTGGATGGAGGAAGCAGTGCAGCGGCTGCTCGGCCGCTTCCCGCAACTGGCCGGTGCTGTCGCTCAGGATGGTGGGGTTGCGGTGGCCGACCTGACCAAAGCACTGCCCGATGCCGACTGGGGTGCACTGACCCAGGAGTTCTTTCTGAGCTGAGAGTGGCGGTCACCGGAGAGTCAACCAGGAGCGGCGCGGACACAAATCAGATAGCACCGCTCCAGATTTCTCCGGGGTGGGTCAGGTGAGGGCTGGGCAACACACAATGTTGCGTTGAAATTCTCAGCAGGGCAGAGCGAATCCCCTGCCGTGGCGGGGGAGCTGAGTTTTCATGCACCAAAGTCTCTTTTTCCTGTCGGATAACGCCATCTGTAGAAATCTTCGGCGCAGACTGCTGGCAACGAAATTGCCGGATGCTGTCGTGGAGCGGGCCAACCCGGAGTCAGCCATGAGCAAAGCCATCCTCTATGACGCCACTCGATGCATCGGCTGCAAGCTGTGCGAGCAGGCCTGCGCCGAGCGCTGGGGGCATCCGTACGATGAAACGGTTGCCGCACAGGAGAAATTGTCAGCCGAAAAGTTGACCGTGGTCCTCAGCCGCGAGGAAGGTTTCATGCGCCGGCTGTGCATGCACTGTGCAGATCCCACGTGCGCCTCCGTCTGCCCGGTGGGCGCCTTCACCAAGACCGCGGCGGGGCCGGTCGTCTACGACGAGTCGAAGTGCATCGGGTGCCGCTACTGTATGCTGGCCTGCCCGTTCGGTGTGCCGCGGTACGAATGGAACAAAACCCTGCCCCGTGTGCGCAAATGCGATCTGTGTGTCGACCGACTGGCTGCTGGCGGGGTGACCGCGTGCAGTGAAATCTGCCCCACCGGTGCGACCATCACCGGAGAGCGCGAAGAGCTGCTGGCCGAGGCGCGCCGCCGCATCCGCGAAAGTCCCGAGCAGTACATCCCGCACATCTTCGGCGAACGGGAAGTGGGCGGGACGTCGGTGCTACTGCTGAGTGGTGTCCCGTTCGAGCCGTTTGGCTACCGCACCGACCTGCTCCACGAGCCGATGCCGATGCTCACATGGCGCGTTCTCTCGCGAGTCCCCGACCTCGTGTTGCTCGGCAGCGTTCTGCTGGGTGGCATCTGGTGGATCACTCATCGCCGCGAAGAAGTCGCTGCCGCGGAAGCCCAAGAGACGTTCCACACCCTGAAGAACGGATAAGGAGCAAGGATCATGTCCTGGGTACGTTTCCGAGAACTATGGCCACGGCTGACGTTCTGGAAAGCGATCTTCGGCGTCATTGTGGCGGTCGGACTGTATGCCACGTGGCTGCGGTTCAGTAAAGGCCTGGGCGCAGCGACCAATCTGAACGACGAATTTCCCTGGGGCCTGTGGGTAGGCTTCGACGTGCTCTGCGGGGTGATGCTCGCTGCCGGCGGCTTCACCCTGACCGCGGCCGTCTATATCTTCAACGCGGAGCGATTTCGTCCCATCGTGCGTCCGACGGTGCTGACCGCGTTCCTCGGCTACGTGCTGGTGGTAGTGGCCCTGCTCTACGATTTGGGCCGCAGCTATCGCATTTGGCACCCGCTGGTGATGTGGAACCCGCGCTCGGTGATGTTCGAAGTCGCCTGGTGCGTCATGCTCTATACCACCGTGCTCGCGCTGGAATTCGCACCGGTGGTGTTCGAGCGGCTCCGCCTGGAGCGACCGCGGCGCATCCTGCGAGGGATTTCCTTGCCGCTGGTGATTCTGGGGGTCATCCTCTCCACCTTGCACCAATCTTCGCTGGGCAGCCTGTATCTGATCGTTCCGGAGAAGCTGCATCCGCTGTGGTACACGCCGCTGCTACCGGTGCTGTTCTTTCTGTCCGCCATCGGGATCGGTCTCGCCATGACCATCTTCGAGTCTTCGTTGAGTGCCAAATATTTTCAGCGGCAGCTCGAACTGCCGTTGCTCCGAGAACTGGGCCGCCTGCTCGTGGTGGTGCTTGCCGTCTACGGAGTACTGCGGATGCAGGATCTTTATCATCGCAATGCACTGCGCTTCGTGCTGGAGCCCAGTTATGCCTCCTCGCTTTTTCTGATCGAAGTAGTGCTCGGGTTGGCGTTGCCCATTGCGTTGCTGCTGAATCCACGCGTGCGTGCACGTGCAGGCGGGCTGTACCTGAGTTCGGTTCTGGTAGTGCTCGGGTTCATCACGAATCGCCTGAACGTCAGCATCACCGGCTTTGAAGCCGCCACTGGAGCCACCTATGTGCCCCGTTGGACGGAGATCGCCATCACGGCCATGATCATTGCGGTCGGTTTTGCGGTGTTCAGCCTGGCCGTGAAATACCTTCCAATCTTTTCTGCCGAGCAGTCGGCGACTCTTCCGGCTGCGCCGACTGCTTCGGCTCGTTTCCACCATGTGCGCGCATGAATCCCGAGCACGGAGTCCAGCTTGGCCGCGATTCAGCCTTTCCGTAAAGCTGGCGGCAGCCTTGCTCGTTACGACTGCAGTGGTCTTCCTCAGTTTCGGGTTCTGGAATCTGCACCTGCAGCGAAAATATTCTGAAGAGTTGGTACTCCAATCCGCCGACCGCATCAGCGACCTAATTCTCCGCAGCACACGCTATCAGATGTTGCGGAATGACCGCGAGGCCCTCTATGAAACGATCAACACGATCGGGCGCGAACCGGGCATTCGTCGCATCCGCATTTTCAACGAAGAGGGCCGTATCAGCTTTTCCACGCATGCGCCCGAAGTGAACACCTATGTCGATAAACAGGCGGAAGCGTGCTACGCCTGCCATGCACAGTCTGCACCGCTCACCAAACTGGAACGTCCCGACCGATTCCGTATCTTCACTGATGAGCGTGGCGAACGTGTGCTGGGACTGATTCGCCCCATCGAAAACGAACCGTCCTGCTCCAACGCCGCCTGCCATGCCCACCCGCGTGACCGGCGCATCCTGGGTGTGATCGATGCGGACCTTTCCCTGGCCACCGTAGACGCGCAGTTTGCCGCCACCCGCCGCCAGCTTTGGGGATTCACGGTGCTGGCCATGCTGATTTTCTCCGGCACCAGTGTGCTGTTCGTATGGGCGGTCGTGCATCGCCCCATCCGGGAACTCATTGCCGGCATGCAGCGGGTGGCCGCCGGCGACTTGCATCACACGCTGTCAGTGGATACCTCCGATGAACTGGGCGATCTGGCAGCCTCCTTCAACAAAATGATCGGTGAGCTGCGGGAAGCGCGCGCGGAACTGACTGCTTGGGCGCAGACGCTAGAGCAGCGCGTGGAAGAAAAAACTCGCGCCCTGCAGCAGGCTCAGGAACAGATGCTCCGGGCCGAGCGGCTGGCCAGCGTCGGCAAGCTGGCGGCGATCGTGGCGCACGAAATCAACAATCCCCTGGCGGGCATTCTGACCTACACGAAGCTGCTGCGCCGCTGGCTGGAGCGGGACACCGGCGCGGCCAGCCGGGAGCAGGAAGTGCGCAAAACGCTGGAACTGATCGAAGCGGAATCCCGCCGCTGCGGCGAAATTGTGAAGAACCTGCTCATGTTTTCCCGGGCGGCGCCGATGAACCTGGCCTGGGTGCCGTTGAATGCCACGGTCGAGCAGGCCGTGCGACTGGTGCGCCATCAGTGTGAACTCGCCGGGGTCGAAGTGCACCTGGAACTGGACCCGGAGCTTCCCGTGGTGCGCTGCGACGCCTCGCAAATCGAACAGGTGCTGCTGGCTCTGGTGATGAACGCGATCGAAGCGATGCCGCGCGGCGGCAATCTCTGGTTGCGCACGCGCTGGCTGTCCGAGACCGATCAAGTTGCCGTACAGGTACGCGATGACGGCTGCGGCATCGCACCGGAACACTTGTCTCGGATCTTCGAACCGTTCTTCACCACCAAGGAAGGTGCGCACGGTACCGGTCTGGGTCTGGCGGTCAGCCGCGGCATCGTGGAGCGGCATAACGGCCGCATCGAAGTGAGCTCCGAACTCGGCCAGGGTACCACCTTCACCGTTCTGCTCCCGCGGGACGCCGGCCAGTCCCCGTCCTCGACTATTCCTGTTCTGGAAACCCAGCAAGCGAGGTGAACCCCTGTGAGTAGCAAAGGCAGTGTGTTGATTGTGGACGACGAAGCGGTCGTCCGCGATTCCCTCAGCAAATGGCTGCGCGAGGAAGGCTACGAAGTCGGCACCGCCGAAAATGCCACGGAAGCGTTGAAGCAGTTGGTCGCGCAGCGCTGGGATCTGGCTCTGGTGGACATCCGCATGCCCGGCACCGATGGCATCGAGCTGCAGAAACGGCTTCACCAGATCGATCCCGACCTGATCGTGATCATCATCACCGGGTATGCTTCGGTGGAAACTGCCGTGCAGGCGCTCAAGCAGGGCGCGTACGACTACGTCACGAAGCCTTTCGACCCGGACGACATCGCGCACTTGATTCGCAACGCGATTGGGCATCGCCGCGCAGCACGAGAGAGCCTGCGTTTGCAGGAGACTCTGGCGGAAGTCATTCCCCCGGTCGAATTGGTAGGCAACAGCGCGCCGATGCGGGCTGTGCTCGAGGCCATCGAAACCGTTGCGCCCACCGACGCCACTGTGCTGATCACCGGCGAAAGCGGCACCGGCAAGGAACTGGTGGCGCGCGCCATTCACCGGCTCAGTCCGCGACGGTTCCATCCCTTCGTCGTCATCCACTGCGGTGCGCTGCCGGAAACCCTGCTCGAATCCGAGCTGTTCGGCCACGAAAAGGGGGCCTTCACGGGCGCCCAGTATCGCAGAAAAGGCAAGTTCGAAATCGCCGATGGGGGCACGGTCTTCCTGGACGAAATCGGCGACATCAGTCTGAAAACGCAGACCGATCTGCTGCGTGTGCTGCAGGATCATCAGATCACCCGCATCGGCAGCACTCAGCCGATCCAGGTGGATTTCCGCTGCATCGCCGCCACCCACCGCAACCTGGAACAGCTCATCGCCGAAGGCAGCTTTCGCCCCGACCTCTACTACCGTCTGAATGTTTTCCGCATCGAACTGCCCCCGCTGCGTCAGCGGCCCGACGATATTCCGCTGCTGGTGGAACATTTCGTGCGCAAATTCAGCCAGCAGATGAACAAGCCCATCGTGCGCGTCGCCCCGGAGGCGATGGCTCTGCTGCAGGCGCATCCCTGGCCGGGCAATGTTCGTGAACTGGAAAATGCCGTGGAGCGGGCCATGGTAGTGGCCCAGGGACCCGAGCTGCGGGTTCAGGACTTCACCCTGAAACTGCAAGACAGCGAACGCGAACCGCAAACCCTGGAAGAAGTCGAACGGGCCCACATCCTGAAGGTTCTGGAGGAATGCGGGGGCAATCAGACGCGTGCCGCGCAAATTCTGGATATTGACCGCGTGACCCTGCACAATAAACTGAAACGCTACGGCTGGAAGAAAAAACCCGTTGCAGACCAATGAGCGCCATCTGTTTGCTGCGCATCGGCGAGCTCGAACCGCAGCTCCTGCACTCGCTCCGCTCTCATCTCGCACAGGTCTTCCCGATCCCCGTCGTACTTTCGTCGCAATCGCTGGACCCTGCCTTCTCCTTCCATCCCGAACGACGCCAGTACCACGCGACGGAGCTGCTCGCGCGCCTGGACAGAGTCGAAAATCCTGCGGCTTGGCGTGTGCTCGGCGTCACCGCGGCCGACCTGTACATTCCCATCCTCACCTTTGTTTTTGGGGAAGCGCAGCTCAGCGGTCGCTGCGCCATTGTTTCTTTGCACCGGTTGCGCCAGGAGTTCTATGGGCTGCCGCCGGACCGGCACCTGCTCGAGGCGCGGCTGCTGAAAGAGGCCGTGCACGAGTTGGGGCATACACTCGGACTGGTTCACTGTGACGACTACCGCTGTGCGATGAGCCCTTCGCACAGCGTGGAATGGATTGACGTGAAGGAAGCCCGCTTCTGCCCGCGCTGCCGCCTTCGCATGCTGGCCCCGAACGTCAGCTAGCCCTCCGCTGGACTGTGGCGGCTGTGCCAGCAGTCGTGGCCGGCGAGGATGGCTTCGGCTTCTTCCAGGTCCACCTCGCTGACCAACGGGATGCCGCTGACGCGGCTGGCCTCGGGGGTCAATGCGGCGATGTCGTCCCGCGAGATGTGCGACAGGGCAAACTTGCGCGCCCCGCACATCAATTGCCGCAGGCCCTGCGCCACGCGCTGGTAGTAGGTGTAGAAACCGATGGCACCAGTCGGCAGCTTCTTGAAGCGGTCTTTGAAGCGTTCCTGGAGTTCCGGCGCAGTTACGAAGATTTCGTTCACAGTGGTGCCGTAGCGCTCGATGTAGATAGGCAATTGCCCTTGCTCGATGTGCCGGCCGATCGTTTTGCCCACCATGGCCGCAGCCAGCGGGCCGCGCGCCCAGGCAATCAGCTTGGCATGGGGCGCACACAGCGCCAGCCCCTTGAACACCTGGTCTTCGAACGTGAAGCCGCCGGCCAACGCGATGGGGGGAAGGTACGCTCCCCGGGCCGCGAGTTTTTCGCAGTACTGCCAGAGCAACGAATGCAGCTCGACGCCGGGTACGCCCCATTCGTTCATCATGCGCCACGGGCTCATGCCGGTGCCGCCGCCGGCCGCATCCACGGTGAGCAGGTCGAGGCCTGCTTCGGAAGACCACTTCAGTGCTCGCGCCAAATCCGCCGGGCGATAGGCACCCGTCTTCAGAAACACCCATTTCGCGCCGGCTTTGCGCAGTTCGTCCACGCGGCGGAGAAATGCATCCCGGCTGGGCATCCCCACGCGCGAATGCCGTTCGAACTCGTGGAAGCTGCCCCGCCGGAAGGCTTCCTGCACGAGCGGGTTGTCCGGGTCGGGCAGGACGACGTAGCCGCGCTGCTTCAGCAATCGGGCGCGCTCCAGGTCCCGGATCTTCACTTCGCCGCCGATATCCTTTGCGCCCTGGCCCCATTTGATCTCTACGGCGCGCACGCCGAGTTTCTGAATGGCGTATTCCTGCACGCCAAGCCGGGTGTCTTCGACATTGGCCTGGACAATGATTTCGCCGTATCCGTCCTCGGCCCACTCCCGGAAAGATTGCACGCGCCACTCCAGTTCTGGGCTGGAGAGGACACGGCCATTGATGCGCGAGGCCGGATCCATTCCGCACACATTTTCTCCCACGGTGATGCAGGTGCCGGTGATGGCGGCACCGGCGGCCAAGCTTGCCCAGTTGTTCTTGGCCACGTTCGTCGAACCCATCGCGGCCAGCAGGAACGGCAATTTCGAGCGGATCCCCGGCTGAGCGCCAAAGGTGACCTCCAGGTTGACGTTGGGAAACAGTGCGCGGTCACTATCCGGCTCGATGCCCCACGCCCCGCTGGCCCGGCCGAGAATCGTGAAATGCGATAGGTCCACCGGGTAGTCCTTGGCCGAGGCGGTGGTGATGATGCCGAACGGCTGCGGGTAGATCATCTCCGCGCCCCGATAGGCCGACTTGCCGATTTCGCACATGCCGATGCAGCCGTCCACGCAGGTCACGCACATCCCGCTGAACGGGCTGATGGAATCTTCCGTGCGATTCTTGGTGAGAGTGGCTGCGGAGGCGTTGATACGGGAATACGTCATGGGAGCTCTCCTTTTTCTTTCCCGGAACTGGCCCAGCCGATGCCGCTGGGCAGAAGCAAATCCTGGCGATGCGGGCCAGCCAGCTCGCAGGCCAGGCACGGGTCGAGGTAGCACATGGCGTGGTCGTGAAAATCGAGACAGGCCGGCGCAAAGTTCAAGCAGCCGCTGCACAGCGTGGTTTCCGCCTGGCGGCCGTGGCAGCGCAGCTCGCAAACCGGGCAGATGTACAGGCAGGCACCGCACTGCCGGCAGCGCTCGCTAGTTTTGTCGAACGGTCGCGCCACGCGCCGCTTCGGTCCGCGATAGGCGAAGCCGATGGCACCAGCCATCATTTGCTGTTCGCACATCCGCACGCACAGGCCGCACTGGATGCAGTCCGCCCACGCCGGTGCCAGCCGCACTTGGCGGATGCCATAGCGGCTGGCCAGGTCCTGAATCGTCTTGGACTGCGGGCAGGTGGCGACGTACATTTCGAGCAGCAGTTTGCGAGCGCGTTCGACGCGCTCGGAGTGAGTGAAGACAACCAGGCCGTCCTCGGCCGGCAACGTGCAGGCGCTCAGCAGCCGGCTGCCGCGTGCGTTCTGGACCTCCACCACGCAGAGCCGACAGGCCCCGTAAGGCGTGAGCCCGTCGTTGTGACAAAGCGTCGGCACGGGAAAACCCAGGAAGCGGGCTGCTTCGAGCACGGTGGTGCCGCGTTCGACTTCGACCGATAGGTTGTTGATGTACAGCTTGGGCATACGCCTCCTAGATGACCTGGACCGCTTTCGGCTGGCAGACTTCGAGACAGGCGCCGCAGCGGATGCATTTGCTGTTGTCGATCCGGTGCACAGCTTTTTTCTCGCCCAGGATGGCTTCGGTCGCACAGACCTGCACGCAAGCGTGGCAGCCGTCGCACAGGGTAGGTTCGATGAAGTAGGTAATCAGCTCGCGACAGACTTTGGCAGGGCAGCGCCGCTCGCGGACATGTGCCAGATATTCGTGGTGGAAGTAACGCAGGGTGGTGAGCACCGGGTTCGGAGCCGTCTGCCCCAGGCCGCACAGCGAAGTTTCCCGAACCACCCAGCAGAGATCCTCGAGCAAGGCCAGGTCGGCTTCGGTGCCCTGGCCCGCGCAGATGCGCGAGAGCATCTCCCGCAGCCGTTGCGTGCCGACGCGACAGGGAAAACATTTCCCGCAGGATTCCTCTTCCAGGAATTCCAGAAAATAGCGGGCGACATCCACCATGCAGTTCCCCGTGTCCAGTACGACCAGGCCTCCCGAACCCATGATCGAGCCAGCCTGCACCAGACTTTCGTAGTCCACGGGCAGATGAAACTGTTCTGCGGGGATGCAACCGCCCGACGGACCGCCGATCTGCACGGCTTTGATGGTGTGTCCTTCGCGACCGCCGCCGCCGATCTGTTCGACGATTTCCCCGAGGGTGATTCCCATGGGCACCTCGATCAGTCCTGTGTTCCGGACGTTGCCCACCAGGCTGAACACCTTGGTGCCTTTGCTGCGCTCGGTGCCGATGCGGGCATACCACGCACCGCCGCGCAGGAGGATCACCGGAACATTAGCCCAGGTCTCCACGTTGTTGATGCAGGTCGGCTGGCCCCACAGGCCCTGCTGGGCCGGATACGGCGGACGTGGCCGCGGCTCACCCACGTGGCCTTCGACCGAAGCGATCAGTGCGGTCTCCTCGCCGCAGACAAACGCACCGGCCCCGCGGACGATGCGCACGCGAAAGCTGAACCCGCTGCCGAAGATGTCTTCCCCGAGCAGCCCGGCCCGCTCGGCCTGCTCGATGGCGGTGCGGAGCCGTTCGACGGCCAGCGGATACTCAGCGCGAACATAAATCACGCCCTCCCGCGCGCCCATCCCGTAGGCACCGATGGCCATGCCTTCCAGCACGCTGTGCGGGTCTCCTTCCAGCACAGCGCGATCCATGTACGCGCCGGGATCGCCTTCGTCAGCATTGCAGATTACGTATTTCGTTTTTCCGGCAGCTTCGCGCACCCGCCGCCACTTTTCCCCGGTGGGGAAGCCGGCGCCGCCGCGTCCACGCAACCCGCTCCGAGTGACTTCGCGCAGCACGTCTTCGGGCTGGAGTTCGGTCAGAGCTCGCAGCAGCGCGCGATAGCCGCCCCGAGCCGCATATTCTTCGAGGCTCGTCGGATCGATGATCCCGGAATTGCGCAACACGATCCGCGCCTGCCGGGCAAACATGGGCAACTCGGCATACTCCGGCAGACCCGCGAACCATCCGTTGCTCCCTTGTGTGTACGGAGTGTGGGCCGCCGTACAGGGATTTTCATCGCCGGCCATCCAAGCCAAAGCCTGCCGGAGATCCGGCTTACCGCTGGCGGCCGCGCGGACGATCCGACGTGCGTCAGCCGGTTTCACGCGTCCGTAGCTCACACGGCCGTGACCGGGCAACCAGAGATCGAGCAGAGGTTCCTCGGAACACCAGCCGATGCAACCCGTC
Source organism: Acidobacteriota bacterium (assembly GCA_037442425.1). Classification (GTDB taxonomy): domain Bacteria; phylum Acidobacteriota; class Terriglobia; order Acidiferrales; family UBA7541; genus DSGC01. Next base: position 292,684 of record JBBIQG010000001.1, on the reverse strand, counting down.
TCCGCCACCCGCCAAGCGAGCCCCAGCCGCGCCACTTCTTCTCGCGCGGCCTTCAACACGTCCACTGCACCGGCGGCGCGGCCGCAGCTTGCCGCGCCCACCAGCACTTTGGGCTGCGCTGGGTACAGCGTGCGGAGGCCCTCTGCCGCAAGCCAGTCCAGGTCTTTTGCGGTACGCAGTCGGCCCCTTTCGCTCATGTTGGTTTCTCCGCGGCTTCGGAAGGCGGCTTCGGACTGCTTCGGGTGCGGCGATAGCGCCGCAACACGCTGTCGGCCCGCGCCTGCGTCAGATGGGCGTAGGTCTGGTCGTCCACGCGCGCCACCGGTGCCAACCCGCAGCAGCCAATGCAGCGCACCGTGCGCACGGTGAATTGCAGATCCGGCGTTGTGCCTGGGCGCGGCAGTTTGAGTTCACGCAGAAACCGCTCCAGCACCAACGGTGCTCCGCGCACATGACAGGCGGTGCCCATGCACACCTGAATCAAGTGCTCGCCCACTGGCTCCAGGCTAAAGCAGTTGTAGAACGTGGCCACATGGAACACTTCCGGCAACGGTACCTGCAGCCGCGCGGCCACCGCGCGCAGTGCTGCCTCGGGCAGATAACGATAGCGCTGCTGAATCTCCTGCAGGATAGGGATCAGGTTTTCGGCGCGTTCGCTCCACCCTTTCAGCAGTTCGCCTATTTCCACCACCGGTTCCGGATGCCTGATCGCTTCCCCGGTCACGACTGCCTCCCGCTGCGCCTACTCGTAACCAAAGACCGGCGGATGTTGCAGCTCCCCATAGCCGATCTCATGCCGTTGCCCGCAGGCTGGACAGCGCTCCACCACGACCGGCCAGGGTAGTTCCTGGACCGGCTGCGACGCCCGGAGCGGAACGGGCTGATTCGTGTTCGGACAAAGATAAGTGCCGACCGTGAATTCCTTCGCAGGTGCCGATTGGCGGGGCATACGGCCTCCTCGTTCCCTCGAGTAGGGGGAAGCAATCTTTCCACCACAATGGTGTTGTCCAATGCGCCGCTAAAGCCTTCCAAGTACAGGCACAGCGCAGCTTAATCTGGAGCATTTCTCCAGATTTTCCTGCCGGGGTGTTGCAGTTGGCTTGCGCCAATCTCCCCACCCTGAGTCTTTTCGGCCACCCGCCCCGCATCCCAGCAGACAGCCGGTGAGGATGGCCGATCACAAGTCGGCTGCGCTCAGCAGGCCCGGTTCCCGGCTTCGAGATGGCTCGGGAGTGGTTGCACGCGTGCTTTCTGTTGGGAGGAGGTTCCAGGCGGGTAACCGCAGGAGCGGCCCCAAACGCAAGCTTTCTCTAGGAGGGCTGACCCGTGACGTGGGAGTTGTTCCTTGCACTTGTTTTCGTCGGGTGCGCTTGGGCGGTGGCGGTTTATCTGGTGCGCCGTTTTGGTGCGGGCTACGGTGCCCGCTCGGTCATCTGTCCGGAGCGGCAGCAGCGCGCAACGATCTCTACGGTGTGGATGGTTCGCCAGCCGGGGAGCCGGGCAGAGTGCAGCGTGCTGCAGTGCTCGCTGCTCCCACCGGGTGTGCCCGTGAACTGCACCATGGCGTGTCGAACACAACTCTAGCCGCCGCTGCGAAACCGACGAAGCGTCCGTAGACGGGCCGTAGCTTTTCCTGTCCCGCTGCAGCGGAGAGGCGCGGTCTGCGAAGACATTTCTGTCAAAGTGCAAGCAAGACCTGCAGGGTCCTGTGTCCGCCGTGTTGTGCACCGAGCTCCGGCGCTTTCTTTGTGCGTTGCCGTTCGCATACAATGGAAACAGGGATTCCTCGGATGTCTCCGCTGATGAATCCGCTGACTACGCGCGCTGCAGAACGCGCAATCGACCTGCGCTTTCGCGAGCTGCTGAACAAGGTGCGCGCCCACCGTCCGGCGGAGGATGCCGAACTGTTGCAACGTGCGTTTGCATTCGCTCGCGAGCAGCATGCGGCGCAGCGCCGCGAATCCGGCGAACCGTTCCTTTCCCACCCCCTCGAAGTCGCGCACATCCTGGCGGAGATGAGGCTCGATGTGCCCACGCTGTGCGCGGCGCTGCTGCACGACGTCGTGGAAGACACCAAGATTCCGATTGCCACCCTCGCCGAACAGTTCGGCCCGGAAGTGGCGCGCATCGTCGAAGGCACCACCAAGTTCACTCGCCTGGATTTTCTCGCCCCGGAAGCACGCCAGGCCGAAAACGTTCGCAAGATGCTGCTGGCGATGGCCGATGATGTCCGGGTCGTCGTCGTCAAGCTGGCCGACCGACTCCACAACATGCGCACCCTGCAGTTCCTGCCGCCGGAAAAGCGCGAGCGGATCGCCCGCGAAACGCTGGAAATCTACGCTCCGATCGCCCACCGCCTCGGCATGGGATTGATCCGCGGCGAGTTGGAAGACCTGGCCTTCAGCTATCTGGAGCCGGAAGCCTACCAGGAATTGCAGAAGCGGGTCGCTTCGAAAAGCAAATACCACGAAAAATTCCTGCACGAAGTGCAAGACCTGATCCGCAAGAAACTGGTGGAAAACTCCATTCCCGCCGAAGTGGATGGCCGCATCAAACGGCTCTACTCGATTCACCAGAAGATCCAGCGCCAGCAGCGTGCCTTCGACCAGATCTACGACCTGCTCGCCGTGCGCGTGGTCACCGACACGGTACGCAACTGTTATGCTGCGCTCGGCGTCATCCATCAGATCTGGCGGCCGGTGCCGGGCCGCTTCAAAGACTACATCGCCATGCCCCGTCCCAACCTGTACCAATCTCTGCACACCACGGTCATCCACCAGGGCCAGCCCTTCGAAGTGCAGATCCGAACCCAGGAAATGCATCGCATCGCGGAACAGGGGGTGGCCGCTCACTGGAAATACAAGGATGGCGCGCAAACCACCGAGACCGATGACCAGCGGATCGTCTGGATGCGACAACTGATCGAGTGGGTGCAGGAGATGCAGGAGCCTTCCGAGTTTCTTTCGACGCTCCGCGTCGATCTCTACCCCGAAGAGGTCTACACCTTCACCCCGAAGGGCCGGGTCATCGTGCTCCCGCGCGGGGCCACTCCGGTGGATTTCGCCTATGCCGTACACACCGAGGTCGGCCACCAGTGCATCGGCGCCAAGGTGAACGGTCAGATCGTGCCGCTCCGCTACCAGCTCGCCAATGGCGACGTGGTGGAAATCCTCACCCAGAAAGGTCACACCCCGAGCCGCGACTGGTTGAATTTCGTCTGCACCTCGCGCGCTCGCAGCAAAATCCGCCAGTGGTTGAATCTCCATGAACGCCAGCAGGCCACCGAACTGGGTCGCCGCTTGATGGAAAAAGAAGCGCGCCAGTTCGGGTTGAGCCTGAAGAGAATTCCCGATGCTGCGCTGCAGCGCGTGGCCACCGAATACGGCTGCGCCAAAATCGAAGATCTGTACGCCGGACTCGGTTACGGCAAATGGTCGGCCCGCCAGGTGTTGGCCAAGGCCACCGGCGAACCGCTCATCGAACGTCCCGAAGACAAAACCCCACCGCTGGTCACCCGGGTCAAGCGTGCGCTGGGCATTCGCGACGCTGCCATCCTCGTGCGAGGCTACGACGATCTGATGGTCTATCGCGCCCGCTGCTGCAACCCAATTCGCGGCGATGACATCGTGGGTTACGTCACCCGCGGCCGTGGCGTTGCCGTGCACAACAAATCTTGCCCGAACGTGCAGCGCCTGCTCTATGAATCTGAACGCCGCATCCCCGTGGAATGGGCGCGGCAAGCCGATGCCAGCTTCCCCGTGCGCCTGCTGATTCGCGCCGAAGATCGCACCGGCATGCTCGCCGAGATTACCCGAGTGATCAGCGACGCCGGTTCGAACATCCGTGCGCTCGAAACCCGCAGCGAGCATCTCTACGCACGCATCGACATCTTGCTCGAAATCGTCGATCGCAAACAGCTCGATCGCATCCTGGCCAACCTGAAGCGCATCGCCGGCGTACTGGAAGCCGAACGCGTCTACCGCGCTTGACCCGCAGACGCCTTCGCTCAGCAACAAAACCCGCGTGTTCAGCTTCCCGATGCGGGAGTTACAACTCCCAGCCAGAGCGATGAATTCGCGGCTCCGCTGGGCACGCATTGCCGCCGCACGAACAGATGAGCGCGTCGGCTCACCCGGGCAGCCAGTGACGTCGAGCTATTCGGGTGAATCGTTCGAACATGTGGTCCTTTTCGTCTTCATTCAGGCGAATGAAAATCAACGAGAAGATTCGATCCATGCTCTCCACAGGGGTGAACACTGCCATCGGCCGGGTCTGTCGGCGCAGAGCGACGAAGCAGCGCTCGATGGCGTTCGTGGAGCGCACCGGTTGCCTTGACCGCTGCTGGAGCTGCCATTATGATGGGGTCTGCGCCGTGCATGGAGGCTCGGGCCTGTAGCTCAGGTGGTTAGAGCGCACCCCTGATAAGGGTGAGGTCGGTAGTTCGAGTCTACCCAGGCCCACCACTTCCACCCGTCAGTGTTCTCGAAACAGCACCCAACCGCACCGAGCGGCTGCTGCATCGTGGAGTGAACTGTCTGCTGCTCTCCCGCTGCGCTCGTCTTCTGCGAAAGGGGCGTTGCGGGGAGTCCTCTTGGTTGAAGGAAAGGAGTTCCCAGTTGTCCCTGCCGACAGCATCGAGCCAGCCGAGCACTCGCACCCGTTGCGACTGAAGTCGTGCCGACCCAAGGGAATCAGCTTCGTCCCGTCGCCCGGCAGTGGGCCGGAGTTCTAATCAGCTTCGGTGGGGACAGCGCCGAGCAGAGTCTGCCAGCGGCGAACCAGTGCGGCTTTGGCGCCCAGTGTGAGGCTGAACAGCGACGGGACCAGGAACAACGTAAACAGGGTGGCAATCACCAGCCCGCCGAGCACCACGGCGCCCAGTCCGCGATACAGTTCCGAGCCGGCGCCCGGAAACAGCACCAGCGGAATCAAACCGAAGACGGTGGTGCCGGTGGTCATGAACATCGGGCGCATGCGGTTGCGGACGGCTTCAGTGATGGCTTCGCGCGGCTCCATGCCTTCGTCCCGCATGTGGTTCAGCGACTGATGGACAATCAGGATGGCATTGTTCACCACCGTGCCCACCAGGATGATGAACCCGAGCATGGTCAGGATGTCGAGCGGTTGATAGGAGAGCGTCTGATTCACCAGCCACAGCCCGATGAATCCGCCCACCGCGCCCAGTGGCACGCTGAAGATAATCACAAACGGATAGAGAAAACTTTCGAACAGCGCGGCCATCAGCAAGTAGGTGATCACCACAGCGAGCAGGAAGTTCCAGCGGAAGGCGTTGAGCGCCTGGGTCAGCTTGTCGGCGCTGCCGGAAAGGTTGACGCGGTAGCTGCCACCGAGCAATCCCTCGCGTTCCATCGGTGCGAGGATTTCTTCGCGGATGGTGTCCATGGCGGCTTCGAGAGGCATCGTTTCCGGCGGCTGCACCTGGATGGTGATGGCGCGCTCGCGTTCTCGGTGGTTGATTTGCGTCGGGCCGTTGACCACCTGCACCCGCGCCACCGAACCGAGCGTCACCAGCCGGCCTTCGGGAGTGGCAATGGGGATGCGTTCGATCAGGTGTGTGCGGCTGGCGTAGTTATCCTCGCCACGCAGCATCAGGTCGATCTCGCGACCCTCGAAACGGTATTCGCTCACCTTGGCGCCATCCACCAGGGCATTCACAGCGAAGCCCAGCTCACGGTTCGAGAGATTCAGATCTGCAGCGCGGCGTCGGTCGGTGACCACCTGCACTTCCGGATTGCCCAGGTCGAGGCTGGGGATCGGACGCGCCTGCGCGCCGGGGAGCTTCTGCATTACTTCGACGAAAATCCGGGTACCGCGGGCAATCAGCTCAGGCAGCTCGGGCCCGACGACCTGCACGTCGATGTTGCGCCCCTCACCCCGACCGCGCTGGAACAGGCTGGACTGTTGAATGACCCCAATCGTGCCCGGCAACTTGGCGTAGCTAGCGCGAATCACCGGCAGCAATTCCGCGACTCGCAAGGGGTCGCGAGCCCGCGCTCCCATGAAGGCCTGTCCGGGCAGAGCGACAAAGAAGAGGTTGTCGATGCCTCCTCCCGGCAGGGCACGGGTGGCGGGGTCGTCGGGATCGGCTTCCCACAGAGGCCGCAAATCTTCGAACAGGATGTGCCGCATGCTGGCCACTTCGTCTACGTTGTAGCCGGGCGGGGGCAGCAGAATGCCGAAAGCGAAGTTGTTATTGCCGGTGGGCAGGTATTCCGCCTTGGGCAGCAGCAGGAAACTGAGGCCAAGGGAAGCTGCGGTCAAACCGAGCATCACGGCCAACCGGCGCACGGTGCTGCCGAGCAGCCAGTGGACCGTGTTAGCCACTGTCGTCTGCACACGCTGTGCTGCACTCACCAGACCCCACAGATTATGGAACCCGCGCGCCGGCTGGCCCGCTTCCACCGCAGAAAGAATCTTGGCGGACATCGAGGGGACCACAGTGATGCACACCAGCAAGCTGAGCCCGACGGCAGCGCTGATGGCAATCGCGATGTCGGCGAAAAGCTGTCCGGCCTCCTCGCGGATGAACACCACCGGCACGAAGACGGCGATCGTGGTCAGCGTGCTGGAAAGCACGGCGCCCCAGACCTCGCGTGCGCCGTCGTAGGCAGCGGCAAAGCGCGATTTGCCCATCTGGCGGTGGCGATAGATGTTCTCCAGCACCACGATGGAATTGTCCACCACCATGCCGGAGGCGAAGGCCAGACCGGCCAGGGTAATCACATTCAACGTGCGTCCCATGGCCTGCAGCACCAGGAACGAACCAACCAGGCTGATCGGGATGGCCGTCGCCACCACCAGCGTGCTCGTACCGCTGCGCAGGAACAGGAGCAGGCACAGCACCGCGAGCAGCGAACCCACCACCAGGCTCTGCTCGACCAGGCCGATCGCACTGTAGATGTAGTCGGTTTCGTCGTAGACCTGCACCAGTTCGAGTCCGCGCGGTGCCAGCAGCTCGCGGTTCAGACGAGCTACCGTCTGCTTCAGCGCGGCCATCACCTCGAGCACGTTTGCGTCCGGCTCCTTGATGGCGTTCAGCGCGAGAACAGGCCGGTCTTTGTGGAAGACGCGCCCCTGCACCTTGCGGTAGCTCAGCTCGACTCGCGCCACGTCGCGCACATAGATCGGCACGCCACCGCGCCGCGTGATGATCACATTGCTGATGGCTTCCGGTGAGGTGTACTCACCCACGGTGCGCACCACATAGCGGCGCTTGCCTTCGTCGAAATCTCCGCCCGAGTAGTTGAAGTTTTCCCGGTCCAGTGCGGCTGCGATTTCGCTGAGCGTCACCTGTCGGGCGGCCAGCCGTGCTGGGTCGACGATGACCTGCATTTCGCGCTCGCGGCCGCCCAGTATGTTCGAAACGGCCACGCCCGGCACCCGTTCGAAGGCCGCCTTGATGTAGTCGTCGGCGAAGTCGTACAGCGTGGTGATGTCGCCCTGAAAGCCATCCGGCTCGCGTGCTTTCAGCGAAAACCAGGCAATCGCGCCCTGATTGACGTCCACGCTGCGGATGACGGGCTTATCCACGTTTTCGGGATACGACGGCACCTGTTCGAGGCGATTGGCCACCTTGAGCAGCGCCGTGTCGAGCGGCGTGCCCACCTGAAAGGTCAGTGTGATGGTGCCCTGGCTGTCTCGGCTTTCGCTTTCCAGCTTCGTCAATCCTTCCAGGCTCTTCAGTTGTTCTTCCTGCTCGTCAATAATTTCGCGCTCGATTTCCTGCGGACTGGCTCCCGGCCATACCGTGGTGACAGTGACCTTGGGTTCTTCGACATTCGGCACCAGTTGGATCGGGATGCGGAACAGCGAAATCATGCCGAACAGCACCAGCAACAACACCCCGACCGTGGTCGTCACCGGGTAGCGAATCGAGCTCTCGATGATCTTCATGGCAGCTCATACTCCAGCGGGACGGCCCGCACCGGCTGGCCCGGCTGCAAGCGTTCGTTGCCGCGGGTAACCACTTTATCGCCGGGACGAATCGCTCCGTTGATGGCGATCCACACGCCGGCTGCAGCTCCCGTTTCCACCGTCACTGGCTCGACCGTGTTATCCCCATTGACTCGATACACGATGGTCCTCGAGCCCTGCCGAACAATTGCGTCTTTCGGCACGATGGTCGCTGCTGTGATCTCGCCCATGGCAAACGACACCTGCGCGAGCATTCCGGCACCGATCCGGCCCCCGCGATTCTCGACCACTACCTTGACCGGGAAGGTGCGCGCCTGCGGGTCGGCAGCCGGAATGACCGCCAGCACACGACCGCTCAGCCGGGTGCCCGGCAGGGCATCCAGAGTGACTTCGGCACGATGGCCCGTGCGCAACCGCGCGTAATACCGCTCGGGTACATCTACGCGGATTTCCACGGTGTCCAGCGCGACCATTTCCACAACCGGGCTGCCCGCGTTGACCCACTGACCCACCTCGGTGCGCTCTCGTACGACGACACCCGCAAACGGAGCGCGGATGGTCATCCGGTCCAGTTCGTCTTCCAGCCGCGCGACGGTGGCTTTCAGCGTGTCCGTCCGGCCTTGCCAGGCGTTGAACTCCGACAGCGCATCATCGAACTGTTGACGCGAGATGACCCCAGCTTCATAAAGCTCCTGCGCCCGGCGCAGGTTGGCTTCTGCCAGTTTCAGGCGCGCTTCGGCTTCGCGCAAAGCCGCGCGCTGCGCTTCCAGCTCCAGCTCCTTGCTGACCGTGCGCAACCGCGCGAGCACATCTCCTTCGCGCATGCGCCGGCCCTCGCGACCCTGCAGCTCCACCACCAGCCCTTCGACGGTGCTGGCCACCAGTGACACCGTGGCCGCTTCGACCGTGCCCGGCAGCGTCACCGTGCTGCGCAGGTTGTGCTCACGAGCCTCGGTGTACCGCACCAGCGAGGGCTCCTGCCCGGGCCCCTGGGCTGTCAGCGTTGCGGGGACGCCCAGCATCAGCAGCAGCGCATACACCTGTGCCTGGACAGCCTGTATCTTGCCGCGCACCTTAGCCCAGTGCCTCATCTCTCTGTCGTCCTTTGCCACGTGCTCCTTGCTTTGCGACCCTCAAAGAGTAAAACGACCGGGCGTTGCCCGGCGTTTCCATCATACCGCACTTTCCTCGGCACGCGCGTCCGGTAGCTTGCGGGGCAGTTTCCGTTGACATGGACGCCGCCCCGTGACTACGCTCGCTGCTGCGCGCCTGTGAGAGGAATCGCTCCAAGTCAGGAGGTCTGAGCCTGCCATGCAACGTCTTCGTCCAAGCATTCCTATGTTTCTTCTGCTGCTGGCACTGGTCGCCGCGCCAGCCGCCGCGCAGTCGGCGTTGACTCCGCACGATATCGCTAGGCTGCGCAACGTGACCAGCGCTGAAATCTCGCCCGACGGCCAATCTATCGCCTACGTGCTCAGCGTGCCGCGCATCCCGTTCGAAGAACCGGACGGACCGGCCTGGGCCGAGCTGCACGTTGCCGACACCACCGGCCGATCCCGCCCGTTCGTCACTGGACCGGTGAACGTCGCCTCGATTGCCTGGACGCGGGACGGCAAGGGCATCAGCTTTCTGGCCCGCCGCAGCGGCGACCGCACCCGGGCTCTCTACGTCATCCCGCTCGACGGGGGCGAAGCCCGGAAAATCCTCCAACACGAAACGAACATCATTGCCTACTCTTGGAGTCCTGATGGTCGCCGCGTCGCTTTTCTCGCTGCCGACGCCATCCCGGAAGCCAAACGGAAACTCCGCGAGCAGGGATTCAATCAGGAAATCTACGAAGAAGACGTGCCGTATGTCCGAGTATGGATTGCGGAACTGGGAAGCCGTGAGAAGCCACGCCAACTCAACCTGCCCGGCTCGGCCCACGACGTGGCCTGGAGCCCGGCCGGCGATCAGCTCGCTGTTGTGCTGGCGCCCACGCCGCTGGTGGATGATAGCCTGATTCGCAAGCGGCTCCACATTGTCCAGCTTGCGGGTCGCGAAGTAGCTTCGGTCCGCAAGGTCGAAAATCCGGGCAAGCTCGGCAAAGTGGTTTGGAGCCCGGATGGCCGTCGCCTGGCCATGATTTCTGCGGCGGAAATTCACGATCCCGCCGAAGGTCGGCTGATGGTGGTCGACGCCGCGACCGGCCAGTTTCGCGACCTGCTTCCCGGTTATTTGGGTCACGTCACCGACGTCTCCTGGCAGGACAACGACACGCTGATGTTCCTCGGCGATGAAGGCGTCTGGACCACCTTCAATGAAATTCGTGCCGATGGCTCCGACCGCAAAATCATCCTCCCCGCCGGCGGGGTGATCCTGACCGGATTCTCGCTTTCTCGGGACGGCACCGCCGCTGCCCTGCTCGGGCAGTCCCTCGAGCACCCGACGGAGTTGTTCACCATGAAGCATGGCGACACCGGCCCACGCCGGCTGACCGACTCCAACCCCTGGCTGGCCGAACGCCGACTAGCGCGTCAGGAAGTCGTCCGCTATCGCGCCCGCGACGGACTCGAACTGGAAGGTCTGTTGATCCATCCGCTCGATGAGCAACCCAACACGCGCTACCCGCTCATTTTGGTGGTGCACGGCGGCCCTGAGGCGCACTTCCGCAACGGCTGGCTGACCAGCTACAGCAATCCCGGACAGATGGCCGCGGGCCGGGGCTTTGCTGTTTTCTATCCCAACTATCGAGGCTCGACCGGTCGGGGCGTTGCGTTCAGCCAACTCAGCCAGGGCGATCCCGCCGGCAAAGAATTCGACGATTTGGTGGACGCTGTGGACCACTTGATTGCCACGGGCCTGGTGGACCGCAACAAAGTGGGCATCACCGGTGGCAGCTACGGCGGCTACGCTTCGGCCTGGGGCGCGACGTATTACTCCGAACGCTTCGCGGCCAGTGTGATGTTCGTCGGCATCAGCGACGAAATCTCCAAACTCGGCACCACCGACATTCCCTGGGAAATGTACTACGTCCACTTCCGTTACTGGCCCTGGGAGAAATGGCAGCACGTGCTCGAACGCAGTCCGATTTATCACACGGGCAAATCGCGCACGCCGACGTTGATTCTCGGCGGCACCGACGACCCACGCGTGCACCCGAGCCAGTCGCTCGAAATGTATCGCTACCTGAAGCTGCGCAGCCAAGCCCCGGTGCGCTTGGTGCGCTACCCGGGTGAAGAACACGGCAACCGCCGGGCGGCCTCGCGCCTGGACTACTCCCTGCGCATGCTTCAGTGGATGGAACACTACCTGAAAGGTCCGGGCGGCAACCCACCTCCTATCGAATTGGACTACAGTGAACCCAAGTAACGAGGAGGAAGCCTGGCCAAGTGAGTGCCGCGCTTGGAGAAGCTCGACGGTCCAGCGAGCCATCGCGAAGCGGACGCAGCTCGCCTCAATGACCGCTCGGGCATTGCACAGGACGGACACGGTGCGATACACTCAAACCAACCTGCGAGCGAAGCGAGAACCCGTACAGTGGTCGGGCGATGGTGGTGACAATGGGGTGACAGTTCGGCCTTCGCTGCCCCGAAAGGCAGCACCACTGTCACCAGCAGCGTCCGTAACTGCCCTTGCCAGAAGCAGTTAGACGCGGAGGAGTGGCCGAGTGGTTGAAGGCGGCGGTCTTGAAAACCGCTTCCCGGTTGCACCGGGACGGGGGTTCGAATCCCTCCTCCTCCGCCATGTTTTGTCGCTTCAAAACCAGGCGCCAAAACCTGCCGACCTTTCGTCTGCCGAAGCCAACGTCCGGGTGAGTAGAGATACTGTGTCTGAGAAATCATCCTTTCACATCCCCCGGCCGGCTGTGTGACCATGACAGCGAACGCTTACGCCATCGTCACGGAAAATCTGACGCGCCGGTTTGGGGAATTGGTGGCGGTGGACCAGATTAACTTGGCGGTCGGCGCTGGCCAGTTTTTCGGGTTTCTCGGGCCGAACGGCGCCGGAAAATCCACGACAATCCGCATGCTGACCGGCCTGCTGGAGCCGACCGCCGGGCGCATTGTGATTCTGGGCACCGACCTGCAGCAGGACCCGGTCGAGGTGAAGCGGCAGATTGGCGTGGTGCCCGAAGGCCTGGCGCTGTTCGACCGGCTGACCGGCTCCGAGTACTTGAATTTCGTCGCGCGGATGTATGGGTTGGACCGCGCCACCGCAGCGCAGCGCACGCAGGAGCTGCTGGAGTTCATGCAACTGGCCGACCGTCCGAAGACCCTGATCGCCGATTATTCCCACGGTATGAGAAAGAAACTGGCGCTGGCTGCAGCGGTCATTCACGGGCCGAAGATTCTGTTTCTCGATGAGCCGTTCGAGGGTGTGGATGCGATCGCAGCGGGCACACTGAAAAACATGTTGAATCGGATGATCGCGCGCGGGGCCACGATTTTTCTGACTTCGCATGTGCTGGAAATCGTCGAGCGGCTCTGCAGCCATGTGGCCATCATTCATAAAGGGAAACTGGTTGCGCAGGGTTCGGTGGAAGAATTGCGTTCCGGGGTGGAATCGAGAATGGCCGTCGCAGCGACTGGCGCCGAGGCAGTCCGGCCGGCGAGCCAGAAGCTGACCTTGGAGCAAATTTTTCTGGAAATCGTGGGCGGCACACGGGCCACGGAACAGGAGCTTTCGTGGCTGGTATGAGGGCCGGCTCGGGCGTGTGGGAACAGGTTTGGTTGGTGGCCGGATTGCGGTGGCGGCTGCTGCGCAACGGTCTGCGCAGTCCGCGCGCGCAGCTTGAGCTGGTAGGCACGCTGCTGGTGACCGGACTCGGAGCACTGGCGGCGCTGGGCGGCGCGCTGGGGTTCGCAGCGGGCGGCTACGCGGCCATACGCCAAGGCTCCCCGCAACTGTTCACCGTTCTGCTCTGGGCCATTTTTCTAGCCTGGCAACTGCTGCCCGTGATATTCGCAGCATTCGCATCCGGCATCGGCCTGCGAGAGCTGCTGGTTTTGCCGCTGCGTTTCCGCACTTTTTTTCTGCTGCATCTGGCCTACGGAATCTTCGATCCGGCAGGGATCATCGCGCTGTTCTGGCTGGGTGGCGTGCTGGTCGGCGTAGGGCTGGCCGCGCCACAGCGGTTGGCAGCGAACGCTCTGCTGCTTTTGGGGTTTGCGCTGTTTGTCCTGCTGTTGAACCGGCTGCTCTACCTCTGGTTGGAACGGCTTCTGGCGCGACGCCGGACACGGGAAGCTCTCGTTCTGGCTTTTATCCTGACGATGTTCGGCCTGCAGTTTGTGGGTCTGGCGGCGGAACGCTGGGGGAAAACCATCGCACCGCTGCTGCAACAAGTCTACGATTGGACACGGATTCTGCCGCCCGGGTTGGTGGGAGCTGCGGTGGCGGGTGGCGGGAGCATCGGCGCGTGGCTGGGTGCACTGCTGGGGCTCGGTGCGTATGCGGGTGGCTGCGGCTGGCTGTTACGACGGAGGCTGCTCGCGCAATACCGCGGGGAAGATTGGAGTGAAACGGTAACCCTGCAATCTGCCCAGACCACGAGTGAAGCTGCGGGCAAACTCATCTGGGAGCTGCCCGGGGTTTCCCAACAGGTCGCCGCGGTGTTCGACAAGGAAGTGCGCTACTTGTTGCGAAACGGCGTCCAGTTGCTGAATCTGTTCGTTCCGCTGTTCTTTCTGGTATTTCTCACCTTTGCGTTGACTCCCAAAGGGGAAACTGGGTTTCGGAGCCGGGGGCCGGACGTGCTGTTTCCGATGGCCGTCGGGTATGTGGTACTAGTGCTTGCCCCGATTGTCTACAACAGTTTTGCTTTTGATGGGCGAGGCATACAGTTTTTTTTGATAGCGCCGATACGGTTCCGCACCGTGTTGCTCGGGAAAAATCTGCTTCAGGGCATGATTTGGGCCGCGGAGTTTTTTGTCGTCTGGTTGTGGATCGGCTGGCATGTAGGACCGCCGCGCGCGGCTTTGACGCTGGTGACGCTGGTAGCCATGGCCTTCGTCACGCTGGTGAACTTTTCGATTGGAAACTACATGTCGGTGACCTATCCGCGGCGATTCGACTTCGGAAACTTCCGGCAGCGTCAATCGGGAATGACCATTCTGGTGATCCTGGCAGTGCAGTTGGTTGTGCTGGGAATCTGTGCTCCGGTTTTCTTCTTGGCATTCCGTCCGCAGACCCTGTGGCTGGCGGGCACGATTTTTGTCGTTCTCGCTGCACTGAGCTTCGGGCTGTACCGCTGGTCGCTCGAGCACAGCTCGCGACTGGCCGAACGCAAGCGCAAGGTGCTGACCGACGAGCTTTGCAAGGGATGAACCCGTCCGCAGGTGCCGCTAGCGCCCGTACTTCTGCAAGAGTTCCCGCAACGGCGCAATCGGAATCGCTTCTGCGGCGTGCCCTGCGCGGCCGCGCACGGGGGTGGCGCGAAGCAGCGAGTTGTAGATGGCTTCTTCGGTGGCGTCACTGACCGCAACCAACAGAGGAGACAGTCGCTCCTCGTGCAGCAGCTCGACGACAGCGGTGGGGGCCGCGTCCGGTGCCGCGCTGCGGGTGCGGTTGCTGGTCGAAAAGGCAATCACGTAATCGCCGCTGCCGTGACTGCCCGAAGCGCCAGTGCGGGCCATGCCGAGGATGGCGCGCGCGGCCAGCCGACGCAGTTGTCGGGCATCGAGCGGTGCATCGGTGGCCACCACAATCATGCAGGAGCCATCGCCGCTGTCTTCGCGGCGCGGTGGCGGCAAGTGCTGCCACACAGGGATGCCGGCGATGGTCAGCCGCCCGCCGTAATTCGTCTGCACGAGCACACCGACCGTGTAGGACTTGCGGTCGGCGCCGTCCAGGCGAACGCGGCGGGAGCTGGTGCCGATTCCCCCTTTCCAGCCGAAGGCGATTGTGCCGGTGCCGGCGCCGACCGAGCCTTCTGCGACCGGGCCGGTGGTGGCCGATGTCAGCGCCTGGCGCACATGTTCGGCGCTCACATGCCGGCCGCGAATGTCATTCAGCCAGCCGTCGTTGGTTTCGCCAACCACGGGATTGATCGACCGAACGGATTCGTTGCCCGGCAGCGCGAGCATCCATTCGGCCAGCGCGGCAGCCGCATCCCATACGCTGAGCGTGTTCGTGAGCAGAATGGGTGTTTCTAACTGGCCGAGCTCGGCGAGCTGCGTCGAGCCGACGAGCTTGCCGAAGGCGTTGGCGATGTGCAATGCGGCAGCGACTCTTTCGCGGTACAGATTGCCCGCGTGGGGAAGAATGGCAGTGACGCCGGTGCGGACATCGTCGCCGGAGAGGATCGTCGCGTGGCCGACGCGCACGCCGGGCACATCGGTGATGGCGTTCCAGGGTCCCGGCTCGAACGATCCGGGGACGATGCCGAGTTCGCGTGCGCGGGGCCGTTCGCTTGCCTGGGGTGGTGTTTCGCGGCTGACCTGTGGCGCACTCGCCGCCTTCCACGTCAACGTTCCGCCTGCCAGGCCACCTGCCAGGATAAGAAATCCGAGCCAACGCATCGCCTTGCCTCCGTCGGGAAGATAGAAACTCTGCCGGGAGATTGTACGTCCATCGGCAGGAGCCGGCAGAGGACTCTCACGAAACACCACGGGCAGAGGGCGCAGAGGTTGCGCGTCTGCTCTTCGCGAGATAGATTGACGGCTCCGTTGGGAAGAATGGACAGGGGGAGAGATGCCTCGCACCATATTCGTACTCAGCCTTCTCGAGCTGTTGGCACTTGTGTTCGCCGTGCCTGCTGCGGCGCAGAACCTGCGTGAAGACCTGGCGGCGTTGGTGGAAACACCGGCGGTGACTGGCTACGAGCAGGCGCTGGCCGAAAAGATTCACGACCGTGCTCGCGCTGCCGGCTACTCGCTCGAGCGGGACAATCTCGGCACGCTCTACGTTACTATTGGCCGCGGCACACCGCATCGGCTGGTGGTCGCGCCGGTGGACGAGCCGGGCTACCTCGTCAGCCACATCACCGACGACGGTTACCTGCGCGTGCAACGACTGCCCCAGTCCGGCGTCCATCCGCTGTTCGAGCAGCTCCACGCGGCGCAACCGGTCGTGATACACACGCGCGCAGGCAGATGGATTTCCGGCGTGGTCGCCGGGCTATCCACGCACTTGCAGGGCGGGCGGCAGAATCCTCCGCGGGTCAGCCATCCCGACGAAGTGTACGTGGACATCGGCGCGGCCAGCGCCGAGGATGTTCGCAGGGCCGGTGTGAATTTGCTGGACCCGATTTCGCTCGAACGGCGGCTGCTCGTGATGGGCTTCGGCAAGGTGACCGCGCCATATCTGGGCGACCGCTTCGGTGCGGCCGCGCTGCTCGAGTTGTTGCGACGACTGGACCGCGCGCGTCTGCGCGGTACCTTGACGGTGGCGTTTCTTGCGCAGCAGTGGACGAACGCACGCGGGCTGGACCGGTTGACGCAGCACGTCCGCGCCGATGAACTGGTGTATATCGGCCGGCTGCGTCCGCGCGGGACTGGCCCCGGAGCGATGCCGGAGCCGGGTGCCGGCGTGCTGCTGGCCCTGGAGCGGGCTGGAGCGGAACCGACCGGCTTTGCCGCGGAGATTGCGGCGCTTGCCGAAACGCACAACATTCCGCTCCGGCTGGTTCCTGCGGCGCCGCTGCCGCGTGCGAGCTACACCGGCGGTCCGGAGCTGCCCGCCCGTGTCGTCCATCTGGCCATTCCCATCGCCTGGCCGGTGACGCCCGCCGAAGTGCTGGATTCTGCTGACCTGACCCAGCTCACCCGATTGCTGGAAGCCTATGCGCAGGGAGAAGTGCGAGAAACTGTCGGTGCAGGAGATGCTGGTTTGCTGGGAGAAGGTTCTGCTCTCCCGCTGAAAACCCCTCCGGCAATGTCGGAACTGCTCCGCAGCCTGGTAGAGACCTACGGGGTGAGCGGCTACGAGGGGCCAGTGCGCGAGCGGATTGCAGCTTTGCTGCCGCCTTGGGCCAAGCCGGAAACCGATGACGCCGGAAATCTGATCCTCCGCGTCGGGAATGCGCCCGCAGGCTCCCGCGTGCCGCGGATTGCGTTCGTCGCGCACATGGACGAAATCGGCTACGTGGTGGAGTCCATTGCCCCCGACGGCCGGCTGGTGGTGCGGTCGCGCGGGGGCGGCATTCTGCAGTTTTTTGCGGGTCACGCCCTGCTGGTGCACACGGCACGAGGGCCGTGCGCAGCCGTGATGGAACTGCCTGCGGGATGGGGGGAGCCGACGTTCGACTGGCCGCGCGGACCCGCTCAGGTGCTGCGTGTGGATGTGGGAGCGCGTACTCCGGAACAAGTGGCCGAGCTGGGCATCCAGGTGGGCGATTCGCTGACCGTGCCGAAGAAATATCGTCCGCTGTTCGGTACGCGGGCCAACGGGCGCAGCTTCGACGACCGCGTCGGCTCGGCCGCGCTGATTGCCGCGGCGTGGGAGCTGGGACCGAATCTGGCCGGACGCGAAGTGCTTCTGGCCTGGGTGACCGAAGAAGAAGTGGGCTTGCGCGGGGCGTTCGCACTGGCCACCCGACTGGCGCAGCAAGGACGCACGCCGGATTACGTTTTCGCCGTGGACACTTTCGTCAGCTCGGATTCGCCACTGGAAGAGAAACGCTTCGGGTACGGACAGGTCGGTAAAGGATTCGTCATCCGCGCGGTGGACAATTCCAACATTGTGCGGCGGGAACTGGTGGACCGGGTCGTTGCCCTGGCGCAGCGAAACAGCATTCCCGTGCAGTTTGGCGTGACTGGCGGTGGCAACGACGGCGCAGCTTTTTTGCGCTACGGCACGGTGGATGTTCCCATCGGCTGGCCTTTGCGGTATTCGCACTCGCCCGGCGAAGTGATCGACGTGCGTGACGCCGAGGCGCTGGCGCGAATCGTCGCCGTACTCGCTCGCGAGTGGTAGTCGAGGCGTTATTCCCGGTAGACGAGGCCGAGTACCAAGCCGACGAGTACAGTTTCGGCGAATAGGGCCGTGCCCCAGGGCAAGTAGAACGGGTAGTCTACGAATAGCATTTTGTTGAACGCCTGCGGCACCCAGCCGGCGATCAGGCCGAGCAGCACGCCAAAGACGAGGCCCGTGGAAACGCTCGAGGCGCGGTGGCGTGCAAACAGCGCGTAAAACAGCGTGACCAGAGCAAGATTCAGTGCCGTGGTCAGAAACATCCGCAACCTGGGCAGCTCGGCTTGGGGCTTCAGCCACTCGGCATGCTCGGCGTGAAAGTTCGCCAGGGCCATTTCGAACACCGCGAACTCGTAGGCAGCCGCCACGGCCACGGCGGCCAGGAAGGCCCAGATCATTCGTTTGGTGTTGATCATGGTTGTTCCTCCGACCATTTGAACCGCCGGGTTGTCTCTTGCGGAGTCAAAAGGCTGCCGCATTTCTGCCACATTCCGGGTCGCCGGGAAAGCAAAAACTGAGCAAACCTATGGGCGCCGAACAGGCGCCGGACTAGAATGAAGAGCGCCTTTCGACGAGGTCGGCATGGCCATCAAAACCATCATCGAACCGTTCCGCATCAAGACCGTCGAACCGATTCGCAAGACGACGCGGGAACAGCGCGAGGCGTTGCTCCAGCAGGCCGGCTACAACCTGTTTCTGGTGCCCGCCGAATACATCCTGATTGACCTGCTGACGGATTCGGGAACCAACGCCATGTCCACCGAGCAGTGGGCCGCCATGATGCGCGGCGACGAATCCTATGCGGGCTCGCCCAGTTTTACGCGCTTCCGCGACGCGGTGCAGTCCATTTTTGGTTTTCGACACGTGATCCCTACGCACCAGGGTCGCGCGGCCGAGCGCATTCTGTTCACCGTGATGTGCAAAAAAGGCGACGTGGTGCCCAACAACACGCACTTCGATACCACGCGCGCGAACTGCGAATTCGTAGGCGCCGAAGCCGTAGACCTGCCGGTGCCGGAAGCGCTCGAACCCGCCACCTATCATCCTTTCAAAGGCAACATGGACACGGCACGGCTGCGGGAGCTGATCGCGCGCGTCGGCCGCGAACGCATCCCGCTGGTGATGCTGACGCTGACCAACAACTCCGGTGGCGGCCAGCCGGTCTCCATGGCCAACCTCCGCGAGGTGAAGGCCATCTGCCGCGAGCACGACATCCCGCTTTACCTCGACGCCTGCCGGTTCGCCGAAAACGCCTACTTCATCAAGCTGCGCGAGCCGGGCTATGCCCACAAAACCCCGCGCGAGATTGCCCGGGAGATGTTCTCCTATGCGGATGGCTGCACGATGTCGGCCAAGAAGGACGGGCTGGCCAATATCGGCGGGTTTCTGTGCACGAATGACGACGCGCTGGCGCAGCAGGAAAAAGACCTGCTCATCCTGACCGAAGGCTTCCCGACCTATGGCGGGCTGGCCGGGCGCGACCTGGAAGCGATTGCCGTGGGATTGAACGAAGCACTCGACGAAGACTATCTGCACTACCGCATCGTTTCGACCGCTTACCTGGGCGAGCACATCGCTCGTGAAGGAGTGCCGATCGTGC
Source organism: Acidobacteriota bacterium (assembly GCA_037442425.1). Taxonomy (GTDB): domain Bacteria; phylum Acidobacteriota; class Terriglobia; order Acidiferrales; family UBA7541; genus DSGC01. The sequence continues at coordinate 273,255 of JBBIQG010000001.1, read as the reverse complement.
AGCCGCCGGGTGGACACGCGATCTACCTAGACGCACGGGAGTTTCTCCCGCACATCCCGCCGAGCCAGTTTCCCGGTGTGGCGTTGGCCGCTGAACTCTATCGCGAAGGTGGCGTGCGCTCGGTGGAAATCGGCACGTTGATGTTCGGTGAGCATGCGACGATGGACCTAGTGCGACTGGCGATCCCGCGGCGCGTCTACACACAGAGCCATATCGACTACGTGGTGGAAGTGATCCTGGAAGTGTGGAAGCGACGCGAGCAGGTGCGCGGACTCGAGCTGACCTACCAAGCGCCGTTTCTGCGCCATTTCACCGCGCGATTCCGGCTGGCGAATGATTCAGGTTCGGCGGGCGCAACCCATTCTTCGCAGGCAGCGCTTGGCGAGGGCTGAGGAAACCGGGAAAGGCTCCCGACATCCTGACCCAGACCAAAGCCAGCGGCGGATGCCGCGGGCGAAGGGGCAAGGCAGCAATGCTGCCCGGATGCTGGCCATGGCGGTGCGTTTGGCTGAGCAGGCCGGTGCCTCTGTTATAATCCAGCGCGAATTGACCGGCTCCATTTCGGGAGATACATAGTGGCAGCCCCTGCGAGTGTACCGCGAACGGTTCCAGCCTTTCAGCCCCCGCGATTTATCGCCATCGAAGGTCCGATTCGGGTGGGCAAGAGCACGCTGGCCCGGTTTCTGGCCGAAAAGCTTCATGCACGGCGAGTGTTCGACTGCGAGGACAATCCCTTTCTGCGCGACTACTACGAGGAAAAGCCCGGCGCAGCGTTCCGCGCGCAGATGTACTTTCTGTTCGAGCGCCAGCGCCGTCTGCGCGAAATGAACTGGGAAGCGCCGGGTACGGTGGTGAGCGATTTTCTCTTCGAAAAGGATAAGATTTTCGCCTATCTGAGCCTGGATGACACGGAGCTGAAGCTCTACGAGCGCTACTACGACCTGTTTGCGGCAGGCCTGCCGCGGCCGGACCTGGTGATCTATCTGCAGGCCAGACCGGATGTGCTCGAGCAGCGGGTCCGCAAAAAGGCAGACCCAGCCGAAACGCAGCTTTCCCGCGAGTACCTGGTGCAGGTGGCGCAGGCCTATGAACATTTTTTCTTCCGTTACACGGCTTCCGATTTGCTGGTGGTGAACACCTCGGAGATCGATTTCGTGGAGCGTCACGAAGACCTGCAGGACCTGTTGCGGAGGCTGCAGCAACCGGTCAAGGGCACTCAGTATTTCCTTCCCCTGGGACCGGGCTCGCAAGGGGACTGAGGTGCTTTCGAGCACGGCGATGCATTGGGCACCGGCACGGGTGCGAACGGGTTTCTCGGTGCGTGCCGGTCCGGGGGATGAAGTTGACCGGGCTGTGCCGTCCAGGCGTGCAACCTACATCGGAAGGAGAGAAACATGACGAGCTGGACAAGACGACAGTTTTTTCTGACGTCCCTGACGAGCGGGCTGGCCGCCGCGGCCGGCCGCCTGCTGGGAGCGTCCGAAGCGCAGGCGTTCCAAGGCACCAGCGGAGTGCCGCAGGGCAAGCGTCCGCTGATGGTGGCCAGTGCGAACGGACTGCGTGCGCTCGACCGCGGCATGGCTATCCTGCAACAGGGCGGCGATACGCTCGATGCCGTGCTGGCCACGGTGAACCTGGTCGAAGACGACCCGAACGACACTTCGGTGGGCTACGGAGGTCTGCCGAACGAAGATGGCGTGGTGGAGCTGGACGCCAGTGTCATGCATGGTCCAACGCGGCGTGCCGGCGCAGTCGCTTCCCTGCGGGAGATCAAAAATCCTTCGCGGGTTGCCCGACTCGTGATGGAGCGCACCGATCATGTTCTGCTGGTGGGACCGGGAGCACTTCGCTTTGCCGAAGCACACGGGTTCGAGCGCCAAAATCTGCTCACTGAGCGAGCACGCACGGCCTGGCTCGCCTGGAAAGAATCCATGAGCGATCGCGATAGCTGGGGTCCCGGGTTGGACAGTCCGGAGTGGCGCGAGCGCACGGCCCGGCTGCTGCCCGCAGGGCTTTCCGACGCCGAGCGCGAGGAGTGGCTCGCGTGGATTCGCGAGGTGATTCTGCATCCGCCGACGGGCACCATCAACTGTCTGGCCGTGGATAGCCGTGGGAGCCTCTCGGGAACGACAACGACGTCGGGGCTGGCCTGGAAGATTGCCGGGCGGGTGGGCGATTCGCCGCTGATCGGGGCCGGGCTGTATGTGGACAACGATGTAGGCGCTGCCGGATCGACCGGACGCGGAGAAGAATGCATCAAGGTGAACGGCGCGCATACCGTTGTGGAGATGATGCGGCAGGGCAAAACGCCGACCGAAGCCTGCCTGGAGGCGCTGCACCGCGTCGCCCGCAACTACGGAAACGATCGCACACGGCTCCGCCGGTTCCATCTGTTGTTCTACGCGCTGAACAAAGACGGCGTGCATGGCGGGGCTTCGCTGTGGGGCGCGACCCGCGGTGGTCGTCCGCGCCAGTATGCGATTCACGATGGCACCGCCGCGCGTCTGGTGGACTGCGCCGCGCTGTTCGAAGGTGCCGAAGCGTAGTTGCGGTGAGCCCGGTGGCGCCGGGCTGCTCGGAAATCGCGGATCGAGGCGGTCTCGATGGAACGCGTCAATGTGGTCGTGGTCGGTGCCGGAGTGGTGGGGTGCGCGACGGCGCTGGCCCTGGCCCGTCGCTACAGCGACGTATTCGTCCTGGAGCAGTTGCCCAGGCCGGGCATGCTGACCAGCTCGCGGAACAGCGGCGTGATCCATTCCGGCGTGTACTACCCCACCGGTTCGCTGAAGGCGCGGCACTGTGTGCGCGGAAATCGGCTGCTCTACGAGTTCTGTGCCGCCCACGGGGTCTCGCATCGCCGGACGGGGAAAGTCATCGTGGCCACCGACGACAGCGAGACGGCGGAGCTCGAAACGCTGTGCCGACTCGGAGCCGCGAACGGTGTCGAGGGACTGCGCATCATCGACCGCACGGCACTGCAGAGACGAGAGCCGCATGTGCGCGGGGTCGCTGCGCTCGAAATCGACTCGACGGGTATCGTGTCCAGCGAGGAACTGGTCAAAGCCTTCGCACGGCTGGCGATTCAGCACGGAGCCAACCTGCTCACGCACACACGAGTGACGCGACTGGAACCGGCCGGCGAGGCCATCCGCGTCTGGATGCGTGCCGGTGAAGACGGAGCGGCCACGGAAGAAGTGGTGGAAACACGCTGCCTGGTGAACAGCGCAGGCCTGTTTGCCGACGAAGTCGCAGCGCTGCTCGGCAACGCCCGCTGGCGAATCTATCCCGTGCGTGGCGAATATTGCGAGGTGGTGCGCTCGAAGGCGTACCTCATTGCCGGACTGGTCTATCCACTCCCGCATCCGGAAGGGTTGAGCCTGGGCGTTCACTTCACGCGCACCCTGCACGGCACCGTGCTGGTCGGGCCGACCGCTCGCTACATCGAAGATAAAAACGATTACGAACGAGACCGCGAACCGGTCGAGGAGTTTGCCCGGCGGGCAAAACTCCTGGTGCCGGAGATCGAACCGGGCGACCTGACCCTGGCGTATTCCGGGATTCGACCCAAACTCGTACCACCGGCGCCGAAGCCCGGTGGAAAAGGTTTTGCGGATTTTGTCATCACACCTGACGCGCAGTTTCCCCAGGTGATCCATCTGGTGGGCATCGAATCGCCGGGGTTGACCGCCGCTCCCTCGATCGCCGAACAGGTGAGTGAGATGGTCGCCGCTGTGCTGGGTTAGTGTGGGCGACGCGCTGCGGGGTCAGGCCGCTGGGGGTTGTTCCCGGTGATCCGGCTCGGGCGGTTGCGTGTGCGGCTGGCCGAGACCCGCCGGGACCGTGCTGGTGCTGGCGGCCGTGCTTCCCTGCAAGACCTCCAGTGCGCGACGGACGAGCGGGTCGTCCCGATAGTTCTGTTGTTCGCGGGCTGTTGGCGAAGCGTTCTCTTCCGTGGGAGGCTCGAATTCCAGCGTGGGGGCGACGCCTTCGTCGAGGATGGGTTTGCCGTCCGGGGTGTAGTACTTGGCAACCGTCAGGATCAACGCAGCACCATCTTCGAGTGGGATCAAGCGCTGCTCGGAAGCGGAGCCGAAGCTGCGGGTGCCGAGGGTCTCGCCTCGCTGATTTCCGGCGATAGCAGCGGCCAGGATTTCCGCTGGCCCGGACGTGCTGTTGGAAATCAACACGACCACCGGATGGCGCCAGACGACCCGTGCCGGTTCTGCATCGAATTCCCGGTTGTCGAATTTCTGGCCCCGCAAGCGGGCAATCGTTCCGGACGGTAGAAACAGACGCGCGGCCGAGATAGCTTCTGCATTTTCGCCCAGCGCGCAATCCCGCAGGTCCAGAATCAACTGGCGCACACCCTGCCGGTCGAGCTGGAGAAGCTGGTCGCGAAGCTCCGCGACAAGGGCGGCCGTCAGCGCGGGGACACGAATGAACGCTGTGGTTGCTCCGGAGCTATCCGACACGGTGGGGAATCGCTCGACGTATAGTCTGAGTGGTGCTAACCGCGCCAGGGTGAGGGTCAACTCGAGCGGTTCGGTGGCGGCCCGGCGCACAACAGAAATCTGCACGGTGCTGCCGGGTTCGCCCGAAAGCAGATTCTCTGCCTGGCTGACCGACATCTCCCGGGTGGTGAATCCGGCAATGGACTCCAGCACATCGCCGTGCTGCAGACCAGCTTTCTCCGCCGGGCTGCCAGGAAGCACGGCAACCACCGCGATGTAGCCGAAGCGTTTGGAAAGCGCCAACCCGGCTTCGCCGACTGCACCTGAATTTTTTTTCGCCTTGTACTCAGCGAATTCGGCGGGGCTCATGTAGCTGGAGTACGGGTCCAGCGCCTCGAGCAATCCATGCAGGGCGCCTGCGGTGACCGAGCGCAGGTCTGGCTCTTCCACATAGTCCTGCTGGATGTGCTGGAGGACTTCACTGAACACTGTCAGCGAGCGGTAGGCGCGCTCGTTGGCCGCCTGGCCCAGCACATACCCGAAGGCCACGTAGCCAAAAACGAACAGAGAAACTGCTAGGACGACCATCCGTGTTTGCCGGTTCATCGGTTCCGCCTCGCTGACTTCCTCGGCATTATAGCATCCCTGCACGACCGCTCGCAGGAGCTTTTCTGCTTCTGCAGTTCGCGCAAACTGCTCCCCTGTGATGCATTTCTACACGGGCAGGTTGCGAAAATCTTTCGGTGCGGCCGCGGCCTCCCCGTGCTTCACACGGCTGTGTCGGGCTCGTCGGCCGCCGCGGTTTCGGCAGCCGTCAGGTAAGTCTGCGAGATGCGATCCTGCCAGGTGAGCTGGTCTTCATCCCACAAGGCCCAGAGAAAACCCAGCCACAACGTCAGACCCGAAACCGCATAGCCGAAACAACGCCACAGCAATTGACGGTCTGCCGGCGCCTGGCCCGAAAAGTCCACCACCCGCAACCCGCGCAAATGCATGCCCGGTGTGGCACCAGCAAAAAACGTGAACAGGCTGAAATACAGTAGATAGAGGAGGAACAGCGCGCCGGCATAGATGGCTACCGGCAACTTGCCCAGCGGAGTTTCTCCTCCGACGAGGCGAAAGATCAGCAGGAAGCCGGCGAAGCCCAGCAAAATGAAGAGTGCGTCGAGCAATCCTGCCCAGCAGCGCTGGGATAGTTCGACCACGGGTGCCGCGGCACGGTCGGGGTGGCGCAAGGATTCTTCTGCGCCCAGGAAATCGAGCTTGGGCTGCTCCACCTCGATGGCGATGCCGATGGAGTTTTCATCGCGCGCTTTCTTTTTTGCCGTTGGGCGCGCTGCGACGCCGGCTGGTGAAGTGGTCTCGGGGAGCGACTCCACCGCGAAGGGCAGGGGCGTCTGCTCGGCTTCGACGCGGAGACCGCGGCGGCGGTTCCGGTAAGCCGCCAGGCGCCGGGCCACCTCCTCACGCCAGTCGGAAGCCGTGGAAGCCACGGTCACCGGTTCGGCCTCCGGTTCGACGGCAACCAGTTGCGTACGGCAGGCGTAACATTCCGTGGCCTGCTCGCTGTTGAACACTTTGCAATTCGGACAGATCTGGTACACGGGCCGTTTTTGCGCTACGGATGTCCCGTCGGGACATTCCGATGCTAACAACTTTGCGTGTCGGCGTGACCGGATTGACCAGCCATGTCACGAAACAGATACTCCGACGAAACCGGGCAGCGCGGGGCAAACAAAATTTCTGTGCCGCAGCTTTTCGCCGCCTGAAGCTGCGTGCTAGGCTAACCTGGTTTCACTTTTCTCTCGAACCGTGCGGGGATGGGAATGCGACACGTTGTTTGCTTGCAAAGGCTGTGCGGACTCATCTGGTTCGCGCTGGTGGTGAGCCTACCAGTCTGCGCGCAAGTGCTTGTGCCGGCACCCGGCGAATGGGCCGAGCTGCGTGCCCGTCAGCAGCGGCTGGAAGGAACGGTGTACCGCGCGGAGGGCGATGTCGAAATCCGCTATGGGGATTTGCGGTTGCGCGCCGACCGATTGCAATACGATGCCGAAACCGGCGAGCTGGCTGCCGAAGGTAACATCCGGTTCGTTCAGCAGGACCAGCACCTGGAAGCAGAAACCATCCACTACAACTTGAAAACCGGACGCGGCCGCTTGCAGGGGGTGCGAGGTAGCATCCGCTTCCAACGTGAGCCGAGCGCCGTGTTGCTGACGAGCGTGTATCCGCTGTACTTCGAGGCACGCGAGGTGGAACGAACCGGCGCACGCACCTTTGCGGTGAAAGACGCCTGGCTGACGGTCTGCGAGCCCCAACGTCCCAAGTGGCAGTTCTTTGCGCCCATGGCCCGCATCGAGCTGGGCGAAAAAGTCGTTCTGTTGCACGCCAACTTCCGCATCTTTCGGATTCCGCTGGTCTACCTTCCCTATGCGACCGCACCGATCGCGGAACGGCCGCGGCAGTCCGGTTTCCTGATTCCCACCGTAGGCAACCAGTCGCAGAAAGGCTTCGTGCTGGGGGAATCCTTCTACTGGGCGCTGGCGGACTGGGCTGACCTCACACTGGGTGCGGAGCTGATGAGCCGGCGCGGCTTCGGGCATCTGGGCGAAATGCGTCTCTGGCCGTGGGAGCGGGTGCGCGTGAATGCTTCCTACTTTGCTGTGCAGGACCGCGGACTCGAAACCATGGGCGGCATGCGGGTCAAGCAGGGCGGCCATCAGAGCCGGTTCGAACTGGACGCATACCTGCCGCACGGCTGGCGCGCAGTGGCCGATCTGAATCAGCTCTCCTCGCTCACCTTTCGTCTGGTCTTTGCGGAAACTTTCGATCAGGCGGCTCGTTCCGAGGTGCGCAGCACAGCTTCCCTGACGAACAATTTTCGCGGATTCAGTTTGGGTTTCGCCATGCGGCGCTACAAAAATTTTCTTAGCGCGGTGCCCGAGCAGGCTGTGGTGTTGCGCACAGCGCCGGGCGCGCGTTTCAGCTCGATCGAGCAGGCCCCCTGGCCGCGTGTGCCGATCTATTTCGGATTCCACGCCGCCGTGGACGCTGTGCATCGCAGCGACCCACTGCTGGAAACGCCGGATACCGTGCAACGGAGCGAGCTGGCGCCGCGCGTGACGATTCCGTTGCGCTGGGGTCCGTGGCTGGGCGTTCGCTCGACACTCGTGCTGCGCACGACCCGCTACAGCCTCTCGCAAGACCCTGCGGCTCCCGGTAGCCTGAGCGGCACGCCGGTGCGACGCAATACGGCCGAGGTCATCGTGGATGTGCGTCCGCCTGCGCTGGCGCGCATCTGGGATGGGGCGAATACGAAATGGAAGCATGTGATCGAACCCCAGCTCGTGTACCGATATGTGAACGGTGTGAACCGGTTCGGACGATTTCTGCGTTTCGACGAAAACGATCTGCTGACCGATACGAACGAGGTCGAGTATGGGATTGTACAGCGTCTCTATCGCCGTTCCGGATCGGAGACCGCCGAGGTGCTGAGCTGGCGTGTGGCCCAGAAATACTATCTGGACGAAACCTTTGGCGGTGCGCTGGTGCCCGGACGTCGCAACGTGTTTGCGGCGCTGTACTCGATTACTCCTTTTGCATTTGCGGATCGACCGCGACGGTTTTCTCCCCTGGTGAGCGATTTCAAAATTGCTCCCGGCGGTGCCTACGACGCGCAGTTCCGACTGGACTACGACACCACCCGCAGCAAAGTGACTGCGCTGGGAACGCTGGTCAAACTGCGCCCCCGCGGGGAGACCTTCCTCACGCTGGCGCATTTTGCGACCCGCGCGGATCCGGTGTTGCAGCCACTCTCCAACCAGATTCGCGCCCTGGTAGGCTATGGCGAGCTAGCGCGGCGAGGATTCAATTTTGCTGTCGGGCTCAGCTACGACGTCAATCGTGATTTTCTCCAGAATACGGTCGTGCAGTTGAGCTACAACGGTGCCTGTTGCGGCATCGGCTTCGAGTATCGGCGTTTGGCTCTGGGGCCGGTGCGCAGCGACAATCAGTTTCGAGTATCGTTGTTGATCGCGAACCTGGGAACCGTTGGCACGGTGCGGCGGCAAGAGAAGATTTTCTGAGCGGTCCGCCTAGCCAGGTAGCCGGATTGATTCGGAAGACGGAGGCAGGGCGTTGCGGGAGCAACCGGTGAGTGGGAGCGATCTGGTGTTTTCTTCGATCGCAGATCTTGCCGGTTGGATCCGGTCGCAGCGAGTGTCACCTGTGGAGCTGGTCGAGCAGGTGTTGGCTCGACTGGAACGGCTGGACCCACGGCTACAAGCTTATCTGACCGTGACAGGCGAACTGGCTCGCAAGCAGGCTCGCAAAGCGGAGGTGGAAATCCGGCGCGGAGACTGGCGTGGACCACTGCACGGCATCCCGCTGGCACTGAAGGACAACATCCACACCCGGGGCATCCGGACTACGGCCGGTGCCAAATTTCTTGCTGAATTTGTGCCGGCGGAAGATGCCTCGGTAGTTACGCGACTGCTGCGAGCCGGTGCGGTGCTGCTGGGCAAGACGAATCTGCACGAATTCGCCTACGGTGTGACGACCGAAAATCCTCATTACGGCTCGACGCGCAACCCGTGGGATGCGCAACGCATGGCGGGAGGTTCCAGTGGAGGTGCAGCCGCGGCCGTGGCGGCCGGTCTGGCCTTCGCAGCAGTGGGAACCGACACGGGCGGCTCTATTCGTATTCCGGCCGCGCTGTGCGGCATCACGGGCTTGAAGCCGACCTACGGTCGTGTCAGCAATTGGGGCGTCGTGCCCCTGGCGCCCAGCCTGGATCACGTGGGGCCGCTGGCGCGCTGTGTGGAAGATGCAGCCATTCTGCTCCAGGTCATGGCCGGCTGGGATCGTCGCGATCCAGCGTCGGTGCGGCGTGCGGTGCCCGATTATCCTGCTGCGTTGCGGGCTCGACCCTCCCGCAGCCAGCCGTTGCGGGGACTGCGCCTGGGGATTGCCCGGAACTTTTTTCTCGAGCGAGTGCAGGCGGACGTGGCGCGTGGTTTCGGAGCGGCTGTCGAGCAGTTGGTGCGACTCGGGGCGAATGTGGTGGATGTGCACCTCCCACGTCTGGCCGAGGCGAGCGAAGCCGGCACGACGATTTCGCTGGCCGAAGCGACCCGAGTTCATCAGCAGGCGGGATACTTTCCTGCGCAGGCAGAAGCCTACAGTGCCGAAGTGCGCCAGCGGCTCGAGCTGGGTGCCGAGGTGCGGGCCGTGGACTACCTGGCTGCGCGGGAGACGCAGCGAGAATTGCAGAGAGAATTCGCCGAAGTGCTGGAACAGGTGCACGCGCTGCTGGCTCCGACCGTGCCGGTGGTGGCCCCACAACTGGGCACGCAGAAGGTGATCTTGGACAGGCAGGCGGAATCGGTGCGGACGGCGCTGTTGCGATTCAACCGACCGGCCAACCTGACGGGTTGCCCAGCGGTATCGATTCCCTGCGGATTTGTCGAAGGATTGCCGGTGGGACTGCAACTGATCGGCCGCTGGTGGGGAGAAGTCGAACTGCTGCGCATCGCGCACGCGTATCAGCGGGCGACGGGATTCCACCTGCAGCGGCCGCCTCTGGATGCATAACAGTGGCATCGAGCGCGGCGCAAGTTCGCGAACGGAGGAAAGAGGGAGAAGAAAAATGACAGCACGAACAGGCAGGAATCGCGTGTTGGTGAGTGTGCTGCTGTGGTTGGCGGTGGCCGGCGGCATGCAGCCGCAGGCGTCCAAACAGTTTCTTGTTCTTCTGACGAATGACGATGGCTACGATGCCCCCGGGCTGCGTGCCCTGGTGGAAGCGTTTCGGTCGCGTGCAGAGATTGTGGTTGCGGCACCGGCCACCGAACAAAGCGGCAAGGGGCACAGCATCACCACGTCGGCCGAACCGATTTTTCTCCGGTCGCACCGGCAGCCGGACGGCGCTCTCTGGTATGCCATCGAAGCGCCGCCCGCCACCTGCGTGCGACTGGCCGTGGAGAGTCTGCTGCCCCGCCGGCCCGATCTGGTCATCAGCGGGATCAATCGCGGCGAGAACCTGGGTATCACCGTGTATCTTTCCGGGACCGTGGGCGCAGCGCGGGAAGCCGCCATCGTCGGCCTGCCGGCGATTGCGGTGTCGATGCGCGGCAACCGCCAGGAGGATTATGCGGCGGCAGCAGCCTTTGTGGTGGGGCTGGTCGACCAATTGCAGCAGAAGCAGGCGCTGCGGCCCGGGTTGTTTCTGAACGTGAACGTCCCGGCCGGAGAGCGGCGCGGGGTGCGGTTGGCGCGGCTCAGTTTGCTGGCGACGCACGAGGATTACGAACGGCGCGAGAGTCCGCGGGGCCGGGTCTATTACTGGTCGCGGTGGCGCCCGCTCGAGGACGATGCGGAAGGCACCGACGTGTGGGCCTTCGCGCGGGGCTACGTTACCTTGACGCCGATGACCCTGGACGTGACCGATGTGACGGCGCTCGAAACATTGCGCAGCCTGGAGACGCAGGTGGAAACCGGCGTGGTGCGATAGGCGAGTGGTCGCGGGCCGGAGGCATGAAAGGTGAATCTTCCGCGGTCTGGAATGCGTCCTAACAAAGACGCCGGATATGCGAAAATAGCCGGTGCGACGATGCCCGGATAAACGATTTCGGCATCCAACAAACAGCAGAGGCAACCAGAATGGATATCTCGTTGGTGGCGGCGCTGGTCGCCGGAGTGGTTTCCTTTCTCTCCCCTTGTGTGCTGCCGCTGGTGCCCGGATATGTTTCCATGCTGTCGGGCATCGGGGTGGAACAGTTGAAGCGCGGGGAAGGCCCGCGCGGCTCGATTCTGGCTTCTTCGCTGGCGTTCGTGTTCGGGTTTTCGATGGTGTTCATTGCGTTCGGGGCTTCCGCCAGCGCCGTGGGGCAGTTTCTGGTGAGCAACAAAAATTTGCTGGCACCGGTGGCCGGAGCCATCGTGATTCTGTTTGGTCTGCATCTAGTGGGAGTCCTGGGGAAGCTGACGCGGCGGGCGGGTCTGCTGCTCGGAGCGGTGTTCGTCCTGGCCGGAGTGCTGGCAGTCGCCGGAGTACGCATTCCGATGCGTGCCTCGCACTATTTTTCGCTAGCGGCGATTTTTCTGGCCGGGCCGCTGCTGGGGCAGTGGCTGAACCGGGAAGCGCGGCTGAGCAGCGTGGGCGGGCAGCCCGGCATCGTAGGAGGATTTCTGCTGGGCTTTGCCTTCGCTTTCGGTTGGACGCCTTGCATCGGGCCCATTCTGGCCGGAGTGCTGGCGCTGGCCGCCACGAAGGAAACCATCGGACAGGGCGTATTCCTGCTGGCGGTTTATTCGGCGGGCCTGGCGGTCCCGTTTTTGCTGACTGCGCTGGGCATCAGTCATTTCCTGCGTTTCTATCAGAGTTTCCGTCGTCATCTGCACGCGGTCGAGGTCGGCAGCGGAGTGCTGCTGTTGTTTGTAGGTGTTTTGATTTTCACGAACCGGCTGGGTTGGCTGGCCGGTCAGTTTGCGTTCTTGAATGACCTGGTGATCTGGCTGGAAAAAAGTTTGACGGGCAGTTGAAGGCACTTTCTTTTTCTGTGGAAGGAGAGCGATCTATGCGTGCGTTCGGAACCTTGTGGCTGGTCGCCCTGCTCACGGCGGTGCTGCTAGCTGGCTGCAGTCGGCAGGCGAACCCCTCCGGGGAAGGGGAGGCAGCCGAGGTGGAGTTGGTCGATCTGCGTGGCGGCCCCATCGATCTGGAAGCGTACAAGGGCAAAGTGGTTCTCGTAAATTTCTGGGCCACCTGGTGTGCGCCCTGCCGGGTGGAGATTCCCTGGCTGATCGAGTTTCAGCAGAAGTATGCCGCGCGCGGATTCACCGTGCTGGGTGTGGCCATGGACGAAGGAGGCCGGCAAGAGGTCGCTCCCTATGTCGCAAACGAGCGCTTCGAGGTGAACGGACGCCAAGTGGCGATCAACTACCCGATTCTGTTGGGCGGCGAAGCGGTCGAACAGCAGTTCGACGGACTCATCGGACTGCCCACCAGTGTGTTGATTGATCGCGAAGGCCGGCGCGTGCGTCGCGTGATCGGTCTGATCGATCACAACCGGCTGGCAGAAGAAATCGAAAAGCTCCTCGGAGAGAGTGCCGGCAACGCAGTACCTACGCAAGAGCAGGGTTCCGACCAGTAGCCTTTGCTTCCGCGCCACAGTGAACTGAAAAAAGCAAAACACGCCAATTAGCCTAGCGGCTGATTCCCGCGGGTGAATTCCACGGGCCACACGGGGCGATTGGCTGTCCCGACGGACCATCGCCCGCCTCGCGCGGTGGCAGGTCTGCAGGAGCAGGGCCGCTGCGAGCGCGAAGTTCTGGCTACTGCGCTCTGCTCGTTCCGACGATCTGCTGGACGAATGCCGTAACGTCTGCCCAGGCCACGCGCGCCTGTTCGGCGTTGTAGCGGTTCGGCGCAGTGAAATTCATGAAAGCGTGCTGTGTGCCCGGATAGACGCGTCGTGTATAAGGCTTGCCCAATTCCCGCATCCGTGCTTCCACTTCTTCCATCCGGGCATTGATGCGGGGATCGTTTTCCGCGTAGACCGCGAAGACGGGACAGGCGATCTGCGCCAGTCGCTCGGGCGGCGGTGCCGCACCATAGAAGGGAATGGCAAAAGCAATCGCGTTCGATTCCGTGGCAAAGAAGTAGGTTTGGCCGCCGCCCCAGCAGAAGCCAGAGACGCCGATTTTGTCGCGGCGGACGTCGGGGCGGGATTGCAGATAGCGGACGGCTCCGTGCAGGTCGGCCATGACGCCTTCGCGCTGCAGGCGGCCGATGCCTTCGCGGGCTGCCTCCATGGAATCGAAGCTCGCGGTGCCCCCGAGACGGGAGAGGAAGTCCGGGGCGAGCGCCAGCAGGCCTTCGGTGGCCCAGCGCTGGGCGATATCCAGCACGAACTCGGTCAAGCCTCGGTTTTCATGGATCACGATGATGGCCGCGAACGGAGCGCCGGCTTGCGGCCGGGCCAGGTAGGCACCGACTTCCACGCCCTCTTCGCTGGTGTATTTCACCCATTCGGTGACGACCGAGGCAGGGCGTCGTTGTTCCCCGGCAGCGATAGACTGTTTCGGCGTCTGGGCTTGCGGGTCGGGCCAGTCGTACGCTTCCCAATCGAAGGCGAAACCTTCGGCGAGCATGATTTCGTGGGCCAAGACGATGCTGCCCGTCAGATACGCCAGTTTCTGGAAAAATTCACGACGCGAAATCGCTCCGCTCCGATAGCTCTGTTTGAGAGATTCCCAGACTGGGGCAGGAACAGGTTGCACGGTTCACCTCCGGTGAAACGAGATGCCCTCCGGGGCGCGGCCAAGCGTCACGGGTTCGCTTGCTGCTTCCCCGCGGTTGCTGTAGGCTGAAATCGCCATGGACGAAATGGATTTTCGCAAAAAATCGGAGGCCGCGCTCGAAAATCTTCGGCGGCGCCTGCTGGTTCTGGCCGATCAGTTCGGCTTCGAAGTCGAAGGAGAAGGCGAAAAGCTGGAGCTGATCTTCGAGGAGCCGGAGCCCGCTCGATGCGTGATCAGTCCAAACACGCCGGCGCGGCAGATCTGGATTTCCGCTCTGGCCACGAGCTTCAAGCTGGGCTGGTCGGAAGCCGCCGGCAATTTTGTCCTCGACCGCAGCGGGGAAACGTTGTCTCAGGTGATGAGCCGTATCCTGAGCCAGCAGCTCGGCACCGAAGTGGTCGTCTAGGCCGCTGTGTAGGGGGCAGGTACCACGATTGCCAGGAGCGACCACTTCTGCTCGGTGCTGCTTCAGGGAAATTTATGATGGAATTTTTCGTGCCTGGGTGCTGGCCTGAATTTTTTGCCTGCTGGCTACACCAGTCGAAAAAAGCGATCGCGTTCACGGATCATGCTCGCGAGTTCGGTTTGTCCACGAGGCAGACCAGTTTCACTGAGGGTCATGGTTTCGGGAAAGCGGCCACGGCGCGACGCAAACGCTCCACGACGCGCGCCTGACCGAGGGCGGTCATGGTATCGAACAGAGGCGGCGCCACGGCACGGCCCACGATGGCTACCCGGGCCGCGTTGATCAGCAGGGCGGCTTTGACGCCCCGCTGCGCAGCGAGAGTGCGCAGGGCCTGCTCGCAGGTGTCGTGGTTCCATTCCGGGAGGGTCTCCAGGCGCGCGGCCAGCGCTTCGAGCAGTTCGGGGACGCGCTCGTCTTTCCAGAATTTCTCGATGGCGGCAGCTTCATAGTCGAAGTCATCGGTGAAAAACGCCCGCGCCCAACCGGTGAAATCTTTCAGCAGTCGCGTGCGTGGGCGGATCAAATCGATCGTTTGCAGAAACCACTCCCGACGACGGTCGGCCCATTCCGGCTGCCAGATTCCAGTGCGCTGCAGCTCTTCGGCGACGTAGGGAGCGAGTTCTTCGACGGGGAGCCGCTGCAGGTACTGCGTATTGAACCATTCCAGCTTGGAGCGATCGAAAACGGCGTTGGTGCGGCTCACACCGGCCAGCGAGAAGCGCCGGATCAGGTCGGCTGTGCGGATGAATTCGGTGTCGTCGCCGGGAGACCATCCGAGCAGGGCGAGGAAGTTGCGAAACGCTTCCGGAAGGAATCCCTCCTCGGCATAGGCGGTGACGCTGGTGGCTCCGTGGCGTTTGGAAAGGCGGGTGCGGTCCGGGCCGAGAATCAAAGGCACGTGCGCAAAGATCGGAGGCGTGGCGCCCAGAGCTCGGTACAGCAGAACCTGCTTGGGAGTGTTCGAAAGATGGTCGGCGCCGCGGATGACGTGCGTAATACGCATCTCGATATCGTCGACGACCGCGCCGAGCTGGTATGTGGGCAAGCCGGTCGAGCGCAACAAGACGAAATCTTCGATCTCTTGATTGGCCACTGCACGCCGGCCAAACACCGCATCGTCGAATTCCGTGCTGCCCTCTTCCGGGGTGCGGAAACGGATGGCGCGCGGCACGCCCTGGCGTTCTTTTTCTGCACGTTCCGCAGCGGTCAGATTGCGGCAGGTGCCCGGGTATCTGCGGATGGGCTTGAGCGGTTCGGCATCGGAGTCTTCGGCGGCATCGCCGCCTGCATACTGCGACGGAGGACAGAAACAGGGATACGCCGCGCCGATGGCGACCAGTCGTTCTGCAGCCCGCTGGTACAACGCGAGCCGCTGGGACTGGAAAACAGGACCTTCATCCCAGTCGAGCCCGAGCCAGCGCAGTCCCTGCAAGATACCCTCCACCAACTCCGGGCGATTGCGTTCGACGTCGGTGTCTTCGATGCGGAGGATGAACGTGCCGCCCTGATTGCGGGCAAACAGCCAATTGAACAGGGCAGTGCGCGCCCCTCCGACATGCAAGTACCCGGTCGGGGAAGGAGCGAAACGTACGCGGGGTGGCGAAGAGGAATCCATCGGTGCAACTCCGCTCCACGAACAAAACAAAACATCTTAGCGGAACAGGAGCGGAAAATCGAGAAAGCTTCTGCCGCATCGGCTGCGCGACCCTGCACCCGGGGTGTCGCCATCCTTCGGAACGAACACAGATGCGGTTTGCCCGGTGAAGCCGAATGGTAGAATTCTCTCTCGTTCTGGAGGACGATGAACGCACGCGAAATCCACGAGTTGCTGGAAGCAGTCCGCCAGCGGCGCCTGAGCACGGCGGAGGCCATCGAACGGCTCAAGCATCTGCCGTTCGAAGACCTCGGCTTTGCCAAAATTGACCATCACCGGGCGCTGCGCCAGGGCTACGCCGAGGTCATCTTCGCACGCGGCAAAACTCCTGCGCAGGTGGCGGCCATCGTCCGCCGCATGCTGAGTGCTTCCCGCAGCAACGTGCTGATCACTCGCGCTGACCCACCCACCTTTCGTGCCGTTCGACGGATCACTCGCGCGGCCCGCTACTCTCCTCTCTCCGGCGTCATCGCCATACGCCGCAGCCGACGCATCACCGGCAAAGGCCTGATCCTGGTCATCTCCGCTGGTACTAGCGATATCCCCGTCGCTGAAGAAGCCCGCCTGACGGCTGAGCTGATGGGCAATCGCGTCGAAACCATCTATGACGTCGGCGTCGCTGGCCTGCACCGTCTGCTCGACCACCGCCGAGAAATCGCCAGCGCGCGTGTGATCATCGTCGTCGCCGGGATGGAAGGCGCGCTGCCGAGCGTGGTGGGCGGCCTGGTGGGCGTTCCGGTGATTGCGGTACCCGCGAGCACCGGCTACGGAGCCAGCTTCGGCGGTCTGGCCGCGCTGCTGGGCATGCTGAACAGTTGCGCTTCCAACGTCACCGTCGTCAACATTGACAACGGCTTCGGCGCCGGCTGTGTGGCCAGCGTGATCAATCATCTGCCCTGAATCTGCCCTGTTTCAGGCACCGTGCCGACTCACCGCATGCTGGTGCACCTTCCCCGCTTCCCCGTGGGCCCTCGCGAGGCGCGCTCAGCGTTGCGGTTGGTGGCTGAGGGATGGCAAATTTCCGGCAGGCGGCGGGGAGGAGAAAATTCACGTGCGACGCGGATTCAGCACGCTCACCAGGGCTTCGGCGAGCGCCGGCTCCTGCTCGGGGAAGACGGTGCGCAGGTCCAGTACCAGCCAGTCGTCCTCGATGCGGGCGATGACCGGAAAGTTTTGCTCCGGCGCGTGCAACCGGGCTTCCAGCTCCGCAGCCGAAAGCCGCTGGCTCCGCACGGCCACCAGACGGGTCGGCAACTGCTCGCCGGGTGTCGAACCGCCGCCAATCACGGAATATCCGCTGCGCACTTCGGTCTCGCACTCGGTGTCTCGCAACCGGGTCCGCAACCGCTCCAGGAAAGCCTGCGCACGCAGTTCCATCTCGCCCAGGGAGATCTGAAGCATGCGCACGGCCGGGATTTCCTCCAGCCGCCCCTGGAGATAGCTTCGCAGTGTGGCCTCCAGCACGGAGATCGTCAGCTTGTCCACACGCAGGGCGCGGAACAGCGGATGACGCCGCAGGCGCCCCACCAGCTCCTCCTGGCCGGCGATGATGCCCGCTTGCGGCCCACCGAGCAGTTTGTCGCCACTGAACGTCACCAGCGACATCCCTGCGCGCAGACTCGCCATCGCCAGTGGCTCGTCCACACCGTACGGGTGCAAGTCCACCAGACAGCCGGATCCAAGGTCTTCGCACACCGGCAGGTTCGCGCGACGCCCCAGCGCGACCAGCTCTTCCAGCGTCGGCCGCTCTGTGAAACCGATCACGCGGAAATTCGACGGGTGCACCCGCAGCAGCAACCGCGTGCGTTCGTTAATGGCTTGTTCGTAGTCCTGAATCCGCGTGCGGTTCGTGGTGCCTACCTCGCGGAGCACGGCGCCGCTTTCGGCCATGATGTCCGGGATGCGGAAGCCTTCGCCAATTTCGATCAGTTCGCCGCGCGAGACGATCACTTCGCCGCCCTTCGCCAGCGCCAGGAGCATCAGAAACACCGCGGCGGCGTTGTTGTTCACCACGATGGCTGCTTCGGCGCCCAGCAGCCGCGCCAGCAGGTGCGCGGTGTGTACATCCCGCTTGCCGCGTGCGCCTTCGGCCAGGTGGTATTCCAAGTTCGAGTATTGCGTCGCCGTGCGTCGCAGGTGTTCGATGGCTTCGGTGCTGAGCGGGGCACGGCCCAGATTCGTGTGCAGAATCACGCCGGTTGCGTTGATCACCGGCCGCAACGAAGGCGCGCATAGGCGCTCGAGCTCAGTCGCAACGGCCGCCTCCAGCCGCGACGGTTCCAGCAAGCTGCGGGCGAACTCCGGCGCCGTCGTCACCTGGCGCCGCACCTGTTCCAGCACGGTGCGGGCTGCCTCCACCACCAGGGCGCGGCCATTTGTCGCCGCGAGCTGCACCAGCCGCTCGCGCCGCAGCAGCTCATCCACGGAAGGAATCTGCCGCAGCCACTCGGTCCGGCTCGTCATCTGGTCCGAAGGGGAAGCCATCGTTCGGCTATTTCAACACACTCCGGATAGCCAGGGCAATGCACCTGCTTCGCCGCAGGTGACCTTTCGATTGCACCCAGGCTGCGGAAAGATTGACGTGCCGCACTCCCGGTCGCTAGCATCGGTGCGAGAGCAGTAGCGCATTCTCATGAGCCAGACCGACGAGGCCCTCAGCCAGCTCGAACGGGACATCCGTGCCCTGAAGATCGAGTACGAACAATACTTCGGCGGTGGCCGCCCCCGTCCTCCTTCCGACACTGAATGGCGCGTCGAACAGGCCATCAAGCGCTTCACCGAACGGGGCGCGGAGATGTCCTATGCGCAGCGTTTTCGCTTCAACAACCTCTCCTCCACCTATGCCAAATACCGCGAGGTGTGGCGCAAGCGTCTGAAGGAGAAAGAAGAGGGTTATGTGCAGCGCCACTTCGGCGCCGCCGCACGCGCCATCGAAGCCGAACGCGCACGTGCCCGGCAGGCGAACGCGTCTGCAGCCCCGGAGACCGCCACTGCCCGCGCCCGCATCGTCTGCTCGGACCCGGAGCAAGAGCCGGAGAAGATCGAACAGCTCTACCGCGCTTTGCTGGAAGCCCGCCAGGCCGCCGGCGAGCTGACTGCCCCGCCCAGCTTCGAAAGCTTTGCCCGCTTCGTTCGTGCCAAAACGCAGCAGCTTCGCAAAGCGCAGGGCGGCACCGCAGTGGAATACTCGATCGAGCTGGAAGAAGCCAAAGTGAAGCTCAAGGCCCGCGTCAAGAAATAGTTCTCCCAGCCGCGCGTCCGCTTCGACTGTCCCCTTTCCCATCCCGCCGCCGCCGCGTACAATACTCCGCCTTTTCTTCGCAGGAGGATGCATGCCGATCCGACGTGCCTTGATCAGCGTTTCCGATAAGACCGGTGTAGTGGAATTCGCACGCCGGCTGGCGGCGGGCGGTGTCGAGATTGTCTCCACTGGCGGCACCGCGAAGTTGCTGCGGGAAGCCGGCGTGGCCGTGCGCGACGTCGCCGAGCTGACCGGCTGGCCGGAAATGCTCGGCGGCCGCGTGAAGACACTCCATCCGAAAATCCACGGCGGCATCCTTTTCCGCCGCGGACACGCCGAAGACGAACCTGTCGTTCGCGAACACCACATTCCGCCGATCGACCTGGTTGCCGTCAATCTGTATCCGTTCGAAGCCGTCGCGGCGCAACCCGACACGGCGCCCGATGCGCTGCTGGAAAACATCGACATCGGCGGTCCGGCCATGCTGCGTTCCGCCGCGAAAAATTTTCCCCACGTGGTCGTGGTCTGCGACCCGGCCGATTACGACCGCGTGGCATCCGAGGTGGAAACGGGCAACGTCAGTCTAGCCACGCGACTGGCCCTGGCCCGCAAAGTGTTTGCCACCACTGCACGCTACGACGGCATCATCGCCACCGAACTCGAACGGCTCGCGGCCGCCGAAGAACGCCTTTCACTGTCCCGTCCTGCTCCGCTGCCGGAACGGCTCCACCTGCCGCTCCTGCGCCAGGAAATTTTGCGCTACGGGGAAAACCCGCATCAGCAGGCCGCTCTGTACACACTCGCCGGTGCCGAGCCCGTCGGAGTCGCCGGCGCGCGCCAACTGCAGGGCAAGGAACTTTCTTACAACAATTTGGTTGACCTGGATGCGGCCTGGAATCTTGCCCGAGAATTCACACGCCCCGCTGCCGTCATCATCAAACACACGAATCCTTGCGGTGCCGCCGAACAGGACTCTCAGGTTGAAGCCTACCGCCTGGCATTGGCCTGCGATCCAGTCTCGGCTTTCGGCGGCGTGATGGCCTTCAATCGTCCCCTTGCTGCCGATACGGCTGCGGAGATCAGCAAACTGTTCGTCGAATGCATCATCGCTCCAGGCTACACACCGGAAGCCCTGCAAACCCTCGCCGCAAAAAAGAACCTGCGGCTGCTCGAAATCGGCCCTGCGGAGGAGCAAGCGCGACTGGAGCTGAAACGCATCTCGGGCGGCGTGCTCGTGCAGACTCCGGACCAGCGGCCGCTGCAGGAAGTTGATTTGCGAGTCGTTACCGAACGCCCGCCCACACCAGCCGAACTCCGTGCCCTGCTTTTCGCCTGGAAGGTCTGCAAGCACGTGAAATCGAACGCTATTGTCTTCGCTGGCGATGGACGCACGCTCGGCGTGGGCGCCGGACAGATGAGCCGTGTGGATTCAGTGAAAATCGCGGTGATGAAAGCTCAATCTGCAGGCCTGTCCCTGCAGGGCAGCGTCGTTGCGTCCGATGCCTTCTTCCCGTTCCCGGACGGCGTCGAAGAAGCCGCCCGCTCCGGCGCCACGGCCGTCATCCAGCCCGGCGGCTCGGTACGCGATAACGAAGTCATCACCGCCGCCAACCGCCTGGGCCTGGCCATGCTCTTCACCGGCATCCGCCACTTCAAACACTGACTGCCGGTTCGGGAGCCACTCCGCGCGCGTGCTACTCGCGATAGATCCAGGCCCCGAGCAGCGTGCCGATAGGCGCTTCGAAAAATCCCCATGCTACCGGCAGCCAAGCCAGTTCCGGTCGAATCAGTCCGCTATAGGCGATCCCCAGATACACACCCGACCACAAGTGTGCAAACACCCATACCGCCAGGCCGGCACACACAGCCGTCTTCGGTCCCGGACCATAGCGCGGGCGGATCGCCGCGTACAACCACACTGCCGCAATCCCGAGCGCGAACGTCATCAGCACCAACACCGCCAGTTGCAGTGGATCGCCTTCGGCTGCAATCCCGTACTGCTCCCGCAGCGCTCGCGCCGATTCTCCGAGCACGCCAGAATGGAGCGCAGCCTCTCCGATATTCATCACCAGGCCCGCCAACAGCCCGCCTAAAAACACGCGTCCCCAGCGGATGGTTCCCATCTCTGCCTCCCTTCGATCTGCCCGCAGTTTCCGCTGCGGGCAGTTGCCTCGTGGCCCGTTTCCAGAGTGGGTTCTGCTTACTTCTGTTGTCGAAAAATTGCAACTTCCTTTAGACAATTTCCACAGGGCCCGGAGGCAGCTACCCATCCTGCTGCGCACCGTATCTCCTACACACCGCAGCGCGTTGAAGGCTTTGACGCCCACCTGGCAATGGGGCATAATGCAGAATTTGCACAATGAAAGCTGCTCTTTCAGTGCTGGCCGTTTTGTCGCTGCTCGCGTACCCGGCACTTCCGCAGCAGCCCCCGGCCCCTGCAGCTTCCGAAGCCGGCAGCCCGGCTTCCCCGGCAGACCGGCAGGCGGAGGCTTACTACCATTTCTCGATGGGGCACAGCTACGAGCAGTTGTTCGAGTCCACCGCGCGCTCCGAATACGCCAATCTCGCGATCGAACACTTCAAGAAAGCCTACGAGCTGGACCCGGCTTCCACGGTCATTGGCGAGCGCCTGGCAGAGGTGTACGCTAAAACGCAGCGCATCCGGGACGCGGTGCTCGAGGCCCAGGAAGTCATCCGCCGCGACCCAAACAACCTGCCGGCGCGTCGGTTGCTGGCCCGCATCTATTTGCGCACACTGGGAAGCTGGTCGGCGGCGGAACGGCAGCGTGAGATCGTCCGTCGCGCCATCGAACAGTATGAGGAAATTCTGCGTCTGGACCCTGCTGATACGGATGCCGCCCTCTGGCTGGCGCGCCTGTACCGCACACAGAACGAACATGAAAAGGCCGAAGAAGTTCTGCGCCAACTGCTCACCCGCGAACCACAGAACGAGCGTGCCCTCGAACAGTACGCTCAGTTGTTGCTCGATCTCGGCCGGCCCGAGCCGGTCGTGGAACGGCTCGCGAACACCGCTTCGGCACTGGAATCGCCGGCGCTGCTCGGCCTGCTAGGCGATGCCTATGCGCAGCTCGGAAAGTACGACCGTGCGGAAGCCGCCTTCCGCGATGCCCTGCAACTGGATCCCCGTTCGATTCCGCTGCGCCGCGGGCTGGCGCGCACGCTGCTCGCCGGGCAGAAACTGGATCAGGCCCTCGAGCAGTTCCTTCGTCTCATCGAACTCGAGCCTCAGGAGCCTGAGCATCACCTTCGCGCTGCCCAGATCTACCGCGAGCAGAATCGACTCGAAGAAGCCGAACAGCACCTACTCCGCGCACGGGAACGCGCCCCAGGCAATTTGGAGGTGATCTACAACGAAGCGCTGCTCTACGAAGCCCAGGGACGCTTCAGCGATGCCATCCGCGTCTTGGCCGACACCGTGGCGGCCCTGAAACCCCAGCGCGAGCAGGAATCGGTCCGCCGCACCCTGGCTGTTCTCTACGAACAGCTCGGCCGGCTCTACCGCGAAACCGAACAGTTCTCCACAGCGGTGACCACTTTCCGCGAACTGGAATCCCTGGGTGACGAGGAAGAAAAACGAGCGCTGCTACTCATTCCCGATACGCTGCGCATGGCTCGCGATCTGCGGTTGGCCCTGACCGAATCCCGACGCGCCTTGGCGCGATTCCCGAACGATCCCAGCTTCATCAGCAATCACGCGTTGCTGTTGGCCGAGGGTGGGGAAACCAAGGAGGCTGCTCGCCTGCTCCGCAATCTGCTCGGCCGCGCCGGGGATGACTACAGTATCTATCTGGCCCTGACGCAGGTCTACGAACGCGGCCGCGCCTTTTCGGAAGCCGAAAAAGCGGCGCGCCAGGCCGAAGCTCTGTCGCAAACTCCGGCGCAGCGCGAGATTGTCTGGTTCCTACTCGGTGCCATCTATGAGCGCCAGGGAAAACTCCAACCGGCCGAAGAAGAATTCCAGAAGGTCCTGGCCAGCAACCCACGCCACACACTCACGCTGAACTACTATGGTTATATGCTTGCCGAGCGCGGCCTGCGGCTGGAAGAAGCCGTCGCACTGGTCCGTCGTGCCCTCGAGCAGGAGCCACACAACGGCTTCTACCTGGACAGCTTGGGCTGGGCCTATTTCAAACTGGGTCAGTTCGAGCAGGCAGAAACCTATCTTACCCGTGCTGCCGAACGCGCCCCGCACAACCCCACCATCCTCGACCACCTCGGCGACCTCTATCTGCAGACCGGTCGCCACCAGCTTGCCGTAACCTTCTGGGAAAAGGCGCTGGCCGAGTGGCAGCGTGCGTTGCCGTCCGAACTGGAGCCGGAGAAAATCTCCGCTCTGGAGCGCAAGCTGGCCGAGCTGAAGCGGCAGTTGGCACAGAAGTCCGCAGAACGCGTCCAGCCGCGTTGATGCTCACGCATGCGCACGCTCTGCCTGCCCTGTTTCGCCAAAGTCAACCTCCGGCTGCACATCGTGGGGCGCCGACCCGATGGCTACCACGAACTCCGCACCATCTTCCAAACCATCTCCCTGCACGATGAACTGGAACTGGAACTCCGCCGCACGCCGGGCATCCAGCTCGAATGCGACGACCCGTCGTTGCCCACCGGTCGAGAAAACCTGGTCTACCGTGCCCTGCAACTACTGCTGCGCGAGTTGGCGGTGAAGACCGGCGTCTATGTCCGTCTGCGGAAACGCATTCCTGTTGGGCGGGGTCTCGGCGGCGGCTCGAGCAACGCGGCCGCCGCGCTGGTCGGACTGCTTCGCCTGCTCCGCCGGCGGCCCCCGGTACCGCGACTGCTCGCCTGGGCGGCACGGCTGGGTGCCGACGTGCCTTTTTTCCTTCTGGGTGGCACGGCGCTGGGAATCGGTCGTGGAGAACAGGTCTTCCCCCTACCCGATTTGCCGCGCCGCACCCTCGTAGTCGTCTCCCCGACCGGTTTGTCCGTGAACACCCGCGAAGCCTACGGCTGGCTGGCCGCGCGGTTGACAAAACGGGTTGCCGACCCTACAGTATTTACTTTCTGCGCTCTCTGTTGGAACCGCTGGAGCAGGGGGCTGGCGAATGATTTCGAGCCGGTCGTCTTCCGCCGTCATCCCCGCTTGAGGATTCTCCGGCGGGCCTTGCTACGCAGGGGGGCTGCAGAAGCCGCGCTGGCGGGTAGCGGATCGGCGGTGTTTGGAGTGTTCCCCAACCCAGCGCAGGCGCGCCGAGCCGCAATGCTGTTTCCCGGAGACCGGGTCTTCGTCGTTCAGACCATCGCTCGGGGAACCTATCGCCGGGCCCTCGGTCTGCACGAACTGTTTTGAGGCGAACTTTGTTCGACGACAAATTCAAAATTTTCAGCGGCAGCGCCAACGTCAAACTGGCAGAGGACATCTGTCGGTTCCTGGGCGTTCCCCGCGGCAAAAGCGTGCTGCGCGAATTCAGCGACGGGGAGATCTATTTCCAGGTCCTGGAAAATGTGCGCGGAGCCGATGTCTTCGTCGTGCAGTCCTGCTCTCATCCGGTGGACCGACACCTGATGGAGCTGCTGCTGATGATCGATGCCTTCAAACGTGCTTCGGCCTGGCGGATTACTGCCGTCATTCCCTACTACTGTTACGCACGCCAGGACCGGAAAGATAAGCCGCGCGTTCCGATCTCGGCCAAGTTGGTGGCCGACCTACTGGAAACCGCCGGCGCCAGCCGCGCACTGACGCTCGACTTGCACGCCCCGCAGATTCAGGGCTACTTCAATGTGCCTGTGGACCATCTGTTTGCTGCGCCGGTGCTGGTCGAACATTTCAAGAAGCTGAATCTGGGTCCCTTTACGGTCGTTTCTCCGGACGCCGGCGGTGTCGAGCGCGCCCGTTATTTTGCCAAGAAGATGGATGCGCCGCTGGCCATTGTGGACAAGCGCCGTGTGGACGTGGACGTCAGCGAAGTCGTGCACCTGATCGGCGACGTTCGCGGCCGCGCCGCGCTTGTCGTAGACGACATCATCGACACGGCCGGCACCCTGGTGAAAACCGCCGAGGCCCTGCTCCGCGAAGGTGCCACCCGTATCTTCGCTGCCGCGACCCATGCCGTGCTGTCCGGGCCGGCGGTCGAACGGCTGTGCGCTTCGCCCATCGAGCAGGTCGTCGTCACCGACTCGATCCCGTTGTCGGAAGCGGCCGCCCGCGTGGACAAAATCAAAGTTCTGAGCGTCGCGGAGTTGCTTGCGCGCGGCATCCGTTCGATTCACGAGGAAACTTCGATCAGCGAGCTGTTCATCTAGCGCGCCGCGGACGCAGCGCCGTTGCGTCTGCCGAGCGCGACCAGAAAGGGAAGAACGCAGCCATGGCGGAATTCATCGTCGAAGCCACTGTGCGCAATGAACTCGGCAAGAATGCCGCACGTCGCATCCGCCAGACCGGCCGGATCCCGGCCGTGCTCTACGGCGGCAATGCCCCGCCGCTGCCGGTGGCGGTCAACACCAAACAGGTGGCGGCGATCCTCCGCTCAGAAGCAGGTCGCAATACGATCTTCACGGTTCGCATCACCGGCCACGAAGACGTCCGAGCCATGGTCAAGGACTGGCTGGTCGACCCGGTCAAGGGACAACTGCTTCATGTCGACCTGCAGCGCGTGGCCATGGACGTGCGCATTCGCGTCAAAGTGCCGGTGCACACGTTCGGCGATCCGGTTGGCGTCAAGGTGCAGGGGGGCATACTGGAAACGGTCACCCGCGAAGTTGAACTGGAATGCTTGCCCGGCGACATCCCCGATGAAATCCGCGTGGACATCTCCGATCTGACCATCGGCAAGCACCTGCGGGCCGGCGATCTTCCGCTCGATCCGCAGAAGATCCGCCTGGTCACCGATCCGGACCGCGTGATCGTCCACGTGGTCGCGCTGCGTGCCGAAGAAGAAGCGGTGCCGGCGGAAGCGGCTCTGGCCGCCGAAGGCGCACCGGCCGAACCCGAAGTCATTCGCAAGGGCAAGAAAGAAGTCGAAGCAGAGGAAGGCGAGGCCGAAGAGCGCTCCCGCGAGAAGGAGGAATAGGGTTTCGCCGCGCCCGACGGCGCACACGGCGCTGGCGAACACGAACACCGGCCATGGCCGCCTTGGGCACCGCGGCATGCGCGCACAGGCAGCAGGGGCGAGCATCGTGACTCCGCCAGCCTGGTTGATTGTAGGTCTGGGCAACCCGGGCGCTGAATACGCCTGGACCCCTCACAATCTCGGTTTTCTGGCCGTGGATCGGCTGGCGGAGCTCGTGGGCGCGCGCGTGGTGCGCCCGGAAGCAAAGTCGCTGCTGGGCTTGGGCACGCTGGCGGGCCTGCCCATTGCACTGGCCAAACCGCAGACGTTCATGAACGCAAGTGGGTTGGCCGTGCGGGAACTGCTCGAGCGGTTCCAACTCGGCCCGGAGCGGCTGCTCGTGCTGGTCGACGATGTAGCGTTGCCCTGGGGAATGCTGCGGATTCGTACCTCCGGCACCGCCGGTGGGCACAACGGCCTGGCCTCGATTATCGGAGCGCTGGGCAGCGGCAACTTCATCCGCGTGCGCATGGGCATCGGCCCAGACGAGCCTGTCGCGGACCTGGCCGCTTATGTGCTTCGTCCGATGCGGAAGGCCGAACTGGAGCGGGCGGCTGCTTCGGTCGAGGCTGCGGCCGAAGCAGTGCACGTGATTTTGACGGAAGGGGTCGGTCGGGCCATGGCACGGTTCAACCGCCGAATCGCTCCGCCCCAGGCACCGGCCACCGAGATGCCGAAGCCCTGAGCTCGAGCGGAACACCAGGCACCGGAAAGAGGAACCATGGAAGAACGCATCTATGATCTGATTTTCATCTGCCGACCCGATACGCCGGAAGAAGAAGTGAACAAGCTGATTGCTTTGCTCGAGCAGACGGCTGCCGAACGCGGAGGCCGCGTCGAAAAAGCCGAAAAGTGGGGAACGCGCAAGCTCGCCTACCGCGTGCGACGCCATCGGGAAGGCTACTACGTCTATCTGGTGGTCCACGGCACCCGCGGCGACATGATCCAGGAAATGGAACGCCGCCTGAAAGTCGCCGACCCGGTCATCAAATATCTGACGGTGCGCTTGGACGACGAATTGAAACGCCAGCGCAAGCTGGCGCAGCGCCGCGAGCGTCGTGCCGCACGCCGCACTCGCAAACCGAAATCGGCGGCCGCCGCCCAGCAGGCGGCCAGCTAACGCCGCGCCAGCTCGCGCAAGGAAGGGATCATGACAGATGAACTGAAACCGCAATCGGACCCGCAATCGGAAGCAGCTGGGTCGGAACGCGCTCGCGCCGCGGCCACCCCGGCCAGCGCCCGCCGCAGCAAGCGGCAATTCTTCCGCAAAAAGAAGGTCTGCCGCTTCTGCGCCGACCGCGTCGATTTCATCGATTACAAAAACGTGGAACTGCTCCAGCCTTTTATCCAGGAGCGCGGCAAAATCGTGCCCCGGCGCATGAGCGGTACCTGTTCGCGCCACCAGCGCTGGCTGAAAGTCGCCATCAAGCGCGCGCGCAACATCGCCCTGCTGCCGTTCGCCTCGGAAATCTGACGGAAAACTGGAGAAGCCGCCATGCAGGTCATCTTGCAGCAGACCATCGAAAAACTCGGCACGGCCGGCCAGGTCGTGGACGTCGCGCCCGGCTACGCTCGCAATTACCTGCTTCCGCGCCGGCTGGCGATCGAGGCCACCCCGGCCAACCTGAAACGGCTGGAAAAAATCCGTGAACAGATCGCACGCAAAGCCGCTGGGGAAAAGGAAGCCGCACAAAAGCTGGCCGAGTTGCTGGCCGCTGTCACCCTGACCATCCAGCGCAAAGCCGGCGAAACCGACCAACTGTTCGGCTCGGTCACGGCCGCCGACATTGCCGAGGCGCTTCAGGCACACGGCTACCAGGTCGAAAAGCGCAAAATCCTGCTCGAGGAACCGATCAAATTGATCGGCGAATACGAAGTTCCTCTGCGGCTGCATCCGGAAGTGACCGCATCAGTAAAGGTGCAGGTAGTCCGTCAGTCATGACAACCCCGCGCAGCTCGCTTCCAACGGCACAGAAAAATTTCCACGCGACCGCGGGAATTCCACATTGACGGTTCTCCCGACAGCCCCAACAATGTCCGCGCCGATGCAAGCGCTTCCTCGGACGCGGCCCGCAACGCGGAGACAGCCGGTACGTAGCCTGAGTGTGCCTGCGCGAAGGCCGAAGCGAACCCGAACCGCCGGGCGGGGACTTGCCTGAACGGCTTGCTCTGGCGAAAATAAAGCGAAGTACAGGCGGCTACCATGGCCACGCAGCCCGTGCTCGAACGCCCGTTACCCTACAACCTCGATGCCGAGCGCTGCATTCTCGGCGCGGTGCTGCTGGACAATCATGTGCTCGACGCCGCCTTGGAGCATCTCCGTGCGGAGGATTTCTTCCTCGACCAGCACCGCCGCGTTTTCGAGCGCATGGTCGCCTGCCGGGAAGCAGGCGAAGTGATCGACCTGGTCACGCTGACCGAACACCTGCGGCGCCGCGGGGACCTGGAAGCCGTGGGGGGCGCCGCTTATCTGTCGCAGCTCGTCGATGGGGTACCCCGCGTCAGCAACGTCGAACACTATGCCCGCATCGTCAAAGAAAAGGCGCTGCTGCGCAATCTGATTCACACCGCCCACGCCATCCAACAGCAGGCCTTCGAAGCCAGCGAAGAAGCCGACGAAATTCTCGACCGCGCCGAATCGTCCATTTTCCAGTTGGCGGAAGCGCGCATTCGCTCGGGCTTCGTCGGCGTCAAGGAACTGGTCCGCGAAAATTTCACCCGCCTGGAGAAAATCTTTGCCGAGGGCCGTCGCATCACCGGGTTGGCCACTGGCTATGCTCAGCTCGATAACCTGACCTCCGGGCTGCAACCTTCGGAGCTGATTGTCCTGGCGGCGCGTCCCTCGATGGGGAAAACGTCTCTGGCGCTGAACATCGCTGAAAATGTCGCCCTGCACCGGGGGGAGCCCGTGGCCATCTTCAGTCTGGAGATGTCCAAGGAATCGCTCCTGTTGCGCCTGCTGGCCTCGCACGCGCGCATCGACGCACACAAATTCCGCACCGGCCATCTGAGCCGGGAGGACTGGCGCCGCATGACCGAATCGCTGGCCCGCCTGGCCGAGGCCCCGCTGTGGATTGACGACACCGGCTCCACCACCGTCAGCGAAATGGGAGCCAAGGCGCGCCGCCTGAAACGCGACAAAGGTCTCGCCCTGCTCATCGTGGATTACCTCCAGTTGATTACCGCACGCGGCCGTTTCGGCAACCGCCAAGAAGAAGTCGCCTCCATCTCGCGCGGTCTGAAAGCCCTGGCGAAAGAGCTGAAGGTTCCACTGCTGGTCCTCAGTCAGTTGACCCGCGCCCCGGAACGCGACGAACGCAGGCCGCAACTGGCCGACCTGCGCGAATCCGGCGCCATCGAGCAGGACGCGGACGTGGTCATGTTCATCCACCGCCCCAACCTGTTCAAACCCGACTTGCCCGACGAAGAACGCGCCAAGGCCGAGCTCATCATCGCCAAACAGCGCAACGGACCCACCGACCGCATTCACTTCGTTTTCCTCGGCAGCTTCACCCGCTTCGAAGAAGCTGCCCCCGAAGCCTGGGAAGCCTGAACGTTTTCTTGCTTTGCCGGGAGATAGGTGCTCTAAGGCGTGCCAACCGCGCAACGGGAAGCAGACAGGTTGAGCTTCCTCGAAGGACTTTTCTAGGGCCTCGTGTTTTGGCTGGATGAAAGCGACTTCATTGTGCCGTTGGTCGTTTGCCGGTCGCTCTCGTATTTGTCATCATGGCCTTTCTGCGCGTGCGTCGGCTCGAGAGGCGCATGCGGGAAATCCTTCCGCGGCCCTACACCTCGTACAAAAAGTCACAGTCCTAGAAGGCGGCGCAGGCGCGCCGGCCGTGCTCATCTAGAGCGACTTCCGCACCTGACACCGCACAGCTCGCTCGAACTCCCCCCGGACGCCGACTTTTTCGCCTGGGCGGAGGTGGCCGCAAGCGACGATGCGCACAACGGGCGCATTCTGCGCGAAAGCCCGCGGCTGTACCGCAGGGGAGTGCGGCTGTTTACTACACGGCGCGAGTACTGGATTTCCGGTATTCTAGGAAGTGCGGATTTCGAGTACGCTCAGGTGGAGGGTATGGGTCGTCCGCTCAAATTCGAAGGCCGGCCGGTGTGGGCGGAGATTTCGCTCGGGGCGATTCAGCACAACTTTCGGCTGATTCGTCGGCACATCGGGCGAGGGCGCAAAATTCTTTCCGTGGTGAAGGGCAATGCCTATGGCCACGGCGCCGTTCCGGTATCGAAGGCATTGGCGAAAGCCGGCACGGACTGGTTCGGCGTCACCTGCACCACGGAAGGCATCGAGCTGCGCGAAGCCGGCCTCCGTCAGCCCATCCTGCTGCTCACCGGCTTCTGGCCCGGGGAAGAAGCGCGTATCTTGCAATACCGGCTCACCCCCGTCGTCACTGCCCTCGAACAGCTTCGCTACCTGGAAAGCGCCGCCCGCCGCGCCCGCCGCCGACTCGAGTTCCATCTGAAGGTGGATACCGGCATGAGCCGGCTGGGCATTGCTCCCGCGGATGCCGGCCGTTTCATTTCGTTGTTGGCCGATTGTCCGCACCTGCGCTTGGCGGGAACGATGACCCATTTCGCTTCCTCGGAAGTGTTCACCAGTGCGCAGACCGAGGATCAACTGCGTGTGTTCCGAGAGTTTCTGGAGCGGCTGCACGCGGTGCACGTCAACCCGGGCATCGTGCACATGGCCAACAGTGCGGCCATCGCCTCGCGTCCGGACACGTGGGGCGACATGGTTCGCCCCGGGGCGCTGCTCTATGGCTATCACCAACGCTATGACCCACCGGAAAAGCTGACGGAGGTGAGCGAAACGCTCCCCCTTGAACCCGCGCTCAGCTTGCGCGCACGCATCGTGTTGCTGCGCAATCTGCCCGCAGGAGTCGGCATCGGCTACAACGCCCGGTTCGTGACCCAGCGTCCCTCGCGCATCGCCGTGATTCCGGCCGGCTATGCCGACGGCTTGGTCCGGCGGCTGTCGAACACGGGTCGCGTGATCGTGCGCGGACGCTGCGTCCCGATTGTCGGCATCGTCTCGATGGACCTGACCACGATCGACGTGACCGACGTGCCTGAAATCTCTGTCGGCGACGTGGTGACCATCCTCGGCCGCGACGGAAATCTTTCTCGCAGCCCCTTCGATGTGGCCGCTGAGATCGGCACGGTCACTTCGGATCTGCTGTGTTCGCTGGGGAGCCGCGTGCCCAAGTTTTATAGAAATTAATCCAGTAATTTTGTCGTTGTGCGACTGTGTTATACTTGCCGCGCTTTTTACATTCTGTGGATGCCTCTGGAAGGTTCTGGGCCTCTGCAAGGATTCATACGTGCCGGGAGCCACAAGTACGAAGTTCCCGGTTTTAATAAGAGGTTTGCATGCGACGCACTCCTTCCCGCACGGCCCGGGAGCACCCAAAGGCCGAAGCCACTCCGTTCAAATCGGCTGATTTTGCAAAACTGACCGAGCCGCGGTTTGCGACCTGGTGGGACCTGTTGCTGGTGCGAACAGTGTTTGCCGCCACGGCAGTAGCCGCCTGCTACTACTTCCGTCCGTTCGGGCTCGATCCGCTGCTGGCGGCGGGAGTGGGGCTACTGTTTTCCGTGGCCGTAATTCTGTTTGAAATTCGCCTGCGGCGCGCCAGCCTGAAGCGGTTGATCGGCGCTGCCGTGGGTTCGGTGTTGGGCATTCTCGGCGCCTATCTGATGAACCTGGTGCTCGCCCAAACCTCGCTGGAACTCCGCACCCGCTCGTTCCTCGGTGTTGCCGTGCTGCTGGTAATGTTCTACATCGGGCTGATTGTCGGCGCGAACAAAGGCGATATGTTGAACCTGCAGGCCCTGGGCGGCCTGTTCGGCGCCGAGCGCAGCACGAAAAAGCTCTACAAGGTGCTCGATACCAGCGTGATCATCGACGGCCGCGTAGCCGACATTGTGGATGCCCATTTCGTGGATGGCACGCTGCTGGTCCCGCAATTCGTCTTGCGCGAACTGCAGCTTGTGGCCGATTCCGCCGACGCACTGAAACGGCAGCGCGGCCGCCGCGGCTTGGAAGTCCTGCAACGCATGCAGAGTCTGCCTCACGTTCAGGTCGAAATCGCCGAAGACGATTTCCCGGGCATCCAGGAAGTCGACCTGAAACTGATCGAACTGGCCAAACGCTACGAGGCCAAGATCATCACGAACGACTTCAATCTGAACAAAATTGCTACGCTGCAGGGCATCGAAGTGCTCAACGTCAACGCCCTCGCCAATGCGCTCAAGCCCGTCGTGCTGCCGGGCGAGACCATGCGCGTCTTCATTCTTCGCGAAGGCAAGGAATACAACCAAGGCGTCGCCTACCTCGACGATGGCACGATGGTTGTCGTGGATGGCGCCCGCAAAATGATCAACAAAACGATCGACATCACCGTGACCTCCGTCCACCAGACCACCGCCGGAAAGATGATCTTCGGCCGCTACGATGAACGCACGGAGCTTTCGGCACGCTCTTCGTCCACATCCGCAGGCGAATCCAACGGCCCACGCCACGAGACCCGTGCCAGCGAGCATGGTCGGCGGAGCCCCAGCTTCGGCCGCGAATCCTCCGGCGAGCACACCCCGCGCCCGGTTTACCACGACCCCGAGCACAGCTGAGTTCGCGGCTTTCGTTGGTTGCGTCGGGCTGGTCGGGCATCAGCATCCACCGTGCGCCATTCCCACCCGGAGGCCGAGAGGAGCGAGCCGCGGTTTCCCTGCAGCGCGAATTGCGCTAGACTTTTCTGCCCACCCATGAGCCATGTCGCTGCTATCGTGCCTGCCGCTGGCCTCGGCACCCGCATGGGCGCCGAAACACCGAAGCAGTTCCTGGAGCTGGATGGCGTGCCGCTACTCGTCTTCACCCTGCGCCGGCTGGCCGAATCGCCACAACTCACGGAATTTCTGGTGGCCGTGCGTACCGAAGACGTTGCCGCCGTCGAACGACTTCTTGCACAGGAATCGTTCGGGCGCCCCGTACGCGTAGTTTGCGGCGGCGAGACCCGCCAGGCCTCGGTGGCCAGTGCCCTCGAGCAAGTTCCCCGGGAAGCGGAGCTCGTGCTGGTCCACGACGCCGTCCGCCCGCTCATCACCCGCGAGCAGGTCGAGCGCGTCATCGCCGAAGCGCATACCTGCGGCGCTGCCATCCTGGGCGTTCCCGCCGTGGACACGATCAAGGAAGTTCGACGCACCAGTCTGCCGGAAGACGTCGCGCTGATTACGGCCACCATCCCCCGCGAACGCATCGTGCTCGCGCAAACTCCGCAGGTGTTCCGAACCGCACTGCTCCAAGAAGCCTTCGCCCGGGCCAGGCAGGACGGCTTCGTCGGCTCCGACGAAGCGGTGCTGGTCGAACGACTCGGCTACGAAGTCCACGTAGTGCTCGGCTCCGAACGGAATCTCAAAATTACCCGTCGCGCCGATATGGAGCTGGCCCGTTTTTATCTCGAACTGGAGCGCGCGGGAAAATGATGCGCAGTGGTCTCGGATATGACCTGCACCGGCTGGAGCTGGGCAGGAGACTCGTCCTGGGCGGGGTGGAGGTGCCGTCTGAAAAGGGCCCTGTGGGCCATTCCGACGGCGATGTGCTCAGCCACGCCATCTGCGATGCCCTGCTCGGTGCTGCGGGGCTCGGCGACATCGGCACGCACTTCCCCGATACCGACCCGCAGTGGAAAGGGGTCTCCAGCCTGCTCTTTCTGGAGCACGTGCGGAAACTGCTCGAGGAACGCAGTCTGCGCATCACCCATCTAGACGCCATCGTTGTTCTCGAACGGCCCAAGCTCGGCCCGCACTTCGCGGCCATGCGCCAGAAGCTGGCCGCCGCGCTGGGCATCTCGCCCGAGCGGATCAACCTGAAAGCCAAAACCAGCGAAGGCACCGACGCCATCGGCCGTAGCGAAGCCGTTGCCGCCTACGCCATCGCTACCCTGGAGTCCTGAAACAGCACTGGCGACGCTCCACGACACGCGAGCGCGAGCGATCTCTGGTCAAAAAAACAGGCGGGAGAGTTGCTTTCCCGCCCGTTGCGTTCGCCAGTGATTTGCCCGATGAGTTTTTACTTATGGGCCCACGCCAGGATGCGAGCGAAGAAGTCGCGGTGCGTGCCGGCTTGCAGCACGTCTTCGAACGCAGCGGCGATGGCCCGGTTTTCTTCTGCGCTGCGCTTGCTGGCTGCGGCAGCAAACGCTGCGGCGATTTTGTCTTCAGCCTCTGCATTGGCGGAGACATGTACGACAAACCGCAAGCCGGGGTCGGTGGTGTGCACATCTTCTGTGTCAATTCCATAGAGGACGATCGCTCCGCTGTTGAACAGTTCGTCGAACACAGGCTGCCGGTATTTGTCCCATAACTGGTGCCACTGCTGCCCTTTGCCCGGCTGGGTCAGGTAGGAACTCACGTAGAGGTAGCCTCCGGACCCACTGCCAGCCTTGGCTTTGTGAAGCGCCGCAGACAAAAAGTAGTCTCGGTGCAACTGCGCCGAGAGCAGCGCCGGACTCGGCGCCAGGCGAATCAGTTCCGCCCGTGTGCGTTCGATGCCGGCGATGGTCCGGGAAGTCCACCAAATGCCATGGGTAGATTCTCCCGGCACATGGACGACGGATTCAAACGCGCCCCAGCCCACCAGCGTGCCGTCGGCCATCAGACGTTCCAGCACGGGGCGAGAGTTGCGCTCGAAGTTGTTCACGAATTCGCTCCACTGCGAACGTTCAACAGCCCATGCCGCCACATAGGTGTAATACGTAGGTTCCTGTGGTTGCGCCGGTGCGACACTGCCCAGCAAAAACAAAACACACACGGCAAATCCCCAACGGCTTCCCTTGGCCATTCGTTCCTCCTGAGAACGCGAGGGCACACCCTCACGCCGAATTGAAATTGCAGGAACCGCAGGGTCTTTCGGAGAGGCAGGGCCGATTGGCGCGGCGATCCCTGTGTGGCTCGGACACTACCCGTTCCCCCGCCCCCTGTCAAGCACGGTCTGCAGCAGTGCGTTAGAATCTTCTGCATGTCTGAAGCGCAAACCACTCCGGACCCGGCAGTGTCTCGGTCGGAGGAGCGGGTCTTGCGGCCGAATCCGTATTCGGCGGCCGACGTGGCTGCGATCCTGCGCGCACGCGGCTGGCTCGCGGGGGACGCTTCGCCGGAGATTCAGGCCTGGTGCGAGCAGGCGGCCGCGCTGCTCGGTCCGCAGGCTGAATCGCCTGCACAACTGGAAGAGCTGCTCGCCCTGGTCTTCCACTACGATGCCCGGGACGCCTTGGCGCAACCGGAAGCGCCCAGTGTGCTCACCCGCCAGGGGGCGCGCGAAGTGCTTCGCGCGCTGGCGCTCGAGTTGCTGGAAGGTCCGCCGGTGGATTACGCGCGACTGAAGGAAATTGCAGCCAAACTCCGCGAGCGGGTCCACGCGAGCAGCCGTGCGCTGTTCCACCCGTTGCGGCTGGCACTGGTCGGACGCGTCGGCCAGGGCGAGCTGGATCGCGTGATTCTTCTGCTCGATGCAGCGGCGGCGCTGCCCTTTGCCTGCCCCGTCAAAGGCACGCGGCAACGCATCCTGGAATTCTGTGCGGCACTCGACTGACGATGCACATCCTCACCGGCATCCATTCCGTGCGCGAGGCCCTGCGGGCTGGACGCCCGCTCGACCGCATCCTGATTGCGCGCGGCCGCCACGGCCAACGCCTCGAAGAAATCGTTCGACTGGCCCGCGCACAGGGCATCCCGGTACGGTTCGAAGACCGTGTGCAACTGGACCGCGCTTCCGGCACCCTGCAGCACCAGGGTGTCGTCGCCCTGCTCGCCGCACGGCCGACCGTAGCCCTGGAAGACCTGCTGCGACGTCCGTCGCCATCTGGCCTGCTCGTTCTGTTGGACGGTATCGAGGACCCGCACAATCTCGGCGCGATTCTTCGCACGGCGCTTGCAGCCGGCGCCGACGGAGTCGTCCTTCCCGAACGACGCAGCGCCGGCCTGACCGATGCGGTCGCACGCGTTTCGGCCGGAGCACTCGAACACCTGCCGGTGGCGCGCGTGAAAAATCTGGCTCGGGCACTCGAAACGCTGAAGCAAGCCGGATACTGGCTGATCGGGCTCGATGAGCGCGCTGCGAAGCCTTACACCGCTGTGGACCTGACCGCACCGGTCGGGCTGGTACTCGGCAACGAAGGTCAGGGGCTGCACGAACTCGTCCGCAAACGATGCGATTTTCTGGTTTCGATTCCCACCACCGGGCCCGTGCGTTCTCTGAACGTTTCCGTCGCTGCAGGGATCGTCCTGTTCGAAGCGGTGCGCCAGCGACGCGAGCGCGCGCAGACGCGCACCGATACGAAGGAATAAAACGGCCCAGGCATGGGGAGGAGTTGCCGCAGGCCAACATCGCCGCAGGCGTCCGGTGCAACCGTGCCCGCCGACTGCTGATCAAGCGGAAACGCGCAACTGCCTCCGGCTAGCCTTCCTCAATTTCAGCCGACCATTTCACTTCGAAGCCTCGCTGGATGCTCTGGTGCACCGGGCAGTAGCGTTCGTGGATGGCGAGCGCGCGATCGGCTTCGGCGCGTTTCCCCTGCGGGATTTTCAGCCGGTAGCGCAGTTCGACCGCGGTGACACGAATCAGCTTTTCTTCGGCTTCGATGCGGCCCGTGACATCAGCTTCCAAATTGTCGGCGGTGGGGATTCCGCGCGCTTCCAGCGCGCCGGCCAGGGTACCGGTCAGTCAACCCGCGAGAGCCGCGAGCAAGTGGTCGATCGTAGCCGGCAGTGGCTCGGCCGGCTCGACCTTGTAGAACGACGCATAGCCGGCATGCACGCCAAAGCGCAGCGGTTCCGGGAAGCCTTCGATGTGCGCTTCCCGCAGCGGCCGTTGCCTCTGCACGATGCGAATCTTTGCCGTGTGTACGACTTCGCCCATGTGAACCTCCGCTGCGGCATTGGATTCGTGAATCCCGCTCCGGATGCATCCGTGCGCACCGCGGCTGCTGCTGGTTCCGCCGTTTCACTTCTCGTACTGCACCAGCGAGAAGACGTCTACGCCCTTCAGTTTTTCGCGACCCTTCAGGAACAGCAGTTCGACGGCGAAGCCGGCACCGATGACTTCTCCGCCCAGTTCCCGCACCAAGCGAACGGCTGCAGCCGCCGTGCCGCCGGTGGCCAGCAAATCGTCACAGATCAGCACGCGTTGCCCGGGCTGGACAGCATCCTGGTGAATCTCCAGCGCGTCGGTGCCGTACTCGAGCTCGTACTGTACCCGTGCCGTCTTCCACGGCAGCTTGTTCGGCTTTCGCACCGGCACAAAGCCGGCGCCGAGGCGATAGGCGAGTGCCGGAGCAAAAATGAATCCGCGCGCTTCGACGCCGACGACGATATCCACCTGCCGACCGTTGTAGTGCTCGGAAAGTTTGTCGATCAGCGTCCGGAAGCCCTGCTTGTCTTTCAGCAACGTGGTCAGGTCGTAGAACAGAATGCCCGGCTTCGGCCAATCCGGAATTTCGCGAATCAATCGCTTCAGCTCGTCCATGCAGGCTCCTTCGGCCCTCCCAGGGGCAAGATGTCACGACCCATCATGCTTGATGGAAAAACCTTGCGTGTAGGCAGGCTCCAGCGTCGCTTCGGTTTCGGTCACAGCCTCCACGCTGGCCAGCGCGGGCCCTCGCTTCAGTTGCGTCGCGAGCTGGCGCAACTGCTCGGGGGTACCGATGGCGTACACTTCCACACGGCCGTCTCGAAGATTTTTCACGTAGCCGGCCAGGCCCAGCCGGCGCGCTTCCCGCTCGACAAAAAACCGGTACCCCACTCCCTGCACGATTCCCGAGACATAGTACCGCCGCGCCAGCCGCGTTTCGTTCATAACGCCGTGCGATTCTACCAGAGCGGCGCCGTCCTCTGCAGGCACTGGCCTCCGCGCTCGTAGACATCGAACACCGGCCAGGCGGGTACGTCTGTCGTTCCCCGTGCAGGTGCGCTATCATGGGTTGGAGCACTGGACGCCTGGGGTGGCCGAAGCCACGCGGCCCGGCAGCGACGCATCGTACTCATCCGGAGCCATGCCTCGAATTCTCCCATTGCTGGTGGGCCTTTTGCTTGCTGCGGCAGCCACGCCGCAGGAATCCAAGCCCGGCCCGCTGAAACCTCCCGAACCTCCCAAAGTGGTGCGCCTGCCGCGCATGACCACGCCGGAACCTCCCCCGATTCCCGCCGAAGAAATCATCCGACGGTTCGCAGAAAAGGAAACTGCCCTGCGTGACCAGCAGCAAGAATTTTCATTCCGGGTGAGCCTTCGCGTGCAGGAATTCGACGAGGCCGACCAGCCAGCAGGTGTCTACGAGCTCGTTGGCCACCTTCTGGTGAATGAGCGCGGGGAGCGTTCCATCCGCCTGGACGCGGAGCCGAAATCCACGCTCCTGCGTGCCACCCTGAGCCTGGAAGACGTGCAGGAGTTGCTCACACTGCCGCTGTTCCCTCTTCCCGCGAACGAAATTGCCCACTACGAGATTGCCTATCTGGGCCTGCGCCCGCTCGACGAGCTGACGACCTTCTCCTTTCGCGTGCAGCCGAAACAGTTGAGCCGCCAGCGCCGCTTTTTCGACGGCATCATTTGGGTGGACGACCATGACTTCGCCATCGTGCGCTGGCAAGGCGAATACGTAGCCGAAGCGGAAGACCCGGGCCAACCCGCCCTGTTCCGCCGCTTCGAAGTGTATCGGGAAAATGTGGGTGAGGCGCTCTGGTTTCCCACCTTTGTTCGTTCTGAAGAGTGGCTGAAGTCAGAAGCTGGCGAAGCACGCTTGCGTCTGACCGTGCGCTACACCGACTACGCGCCGCTGCCTGACCCCCTGCGCGAAGCGGTGCGCCAGGCACGTCAGGCGTCGGTACGGCCGCAGCCCTGAGCGGCGCTCAATCCTGCCGGAATCTGTCCCGCAGCAGTGCGGGCAGCTCGCGTAGAGAACGCAACAGCACATCCGGACGCGCGGCCCGCAGCCTGCGATGCGTAGGAAAAGGACCGAGAACACCCACCGCGTAGACGCCTGCACGACGTGCCATCTGCACATCTTCGGGCGCGTCGCCGACGTAGATGCACTCCGCAGCGGCCACGTCCAGCCGGCGCAGGGCTTGCTGCAGCGGCTCGGGATGCGGCTTGCGTTGCGCGGCATCCTCGCAGCAGACGCGCACGGCAAACACACGCTCCCAGCCGAATGTCCGCAACTGCCGTTCGACCCGAGCACGATGGCCGCTGGTCACCAGCGCCACCTGGTACCGCCGGGCCACCCAGTGCACTACTCGACGCGCCCAGGGGAGCAACCGGGGCCGTTGTGGGCGATAAAAACGGGCCCACAGTCGGTCCGCCTCGTCCCAACGCCGCGGTGGGATTTTTGCGGCGCGATAGATGCGGTGCCAGTCGGGTGAGTAATGTCTTCGCAACTCGCGCTCGCTCCAGCGCACCCCCAGCGCGGCCAACATCCCCAGATAGGCCTGCACATCAGCACGGTAGGAATCGAGTAGTGTGCCGTCCCAGTCGAACAGCACCGCGCGCAGCCTGTCCTTGGGCTGGTCGAGCATCCTCGGATGGTATGCGGAACTCAGCGCTCGGAAAAGCCGGGGGGAAATGCGTCGTCGCGATAGAAGCTGATGTCTTCGAATTCTGCGGCCAGCCCGTGCCAGCCGCCCTCGCCGGCCGACTCAACACGCACGATGCGGGCTTCGGTGCGCATGCGCACGCTGCCGCGGCCAAACGGACGCTGGATGATGCTGATCTCCATTTCGACCGGAGTGCCCGGTTCGATCCGTTCCGGACAGAGAAAGTAAACACCGCTCGAACTGATATCGCGCGTCAACAAACTGCCCCGCACCGCCTCGGTTTGTCCGGCAACACGACGCACCTGCAAGGGCAGCCGCAGAGCCGCACGCGGATACAGCCGTCGCTCGGTCGCGACGCCGATCGCATGGGTCGGTACGCGAGAAAATCCCCGGCTGCGGCTCCGTTCGGCGGGTGCTTCATTGGCCGGTGATTCTGCAACGTTCGGTCGCAAAAACGAGAGAAGATTCCTGTCGTTCGCAGCGCTCACTGATGACCCCCATGCCCGAAAGACAAACGATTCGCTGCACCACCCACTATCTTCGACAGCTTCTTCTAGGTCAACCGGGCCCAGCGCTCGTCGTGTCTTAATCGCCAACCCGCACCGTTTCCCGCTTGCGCGAACCGGCACCTCCCGCGGCCGGGTGCGCATGGGGCTACGGAGTGGTGACTTCGCGCAGGCGCAACACGCTGCCGCCGATGTCCGCCAAGTAGATTTCTCCTTGTTCATCCACCCCGAACGAAGTGATCCGGCGTCCGCTCCGCACCAGCTCGGTTCGCTGCCAGTTGCCCTGCGCGTCCTGCTGGAGCCCCCAGATCACCCCGGAAATAAAATCCCCGAACACATAGATGCCGACCAATCGCGGAATCTGCACTCCACGGTACACATAGCCTCCCGTGACCGACTCTCCGTCGCTGTGCCCGTAATCAAAAATCGGTAACGCCAGCCCAGAGGTGCTACATCCCGAAGGTGGCTGAAAACATTGCCGGCCTTCCATCACATTCCAGCCGTAGTTGCCTCCGCGCGCAATCAGATTGATTTCTTCGAACCGATCCTGTCCGACATCGGCCAGAAACAGTCGACTGGTCGGGCGGTCAAACGAAAACCGCCAGGGGTTGCGCAACCCGTAGGCCCAGATTTCGCCCCGGGCGTTCGACTGCCCTGCAAACGGATTGTCCGGTGGAATCGCGTAATTCCTGCCCGGGTCTTGCCGATTCACATCAATGCGCAGCAGTTTCCCGAGCAGGGTATCCAGGCGCTGCCCGTTGCCCAGCGGGTCGCCGGCACCGCCGCCGTCGCCGAGCGCGATGTACAGGAATCCGTCCGGCCCGAACGCGATCTGCCCGCCGTTGTGGTTGCTGAACGGTTGTTCCAGGGTGAGCAGTACGGTTTCTGCCGGGTCCGCTGCATTCGGATTGGTGGCAGAAACTCGAAACTCGGAAATCACCGTGCGCAGCGGGCTGCTCGTCGTGGTGTAGTGCACAAAGAAGCGCCGATTCTGTGCAAACGCGGGATGAAACGCCAAACCCAGCAGCCCGCCTTCGCCTTGTGTGTCCACCCGGTTGGAAATGTCCAGGAAAAAACCGGTCTCGAGCGCTCCGTTGCGAAAGATGCGAACCGTTCCGCGCCGCTCGACGATGAACAGTCGTCCCGATCCGTCGCCAGCATTCTGCAGGTCTACGGGAGCCGTCACACTGCTTGTCACCGTTTCCAGGGTGACCTGGAGAGGTCCCGGGGGCGGAGGGGGTGGCGGAGCACTGCTGCCGCCTCCGCCGGCACCGCAGCTCCATTGCAACGCGGCAAGCAAGAGCGCCACGGCACGCGCGACTGGAGCGCCTTTGCCGATCCCTTTTGACGCCGAACGATTGTCCACAGAAGACGCCCAGGGGCTGAGCAGTCTGCATTCTATCTGGGATGTCCGGCTGCAGGAAGACCTTTTTCCCCTCGATGTCCTTACCCTCGCACCCGCTACCATGGGAAAATTGGTTCCGATGTCGCGGACGGCATTGACGGAGTATCTGGTCTATTTCGAACGTTACGGCAACGAGGTCGCCGTTGCCGAGCGCCGCGGCTACCGTTGGGCCCGCGTGCGCTACCGCGAACTGCTCCGCTGGGCCCAGCAGTTTGCACGCGAGCTGGAAGTCCGCGGGATCGTCCGGGGCGACCGTGTTCTGCTGTGGGGCGAAAACTCAGCTGCGTGGGTGGCTGCGTTCTGGGGCTGTTTGCTTCGCGGGGCGGTGGTTGTGCCCATGGACCGCATCGCCGCACCAGACTTCGCCCGCCGCGTAGCCGAACAGGTAGACGCTCGGCTCGTGGTGTGCGCCCGAGCACTCGGCCCGCACATCGCCAACCGACCGAACCTGTCACTGGAAGACCTGCCTGAAATCATCCGGCAGCACTCTGCTGTAGTCCTGTCCACTCCGGAGCTGCGCCGCCAGGATCCAGTGCAGATTGTGTTCACCTCCGGCACCACGGCCGAGCCCCGCGGCGTGGTGCTTACCCACGGCAACATTCTGGCGAACCTGGAACCTCTCGAAGAGCAAATCCTCCCCTACTTGAAGTACGAGCGGCTGGTCCACCCCATTCGGTTTCTGACCCTGCTGCCGCTCAGTCACGTTTTCGGCCAGTTCCTCGGTCTGTTCCTTCCGCCGCTGCTCGGCGGCACGGTGACGTTCGCACCGGCCCTGAATCCCGCCGAAATCATCGAAACGATCCGCCAGCAACGCATCTCGGTGGTGGTCACCGTGCCACACCTGCTGAAAACTCTCCAGCAGAAGCTGCTGCGGGACCTGGAAGCCGAGGGGCACTTGGATCTTTTCTGGCAGCAATATCACGCCGCAGCCGAAGAACGCTTCTGGTGGCGCTGGTGGCGATTTCGCCGCATCCACCGTCGTTTCGGCTGGAAGTTCTGGGCTTTTGTTTCCGGTGGGGCCACCCTCGACGCCGCCACCGAGGAATTCTGGACTCGCCTCGGCTACGCTGTCATCCAAGGCTACGGGCTCACGGAAACGACCTCGCTGATCAGCGTGAATCATCCTTTTCGGCTCAGCAAAGGGTCCATCGGCAAAACCCTGCCCGGCCGGGAAATCAAGCTCAGCGAAAACGGAGAAATTCTCGTGCGCGGGGAGAGCGTCGCCGCCGGATACTGGACCGGACAGCAGTTGCAGCCAGTGCTCGGAGAAGACGGCTGGTTTCACACCGGCGACCTCGGCGCGCTGGATGCAGAAGGCAATCTTTATTTCAAGGGCCGGCGAAAAAACGTCATTGTCACGCCGGCCGGGTTGAATGTCTATCCGGAAGATCTGGAAGCTGTGTTGCGCCGGCAACCGGAAGTGCGGGACGCTGTGGTCATCGGCATCGAGCGGGCTGGCAATGCCGAGCCTTGTGCCGTGCTGCTTTTGCGCGACGCTGCCGATCCGGAAGGCGTCGTTCGCCGCGCCAACGCCGAACTGGCCGACTTCCAGCAGATTCGCCACTGGCACGTCTGGCCGGAAGAAGATTTTCCCCGCACCCCCACGCAGAAGCCGCGGCTGGGCGAAATCCAGCAGGCAGTCGCGGCGGCTCTCGGTGATCGCACTGGGGTCCAGCCGACTTCCGGCGCGCTAGCGGAGTTGATTGCGCGCGTTACCGGTCGCGCTCCTAAGGAGCTCGACCCCAACGCCCAGCTCGGCGCCGACCTGGATCTCAGCTCGATTGACCGCGTCGAGCTGCTCAGCGCGATCGAAGACCGCTTTCAGGTGGACCTGAGCGAAGCGCGCTTCACCGAGGCCCTCACTGTCGGCGAAGTCGAGCAGATGCTGCACCAGCCTGCCCCGCCGCGCGCCGAATTTGTCTATCCGCGCTGGGCGCAGCGGTGGCCGGTCACTTGGTTGCGCCTGCTGGTCTATTACCTGCTCGTCTGGCCGGCCACGATGGTGCTGGCGCGGCCAGCGATCCGCGGACGTGAACATCTCCGTGGACTCGGTGGGCCGCTGCTGGTGGTCTCGAACCACATCACGCGCTCGGACATTGGCTTCATCCTGGCGGCGCTGCCCGCACGCCTGCGGCACCGCCTGGCTGTGGCCATGGAAGGCGAACGCCTGCGCGACATGCGCACGCCGCCGCCGAGCCGCGGCGTACTGCGCGGTTGGCTCGACCGCATCAGCTATGTGCTCGTGGTCGCGCTGTTCAACGCCTTTCCGTTGCCGACCCGCGCTGGCTTTCGCCAGAGTTTTCGCTATGCGGGCGAATGCGTGGACCGCGGCTACAGCCTGCTCGTGTTTCCTGAAGGCCGGCTGACCCGCGACGGTTCGATCGGGCCGTTTCGCACCGGCATCGGCATCCTGGCCGCCAATCTGCGCCTGCCCGTCCTTCCCATGCGCATCGATGGACTGTTTGCGCTGAAGCAGCGGCGGCAGCGCTGGGCACGCCCGGGCACCGTGCGTGTGACCATCGGCCGCGCGCTCCGGTTTCCTCCGGAGAGCGATCCGGAGGAAATCACGCGCACTCTGGAAGCCGCGGTGAAATCGCTGGGGAGCTGACCGGGGCGCTGAAGCCGACCAGCGCCCCGGAGAAAACGTGAGTCGTTACAGGATCGGTGGAGGGCCCTGACCGCGCGGGCCCGGCTTGGGCAATGGCTTGCGCGGCAACAGGTCGTTCCGATTCGCTGCATGATAGGCAAACGCGGCTACGATGACAGCCATCTGCTTCAGGTCTGCTTCCTGCAGCCGCTCGAACGTATCCATGTTCGAGTGGTGCGTCAGCGTGGAGTAATCCATCGGGTCCTGAATGAACTGAAAGCCGGGCAACCCGACTGCGTCG
Source organism: Acidobacteriota bacterium (assembly GCA_037442425.1). Taxonomy (GTDB): domain Bacteria; phylum Acidobacteriota; class Terriglobia; order Acidiferrales; family UBA7541; genus DSGC01. The sequence continues at coordinate 228,669 of JBBIQG010000001.1, read as the reverse complement.
AACGCGAGATGGTCGGTGCCGCCGGTGCCGCGGATGCTCAGTGTGGTCATGCCTAGATTGCGGAACGGCTCCATCCACCGCGCGAAGATCGGCGCGACCGCCTCGTTGCCCTGCAGGTAGACCCCGCGAATTTTTCCCGTTCCGTTGTCGATGTTGAAATAGGCGGAAAGCTTCGCATGACCGGGTTTTAACTGCATGGTCTGCGGGTCGGCAAAGTGTTTCCGGACGTAGTCGCGCGAGCCGAGCAGTCCTTGTTCTTCGCCCGTCCACAGCCCGAGGCGCACCGTCCGCCGCAGCTTCAACCCGGTCGCCTTCAGGATGCGCATCGCTTCCATCATCACCACCGAGCCGGCGGCGTTGTCCGTAGCACCGGTGCCCGCATGCCAGCTATCGAAGTGTGCGCCCAGCATGACCAGCTCGTCGGCCTTATCGGTGCCTGGCAAGTCGGCGAGCACGTTGAAGGAGCCCATCTCGTCGTCATAGAACCGGTTCTGAATGTTCAGCTCGATGGTCACCGGAAGGTTGGCCTTCAGCAGGCGATAGAGCCGGCCATAGTGCTCGATGGCCAGCATCACGCGCGGAAACTTCGGCGCTGTGGCCGGACGCCGGGAATCGGCCCCACCGGCACCGCCCACGCGCACTACGCCAGCATCCCAAGGAGAAGGCTCGAAGATGGCCGCCACACCTTCCTCTTCGAAGAATCTGGATACCTTCTGCGCAAATTCTCGCCGTCGGGCAAACTCCCGCCGCCGCTGCTCGGCGTCCTCGGCCGGCGAGGTGGGCACCGGCTGTTGCGCGCGCTGTGCCAGGTCTTCGTCGGTCAGCCGGCGTGCCGGAGCCTCGAACTTCGGCTCCACGCGCCGCAGGGCGCTGGTCAGCACGATTTTTCCCCGCAGCTTGCCGCGGAATTTGGCAATGTCGTCCTCGCTTTCGATGGGCGCCAGCACGGCTTCGGTGGTCACGGTGCCTTCCGTTCCGGGCGTCCAAGCCACCGGATAGCCAATCAGAGGAAAGGGCTGCGGCGTGACCACATGCGCGCTGAAACGTTCGTTGCGCCAGCCGCGCCCAAACTCGCTTTCCCAAGGTTCCAGCCGTGGATTGGTCAGTCCCCACTCTTTCATCTTGGTCACGGCCCATTCGGCCGCAGCGCGGATGTTGGGAGAATTCGTGAGCCGTGGCCCGTGCACATCGGTCAAATAAAACGCAATCTCGTTCACTTTCGAGTTGTTAAACCCTTCTTCCTTGATGAGTTGAATGGCCTGGAGATCTACCGGCTCGGGTGCCTGCGCCAGAATCGGAACCACCAGCGCCAGAGCCAGCACAACCACGACAAATTTCGGGCGTCTGAACACCTTCGACCTCCTGCGAGTGAGCGTAGATATCGGAACCGCGCGTAAAGCAATGCGGCCGTACCACCCGCGTTCGATTGGACGTGCAGGCCGTGCGCCCAGTTTCAACTGGGCGGCAGGTGCAGGACGAGGGCCTGCACCCGGCGCGCCAGCCAACGAACCGGGTATACTGGCACGGTATGACTGCGACAGACAAAGAGAAAATTCTGGAAGCATTCCGTCGCTGGGGATACGTGCAGGCCGAACTCGACCCGCTCGGACACCTGAAACCGCTGCCTCATCCAGAGCTGGCGCTCGACGGTCCCGACGCCGAACGCGCTCGCCGCATCTACTGCGGCAAGCTAGCTGTCGAATTTGCTCACATCCCCGAACCCGAGCGCCGCCGCTGGATCGCTGAGCGGATGGAAGCGGAACCGCCGGAGCCAGACCGGCAACGCATCCTCGATTTTCTGCTACGTGCGGAGGTTTTCGAGCAGATGCTGCAGTCGCGCTACCCGGGCACGAAGCGGTTTTCCATTGAAGGCGTGACTGCGCTGCTCCCGCTGCTCGATGCCGTGCTCGGTACCGCTGGTGCGCTCGGCGCGGAACAGGCTGTGCTGGCCATGAGTCACCGCGGGCGCCTGAACGTCGTGCTGCACATCGTCGGCCGCTCGGCAGTCGAGCTGTTTGCCGGCTTCGAGGACGTGGATCCCCGCAGTGTGCTCGGTAGCGGCGACGTGAAGTACCACCTCGGCGCAACCGGCAGCTTCCGCACAGCACAAGGCAAGAAACTAGCCATCCATCTGGTCTCCAATCCCAGCCACCTGGAAGCCGTGGATCCGGTCGCACTCGGTCGTGCCCGGGCTAAGCAGGACCGGCTGGGCAGCGATGGCCCCCGACGTGTTCTGCCCGTGCTGATGCATGGGGATGCTGCCTTTGCTGGCCAGGGCATTGCTGCCGAAACCCTGAACCTCTGCGGCGTGGAAGGTTTCACGGTGGGCGGTGCGGTACACATCATCGTCAACAACCTGATCGGCTTCACCACGAATCCCGAAGAGCTGCACAGCTCCCGCTTCGCCGCTGACGTGGCCAAACGCCTTCCCATCCCCATCTTCCACGTCAATGCCGAAGACCCCGATGCGGTTGTCCGCGCCGGCCGCCTGGCCACCGAATATCGCTACACGTTCGCGAGCCCGGTCGTCGTCGACTTGATCGGCTTCCGCCGCCACGGCCACAGCGAAGTGGACGACCCCACCATCACGCAACCCGTCCGCTATCGCAAAATCGTGGTGCGCCCGCCGCTCTACCAGTCTTACGCCCGAGCTATCGGTGCCAATACCGAACGGGCAGAAAAAGCGTTTCGAGCCGAACTGGAAGCGGCCCATCGCCAGGCCACCCGCCTCGAAAAAAAGCCCACCCTGCGCGATTTTCCAGCTTACTGGCATCCCTTCCGCGGGGGACGCTATCGCCCCGACTACGAGGTGGATACTGGTGTCCCTGCGAGGAAACTCCGCGACCTGGCTGAAGCTCTGACCACCGTCCCGTCCGGATTTCACATTCACCCGAAGGTGAAGCGCCTGCTCGAAGAGCGTGCCCGTATGGGCCGCGGCGAAAAACCGGTGGACTTCGGCATGGCTGAAGCCCTCGCCTTTGGCTCCCTGGTGCTCGAAGGCGTGCCTGTTCGCCTTTCCGGTCAGGACAGCCGCCGCGGCACGTTCAATCAGCGCCACGCCGTGCTCTACGACACCGAAACCGAAGCCCCCTACATCCCACTGGCCCATCTGGACCGCAAGCAGGCCCGCTTCGAAATCTACAACTCCACGTTGTCGGAAGCCGCCGTGCTCGGCTATGAATACGGCTACAGCCGCGACTACCCCGAAGCCCTGGTCTGCTGGGAAGCCCAATTCGGAGACTTCGCCAACAACGCACAGGCCATTATTGACCAGTTCATCTCTGCCGGCGAAGAGAAGTGGGGGCTCCTTTCAGGACTTGTCCTGCTGCTTCCGCACGGCTACGAAGGTCAGGGCCCGGAACATTCCAGCGCGCGCATCGAGCGCTTCCTGCAACTTGCTGCCCGAGACAATATCCAGCTCGCTCAGCCCTCCACCGCGGCACAGTACTTCCACCTGCTTCGCCGGCAGGCCTTGCGCAAATGGCGCAAGCCACTGGTCGTCTTCACTCCGAAAAGCATGCTCCGCCATCCGGACGCTTCCTCCCCCCTGGAAGAATTCTCCCGCAAGCGCTTTCTTGCTGTGCTTCCAGATGCGGAGATCTCCGCGCCGGCGCGGCTGCTGTTTGCGACTGGAAAAATCCTCCACGAGCTGCGCCGCGAACGCCGGCGGCGTCGCGACCGCTCCACAGCCATCATCGCCATCGAACAGCTCTACCCCTTCCCCCACCACGAAATCGAGACCATCCTGGAACACCACCGCAGTGCCCGTGAAATCCTCTGGGTGCAGGAAGAACCGGCCAACATGGGAGCGCTGTTCTACGTCGTGCCTGAACTGGAGCGGCTGGCCGGCGGCCGCCCGGTGCGCTCGGTGAAACGCTCGCCAGGCGCCAGCCCCGCCACCGGTTCGGCTCGCGCCCACGAACTCGAACAAAGAACTCTACTCACCCTGGCGTTCGCCTCTGCCAGCAACGCACCGTCTTGAAGTTCGCCAAGGGGACTTTGAGCACCGGCGATGCCAGCCGGGCGGTTCTGGAACCCGGCGGCATCTACTTCACGCGCTGCACCTCGTCCCCAAAAGTGAAAGCCCCGGCGAGGAAATCGCCGGGGCTTTCTGGAAAAGCCGACTCTGCCGTTCTTACACCGGTTTCTTCGGAGTCGCGGGCTTCGCAGCCTTCTTTGCCTTCTTCTTCACGGTTCACCACCGCCGGCCGGTCGCATGAACAGGAGCCAAGAGCGCATTCGAGCGAGAGCGGCCCGGCAGCGCGAATATCGTTCTACGCCGCGTCGCTGTCAAGAGCCTTTCGCACGCCCCGGAGCCGTCCGCCGCGGCTCCCCGAAAGATCCCCTGCACGGTTCCTCTTGACAATTGAAATCAGAATGATATCATTTTGATTGCTTACGGGAGGTGCCGTATGATTCGCGAAAAGGTGATCCGCGGCAGCCATGGCTGGCTCATGCTCGGCCTGCTGATCGTCGCCATCGCACTCACCACCTGGGGCACGATGGCTGCAGCCCGAGCCGGGCACCTGTGGCCAGCGGTGGTCCTGGGGCTGGTGCTGAGCATTCTCTGTGTCTGCTTGGGCGGCTTTATCGTGGTGAACCCCAACGAAGCCAAAGTGATCCTGCTGTTTGGCAAATATCTCGGCACGATCAAAACGCACGGTTTCCGCTGGATGAATCCGTTGTGCACGAAAAAGCACGTCTCGCTGCGCGTGCGCAACTTCGAATCCAGCAAATTGAAAGTGAACGACCGCGACGGCAACCCCATCGAAATCGCCGCGGTGGTCGTCTGGCAGGTCGTGGACACCGCCGAGGCTATCTTTCACGTGGACGATTACGAAAACTTCGTTCACGTGCAAAGCGAAGCCGCCCTGCGGAACATGGCCTCCTCGTATCCCTACGACGCCCACGAAGAACATGAAATCTCGCTCCGCGGCAACACCACCGAAATTGCCGAACAGCTCAAGCGCGAAGTGCAGGAACGGCTGGCCAAGGCCGGGGTGGAAGTGCTGGAAGCTCGCATCAGCCATCTGGCCTATGCGCCGGAGATCGCCAACGCCATGTTGCGGCGTCAGCAGGCCACGGCGATCATTGCGGCTCGCCAGAAGATCGTCGAAGGCGCCGTGGGCATGGTGGAGATGGCCCTGGAACAACTCTCCCGCAAACAGGTCGTCCAGCTCGACGAAGAGCGCAAAGCGGCCATGGTGAGCAATCTGCTCGTCGTGCTCTGCAGTGACCGCGATGCGCAACCGGTGGTCAACACGGGCACGCTCTATCAGTAGGGTGGAACATGCACTGGCTTTTCTGGATGTTGCTGTGGGTGTTGTGGCTCCTGATGCGCCTGCTGCTACAGCGCTTGCTCTGATCGCGCAACCAGCGCATCGGTGAGGGAGGCTTGGCTGAACGCAAACCATTTCTGTTGCGGCTGGACCCGGCTACGCTGCAGGCCTTGCAGCGTTGGGCCGATGACGAGCTGCGTAGCCTGAACGCGCAGATCGAATTCCTGCTCCGCCGCGCCCTGCAGGAGGCCGGACGTGCGCCACGCCCGGCGCCCGCCCCGCGAGAGAAGAAAAAAACCTGACTGTCCATCGTCGCCGCCCACATCTTTCGTCCGGCCTGCACGCACCCTGTGCTTCGGTGTACTCTATCGTTTTCTTTCGGGAGGATCCGCCATGAATCCAGAAACGCCATCCCCGGCTGTGGCCCAGCCGGATCTCTTGGAGCAGGACTTTCGTGCTGCGCTGATGCGCGTTGCAGAATGGGTGCTGGACTATCGGGCCCGGGCCGCCGCGCTGCCTGTGCTCGCCCGCGTCCGGCCCGGCGACGTGCTCAGTAAACTTCCCACGGAGCCGCCCGCTCAGCCCGAACCACTCGAGCGCTGGCTGCACGACCTGGACGAAATCATTCTCCCAGCCATCACCCACTGGAATCATCCTGGATTTTTAGCCTATTTCCCGACGTCCAGCTCGGCGCCCGGTGTGCTGGGCGAACTGATTGCCGCAGCGCTGAATGCGAACGGCATGCTCTGGCAGACCTCTCCCGCCGCAACGGAGCTCGAGCAGCTTGTGCTGCGCTGGTACGCGCGTGCGCTGGGACTGCCGGCCGACTGGTTCGGTATCCTCACGGACACGGCTTCAACGTCGACTCTGATGGCTCTCACTGCCGCCCGCGATGCCGCCGGTCTGCCCACGCGCGAAGAAGGACTCGCCGGGCAGCCGCCGCTGGTGCTCTACTGTTCCGAAGAGGCCCACTCCTCGGTCGAAAAAGCGGCTCTGGTGTTGGGTCTCGGACACCGCGGCGTCCGCCGCATCCCCACCGACGCGGAATTCCGTCTTCGTTCCGACGCGCTCGAAGCAGCCATCCGTGAAGATTTTTCTGCCGGTCGCAAGCCCTTCGCAGTGGTCGCGACGGTCGGTACGACTTCCGCCACCGCCGTGGACCCGGTTCCGGAAATCGCCGAGATTTGCCGCGGGCACGGCCTCTGGCTGCACGTAGACGCCGCTTACGCTGGCAGCGCCGCTGTTGCACCGGAATTCCGCTGGGCGCTGGCCGGCTGCGAGCAGGCCGATTCCTTCGTCGCCAACCCGCACAAATGGCTGTTCACCACCATGGATTGCTCGGCGCTGCTCACCCGCCGACCCGAAGCCTTCCGACACAGCTTCTCGTTGGTCCCCGCATACCTGCGCACCGATGCCGATGGTGCTGTGGACCTGATGAACTATACCTTCCAGCTCGGCCGACGATTCCGCGCCCTGAAACTTTGGTTCGTCTTTCGCGGTTTCGGAACGGAAGGCATTGCTGCGCGCATCCGCTCGCACGTCCGTCTGGCTCAGGAATTTGCCGCCTGGGTGGATGCGCACCCACAGCTCGAACGGCTGGCGCCCGTGAATTTCTCGGTCGTCTGTTTCCGCGTCCACCCGGAAGCAGTGGACGATGAAGCCGCGCTCGAAAAACTCAATGCCGAGGTCCTCGAACAGGTGAACGCAAGCGGGAAAGTATTTCTGTCGCACACCCGACTGCGCGGCCGCTACTGTCTGCGGCTGGCCATCGGCAACCTCGGCACCACGCGCGAGCAGATCCGCACCGCGTTCGAGCTGGTCTGCCGCGCCGCCGGCCTGTGCTAGAATTGGCTTGCTGTAGGCCCGTAGCTCAGTTGGTTAGAGCGCTACCTTGACACGGTAGAGGTCTGCGGTTCGAGTCCGCACGGGCCTACCATTTCTTCGGTGGCCACTCTCTACATTCTCCAGAGTCTCGCCACGGGCCGTTTCTACGTCGGCTCTACCAACGACCTTGTCCGACGCCTGGCCGAGCATCACCGCGGTCACTCCCCGGCCACCCGTGGTCGCGGCCCATGGATTCTTGTCTATCAGGAGACCTTCGCCACGCTGGAGCGGGCCAGGGGCCGGGAGCGAGAGATCAAGCGCTGGAAATCGGCTCGACGCATTCGCGAGTTGATTGCTTGCGCGAAGGGGTAGAGCGGCCCGACCTGTCGGGCAGGTCTGCGGTTCGAGTCCGCACGGGCCTACCAGCTCTTGCAGGACACCTTCTGTATCCATTGTCCAACTTCTGACCGCCCACGTTTTTCTTTTCCGATATCCCTTGCCGACATTTCGAAATTTTGTAAACTAGGGTTCCTGCTTGCGCGAGAAACATCCATTGCGCCACGATACGGATCGCCCGGACGTCATGCGTGCTTGCATTCTTATGGTGCTTGCTTTCTCGCTGCTGCTGACCGGCTGCACGCGAAAACAAGAAACTGCTGCCGAGCACGAACGAACGCAAGCGCAGCGCCATTCTCTTCCCGCCGGTTGGCAAGTACGAGTCGAAGAAACCGACGCATCCGTCGACAACGTGAAATTCATGAACATGCCCCCGGGCTGGCACATCACCACCGGCCCGGCCGCTCTTCTCTATAGGCTAGAAAACGCTGCGGCCGGTCTCTATTGGCTCGAAAGTGAATCCTTTCTCTTTGCGGACGACCGACTGGAAGGCCACGGCGTCTTCTTCGGCGGTCATGGTCTCGACACGCCCGATTCCAGCTACACCAGCTTCCTGCTGCGCAAAGACGGCCGATTCCAAATCGAGGTGTGCCGGGCCGGCGAAACCAGCACTCCCGTTGCCTGGACCGAGCACGTCGCGGTGGCGAAACCCACCGGCGAACAACCGGCCAAAAACAAAATCGCCGTGGCCGTCGCGACTGAAAAAATTCGTTTTCACGTCAACGGCCAGCAAGTCGCTGAACTGCCCCGCACCGCGCTTCCTAGCGACGGCATCTTCGGCCTGCACGTCCGCAACCAGGTGAACGTGCACGTCACATCGCTGACGGTTGCGCCGGCGGGCGATGCGCAGGCTTCCCCGCAGAAAGGTCTCTGAAGAATCGGTGCACTGCTGCGAACAGAATGATCTGCCGTCCGCGCAGCGAAGATGCCGGACTGGCAATGCAAACTCAGCGTGCATCGCACGCGCCAGCCCGAGCATCGGATGAAGGGTCAGACCTGTTTTCCGGAGGTTTGCTCGGCCAACTGGGGTCCGAAAGGAATCCCTCGGACAGCGTACCAAGGATGACAACGATGGCAAATCCATTGGATCTGGTGGTGCTGGGTACCGGTTCGGCGGCCGCTACCGTAGCCATGCGCTGCCGCCGGGCCGGCTGGAGTGTGGCGGTGATCGATTCGCGCCCGTTCGGAGGCACCTGCGCGCTGCGCGGCTGCGACCCCAAGAAAGTTCTGGTCGGGGCTGCCGAGGCGGTGGACTGGACGCACCGATTGAAAGGCAAGGGTGTCCGCACCGCGGGCGTGAAAATAGACTGGCCGGCACTCATGCGCTTCAAGAATAGCTTCACTCAGCCATACCCGAAAAAGCGCGAGAAATCTTTCGCCGAGGCCGGTATCCAGATGTTTCACGGCCGCGCCCAGTTTATCGGCCCGACCGAGGTGGCCGTTGGAGACACGGTGCTCGCAGCGCGTCACATCGTCATCGCCACCGGAGCCAAGCCGGCTGAGCTTACCTTCCCGGGCGCCGGACTGCTCACTACGAGCGACGCTTTCCTGGACCTGAAACGCCTGCCACGCCGCATCCTCTTTGTGGGGGGCGGCTACATCTCGTTCGAGTTCGCCCACGTAGCCGCACGCGCGGGTGCCCAAGTCACCATCCTGCACCGCGGCAAACGCCCCCTGGTGCGCTTCGATGCCGACCTGGTGGCGCAACTGGTCGCGCATACGCGGAAATTGGGCGTGGCGGTCGAACTCGAAACCGAAGTCGAAGCCATCGAACGCACCCAGAAGGGTTTTCGGGTTCACGCACGCTCGAACGGAAAGCAGAAAACCTTTCGGGCCGAATTGGTCGTGCACGGTGCCGGCCGAGTGCCAGAAATCGACGATCTCAATCTTGCTGCTGCCGAGGTGGAACGCGATGCGCGCGGAATCCGCGTGAACGAATATCTGCAGAGCGTTTCAAATCCCGCCGTGTACGCCGCCGGAGATGCCGCCAGCACTGGCGCGCCACCCCTCACGCCGGTGGCCGGCTACGAAGGCCGCATCGTGGCGGCGAACCTGCTCGAAGGAAACCGGACCGCCGTGAACTACCCGCCGATACCTTCGGTCGTTTTCACACTTCCGCCGCTAGCCAGCGTCGGCCTACACGAACATGCCGCACGCGAACAGGGCCTGCGCTTCCGCATACAGCATCAGGATACCCATGGTTGGTATTCCTCCCGCCGCATCGGGGAGAGCTGTTCCGGGTTCAAAGTGCTGGTCGAAGAGGGCAACGAACGCATTCTCGGCGCGCACCTGCTGGGTCCGCACGCGGAAGAAACGATCAATCTGTTTGCGCTGGCCATGCGCGCCGGTGTGACTGCGGCGGAGCTCAGGCAAAACCTGTTTGCCTACCCGACGCACGCTTCCGATGTTCAGTACATGTTGTGAAGAGACGCGGCAGCGGGACATCTCAGGCCGCGACCCGACGCGCTCGGCGGCGCAGCATGGCCTTCAGCCCCCACAGCACACGATTGACGTCCGCCATTGTACGCAGGTCGTCGGCAGACCGCAAACCGCGTGCGGCATAGCGCCGGGCAATGAAGGCGTCCAGCCGCTGCCGGTTCATGCCCAGCGCTCGTACGGTGCCCCACAGTGCCCGCCAGGCCGCCGGCGTCGGCGCCAGTCGCTGCCACTCTGGATATCCACGCCGGCCCGCGGTGCCTGCTGCCCAGTTTGTGCGCTCGCGGCGTGCTGCGACCAGCCGTTCCAACCACTGTAAGACTCGCTCGGCATCGGCTCTCGTCAGGGCCGTGGTCTCGCAAGCACGCCGGCCCGAAAACAGCTCCACATAGTAGTGGCGCAGGGCACGGTCGCGCGCCGCATCCAGCCGCAACCGGCCCGCCCACTCCCGCCAGAGCTGATGCAGTCGGCGCAGTTGTGTGGCGCGAATTCGTTCCGTCGCTGTGTTGTGCGTCTTCACCCTCTTCCACCGCCTTCGGTTTCTTTTTCCTGTCCCTGCTGAGTTAGATGCGCACGGGCTTCGCCGCGTCTTCGCCCGGGCGGCGGATTCCGGCGTCCACCGACGCGCGCGCGCATAGCTCCCCGCAGGCTTGAATTTTTCGCTTGACAAACTTTCCTTTACGCATAAGTATGCATTTCACTGCATATTCATATGCAGGGTGTTTGGGCGTGAGAACTCAGAAGACGTACCGGCAGGGACAGATTTTGAAACTCGTCACCAGCGAACGGGTCACCAGTCAGGATGAGCTCCGGCGCCGGCTGCGCCAGTTGGATCTCCGCGTCACCCAAGCCACGCTTTCGCGCGACCTGCGCGAGCTGAAGCTGGTGAAAACGGCCGAGGGCTACAAACCCCTCTCCGCGATCGCTGAGGAAACAGCTTCTCTGCCGCCGCTGACTCGCGCCGTGCGAGAGTTTCTGCTCGACCTTCGTCCGGCGCAGAATCTGCTGGTGCTGAAGACACCGCCCGGAGGGGCTCAGCCGCTGGCCGCCGCGATCGATGGCGAGCGCTGGAGAGAAGTCGCCGGTACCATCGCGGGCGACGACACCGTTCTCGTCATCGCGCCGCACCGGCGTGCTCGCGCCGAAATCCAACGCCGCCTGGAGGACCTGATCCGATGACGTCTGCGGCGCGGGTCGCCGTCATCGGAGCGACGGGCTACGTCGGTTTCGAGCTCGCCAAACTCCTGTTGCGGCACCCCCAGATGAACACTCCGCTGTTTTTTCTGCGCGAGGGCCCTGGTGCGGCCGAACGAGTACGTTGCCTGGCCGACCTATTCCCCCATTTACGCGGGTGGGGGGAAGCACCCTGCTACCCGTTTTCGGTCGAAGCCGTTGCCGCCAGTGGTGCCGAAGTCGTTCTGCTGGCCACGCCGCACGAAGCTTCCCTCGAGCTGGTTCCCGAGCTGCTCGCCGCCGGCCTGCGGGTGGTGGATTTGAGCGGCGCATTCCGTTTTCGCGACGGACAGACCTTCCGCCAGTGGTATCACTTGCCGGCACCCGATGCCGCCTGGACAAGCCAGGCCGTCTATGGTCTGCCGGAGCTGTACGCCGAAGCGCTCCCGCAGGCCCGCTTGGTGGCCAATCCGGGCTGCTATCCGACCGCGGTGATCCTGGCGCTGCGTCCGCTCCTGGTCGCGGACTGGATTGAGGCCGGGCGCGGCATTGTCTGCGACTGCAAGTCCGGTGTGACCGGCGCCGGCAAGGAACCGAAGCGCGAAACGCACTTCGTGGAGGTGGATGAAAACTTCCGTGCCTACAACATCTTCCAGCATCGGCACACGCCGGAAATTCTCGAGCACACCGGACTCGATCCTCGCACGCTGGTCTTCACCACCCATCTGCTCCCCATCGCCCGCGGGATCCTGGCGACGATCTACATTTGGTTGGCTGCGCCGCGTCGCAGCGAGGAGATCGAAGCGCTCTACCGCCAGTTCTACGCTGACCGGCCGCTGGTGCGCATCTGGCCCGCGGGCCGTCTGCCGGAAATTCAACATGTGGCCGGCACGAACTTCTGGGACCTCGGCTTCGTGCTCGATGCTGATGGCGAGCGGCTGGTTCTCGTCTCCTGCCTCGACAACCTCGGCAAAGGTGCCGCCGGCCAGGCCGTGCAGAATCTGAATTACATGCTCCACTACCCGGAGGACACCGGACTGCGATGAGAATGGTCATCAAATTTGCTGGCGCGCTGCTCGAAGACCGCTCCACGTTGCAGGCGTTAGCCCATCAGACGGCTGAGCTGGCTCAGGCCGGCCACGAGCTGCTCGTCGTGCATGGCGGCGGCCGCCTGTTCACCGCCACGCTGCAGCGCATGGGCCTCGAAAGCCGCTTCGTCAACGGTCTGCGGGTGACCGATGCGGCCACCCGCGACGTCGCGGTCATGGTCCTGGGAGGGCTGCTGAACAAGCGCCTGGCCGGCGCCATCTCCCAGGCCGGTCAGCCCGCCGTCGGCTTGTGTGCTTCCGACGCCGCCTGTTTTCTCGCCGAGCCCATGCAGCACGACGAGCTCCCCGGACGGCTCGGCTATGTGGGCTACCTGGTCAGCGTGAATCTGGAATTTCTCGAAACCCTCTGGCGGGCCGGCATCGTGCCGGTAGCTTCCTGCCTGGGGCTCGGCGCCGACGGCGAACTCTACAACATCAACGCCGACCACATGGCCGCGGCCTGCGCGGAGTTTATCGGTGCCGACCGGCTCATCTTCCTCACCGATGTCGCTGGCGTTCTGGACGGCGACCGCGTGCGGAAAGCGGTCCGTGCCGCAGAAATCGAATCCTTGATTCGGGAAAGCAAAGTTTCCGGCGGCATGGTGCTCAAGCTGGAGGCGTGCAAGCGTGCACTCGATGCCGGCGTACGTCAGGTGCGCATCGTGGGCGGAACGGCGCCAGCCGCACTGTTGAAAGCGGCCAACGGCCTGCGGGGTCCGGGCACGCGCGTTACCGCCGCCTTCCCCGCTGCGCCGTCCTGCGAGGTGGTCCGATGAATGCTTCCGCCACCATGCGCGCCGCCCATCGCTTCCTCATGAATACCTACCGTCGGCCTCCGCTTGTCTTCACGCGTGGCCGAGGCTGTTACGTCTACGACCATCGCGGCCGTCGCTACCTCGATTTTCTGGGCGGCATCGCCGTCAACGCCCTGGGCCACGCCCATCCGGCCGTCGTCCGGGTGCTGCGCCGGCAAGCCGCGCGAACCATTCACGTCTCCAATCTCTACCACAACGAGTTCCAAGGCCCTCTTGCCGAACAGCTAGCGGCCTGCTCCGGCATGGATCGTGTCTTCTTCACCAACAGCGGCAGCGAAGCCGTGGAAACCGCCCTGAAACTGGCGCGCGCCTACGCGAAACAGAAAACCAACGGCGCGCCTCGGGTGCGGTTGCTTGCTTTGGAAGGGGCCTTCCACGGCCGCACTTTCGGCGCGCTGACCGTCACCGCCGCTGCAAAGTACCGCGACCCGTTCGCCCCGCTGGTGCCAGACGTCACATTTGTGCGTTTCAACGACGTTGCCGATCTGGAGACAAAATTCGACAATCGCGTCTGCGCACTGATCCTGGAACCCATCCAGGGCGAAGGCGGCATCCAGCCCGTCAGCGAAGCCTTCTACAGCCGCGCGCGTCAGCTCTGTACTGCGTACGATGCCGCGCTGATCGTGGACGAAATCCAATGCGGTCTGGGCCGCACCGGCCGCTGGTTCGCCTATCAGAAATTCTCCGAGCGGCCCGACCTCGTCACTGTGGCGAAACCCCTGGCTGCCGGACTGCCGCTAGGAGCTGTGCTCGCACGCGAAAATTTCGCGGCGGCCTTCACCCCCGGTTTGCACGGCTCGACGTTCGGCGGAGGGCCGCTCGTCTGTGCGGTGGCGCTGGCCGTGCTCCGCACGATTCAGCGCGAGCGGTTGATCGAAAATGTTCGCGCCCGCGGTGCTGAACTGCTGGCCGGGCTACACGACCTGGCCCGCCGCTTCCGCTGCATCCGAGAGATTCGTGGCGAAGGCCTGATGCTGGGCATCGAGCTGGAGACCGATGCTGCGCCGTACGTCGAGCGAGCGCTGGCCCGCGGCCTGCTGGTGAATGCGACCCACGAGCGCGTGCTGCGTCTGCTGCCGCCCTACATCCTCACCCAGGCCCAGGTGCGCACTTTCCTGAGCCGCCTGGCCGACGTTCTGGCCAGCACCCCGCGCGCAAAACCTTCCCGGCACGCCCAATCCCCCGTAGCGGCGCGTGCGGTGTCCCGTGCCGCACGCGCCGCCGCTCACTAGGAGACGCTATGAGCACACTGCCGATTGCGCTGACTGCGCCGCGTGACCTGGTCACCGGCAACGAATTTTCTTCTGCGCAGATCCGCGAGCTGTTCCATCTGGCCGCCAGCGTCAAAGCTCGGCCCGAACGCTACCGCAGCGCGCTGGCCGGACGCTTCCTTGCGCTGATCTTCGAAAAGCCCTCGCTGCGCACGCGAGTCACTTTCGAAGTCGGCATGGCCAGCTTAGGCGGCGCCGCAGTGTTTCTGGATCACCAGGGCAGCCGACTGGGCGTGCGAGAATCTGTCCCGGACGTGGCTCGCAACCTGGAACGCTGGGTGCATGGCATCGTGGCCCGCACCTTTTCCCAGTCCACCATCGAGGAGCTGGCCACGCACGCCGCCATCCCCGTCATCAACGCGCTCAGCGATCGCTTCCATCCCTGCCAGGCCTTGGCTGACTTTTTCACCCTCGAAGAGCACTTCCGCAACCTGAAGGGCCTGACGCTGGCCTACGTCGGAGACGGCAACAACGTCTGCCACTCGCTGCTGCTCACCGCGGCGCGCCTGGGTGCACATCTGCGCATCGCTACACCGAGGGGTTACGAACCCGATGCCGCCGTGGTGGCCGAAGCGCGCCGGGCCGCGCGAGACACCCGCGCAAGAATCGAACTGCTCCACGACCCGGCCGAAGCCGTGGCCGGTGCGCAGGCGGTCTACACCGACGTCTGGGCCAGCATGGGACAGGAGGCGGAAGCGGCCGCACGCGAAAAAATCTTCGCTCCGTACCAGGTCAACGAGGCGCTGTTTGCTCTGGCCGCGCCCGATGCGGTCTTCCTGCACTGTCTGCCGGCCCACCGCGGCAGCGAAGTCACAGCAGCAGTCATCGATTCGCCCCGCTCGTTGGTCTACGAGCAGGCAGAAAATCGCCTGCATGTGCAGAAAGCCATTCTCCTGACTCTGCTCGGCTGAATGCACCGCGACGAACAGGAGGGAACCTTGAAGGTCGTACTCGCCTACTCCGGAGGATTGGACACTTCGATCATCATTCCCTGGCTGCGGGAAACCTACCGTGCCGAAGTCATCGCCATGATCGGCGACGTGGGCCAGCGCGAAGACCTCGCGGCGATTCGTCGCAAAGCGCTGGCCACTGGCGCGGCCGAGGCGTACATCGAAGACCTCCGCGAAGAATTCATCACCGGTTACATCTGGCCCACGCTGCGCGCCGGTGCCGTCTACGAGCACAAGTACCTGCTGGGAACCTCCTTCGCCCGGCCCGTGCTGGCCAAACGGCAGGTGGAAGTCGCCCGCCGAGTCAGCGCCACCGCGGTGGCCCACGGGTGCACGGGCAAAGGCAACGACCAGGTGCGCTTCGAGCTGACCTACAAAGCCCTGGCGCCCGAGCTGCGTATCATCGCGCCCTGGCGCGAATGGAACATCCGCTCCCGCGAAGACGCCCTGGCCTACGCCCGCGCGCACAAGGTGCCGGTCGAGCAAACTGCCCGGAACCTCTACAGTCGCGACCGCAACATCTGGCACCTTAGCCACGAAGGCGGCCCGCTCGAAGACCCGGCCAACGAACCCGAAGCCGCTATGTGGCAGTGGGTGGTTTCACCCGACCGCGCACCCGATACGCCGGAAGAAGTGGAAATCGGGTTCGAAGCCGGCACGCCCGTTTCCGTGAACGGAAAACCGCTCGCGCCGTTGCCCCTGCTGGAGACCTTGAACGAAATTGCCGCCCGCCATGCCGTCGGCCGGACCGACCTGGTGGAGAATCGTCTAGTGGGCATCAAGTCGCGTGGCGCCTACGAGACGCCGGGCGGCACACTGCTGGTCGCCGCCCATCGCGAACTGGAAGCGCTGTGTCTGGACCGCGAAACGCAGCACTTCAGCCAGCAGCTCGCCCTGCGCTACGCCGAGCTGGTCTACTACGGGCTCTGGTTCACTCCGCTGCGCGAAGCGCTCGATGCTTTCTTCGCCCGCGCCCAGCAGCGGGTCACCGGCACGGTGGGCCTGAAGCTCTACAAGGGCAACATCACCGTCACCCGTCGCGCCTCGCCGTTCTCGCTCTATCGCACCGACCTGGCCAGCTTCACGATGACCGCCTACAACCCGAAAGACGCCGAAGGATTCATCAACCTGTTCGCGCTCCCCTCGGTGATTCCGCAGCAGCGGAAAAGGGGGGCATCGTCGTGACGGCATCGCCGCCCAGAATGTGGGGCAGCCGCTTCGCCGCGCCGCCGGCCGAAGCCTTCGATGCGTTCCAGCGCTCCCTCCCCTTCGACGGTCGCCTGCTCCCCTACGAGCTGGCCGCCGACCGGGCCTGGGCGCGCGCACTGGCCGCCGCGGGCGTCCTCACTGCCGTGGAAGCCTCCCGCATCCTCGTCGCGCTCGACGACCTGGCGCAGCAGGTGCAGACGCAGCCTGAGCTGCTCCACAACTCCGCAGCGGAAGATGTGCACAGCTTTGTCGAGCAGCAGCTTCTGACGCGTCTCGGTTCGCTGGGTGCCAAGCTGCACACCGGCCGCAGCCGCAACGACCTGGTCGCCACTGCCTTTCGCCTGTTCGTCAAAGACGCTGCGCGAGAAGCTGCACACGCCGTAGCGGCCCTGCTGGCCGCCTTGCTCGACCAGGCCAGCGCACATCCGGACGTTCCCATGCCCGGCAGCACCCACCTCCAGCACGCCCAACCGATTCTGCTTGCGCACTACCTGCTTGCTCACGCCGAAGCTTTCTTCCGCGATGCACATCGCCTGAGCCGAGTCCGCGAAAGCGCCGATGCCTGCCCGCTCGGCTCCGGTGCACTGGCCGGCTGCGCGTTTCCCATCGGCCGCCAGGCCATTGCTCACGAGTTGGGTTTCGCGCGCATCACCGCCAACAGCCTGGACGCCGTCAGCGACCGCGATTTTGCGCTGGAATACCTCTTTGCGCTGGCCCTGACCGCAACGCATCTGTCCCGGCTGGCCGAAGACATGGTTCTGTTCGCTTCCCCCGAATTCGGCTTCCTCGTTTTGCCCGATGCCTTTTCGACCGGTTCCAGTCTGATGCCCCAGAAAAAGAATCCGGACGCCTGGGAACTGATCCGGGGCAAAACGGGCCGCATCGTGGGCGCCCTCATGGGCCTACTTCTTACCCTGAAAGCTCTGCCCACGGGGTACCAGCGCGACCTGCAGGAAGACAAGGAAGCCGTCTTCTCGGCGCACGACCAGCTCGTGGCCATGGTGCGCGTCGCCGCGGGTGCTCTCGCCGCCACGACTTTTGTCGCCGACCGGCTCCGTCAAGCTGCCGCCGACCCCGCCCTGCTCGCCACCGAAGCGGCCGACTTTCTAGTCGCCCGCGGCGTGCCGTTCCGCGAAGCACACGAAATCGTCGGCCGCATCTGCCGCGAAGCGGAGCAGCGCGGCGTGCCTTGGACCGAGCTGCCACTCGAAACCCTGCAGAAGTTTTCGCCATGGTTCGATGAATCGCTGCGGACTGCGCTGACCGTCGAAGCTGCACTCGCTCGACGCAGCGTGCCCGGCGGCACCGCTCCGGAAGCCGTGCGCCGTGCGCTGGCCGATAGCCGCGTGCGTTTGCGCGAACTCGAGGCTGCCCTGTGAAGTCCCGTCGCGCACGTCCGGCCGACCTGCCGGCACTGGCATCGCTGATTGCCCACTACGCCAGAGCCGGCCTGCTGTTGCCGCGCACGGAAAGCGAACTCCGCACCCGCCTCGCCGATTTTCTCGTACTCGAAGACGCTGCCGGTCTGGCCGGCTGCGTGGCTCTGGAGCCCTATGGCTCGCACCTGGCTGAAATCCGCTCGCTCGCTGTTCGACCGGGCATGCAGGGGCGCGGACTCGGCCGCCGGCTGCTCCGCTATGCGTTGAGCGTTGCCCGCAGACGCCGCCTCGCGCGAGTGTTCGCAGTCACCGCATCGCCGGAATTTTTCCTCCGGCACGGGTTCTTGCCCGCTCCGCGCGAAACCTTCCCCGAAAAATTGCAGCGCGACTGCCAGGGTTGTCCGAAGCGCCGCTACTGTCAGCTCCACGCGGTCGTGCTCACGCTGCACCCGCTGCCGAAGCGCTCCGACCCGCTGACGGTGCTGACCTCGGCCACTGCCGCGCTCCCTGCCCGATGATGCCGACCCGCTCGCTCCAGGTTCCGCGCGGATTCCGTTTTGCTGCAGCCGCCTGTGGACTGAAACGGCGCGGCCTCGACCTCGCCCTGCTGGCCAGCGAAGCCCCGGCTGCGGCCGCCGCGGTCTTCACCACCAACCGCGTGCAGGCGGCGCCGGTCCGGCTCTCGCGGGCACATCTGCGCCAATCGCGCGGATGGGTTCGCGCGGTCGTGGTGAATTCCGGCAACGCCAACTGTGCCACCGGTCCGGCTGGCGACCGCGCTGCGCGGGCCACGGCTGCCGCCACGGCCCGCCTGCTCGGCTGTGCGGCCCGCGACGTGCTCGTCTGCTCCACGGGTGTGATTGGCGTACCGTTGCCCAGCGAAAAAATCCTGCGGGTGTTGCCGAAGCTGAACCGCAGCGCAGCCGACACTCCGCGGGCCTTCCGCGGATTCGCCCGCGCCATCCTGACCACCGACACACGGTCCAAGTGGGCCGCTGCGACCTGCCGCCTCCAGGGCCGCGCCGTGCGGCTGCTCGGCTGTGCAAAGGGCGCCGGCATGATTGCACCGCGCATGGCCACCATGCTGGCGTTCGTGGTCACCGACGCAGCCATCGCCCCGTCCCTGCTGCAGCGGATGCTGCGCGCCGCCGCCGCACAGACGTTCAACCGGATCACCGTGGATGGCGATACCTCGACGAACGATACGGTCGTGCTGCTCGCCAGCGGTGCCGCCGGTGCGCGTCGGCTTTCGCTGCGCCGCTTTCATCCCGACCGGCACGCGGCAACCCGCGCCGAACGCGAGGCGCTTCGGTTCTACCGCGCGCTCACTGCAGTCTGCCGCAGCCTGGCCTTGCAGATTGTCGCCGATGGAGAAGGCGCGCAGCGCGTGGTGGAAATCGAAGTTCGCGGCGCACCGTCTGTTGCCGCGGCCGAACGCGTGGCTCGCGCCATTGCCGAATCGCCGCTGGTGAAAACCGCGCTGGCCGGCGCGGACCCGAACTGGGGACGCCTCCTGGCCGCCGCGGGTCGAGCCGGCGTGGCCCTGGTTCCGGCGCGCACGCGCATCTGGCTGGCCGGTACGCTGGTTTTCGCGCGCGGCCGCCCGCTACCGTTCGACGAACGCGCCGTGCGCAGAAGCCTCCGCCGACCCTACGTTTCCGTCCTCTTGGATTTGGGAGAAAAGGAACGGGTTCCCAGCGCCGGAATTTCTCGTCCCGCATCCCGCGCCGCGGGCCGCTGCGTGTTCTGGACTTGCGACTTCACCCGCGGCTACGTGGACATCAACGCCAGCTACCGCTCGTGAGCCCACCCCTACCGCTAGTCGGTGCCCGTTTTGCTGGGCAGTTCAAGCCCGCGCCAGCACATGAAGCGCATCGAGTCGCAGCACGGTATAGCCGTGTTGCTCGAGCAGATCACACAGCACACGCTCATTCGCTGCCGAGTGAATCTCGATCACAAAAATCGTTTTCTTGGCGCGCAATAGTTGACTTGCGCCACGCAGAATGTCTACCTCTGCGCCTTCCGCGTCGCACTTCACGACATCGGGCCAGGGATGGTGCAATACGAAATCGTCGAGAGCGACTCCAGCAACCGTGTTCGTTGCGGTTGAAACCTCCTGCCGAATCCGCCCAAGTCCCAAGTCAGGAGAATGATGAGCGCTCACCGGCTCGAACGGAACTTCCCCGCTCGCTGCCGCAACGGCCTTCCCGACCACCTCGACCTGTACAAATCCGTTCCGTTCGATGTTATCCCGCAGGCGGGGCCACAGGGCCGGCTCCGGTTCGAAAGCGAACACTCGACCCTGCGGCCCCACCAATCGTGCTCCCAGTAGCGTGAAAAAACCGAAGTTGGCTCCGATATCGTAAAACACCATGCCTGGCCGCAAATGCTCGACCAGTGCTCGCTGCACAGCCATCTCCCCGGTTCCATGCCAGAGATGAGCGCTCGTGCGTGGGTCGACGCGCAGCCACAGGCCGCGAGCCGGTCCCGCGCGAACCCTCGCCCACACACGCGTGCCCGGCGGCAACAACCGGAGGCCAACCTGATGCGTGACGGAGCCGAGCACGGGCAGCCGCCGCACAAACTGCGCCATCTGCGGACATCGCAACAGAAAATGAGCCAACAGTTCGCGCATGGTACCGCTCGGTTCTTTGTTCCTGACCAAGTCTACAAACCCGTAACCGCAAAAAACCGCTGCGCCCATTTCTCCGGCGCCTTTTCAGCCGTCTAGCGGATGATGCTTAAGATCTTTTCTGTAAATCGACGTGCTCGACTGTTTATGCTGCGTTGTATTTCGTAGAAATTAGTTTTTTACGATCGGTAGCTTCATTCGCTCGCAAAACTTCCACAGGTCGGATTTTTCGAGTGGCACAGCTAAGCCTGCGGATAATTCATTGCTACGACGATCAAGCACACCTCGCACAGAGTATTCCAGGTCCGACAGCATGTTGAACAGGTCTTGTGGCGTGCGCCCATCGCGCGCTAGACAGACCTGATTCACTTCAAAGAAGATGACAGGCCGCGTTTGCTCCAGCAGACGCCTTGCGCCGCGCAGTGCTCGATATTCTGCGCCTTCGATGTCCAGCTTGATGAAGTCCACCCGTGTGATGCCCCTTCGGGAAGACCATGCATCAAGTGTAGTAGTCGGCACCACAAGACTCCTTTTTCTCTCACCGTCGTCGAACAACGAACCCCAGCCGTACTCAGCAGCACGCACCGATGGAAAAAAGAGCGCTTCACCTTCTGCATCGGACACTGCTTGCGTATGGACGCGAATTACAGGGTAGGTTTCAGCATTTTTTATGAGCCGATCCACACAGATCGGGTTGACTTCAAAGGCGTGAACCTCCCCCTCTGGGATGACCCGTGCTGCAGCCAACACGCTGAAATAGCCTATGTGCGCACCTACGTCGAGGAAAACCATGCCCGGCTGCAAAAAATTCTTCAGTAATTTCCGCAGCTCGGGCTCGTACGCGCCCACCCACATCAGACGCCCAATGCGATCCTCGAGCGGCACCTGCAACCAGAATCCGGGCGCTATGTTCACAGTAGCCTCTTGACAATAGCGTGCTAGGTGGGTGGCTACAAAATGCGCTATGCGTCCCTTACCACGAATTTTCATCGGCCGCAGCAATGCTCCCAAAACATTTACTCCTGCCTGCGACCATCGTTCCGCTCTCTCCCGCACTGGTTTCTGGACATGCATAGCTTAAAGATACTTCGTTATGATCTGGTTCGACAGAGAGTTTCAGCCAAAGCCCCTTTGCAGTCGCCGGCGACTGGCCGAGGGCACCAGCCACCAACTGGCCACTCGAACGAACGGCCCGACGAATGGCATCGCAGCCATCTGTCGCAGCACTCTGTTTTCCCGCAAATGCAGCCAGAGTCGCTCGCGCATGATTCATCCCCACGGCCGCTCGGGATGGATGCACCGCACCCAGCCATGCCGCTCCGGTTCCAGATCGAATCTCAGCGCCTCGCACTTCCAACCGGCAGGCTCCAGCAGGGCCCGCAGCGCCGCCAGCGTCTCATGGACTTCGATCGACAGCACCGGACGGAACCGCTCCAGAGTTCGCCAGGCGCCGCGCAATACTTCGATCTCTCCGCCTTCCACATCCACTTTGATCCAGTCCACGCGCTGCAAGGCCAACTGTTCGACGAGTTCGTCCACCGCAACCGCTTCGATTTTCGTCGCCGAGTCGGGCGAAACCTTGTGCCAGACCGACACCGGTGATTCGTACCAGCCCACCGGGCCCGTATGCGACCACGCCGCTTTGCGGATCACCTGCACATTCGTCAACCCGTTCAGTCGCAAGTTCTGCTCCAGTTGATGGGCATTGTGCGCATTCGGTTCGAACGCAATTACCCGTCCCGTCGGTCCTACCGCCCGGCTTGCCTGCATCGTGTACCAGCCGACATTCGCGCCAATGTCCAGCACCACCTCGCCCGGTTTCGGCGCCAGCCAGTCTGCCGGCTCGTATCGTGGCAGGTGCAACATGGTCTCCAGGCAATTCTCATTGCCAACGTAGAACCACATCCCTAACGGGCGACTCCAGAGCACCTCTCCGCGCAGCAAGAATGGAAAGCGGTACCAGTGCCAGCGACTGTGGATCCATTCCCGTTTCTGCCCTGCGTGGAGCGCACGCAGTAAAAGATAAACGCACTTGTTGACGAGCACCCGCGCCGTCATCCCGAGCCGATGGCCACGGGTTTCGAACAGAAATGGAAAAATTCCTGCCTTCATGCCGCGTCTTGTCCAGATAGGAGTCTGTGTGCCAGTCCGGTTCGCCAGGAGACGAGTCCGGCGCGGAGCTGTGTTCGGGCCAGGACGAAGTCTTCGCGGCGCGGCCGCAGCAGCTCGAGCGGCCGAAGGCGGGTCACACGGCAATACAGCCACAGCCCGAGCGCCATCGCTGCGCCATAGGCAAGGCTCGAAGCCACCGCCGCCCCCGGCACGCCCCAGCGCGGAATCAGCAGCAGATCCAGCGCCACCGTCACCACCACCGCCACCGCCGCCGTGTAGGTCTTGTAGAGCGGGTGGCCGCGCACAACCAGGTCGCTCATAATCGTCCTCCACATCCCCAGCGCCCACGAACCCGGCAGCAGCAGTACCATCGGCCAGAACGCCGGCAGAAACGCTCCGCCGAATAACAAGTGAATCAGCCAGCGGCCCACCAGCACCAACCCCAGTGCACCCAAGGCTAGCACCAATGACGTCATGCGCAACACCGGTGCCATCATCGTGTTGCTGCTCTCTTCGGTGCGCGTGGCCACCCGCGGCATCAACACGCTGCCGAGCACGCCCGGAAACAACAGCACCAGCTCCGCCACCACCACCGCAATCGAATAGATGCCTACGGCCGCGGTGCCCAGGAAAAACGCGAGAATGTACATATCGAAGCGATCGTTCATCGCTTCCAGGATGTTGCCGCCGTGCAGCTTGGCTCCATAGCCGACCAGCTCGCGCGCCCCGGGCCAGCTAAACTGCGGCTGCTGCCACAGGATACCCACCCGCCCGGCCAGTCCTGCAGTCACGACGAAGGTCAGCACGCTACCCCCGAGCAGGCCCCAGAGCACGCCCGTCACGCCGCCTTCGAGCAGCAGTCCAACGCCCACGCCCGCGAGCAGGGCGGCCGCCGAAACCAGCATCAGCGACCATTCCTCCACCACGCGTCCGCAGGCGCGCAGCAGGCTGCGCAGAAAACTGGCGATGAGCGTCAACGGCAGCGTGGCCGCCAGCAGCAGCGCCACCAGGCGCACCTCGTCAGGCAGTAGCTCCGCGAACACCCACACCAGCAGCGCCACGAGCACCCCGAAGCCCACTCCGCCCAGCACCAGGCCCAAACCCAGCGCGCGCCCGGCCAGCTCAGCCACCGGCCGGCCGCGTCGTCCGGCAAAGTGCACCAGCGCTGCGTCCAACCCCAGAGAAAGAAACAGTGCGGTCTGGCTCAGCAGCAACTGCAACAGCGTGACTACACCCTTGCCCGCCGGCCCCAGAAACCGCGCGATCAGAATATTCGTGGGCAGCCGCACCAGGTTCGTCAGTAGCATCAGGACGAACGACGCGACGCTGTCCGTCGCGAAGCTGCGTTGTGCGCGCCGAACCATCACTCCGGTCTCCGCTGCGAATCCACTTCGGGTGGCCGTGGAGGCAGATCGTGGGCTTCGATTTGTTCCATTATCGCATCCCGTGCAAACAGGTAGCCGCGCACGGTCTCCAGCAGCCGCGCTGGCACCGCGGTCACCTGATTCCGCGCCACCTCGCTCCACACCACCGGCTCGCGAGCGGGAATCATCCGCGTGCCCCACTGAAAAATCAGGCCGGCGTTCCAGACCACGAGCAGCGCCAGCACGCCGGCCTGCACGGCGAACGCGCGCTGCGACTCGGCGAACCACCGTGCTACGCGCTCCAGAGTCGCGGCCAGTCCCAGCACGAACAGCGGCGTCAGCGAAACAAAAAACCGGTTCCCGAACGACGACATCCCGTGCCAGTACACGTACACTGAAATCACATAGTAGTAGGCCAGGAACACCAAGCACAGGGCTCTACCCAGCACCCTGTCCTTTTTCCGCACCCACCATAGCCCGACGATGGCCGGCAGCAGCACCGGCGTCCAGCTCAGCAGGCCGTGATGGGCTGAAAACAGCACCTGCCACAGCGCCGGCTTCGTCCAGTTCCACAACTGCGGGTCCGTATAGCCGGTGCGCAGCGGATGGCCGAACAGAATCTGCCGCGTGATCAGTGTAGGCAACAGTGCTACGAACAGCGCGAGCAGAAAAATCACATGGGCACCGAACTGCCGGGCCACCGGCCGAAAGTCTCGCGCGGGCTGCCACGACCTCCAGTAGCCGCGCAGAGCATCCAGCAACGGCAGCAGGAGCAGTACGCCGGTGGGATAGTAGACATTGATCATCAGCCCGCCGAGCAACCCAAGCAGAATCCATTGCCGCAGCGTGCGCCACTCGCGGGTGCGCTGCCAGTACCACAGAAACACGGTGACCGTGAACGCCGAATGCGCGTGCGCCCAGGCCGGATTGAAGTACATGTAGACCGGCAGCGAACTGCCGAACCAGATGCCCAGCGTCGCCAGCAGCGCCCAGCGCTCCGCCACGTGGCGGCGCGCCAGCCGAAAAGCCATCCACAGCGCCGCAAACCCGTACCCCGCCGTCGCCAGCGCCATCGTCCACAGGTATGGCCAGGAGAAACCGTCCGGCGGAATGCTGGCCCCGAGCGCATTCGCCACGTGCACCGCACCGTGCGTCAAAATCAAAAATGGCGCCCACAACAAGGAAGTCCCGACGGAGTGATTGTTGTAAACGTATCCGGTGTGCGTGTACACGTCAGGGCGCAGCCGACCTTCCTCGTCGGTGCGGCGCAGCACAAATGCCGCATTGCCCGCCAAGTATTCGTTCTCAAACCGCAGGTCGCCATCGATCAGCAGGGAGCGGACGTAGGCATAGTAACCCACGCCATCGCCGTGTACGGTCGGATTGGCAAAGGGAAGCGACAGCACGAACAGCACCAGCAGAATCCGTTCGCTCCGGCTGAACGATTTCAGCAACGTTCGCATCGGTTGGACCCGCGGAAAGCCCCGCGAGCGGCAGCGCCCCCCTTGTTGTTTCTTCCGAGGTTCATCTCCACAGGCTGTAGCGGAACACGCAGCGGATGGCGCTCACGGCGT
Organism: Acidobacteriota bacterium; assembly: GCA_037442425.1. Lineage (GTDB taxonomy): Bacteria > Acidobacteriota > Terriglobia > Acidiferrales > UBA7541 > DSGC01. The sequence continues at coordinate 203,167 of JBBIQG010000001.1, read as the reverse complement.
CTTTCCAAGTAATCTTTTTTCCTTCCTTGTAGGTGCGCCCATGATAGGAGATGGGCACCTCTTACACACGCCAGCCTCCTTTGGCGATTTTTGCAGTGACCTCTGGCTCGAAGCCAAAGCGATCCTCCCGCAGCGTGATGGCGTCCAGTACTTCCCGGCGAAACACTTTGTAGCAGGTCCATACGTCGGTCAGGTTCAGGTTGGAAAACATGTTCGACAACAGGGTAAGCATCCGGTTGCCGACATAGTGCCAGAAAAACAGCACCCGGTGCGGGCTGCCGAGGAACCGTGAGCCGTACACGACGTCCGCTACCCCAGACAGAATCGGCTGCAACAGCGCGGGGTAGTCTTGTGGGTCGTATTCCAAGTCAGCATCTTGGACTAAAACTATTTTGCCGCGGGCATGCTCGAAGCCGGTTCGTAGTGCAGCGCCTTTGCCGCGGTTCTGCGCATGAAACAGTACGCGAATCTTGCTGGTGCCACTGGTCGCGCATAGCTGCAACTGCTGCAAAAATTCGCGTGTGCCGTCGGTCGAACCATCGTCCACGACAAGGATTTCCTTATCGATGTTCACAGCCTGCACGCGCGCAAGCAGCTCTTCGATGGTCTTTCGTTCATTGTAGACAGGAATGACCACCGATACCAGTGGCCGTTCGTCAGTCGCGCAGGGCTTGGAGACAACCTGCAAGTGCGATTCTCCTCCTGGGCACATCAGTTCTCGAACTCCTGATATTGTTCTCGGTTCGCGACCTCCAGATCCCCCCCCGGGAGGTTCGACCTGGCGTTGCGCGCCGGAGCAAGTTGGCAGAAGCTTCTGAACGCTGGCGTATCGTTTTTGCTCCTGATAGACGACCACACGGACCACGGCTTCAACCGGCAACGGATGCGTGAATCTGAATCATCCTGCGGTCATGAGCTGGCTTCAGGCCAGCGAGACTGCTTCGGCCAGGGCCTCTGCAACGAAGGCGATTTGCTCCGACGCGAGCTCGGCGTACATCGGCAGCGAGAGCAATCGTTCCGCCGCAGCTTCGGTCACCGGGAAGCTGCCCTTCGCATAGCCTAGGTCGCGGTACGCCTCCTGCAGATGGATCGGCACCGGATAATGGATGCCGGTGGCGATCCCGCGCGCGGACAACGACTTCTGTACCTGATCGCGACGTTCCACCTGCACGACAAACAGATGGAAGACGTGCTCGACGCCCGGCTGAGTCTGCGGCAACTGCATCGGCAGGCCTGCCAGCCGCTGCGCATAGGCTTCCGCATGGCGCCGCCGCGCGGCGTTCCAATGGTCCAACCGTTGCAGCTTGACGCGCAGAATTGCGGCCTGCATGGTGTCGAGCCGGGAATTGGTTCCGCGCACGACATGCTGGTATTTCACCCGCTGGCCGTAGTTGCGCAGATAACGGATCTTCTCTGCAATTGCGGCGTCGTTCGTGGTCACTGCCCCGCCATCCCCGTATGCACCCAGATTCTTGCCCGGATAAAAGCTAAACCCGGCGGCGTGGCCCAATCCGCCTGTGCGTCGTCCGTGATAGCGAGCCCCGTGCGCCTGCGCGGCGTCTTCGATAACCACCAGATTGTGTCGGTGGGCAAGTTCCAGGATGGCGTCCATCGCTGCGGGTTGGCCGTACAAATGCACCGGCAGGATGGCGCGGGTGCGTGAAGTGATCGCCGCCGCCACCGCGTGCGGGTCCAGGTTGTAGGTTCGTGGGTCGGCATCCACGAGAACTGGTTTCGCGCCGACAGCAGAGATGGCCAGCACAGTGGCAATGAATGTATTCGCAGCCGTGATCACCTCGTCGCCCGGCCCGATGCCGTACGCCCGCAGCGCCAGCACCAGCGCATCGAGCCCGGAGCCCACCCCGACCGCATATTTCACCTCGCAGTAACGCGCAAACTCTTCCTCAAAGCGCTCGACTTCTTCGCCCAAAATAAAGTCGGCGCGCTCCATCACTCCGCGTACCGCCGCTTCGAGCTCCGGCTGGAGCAGAGCATATTGCGCACGGAGATCCACAAACGGAATTTTTGTCGTGTTCACTTTTTGATCCCCAGCAGCAGATAGACCACTGGCCGGAGGATACTCCACCAGCCGCTGAACGGCTTCATTTTCGTGTAGCCTTCCCGATGGGGAGGGTACACTTTTGTTACTGGCACTTCCATGTGCCGATAACCGAGCCGGATGGCCTTGTAGAGCAGGTACGGTTCGAGCTCGTAGCGGTCCAGCCACGGCTGCCGCCAATCCACCCGCGGATCGCGCAGAATCGTGGTGCGAAAGGCACGAAAGCCATTCGTGCTTTCCGTCACCCGCTTCCGCGCCGCCAGCGAGAACAACCAAGGATGAACGAACCGAGTCGCTAGGATGCGATAGGCAGGCGTGTTGCCGTAGCCGCCGCCGGGAAGAAAGCGGGAGCCCTGCACGAAATCGGCACGGTCTTCCAGAATCGGTGCGAGCAGACGCGGAATCTCCAGCGGGTCGTCCTTGTCATTGCCTGCCTGAATTACCAGCACGTCGTAATTCTGCTCGAGTGCATATGCAAACACTCTCTTCATGGCGGCGCCGATACCGCAGTTGCGCGGATTGCGCAGCACCAGCACGCCTTCGGGCACCTGGTCGAGCGAGCCATCGGTCGAACCGTCGTCCATAACCATCAGGTCGTAGTTTCGCGTGCGCGGATGCCGTGCCAGCGTGCGCCGGATCTTGTCTCCCTCGTTGTAGGCAAAAGCACAGGCCAGGATTTTCATCGCGCTTTTACCGTTGTTCCGGTTTTCGGATGGGACGGGGAAGCGGCGGAACGGTCTTCCACTCCGGACGCCGCCGCACATCCAGACCGTTCACGTAGGGCTGCACCAGCTCGAACGGACATTCCAGCTCGTCCACGCTCCCAATCACGCGAGCTGGATTGCCCACCACGACAGTGCCAGCAGGGACGTCTCGGGTCACTACGCTGCCGGCGCCGACCAACGCGTTTTCGCCGATGACCAGATGCGGCAGAATCGTTGCGTTCACTCCGATGCGCGCACCACGCCGCAAGGTCGGGCCCTGCATGCATTTCGTGCACAGCGGATGGGGATCGTTAGCAATTTGCACGCCCGGTGCCAGGAATACATCGTCTTCGATCGTGGTGTATTGTGCGACGTAACAGTGGCAGTGGATGCGCACGCGGTCGCCGAGCACGCAGCCGTAATCGATCGTCGAATGATTCCACACCGCACAATCCCGCCCGATCCGGTTTTCCTCGCGAATGATGACGCCGTGTCCTGTCTCGAATCCCTCGTCGATTTCCACTGCAGCGTAGATCACGCTGCCGGATCGAATCCGTGCGCCCGCCCCGATCCGCGTGGGACGCAATTCGATCGCACGGCCCGGGCGATAGCCCAGCAGCACGCCCTCGTCGATCTCACATCCAGGACCACACTCGACCGGTACACAGGGAGGTTTCATCGAATCTCCTGGCGCTGGCCACCGGCGCGCAGGGAAGCATCGGCCGCCAGCAGCACACGTACCACTTCGGCGCCGAATTCCCCGTCGGTCAGTGGCCGGCGCGAATGCTGGATGGATTCCAAGAATTCTATGCATTGGTTCTTGAGCGGCTCGCTCGGGTCGATATGCGGACTGATGATATCGCCATCCCGCACCAGTAGCTTGAACTCGCCGTAGGATTCTGCCGTTCGGTCGCCTACCGAAACCCCTTTTTCGTACACGCGCACCCGCTCCAGATCGTTCAAATCGTTGAACACCACACGCCGCTGGCTGCCCACGGCCACCACCTCGCGGACTTTGTTCGGGTCGGCCCAGCTCACATGGATGTTGCCGATCACGCCGTTCCGGTATCCCAGGGTCAGAAAGCCCACATCCTCACGGGGATTTTCCAGCACGCAGGTGCCCACTGCACTGACCCATTGCGGATGCTCGTCGAGCAGGTAGTTGAAGATCGAAATATCGTGCGGTGCCAGGTCCCAGATCGCGTTCACATCCATCCGGATGGGTCCCAGGTTGGTGCGCGTCGCATGCAGATAATACACCCGGCCAAACTCTTCTCGACGCATCTCATGCTTCATGCGCCGGATCCCCGCGTTGTAGACGAAGGTGTGCGCCACCATCAGAATTTTCTGCTGCCGCGAGGCCAGCTCGATCAATCGCTCGCAGTCCTCGACGCGGAGCGCCAACGGTTTTTCCACCAGCACGTGCCGGCCGCTGGCGAGCACCGCCTGTGCGAGCGGAAAATGGGTCGAAGCCGAGGTGGAAATCACCACCCCGTCCAGCTGCGGCAACTGCAGAAGCTCCTCCACCGTGCGGCAAAGCGCCACGTTCGGATATCGCTGCGCGGCGCGCCGCAGTCGCTCCGGGTCGGCTTCGCAGATACCGGCCAGCTCCACGTCGGCCAGTTCGCTCAGCACGCGCGCATAGTTCGGCCCCCAGTAGCCGTAGCCGAGCAATCCGATTCGCAATGCTTTCGTCATCGTCACATCGCCGGAGACTACAGAGAGCACTCCGTTTCTTCACGATCGGGCCGCCACGCTCGCCGGCCGTTCCGCGGACACACCTTATCATGCAGAAAAGCTCGGATAGAACGTCTGCGAGGTGGTGATGAACAATCCGGCAACAGAAGGCACACCGGCGCGTGCCTCTATCCGGTGGCGCGTCCGAACTCGGGTGCCAGGGCGACTGCCTGGCGCTTTTCGATCATGTATTGCACCACCCGATCCACAATCGTTTCCAACGGCACCTGCGGGCGGAAGCCAGTCAGCCGCTCGAGTTTTTCCAGAGCCGGCACGCGCCGCATCATGTCTTCAAAGCCTGGCTCGTAGGCCTGTTCATAGGGCACGTACCGAATCGGGGAGATGCTGCGTGTGCGCTGTTTGACCAGATGGGCCAGTCCTTCGATGGTGATTTCCCGATCGTTGCCGATGTTCACTACTTCGCCGACTGCTGCGTCGGTTCCCACCAACCGGTACACCGCCTCCACCGCATCGCGCACGTCGCAGAAGCAACGCGACTGTTTCCCCGTGCCAAACACCGTGATCGGCTCGCCATCCAGCGCCTGGCGCACGAAGTTCGGCAGCACCATTCCGTAGCGACCCGTCTGCCGCGGTCCCACCGTGTTGAAGAAGCGGCCGATCACGACCGGCACTTTCTTTTCGCGCCAGTAGGCCAGCCCCAGGAATTCGTCCACGGCCTTCGAGGCCGCATAGCTCCAACGACTCTTCGACGTGGGTCCGAGCACCAGGTCGTCGTCTTCGCGATAGGGCACCTGGTTGCTTTTTCCGTACACTTCCGAGGTGGAAGCGATGAACACCAGCTTCTTCTTCTTGCAGGCGGCATCGAGTACCCGCTGTGTGCCTTCGATGTTCGTTTCGATGGTGCGCACCGGGCTTTCGACGATCAGCCGCACCCCCACCGCTGCAGCCAGGTGGAGGACCACATCCGATTCGTCCACCAGCTCCGCCAGCAGTTGCCGGTTCGCGATGCTATCCAGGAAGTACTGCAGTCGGCCGTTGCTCTTCAGGTGCCGAATGTTTTCGATGCTGCCGGTGGAAAGGTCGTCCAGCAGGAGAACCGAGTGGCCCCGTTCGAGCAGCAGTTCGGCCAGATGCGAGCCGATGAACCCTGCGCCGCCGGTGATCAGAAACCGCACTGCTCCCTCTCCAGCCGGTGCCTCGCTTCAGCGGTCTGCCGAAGGCCGCGACTCCGGCCCGTCCGAGCCGTAATACTGGTAGTAGGGGTAATAGCGATACGAGTAGTAGTAGTCCGGCGAGGTGGTGTCCACGGCGTTCAGCACCACGCCGAGCAGCGGGCTGCGCACCGCCCGCAGTTGGTCCCGCGCCCGCAGAAACGCCGCCTTCGACGTCTGCCCGCTGCGCACGACGAGCAGCACCCCGTCGGCGATCACGGACAGCACAACCGCATCCGTCGCTGCCATCACCGGCGGTGAGTCAATGATGATGAACCGGAATTGCTCGCGAAGTTGATTCACCGCGTCCTGCAACCGTTTCGACGACAGCAGGTCGGCCGGATTCGGCGGGATCGGCCCGGAAGGAATCGCTGCCAGATTCGGAATCACTGGGTGGGGAATCGTCACCAGATCCAGCGATGAAACCCCGGCCAGGTAGGTGCTCAACCCCGCATGCCGACTCCCATCGCTCAAGCTGAGCAATTTGCCGATACCCGGCTTGCGCAGGTCGCCATCCACCAGGACGGTGCGATCGCCCAGGTGGGCGAAGGTCACCGCCAGGTTCACCGCCGCCGTGGTCTTTCCTTCGCGCGGCAGCGCACTGGTCACCAGAATGACCTGTGGCGGATGTTCGGCCTGCGAAAGCAACAGCGAGGTCCGCAGCGCCCGGAACGCTTCAGAAATCTGGGACTGCGGCCGCTCGTGCGAAACCAGCGCCACCGAAGCACGCGTGGGTTCGGTTTCGGCGCTTTTCAGCATCCGCACCCCGCGTGCACGTCCATTCACCAAGCTGAACGCGGGAACCACCGCCAGCGAAGGCAGCCGTGCCAGGTGCTCGATGTCGTCCGGGGTCTTCACCGTGTTGTCCAGGTACTCTCGCAGAAACGCCAGTCCGACACCGCCCACCAGCCCCACGAGCAGGGCCAGCAACAGATTACGCGCTTTTTGCGGCCGTGCCGGCGACGGCGGCACCAGCGCCGGGTCCACGATGCGGATGTTGCTGGAACGCAGTCCGGCGGAAATTCCGGCTTCCTTCAGCTTCTGGAGCAGGCCGTCGTAGAGTTCCTTGTTGGCCTCGGCTTCGCGCTTCAGAATGTTGTACTGCACCAATTTTTCGGCCAGTGCGTTCGCCTCGGCCTTCTGCTGCTCGAGCGCCTGGCTGAGCAGCAGCTCCCGCTGCCGCGCCGTCCGGTATTCAGATTCGATCCGTTCGACAATGTTTTTCTTCTCGCGCGCAATCGTGCTGTCCAGCTCGTCCAGTTGCACTTTCAACCGCTGCACCTTCGGATAGTTGGGACCGAACTGCGCCTCTGCCTCGCGGTACTGCACCAAGAGTTCCGTGCGGCGGGCTACCAGCTCCTGGAGCACCTGACTTTCGCGCACTTCCGGCAAACCGTCCACATTGCCCTCGCGGGCGAGCCGATAGCTGGCCTCCTTGCGCATGCGGTCGGCCTGGGCCTGGGTCAGCTCTGTGTTCAAATCCGCCAGCTTCTGCGTGGTGATGTTCTGCTTTTCGTCGATCGTCCAGATGCGGTTCTCGCGTTCGTAGGCCAGCCTGGCATCCTCAGCTTTCTCTACGCGGATTTTCAGCTCGTCTAATTGTGCGGCCAGCCAGTCGGAAGCTTTTGTTGTGGATTCGTAGCGCGCGCGGAAGCTGTGTTCGACGAAATTATGTAGGTGGGTATTCACCACGCGCGCGGCCAGTTGCGGATCCGTGGATTCGAACTGCACTTCGAGCAGACGGCTGTTCGGCACTCGCTTGATCTCCAGCCGGGCTAGAAACGCTCCCAGAATCGGCGGTCGCGGCTGCGGTTCGCCGGTTGTCGTGGGAACCGTCACCGCCGGCGCCGCGGTTCCGTCTCCGGCAAATTCCGGGTGTTTGTAAAGCTGCAGCGATTCGATCGTTTGCAGTGCCAGCGTCTCGCTCTGCAGAATCTTCGCCTGCGTCTCGATGTAGTTTTCGACGTCCCAGTACATTTCGTAGTACATCGAATTTTGGAACGGCAGCAGGTTGGGATCCTCGCGGTCGACCGCTACCCGGGCCACCGCCACATACACGGGCTGCATTTTGAACGTGGCAATCGTCACCACGGTCACCACCGCCAGCAGAAATGCCAGGCTCAACCACATGTGCTTGCGAAGAATGACGAGGTAATCCAGCAGGTGAATCTGCCGCCGCTCGGCATCCCAGCTCGGGTGCACGAACGGGGTCCCGCCGGTTGTTTCTGCAGGCACCAGTGTGCCCGCCCGCTCCAGTGGTTCGCGAGGTACGAGTTTGCCGTTCGGATTCATGGTTGCTCTTTCTTCCCCACCGCTCGGGCGTTCCCGCTACCGTCCAGCCCGCAGAATCACTAGGCCGGAGGTAATCGCCAACCCCACCTCCCCCAGCCGCCGCAAGGCCTTCTTGCCGGTGCTGTCGGGCACGAACAGAATATCGTTCGGGTACAGCCGAATGTCTTCGGCCTGGCGCGCCATCACTTTTTTCAGTTTCACTTCGATTTCCCGCTTCTGTCCGCTCGCGGGGTCCTTGCGCAGCACCACCGCGTCGTCTGGACGAGCCGTACTCAGCAAACCACGGGCCAGCGCCACTGCTTTTAGCACCGTCATTTCTTCGCTATCGCTTTGCAGCACGAACCCGCCGGGCTGCTCCACCGCGCCCACCACGTACACAATTCCCGCTCGCGGCACGCTGACCACATCTCCGCCCTGCAGCGGGATGTTGTAGCGGGGATCGCCCGATTCGAGCAGGTCCCGCAGCTTGATGACGATCGTTTGTGCCTGGGGGTCCGCGCCGTCTTCAGACGCCGGACGGGTCACGATCACCACGCTGCCGGCGTCATCGGCGATGCCGCCGGCCTGGGAAAGCACTTCGAGCAGAGTTGTCTGTCGGATGGCCTGATAGACCAGTGGATTGCGCACCGCGCCGATCACGGTGATCGGTTGGCTGCGCTGTTCCTTCACGAACACGGTCACTTGCGGATTCCGCACCAGGCCGTTCACCTGGAGCAGCTCGGCCAGTTTCTCTTCCAACTGAAACGCGGTCAGCCCGCCGGCCCGCACGCGCACCGGCAGCAGCGGCAGCGAAATGTATCCTGATTCGCTCACGCGCACTTCGCGGGAAAGATCGGGCACATCGAACACTTCGATCCGCAACAGGTCACCGCTGCCGATCTGATAATCGCCGGCGCGCGTTTGAAACGCACTGGCTAGCTCATGGATTCGCTGATTGGTCTGCTGGGGTGTCTCGAGCTTCTGCTGGGCGACAGCGACAGGCATCGTTGTCCCGAGCAGACAGAAAGCAAGGAACACCCGGAGGATCTTGCTGTGCATCCACTTACCCAAGAGAATTACCCAAGTCATTCAGGGCGGGGTGCGGAAATCTCACTCCCCCTACCTCGCGCTCCATTATACAGGCTTCGCAACCGCGTCAAGAGAAGAAAAGCAGGTGTTCAGCGGGAGTTACTCCAAACCTCGCCGACGGCCTCCGGTCCGTCGGAGGTGGCCATCGCCGCCAGCAGCAGAAACAGAATCGCATGCGAAGGCAATTGCAGATTGAAGTCCACCAGGCTGTGCACCAGCAGTCCCGCACAGCCACTTACCGCGCCCAGCCGTACCGCCAGCGCAAAGGCCCGCCGCTCCCGCGCCAATCTCCCCAGCGCCAGACGGAACAGCAGCAGCAGAAACCCCAGCAGCGCGACGCCGCCCCCAATGCCCATCTCAGCCAGCAACTCCAGGTAATCGTTGTGGGCGTGCACGGCCAATTTGCCGTCAAAGAAACTCTCGTAGTGCGGATGCACAGTGCCAAACGTGCCCAGCCCGGTGCCCACCCAAGGGTGTTCGCGGAAGATTCGCCACGCATCCCGGGCCATGCTCAGACGCCGATCCTGCGTGATTTCCTCGGCCAGCTCCGTGAACCGCTGCAGAAAGGCATCCGCCTCGAGCCACACGAGCAGCCCACTGGCCAGCAGCACGAACCCCAACACCATGGCCATCCGCCTGCGACCGCCGGGAAGCGCAAAGACAAGTCCGGCCAGCAACATCGTCTCTGCCAGGAAACTGACGATTCCGCCGCGCGACGCCGCCAGAAACAGTGCTCCCACGGGCACCAGCGTGAACAGCCCGACCAGCGGCAACTGATCCCGTCGCACTCCCCGCACGAACAGGATCGCCATTCCCAGCGGCAGCAGCAGCTCCATCAGTCCCGAGAAGTGGTTCCGGTTCACATAGGGGCCGAACACGATGCCTCCATAGCGCAGCTCCCGAAACCAATACAGCTTCCCGTTGAACGTCAGGTGCTGCACAATCCCGAACAGTGCCACGACAAACCCCAGCACCAACAGATACCAGACCATCCCCCGCGCTTCTTCGACCGTGCGCACGGCTTGCACCGCCAGGAAGAAGAACACCAGATAAGCGCACCACTTCAGCAGTGCGACCTTGGTCAGATAAGGGTAGGCCGAAGCACCGCCGAGATACTGCGCCAGCGCAATCGCGCCGAGCGCCAGCAGCGGCACCAACAAAGGATTCCAGCGCAGCTCCAGGGAGCCCCGGCGAAGACTCAGCCAGGCCCAGAGCAGCAGCAGCACCGCCGCAGCCGCTTGGATTCCGAACTCCGACCACGGCTCGACGGCACCGTGCGCGGCTACAGCAAACGTCACCACCAGACACAGCCCGATGCGGATGGCCTTCATCGCCTGGCCTCCGGCCCGGCCCACTCGACTGCCGTTAACGAAACGTCGTCCACCCAAACTGTTCCGCGCAGCTTGTTGTCCAACTTTCGGGTCGGGTCGCGCCGCAGGGCAATCCGCACCAACCGCGTTTGTGGCCCGGCGGTGAACTCCGCCTCTTCCAGAGACCACGGTTGTGAACCCACCACGCCGGTCGTCGGCGTCACCAAATCCAAACGCCGCGAGTCCTCCGCATCCGCAATCCAGAATCGGATGCCGCTGTCCGTGCTCACCCCTTCCGTGCGCAGATATCCTTCGAAACGATAGCGACGGCCGGGTTCCACCGCTACGTACTGTGCGACGTGCTGAAACGCTACATTCGTGCGCCCATCGAAGCGAATCCGCAGCGCGCGGGGTGCGGAACGGTACACGTGGCTATCCAGGTCTACTTCCGCTCCCGACACAGGCTGGCTGCGCCAGCCAAATCCTCCGTTCACCAAATCCCGTTCGAATCCCCCGTCCCACACCAGCGTAGCCGCGGCTTTGCCTTCGGGGTCCTCGCCCGCCATCCACAGCGCTTCGATCCAAACTTGACGCGCGCGATCCACTCCGCCGCCGCGCATCAGCACCTCGACCAGCGGCAGCACCTCCCGCAATGGCACCGGCGGACCTAGGGCCACTAGTCGTGTCCAGGCGGCCAGGGCCGCCTCTGTCTGCCGTTCATTCAGGAAGAAACTCAAAGCTGCCAGATACGCTTCCCGTCGTTTCGGCAACGCTTCGCCGAGCACGCGCTCGACATTGCCCGTCGCGCGCCAGCACAGCGCCACGGCCAGTCGGGCCAGCCGCAGGTCGGTGTCCACCGCGCGGCGGATTTCGGCCAGCGCAGCTTCCTGCTCGCCCTGCCGCAGTAGAAAGTTGCCGTATTTCCAACCGACCTCCGCCGAAATCGGATGCGCCTGCCGTGCCCGCAGAAACGCTTCGCGAGCCGGGCCAGTGCGTCCTGCGGCTTCGCGCGCCGCGGCCAGATCAAGCCAGTAGTTGGCCTCGTGCGGATTCAGCTCCGCGGCCCGCTCCAGATGCGCGATGGCTGTTTCGAGGTCGGCTCGGGTGAAATCGAATTGATGGGACAATCCGGCGCGGTGCCAGTACGCGGCGTTGTCGGGTTCCAGTCGCAGCGCCCGCTCTAGTGCTTCCGGAGACTCCGATGCTGCGGCCCGCGCAGCCAGATACACCCTGCCGCCCACTCCCACCAACACCATCACCACCAACAGCACGGCGCCGAGAAACAGCATGCGCCGGGAAGGGGATGTCAGCGCATACTCCATGGGTCGAAAGTCTGCAGGCATCCCGAGCCGCTGCGCAACAAAAAATCGCGTCCGCCGCTGCTCGGTTTCACAGCCGCCACAGGTAAAGCACGTTCACCGCGCCCCCATGATCCACAAACTCTTCCGTATGTGCCGGAGCCCAGGCGCCCAGGTGATTTCGCCGAGCCACGATGCGTGCTCCGGTCGGCAGCTCGCGGCGCATCTTCTCCCGCAGTTTCAGGTGGGCCATCCCGGTCAGGGTCAGCAGCACTACGGTGGCGTCGCGCAGGGACACGCGTCGCGCATCCTGCTGCAGGATGTGCACCCGATCGCCCACACCCGCGCGCTGAACGTGTGCACGCGCCTCCGCAATGCGCCGCGGGTCAATCTCCACACCCACGCCGCGCGCACCGAATCGCTTCGCTGCCAGCACTACGCAACGGCCATCACCGCAGCCCAGGTCGTAGACCACATCTTCTGGTTTGACCTCGGCCAACTCCAGCATCCGCAGGACCACTTCTTCCGGCGTCGGTTCGTAGTTGCCCAGGTCCGGTACCTTCGCGCGTCCCAGCAGCCCCATGCCGTACCGCCACGCCAGCCGCGTCGGACGCACCAGGTAATACAGCCTGTGCAGCGACTGAGGCAGCCGCACCGCCTCCCAGTCTTCCTCCGTGGGCAGGAACATCATCCGCGCCGCATAGCGCAGCCCTCCGCCCACCTGTCCATGCAGTCGCATGCGAAACCAGAACCGTCGCACGAGCCCTTCGAAGCTGCTCACTTCGGCGAACAGCTCCTGGGCAATCTGCCGCGTCAGCGAAACCGCCACCCCATCCGCGTGCACCTGCGCGGCGATGCTTTCCGGTAGCGGCGCATCCAACAAATCCTGTGCCAGCGTCAAGCCCAGCCGCACCATCCGGCCGGCACCAAAACGTTCCGCGCGCGCCAGCGTCGCGGTCCAGTCCAAATCCGGATGCATTCGCACCAACTGCGCCACATCGGCAATCCACGCCAGCCGTTCCCAGAAGTCCTTCGCGCCATGCACGCACAGAAACAGCAGCAGGTCTTCCGTGGCCAGCGTGGAGAGGTTCGCGTCGCCCATCGGCATGGGCTGCAGTCGGAGCCAGAATTCGTCGAAGTCCGCGCGGACGGGGAAATAGCGAAGGGTGGCTTCGGTGTGGAGTTCCACCAGGTGCCGCTGCTCGCGATGCCGAAACGCGTACTGACCCGGTGCGCCGTGTCGCCGCGGCGCAGCCGTAGCGAAGTCAAACGTCGCGCAGTAGCCGCATCGCTCCAGCACGGCAGCCGCCGCAACCAGTTCGCGCTCCCGCACCAGAAGGTCCAGGTCGCCGAACATGCGCAGCGCCAGATTGCCATAGAGCTGTTTGGCTACCACCGGACCCTTATACGGCACGGCGGTGATGCCCCGCTCACTCATCGCACGGATAATCCGCACCAGCTCCGCGGTCAGTTCCAACCCGCTGACCGCCGCCGCTTCCACGTAGCGCGCCACAAACTGTTGCCAGTGTGGCGGCAGCGCATTGGGTTTGATGCGCGTCAGATGCTCGTTCAGCAACGGCAGCAGCCCGTGTCGTTCGGCCAGAAGAAGCAAACGATCCCAGTCCACCTGGTCAAGCCGGGAACGCAGTTGCGCCTGCTGGGCGGTGTCCAGTTCTGTCCGCGCCAGCAGCAACAGCGCGGTCTGCTCCGGGCGAAGTGTGGCTGTAAAGTCAGTCAGAGATTTGGGAAGGGTCGTCATCGGGCCAGGTCAGCCAGTACCGCCTCGCGCACGGCGGCCAGTTGCTGCAACTCGCGCGGGTAGCAGAGCCGCTTGATGGGAATGGTTCGGGCGATTTCGGCGGTCTGCTGAAACTGCTGCCTCAGTCGTTCCGGCTCTGTGATCACCGCATTGAAGGTTCCACGGAGCAGTTCCAACATCCCTCGCGAGGGCGAGAGCTTCCGGATGCGGATGCGCTGCGCACTCCTCGCGCCTTGCGCCCCATCCAGCACATAGAAGCCGCGCAGCGGCGCCGGGCGACGATGCCACTGGCCCTCACGCAAAGGCAGGATGAGTTTCGGCGTCCCGCTGTTCAACGGCACACCATCCGCTGCATGGACCAACACTACACGCGCGATTTCCGGAAACAGCTTCAGACGCGCCGGGCCCGGATAGGCAAAAAATTTTTCTCCCTGTCGACGGACCACTAGCAGGTCGTCCGTCAGCAACGGGAACCCGGCTTGCAAAAACGCTGCAGCGAGTGTGGATTTTCCGCCCCCGGCATCGGCCAGGAAGGCCACTGCTTCGCCGCCGATGACCACGACGGTGGCGTGGAGCGGTTCAATCCCTTGCCGCAGCAGCGCGAAGGAAAGTGCCTGGCCAAACAGGTAGGTGTGAAACGATTCGGGAGTGGCCTCGACCAGCGGCCGGCCCCGAATGCTGTGCCCGTCGGGCGAGACCACGAACTCAAACAGCCCGGCCCACCGCAGATAGATGCCGCCCCCGCTCAGACGCACGCAGTGAAACCAGTCATCCGGCCGAGGACCGTTCCGCGCTCGCTCGGCACCCTCCTGAAAGATTTCGGGTGCGCCTTCGCCGACCTCTACGCTGGCAAATGGCTCTGCATCCGCGTCGGGCCAGGGCAGAGGCCACTGGCAGCGCACTGCAAGCCCATACAGCCGATGGATTGTCATGCAGGTAGATTATACTTGGGCGCAAGCCGCCCTCGGATACACCACTAGGCAAACATACCTCAAGAGCAGCTGGAGCAATTTCGTGCGAATTCTTCTTGCTTTAAGTGGGGAAACCCGCCGACCTCGTATTTGGTTTCGCACCCCCGCCATCTGACGAAGCCCCACCCTTGACCTGTGTCAGGCGGAACAGGTCGCCATGAACCGTCAAACGGGGGACCGACCAGGGTTTTTTGGGAACAGGTTTTTCTTCTTTCACGGAACCATCTCCCCAGCGCTCTGTGTACCTGGTTTTGACCTGAAGCGTCTCTCTTCTCAGCCGGCACCACAGATGGCCGACCATCAAAGCGGGATAAGAATAACGTGAAGGCGCGGTAGCTGCAAGATGATTTTTTACTCTTCTACTGAAATTGACAATATCACCAACGAATTTCTTACAGAGAGGTGCCGATCCCCTGACCGTGCGTACTAGCTCTGGCCTCGCAGGCAAAATACTGTGCTTCGGTGGGCAAGCAGGGACAGCTTTCCGCAGCTCATCGCCGATTCGCCTCGCACGTTCCCGGTGCCACGACTACGCAGCGCGCTGACCGCTATCCTCATCGGTACTTGCCCAAACTCAGGTCAGGTGCGAGGACCTCTCAACCGGGTACGGGGTTTGGCACCGCCACCGCCATCGCCCATCGCTCCGCCCTTGACCTGCGTCAGGCGGAACAGGTCGCCATAGACGAAGAGCCGCGGCCGCAGATAGGTTTTTTTCTTGCATGCATTCGCCTCGTTTCGATGCAAGTCGGCTCCGTACCTCCCGAAACACAAGTATTGGAATCAGGCGCACTGGGCTGCAGGTTCTCGGGGTGCCATCTCGGCCTGTGCTATGCTTTCCCCGCCAAAGAACTGGTGCAGCCAGATGGAAAGTCCGATCAAGTTGCAAAGCTGAGCGCCTTCGGGGTCGCCCGGCCGCAGTCCGTTCGCCTTCAGTGCTCCCAGCATCGCCTCCAGCCGCGCTTCGTCCACATAACCGAGCGAACGCAGCAGCCGATCCGACCGCAGGTGCCGGAGCAGAATCGGCAGGTCCTGCTGCATGCCTTCCCGGATGATCACCGTGAAGTCCGCCTTCCAGGTGCGTTCGCGAATCTCCTCCGGCAGGATGCCGCGCATCGCTTCGCGCAGCAGGGCCTTGGGGACGCCCCTAGCCGTCAACACTTCTCCGGGAATTGCCATCAAGAAACTGAGCAGCTCCGAATCGAGAAACGGGAACGCCATCTGGACACCCTCAGCGGCGCCGACTTTGTCGTTCCATTCCAGGCTGAGCACGTAGTAGCGCGCGCGTGCGTCTTCATACAGCGAGCGCGCATGCAGCGAAGCGAACCGCTTGCCGTCATGGGGATTCCGATACACGCCGCGGGTGGCCAGCTCGCGGAACCAGTCCGCATACCAGGCGCAATCGCGCGTCCGTCCGAGCAGCTTCCGGCGGACCAGCCGCAGCAAAGGCAGGGCACGGGCGGGCGTGTGATACTTCACCAGGTCCATCAGAAAACGTTGCCGCAGCGCACGCGGATCGGTATCGGTGAGCCAGCGCGAATACTCGCGCAGGTGTGCGTGCACGGTCAGCCAGCGCAGCCGCCGGACCAGTTCTACTAGGTAGGCCTGTGCGAAGAGCACCTGGTCGCCCCAGTGCCCGGTCAGCAGGGTGCGAGCGCCCGTCGCCCGGATGGCGGCGTAGAGCCGCTGCGAGGTGGCCAGTTGTTCGTCGAGGAACGGCATCTCGGTGACCGTCACCAGCTCGTGCACCGCCTTCATCGTCTGTGCGTCGCCGTCCAGCATACCCCGGCACACGGGCACGCGTTCGATGCGCACGCCGTACTCCCGCTCGATTGCCTCCACGTACATCATCTCGTCGGCAACCGTGCCTGCCGGCGTATCGAACGTGAAGCCATGCAATGGCACCTGAGGGACCGCTCCGGCAGTGCGCAGCCGCTCGGCCAGGCAAAATACGGAAGAGGAATCCAGCCCCCCGCTCACCGAAACGGCCACCGGATACGCGCTGCGCAGCCGTCGCCGCACCGCTCGTTCCAGGTAGTGACGCAACGCTTCGGCGTACTCGCTCCGCTGTCGGAAGCGAATCCGGCGCTCTACGGGGAAGTCCCAGTAGCGACGGAGTGCGGTCTGCTGCGGCGTGATGCGGAGCAGATGTGCAGGCGGGACGTGCCGGATGCCGTTGAAAAACGTCACGCCGTTGTGGTGCAGGGGACTATCGGCCAGCAGAAAATCGGCCAGGTCGAGATCGTTGGGCCGCGTGCGCACTTCCGGATGTGCCAGGAGCGGTTTGATCTCCGAAGCGAACAGGAACAGCGCGCCGGCCTGGTAGTAGTACAGCGGACGCACACCCAACCGATCGCGTACCAGGAACAACTCGTGCTGGCCGGCGTCATACAACGCCAGCGCGAAATCGCCGTCCAGCCGCTCCCACAGCCGCTCGCCGAGCGCATCGTAGGCGGCCAGCAGCAGCTCCGGGTCCGGAGCATCGGCGGCGACCGGCACACCCGCGGGCAGCGCTGCATGCAGCTCCTCGCGGCAGTCGAGTCGCCCGTCGAAAACCAGCACGCGCCCGGCGGCATCCACCAGCGGCTGCTGTTCCCGCAGCGATTCCGGCGTCACGCGGCGCAATTGACAGGCCAGGCCCGTAGCGCCTTCCACCCACAGACCTTCGCCATCGCCGCCGCGGTGCGCCAGCCGCGCGTTCATCTTCGCCAGCAGTTGGCGCTCCACCGGACGTCCATCCAGATTCCAGATGCCGGCCAACCCGCTCATGCCTGGCGTTCTCCCAGCGTCAGCAGCGGTGCATACTCCTCAGCGTGTTCATCGCCCAGCAGCAAGCGCCCCTCGCATTCCAGCCAGGCGTGGGCAGCGAACGGCGGGCCGGGACGCACGCCCACGTGCAACCGCGTCGCGTGCCCTGCTTCAGCACACAATTCACGCGCTGCGAGCGCCAGCACCAGACAGCTCGCCCGCGGCACACACCGGCCGGCCCGACGCACTGCCTGCGCGATTTGCTCCGAGGTCCATGGCTGTCGAGGCGTAAAACGGGGCACCGGCTCGCGCTCGATCTGCCTGCGAATCACCGGGAACGGCAGCAACCACAGGCGCGCGCGGACCCACACCACGGCCGCCAGGGCGCGATGGAACAGTCGCCGCTCCGCAGCGGGCAGCCCCAGGTATCTACGCAGCCGCTCCATCTCGGATCTCGATCAAACCTTCAGCGGCAAGTTGCTCGAGCAGCGCCAGCAGATCCCGTTCACACCGCTCGGCAGTGACTTCGTATTCTTCCAGCAGCGTGTCGCGAATTTCCTGTACCCGACGGGCCTGTTGCAGCAGGATCCAGATGCGGCTGCCGACCCGGTCGAGCCCATAATAGATACCGTTTTTCAGGTTCAGGATGGTGGCTTCACCGGACAACTCGCAGAAGACTTGTTCTTGGACGGCCTGAACAATCGTGTGTGGTGAAATTCTGCGTTCCACTACAGCAAATCGCCCCCTGCTTCTGGTGGTGAATCCCCGCGCTGCGCTTGCTTCGTTAGCCGAAACTTTTTCGCGCAGCTTCGGGGATTGCTTTCTTGCTGGATGACCGCCCCACATTCTAGGAAGAGCCTACCCGAGGCGCAACTGGATTGTTCGCGTTCTTCTCGTGTATAACAACCGTGCATGCAAAACAGCATTACGCAGCGAGACATTGCTGCAGTGGGCAACTTGTGGCTCCGGTTCTGATTGTAGAAAACCTGTTCAAGTACTTCCCGCCGGCGCAGACGGGCTGGCGCGCCATGCTGCAACCGCTTGCCCGTGCTACGTTCCGCGCGCTGGCGGCGGTTTCCTTCTCGCAGGAACCAGGCACCGCAATGGCCCTGGTGGGCCCGAACGGAGCGGGCAAGTCCACCCTGCTGCGCATTCTCGCCACGCTGTTGCTGCCCACTCGGGGTACGGCGCGTGTGGCTGGTTTCGACGTCGTGCGACGCCCGGCCGAGGTCCGCCGCCGCATTGGCGTGCACAGCGGCACCGACGGCGGTTTCTATGCTCGACTCACTGCCCGTGAAAATCTCCGCTTCTTCGCCACCCTGAACAATCTTCGTGACGCCGAAGCACGCGCCCGCATCGGGGAGCTAGCCGAATGGCTGCACCTGGGGCCGGTGCTCGACCGCCAGGTGCGTATGCTTTCGACGGGCACCGTTCACCGCCTCAACCTCGCGCGGGCACTGCTGCACCGCCCACCGGTGTTGCTGCTCGACGAGCCCACCCGCAGCCTGGACCCGCTCGCCGCAGCTTCCTTCCGCCGTCTGCTCCGCGACGAATTGATAGACCGTGAAGGCATCACCGTGCTGTTCAGTTCGCATGCGCTGGAGGAAGTGCACGCCCTGGCCGACCGCATCCTGCTCCTGGATTCCGGACGCGTGCTAGCCTGTGCTTCCCCCGCCGAGCTACTTCGCCGCACGGCCACCGATACGCTCGAAGCCGCCCTGGCCCGCTTGCTGCCGTCCTCGGAGCCAAAGCCATGAACCTGCGCCAGCCGCTCCACAAACTCGTCGCGATTTTCCGTCGCGATCTGATCATCACGCGCAGCTATCGCATCACTTTCCTGCTCGAAATGCTGGAAGCGCTGATGGGCGTGGCTTCGTTCTACTATCTTTCCAAATTCGTCCAGACCGAAGCGCTCGCCCGCACGCTGCCGCAGGGGCACGACTACTTTTCTTTTGCGGTGGTCGGCTTCGCCTTCTTCGACTACTTGACCGTCGCCGTGGTGGCGGTGGAGCTCAGCCTGCGCGAAGCTCGCGAAAACGGTGCGTTGGAAGCCCTGCTCGTCACGCAGACCTCCGTCCCGCTGCTGCTGGCCGGCTCGGCCCTTTATCCTTTTTTGATCGCTTCGCTGCGCACGCTGGTTTATCTCGGCTGGGCAGTGCTCGTATTCGGCTTCCCGGTGACCTCGGCCAACTGGCCTGCGGCTGCCGCCGCGTTGCTGGCCTCCGTGCTGGCATTCGCCGGACTGGGCATTCTTTCGGCGAGCTACATTCTGTTGTTCAAGCGCGGCAACCCCGCTCGCTGGGCCATCCTGGGAGTTTCTGCACTCGTCGGCGGGGTCATGTATCCAGTCGCGGTGCTGCCTGAACCGCTGCAATGGCTGGCGCGACTGACTCCCATCAGCTACTCCCTGGAAGCCGTGCGCAGCGCGCTGCTCGCCGGGGCTTCCTTTGCCGCCGTCTGGCCGGCCGTGCGGGCCTTATTGCTGTTCGCTGCGGTGCTGCTGCCGCTTTCGTTGGCTGTGTTTGCTTGGTCGCTCCGCCGGACCAAAATGGCAGGCACGCTGACCCATTTCTGAATCCGCTGCGTTTTCTGTCCGCACGATTCCGGATTTTTCTGTATACTGCCGTGCCATGGAAGGTTCCACACTGGCAACTTTGTTGTTTGGCTTCGCGCTCGGTTTGCGTCATGCGACCGACGCCGACCACATCGCGGCGGTCAGCACGCTGGTCAGCACCGCCCGCGACCCGCGCCAAGGGCTCCGCTTCGGCGCACTCTGGGGCCTGGGCCACTTGGTGACCGTATTCTTGTTGGGCAGCGTGCTGGTCGCACTGCGCGTCCAACTGGCACCGCAGGTGGAATGGGCACTCGAGCTGCTGGTTGCGCTGGTGCTCATCGGGCTGGGTGTGCGCGCGATTCGCCAGGGCCTCGCCGGACGATTTCACTTTCACAAACACCGGCACGGCCTGCTCGAACACACGCACCTGCACTACCACCCGCACGGGGAACCGGAACACGTGCACGATGCCCACGCCTGGGCCGCTGCGGGCACGCTGGTGCGCAGATTCCGCCGCGGCAACCTGCAGTCCTTGCTCGTCGGCATGGCCCACGGCCTGGCCGGCACGGCTGGTCTGGCTCTGCTCGTGCTCAGCTCGATTTCCTCGCGCTGGCTCGGCGTGCTCTTCCTGATGGTTTTTGGCGCGGGTGCGTTGCTCGGGATGGTTGCGTTCAGTGCCTTGCTCGGAGTGCCGCTCGCACGGGCCGCGCGACGGCATACCTGGCTCGCTGCCCTGCAGATGACAGCGGGAACGGCGAGTGCTGTGCTCGGCGCGGCGCTCTTCTGGCGCGCGTTTCTTCCCGCTGCATGGCCTTTCTAGTCTGACGACGTCCAACGAGGTGCCAGCGCAAACCGCTCTGCGGCGTTATTGCCTGGCCTGTGCTCGTATCCGGGCCAGCAACGCGGCATCCTCGGGCAGCAGGCCGGCTGCCGGCAGCCGTCCCACCAGCTCGGCCCATTTCGGCTCGCGCGCGAACACGCTGCGGAACAATGGCAGCGCCTGCTCCACGCGGCCGCCGGTGACCAGCGTGACCGCGTGCCAGAACGTTACCTCGGCCATTTCCGGCAGTAGCTTCTCCGCTGCAGCGTATTCGCGGCTGGCGCAATCCCAGTCGCGCCGCTCCGCGCACAGGTCGCCCGCGTTCATGTGATTGTAGGCGCGGTTGACCCGCACCAGCCGCCGCAATTCCCCGAGCGGGTCCGGATGATCCTCGATCCGCAGGTCGATCACCCGGTCGGCCCACGGCCGTCCCGTGGATTTTGCTTTGACAATCACCATCGCCGCCGACTGCCGCCCGCGGATGTCGCCGCCTTCGGCCTCGGCCGCTTCCAGTGCAGCCAGCATGCGCTCGGCCAAGTCTCCCTTGGTGTTTTCAAACGCGCGTGCCATCGCATCCCATACAGTGGCCTTGTCCATCAGGTTGGCCTGCACGGAGTAGTTCGCGCCGGTGCGATGCCCGGCCGCAGCAATACATTTCGATCCGGTGTGCACGCCCACGCGGCCCTCTGCATCGATGAATGCGACTTGGCGAACTTCGCGGCCCTCATCCTGGGCCAGCAACGCCGACAAAGCCTCCGGTGCCGGAATCCCCATGCGCATCATCGCCAGCCCTTTCGGGCCGTAGCTCGGGTCGACGAACGACTGCGTCGCCACCGCGCCCACGCCTGCCTCTGCCCACGACACAATCGAGCCCACCGAAAACCAGTGCGACTGCACCGCCACGCCCAGCTCTCCGGTCTCCGGGTCCCGCGCGACAATCGAATACGTCGCCACCGGCCGCCGCGGCACGACCCTGTGCGCGCCACCATTCTGCAGTTCGGAGTTCGCCACCGCAGCAATATTCTCCTTGGCAGGCACAGGTGTTTGCGCTGCCGCATGGCCCGCACTCAGACCGGCCAAGGCCATTCCGCACAGCAACCGTTTCATGATTTGCCTCCTTGGCGAACCATCGCCTGGAAATTCAGATTTGCGAACCCAGTCTCTGATCGGAACGCTCAAACATCCAGGTACACGGTCGCGCGCCAGCCATCGGCCGTGCGTTCCATGCGCAATTGATGATACGTCACCGCCTTGATGTAGGTGCCCGGATGATGGCGGCTGCGGTCGAACCGCTCTCCGTATACGACTCCGCGAACTTCTCCGTCGCGGTCGCTGGCTGGCGGATGCAGCTCTTTCACTTCCGCGCGTCGGAAAAACATTTTCTCGGCGTCCCCTGCGGCCAGGATTTCTGCCAGCCAAGCAAACAGCAGCGATTCGAGATCACGGGCAGAGGCGTAGACAGTGCGCTGCTCGCATTCTTCGATGCCTTCCAGCTCGCAGGCCAGTGTGAAAAGCGCCTCGGCAGCGTTGGCGAACAGTTCCTCGAGTGTCGCACCATAGGCCCGGAAGCCCACATCCGCCGGGTGTTCGATAATTTCGAATTTATGCCTCACGACAGAATTCTACCTGTGTTTTCTGCTGACACAATGGCTGGCAATGCAGTGGAATGAAGTCACTTCACGCTGGAATATACGATTGCTCGACCCTGAAAGTCGCTTGCCGGCCGAGCCTTTTCTGTTGCGTTGTCGTTGTGCTGGCGGGTGTCGCGTTGCATGCGCAGCAATCGGCCGAGCGGCGCGTCATCCCGCTGGGCCTCTATGACCGCGAGGGTCCCTTGCTGTTGGGCCTGAAGCCCGAGCAGATTCCCATGCCTTGGGCACGCGCGTCGTCCCGATGGATGAGCCACATGCGCTCGGTGCTGTGCCCGTGAGTCCGCCGTACAAGCCGACAATAGTGGATGCCATTGTTTCTGCGACGACACCATCGGTCGAACCGGTCACCGGCGACTCCCGCTTTCGCAAACTTTCCGGCGTCACCCTGCTGTGAGCGGTTCTGTTCCCTCCGCCGAGGATGGGTGCTACACCTGCTTGGCGGCGCATGGTAAGCTTCGGTGTTCGAAAAGGAAGTTTTGCCGATCGTGGGCGAGAAGAAAGCAAGCAACACCCGATGACCACCAACACCGAAGCGGCCATAAAAATTACGCTGCCGGATGGTTCCGAGCGACACGTGCCTCGCGGCACCACCCCGCTGGACATTGCGCGGCAGATCTCGCCGCGGCTCGCCGAGCAGGCGCTGGTGGCCCGCATCCAGCGCAACGGCGACTCCGAGCTGGTTGACCTGAGCCGACCGCTCGAAGCCGACGTGCGTCTGCAAATCCTCACCGAAAAGGATCCCGAAGCCTTGGAGGTATTTCGCCACTCGGCGGCGCACCTGCTGGCTGCTGCCGTGCTCGAGCTGTTCCCCGACGTCAAGCTCGGCATCGGCCCCCCGATCGAGTACGGCTTCTTTTACGAATTCCTGCGCAACGAGCCGTTCACGCAGGAAGACCTGGAAAAAATCGAAGCCAAAATGCGCGAACTCGCCGCGCGCGACCTACCCAACGAGCGGCGCCTGCTGCCCAAGGAGGAAGCCCTGAAGCTCTACCAGGAGCAGGGTCAGACTTTCAAATGCGAGCTGGTCGAAGAAAAAGCTTCCGAGCCAATGGTCTCCTTCTATGTGACCGGCAAGTTCATCGACTTTTGCCGCGGCCCGCACATCCCTTCGATGGGACGCATCCGGGCCTTCAAGCTGATGAACGTCGCCGGCGCCTACTGGAAGGGTCAGGAAGGCAATCCGCAGATGCAGCGCATCTACGGCGCCTGTTTTTTCACCCAGGCAGAGCTCGATGCCTATCTGCACCGTCTGGAAGAAGCCCGTCGGCGCGACCATCGCCGGCTTGGCCCTGAACTCGACCTGTTCAGCATTCAGGATGCCGCGGGCCCGGGCCTGATTTTCTGGCATCCCAAGGGCGGCCTGGTGCGAAAAATCATGGAAGACTGGTCGCGCGAAGAACATCTGCGTCGCGGCTACCATCTGGTCTTCACCCCGCACGCCATGCGCCGCGAACTCTGGGAGACCAGCGGCCACACCGACTTCTACCGCGAAAACATGTTCGGCCCGATGGAGGTCGAAAAAGGGCTCTACCAGTTGAAGCCGATGAACTGCCCGGGACACATTCTGATCTACAAGTCCCGCCTGCGCAGCTATCGCGAGTTGCCTCTGCGGCTGGCTGAACTTGGCACCGTCTACCGCTACGAGCGCTCCGGCGTGCTCCACGGGCTGCTGCGTGTGCGCGGCTTCACCCAGGACGATGCGCACATCTTCTGCACGCCCGCGCAACTGGAACAGGAAATCGCCGGAGCGCTGGATTTCGCTCAGGCTGTGCTCCGCACCTTCGGCTTCGACCAGTTCGAAGTCGAGCTTTCCGCCCGCGATCCTGCGACCCCGGAAAAATACGCCGGCACCGAAGCAGAATGGGAACGAGCCGAACAGGCTCTCCGCCACACCCTGGAACAGATGCGCATCCCCTTCCGCACCATGCCTGGCGAAGCCGTCTTCTATGGACCCAAGATCGACGTCAAGCTGTTCGATGCCATCGGTCGGCCCTGGCAGCTTTCCACCGTCCAGTTCGATTTCAACCTGCCCCGTCGCTTCGGGCTGGAATATGTTGCCGAGGACGGCAGCCGGCAACAGCCGGTCATGGTTCACCGCGCCCTGTGGGGTTCGGTCGAACGGTTCTTTGGCGTGCTCATCGAACACTATGCCGGTGCCTTTCCCGCCTGGCTCGCTCCGGTGCAGGCGGTCGTGCTCCCGCTCAGTGAAAAGTTCGAAGCCTATGCCCGCCAGGTCACCGAGCAACTCCAAGCGGCCGGCTTCCGGGCCGAGTTGGACAACCGAAACGAAAAACTCCAGGCCCGCATCCGAGATGCACAGCTCGCCAAGATTCCCTACATGCTCGTCGTGGGCGCTCGTGAGCAGGCGGCCGGCACCGTCAGCGTTCGCCACCGCTCGAGCGGGGACCTGGGCGCGCGACCGCTGAGCGAGTTCCTCGGCGACCTTCGTCGCGAAGTTGAATCCCGAGCCGTGCGCTGACCCTGCCGGTTTCGCTTGCAGTGCTCCGCTGGCCCCGTGGTATACTGAACGCCCCGTGTCCATCCTGATGGGCGAGACGGGGGCGGACCTCACGTAGGGGTGGGGCTCCCGCGTGCGCCGCGATTGTGCGGCCTTTTGTTTCTGGAGGTGGGCCTATCCAGCAGCGTTTCTTTCGTGGTCCCCGGATGGCTCCGGACCGCATCCGGGTGAATGAACGCATTCGCGCGCGCGAAGTCCGCGTGATTGACGAGGAGGGCAATCAGCTCGGCGTCATGCCGCCACACGAAGCGCTCAAGCTGGCGCGCGAAGCCGGGCTGGATCTGGTGGAAATTTCGCCCAACGCTGATCCGCCCGTGTGCAAAATCGTGGACTACGGGCGCTACCGCTACCAGCAAAGCAAAAAGGAGCATGAGCAGCGCAAACACCAGCGCGCGGGACAGATCAAAGAAATCAAGCTGCGCCCCTCCACCGCCGAACACGACTACCAGGTGCGCAAAAACCATATCGAGGAATTCCTCTCCCGCGGCCTGAAAGTGCGGGTGATGATTTTCCACCGCGGCCGTGAGATGGCGCACCCGGAAGTGGGCCGAGAAAAAATGCAGCGCTTGATCAAAGACCTGGAGCACGTGGCGCAGGTGGAAATGCCACCGCGCATGGAGGCCAATATTCTGTTCGCCCTGCTGGCTCCGAAAAAAGGCCTCAGTCGCCGCAGCGCCTCCAGCGCCCAGCCGGGCAGCGCGGCGCAGGAATCGCCGCCCGTCTGACCGGGCAAGCGTGCGTTCACCGAGGAGGGCCCGGCATGGCTCGCAAACCAAAAACGAAGCTGAAAATCAAGACCCATCGCGGCGCCGCCAAGCGTTTCAAGGTTACCGCCGGGGGCAAGCTGCTGCGCCGACACTCGCACAAGCGTCACCTGCTGGGAACGAAACCGGCCAAGCGCATCCGGCGCCTGCGCAAAGTGGCTGCCGTGCATCCCGCGGACGCTCGCAACGTTCGCGAGATGCTGCCCTACGCATAGAATTTTTCAGGGCGGCGGTATGCTGCCCATCGTACCCGCACACGCAGGCCGCAGAGGCATTGCAGCGCTGCGTGCGCAGCCAGGCAGTGCGCACACGGGTGCCTGCCGGCTGAGAAGCGGCAACGGCCGCTTGCGGGAATCTGCGAGACAAACCCGTGGCATCGCGGGCCACGCAGCTGCACCCACCCGCTGCCGGAGGCGCCCGCCTCCTGCCACGTCTGTCTCCGGAACGTCCGACACCCAAACCGAGGAGAGCCGAAATGGCCAGAGTCAAACGTGGCACCAAACGGCGCGCCCGTCGCAAAAAATACCTGAAGCGCGCCAAGGGATACTTCCTGACCAAAAGCAAACTGTATCGCGCGGCGAAAGAATCGGTCGAGCGCGCCTTGCGCTACGCCTACCGCGACCGTCGGCAGCGCAAGCGCCAGTTCCGCCGGCTCTGGATTCAGCGCATCGGCGCCGCCGCCCGCACGAACGGCCTCTCCTACAGTCAATTCATCCATGGACTGAAGAAGAGCGGCATCGAACTCGACCGCAAGGTATTGGCAGACATCGCCGTGCGCGATGCCGAAGCCTTTGCCCAACTGGCTGCCCAAGCCAAACAGGCGGCTGCCGGCTAGGCGGTCCGAAGCGCACACACCGCTGCGCGTTTCCTTGGGCTTTGGTGTAATCTTCTGCGCCTGCGGGCGCACGGGGGCGACCGAACCACGGTGACCGACACTCGGAAATCGCTTGCCGAACTGGGCGTTGCAGAGGCAGCTCAGCTCGATGCGCTGTTCGCTGCTCTGCGCGCAGAATTCGACCGCGCCGCTGCCGAAGTGCACGACGAGGCCGCCTGGGAAGCCCTGCGCGTGGCCTGGGTGGGACGCAAAGCCGGCAGGCTCCGGCAGATTACCGAAAACTGGCTCCAGCCGGCACCGCCGGAGCTGAAGCGCGCCATCGGCCAACACCTGAACGAGCTGCGTCAGCACATCGAGCAGACCCTGCAGCAATCCCCGGCGCTAGTGCCCGCCGCGGAGCCGGCTGAGCAACTCGATCTCTCCCTTCCGGGCATCGAACGCTCCCTCGGCGTGCGCCACATCCTCGGCCAAGTGTTGGACGAAATCCAGCAAATCTTTCTACGCATCGGTTTCACCGTCGTAGACGGACCGGAAATCGAAACTCCTTACTACAATTTCGAAGCGCTGAACATCCCGGCCGACCACCCCGCGCGCGACATGTGGGATACGCTCTACGTTCAAACGCCACGGCCGGGTGAGCTGCTGCTGCGCACGCACACTTCACCGATGCAAATCCGCTGGATGGAACAGCATCAGCCGCCGGTGCGCATCATTGTTCCCGGCAAGGTCTATCGCCACGACAACCCCGACGCCACCCACGCCTTCGCCTTCTACCAGGTCGAGGGTTTGGCCGTGGATACGGACATCACCTTTTGCGACTTCCGTGGCGTAATGGACTACTTCGTCAAGGAATTCTTCGGACCCAAGGTGAAAACGCGTCTGCAGCCCAGCTATTTCCCCTTCACCGAGCCTTCGGCCGATGTGTACGGCAGTTGCTTCGCCTGCCAGGGTGCTGGCTGTCGGCTGTGCAAGCAGTCTGGCTGGATCGAGCTCTGCGGCGCCGGGATGGTCGACCCGGCCGTGTACGGCTTCGTGAACTACGACGCGAAAAGATTCTCGGGGTTCGCCTTCGGCATGGGCGTGGAGCGGATGGCCATGCTGAAGTACGGCATCAACGATATTCAGTTGTTTTTCCAGAACGACGTGCGCTTCCTGCGCCAGTTTCGCTGATGAAAGCCCTCTACGCATGGATGCTCGAATTCGTGGAGTTGCCGGCTTCGCCGGAGCAGCTCCGCGCGGCGCTCTCCGCTGCCGGCATCACCGTGGATTCGGTGGAAGATTCTCCGGCCGGTCCACGCTTCGAAGTGGACTTGACCACGAACCGCCCCGACTGCCTGGGCCACTATGGGCTGGCCCGGGAAGCCGCGGCTGCCTTCCGCGCCTCTCTGAAGCGCATCCAGCCGAAGCTGAACGAGGTGCGGGAACCGGCCGCGGCCGCCACCAGTGTTACCATCGAGGCGCCCGAGCTCTGCGCGCGCTTCACCGCCCGGGTGATTCGCGGTGTTCGGGTGGGACCTTCGCCGGCCTGGCTGCGCGAGCGATTGGAGGCGCTGGGCCAGGCATCCATCAACAACATCGTGGATGCCACGAACTATGTCATGTTCGAGCTCGGTCATCCGCTGCACGCCTTCGACCTGGATCGCCTGGCCGGGGGCTGCATCGTCGTGCGCCGCGCCCGACCCGGTGAACGCATCACCACTCTGGACGGCATCGAGCGCACGCTCACGCCGGAGATGCTCGTCGTTGCCGACGCCGAACGCCCCCAAGGCCTTGCCGGCGTGATGGGCGGTGCCGCCAGCGAAATCGCACTCGAGACGAAAAACGTGCTGCTCGAATGCGCCTGGTTCGATCCCGTCTCGATCCGCCGCACCGCTCGTGCCCTCGGCCTGCGCACGGAAGCCTCCACCCGTTTCGAGCGGGGCATGGACCCGGAGATGGCCGAGCTGGCCTCGCGCCGTTGCGCCGAGTTGATCCACGAACTCGCTGGCGGAGAAATCCTCGCCGGTGTCGTGGACGCCTATCCGCGCCCGCCCGAGCGCCAGAAGCTCCTCCTCACCCGCCGCGAGCTGCTCCGCATCATGGGTGCCGATGTGCCGGATCGCGAAATCGAAGCGATCCTTTCGGCACTCGGCTTCGCTCCCGTCCGGGTGGATGAAACTCGCGGCCGAGCCGGCTCGCTGATGGCGGCCTGGGAATGCGTCCGTCCCACCTGGCGCCACGACGTCACGCGCGAAATCGACTTAATCGAAGAAGTCGCCCGCCATTACGGATACGACCGCTTCCCTGCGCGCATGCCTCCCGCGCGCCAGCCGGCACAGCTCCGGCCCCACGCCGAAGCCCTCGCTGAACTGCGAGCCACCCTGCTCGCGCTCGGCTACGACGAAATCATCGCCAGCCCGCTTGTCCATCCCGACCGCGACGCCCTGTTCGCGCCCCCACAGTGCCAACCCGTGCCCATCGCCAATCCCCTCTCGACTGAAACTTCGCAGATGCGCCGCAGTGGAATCGTCAGCATGGTGGACGTGTTGGAGTGGAACCTGAATCACGGCCAGCGGAATTTGCGCCTGTTCGAGTTCGGACGCAGCTATGAGCTGCACAACGGCCAACCCCTCGAACGGGCTGTGCTCACCCTCGGCGCCACGGGCCTGGCCCGTCGCAAATCCATCCATGAGTCCGAGCGCGCCTTCACATTCGCCGACCTGAAGGGTGACCTCGAGGCGTTGGGGGTGCGAGTCGGCGGATTCCAGTGGGAGTCGGGCACGCCGGATTGGCTAGCACCGGAACACAGCGCGCGCCTGCTCTGCATCGCTGGCGATGATTTGCACGAAATTGGAGTGGCTGGAGTGCTCGATCGCCACCTCACCTCACGGCTGAAGCTCCGACAGGAAATCTTTCTCGCCGAGCTGCTGCTCGAGCCCCTTTGCACTGCCTACGAAGCCCGCCGCGCTGCGCTCCGTTTCCGCGAGCTCCCACGGTTTCCCGCTGTCGAACGCGACCTCTCGCTCCTGCTGGATCAGTCCGTTCGCTTCGCACAGGTGCGCGACACCATCCGCGCACTCGACCTGCCGGAACTGGTGCGCATCGAAGCGCTGGACCGCTTCCACGGGGGCACGATTCCTCCGGGGAAGTACTCCTTGCTGGTGCGCCTTACCTTTCAGAGCCCCCGCGCTACCCTCACCGACGCACAGGTGAACGAATTCGTCGTGCGCATCGTGGAGGCGCTCGGCCAGCGTCTCAGCGCTGTCCTCCGCACGGTGTGACCGGCGTCTGTCCCAGCCGATTTTCATTTCTCCGTGGGCTTTTCCCGCACAAACAAAAAGCTGCGCGTTTCCTTTTCGAGGAGCGCGCAGCTCGAAAAGCAGAAGTATGTTGGGGGAGGCGCCGACAAATATCAGCGCCCCCCTGCGGCTACTGGACTGGGCCGTGGGCGTGGCCTTGCATCACTTCTTCCAAGACCTCGTCGGCCGGAGTCGACTCAGCCGGTGCGCCGACCGGCTCACGCCCGACGTGCAGGTGATCGAAGTGCAACGCCGCATTCAGCAACAGCATCCAGTTGCCGTGGTTCTGGTGCCGCCACATCGGGTTGGTGGCAAACAGCACCACGTGCCCGCGTCCCACCGGCACATCCACGACGGCTGGCGATTCGGCCAGTTCCTGCGCGCCGGCCAACATGCCGCTGATCCACAGTTCGTTCTGGCGGGCAAAGCGCAGCACAACACGCGGCCACATTCGCTCCGGCAAGATTTGTCCGGCCAGGAACGGCCGCAGGTCGGGATCGATGTAGAGTTCGCGCTGCCGACGGCTCAGCCGCGGCTCCGGTTCCGGCGGTATCCAGGGTCGTCCTTGCGGAATGTCTGGCTCGGTGGCGGAACCGCGGCCGCTGGTCCGCTGCCCGTCTTGCTGGCCGCCGCCGAAGCCTCCGAAACCGCCCCCGCCGGTCAAGCTGACGCGGAACACCGGCCCCTGGCTGAAATAGACCGGCACCTTCTCGTCGTAGCCATAACCGATCGGACTGCCCTTGTCTTCCAACACCGCATTCAGCACGCTGCCGCGCGCCTGCAACTGCCGCGTCTCGACAATGGAGACACCTTCCACCAGACCGAGTTCTATCGGCAGCGACGCGGTGGCAGTAATCGCGATGAACACACCGCCCTCTTCGATGAACTTTTTCAGATTCGCCAGGCCGGCGAAGCCCAGCCCGTCGCGGATGTCGGCTGTCGTGTCCGGGGAAGTGCCGATGTTCGGTGTCGAGGGCGAGTTCTGCCAGGGGATCGGCCCGCCGAATTCACTGCCATCGTCCAGCAGGCGCCGACGCACCCCGTGAATCAGCGTAGCCAGATTGGAAGTCACCGGCGGATAGATGATCACATCGTATTTGGCCCTCAGGTTGGGGGTTTCCCGCAGCACGGTATCGGCTACGTATTCGTAGGGCACCTTGGCCTCTTCCAGCGCCAGCCGGAACCAGCCCTCGTTTTGCGTGTTCACCCAAGTGTGCACCAGCGCAATCCGAGGCACCGCCACGGGATGCCGCGCCACGCGCAGGTCCGCATCGGTGGCATGAGCCACCAGACCCGTTGTCCGCACTGCTGCTTCCAGCCGCTGCCGCAGATTAGCCGGATTGCCCTCCGTCGGAATCAAGAACGAGCCGGCCGGAAACTGCTTACCGTCCGCTTCGAAGGATTGCTCGGCGGCAAACATTTGGATGTCCCGCAATTGAAAGCGCAGCGTGGCTAACCCGGGCTCGCCGTTCGCCCCGATGATGAAAAATTTCGTGGCCGAGCCGACCAGGCGGCCTTCAGCCGCGATGGTGCCGGTGATCAGCGTCATCGGGGCGCGCAGGATGGCGGTATCGGTCACACGGATGGCCTCGACGTTGCGCAGCGCGCCCATTGTCCAGCCGGTGTCATCGTACGGACGTGGATCCGCGGTCGAGTAATATTGCGTGTCGAGCAGCATGTCCACAATGCGACTGTAGGGCTGATCCATGCGGATCACGTAACTGCCCGCCGGGATCTTTCGCTTCGACGTCGCCGCCCCGCGTGCGGCCTGCGCAGCGCCACCGGGCTCCTCACCGGAGCCACGCCGCGGCCCGCGCGGTGCCTCGTTCACTTCGATGTCCTGGTCCAGCCGGTGCACTTCAGCGCCCTGCTCCTGCATCAGCCGTGCCAGTCCCGCGGCCAGCGCTGGACGCTTCTGTCCGGCCGGAATCACCCACGCCGCCGGTCCTTCCGTGGTCGCCTTGGCCACCGAGCGTTTGCTCTTCTGGTAGAAGTTGCGCAGAAATTCGTTCCGGTGGTTGGCCACATACTCCAGCGCAAACAGCAAGCCGCTCTGCATCAGATTCGTGTTGTTGCGCAGCGACCAGGTCACCTTGGCCAGCGGTGGATTCGGACGGAACCAGGTGCGGTTCGTTTGGTTCGGCCCGAGCCGGCGCACGCGCGTATCCGCGCCGCCGTTGCCGAACGTTTCATAGAAACGCCCGATGGCATTGTGCCCGTTGGCCACGTAGAACATGTAGTTCGGTGCCCAACCATCGTAGAAGCCGTGCGTCCACACGCCGGGCACTCCGCGTTTGGTCATCTGTTCGATTTCGTAGTACGCCAACGCATGCCATTCGTTCACCACGATGGGGTCCAGCCAGGCGTTGTAGGGTCCGGTGCCCGTCGAGGTGTACAGATACGGCACCGATTCGTGCAGGTCGTGGAGCACCTGCGGGTGGTACTCGAAGAACGTCCGCAGCATGACCTTGGAAAGCGCCAGCGCCAAGCCGATCCCATCGCGGTTGTTGTCGTGTGCCACGTACTTGCCCCAGTAGATCAATCCGGGCGCAGGCTTGTCGCGGTTCGCCAGCCGGTAGTTGTAGAGATCCACCATGCGGTCGCGCCCGTCCACTTCCACCACCGGCGTAATGAGCAGGACTACGCTTTTGCGGATATTCTCGAAAAACGGCGCCTCACTCACGGCCAGCCGATAGGCGAGCTCCATGAGCATCTCTGGCGAGCCGGTCTCCGGAGAATGGATCGCACCCGAAGCCCAATAGATGGGCAAGCCTTCGGCGATCAACGCTTCGGCTTCGGCATCCGTAAGTTTTCGCGGGTCGGCCAGCCGCGCGGTGATCTGCTTGATGCGATCCAGCCGGGCCAGGTTCGCCGCGTCGCTGACCGCCACCAGCAACATCTCGCGGCCTTCTTCCGAGCGACCGTTGCTCCAGACGCGCACGCGCGGCGTGGCGGCTGCCAATGCACGGAAGTAGCGGTAGATGTCTTTCGTGTAGGTGAGCCGCTCCGGTGTGCCGATCACGTAGCCGAGCACGTCTTTCGGTGTCGGCACGCCGCGCTGGACCGGCAGGTGATCCACCAGTTCGGTCAGGAAAAATGGCTCCGTGGTGTACTCGCGAATCTTCGCTGTGTACTCCTCGTCAATCGGCTGCGCCGGATTGCGTGCCGCCAACGCGCTCACCGCCGCGCCGGATGCAGCCGCGTCACCCTGCGGCCAGACGGCGCTGCCACTGCACAGTCCGGCCAACAGAATGGCCGCCACGCTCAGCCCGTTGACAAACGTGCGCCCGATTCGTCTCCTCATGACACCTCTCCTTCTGACAACAGCACAGAATTGCGCCTGCGGTTTTTTTCCGCCCCGCCCAGACTCCCCAGACGTGTCCCTCTCTCCGCCGGTTTCCACAGCGGGCGTGCCATGGCCCGCGACCCGGCTCAGTGAATCAGTTCCATCTCTCGTCCGACGCGCTCCAGAATCTCCAGTGCACGTTCCAGGTCGGCCCGTTTGTGCGCCGCCGTAACAATCGTGCGAATGCGCGCCTGTCCTTCCGGTACGGTCGGGTAGCCAACGGCCTGCGCAAAGACTCCGGCCTCGAACAGCCGCCGCGAAAACTCGAATGCACGAGCAGCGTCGCCGACGATCACCGGCGTGATGGGCGTTTCACTCATGCCCGTGTCGAAGCCGAGTTTTTTCAAGCCGCGCTTGAAAAACTTGGTGTTCGACCAGAGCTTTCGGATCAGCCGATCGCCCTCGGCCGAATCGAGCAGAGCGAAAGCCGCCTGGCAGGTGGCGGTGACCGACGGTGGATGGGAAGTGGAAAACAGAAACGGACGCGCGCGGTGATAGAGATACTCGATCAGCTCCCGCGACCCGCACACATAGCCGCCCAGCGCTCCGATCGCCTTGCTCAGCGTGCCGACCTGAATGTCCACCCGGCCGTGGCAACCGAAGTGGTCCACCGTGCCGCGCCCGCCGCGGCCCAGCACGCCCGAGGCATGCGCATCGTCCACCATCATGATGCAGTGGTAGCGCTCGGCCAGCTCACAGAGTTGCGGCAACGGCGCGATGTCACCGTCCATCGAGAACACGCCATCGGTGATCAGCAGTTTTCGTCCCGGCCAGTCGCGCGTCTCCTGGCAGATTCGTTCGCAATCGGCCAGGTCCTTGTGCTCGTAGATGCGGATGGTGGCCTTCGATAGCCGCGCCCCGTCGATGATCGAAGCATGGTTCAGCCGGTCGGAGATGATCAGATCGTCCTTGCCCAGAATCGCCGCCACCGTGCCAGCATTCGCCGCAAAGCCGGACTGAAACACGACGCAGGCCTCCGTGCCCTTAAAGCGCGCAATCTGCTCTTCCAACTCCATGTGAATCTTCATCGTACCGGCGATGGTGCGCACCGCACCCGAGCCCACCCCGTAGCGCCGCGTGGCCTCGATTGCGGCGCGACGCAGTGCGCGGTGCGTGGTCAGTCCGAGATAGTTGTTCGAGCTCAGATTGATGACTTCGCGCCCGTCGAATCTGGCAATCGGTTTCTGCTCGCCCTCGAGCACGCGCAAGCGGAAGTAGAGATGCTTGGCCTTCAGTTGCTCGATTTCTTCTGCCAAATACTGCAGTTGCGGTCGTGTGGTGGTGGTCATGACGCTCCCCCCGTTCGCGCGGCGTTCCTTGGCGGCGAGGCGTCATTATAACGAATCGTCGCAGACCTGCACATGCTCCGGCAGCATTCCGTCTCATACGAAAGGGCTCTTGCGCGCCATCCGCAGGAGCACAAACGGGCTGCGGGAAACCCTGTCTCAAAAATCCATTGTCCGAACAAAAAAAAGCGCCCGTTTCGCACGGGCGCTTTCTGAGGCGACTTGGTTGGGTTTTCAGATTCCGTTAGTTGTTCTTGCCGTTTCTCAAGCGACGCATCCGCGCTAGCGCAATTCCGCCCAGACCGACTCCGAGCAAGGCCAGGGTTCCGGGCTCCGGGGTGTGGCTGACAATGCTGCCAAATTCCACGGTGCCAACACCTGTTACGGCGTTGATCTTGATAGTGATCGATGCCGTAAACTGAGAAATGTCCGAGGGTAGACCAAGCGCCGCCAGCAATTCAGGGCTGGCCGTTCCGCTCACTTGGCTCTCGAATACCCACTCGCTGGTGCCGTCGGCATAGTTGACCAGGGTCCACGTGCCTGCGCCTGTAAACGACCCGCTGAACAGGACCCCCGCCGGCAGGCCGCCTGTACCATTCGACGTGATTGTAATCGAGCCACCGGGATCGAAACTCCACGTGCTGTCGTTCCACGTGCCCGTCGTAAATTCCACCGTTCCGAGGGAGCCTTGGATGGTAACGCCTGTCGTAGACACTTCGGTCAGTTCCGAAGGGTCGCCCGCGTTGGTGAGCGCATCCGTTCCAACAACTGTGCCACCCTGGAAGCGGAAGGTCAGCGTGTCCGCCTGCACCGCTGTTGGAGCCAGCAACAAGCCCACTATCAAAACCCACAAAGTCGTCCTCATCAGAAAAGTCCTCCAACTTTGACGCCCCCTCAGAGCGCCTTTTCCCTTTCCGGTTCGAAGCAATTTAACTACCAAAATGAAACAGATTTAACCCCTTTGTTTTCAGTGGAGGGAATACTTCTTGCGACCCTGTCAGTGCAAGCCAATGGAATTAACCTGCAAGGAAGTGCATCTGTTTTCCACTTTTCCCATGATGGTTAACACAAGCGCTACTTTGGTTTCCCGTTCGGAAAGACAATGATTTTATCGGCTTTGCCGGCCTGAAGCAGTTCGAAGGCGGTCGAAAATTCCTCCAGCGCCATTTCTGCACTGAATAAGGGATCCAGATGCAAGCGTCCTGTTTTCAGCAGCTCGGTCATCTGCACCCACGTCTGGAACATTCTTCGTCCGTAGATGCCCAGCAGTGTCACACCCTTAAAAATGATGTCCCGCACCAGATCTAAGGTAACCTTTTCTGTTGGCACGCCCAGCAATGCAGCACGCCCGCCGGCACGCAGCATCGCCAGTCCCTGTTCGATTGCCCGAGGGCTGCCGCTCATTTCCAGCAACACATCCACTCCGACTCCCTTGGTGGCCTCGAGCACAGCACCCACCGGGTCCGCTTCGGCAGGATTCAGCGCCAGATCAGCTCCCATCCGCCGGGCCATGGCCAGCCGGTGCGGATTGATCTCTGTGGCGAACACCGGCCCGCTACCGCAGGCCTTCGCCACCGCAATAGCCATCAAGCCAATCGGGCCGCATCCGGTAACTGCCACTGTCTGCCCGACGATTTCTCCGGAAAGCACGGTGTGTACGGCGTTGCCCAGCGGATCCAGAATGGCTGCGTACCGCTCGGGAATGGCGGGATCGATTTTCCAGATGTTGCGGGCCGGGATTCGAACGTACTGCGCGAAGCAGCCGTCTTGATCGATCCCGATGATTTTCAGGTTCTGGCAGATGTGCGGCTGGCCCACCCGACACTGGTGGCAGTACCCGCAGTTGACGTGCATCTCTGCACTGACGAATTCACCTTCGGCTAACCCTTCTACTTCCGCGCCAACGCGTGCAATGCGACCGCAGAACTCGTGCCCGAACGTCAGCGGTGGCCGGATTCGGGACGCCGCCCAGCGGTCCCAGGAGTAAATATGCAGATCGGTGCCGCAGATGGAAGCCGCGGTGACCTCCACCAGCACCTCCTGGGGACCGATTTCCGGAACTTGGACGGTTTCCAGCTCTGCGCCCCGTGCGGGGCGCGTCTTGCGCAGAGCCTTCATCCTCGTGGGTATTTCTGCAGACTTGCTCACGGCCACCGACTCCCCAGCGCGGCAAGCGGCGATGTTAACACAGCTCGTTGCGTCTTGACCCCATAGCACAGCAAGTCTCCAGCCGGCGCACCACCCGCTGCGGTGCAAACCGCAGCGAGCACGCACCCCCTGGCAGACTCCGTCTGCACCAGTGGCCTTCGCTCACCGGACCGACCCCGGCACTCTGTTTCCCTATTGCACGCGTTCCACGACTCCGATGGCTTCGAGCGCCTGCAGGTATTCCACCACGAGCTCGAGCGGAACGGGACCGAATGCGGCGGAGACGGTGTCGCGAATCTGCTGCGCGGTGCGGATGCCATCGGCGAGGTTCAGCACCTCGTAGGCGTACTCGCTGCCTGCACCCCACAAACCCTGAAAGCGCAGCAGGCGCGGGTTGCAGACGCCGCGCGCTGTGCAGTGGTCCGCAAAATAGTCGTAGCCGAACACCGACATTGGCCCTTTCTTCTCGCCGCTGCGCCGGAAGACGAACGCGCCGGACCCTGCCGCGGTGGTCCCTTCGCCCGTGAGGCCGAGCAGCGAAGCCAATTGCGGAATTTGCTCCAAGGCTTTTGCACGCTGTGGGGTCATCGGCAGAAATCGTTCGAGCGACCGGACCAGGTTCGCTTCGTACCGGATCGCCTCCCGTTTCAGAATTTCTGCTTCCAGCGGCGAAACGGCTGCACCCTTTTGCAAGGCGGCAGCGAGCCGGCACAGGCGTCCGCGTTCGAGCACGGCCAGCACGCCCGCTTCGTCCTCCGCAGCGAAGCGGGCCAGAAAATAACCGCTCGCTGCGCCGATGAATCCGGCGCGGAGCAGCTTGGTCGGGTCGATGTTCGCGGGGGAATCGAAGTTGGTGTGGATGTAGCGGTCGGGCCAGTCGTTCAGGTAAATCGCGGGGATGGCCCAGGAGCTGTCGGTATACACCTGGTGGTCGCTGCCCATGGAAAACGGCGCCAGGCGCGCCTGCAAAGGCTCTTTGCCGCCTTCGCGGGCCACGAGCGGGTACTCAGCCCGGCCCGTAGTCGCGAACTGATAGGACTGCTCGTTGACGAACTCGGCGAAGGCTTCGGCGACGTCATTGACAAATGTCGGCAGACTCATCGGGCTGCGTGTGACATGAAAGACCGCTTTCGTCTCCGGTCCACCCCCGACCATATCCATGTGGACGACAGCCACAAAGCGCGCGGCCAGCTCCGGCCGGGCGTTCAGCAGCGCCATCGTGCCTTCGATTTCCGGCGGCCAGAGGAAGCGCAGCGTGCGTGACGGCCGTGGAAGCCGTCCTTCGCGGATCAGCTTCGCGAGTGCGCGTCCCACTTCCAGAATCGTCGCGCAGCCGCTGGCATTGTCGTTGGCGCCGGGGCGCTGGTGGTCCAGATGGCAACTGAAGACGATTTCTTCTTCGCGCCGCCGCGCATCCGCGCCGGGAATCGTCGCGGTCACCACATCGTAGAAGCCGGGCCGCCGCCCCGCGCGCACGTTCGCCTCCAGGACAATCCGCTCGCCGCGGGCCAGCCGCTGCTGCAGCGTTGCAGCACGGCCCGGCGATACCATGAAGGCAAACGTCTTCGTCGGCGTGAAACTGTCCAGATGTCCCCAGCGCACCAGGTTCTGGTTTTCTCCCCACCAGGCCTGCCGCTGGTTCTGCGCGTAGCTGAGCAGGCCCACGGCGCCGAAACGCTCGACCGCCAGCGGTAGCGCTGCGCCGGGCTGCGCCGCTACGAGACAAATTTTTCCGCGGACGTCTTTCCCCGCGTAGTCGGCTTCGCGCGTACCTTCACCGCAGTTCACCAGTTCGGCGGTCACTGCGGCGCTTTCGCTGTCCTGCGCCAGCGAGACGGGCATGGCGTCGAAGCTGGCCAGGCGCTCGGTGCGCACCCAGCGGCCGCGTTCCTCGCGCACCTCCCACAGCTCGGCAAATTCCGCGTCCCAGGCCGGCCGCGAACGCTGTGTGCCGTAGAAGATTTTGCCGTCGGCGGGAAACCGGAGGATTTCGACTCCTTCAAGGCCGTATTCGCGCGCCCGTGCAGCGATGAATTCGGCGGCGGCCCGAAACTGCCGCGAGCCGCGCATGCGATGATACTGCGCCAGCATCTCCAGGTTCCGCTTGGCCAACTCGCCGGAAAGTTCTCCGGCGAGCGCCGCCACGACTTCTTCCGGCAGCAGGGGTGGAACCTGCGCGGCTGCTGGCATCGCAACAGCGAGCACAATGCTCGTCAGCGACAAAAGAGAAGTTCGCTTCACCTCGGCCTCCTGGAAACACCTTGAAAAAAGGAAGGTCATTCTAGCGCCGCAATGCACGGGGCGTGGAGGGAAATTGCGACTGCTCTACGGTCTGCCGGTAGGGCCGGCTTCTGCTCGCCCCGTGCGCTTCGATTCAGGTTTTGCTGTTGGAACCGTGCACAGACCTCGGCTCTCGCGACTCGTGCTGCAGCGCGGGCATTGGAAAATTTCCGCCACTGGCTGCGCGGCTTCCAGTACAATTTGCCGCGATTCTTCGCACAACTCGCGCGGCGGGAGGCGCCTGTGGTCATCGGAGAACGCCTGCGGGAAATCCGAGAAGGTTTTCGACCTGCCTTCTGGGTGGCAAACCTGACCGAACTGGTCGAGCGACTGGCCTACTATGCCGTCTTCGCCGTCCTCGCCATCTACCTGACCGAGTCGCTGGGCTTTTCGGAAGCCGAAGCCGGAGACAAGATCGGTTTTTTCAGCGCGCTGGTCTGGTTTTTGCCGATTCTGGGCGGTGCGCTGGCCGACCGCTTTGGGTTTCGCCGCTCGCTCGCTTTTGCCTATCTGGTGCTCGGCCTCGGGTATTTCCTGCTAGGCTCGCTGGACGCTGCCTGGCTGGAACCCGTCCGTCGGTCGGTGCCTCTCTCCTGGCTGGTGCTGGTGTTTCTGGCGATTCCTGCGTTCGGCCCGGCCATTGTGAAGCCGTGCGTGGTGGGCACTACGGCGCGGGCTTCGACGGAAAACGTGCGTTCGCTGGGCTATTCGATTTACTACACGCTGGTGAACGTCGGAGGCACACTTGGACCGGTGATGGCCTTTGCCGTGCGCCGCTCGATCGGTCTGGAGAATGTTTTCTATGTCAGCGCGGCCTGCATGTTGCTGATGGCCGTGGCTACCCTGCTGTTCTACCGCGAGCCGCACAGCCAGGGCGAACCTCAAGTGGCCACCGTGCGCCAGGCGATCGGCAATCTGTTCCGCGTGCTGGGCAATCTGCGCTTCGTGCTGTTCCTGGTGATTTTCTCCGGCTTCTGGGTGATGTTCTGGCAGGAGTTCATCGCCCTGGTGCTGTTCATCCGCAACTACGTCAATCCGCGCGCCGATGTCGAGCTGCTGCTCACGATCGACCCGCTCGCCGTCATCCTGCTGCAGATTCCCATCAGCTACCTGACGCGCCGCATCGCACCCTTTTCGGCGATGACGCTCGGAGTGCTCGTGACCAGCTTCGCTTGGGTGATTCTGGCCGTAGCAGACCTGAGCTGGCAGATCGACGGGACGTATGCGCTCGGTCCGTGGCAGTTGGAGCTGGTCGGTCTGCCTATTTGGGCGGCGGTGGCACTGTTTGTGCTGGCGGTCGGGGAAATGATCCAGTCGCCCCGGTTCTACGAATATGTCTCGCGCCTGGCCCCTCCGGGCCAACAAGGCGTCTACATGGGTTACGCGTTTCTGCCCATCGCCATCGGCTCGGCGCTAGCCGGAGTGATCGGCGGGCGGTTGGTGCACTATTTCGGAGAAGTGCGCGGTGCGCCGCAGCAGATGTGGTGGGTCATCTTTGGCGTCGGACTGCTGACCACCGCACTGATGGTGTTGTACGATCGGTTCGTCCGGCCGGCGGACAGCTCCGCCGCCGCGCCGACCAGCGCCAAGTCGGAGTAGAGAATGAAGCGGCAGCTCGAGATCGCTTTTGCGGTTGCGTTCACCACTCTCCTCGCACTGGCCGTCGCGGCGACCGCGCCTCCGCCCACCTCCGCGCAAGCGGTTTCAGAAAAATCCGCTTCCACGGCCAGCGTCGAAAACGGCAAGGAGCTCTATGACCGCTACTGCGCCGCCTGTCACTATCCCACCACTACGGCCAAGAAAATCGGCCCGGGACTGAAAACAATCTATCGGCGCGGCAAATTCGAAGACGGCACACCCGTCAACGACCAAACCATGCGCCGCTGGATTGAAAAGGGCGGGAAGAACATGCCGGGATTCGAAAAAACCCTGAAGCCGCAGCAGCTCGCGGATTTGATTGCCTACCTGAAAACCCTGTGAGCTTCCGCCGCCTTCCTCACCCGGGCATCCTCGATGCCTCCTCTGTGGGGACTCGGCGTGCGTCTCGGCGGTAACACCACGGCCGGACGCCTGTGAATTCCTCGGTGTGCGGTGCGGCGGTTACTCCAACATCGCCAATGCGGCATCGGTCGAAATCGACCGTGCGCCGCGCGCCTGCAGTTCTCGCAAGGTTCGTTGCCCGTCGGCGTTGTGCAGCGTTCGGATGGCGTCTTCGACCAGCGCCACGCGGCATCCGCGTTCCAGCAGACCCTTCGCCGTGTGCCACACGCAATATTCGGTCACCACCCCGAAGACCACATACTCCCGCTGCCGGCCCAGCACGGCCAGCAGCCGTTCGGTGTTCGGGTTGGTGAACACATCGAGTGCCTGCTTTTCCAGGACGACCTGCCGGTATTTTTCGGTGATGTTCTCTGGAACCGGCGCCTGCGGGCAATTGGTGATCACGTAGAAGCCGGGC
This sequence comes from Acidobacteriota bacterium, assembly GCA_037442425.1. Classification (GTDB taxonomy): domain Bacteria; phylum Acidobacteriota; class Terriglobia; order Acidiferrales; family UBA7541; genus DSGC01. The sequence continues at coordinate 162,113 of JBBIQG010000001.1, read as the reverse complement.
ACGGTGGTCTCCGGAATTTTCAACTGGCCTGCAGTACCTCGCAGGCAGTGAGGCGGCCACTGCTGAAATTCTGCGTCTTCCATCGTGTGGGCGTCTGTCGAAGACACCAGAAACACCTGCCCGCGCTCGGCTGCCGACACCAGCCGCTGCAGATTCGGAATGATTTGTTCGGCGCCGGGCACATAGAGCTTGCCGCCGGCGAGCATGAAGTCCGCCTGGGTATCCACGTCCCAAAAAATCACTTTGGAGGAAACTGCCATGGCACTTTCTCGCTTCCAGCTTTCTTGTTCCGAAGCTTCGGTCGAGATGGACTCGCCCATCCCCCTCCCTCGTTCATTTTACTCCGTGTGATTGGGAAGAGGCTTGCGACGGGCCGCTGTCGCGCCAATTCTGTTTTTCGACGAAGTGCAGGCAGAGGCAGTCCGTTCGCCCCCTGCCAGTCATCCTCGTTGTGTCGGGGCCGCTTTCTGTTGTCTTTCCTCGACTCCGCCGCGATACCGCTGCCGCACGGCTTGCTGTAATGCCTCCAACTGCTGGCTGTATCGCACCGGGTAGCTACCTACGGCCTCGAGCTGGCGCAGTGCAGGGGGCAGATGCCGCCGTGCATCCGCGCACCGCTCGCGCAGCTCCGCCAACGGGGGCGAGGGTTGCAGTCGCCGGCCGCCCCGCATTACCGGCACCAGCAGCGGTTCGCCGCCGGCCGGCTGTTCTCCTTCGAGCGCAATCAGGTCCTGATAGAACTCGCCGCGCGCGTCGCAGAAGCGGAACACCTGCTTGCGTCCAGGATAGGTCGTCTTGGCGTCGCTGAACTTCGCCGCTAGCCGGCGTTCCTCTTCCGCTTCCACTTCCACCAGTTTGTAGACCACGCCGAGCGACGGAGCGTCCTCCGAAGTGACCAGTGCCGTGCCCACACCGAAGCCGTCGATTTCCGCACCGCGTTCGATCAGGGCCGCGATGCGGTACTCGTCCAGATTCCCCGATGCGAAAATCTGCACGTCGTCCCAGCCAACCTGTCGCAGCCGCTGGCGCACCCATTGGCTGTCGGCGACCAGGTCACCGCTGTCGAGTCGAATGCCACGCGGCTTGCGTCCGCTGGCGATGATTTTTTCTACGGCTGCGCGTACATCGTAGGTGTCCACCAACAGGATGGCATGTTCCGGGAACACTTCCTGGAAGCGGCGGAAAGCTTCTTCTTCCTGCTCGTAGGCCATGATCCAGGAGTGCGCCTGGGTGCCGTAGGTGGGAATACCGAAGCGATGGCCGGCAGCGACGTTCGACGTCCCGTCACACCCGCCGATGTAGGCGGCGCGCGCCGCCAGCACGCCGGCTTCGATGCCGTGCGCGCGTCGCGTGCCGAAGTCGATGACCCGCCGGCCACCCGCTGCGGTGACGATGCGCGCCGCTTTGGTCGCCACCAGCGACTGGTAGTTCAAGGTCGCCAGGAGATAGGTCTCCAGGATCTGCGCTTCCGCGATCGGTGCTGTCACCCGCAGCAGCGGTTCCGCGGGGAAGAAAATGCTGCCCTCGGGCATCGCCCAGACGTCGCCGGTGAAGCGAAACTGCTCCAGGTAACGGAAAAACGCTTCGCCGACATGCGCGAACACGGGGTGCCGGCGCAGATAGGCGATTTCCTCCGCTGAAAAGTGCACCTGCTCGAGATAGTCGAGAGCTTGCTCCATCCCCGCCGCCACCAGATAGCTGCGGTGCGGCGGCATCTCGCGCACAAACAGCTCGAACGTGGCCCGTGCCTGGAAGCCGGTCTGCACGTAGCCAGCCGCCATGCTCAGCTCGTACAGGTCCGTGAGCAGGCCCGAGTAGGGATGTACCATCCGTTCCTCTCCGTATCGTGGACGTGCCCGTTTCCGTGATTCTACCGCAACGGACGCCGCGGCCGTGTCGGAACCACCTGCAACGACCGCAGGACAGGCATCGGCCCGACCGAGAAGTCGAGCCGCGGACGCACGCGGTCAACCCAGGCCGTACTTCTTCCGCTTTTCGAGCAGCGTTTTGCGGCTGATGCCCAGAATTTCTGCCGCGCGCGTGATCTTGTAGCGCGTCGCTTCGAGGGTCTGCCGGATGGCTTCCCGCTCGACCTCTTCGAGCGAACGCAATCCGGCCGTCAGTCCGGCCACCGCGTCGGTGGCGGCACGGAGCACGTCCGGAAAATCTTCGGGCTGCAGCACCGGCTGGATGGTAAGCACGAGCGCACGCTCCAGAGCATTCTTCAGCTCGCGCACGTTCCCGGGCCAGGCGTACGTTTCGAGCAGTCGCCTCGCTCCGTCGCTCAGCGTCACTCCGGGCCGTCCATGGATGGCAGCCAATCGTCCCAGCAAATGTTCCGCCAGCGGCAGGATGTCGGCGGGACGGTCGCGCAGTCGTGGCACGGCAATGGTCAGCACGTTCAGCCGGAAGTACAGATCCTCGCGAAAGCAGCCTTCGGCGACGAGGCGGGCCAGGTCTGCATTGGTCAGCGCAATCAAGCGAGCGTTGATGCGCAGGGTTTCCGTGCCCCCCAGCCGCTCGAATGCGCGCTCTTCGAGTACCCGCAGCAGTTTCGCCTGTGCGGGCAGCGAGAGCGCTGCGACCTCGTCGAGCACAATGGTGCCGCCCTGTGCGAGCTCGAGCCGGCCAAGCTTCCGCTCGACGGCACCCGTGAACGCGCCCCGCTCGTGCCCGAACAGTTCCGATTCGACCAGTTCGGGCGGCAGGCTGGCGCAGTCGATTTTCAGATAGGGGGCATCCCGGCGCGGGCTGAGCTCATGGATGAGCCGGGCCAGTTGATCCTTGCCCGTCCCGCTCTCCCCGGTGATCAATACGGTCGTGTTGGTCTCGGCTACCCGCCGGGCCAGTTCCAGCACGCGCTGCGAAGCCGGGTCATGGGCCACCCAATCCACGCGCGGAGCGGCCGGGACGCTCTGGTCGGCTTGAGTCATCGCAGGCTGTCGTGAGGTTCCGTTTCGCGGATGACGGTGTCGGGAAACTCCGTGCGTGGCGCCGCCCGCCACAGTCGCTCCAAGTCATAGTAGAGCCGGGCCCGCTCGCTGAAGATGTGCACCACAAAATCACCGTAGTCGAGCAGTACCCACTCGGCGCCTTCGCCGCCTTCCACGTGTCGCAGCGGACGCCCATAGCGAACCAGCTCCTCGGTGATGGCTTCTCGAATCGCCTGAACCTGCCGTGTGCTGAAACCTGTGCAGAGCACGAAGTAGTCCGTAAACGCCCCCAGGCGGCGCAGATCGAGCAGCACGACGTCGGCGGCGTGCTTGGCCTGTGCGGCCGCAATGGCCCAACCGATCTCGGGCGGGAAGGAATTCGGCATCACGTGTACAGAGCCAGCTTTACAATGTATTCCTCGACGCGCATCGGCACAAGTCCGTGAATGGACTGCCGCCGCTGGCGCCGCCGGCGGATCTCCGTCGCGCTCACGTGGCTGGCCACGGTGTCCAGCAGGTGTACCGCGGTCTGCCGCAGGGCAATCACATTGCGCGCCACTGGAGCCGCTCGCCCCAGCAGTTCCGGCGGGATCACCAGACGCAGCGCCTCCAAACGGTAGCCGGGCCGGCTCGCCACAATGAAATCGCACAGCCCGAGCAGCCGCTCGTACTCCTTCCAGGTGGGAATCTCCAGGAACGCATCCGCGCCGGCAATGAAATAGATCCGCGCATGCGGATATTCCCGCCGGTAGCGCCGCACGGTTTCGATCGTGTAGTGCGACTGCCGTCCACTGTAGTCGGGGCCCGCTTCGGCCAGCGAAGGCACGAAGTGCGCATGCTCGGCGCAGGCCAGCGCCACCATCGCATAGCGGTGCGGAAACGGCGCCAACTCCTGCCGCGGTTTGTGGGGCGGACGTCCTGCGGGAATGAAATGCACTTCGTCCAGATGAAATCTCCGGTAGGCAGCCCGGGCCACAGCCAGATGTCCCACGTGGACGGGGTCGAATGAACCGCCCAGCAGACCGATGCGCTGCAATCGCCGCGGAGTGCTGACCACGCTCAGCGCCCCTCCTGTTCGCGCGCCACGGCCGTCTCCTGCGGTGCCGTCCGCGCCCGCTCGAGCGCCGCAGCCATCGCCCACACGAGCTCGCGGACGCCCGCGCCGGTCACCGCGCTGATGGCGTGAAATTCCAGTCCGCGCTCGACACAGAAAGCCCGAAGCCGCTCCAATCGCTCGCGCTGTGTGGTGGCATCCAGTTTGGTCGCCACCACGAGCATAGGCCGCTCGGCCAGCTCGGGGTTGAAGGCCCGCAGCTCTGCGCAGATGACGGAAAAGTCATGCACCGGGTCGCGCAGGCAGGCGTCACTGGTGTCAATCAGGTGTGCCAGTACCCGCGTCCGTTCGATGTGTCGCAGAAACCGAGTGCCCAACCCGGCGCCGGCATGCGCGCCTTCGATCAAACCGGGCAGGTCGGCCACCACGAAACTCCGCTCCGTATCCACGGCCACCACGCCCAGATGCGGCTCCAGCGTCGTGAACGGATAATCGGCAATCTTCGGCCGCGCTGCTGAAATTCGGGAAATCAGGGTGCTCTTGCCCACGTTCGGGAAACCGACCAGGCCCACGTCCGCCAGCAGCTTCAGCTCGAGCCGCAAGCGGCGCTCCTCGCCGGGCTGCCCCTCTTCGAACTCCCGCGGTGCGCGGTGCCACGGCCGAGCAAAGTGCTGATTGCCGCGTCCTCCGCGCCCGCCGCGCGCCACCAGGAACCGCTGTCCGGCCGCCGTGAAGTCGAACAGGCGCTCGCCGGTCTCCGCGTCCGTGACCACGGTGCCCACCGGCACGGGCAGAATCAGGTCCTCGCCGGAAGCGCCGGTTTTGTTGCTGCCCTCTCCGTGGCGGCCGCGGGGTGCACGGAACTCCCGTTCGTAGCGATAGCGCAGCAGGGTACTGTCGTGCAGCGTGGACTCCAGCACCACGTCACCGCCCTTGCCGCCGTCGCCTCCCGCCGGCCCGCCCCGAGGCACGAATTTCTCCCTCCGGAAGGCAACGCAGCCGCGACCGCCGTCGCCCGCTTTCACATAGATGATGGCTTCGTCAATGAACACGGCTTGGCTGCTCCCACCTGCAGCATACGCCACCGGTGGCTGAAAACACAAAAGCGTCCTGCTCGCGTTGACCGGCAGGACGCCTGTTTGCTCGGTGCCTCAATCGGCAGAAACTGTGGCCGGTTCCGGCGCCGCCTGTGGCTGGCGCTCGGCCGCCACGGTTGTCTCCACCGGAAGGACGCTCACAAAACGGCCCAGCCGGCCCTTGTTCTCGAACCGCACGTAGCCGTCCACGCGGGCATACAGCGTGTCGTCCTGCCCGCGCCCGACGTTGGCCCCGGGCTTGTGCCGCGTCCCGCGCTGTCGCACCAGAATCGCGCCGGCACGCACGAACTGTCCATCCCCGCATTTTGTTCCCAGGCGCTTGGCCTGCGAGTCGCGTCCGTTGGTGGAAGAACCGCCACCTTTTTTGTGTGCCATGTGGTCCTCGCTGGCGGGTTACGAAACGTGAAAGTTGCCCACTTCCACCGCCGTGTACCCCTGACGGTGGCCGCGCAGAATCTTGTACTGATTGGTCTTCTTGTATTTCAGCACGAGCGCCTTTCGTCCCCGGCCCTGCTCGACAATCTTGCCGGAAATTTTCACGCGGGCGGCTGCAGCCCCGGTGAGCAGACCTTCGTCGGTCCGCACGGCGACCACGTCGAAGTTCACCTTCGCGCCCACTTTGCCGTCCAGCTTTTCCAGCCGGACGCGCTGGCCCGGCACCACGCAATACTGCTTACCGCCGCTCCGGATCACTGCGTACATGTTGCCTCCCGAGGCTCGTGCAAATTCAACATTATAGAGTCGCAACTGCGAACCGTCAATGCGTCTCGCCTTGCCCTCTGCGGCGGCAGAACTGCTGCAGAACCCGCATTTTTTCTGGAAATTTTTCGCTTGCCCCTTGCGTTGTGCCCGGCCAGTGGATATAGTGCGCCACGGGAACGCGCGCCAGTGTCGCGCCGCGGGGGGCGTTGTTCGCACCTTCGACCGGCAGGACGCGCGGCCAGCCCACCCGGGCACCGCCTCCCGTCTGCAGCAGAGGACGGGAGCACATCCATATCGAGGAGAAGCGAACTCCATGGCAGCCAAGCCCATGAGCAAAACGAAGATCGTCGCCCACCTGGCCGACAAGGTCGGTGTGCCGAAAAAAGCCGTCGCCCAGTTTTTCGACGAACTCTTCAAACTGGCCGTTCGAGAATGCAAAGGCTCCGCAGGTAAATTCGTGATTCCGGGAATCGGCCGCGCCGTCAAAGCGCACCGCAAAGCGCGCCTGGGCCGCAACCCCCAGACCGGCGAAACCATCAAAATCCCGGCCAAGACCGTGGTGCGCTTGCGCCCGGCCGGCAGCTTCAAAAAAGCGGTTCTGGGCAAGTAGTTCGCCGCGGGCCACACGCGGCAAGGCGACCCTCAGGCGTGCAGCACAGGGGCTTTCGCGCTCGCCGCCGCGCTCGCGCCTGGGGGGTTTTGTCTTTTCGGTCGCATTCACCTGCCGGGCGCAGCAGGGGAGTCCTGCGATGACTTCTGTACATTGGGATGAACAGCAGGCCGCACGCTACCGTGCCTTCCAGTACGACTTCCCGGAAAAAACGCTCGCTGCAAAAACCGTCGTCGTTGCCGGTGGCACCGGTGGACTGGGCGCCGCTCTCGTTACCCTGCTCGCCCGGGAAGGCGCACGCCTGGTTGTGGGTTACCGCTCCAACCACCAGCGCGCCGAATCTCTGGCCCGGGCCATCGAACAGCAAACCGGCCAGCAGCTCACTCTGATCGCCGGTGATCTGTCCGCGGCGGAAACGCGCCGCGCCTACCTCGAGCAGGTGCGGGCGTTGCCGGGCGGGTTCTCGGCGCTGGCTGGCGCAGCGATTTTTTCCGGTGAGCCAGCACGCACCCCGCTGTCCGAACTCGATTGCGAAACCATGGAAGCCTCTCTGCGGGCCAACTACATCGGCCCGCTGCTGCTGGCGCGCGACCTGGGCGCGACCCTCGCCGCCGCCGGCCAGGATGCCAGCATCGTCCTGATTGCCACTATGCAGGCGCTGGCGGTTTTCCCCGGCAGCGTGAACTACGCCGGCGCCAAAGCCGCGCTCGTGCACGCCGCCCGCATCCTCGCCCTCGAATGGCCCCGCGTGCGGGTCAACGTGGTCGCTCCGGGGGCGACGGTCGTCGGCATGGCCGAGGCCAGCGTTCGCAGCGGCAAGTACGATTTCGCGCTCGAGCGCGGCCTCCTCTCCCGCTTCGGCCGCCCAGAAGATGTCGCCCGTGCCGTGCGCTTCTTCCTCGAACCAGACAACTATCTGACCGGTCAGGTGCTGCTGGTGGATGGTGGCCTGACCCTGCGCCGCTGATGAGAGACCGCGAACGGCTGCGATGAAGCTTCGGCTGATTCTGCTCGGCAGGACCCGTCAGCGCGAGCTGCGTGCGCTGCAGGACGATTACCTGCGCCGGATTCGCCGCTATGCCGACATCGAATTGCTCGAGCTACGCGATGCCCGCGCTGCCGCGCGAACTGCTCCCCCGGCTCCCGCCGCGCACTGGGTGTTGCTGGCTGCCGAAGGCCGCCTGTTCACTTCCGAAGAATTCGCCGGCTGGCTCGCCGGGATGCGCGATCGCGGCTTGCGCGAGCTGGTTTTCTTCTGCGGTGCCGCCGAAGGCATCCCGGATTCCTTCCGTCGGCTCGCGCACAGCTATCTTTCCCTTTCTCCGCTGACTCTGCCGCACGAACTCGCTCGGGTTGTGCTTCTCGAGCAGCTCTATCGTGCCTTCGCCTCGCTTGCCGGTCACCCCTACCCGAGATGAACGGGCTGCGCGAAACTGCTGCGTGCTGCGCGCTGCGCCCGTATAATCGTTCCGCGTCTGCGCGCCTTGCGCCGCAGCGCGACGAACATCATGCGCATCGGTTGGCTCCTCGTTCTCGGTGGACTCGTCCTGCCCGTGGATGCCGCCGCGCAGTCTGGCGCGACAACGCCCGGTGCAGCCGAGTTGCGCACCCTGGAAATCCGCGAGCCGGGCGGGGCCCTGCTCAGTTTCGCTTCGTTTTCCGGTGCGACCGAGATTGTCCTGCGCGGCACCGGTGCCGCCACCGGCGCCTCGGCAAAACTCAGGGTCGAGGGCCGTGCGGGCACCGTCGAGCTGGAGCTGAACGGCAGTGACCTGCGCGGATTGCCGCCACCATCCAGACTGGGCCGTGATTTTCTCACCTACGTCCTCTGGAGCGTCGGTCCCGACGGCCGTGCCAGCAATCTCGGGGAACTCGTTCTCGAAGACGGCCGAGCTGCCGACTGGAAAATCGCGGTGCCGGCGCAGACCTTCTGGCTGCTGGTGACCGCCGAACCCCACTTCGCCGTCCGCGAGCCCAGCGGGCAGGCCGTGCTCTACAGCCTGGCGCCGCCGGCAGGCGCACGCAACGCTCCGTTGGCTCTCGAAGCCCCGCTCGTCTACTTCACCCACGTTGCCGACTACAGCACCGCACCGGCCCCGGAGCGTCCGCGGCTGCCGCGCGAACTGCTGCAAGCCCAGAAAGCCATCGAACTGGCTGCCGCAGCCCGCAGCTCCACGGGTGACGTTCCGGAAGCCGAACGCATCGCTGAACTGCTCGCGCAGGCCGAGCGCTTCCGCTCCCAAGCCGAGCAGGCGTTCCGCGCCGGTCAGGATGCTCGTCGTGTCGCGCAGCTTGCTCGCACCACCACAGAACTAGCCGAAGCGGCTCGTGCCCTTGCCGTTGGCGCTACGGGTGCGGCGCAGCTCCGCCGGCTCGAGCAGCAGCTCGCCGAAGCTCGCACTGAAACTGAACGTTTGCGCACCGCACTGGCCGCCGCCGAACGCCAGTCTGCCGAACTCGCCCGCCAGTTGCCTCCGCTGCAGGAACGCGCCGAAGCTGCCGAGCAGCGTCTGGCCGAACTTGTGCGCCAGTTGGAATCGCTCGAAGCTGCCTTCCAGCGTGACGTCCGCGACCTGCACCGCCAACTGGAAAGCGCGACCGCGGAACGCGATCGCATCTGCGGCGCCCTGCGCCGCCAGCTCGAAACGCTCGGCACCTGGAACACCCAGCAGGGAGTGCTGGAACTCACCCTACCCTCGGACGCCCTGTTCGCCTCCGGCAGCTACGAGCTGACGCCGGCGGCGCGCGAACTGCTGGCGCGGCTGGCTGCCCTCGCGCCTGTTTTCTTCCCGGGCGACGGCACTCGCTACATCGGGCACACCGATCGCGTCGGCGAAGCCGACTACAACCAGTGGCTCAGCGAGCAGCGTGCGCTCGCCGTCTACAGCTTCTTCCTAGAATGGCGCCGAAACGCAGAAACCGATCCGGCCGTGCGCCAGACGCTGGAGCAGCAGATCGCGCGCGTGCGGCAGATTCTCGCCGTGCCTTACTTCCGCGCCCTGCGCGAACGCGCTCAGCGGGAACAGGCCCTGGCCGAGCTCGGCGTCGTCGAAGGCCGCGGCGAACGCGAGGTTCTCGAAGACACCGGCGGGCCCAGCGCCACGAATCGCCGCGTCGTGCTGCTCTTCCCGCGCGGCGATGCAGCACCACTGTGCGCCCCGCCGGTGGCTCCGTAGCCGCGCACGTTTCACCGGTGGTGTACAATTTTGTCTGTACAGAACCATGAGCCACATCCGCATCGAATCAGATGCCCACGAGCCCACCGTGGCCGTCGAACTCCCGCTCACCCGCCCTCTCGAGGACTACGACATCGCCGAAGTCGATCGAGAATCGACCCGCGAAGTGGACGAAATCCTCGTCTCGCAGGGCTTCCGCGATCTGGTGGACGACGCTCGCGCGGCACTTCGCACGCTGCTCGAAAGCACGCCGCTCGAGCTCGTCCAGCTCACCGGTCAGATTTGCAAAGCTGGCTCACGTTTCCGTCCCGGCCTCTGGCTGCTGCTGCGCGAGCGCGGCGCCGCTGACGGCCAGCCCGCCTCGTCCAGCGCACGGGAGCGCGCCGCAGGCATTGCTGCCGAGTTGCGTCGGCGCCTGCAACTCGACTGAGCTCCACTGCGAAATCCCGGTGCGCTGCCTGCCCGGCTGTGCAATACTGAAAAGTGCGAGCTTTCTTGGTCTTCCGGATGCCCTCGTCCTGAGCACAGAAGTGCGCCGGGAGCCGGGTGCCCGCGTCAGCCCGGCGGGCCGAGGAGGTGTCCTGTGCGGCCGCATTCCGCTCCCGCAATGCCGGCACGCATGAACCGCTTCGCCGACGTGGAAAACTTTTACGCGCTGTTTGCCCGCGTCGCCACGCAGCACGCTGCCCGCCCCGCGGTTTTCGTGCAGAGTGCTGCTTCTGCCGTGGAGACGACCTCCTACGGCGAACTGCATCGCCTGGCCGAGCGGGCCGCCGCCGGTCTGGCGCGGCTCGGCGTGGCGGCCGGTGACCGTTGCGCCATCCTCGCCGGGAACCATGCGCGCTGGTGTGCCGCCTATCTCGGTACGCTGCGGCTCGGTGCCGTCGCCGTCCCCCTGGACACCGCTTACCAGCCAGCACAAGTCGCAGCGCTGCTGCGCGATTCCGGAGCGCGCATTCTGTTCACCTCGGCGCGCTACCTTCCGGTGGCTCGGCAGGCTGTGCCGGCCGGCACCCAACTTGTGTTGCTCGAGCCCGACTTCGCAGTCGTGCCGGAGCCGGGATCTGTTGGAAAAGAAGACACTCGCGAGGTCTCTGTGCCGCCATCGCCGGTTACTCGCGCTGACCCTGCCGTGATTCTCTACACTTCGGGCACTACCAGCGACCCGAAAGGCGTCGTGCTCACCCACGGCAACCTGCTCGCAGAGATAGAAGCCGTGCTCGAAATCCTTCCAGTGAATGAACGCGACTGTGTGCTCGGCGTGCTGCCGCTGTTCCATGCCCTGGCGCAGATGGCCAACCTGCTGCTTCCGTTCAGCATTGGCGCCAGCGTCGTGTATCTGGAAACGCTGAATACTACCGAGCTGCTCCGGGCCCTGGCCGAGCGCGGGGCCACCGCGTTTGCTTGCGTGCCGCAGTTCTTCTACCTGATTCACCAGCGCATCCTGCAAGAGGCAAAGCGCAGCCGTCTGCGCCATCGCCTCTTCCGTGCCCTGTTGGCCGTCGGCGGCCTGCTGCGTCGCGTCGGGATCAACCCCGGCCCGCTACTGTTCGCGCCGGTGCACCGGCTGTTCGGGCGGCGGATGCGCTGGCTGGTCACTGGCGGATCGCGCTTCGATCCTTCGATCGCCGCAGACTTCTGGCGGATGGGCGTGGACATTCTGCAGGCCTACGGACTGACCGAAACCTCCGGTGCCGCCACGCTGACCCGTCCCGGTGACCGTAGCATCGGTTCCTGCGGTCTGCCGCTGCCCGGTTGCGAAGTGCGCATCCTGCCGCGCGCGCCGGAAGAAACTGCCGACAAGGAAGCCCGCGACGGCGAAGTCGCCATCCGCGGCCCCATCGTCATGGCTGGCTACTACAACCGTCCCGACGCCACGGCCGCCGCCTTCCGCGAGGGCTGGTTCCTCTCGGGCGACCTCGGCTATCTCGACGCCCGGGGACGCCTCTACATCACCGGCCGCAAAAAAGAACTCATCGTCACCAGCTCCGGAAAAAATATCTATCCGGAAGAAATCGAAGCCCACTACCAGCAGTGCGAGTACATCCGGGAACTCTGCGTTCTCGGCTTGGGGCGGCCGGGTGAACCGGCTGCCGAACGGCTCCATGGCGTCGTCGTTCCCGACTTCGACCGTCTGCGTGCGCGCAAGGTGCTGAACCTGAAGGAAGTCCTGCGCTGGGAAATCGAAGGGCTCTCCGCACAGTTGCCTCCGCAGAAGCGCATTCTCAGCTACGAAATCTGGACCGAGGAGCTGCCCCGCACCACCACCCGCAAACTGAAGCGCTTCGAAATCGAACGACGCGTGCGTGCAGCCACCGCCCGTGCTGCGCACGAAGCCGCGGCCGCACCGGAAGACGATCCCGCCTGGCTCGCTGACCCGCACGTGGCCCGTGCCCTGTCAGCCATCCGTCGCCACGTGCGCCAGCCGGACGCCGTGAGCGGCGAGGCCCATCTTGAACTGGACCTCGGTCTGGATTCCATGGAGCGCGTCGAGCTGTTTGCCCAGTTGGAGATGGAATTCGGCACGCGACTGGGCGAAGAGGTGGCCCACAACCTCTTCACGGTGCGCGACCTCGTCGAAGCCCTGCGCCCGACCGCTGCCGTAGCCGCGGCCGCACCGACCACTGACTCCTGGTCCCGGCTGTTCGCCGAAGTGGCCGAAGACGATTCTGCGCTGGCTTCCCTGCGTCGGCCGTCGCGCATCCGCGCCGCGCTGCTGTTCCCCGTCGCGAAGCTGCTCTATCTGTTCTGCCGCCTGTTCCTGCGGCTGCGCGTCACCGGCCGCGAGCATCTGCACGCCGCCCTCCGCCGCGCCCACACGCAGAGCCTGCTGATTTGTCCGAACCATCAAAGCTACCTTGACCCCTTCGTCCTGGTCGGTGCGTTGCCCTTCTGTGTCTTTCGCCGATTGTTCTTTGTCGGTGCCAGTGAATATTTCTCCGGACCCCTGACGCGCCGCCTGGCTCGGCTGATCAATCTGATTCCGGTGGACCCGGATACGAACTTGCTCCGCGCCATGCAGGCCGGCGCCTACGGACTGCGCCACGGCAAAATCCTGGTGCTGTTCCCGGAAGGAGAGCGCTCCGTGGACGGCACCGTGCGCCGCTTCAAAAAGGGTGCGGCGATTCTCGCGCTCCATACCCGCTCCGCGATTGTGCCCGTGGCGATCGATGGAGCCTTCGAACGCTGGCCGCGCACCCGCGGCCCGCAATGGTCGCTGTGGTTGCCAGGGCGCGGCAGCCGTCTCCGCTTGCATTTCGGCCCCGCTCTGGACCCGCCCCCACCCTTGCCAGACGGCATCTGCTTGCCCGAAGCCGAAGCACACTACGCCGCCTACACGGAAACCCTCCGACGTGCGGTCGAAACCCACTGGCAGGCCCTTCGTGCGGCTGTCGAAAACCCTGCGCCATTGTCTGCGGAAGAATCCCTGCGACGAGGAAAACCGTAGGCGCCGTTGCTGTGGTGCAGCTTCGGTGGCGATGGTATCGTGTAGCGCGGCGAGGTGAACGATGTTTGCAAACCAGCTGCTGGCCGACCGCACCGTCTTCTTGACCGGTGGCGGCACCGGCTTGGGCCGTTCGATGGCACTGCATTTTGCCGAACTGGGGGCAAGAATTTTTTTGTTTGCGCGCCGCGAACCACCGTTGCAGGAAACAGTCGAGGAAATCCGACGGCGTGGCGGCCAGGCCGCTTACGCGACCGGTGACGTACGCCATCCCGAAGCTGTCGAAGCAGCCGTGGAAGCCGCCTGGAATGCTTTCGGCCGTGTGGATACGCTGGTGAACAACGCCGCCGGCAATTTCTTAGCGCGCACCGAAACGCTCTCTGCCAACGCCTTTGCTGCCGTCGTCGGCATTGTCCTGCACGGCAGCTTTCACTGCACGCAGGCACTCGGGCGGCGCTGGATTGCTGCGGGCACACCCGGCATTGTGCTGAATATCCTGACGAGCTACGCCGAAACCGGCTCTGCGTACGTCGTCCCGTCTGCGTGCGCCAAGGCCGGTGTACTGGCCATGACGCGCTCGCTGGCCATCGAATGGGCATCCTATCGGATTCGTTTTCACGCCATCGCCCCGGGGCCGTTTCCCACCGAAGGGGCCTGGTCGCGCCTGATGCCCACACCCGAATTCGAGGAGCGCGCGCGCGATTTCCATCCGCTGAAGCGCTTCGGCCGTCACGAAGAGCTCACCCACCTGGCCGTCTATCTGCTCAGCCCGATGGCCGAGTACCTGAATGGCGAGTGCATCATCCTCGATGGCGGGCTCTGGCTGCGCGGGGCGGGACAGTTCAACGCGCTCACCGAGCTGCCCGCAGCGGTTTGGCAGCAACTGGAAGCCGCGCGCAAAAAGTAGCCTTCGCGCGCGGCTTCCTTGTGCGTTCTGCACGTCTTTTCCGCTACGGCGCAGCCGCACTGCGCCCTTCAGTGCGCGCGGTATTTTTCGAACCAGCCGACGATGTGCAGCATTTTGCTGATGTGGTGGCTGGGTCGGCGACGGATGCCGTGTGGCTCACCGGGCACGCGCACCAGCACTGCCGGCACTCCGAGCAGTTTCAGCGCCGTGTAGTACTGTTCCGATTCGGACATCGGCGTGCGCCAATCTTCCTCGCCGGTCAGCACCATCGTCGGCGTCTTCACGTTCCGCACCACCGAGAGCAGCGACCGGCTCTCGTAGTGCGCCGCGTGATCCCACGGCAGGCCCGGGAACCAGTACTTGACTCCGAAGCTGGCGATATCCGCCGTCAGCACCCAACTGTACCAGTTGATCACCGGATAGACGGTGACTGCGGCGCGGAAGCGGTCGGTGCGCCCGATCATCCAGCAGGTCAGCACGCCTCCGCCGGAACCTCCCGTCACGTAGAGCTGCTGCGGGTCTACGTAGCCTTTGGCCACCACCGCGTCCACGCCCGAGTTCAGATCGTAGAAATCGTCGCCCGGGTAGGCGTGGTGGATCAGGTTGCCGAATTCTTCGCCGTAGCCGGTCGAGCCGCGCGGGTTCGTGTACAGCACCACGTAGCCGTGTGCGGCCATCACCTGCTTCTCGATGTCGAACCGATCGCCGTAGTCGGCGAACGGCCCACCGTGAATCTCCAGAATCAGCGGATACTTTTTCGTGGGAACGAAATCGGGCGGTTTGAGGATCCAGCCCTGAATCCGCCGGCCGTCTTTGGAAGACTCGTACCAGATTTCTTCGACGGTGGCGGGGGTGCGCTGGGCCATCAGATCGTCGTTGATCGCGGTGATCACGCGCTGGGCGCTGCCGCTCACACTGGCCACCGCCACGTCGCTGATGTGGTCGGCACGCGAGTAGGTGAAAGCCAGCCGCCCCGTCGGTGCCACGCTGAACGACCCGCCGGAATAAGCCGACTGGCCGCTGCCCATGTACCGGGCGACTTCGCGCCGGTTCCCGTCCAGTGCGATGTGTTCGATGCGAGTGACGCCGCGATCTTCGTACGCAATCAGCAATCCCTGTTCGGCGCGCGTTCCGGCCCACTGCGCATCCATGATTTCGCGATCGAGTGCGGCGCTGAGCGCCCGGCTGCCTGTGCCGTCGCGGTTCATCACATACAGCAGCGTGTTCTGATGACCCTGGTAACGATCGTCGAAGCCCAGATAGGCGATGCGGCTGCCGTCCGGCGACACCCGCGGAGCCTCGTCCGGCCCGCGTCGATTCGTCAGCGCGCGCACGGCTCCGGTTTCCACGTTGAACTCGTACACTTCCGAGTCCAGCGGCTCGAGCTCGAAGTCCGGGCGCCGGTTCGCCGAAACAATCAGATACTTTCCGTCCGGGGTCCACACCGCCTCGCTCGCACGAAAACCCGGTCCGCCGTGGTGAAAATTGCCGGAAGAAATCTGCCGCGGCGTTCCGCCTTCCGATGGAATCACGAACAGGTGGTAGTAGCCGGGCTTCAAGTACCCGGGACCGTTGAAGCGATACACGAGCCGGTCGATGACTCGCGCCGGCTCGGCCCACTTCGCTCCCTCGGGTGGTTTCGGCAGCCGCGCAATCGAAGGCGGAGCTTCCGGCACCAGCATCGCAAACGAAATCCACTGGCCATCGGGCGACCAGGCGATGCCCGAAGGCGCTTCGGTGACGTGCGTGAGCGGCTGCATCTGTCCGGTGGCCAGCCACAGCACCCAGACCTGTCCCTGCCCGCTCCGGTCGCTGGTGAAGGCAATCCGCGTCCCGTCCGGCGACCAGCGCGGCGAGCTGTCGTTGAAATTGCCCGTGGTCAGTGGTCGGTGGCCCGAACCGTCGAAATTCACCAGCCACAGGTTGCCATAGTTGCGGTCTGTCATCGCGTCCGCGAACCGTCGCACATAGACAATCTTCGTGCCATCGGGAGAAATCTGCGGGTCGGCGGCGTATTCGATCTGGAAAACATCTTCGGCCGAAAACGGCCGCTTCTGCTGCGCCGCTGCGGTCGGCGACACCGCAAGCATCGCCAGCAGGGCTGCGGTCAGCAGCACCGCAGCGAAGAACTCCACGCGAAACCAAGCTGCATGGCGCTTCATGAATTCACCTCCGGGGGCAAGGTTGCGCTGCCTCTTCCCGCACCAGGACGCTGCCCGCGGGCGACTCGTCCTGCTGCGACTTTGCGACTGACTTCGTGCCGGCGCATTCTAATGCTCAGAGCACACCTTCAGCAAATCTGCGCAACTCCTCCGCTACGGCAGTGTTTCCTGTTTAGAGGGCGTGAAAAGGAAGGGAAGCGACAATGAGACCGCGGCAATTCGGTCTGTTCCTGATCGTGGTTGCTTGTCCCGGTCTGCTGCTGGGCTGCGCCGGCGGTGGGCCGACCCCGCCCGGAGGCGACGGGACTTCGCCACCGCCCGCTGCGCAGCGCGTTCCGCTGAACGACCTCGGCTCTGGAACGTATCTGGACTTTCCCGGCGGGTTGTACCCCAACGGCAGCAACGATCCCCCTGCTGCGCACACGGCTGCCGGACTCGCGCGCGCCGGCGCAATTCGTCCGCTCGACCCTGCCGGCAATCCCGACCCGAACGGCAGCTACATTTTGCTCTCGATCGGCATGTCGAATACCACGCAGGAATTCTGCGGCGGCAACAGCTCCACCAACTGTTCTTCGTGGTCGTTCATGGGCCAGGCGGCAGCCGACCCGGTCGTCCGCAAATCTGGCCTGGTCATTCTGGACGGCGCGATGGGCGGGCGTTCGGCCAGTTTCTGGGATTCGCCAGCCGATGAGGATTACGACCGCATCCGCGACACGATTCTCGCCCCGCGTGGCCTGAGCGAACTGCAGGTCCAGGTGGTGTGGATGAAGGTGGCCAACCCGCGCCCGACCGTCTCGCTGCCGTCGGAGCAGGCCGACGCCATCACCCTGCTGATGCAGATGGGCAATATCCTCCGAGCGCTGAAGACGCGCTACCCCAATCTGCAACTCGTCTTTGCCTCCAGCCGCATCTACGCCGGCTTTGCCACCACCGACCTGAATCCGGAACCGTACGCGTACGAATCCGGCTTCGCGGTGAAGTGGCTCGTCGAAGCGCAGATTGAGCAGATGGCCCAGGGCCGCATCGTGGATGCGCGCGCGGGCGATCTGAACTACAACACCGTGGCACCCTGGGTCGGCTGGGGACCGTACCTGTGGGCCGATGGCACCCGGCCGCGCTCCGACGGACTGATTTGGGAGCCCACCGATTTTCAGAGGGACGGCACCCACCCCTCTCAGTCCGGAGAACAGAAGGTCGGCCGGATGCTGCTCGAATTCTTGAAAACATCTCCCTTCAGCCGCTGCTGGTTCACCACCACCTGCCCTTGAAGCCCACATCGGTAGGACGTGTTCTCCCGTGCCCCGCCCGCCTCGAAGCCGCCGTGCTTGACTCCATTGTGGGTCCCGATCAGGACAAAACGAAATGAGCTGAGCGGAAGATCAGTAAACAGATTGACCAAGAGAGCGGCGAGCGCGAAGCTGCCCGCGAGTCGGCAGGTGCGTTGGACATGGCCCGGCTCATGCCCGGCGCGGTGAACCAGACCGCGCGAAGCATCTCGGCAATCTCGGCGACTCCACGCTGCTCGTCGCAAGCTGCGAGCTGCGCGCTCTGTTGACGTATCACCC
Source organism: Acidobacteriota bacterium (assembly GCA_037442425.1). GTDB lineage: Bacteria > Acidobacteriota > Terriglobia > Acidiferrales > UBA7541 > DSGC01. Next base: position 144,462 of record JBBIQG010000001.1, on the reverse strand, counting down.
GTGCCGTGCAAGCGCCTGACCGGGGTCTGCAACGACAGACTGCACCGCTGTGGCGCCCGCTATCTGCCTGCACCAGCAATTGCCTGAACGTTTGACTTCGAGCTGGCTGGCGTTTCGCCCTTGCAGGTAACTCTCACCTGAAATACCAAAACAATCGGCTCAGGCAGTTCCTCGCTCGGCGCAAAATGTCCCGTCATGACGCCCGGTGCGCTCTAAACCTGGATTCAGGTCAACACCACCGACGGCAGAACGGCCTGGATTCCGGTTTGGAAGTATGTACACTTCCGACTGTCCGTCCGACGGTTTAGATTGAAAAGCAGTAGAATACAGCCTAGCCGAGTGAGATCGACAGAATCACTAAAGGTGGAGGCGACGATGAGGATGCGGCTGTTGGCGGTGGGACTAGCGCTACTCATTTGGGCACCCCACGTCCAAGGACAATTTGCCGACTATCCGACTAAAAAGGAGATTTCGGGGGTTCTACAGGACGTAGACTATGCTTTGCGCCGATTCGAGGAGGCATCCAGCCAAGTGAGTATTAGACGCTGGCGCGCACCAAATGAATTGATTCAAGGATTGGAAAGTCTCCTCGAATCCTTGCGCGGGACGGCGCGAAGGATGAAAGGACGAACAGAGTCCATTCACACCAAAGTACGAAATATGGAGGTTATCGAAGGTTCGGACAGACTTTCAGGTTTCGATCTCTTCATGCTGTATCAAGATTGGACCGCCTTAAGTTTCGGAGTCGGATCACTCGCAGTCCAAGCAGATCTGTTCAGAGGGGAGAATTCGGAAGGAGCCGCGTTAATGGGAGCGAGAGTGGCGACTCATACGGCTAATTCTAAACTTTTTCGTCTCCTTCAGAAGCAGCTCCTAGCCGAGGAGTTGGAGCTACGCATCTGCCGCGATACGCGATAATAGCGGTTTCAGTCGACACAGAGCAGCCGCTCCTGGGACTAACAGAAATGCTGGCACAGTGGGTCGGAAATTTGATTCTGTTTCTCGCTCTTCTGGCGGCAATCTGGTACGCCTGGGAGACGAGAACGCTCAGGCTTCAAATGATCAGGCCCAAACTGATTTTCGTCACCCGGCCCTCGTTGCCCCGAGGGTCAAGCATTGACATGGATGATTTGGCACAGCAGCTCGACCTCACTATTAAGAATATCGGCGAGGGTGCGGCGATTAACGTGGAGATCGAGAAGGCAAAAATCGACGGTTTTGAAATTCGCGCAGACCCAGAACACATTCCGATACTCGAAAAGGGGCGGGAGGTTAAGCTGGCAATTCGGCCAGCAGAAGGATCCTACAGATCCGATATGAGCGGGACTCTCGCCAATTCGACAATCTCGGTTACGCTGACGGTAAGATATTTCGATGTACGAGGCCGTGAGTTCCGCACATCAACGGCCGTCGGCTCCGGAGCGAGGCCCCCGTTCATAAGAGATTTGGAAGGCTGGATTCGGATGTTCACGGCTTAGCGAGGGCTTTCCAAGAACCACTCGCGGCTCCTCGCAGAGTCGCCCTATACATCTCTGAACCTAGATTTTCTGTAACCTCGCTTATACCCGCCCCAAATGCCCTGTCGCACCAAACACGACATTACGCCTTTTCAGAATCTGTGGTAGAAGGGTTCCCGGCGGGTAGTACTCCCAGAGGTGTACATGAACTTTGACCAGCAAATTCTGGCCGGGCTGTACAAGCTGAACCGTGGCTTGGAAAGCTCGTCAAGTTCGGCTCGGCTAGATTTGGCCCTTCGGAGCGTTCTGGTGATGTGCAAAGTTTCATCATAGCCCGGAAGGTGGCACGGACAGCTTGGGCAGGGTGGGGCTGCATGTGGGCCATGTCCACGGGGCGAGGCTGGCGGGTGGGGTGAGGTTCGTCCTGCCGTTATCGGTCAGCGGCGCAGGGAATCTTCGAGCCGGCGCGCCCAGTGGGAGAGGTGGTTGAGCGAGAGGGTGTGGGTGCGTTCGATTTGCAGCGGGGTGACCGACACCGCTCCGGCCTGCACGGCGGCGTAGTCGGTATCGGGCTCGAAGCTCTCGACAGCCTTCTGCTCATGGAGCCAGAAGTAGCGCCGCCCGCGCGGGTCGGTGCCTTCCTGCAGCAGGTTTCGCGTGATCCGGCGCGACTGACGAGTGAAGCGCACGCGGCCGTTCCACGGCACAGGCACATTCACGTTCAGCAACACGCCTTCCGGCAACCCTTCGCGCAGCACCAGTTCCGCCAACTGCTGGGCCACCGTGGCGGCTTCTTCGTAGCGGTATTCCCCGTCGCGCGCGGCCAGCGAAATCGCTAGCGCCGGGATGCCGTGGACGGTTGCTTCCGCCGCAGCGCCGACGGTGCCGGAATAAAAAATGTTCTCGCCCATATTCCCGCCGCGGTTGATGCCGCTGACGACCAGGTCCGGCGGAGCGGTCAGCAGCCGGTTCAGGGCCACAATCACGGCGTCGGCGGGCGTGCCTTCCACCGCCCACTCTCCGTCGGCCAGCCGCTCGCAGGCAATCGGCTGTCGCAGGGTGATGGACTGAGCTGTGGCGCTGCGCTCGCCGTTCGGGGCCACAATGCTCACCGAGCCGAGCGGGCGCATGGCCTCGGCCAGCACGCGCAGACCGGCGGCAGTGATTCCATCGTCGTTCGTGACCAGAATGTGCGGCATCGGAACTTGTTTGTGCTGCGTACCGCAGCGCCCCGGCAGGGAAGGAGGCGGGGCGTCACGACACCGGCTGGCGCCGCGCGGCGTTTCCCTTCGCGCCGGCGGCTCCGCAAACGAATGGTCGGGACGACTGGATTTGAACCAGCGACCTCACGCACCCCAAGCGTGCGCGCTACCAGGCTGCGCCACGTCCCGACCGCTGCGTGCTTGCGCCTCGCGAAATCTGCGGCTTCGCTTCCAACCAGACATTTTCTCACCCGCGTTCGAGCAGCGTCAAGATCGCTTCCAGTTCGGCGCGCAGGTCCAGCAACACCTGCTGCGGTGTTCGAGAGATGCGCGGAGCCGGCTCTGCCGTGGGCGCGGTGGCAGTGTCGTGGCGGGCGGCCAGGTGTCTGCGTGCGCCGGCAATCGTGAACCCTTCCTCGTAGAGCAGTCGTTTGATCTCGAGCACCAGGTCGATGTCTTCGCGGCGGTACAGCCGATGTCCGCTCGGCGTCTTCACCGGCTGCAGCATCGGGAATTCCGTTTCCCAGTAGCGGAGCACGAAGGCTTTCGTGTTTGTCAGCCGGCACACCTCCCCGATGCGATACAGCCGCTCGCTGCTCGCCGCGGCGGCGTTGGCGGCACTGCTCACGGTTTGCCTCCTCGGTCTAATCCTATGCCGTTTTCCGTTGCTGTCAACGCAGCCGTTGCCCGCGGCTTTCGCGGTGGACGCGAGGCGGCGGCGTACGCAGCAGGAATCGAATCGGCGTGCCCGGGAACGGAAACCGTTCCCGCAACCGGTTCTCCAGAAATCGCGCAAAACTGAAATGCAGTCGGCCGGCCCGGGAAGCGGCCGTGCCCGTACGGCGTGTGCCAGCGCGGCTCGCGAACAACACGAACACCGGCGGCGCCACCGAGGCCTGCGTCATGTAGAGAATCTTCGCGGCGCGGCTCGTCGGCGCGCTGCCGCGCTCCAGGTCCACTTCGCGTAGCCAGCGGTTCAGCTCGGCCGTGGGGATGCGCCGACGGCGCGCCTCGGCCACCTCGTCGATCAGGCGGTAGAGCCGGTGGACGCGCTCACCTGTCCGTGCCGAAACGAACACGAGGGGCGCATAGTCGAGAAACTTCAGTTTCGCCCGCACCAGCCGCGTGTACTCTTCCAGCAGTTCGGCTTCCTCCACATCCTTCGCGCGCAGCGCACGACCGGGTTCGTCCGCCCGTGCCTGCCGAGCCTGTTCCAACGCCAAGTCCCACTTGTTCATCACCAGGATGACCGAGCAGCCGGACTGCTCGGCGTAGCCCGCGATGGCCGCATCCTGCGAGGTGACGCCCTGCGCCGCATCCGCCACCAGCAGCGCGACGTCGGCGCGTTCCAGGTGCCGGCGCGCCATCATCACACTCAGCCGTTCTGCCAACAGCTTCGTCTTGGCCTTGCGCCGGATGCCCGCCGTATCGATGAACCGATAGCGGCGCTGCCCGCGCTGCACCACCGTGTCCACAGAGTCGCGCGTTGTCCCCGGCTCCGCAGAAACAATGGCCCGCTCGGTGCCTACCAGCCGGTTCAGTAGCGTGGACTTGCCTACGTTCGGCCGTCCGATGATGGCGATATTCACCACCGCCTCGGCGGCTTCCGCAGCGGCAGCCACCGGAAAGCGCTCCGTGATGGCGTCGAGCAGGGCGTCCACGCCCAGCCCGTGTTCGGCTGAGATGGGGAACACCGGCACTCCCAGTGCGTGGAACGGTCCCGCCAGCGCTTCCTGTCCAGCGTGGTCCACTTTGTTGGCGGCCACCACCAGTGGCCGTCCGGTGTGCCGCAGCCGCCGCGCCAGCTCGGCATCGAGCGGGGTGAGTCCGGCGCGCGCGTCTACCACCAGCACGAGCTGCGTCGCGGCGGCGATGGCCATCTCCGCCTGACGCAGCACCTCGCGGGGAATTTCCGCCTTTTCTTCAGGAACAATGCCGCCAGTGTCCACGACTTCGAAGGCTCGCCCGCGCCACTCCGCCGTGCCGTAGATGCGGTCTCGCGTGATCCCCGGCTCGTCGGTCACAATCGAGCGTCGCGTCCCGGTCAGGCGGTTGAACAGCGTGGACTTGCCCACGTTCGGCCGTCCGACAATCACCACGCTGGGTAATGCCTTTGCCATCGTCGTGTCGCAGACCTCCGTCTGCGCTTCTCTTCCATTCTTCCTGTGGAACGGCGGAAGTTGCTCGCTCCGCCTCGGTCATGAATCTACCGTAGAGCTTTCAGTGGGTACAGCTTTCCGTGTGAGGCCGTCTTCCGCCTGTCCCGGGGCGAGCACCTCTTCCTGTCCCATCGCTGCCCATGCCGAAGCGCCAGGTTCGAGCTGGCGCAACCGGTAATTTCATTTACCCGGCACGCAGTTGTAGAGTATGAGCACCCACCAGCCGTCGAGTGAAAGAATCCGGTAGGAGACTGCGTATCTCATGATAGAGCAAGGGGAGCGGAAAGCGGGAATGGCTGGCGCAGAGCCGGGGGAACTGATCGCCCGCGCCCAAGCCGGTGACGGGGAAGCCTGGGGCCAGCTTTACCAGCAATACGCCCCGGCCATCTATCGTTTTTGCCGGCGCGCGCTGCCCACCCGCGAAGATGCCGAGGACGCTACGATGGAGATTTTTCTCAAGCTCCGGGAAAAACTCAGCCAGTACGACCCCTCGCGTCCCTTTCGCGCCTGGCTCTACAAAGTCGCGGCGAACCACTGCTGGGACGTGCTGCGGCGCCGCCGGGTGCGCCAGGATTTGGAGACCGAAGAGGCCGATGCGCTTCCTCTCGTCCACCCTGCGCCGAGCCAGATCGAGCAGCTTCTCGACCGTCATACCAGCCTGGAGGTGCGTCGCGCCCTGGAACGGCTGCCCGCACGTGCACGGATGGCTCTGGTGCTGCGCTACTATGCGGAAATGAGCTACGACGAAATTGCCGACACCCTGGGCATTCGGCGCAATTTTGTCGGCGTTGTCCTGCTTCGCGCCCGGCACCAGTTGCGCGAGCAACTCGAAGGCAGTCGCACGCCGCGCGAGCTGCGCGCAGGAGGCATGGCATGAATCACCTAGACGAACTCACCTGCCTGCTCTATCTGGATGGTCAGCTCGGCGCCGAACGCAGCGCCGCGCTCGTCGCGCACGTCCGCACCTGCCCCGACTGCAGCACGCTGCTCCAGGTGCTGGAGCAGGAAACGACACTGCTCCGCGGCGCATTGACCGAACCGGAAGAAGCCGTGCCCGCCCGCCTGCTGGCGCCGCACGACACACGCACCGCCTGGGCCTGGGCCGTCTCGCTGGGACTTGCTGCGCTCGGCGTGTTCACGCTCTGGACGGAATTCATCGAACCCTGGCAGCAGCAGCTCGAACAGGTCGGTTTCGGCGGCAACAATCTGCTCACCATGTTCTTGTTTGGCGGGCTTTTCTGGGAGGGATGGCTGGAGATGCTCACTCTGATTCAGTTTCTGGCTGCAATCACGACCGGTGGCCTGGGACTTTTTCTGCTGCACCGCTGGCTGCGAAGGCGCCCACATCTGGTCGGCACCGGCGGAGCGCTGGTGGCGCTGGGCCTGCTGTTCACCGTGCTCGCCCTTCCGCCCGCCGTGGCCGCCGCGGAAGTGCACAAGGCAGACACCTTCCGCTTGGCGAAAGGCGATGTCGTCCCGAATGACCTGGTCGTCTACGCAGGCTCAGCCCGCATCGAGGGCACCGTCGAAGGTGACCTGATTCTGTTCGCCTCCCAGGCAACCATCACCGGCAAGGTGCAGGGCGACATTCTCGCCTTTGTGCAGACCTTGCGTGTGGAAGGCGAGGTGGGCGGCAACATCCGTAGCTTCGTCAACACCCTCCTGCTGGACGGTGCCGTGGAGCGCAATCTGACTACGTTTGCAGAGTCGGTTACGATGGACCGAAACGCGCGGGTCGCAGGCAGTGTGATGGCCTTCGCCAGCAACTTCATGCTGGATGGCGGCCAGGTCGCGCGCGACGTGACCCTGTTCGTCGACCGGCCCTCGCTGAACGGCCGCATCGGCGGCAACCTCACCGTGCGTGCCCGCAGCCTGAGCATCGGACCGGAAGCCGAACTGCTGGGCACAGCCAAGTATCGAGGCCGCCAGCAGCCCAACGTTTCCCCGCAGGCCCGCCTAGCCAGCCCGCTCAGCATCGAGATCGAATCTCGCCTGCCTCGCTTCCTCCAACCGAAGTTTTACTTCTGGCAGGCCGTGCGCTGGGCGGCTGCGTTACTGCTCGGCACAGTCCTGCTGTTGTTGCTACCGGGCTTCTACCACGACCTGCAACGCCACAGTGCGCAGATCGGAGCGTCCGTCGGAGTCGGTTTGCTTGGCCTGCTGGCCACGCCGATTGTTGCCGTGCTGGTCTGTTTCACCGTGGTGGGACTGGCGCTGGGCCTGGGTACACTGCTGCTCTACGCCGTAGCTGCCTACGCCGGCCACATCATCTTTAGTGCATGGCTCGGCCGCCGTCTGCTCGGTCCGAATCCTGCGCGCGGGGCCCTGCTCAGCCAGCTCGCGCTCGGACTGCTGCTCTATCGCATCGCCGCCAACCTGCCCTATGTCGGCTGGCTGGCTACGCTGCTGGCAGCGGCTTGGGGGTTCGGTGCGTTGTTGCTCGCGCTCTACCATCGTGTGCGACGCGAGCCGGCTGCCCCTGCGACCGCGCCCGCCGCGTAACGCTGCAGGGCAGTTCTCCGCTGCGGGGCTGACTGCACGGCAGGCAGCTCTTCGCCTGCTTTTTCCTCAGGCACGCACCGCAGGCGCGGGTTTGTTCGAGCTCCTGCACAGGGGGAAATCTGCACCGTAAAAGCCGAAGCGGTTTCAATCTTTGCTGGCTTCGAGAATGACCCCGGGCGCAAGTGCCGCAGGGTTGACGTCGGGCAGCAGCAGACGAACCTCTTCGCCGGCGGCGGCTTCGGGTGTGAGCTGGCGGTCTGCAGCCCGCTCGATGGTGACCACGCAAGCCGCCACAGTGCGACCCCTGGGAGTGCGGAAGGCGACCGGCTGACCTTCGCGAAGTCGGCCCGCCTCGACGCGTCCTTCCAGCACAACGCCGCCGGTCGCCAGCGGGAACACTTGCTGCACGACAAAACGGAACGGGGTGGGTGGCACGGAGCCTCCTTCGAGGATTCTAACGCAGGGGGCGAAGTCGTGCGCGGGAGAAAGCAGATGGTGCAAAGCCGCTCCGACGAAAACGTGCGGTCGTTCTTGTCGGGGACAGCGGGGTTGCGTACCATTGCCGATGCACGCCATTCAACTGCGGAGCAGGAGCCGCGAGGGGAGAACGAAATGACTCGTACGCTGCGTGTCTCGATGGGATTGCTGATTGCCGCCGGGCTATTCGGTGCCGGCTATGTGGTGGGACAGAACGAGTATCGCAAGCCAACCACGGTGATCCACGTGGTGTCCGGGAAATGGAAGGAAGGCACCCCGGAAGAAGAAAAACAAAAAGCACTGGCCGGTGTCGAACAAATGGCGCGAGAGATTCCGGGCATCCGCAACATCTGGCTGAAGCCGCTGCGGATCCAGCCGCGCGAGTACAACTATTTGTTCGTGATTGAATTCGCCGACGCCAAGGCGGCTGAAGTGTACGCGACCCACCCGGAACACGAAAAATGGAATCAGCACTACCAGACCATCCGACAGGAGTCGCGCTCGTTGCAGGCAACGAATTAGGCGCACGGAAAACTGCCCTCTGGGCCTCTGGAGCGAGGGCCGAGTTTCCCGGGGGCAAAGCTTCCGCCTGCCGGGTGTGAGAATTTTTCATTGCATCTGCATCACGGTAGCCTGGTGCGGCAGCTCACAGGTTGAGCCCTGCTCCATCGTGCTGCCCTACCGGAGACAATTCATTCCAGGCGGAAGGCGCGGAGCAGGCGACGGTCGAGTGCGCGGTCGCTCAGCAGTCTGCGGATGAAGCTCATCCAGGCGGCGCCGCGGGTGACCGTGTAGCGCGGCCGCGGTGGCGTTTCCGTCATCGCGCGCAACACCACCCGGGCGCAGTCCTCTGGAGTGTAACGCACGCCACCGGTGCGCCGCTTCCAACCCTCGACGAATCCTTTGTAGACGCGCGCGTAGGGACTGGTGGCGGCGCCGGCCACGTATTCTCCGGAAAGTTCGATGGCCGTCTGCTGCATGCTCGTCGGGATGAAACCCGGCTCGATGACGCTCACGTAGATGCCGAAGGGGTGGACTTCGAGTCGCAGGGCATCGCTGAAGCCTTCGAGCGCGAACTTGCTGCCGCTGTACGCGCCGAACAGCGGCAGCGCTACCCGCCCGGCAATCGAGCTGATGTTGATGATGCGACCGCGGCCAGCGCGGCGCATCTCCGGTAGCACACGTTGCGTGACGCGTATCACGCCGAAGAAATTGGTTTCGAAGACCTGCCGGAAATGTTCGAGCCGCAGCTCCTCGGCCACGGCGACAATGCTGATGCCGGCGTTGTTCACCACGGCGTAGATCGGGCCCGCTTGGGTGCGGATTTCATCGAGCGCGCGCTCGACGGAGTCGTCGCGGGTGACGTCCATCTCCAGCACAGTGAGGGGCAACTGGCGCTGGCGCGCCTCGGCTTCCAGCCGCGCACGCTTTTCGGCATTGCGGCCGCAGGCGAACACACGGAAGCCGCGCTCGGCAAGCAGCAGCGCGGTGGACCGACCGAGCCCGTCGGTGGCGCCGGTGACCACCGTCGTGGTGCTCGGCTTCTGCACAGGTCTGATTTCAACGTCAGCGGCGGTTTCCGTCACGCGCTCCTCCTGCGCGCCAGACCCTACCGCAATTTCTTCTGAAGCGCCAGTCTGCACGAGATATTCAGGCAGTCCTGGATCCATCCCTCCTCGGCAAGCCACGCAGATTCGCGCGCCTGAAAGCCGCTACGCCTTCTGGGTCCTCCTGCAGGAGGTGTTGGCTCCGCACGCAGAACACTTTTTGCCGGACGGGTGGCGGAGCTCTGGTGTGGGGTTTCTGGTGGGATTAGAATGGCGCGGCTTGCGGCAAGTGTGTCCCCGGTCGCGACGCAAGCCCCCGGAGGCGGCTATGCCGAACACGGTGACGACAGTCTATGCTTTGACGATTGCGGCGGCGGTGTGTTTTGTATTTGGCGCAGTGGCGCGATTTGTGCGGCACCACGAAGGCACGGTCTGGTGGCGGGGCGCCATCGGTTTTTTGGCGTTCGCACAAACCCTGTTGCTACTGGAAATCTTGCATGTGCTGTCTGGACGGGTAGCTCCTTGAGCAGCGCCTGACCAGCCGTACGAATGATGTGGCAGTCGGAGTTTCCTGCGGCCGACCGAGACGGGGGCTGTTCTTGGACTTCGAAACGGAATGATCGGGGCGGCATTGAGCCGCCTCGTAAATTTTGGTGCGTGTCGTCTTTCGGGGGTTCCGGGAAAGGAGAGCGCGAGGGGGTTATGTTTTTGTAAAAGCAGACAGCCCCGAGGCGACTTCCGTGGATAGAATTGCATCACATTCGTCAAGCGGTGCCCAGCCTACCGCGAGTGCCCGACGCGGCTAGCCCAAATGGGTGAGTACCAATTTTGCATTTGCTCCGCGCACGGCACCGGAGTACGTTGAAAGCCAATAGGCGAGGAGGTCCGAGGACAATGCGCATGCGGTGGTCTTTTCTTGGGTTGATTCTGGTCGTAGCCGGCGGCCTGCTGAGTTGCAGCAGCGGGACGGTCGGAGGTGGCAGCGGTGGTGGTGCTGTCGGCACGGGCAACGTTGCAGTGATGATGGGCGATGCCCCTCCGGACGGTGTGACGGTTCTCACCTTCGAAGTGAGCTTGACGGGCGCCGTGCTGCAGCCCGGCAACGTTAGCCTGGTGAGCACGCCGATTCGCATCGAGTTGAAGCAGCTCGAAGTCGAGCTGGCGTTCCTGAACGCAGTGCAGGTTCCGGCGGGAACCTACACGAGCATCCAGTTGACCTTTGCCAATCCCGAGCTGACTTTTTTGAACAACACCGGAGCGACGCTGGCAGGTTGCCCGAATGGACAAGTGTGCAAGATCGATCCACCGTTGAATCCAGTGACGGTGAACTTTTCCGGCCCGCCGTTCCCGCTCACCATTGCGGCAAATAGTTCCCTCGGGCTGCTGGTGGATTTCGATTTGCAGAATTCGCTCAGCCAGACCCTGTCGGTCGCGCCGGTGATTTCGATCGTGACGCTGCCCGCGGTGCAGGGCACCGGCCAGATCGAAGAGCTCGAAGATGTGTTCGGTCGGGTCGTGTCGGTGGATGCAGCGAACAACCGGTTCACACTCGAACTGACCCTCTCCGGACAGCAACTGGTCGTCGTCGTAGATGCGCAGACCGAATTCGAGGATTTCGATGACGACGGTCTGTGCCCGCCGAACAACTTTTCATGTATCCAGGTAGGCCAGGTTCTGGAAGTGGACCTGCGCATCCTGGCCGGTGGCGTGCTCCGCGCACGCAAGGTGGAGTTCGAAGACGGGCCGAATGCCGAGGAAGTGGAAGGCATCGTCGTTGCCATCCAAAGCACGACGCAATTCCAGATCGTGGTGCTGAACGAGGTGCCGAATCTCGCGGACATCGAAGTCGGCGACCTGATCAACGTGACGGTGCAGAGCGGCGCCAATTTCCGGATCGACCCGAACGGACTGACGATTCCAGCCGATTTGCGGTTCGAGTCCAGCGCGGACCTGCTGGTGGGTCAGACCGTGCAGGTGCGGCGACGCAGCGGTTCCTCGGGCACGAACATCAACACGGACCGCGTGCGGTTGCGGCGGACCCGCTTCACCGCCAGCGTGCAGACGCCCGGCGCACAGACGTTCCAAGTGAACCAGTTGCCCGCGCTGTTCACGGCGAACGGAATCACCAGCATCGAGGTGCGCACGTCGGCAGAAACCGACTTCGACAATGTGAGCGGAGCCGCGGCACTGATTGCGGGCGACCGCGTCTCTCTGCGCGGACTGCTGTTCCGGCGCACCGGAGGTATCCCCGTGCTGGTGGCAAAGAAAGTCCGCAAACGCTGACCGGCCGAGCAGGCTTCCGAGCGCCGCCAGTGGCGTGGACTTTGGCCTACTCGGGCCCTGAACAGGCCCGGGCCACGGGGCGTGTTCAATGAAAAGCGGGGCAGGCGGAACGCCTGCCCCGCGCGAAGCCCGACCCTCAGAAAAGGCCCGCTTGCTATCCAGCCTGCACGTTTCATGCGATGACGGCGAGCACTTCGCCGGCGTTGACGGCTTGCCCTTCCTGTACGAGCAGCCGTTCCACCCGTCCCGATTTGGGTGCCCGCACTTCGTTCTGCATCTTCATGGCTTCGACCACCACCAGACCCTGCTGCGCCTGCACTTGCTCGCCAGGTCGCACCAGTACGCGCACGACTTTCCCCGGCATGGGTGCGGTCACCTGCTGCCGGCCTTCGGCTTCCAGTGCACTGCTGCGCCGGCCACGCCAGGCGCGCGGGTCAAAAACTTCGGCGGAAAATTCCTCCGTGCCGGCGGTGACGCGCAGCCGCTGTGCCTCTGGCTGCACGCGCACTTCGTAGACTCTGCCGCCGAGCAGTACCGAATAGACCCCCGCACCCACCTCCACGACGTCGGCTTCGACCGGCGTGCCGTCCAGCAATGCCCGCCAGCGACCCTCGCGCTGGACCAGCTCGACGGTGCGCGTGCCTGTTCCGATGCGTACCTCCAGTTTCATCGTGGCTCGCTCGAACCCGGAGAGGTTTCTGAGGGTTTGGTGTGGTTGGTCAGGTCGAGCGCGCGGCGCAGACCCGCAGCCAGTGTGGGTGCGTCCGCATGACCCCAGAAGTGGAGAAAGAACAGCCGCGGCTGTTCCTCGAGCAGGTGATTGTGCAGCGCGGTGACCGCAATACCCGCTTCGCTGAGCGCGCGCACCACGGACGGCACTTCTTCGGCGAGTAGGACAAAATCTCCCGTTGCCACCGCGCTGCTGCCCACGGCCTGAAAATTCATCATCGTGGCCACCCCCATCCGTGGGCCGAGGACAGCACCGCCTGCCGTAATGGTCTCTGCGCGCGGGATGCGGAAGTGCGTCACGCCCACCGAGCTCCAGCCGCGATGCCCCAGGATTCCCCGCAACCGAGCCTCGCTGGGCGGGAGGGCATCGCTCAGCGCAGGCAGCCGTGGTGAACGCGGCGGACGCGCTTCGAAGGGCGTGCCGGTAACCTCCAGGGCGGCCCGCACGTTCCGTGCCAGCGAGACCGCGTCACCGCGGCCGTAGAAATGAACGTAGATGAGCTTCGGCGACTCGCCGACCAGGTGATTGTGCACCGCGGTGACGACCAGTCCGCCGTCCGTCAGGCGGCGAATCACCTCGGCCACTTCTTTCTCTTGCAGCACCAGGTCTCCCAGCACCAGCACGACATCGCCGACACGCTGAAACGCGGCCCAGGAAGTGAGCGCAAAGGTCGGTCGCAACCGAACCTTTTCGATTCTCACGTCCAGGTCTTCGCGCGGAAACGAAACCGAATAGACACCTTCCTCCTCGGCACCCGCGCGGCCCAGGGTACGCGCGACGTCCTGCCAGTCTCCGGCAGGCTGCTGTTGCGCGGACCGCGCTGCGGTGAACTCTGCCAGTACCACCACACAGGCCAGCACGCACAGCCAGCTCGTCCTGTTTCCTTTCCTGCTGTGGCTCCGCATACACGAACACTCCGCGTGGATTGTAGTTCCGGCGCGCCAAGATACGGCCGAAGAGCAACAATTGTACTCTGTCGGCGAGCGCTTGCGGCCCAGTGAACTCGCTGCGCCGCCTGAGCTAGGCTTCCCCGCCGAGCCCGCCGGCAGGGCAAGGATGGCGTGTGGGTGTTGCCCGTTACGGTTGCGGGGGCGGCGTCGTGCCGCCCGGTGCCTCAGTAGCCGGAGCGGGGGAGCCGCTCGCAGGCAGCTTCCCGGCCGATTCGAGCACCTGGCGCGCCAGGTAGTTGGTCACGCGGGCTTCCTCGCGAGCGATCGTCAGGAACGCGGCGCGGAGCAGTTGCTCTTTGCGATTTCGCAGCGTATCGCGGATGAACTCTTTCGTGCGCACGTCTTCGAGCTGGCGCTGTCCGGCCGCTTCCCGGGCGATCATCTTGAAGATGCGGTAGGTGCCGCCCATGCCCACGACGTTGCTCACCTCGCCCGGGCGCATACTGGTGATGATCCGTTTCACGGCCGGGTCCGTGTTGTTCAGCGCCGACTCCGGAATGTAGCCCAGGTCGCCGCCGGTCGAAGCGGTGGTGGGGTCTTCCGAGTAGTCCATGGCGAGCTGGTTGAAGTCTGCGCCGGCCTGGATCTGCTGGAGCAGGCTGGCCGCTTTGCGACGAGCCTCGGCGTCGGTGGTGGCGTCGTCGCCTTTGCGGTTGCGCAGGCCCGGGTCCGGACGGGGCGTCACCACGATCTGGGCAATGCGGTACTGCGGCTCGCGGACGTTGAACTGCTCCCGATTCTGCTCGTAAAACTCTGCAATCTCCTGGTCGGACACACTGACTCGGGAAAACACTTCACGGTTGAACACCTTTTGCACGGTCAACTGGCGCCGGAGGTCGCGTTTCAAATCCTCGACGGTGAGTTCGCGCTCTCGGAGTTGCCGCTGGAACTCCTCTTCGGTATAGGGCGCTTTCATTTCGATGAACTTGTCTTCGACTTCGCCGTCGGTGGCCTCCATGCCCAGTTTCCGCGCACGTTCGAGCAAAATTTCATTGTTGATCAGCTCATCCAGGATGGCCAGTTTCATGGACAAGGCCTGCTCGTGCGGCGGGGGCGGCTGGTCGAGTGCAAGCTGCGAACGATAGAGCTTTTCGACTTCCTCGCGCCGGATCTCTTTCCCGTTCACAACGGCCCAGACGTCCGGCCCAGGAGGCGCTTGCGAACGGCACGCGGCCCCCGCCAGCAGGGTGACAACCAGCAGCAGGGTGGGCAGGCTGTGTGCCCGGGCGTAAACGTCACTCCGACAATTTTCCACGGTGGCTCCTTGGGCGGCCACAACCGCCCCTCGGCTCGCTTGCGGCCGGCTCCGGCTTTTGAACTCGATGGCGGGGAGACACGGGTTCGACGGGCGGGGTTAAGCGGCTTTGACCACGCGACCTGAACGCAGACAGGCAGTGCAAACGCGGAGGTGCGTGCGCACGCCGTCGACCAACGCCTTCACCCGGCGCAGGTTCGGATGCCACCGGCGCCGTCGGGCGTTGTTCGCGTGGCTGATCGTGTTCCCATAGTGCGGGCCTTTGCCGCAGAGTTCGCATCGCTGCGCCATTGTATTCTCTCCGGGAAAAGGAATTCGGCTCGCCCCCTTATGCTAGCAGAGAATCGGCTTCGTGCAAACTGCCACAGTTAGCGGCGCGCGGGTCGCGGGCTGCGGCGGAGCGCAGCCAGGGGAGCATCGTCATCCGGGACGAAATAGCCGACCACGATACCCATGGCGCCTTCGGGCAGCGGCCGCCCGGATTTGTTGTCGTAGATCGCCGTTACGCGCAGCGTATCGCCGGCGCGAATCCGGTAGCCGCCGCGATTGGTGAAAGTTTCGGTGGGCATTGCCTGCAGCCGTCCGTGCTCATCGCGCTGGGCCACTAGCTCGGCCACCTTTTCGTTTCGGCTGACGTTCACCAGCCGCAGCAGCAGGCCGTAGTCGTGCAGGTGCCCGCCCACACCCAGCAAAACGCCCTCGTAGCGCACCGGAATTTCCGCCGACGTGACGTTCTCGCCCGGCCGGAGGTCGTAGCTGGAATCCCGGCACCGCTGCACATCGAACCACGCCGGATAGTAGTTGCGCAGCGGCAGGCCGTCGTCGGCGCGCACATACTCGACCAGCACTTCCAGATACACTTCCGGATAGTCGGTTTCGGTCGGATTGTGGAACATCGTGTCCACGCGCACCCGTTCTCCCTTGCCCACGCGATATCCGAACCCGGGCACCGCTGGCCACTCGTTCATTTCTCCGCCCGCGCCGAAGATGTGTTCCGGTTTCTCCGGACAGAGAAAATCCGGACGCGTGGTGTGCCAGAAACCCACGTGATGCAGCAACCGACCGGGAAGCTCGTTGCCCGCAGCATCCACCAACCTCGGGCGGTAGGCGACCAACCAACCATCAAACGGCACATCCCAGAAAAACTCTGGAGCCTGGGCGACTGCGTGGTGGTCCGCGCCGGCGGGCAACGGCAAAGGTCCGACCCGAAACGTGAGCGTGCGCGCACCTGGGCCCGGTCGCACCTCCAGGCGCGCCTGCTCTGCGGTGCGATGCTGCGTGCGCATGTGATGTTCATGCTGCGCCGCCAGCGGCAGCGCCAGAACGAAGAGCAACCCGCTCGCACGAGCGAATCGGCTTCTGCTGGCGATCATCTTTTACTTCTCCTCACCCACGCAACCAGACCGGACACTTGCCGGCCCCCCCGTTGCGACTTCCGGCGCCCATGGCTATGGCCCGAATGCAAGCATAGCACGAGCGACCGGAACCAACGCAGCGCGTTTCTGACCTCCACCTGCCCGATGCGCCTGAGCACGTCCGCTTGACCGCTCGGCTGCGTTCCCGCAGAATGATTTTGTCCCTCGGTGGGCGTGTAGCTCAGTTGGGAGAGCATCTGCTTTGCAAGCAGGGGGTCGGGGGTTCGAATCCCCCCACGTCCACCATCCTTCTTGTGTTTTGCTTTCCGGGTGTTAGTGGACGCTACCCACCCTATTGCCTAGCAACTGAAGCAAAAGCGGCAGTGATCCGCAGTGGAAGTAGAGTTTGAAAGAAACGAGCCGGTGTGGGTGCCGAGCAGAGAAGAATGACTGCAGCAGTGAGTACACGAAAGCGTCTATCAGTGCGAGAAAAATGCGAGAAACATGGTGCCGGCGGTGGGACTCGAACCCACGACCTAGGGATTATGAGACCCTCGCTCTACCTCTGAGCTACACCGGCACGACTCGATTGCTTCGATGGTACGGAGCGTTTGCCTGAGGTGTCAAGCTGGCGGCAGTCGCCGTCAAGAACTGGCCGCGGGAAACGGATTTCACAGCGCGATGAGAAAAGCAGCCCAAAGCCAACCTTCCGCAGCATGATGGGAAGACGTGGCCGGGAACAGTTCCTCGGATCGGCGTGTTTTATCCGAGGTATACCAGGCAAGGAATATGGCCATCCTCGCGAAACTTACTGGAACGAACAAGGTCGGACGAGCGAGCCGTGGCGGGTGGTCTCGCTCGCGGCTCGTTGGCGCTCTGCGAAGCGTGTCGCCTTCGAGTCGACTCTCGGTGCGTACGGCCGCGCTTCTCAGCTCGCTCGAAGTGGATCGTTGCGGTTGTTCGAGCCCCGTGCAGTGTTCCGGCAATTCTCGCAGGAATTCGATCGAATGTTCGGCCACGTTGCTGGAGAAGAGATGCAGCGGGATGTCGAGACAGCAGGGCAGATGCGACCTGGAGAGGTGCGGAGCTGTCGGGCTCTGTAGTACGAAGGTACCGTTGACAGGGGAGTGTGAGGGCGATAGTTTGTGCCCGACAATTTGGCAGAAGGCTGGCCCTGCCGGCAGAGGCCGGGGTGTTAACTCTTTGGACACAAAGTCCAAAGAAATGCCTCGGAACGGCACGCGACCACCTAGAATATCCCCCTCGTAAGTAACTTTACTTGGGGGTAACACAATGTCTCGGTGGTCAAAAGTGCTGTTTGTAGTACTCCTGCTGCTGGTTACGGCGATGGCGTTGCGCAACTTTGCAGTGACCTCCGGTAGTGAGGTTGCTGGTGTTGGAAGCCCGGTTCCACCAACACCGTGGGTTGTTGCAGGTGTTGGGAGCCCTGTTCCGCCGACGCCATGGAACACTGATTTCCCAGCGACCCCGGTGCGTTGACGATCCCGGGTGAGGGAATTGCACTCTTGACGACGGGCCGAGCCTTCAAGAGGATAGTATTTGCGAATGCTCGGCCCGGTAGACTACACGATCTGGCTTGTTAGTTTTGCAGCGGAAGTTTATGTAGTAGTGTTTGCAATTGCAAACAAACACTACCGACGTTACTTCTCACTTGCTTCATACATGTTAGTGGCTGCGTTGGTTAACGTCAGCCACTTTTTTGTTTATTTGCGGTATGGATTTGAATCTTTAGAATACAGATATTTATACTACTACTCCGATTGCCTTATCACCATTTTTCTGTATTTCACCATCCTTGAGCTTTATCAGCACACTTTCCGAGAAATGTCAGTAAGCCGTTATTTGCGCGCTGTAGCTGTTCTGCTTCTTGGTGGGACAGTGTGGTTTTCCTACATGGTGGTTCATAAAAATTTGAACCAATTGACAAACCGGTTCGTTGTTGAGCTGGGCCAAAACTTGTACTTTGTCGGGGTTGTCCTCACTTACGTACTCTGGGGAGCTGTCTTGAAGCTTCGGGAAACGCGAGCGCGGCTTGTGCATTTGGTTCTCTCACTAGGGATATACTTCAGTGCTAACGCAATTTTGTTCGCTTTTCGAAACCTCTTCCCGGAGATAGGAATCTTCAGGTTTGTGTTTCCTTTGGTCTCCACGTTCTTGCCGCTGGCGTGGGCGTACACGTTCACCCGGATTCCTGAGGAGGCGCGACTGGCCCCCGCACGGGTCGCGGCCGTGCACCGATGATCGCCGTCCTCATTCTTCTCGTCTCACTGATTGCTTTTGTGCAGTTTTTCCTCTCCTACTGCCGCGCACTGGTGGCCACCTATCGCAAGTGGGAGCTTTCCGAAGAGGTGCGCAAGCTGGCGGGCATTCACGGGACTGAAGTGGAGGCCGAATCCTTGCCACGCCTGCGTCAACTGGTGCAGTTGTGTCCCGAATCGGACGACAAGCTGGAGCTGCGCTCGGTGAGCACCTATTTCGGGCTGCTCAATCTTTTCCAGAGAACCCTGGGACGATTCCTGCCTTTGGTGCGCGCCTGGATCGAGCAGGAACGGCAAGGGTGTGCTTATTTCATGGCTGTAGCGCTCGACCGCCGCATTGCGCACAACCGCGAGCTCGTCGCGCAGCAGTTTGCCAATCGGCTCTAATCCAATCTTTTTGGATGCGGCCTGCGGCTGCATCGACCATCGGACCCTCCTGAATCCATCGCGAGCTTGCATTGTGCCGAGGTCTGACAGACTGGTACCATCGGCACCGGCAGGACACACACTCCGATGGCGCGACCCACAGACCTGGCCCAGCGGGTGCGGCAAACCATTCAACGCTATCGGATGCTGCGCGCCGGCGACCGTGTGGGCGTGGGAGTCTCCGGCGGCGCGGATTCCGTAGCGCTGCTGCGCTTGCTCTTCGAGTTGCGCGAGACGCTGGGCTTCCGTCTGCTGGTGCTGCATTTCCATCATCAACTTCGCGGCGCGGAAGCGGACGCAGATGAAGCCTTCGTCGCGGAGCTGGCCGCGCAACTCGGGCTTGATTTCTTCGCCGGTCGCGAGCCAGTGGCCGAACGCGCCCGCGCAGCGGGATGGAATCTGGAGGACGCAGCCCGACGCCTTCGCTACGAGTTTTTCGAGCGTGTTGTCCGCGAAGGTCGCGCCGACCGTGTCGCCGTAGCCCACACAGCCGACGACCAGGCGGAAACCGTGCTGGCGCACATCCTGAGAGGCACGGGACTGACCGGTCTGGCCGGGATTTATCCGGTGCGGGGAGCGATTGTGCGTCCGTTGCTCGAGGTTCGACGACAAACCCTGCGCGAGTATCTGGCCCGTCTGGGACAGCCGTGGCGCGAAGACCCGTCAAATCTCGACGTGACGCGTCTGCGCGCTCGCATCCGGCTGGAGCTACTGCCGCGGCTCGAGCGCGATTTTCATCCGCAGGTGATCACGCATCTGGCTGGTCTGGCCGAACGTGCGCGTGCCGAGGAAGCATTCTGGTCCGCGTTGCTGGACGAACGCGTGGCAGCACTGGCGCAGCAGACCCCCCGGGGCCTGCGAGTGCCGGTCGCAGGTCTGCTGGCTCCGCTGGCTGGATTGGCGCGGGGAGAAGCGGCCAGCAGCGAAGCGCTGGCTCGGCGGTTGGTGCGCCGCCTGGTCGAAGAGGTCAAGGGCAACCGGTCGCGGCTGACGGCACAGCACATCGAGCAGGTGCTGCAGCTTGCTCGTTCGCAGAGCGGCGGCGCGACGCACCTGCCCGATGGAGTGGTGGTCGAAAAAGAGTTCGATCAATTGATTTTCGCGCGAGTGGGCCCCGGCCGCATCCAGCAGCCGGGTGGGCGGATCCTGCCACCGGCCGGCGTGACGTACGAATACGAAGTTTCACTGCCAGAGCAGGGCTCGGCGGCTGTTGACGTTCCCGAAATCCGCCGACGGTTCTGCCTGAAACTGATTGACTGGGCCACGGCATCGGTAGAAACTAAACAGTTGCCGGGCGTGCTCGACCGAGACCTGCTGCGCTCGCCGATTCGGCTACGCAACTGGCGGCCTGGTGACTCCTACCGCCCGCGGGGACGCGCGCATGTTCACAAAGTGAAGCGCCTGTTCCAGGAGTTTCGCATCGCGCTGCACGAACGGGTGGGGTGGCCGGTGCTGACGTGCGCGGGGCAACTCGCCTGGGTGCTGGGGATGCCCGCCGCGGAAGAGTTTGCGGCACGGCCCGGCACGCGCTGCGGAGTGCTCATCACGGCTAGCGGAATGGATGCCGGGCCAGAGCCGGAATGAGCGCCGGCCAGTCTGTACCGGGAGGCGCCGCACCGACGGGTTGATGGGCACTTTGGTGCCTGTCCGGCATCTAATAATAAGGATGGGGTGGGCCATGGCAGCGGGCATTGAAAACAGAGAGGGAATCCTTTGAACTCAGCGGCACGCACAATCCTGTTTTGGGTGTTCATGATTTGCCTGGCGGTGCTTTTGTGGTACATGGCGTCCACCACGGGACACTCGGCCAAAGAGCAAACACCGAGCTATACAGAATTCCTCGCCCAGGTCGAGCGGGGCAATCTGCAGGGCGACGTCACCATCAACGTCGGGCCGGTGACCGCCGAAGTCGTCGGCGAGTACCGCGAGCCGGCACAGAAGTATTCGGTGACTGTGGACAAGGAAGTGCTCAGCTCGCTGACGGAAACCCTGCGCTCGAAGGGCGTGCCGGTGCGTTTCAAGGAGGTCAGCCGGGGTGAATGGTGGGTCGTCCTCGGGAACCTGCTTCCCCTGTTGCTGCTGGCGGCGCTGTGGGTGTTGATGATTCGGCAGATGCAGGCCGGCGGCAACAAAGCGCTCAGCTTCGGCAAATCCCGTGCGCGTCTGCTCACCCCGCAGCAGAAGAAAGCCACCTTCAAGGACGTCGCGGGCATTGACGAGGCCAAAGAGGAGCTGCAAGAAATCATCGAATTCCTTCGCGACCCGCAAAAGTTCCAGCGGCTGGGCGGACGCATCCCGAAGGGCGTGCTGCTGGTGGGGCCGCCGGGTACGGGCAAGACGTTGCTGGCGCGGGCCATCGCCGGCGAGGCCAACGTGCCGTTCTTTTCCATCTCGGGGTCCGATTTTGTGGAGATGTTTGTGGGTGTGGGCGCCAGCCGCGTGCGCGACTTGTTCGAGCAGGGAAAGAAGAATGCTCCGTGCATCATCTTCATCGACGAGATCGATGCAGTGGGCCGTCACCGCGGCGCGGGCCTGGGCGGCGGGCACGATGAACGGGAACAGACGCTGAACGCGCTGTTGGTGGAAATGGACGGTTTCGAATCGAACGAGGGCGTGATTCTGATTGCTGCGACGAACCGCCCCGATGTGCTCGACCCGGCCCTGCTGCGTCCGGGCCGCTTCGATCGCCGCATTGTCGTACCACGCCCGGATCTGAAAGGCCGTGAAGAAATTTTGCGCGTGCACACCCGCAAGGTCCCCCTGGCCGAAGACGTCGACCTCTCTTTGATTGCCCGCGGCACGCCAGGCTTTTCCGGCGCCGACCTGGCCAATCTGGTGAACGAGGCAGCACTGTGGGCTGCCCGGCAGAACCGCAAGTTCGTCACGCAGGCGGATTTTGAAATGGCCAAGGACAAGGTGCTGATGGGCGTCGAGCGCAAGTCCATGATTTTGTCCGACGAGGAGAAGCGCAACACCGCCTATCACGAAGCCGGGCATGCTCTGGTCGCCGCGATGATTCCCGAAGCCGATCCGCTGCACAAAGTCACCATCATCCCGCGCGGCATGGCGCTGGGCATCACCATGCAGCTTCCGATCGACGACAAACATACCTACACGAAGGATTTCCTGGAGGCACAACTGGCCGTGCTGATGGGCGGCCGCGCGGCAGAAGAAATTGTGCTCGGAAAATTGACCACCGGCGCCGGCAACGACATCGAACGCGTCACCGACCTGGCGCGGCAGATGGTTTGCGAGTGGGGCATGAGCGAACTGGGCCCGCTCACGTTCGGCAAAAAGGAAGAGGCCATCTTCCTGGGACGCGAGATTGCTCAGCACCGCGACTACTCGGAAGACACCGCCATCCGCATCGACCAGGAAGTGAAGAAAATTGTCACGGCCGCTTACGATCGTGCCCGCGAAATCCTGCGCACGAATCGCTCGGCCCTGGACCGCATCGCACAAGCTTTGCTGGAGCGCGAAGTGCTGGATGCGAACGAAATCCGCCTGCTGATCGAAGGCAAACCCCTGCCCGAAAAAGCGCCGCCGACGCCTCCACAACCGGTGCCTGCCAAAGAACCGCAACTGGCTCCGCGGCCTGAGCCGAAACCTGCACCCGGGTTCGCCAAGGGCGAAAAACCGGCCACCGCGTAAGTCGACCATTCGGGCGCCATTGTTTTCCCGCGGGACGGCCCGTTCCCCGGCATCGCCGATGCGACCCCACCGTCGTGCCACGCCGCAGAAACTGGCGTAGAATACGTCTATGGGCAAGAAGCCAGTTCGCAGGGTCGAGTTGCAGTGTCCGTGTTGCCAGGCCAGCCTCACGATTGACCCCGAGCTGGGCATCGTCCTTTCGCACACCGCCGCGAAACGGGTGCCGGAAGTGAACCTGGACGATGCCGCTCGCCTGCTGCGCGAAGAAGCGGAGCGACGCGAAGAAAAATTCCGCAAATCCATCGAAGCAGAAAAACGGAAAGAAGAAATCTTCGACCGGCTCTTCGAAGAAGGCCTGAAGAAAGCCAAGGAAGCTCCTGCCGAAAAACCGATCCGGGACTTCGATCTCGATTGAGGCAGTCGGTGTGCTCGCTGGCGCTGCTGCACAGTTTCGCAGGTGGGCTATCCGCCGGTGCCAGCGAAATCCGCGGCCACCGCGTCTACGGCCAGATCTTGGACAACGGGACGAACCCGCCGCAGCACTTCGGCGGGCCACAAGCGGTCGGTCAACAACGTGAGCGTGCCGCTGCCGAAGTCACAGAGCGCGCAGAAGAAGTAGGCCGGAAAGGCCAGGTGGTAGGCGTCTGCGCCGCGGCGGGAAAGCTCGGCTTCCAGTGCCGGGTCGCCTGCGCGCAGGCGCTCGCCGGCGCGCACACCGAACAGCTCTTCGGCGAAACGGGTCAGCAGGGCTTCGGCGACCGCTGGCGTCGGTACATCTACTACCAGGGTGCGCGACGCAGCATCGCGGTACGCGATGTCGTGTGCGCGGCAGTATTCCCGTACACGGTGCAGGTGGCTGAAGAAATCCAGCGCCCACGGCTCCACCCCGGCCAGCGCAGGCAGCACGCGGCTCCAGATGCGCGCGGCCGGTCGACCTCGGGCGGGTTCGCCGCTGTCGGCATCGGTCAGCTCCAACCCGATAGCGCGCACGTCCGAGCCGAGCGGTAGCGGTTCGATTTCCAATCGGTACGGGCCCATCGAACGGCTTTTCCTTATGCGTGGATGCTGCCGAACTGGCGGCGGAATTCAGGCGACTGTTTGCGCAGTTCCAGCCAGTCGAAAAACGCATCTGGAGTTTCCAGCCAGATACGGAACCAGTTGACGATTTCCTGCTTTTCAGCGCGTTTGCGTGGGTCCACACGCCGGTTCCGCGCGATCATCTCGGCGCGCCGGCGGCCCAAGCGAGCAATTTCCCGGACGCGCTCTGCCGCACGGCGTTCACCGGCAGCGATGAATTTTCGCAGTAATTCGTCCAGCCGCACCAGCGTCAGCTCAGCTTCCTCCAGAGTGGAGAAGTGCAGCAGGTCGGCGAACTCTTCTTCGTACTGGCTGGTTTCGTCAGTGCGGCTGGCCCACAGAACCCGTCGTCCGGCGGCCTTCAACACACTGGCGATGTAGTCAGCCGAAGCGCGACCCCGCTCTGGCCCCAGCCGCACGATCAACTGCCGCCGAATCTGCTCCACTTCGGCCGGGGTGAAGCGTTCTACGCCCAGCGTTTCGGCGATGGCCAGGATGGCTTCTTTCTTGGTAGGTGTGTGCGTGCGGGCCATCAACGATTCTTCTCTGGCGAGTGCTTCGGGTTGAACTGGTTTCCGGAAGATTCCTGTTCCACCCGACGCATCTCTGCCAGCCATTGGCGGTAGCGTGCCACGTTGGTGTTGTGTTCGCTCAGCGTTTTGCTGAAGAAATGCCCGCCCTCTCCGTTGGCAACGAAATAGAAATAATCCGTTTCCGGCGGGAACAGTGCGGCCCGCAAGGCTGCCTCGCCGGGGTTGGCAATCGGTCCGGGAGGCAGGCCCCGGTAGCGATAGGTGTTGTAGGGGGAGTCGAAGCGCAGGTCGCGCAGCAGCAGCTCGCCGCGATAGCGGCCAGCCAGCTCGAGGGCATAGATCACGGTGGGATCGCACTGCAGCGGGTAGCGCTTTCGCAGGCGGTTGTAGAAGACGCCGGCGATCAGGCCGCGCTCGTCGGCCACACCTGTTTCCCGTTCGACCAGCGAAGCCAGCGTAACCAGCTCTAGCGGAGTCAACCCGTGCGGATTCCCACCCGGCTGCTCAGCCAGGGAGTCCCAGACCTGCCGGAACCGGCGCACCATCGCCGCCACGATTTCTTGCGCGGTGACACTGCGTGGAAATTCGTACTGCGCTGGAAACAGGAAGCCTTCCAGATTCCTCGCCTTTGGCGCCAGGTCGCGAATCAGCGCCGGGTCGCGGGCGGCTTGCAGAAATTCTTCGCGCGGCACCAGGCCGGCCTGGGCCATGCGCTCGGCAACCTGGAACATCGTGCTGCCTTCGGGCACCAGCACCGTGTGGTAAGCCACTTCGCCGACGACCAATTTGTGCAGAACGGCAAAGCTGGATGCCGGGCGTTCGAAGCGATATTCCCCGGCCTGGGGCCGTGCGCCTCGCAATCGGCACAGCAGCTCGAACGCCACCGCGCTGCGAATCACGCCTCTGGCCTGCAGAGTTTTTGCGACGGCACGGACACTGGTGCCCGGGGGAATCTCGACCAGGATGCCTGCCGCGGGGAACCGTCCATAGGGCAGGCCGAGCACAATTCCCAGCCAGACGAGCACACCGGTGAACAGAACGAAGAGGGCCAGTCCGATGCGTCGCACGCTCATGGTCGCTGCCGAGTTGCGCGCTGCTGTTCGAGGTAGTCCCGCAAAAGGATAGCGGCCGCTAGGTCGTCGTGGGTGCGTTGCCGGCGGGAAGTGGTTCGGGCAGATTGAGCGGCTTCCCAGCTCGTCAGCCGCTCATCGGCCAGCACGACCGGCAGCCTGAGTTCTTTCTCCAGCCGCCGGGCGAAACGGGCAACCTCGACGGCCATTTCGCTTTCCCGTCCATCCAAGTGGAGAGGGCAGCCCACCACAATCTGCCCGACTTCGTGCTCGACCACGATCTGCCGCAATCGGCGCAGGTCTTCGCGGCGATTCTTGCGCTTCAGGATGAGTAACGGACGCGCGGTCCAGCGCAGTGGGTCGCTGAGGGCCAGCCCGAGCCGGCGCCGGCCATAATCCACCGCCAACACCCGACGCTCGACACGGCTGGCCGAAGTGTCTGTGACTGGTGCAGGAGAATTCATCAAGACATTATACCGCCCGTCGCTGGCCGGCGCACTCCTTCACGCCGTTGAATTCGCTGCGGAACGAAGCTCGCTAGGGCTGGCGGCCGCGTTCGCCGCGTTCCCACAGCGGCCAAAAGCCGAACCGCTGCATCTGCTGATCGAGTCCGGTGCGCTGCAGCAGGGCTGCGACCTCGCTCCGGGTGAGGCGGGGCCCGATGCGCTCTTCGCGTTCAGCGATGCCGTAGACCGTCACCGCGGCCAGCGCGGTGTGCCGCTTCAGTTCGCGGAGGTCGACTTTATCGAACGTATCCGAGCTGGCGTGATAGTTGGTGATGTAGTTGTGTTCTTCCTGAGTCGCCACCAGGGTGGGGATGCCTTCGAGCAGGAAATCGAAATTATCGGTGCCGACGAAGGCATCGGCGGTGTGCGCATTGGCTCCCCAGGACTCGATGGGCTCAAGAATTTCGCGCAGCGCCGGTTCGATATCGGCACGGCCACCCAGCGAGTAGCCCACCACGCGTCCGATGCCTTCGTCGAAATTCACGTAGGCGACGATTCGGTCCAGCTCGGCACGGTGCTGCTGAACGTAGCGCCAGGAGCCGATCAGTCCCTGCTCTTCACCGGACCAGAGGACAAAGCGTAGCGTCCTCCGCGGCCGCACACCGGCGGCGACGATGGCCCGCGCAGCGTCGATCACCAGCGCTGCGTTGCAGCCGTTGTCGAGCGCGCCGGTGCCCAGATCCCAGGAATCCAGGTGCGCACCCAGCAGGACCATTTCCTCGGGGCGCTCCCGTCCGCGAATCTCGGCCACTACGTTGCGCTCCTCGACCGGCCCGCCAATGCGGTTCGGCAGATCCAGCCGTACCCGCACACGCCGTCCGGCCGCCAGCAGACGTGCGATGCGCTGGGCATCCTCGCGGGCCACGAGCGCCTGTGGCAGCCGATCGATCTGTCCCAGGAAATTGTGGATGTGACGGTAGAGCAGTCGCTGTTCCCGCGAAGACATCCAGAGCACCGCAGCCGCGCCCGAAGCGATCGCCTGATCCAGGATGGCCGGAGCGCGGTTGTATTCACCGAACAAGTCCTCCCAGGTGCGGATCACCTGCGAATGCACCAGCAGAATCGAGCCACGCACTGGCCGCGCGCGCGCGAAATCGGCTTCGGTGCCCATGCCCACATCCACCAGGTCGGCCTCCAGGCCGCCGGGCGGCGTGGGCGGCGACCAGCCCAGCGAGACAGCCTGCGCGGGAAATGCGACCGGCGCGATTACCTCGAGCCGCGTGGCCCCTTCGCTCCAACTCGTGGGCATGGTGAATGGCTCCGTGCGAGCCGTATCTACACCGGCGTGCTGGAAAGCCGTCACGGCCCATTCCGCCGCACGAAGCATCGGCGGTGTGCCACTCATCCGCCCGCCTATTTCATCGGTCAACTGCCGCAGGTTTTCTTCCATGGGCCCGGGTCCCAGTGCCGCGGCAATGATTTTTTGTACTGCGTCGTTGCTGCTCTGCGGCTGAACGGGCCAGGCTACGAGCAGCACCGGAACAAGCAGGAAAAGTCGCAGCCACCGGGCCAGCCAATTTCTTGCGTTCATCGGTCCACTCCTGCGATGAATTTGAGCCGCACGGTCGGGCCGCGCGGTGAAACTCGGACTCCTGTGTTGAGCTGCCAGTTTTTCAGCCTGCGCTCTCGAAAGCCAGCGAATTTTACTGTGCCGCCAGGATCGCATCGGTGATGCGAGCAACCTGAGCCATTTCGGCTACGTCGTGCACGCGGACGATGTGGGCGCCGCCGAGAATCGAAGCCGCCACCGTAGCGGCGGTGCCCCAGATGCGCGCTTCCGGCGGAGCGTTGTTCAAGCTGCGACCAATGAACATCTTGCGCGAAGTGCCCACCAGCAACGGGAAGCCCAGAGTGGCGAGCGCAGGCAGGCGCGCGAGCAGCTCGAAATTCTGCAAATAGGATTTGCCGAACCCGATGCCCGGGTCGAGAATCAGTTGTGTGCGGCGAAGGCCCGCAGCGAGCGCCCGGCGCACCGCCGCGCGCAGGCCCATCTTTACGTCGAGCAGAACGTTGAGCGCGAACGGCCCCTGCTGCATCGTGCGCGGGGTGCCGCGCATGTGCATCAGCACGACGGGCAGGCGGTGGCGACGGGCGACTTCGGCCAGCGACGGGTCCGTGCGCAGCGCTGAGACGTCATTGATCATCTCGGCGCCGAGCCCCACCGCGGCTTCCGCCACGCGCGCCTTCTGGGTGTCGATCGAAATGGGCACAGAAACTCGCCCGCGCAAACCCTCCAGCACCGGCATCACCCGCCGCAATTCTTCCTCGGCGCTG
This sequence comes from Acidobacteriota bacterium, assembly GCA_037442425.1. Taxonomy (GTDB): domain Bacteria; phylum Acidobacteriota; class Terriglobia; order Acidiferrales; family UBA7541; genus DSGC01. The sequence goes on along the minus strand of JBBIQG010000001.1, from coordinate 116,729 downwards.
ACACCCTCGGCGCCCGGACGTGTGGATTCGCCGCCGATGTCGAGCAGGTCGGCTCCGGCCTGCTCCAGGGCGATGGCGTGCGCAATGGCAGCTTCGGGTGCCAGATATCGGCCGCCGTCCGAGAAGCTATCGGGCGTGACGTTGACGATGCCCATCAGCAGCGTCCGCTCGCCCAGAAGCAGCGTTCTCGAAGGCAGTCGCAGGTGGAATCGGCGTCTGCGCATGGCTTGCTCATTTAACCACAGCCGTGGGACGACCGCGTGCGATGGTATCGTGGTGGGCGCTCCGGTCAAGTGCGTGCCCGTTTCCTTCACGGATGAGCGGGCACGTAGTAGCCGGCACGGTGAGTGAGCCGCGCTTCGGGATGGTCGCGCACTACGACCCGGATGGTTCGCCAGCCGGGCTTCTGCAAGCCGGCCGCGGGGTAGTAGCCCAGCGTGTACTGGGTGCGGAGGCTTTCGGCAATCTGGCGATAGACGTCTGCCAGTGTGGCGGCTTCGGCAAGAAAGTGCAGTTGTCCGCCCGCGCGCCGCACCAGCTCGGCCAGATAGGCGGTGTAGTGCGGGATGCCGGCATCGCGGGTTTCGACGGAAATCAGTGAGGAGGCGCGGCGCGCAGCGAACCACTCCGGAGTAAGTGCACGCGGGCGAGGTAATACGCTGATCACCTGCACCTCGACGCCAGCGCTCGTCAATCTGCGGCAGACGTCTTCGAAGGTGAGATGGTCGTGCGCCGTCGAGCGCGGGGCGGCGCTTTCGGGATTCCAGCTCAGGCCGAGATGACTGTCCTGGCCGTCGGTGAGCAGCACCATCGTCCTTCGGCCGGTAGCAGGCGAATCTCCAAACAGGGCGGCCGCCGCCAGATAGACCGCTTCGTAGATGTGCGAGCCGCGGCGTGCCGCGGGCCCTCTGGCCAGCTCCAGGGCATCGATCGCCTGGGCAAGCTGTTTTCGGTCGGCGGTGAAAGGCAGCAGCAGCCAGGTCTCGGCAGAAAACGCTACCAGTGCCACTTCGTCGTGCGCTGCCAGTTCAGCCGTGAGCGCACGAGCAGCCTGCCGGACGGCGTGGAGTTCGCGGTAGATGCTGGGGCTGACGTCCAGCAGCAGCACGATGCGGCCCGGCGTGCTGGCGGCGTCGAAATGTTCGATGCGCTGTTCGACGCCATCTTCGTAGATGCGAAACTGGTGAGCACCCAGTCCCCACAAAGGCAAGCCATCCGGGGCCAGCACGTTCGTCGTGACCAGCACCAGGCTCACCTGGGCACGAATCCGAACCGAATCCGTGTTCGGCCGCACTGCCGGATTTGTTGGCGGTGCAGACCACAGCTCGCCGGTGGTGCGGTCCCGGCGGTATGTCACGTTGCTGTCGAGCCGCTCTGGGCGTGGCAGCTTGGGACGCTGGGCTGCCAGGACACTTGTGGCCAACAGAAGAACCAACACCCATTTGCGCATCGCGTCCAGTATGCCAGAAACCGGGATGTGGTCGCGCCCGGGCGGTTTGACGGGCTCGGGGTCGGCTGATAGATTGTTGGATTTGTCCCATGCGGGAGACCTGCCGCGTATGCGTGCTTCCATCCAATGGGCGATGCTGGTTGCGGTGGTGGCTGCACTGGGAATCGCGTGCAGCGTGCGGACGCGTCGGGTGACGGCACCCGACGCGATGCCGTCGGCGCGGAATGCCACACGCGAAGATTTGATCCGGGAATTCAACCGACAGGCCGCAGCGATTCGCAGCCTCACCGCCAGCATCGAACTGCAGGCGACGGTCGGCTCCGCCTACAGAGGCTGGATCGAGGAGTATCGCGAAGTGGGTGGCTTTCTGCTCGCCCAGCGCCCCTCGAGCATTCGCGTCATCGGTCAGGCGCCGGTCGTGGGCAAGAATATCTTCGACATGGTCAGCGACGCTCAGACCTTCCGCATCTTTCTTCCGTCACGAAACCAGTTTTTGATCGGCCAGGCGACTGGCCCGGGCACATCGGAGAAGCCGATCGAAAACCTGCGCCCGCAACATTTGCTGGACGCGCTGTTCTGGCAGGAGTTGACCGACCCTGCCCGCATCCTGCTGGAAGAATTCGATGCGTCACCACACCGCTACTACGTGCTGACCGTGCTGCGACCGGCTGCTGCGGATGCCGGGTGGGAGATCGAACGCAAACTGTGGTTCGACCGGACCGATCTGTCTCTGGTCCGGCTGCAGCATTTCGGGGCTGCGGGCCGGCGGCTGGCCGATATCCGTTATTCCGAGTGGCGCGCGGTGGCGGGTGTGTGGTTTCCCTATTGGATTCAGCTCGAGCGGCCCCAGGAAGACTACCTACTGACGGTTCGGCTGAATCGGTTGCGGTTGAACGAAGCGATCGCGGCCGAACGCTTCCGGCTCGAGCAGCCGCCGGGCACCGAGCTGGTGCGCGTGGGCGATTCCCAGGGCGGAGCGGGCCGATGATCGCACAGTTGGTCGTTCGCAATCTGTTTCACCGGAAACTGCGCACGCTGATCAGTGTGCTGGTGGTGGGTGTGGAGGTGGCGCTGGTGGTGGTCATGGTCGGGCTGACCACCGGCATGCTCCAGGAAACCGCCAAGCGCATCGAGGGCATCGGCGCCGACATCATGTTGCAGCCGCCGTCGTCCTCTGTGTTTCTTGCCTTCAGCAGTGCCCCCATGCCCATCCGCATCCGCGACCGGCTCCGGACCATCGGGGGCGTGCGGGCGGTGGCGCCGGTGCTGCTGCAGTCGAGTACCTCGGGTGGACTGGATGTGGTGTACGGCATCGAACCGGAGAGTTTTCGCGCAATTTCCGGAGGATTCGTGTTGCACGAGGGCCGCGAGCTGCGGGACGGCTACGAAGTGCTGGTCGACGATTGGTATGCAGCGGCGCGCAAGCTACACGCCGGCGACGTCCTGCGGCTGTTCGACCACGACTTCACCGTGGTTGGCGTGGTCGAGCACGGCAAGGGCGCTCGCCTGTTCGTTCCCATCCGGACATTGCAGCAGATGTTCGGCGCCGTGGACAAAGCCTCCCTGTTCTTCATCAAGTGCACTCGCGCAGAACAGACTCCGCAAGTGATGGAGGAGCTCCGCACGTTGTTTCCCCGATACGAGATCCGGCCGCTGAAAGACCTGCTTTCGATGATGACCACCTCGAACCTGCCCGGCCTGGACGCATTCAATCGTTCGATGATTGCGCTTGCGGTCGTGATCGGTTTCCTGGTGATTTTGCTCTCCATGTACACGACAATCCTCGAGCGTACCCGTGAAATCGGCGTGCTGAAGTCGCTGGGTGCCTCGAAAGCCTACATTGCCAGGATCTTTCTGGCGGAGAGTGCATTGCTGTGTGCTGCGGGAATTCTGGTCGGGGTCGGGTTCAGCTATTTGACCCAGGCGGCGCTCACCAGCCTCTTTCCCACGCTATCGGTCCAGATTACACCCGCGTGGTTGCTGCGAGCCGCGGCGATCGCTTTCGGAGCAGGTCTTGCGGGTGCCGCCTATCCGACCTGGCTGGCCAGCCGTCGCGACCCGATCCAGGCTCTGGCCTATGAGTAGCCAGCCGTCGCGCTGGCAGGCTGTGGAGTTCGGCGATAGAATACGGCGGCTTTCTTGGCGGGGCTCCTTCGGGAGGAAGGGGTTGGAACCGATTTTGAAAACGGAGAACCTGTGGAAGATCTACCGCTCGAGCAAGGTCGAGGTGCCCGCTCTGCAGGGCGTGAATTTCGAGGTCAATCCGGGTGAGTTTGTGGCGGTAATGGGCCCGTCCGGATGCGGTAAATCAACGCTGCTTTATGTCATGGGCGGACTCACCCAACCCACGCGCGGGCGCGTGCTGGTTGACGGCAACGACCTAGCCACATTGAGCGATGCCGAACGCACGCGCTTGCGGCGGCACAAGATCGGGTTCGTCTTCCAGCGATTCAATCTGCTTCCCACGCTGACCGCCCGGGGCAACATCGCCATCGCCCAGCACATCCACGGCAACGGATTCGATCCGCATCGCTTTGCGATGATCACCCGCATGCTGGGCCTGACCGAGCGACTGCATCATCGGCCCGCAGAACTTTCCGGCGGCGAGCAACAGCGGGTAGCGTTGGCGCGCGCCGTCATCCACGAACCGAAACTCCTGCTGGCCGATGAACCGACTGGCAATCTGGATACACGCAACTCGGAGATGGTCCTGGGCTTGCTTCGTCAATTGAACCGTGAATTGGGTCAGACCATTGTGATGATCACGCACAATCCGGAAGCCGCCGCCTACGCCAGCCGGGTCGTTCATATGCGCGATGGCGTGATTGTGGACGGGATCCCAGCCGATTAACGATGCGCCGCGCCTGGAGCATTCTGAAGAATACGCTGTTCTGGTCCTACGAGCGTGGCTCGTGGCCCTACGACTTGATGGTCCTGGTCATTGTGCTGTTTGTGCTGCTGGTGCCACGCGGCTGCTTTCACGACCGGCCCCGTACGAGTATCCTGCCCGGTGCTTCGGGCCCCGAACTAGTTGCCGAACGTGCCGACGGAACCCTCACCTACCGCATCCCGGCTGCTTCGCTAGCCGTGACCGTCCGCACGCCGGAGCTAGAGCGGGACATCCGCGAACTGCTCCGCCGCCACGCGGAGGAGCTGGCTCACCGCCCCTTCACTCTGGAAGAAATCCACGCCATCCGCGACGGCGAGGGCCAGGTCGAGTATTACGAAGTCCGAGTCCGTCCATAGGCCTGGTGGACGGCAAGCAACTGATTGGAAGCTTTCGGCGCAGAAACCAACGGCAAAGTTCCCTTGGACATCCTTACCCTGTGATAGCATGCGACGCGCTCACTTGGCCTCTGGAGGCGTTGATTTGCGCTCTTCAAACAGGCAGGACGGCACCAAAAGATTCGCTCGGTGCGGCGGTATGCGTCTGGCCCTGCTGTGCGGCTGGCTCGGCCTGTTCGGTTCGCTGCTCGCCGGGGCCGATGGGCCACAACGCAGCCACTGGACCTTGGACGATATCCTGCATCAGCTCGACCGCGAGGCGGAGCGGTTCGAGAGCCTGGTGGCACAAATCGAGCGCACCAAAGTCACCACGGTGGTGGATGATCGTTCCACCGAATCCGGACAGATCTACGTCCGCCGCGATGCCAAGATGCTGATCGAAATCACGCATCCAGCCGCACGTACCGTTCTGCGCCGGGGCGACCAGTTGTTTGTCTTCCATCCCCGCACGAACCGCGTGGATGAGTACGACCTCAGCAAGCACCGCGCCTTGGTGGATCAGTTCCTGCTGCTCGGATTTGGCACCGGCGGCAACGAGCTGAAGAAAGGCTATCTGATCACGCTGCTCGGCGAGCAAACGAAGGATGGGCAGCGCGTGGTCTGGCTCGAGCTGACTCCCAAGGCCGAAGCGATTCGCAACCAGATTTCAAAAATTCATCTGTGGATTGATCAGGCCACCTGGCTGCCCGTGCAGCAGAAGTTTTTTGAAACCGGTTCCGGAGATTATTTCGAGATCCGGTACAGCAATGTGGTGCGCAACGCACGCATCCCGGACGCCCAGTTTCGCCCGCGCTGGCCCCGCAACGCCACCCGCATCCCGCATTGACCGCACGTCGTTTCGCCGATGCGCAAACCGTTTGCTTAGGGAACTACTCGGGGAGCCAGCTCAGGTGGCCAGTGCGGCGAGCTCGGCCAGGGAGCGCACTTCCAGGTCCGGTCGCACAGAGCGGTCTGGCGGTCGGGTTGCGCCCCAGCCGGATTTGCCGGCGCGGCGATTCACCCACACCGTGGCCAGCCCCAGGGCGTTGGCGGGGACAATGTCGTGGTACAAGCTCTGGGCCACGTGCAGCACCTGGTCGGCCGCAGCGCCGAGTGCAGCAGCAGATTCCAGCGCCCGCTCGAACATGCGCCGGTCTGGCTTGTAGGCGCGGACCGCTTCCGCAGTGACCACGGCGTCGAAAGCAATGCCGAGCTGCTGCTGCGTGCGGGAAAACGAAGCACGATCCACGTTGGAGACGACCATCAGTCGGTAGCGGCGCTGCAGCCGTCGCAGGGCTTCTGCGGTGTCGGCAAACGGCGGCCATTCGCCCACCGATTCGGCCAGTGTGTCGGCGTCTTCCTTGCTGACCGGCAGGCCGAACTGCTGGCCGATTTCGTGATGCACGGCGCGAAGCACGTCCGGGTAGAGACGAAACTCCGATTGTTGCTCCTGCCGTGCTTCGCTGACGGCAAAGGCTTCCAGCAGTTCGTCGTCCTGCAGCGCGAGCCCGTGGCGCCGCGCCCAGCGCTGCAGCACTCGAGCAATGCCCAGCTCCCAGTCGATCAGGGTGCCGTAGCAATCGAATGTCAGGACACGAAATCGTGAAAAATCCAGTGGGACCATTCGAGCCCCCTGTCCTCGCCTGCTATTTTGCCGGAGAGTACCCGGATTGCCGAGCACCCAGTTGGCCGGCTCGTGGCGGCGTTGCGGTACAATCGCTGCGCGCCCCTGCTTATGGAACACAGCGGCATCCTTCGCGACCTGATCGTGCTCTATGGCATGGCCATGGCCATCGCCTTTCTGCTGCGCAAGGCCAAGCAGCCCACCATGATCGGCTACCTGATCACTGGCGTGCTGGCCGGGCCGTACGCTCTGCGACTGATTTCGGATACCCAGGCCGTCGAGCTCCTGGCTCAGGTCGGCGTGGCCTTGCTGCTGTTCACCATCGGACTGGAGCTTTCGCTGAAGAAGCTGGCTCGCATGCAGCAAGTGGCGCTGGCCGGCGGCAGCCTGCAGTTGTTCGCTGCCGTGCTGGCGACGGCCGGGCTTTTGTTGGGGATGGGATTCAGCATCCGAGAAGCGCTCTTCTGGGGATTTCTGGTCGCTCTCAGCAGCACAGCCGTCGTGCTGAAGGTTTTGCACGACCGAGGCGAGCTCGACACGCTGCACGGCCGTGCCGTGCTCGGCATCCAGTTGTTTCAGGATTTGTGCGTGGTGCCGATGATGGCCCTGCTGCCCACGCTGGCGGCCCCTGGCGCGGGCCAGGCGCTGGGGGTTCTGGCCGCACTGGGGAAGTCCCTGCTGATCGTGGGCGCGATCCTGGTGCTGGCCCGGTATCTGTTTCCGCCGCTGCTGCGAGCGATCGTTCTGGTGCGCAGTCGAGAACTGTTCGTGATTGCGTCCATCTTCTTTGTGCTGGGCACCGCCTGGGGAGCGACACGGTTCGGGTTGTCGCTGGCGCTGGGGGCGTTCCTGGCGGGCATCGTCCTGTCGGAATCGGAGTACGGCCATCAGATCATGGCCGAAATCCTGCCCTTTCGCGACGGTTTTACCAGCCTGTTTTTTATTTCCGTGGGAATGCTGATTGACCTGCGGTCCGTTGTCGCGCATGCCGGAGTGTTGACGACAGTCGTAGTGGCAATTCTGCTGGGCAAATTGCTGCTGGGCGGGGCCTCGATTGCGGTGCTGGGATTCCCGCTGCGCATGGCGGCGCTGGTGAGCCTGGCGCTGGCGCAGGTGGGCGAATTCAGTTTTGTTCTATTGAGCGAAGGGTTTCGGCTGGGCCTGATTTCGACCGAACGCTATCAGATCTTTCTGGCGGCCGCGGTGCTGACCATGATGGTGACGCCGGGATTCATCGCGGCCAGTCCCCGCGTAGCACAATGGCTCGGACAGAAGGGCGAGCGCCGGCGCAGCCGTTTGGCCCCCGATGAGACGACCGAACGGTTGCGCGATCATGTGATCCTCTGTGGCTACGGTTTGAACGGCCGGCGCATGGCCCGCCTGCTGCGCGAATACCATCTCCCGTACGTGATCATCGAAATGAATCCCCGGCTGGTGCGGCAGGCCCGCGCCGAAGGCGAGCCCATCTACTTCGGCGACGCCAGCAACCCGCAAATTCTGAAAGCGGCCGGAGCCGATCACGCGCGCGCCATTGTCTTTGCGATCAGCGATCCTTCGGTGCTGGCCCGCGCGATTTCCCATGCGCGCCTGCGCAATCCGGATCTTCACATCATTGCTCGCATCAAACGAATCGAAGACGCCCGCGAGCTGCGCCACGCTGGCGCCACCGATGTGATTGCCGAAGAGCTGGAAGCGTGGATGGAGATCGCTGTGCGGGTTTTGCGGCTCTACGGCATGCCGCGCGAAGCGGTGGCCGAGCTGATCGGCCACCTCCGCGCGGAAGACTACGACATGGTGCGCATCCTGCCGATTCCGGGCCAACCGCTGCGTCACCTGGCCCATCTGCTTCCGGAGGTGGACATCGAGCTGTTCATCGTGCTGCCCGGTTCGCCCCTAGTCGGCGCCGAGCTGCGACAATTGGAGCTGCGGCAGCGCACCGGCGTGAATGTCCTCGCCGTGATCCGCGACCCGCAGGTGGTTCACAATCCGCCCGGGGAGTTTCGCATTCAGGAGGGGGACCAGCTCATCCTGATCGGTTCCCGTCGGCAGCTCCAGGCCGCCTACGACATCTTGTCGGCACCGCCTGCCGGCACGGTAGCAGAACGACCGGACGCTGCCCGCGGCGAATGAACCGCGGTACGGTCCGCGAGGTTTTCCGATGGCCACCGAGCCCCAATTCATCTTCTATGACGGCACCTGCGGCGTGTGTCACAGTTTCGTAGAGTTCGTCGTCCGGCGCGATCGTCGGGAATGTTTCCACTTTGCTCCGCTTGGCGGACAGCGGTTCGCCGAGTTGATTCCGCCCGAGCTCCGTTCCCGGTTGCCGGAGAGTTTGGTGCTGCGCACTCCAGACGGAGAGCTGTTCTATCGCTCGGCGGCGGTGGTGGCTGTGCTGCGCGAGCTGGGCGGTGGGTGGCGCCTGCTGGCGCGAGTGCTCGAGAAGGTGCCGGTACGACTCCGAGACGCCATCTACGATCAGATTGCTCGGATCCGCAACGGGCTGTTCCGCCGGCCGGCAGACGTCTGTCCCCCGCTGCCGCCCCAGTTCCGCTCGCGTCTGCATTTCTGATTCGGACGCCCAAACGTGCTTCGGACCGCACAAGTTGTGTAACCGGTTGAAGAAGATTTTGTTGGCACTGTGCCCGCAACGGCCAAGTGAGAACGCCGTCTTGCTTTGCAGATCGAATGCCTTGTGTTTCCGTCTACAACTCCAATCTCTGCCCCATCCTTTGTTTCCCCTCAACCCACTGCGGCTGGTCGAGCGTTTCCTGCTCCCGGACGGGCCGGTGTTTCGTCCGGACGAGCGACGGAAGACATTCGGCTGGGCACTGGGTGTGCGGTTCTGACTGCGCGGCACTGGCGTGTGACGGGGCAGTGTGTTTCGCGGGCCGGCCTAATCCTCGACCACGTGCTCTTCGAATTTGCGGCGATACGCGCGCCACGCAGTGTGGTCCAGCTCGGCTCGCGAGCCGACGCACGCGGCCGCAGCGTAGGCCATGGTCAGGGCGTGGTGAGTATTGTCGTGCACGAACAGTCCCTGGCGTCCGAACGTGACCAGGTTTTCCATCCGACCGAGCCAGTGGTCGAGGACAGCGAAGTGTTCCTCATAGCCGCGGCGATAGACCGGATAGGCGCAGCGCAAGCGCCGGGTGACGACGCCGAGCACGGGCGCCTCCACAGGCAACCCCGTGCGGGCCAGCCAGGCGCAGACAGCATGGCCGAGTTCGGGATCGCTCATCTGCCAGTAGGGTTGCCCGGGGTCAGCGGGCAGTTCGGCGCAGAGCACGGTCCGCCGGCGCGGCTCGCTTGCACCACTGTAATTTTTCGGCTCCGATAGTCGCGAAAGGGGCATCGCCGGTTCAGGGAAATAGTGCGCGTCGAATTCGCTGAAGCGATCCTGAGCCAGCACCAAATAGATGAGGAGCAGGCCGCGGTACTGCAGTTGTGCGGCTGCACTGCGCACGTTTTCTGGTGCTGGCGGCTCGAAACGCTCGACCAGCCGCTGGACGGGCAGCGTGGAAAGCACCGCATCAGCCGGCACACAGTGTGTGCTGCCGTGCTGGCAAAACTGCACGGCATGCACGCGCGACCCGGTGCAGAGCAGGGTGGTGACCTCTGCGCCCAATCGGATGTCCGTCCCGGCAGCGCGCGCTGCTGCCGCCAGCGCTTCGCTGATCTGCCCGTAGCCCTGGCGGGGATAGTAGAAGAATCGGCCGTGACCGTTTCGTGTGAAGACCGCCTGCAGTTTCCGGACCAGCTTTCCCAGAGAATCTCCGGAGACGCGCCGCCGCGCTTGGGTCGCAGCCAGCTCGGTGGGCGGAAGCCCCCAGAGCTTTTCCGCATAGGGAAAGTAAAACTCTCGGCAGATCGTGCGTCCCAGGCCACGTTCCAGCACGCCGGCGAAGCTGTGGTGGTCGGTTGAAGTGCGGAAGGGCTTGCACACGGCATCGGCCGCGACACCCAACAGGAACTGTGGCGGCAGATGGGTCAGCAGATTGAGCGGCTGCAGCGGGAAATGAATCCAGCGTCCCTGCAGACGAATGCGCCCATGCCGAGGCCTGCGGAGCAGATCGGTGCCGAGCAGGGAACGGAGATCGTCGAGGATTTCTTGTGGGGTCGCTGGATGCAGACGATGGCTGCCATAATCCACGCGGCACCCCTCCAGCGTGAAGCTGCCGGCATAGCCGCCGACCTCTTCCCGTTGCTCCAGCACGGTGACGCGCAGCGTGCCGCGCCGCGCCAACTGCCAGGCCGCAGCAAGCCCGGCCGGGCCCGCACCCAGAATCACCACTTGCGGAGAAACAAGTCTGGCTTGGGCTGCGCGCTCGTTCACGTGGACCTGGACAGCGCTCCGAGGCGCGCGATCTGATCAGCCAGCAGTCCGACCGCCCAGATGATGATGGCCGCCAGAATGCTCAGCGCCGCTACTTCGGAGGAACTCTGCCGATACAGATCGGTCAAAAGTTTCGTAACCCCGGCGAAGAACAGAAGCCCACCCAGCGGCACGAACACGCGCAGTGGACGGAAGAGCACAACCGTGCGCAGAATGAGCAGAAGGAAATCCCAGAGGTGGCCGGGGCGGATCTTCGATCGTCCGGTGCGCTTGTAGTAGTCCACCGGATGGTAATGAACGGAATAGTTGTTGCAAAGCATGGCTAGCGTGATCGTGGTTGTGAAGGAAAAACCGTTCGGAAGCAAGTGCCAGAATGCTCGCACGATCGATTTGCGCAAGACGCGGAGGCCGGAATTCAGGTCCGGAATGTTCTGTTCAGTCAGAAGACCGGCTACACGCCGGAGCAGCCACCGCGCCGGCTGGCGTAAAAAGGAAGGGTAGACTTTGTTGCCGGTACGGGCGCCGACCACCATGTCGTGCTCGTTGGCCAGAGCGAGCATTTCTGGAATCGCCTCGGCGGGATAAGTGCCGTCGGCATCGATAATGACCAGCAGTTCGTTCTCGGTGGAGGCGATGCCCGCTTTCAGCGCGGCACCGTAGCCGCGGTTTTCGGAAAGACGCACGCGGCGAACATTCAGGCGGCGGATTTCTTCCCAGGTGCGATCGGTTGAGCCATCGTCCACCACGATCAACTCGTACGGCCAGCCGTGCTTCTCCATCACGTGCTGGATACGGCGCACCTGGGCGGCCACACCGGCTTCCTCGTTATAGGCGGGGATGATGATCGAAACCGGCGTTCTCTTTTGCACCACGCGCTGTCGACTGAAAGTGAGTTCCGGCACAGCCATCGGGACCATCGTCAGCACTCCTCGAAAGCGCCCGCCTGCCGCGCCGCGCCCGACAGGTTGGATTCGACACGATCGCACCGCAGCACGCCAGGAAATCGAAAACAAAAAGTGAAATTTTATTGGTAAATAACGGTGCGGTAAATATACGACCGGGAAGGAAAAATCAAGCAAAAAACACGTCTTCGCTTTCCTTTTGCCCCTCATTCCTTCATGGATAGCTGGAGACGATACGAGGAGTTGCGGTTGCCAGGACTTTGGGTTTCGCCCACCAGAGGTAGAAACAGACCGACCATGCAACGACCAGTACGTAGCTGAGCGCGTGTTCGAACACGTGGGCTGCCACGAGACGGTGGAGCTCGTGCGTCTGGGCTTGCTGCGATGCCCCCGTGAGCAGCGCACCGAAGCTCACATGCGCCCCCAGCAAGCCCGACGCGGCGCAGGCCAGCCAGACGGATCGCATCCTTCCCGTTCTTCTACCAGCGGATGAGGCCGGAATATTTTCTGTCAGGATTAAACAGGCTCCCACAGCCAGCGGAAGAGTGATGAGTCCGTGGGTAAACAGTTCGCGGGCTTGATGGCCCAGGTATCGAGTGTCCGCGAAAGGCTCTGCGGTCAGTCCAAAGAAAAAAGTAAGCAGGAGAAATCCAGCCAGACTGCCGAGATACAACGGAGTCGCTTTCGTAGTGCTCCGTTGCCTTTCGTTTGCGAGTAGGCCGAACAGTGCAAAAGACGCCAGGAGCAGCGCCAGCCGTTCCAGAACGTGATAGCGCCAGTGTGCTCCCCAGGCAAGCGACGCGCCCGGGCGCGTATGCATCTGGGCCAGATTTTGCGCCACGGCGTCTGCGCCTGCCGTGACCCAGGTGCCGGCCACGATCCCGACGAGCAGCAGGGCCGAGACGACGGCGGACAGACGCAACCACGTGCTTCGTTCGTTCGTGTCCAGGCGGGTTTGCGGGTAGAAGTGCGCAGCGGCAGCAGCCACGGCCCAGGCCAGCAGCGCGTCAAGCGGCAACTCGCGCAGAGCGTGCTCGAAGTAGAACACAGTCTTCAGCAGCGTGCGCTGGCCATCTTCGTGAACCGCGCGCTGCCAGGGCCAGGCATCGCCCGTGGCCCATCCAATCCAAGCATACGCACCGGCCAGGGTGCCGAGCGGCACGAGGAAGAACAGACTTCGCAGCCGGGGCCAGCAGTTCATCGTACGGGAAACGCCGCCGAAATTATCCCGCGTACGCAAAGCATCGGCAACCGCCACCGCTCCGAAATAGTTGAAGCGGGCCTGGCTTTGTGGTATTCGCAGCAATTCGTGATGAAGATGAACCAGCGGGCGCGCCCGCAGGGAAGCGAGGTGCAGAACAGTGCGGAAGAAGATTCGAGTGGTGCAGTACGGCGTGGGGCCCATCGGTGCGGGAATCGTACGGCTGATGCGGGAAAAGCAGGCCCTGGAGATCATCGGGGCTATTGACCGCGATCCCGAAAAGGCCGGCCGAGACTTGGGCGAACTCGTTGGCGCGTCAGATGCCCCGTGGGGTATTCCGGTTTCTGCTGAAGCCGGGCCGGTGCTCGGTCGTCATGCTGATGTGGTGATTCATTCGACTTCATCCCTTCTGAAAGATGTTGCTGGCCAGTTGCTGGAGTGCATCGAGGCGGGTTCGTGTGTGATTTCGACCTGCGAGGAGCTGGCCTATCCATTCCGCAAATACCCTGAGCTCAGCAAGCGGTTGGATGCGGAGGCGAAGGAGTGGGGGGTGGCGCTGGTCGGCACCGGCGTGAACCCGGGGTTTGTGATGGACAAGCTCGTGCTGACCCTGGCCACCGTCTCCCAGCGCGTGGACGCAGCGCGGGCTTTGCGCATCGTGGATGCTTCCAAGCGCCGTCTACCGCTGCAGAGAAAAATCGGTGCGGGGCTGTCGCTGGCCGAGTTTCGCGAAAAGGTTGCTGCCGGTCTCATCAAACATCAGGGCCTACCGGAATCGGTCGCCATGGTGGCGGACGGATTGGGATTGCCCGTCGAGGACATCACCGAGAGCATCGAGCCGGTGGTGGCGGAAGAACGCGTCACCACAGAGTTTCTCACCGTCGAGCCCGGGCAGGCCGCCGGCGTGCATCAGGTTGCCCGCGGTCTGGGCAACGGCAGAGAGCTGGTGCACCTGGAATTGAAAATGTATGTCGGCGCGAAAGAGTCTTGCGATACGATCGAGCTGCGCGGCGAGCCTAACATCAGCTTGACCATCCCGGGCGGCACCCACGGGGACGTGGCGACGGCCTCGGTCGTGGTCAACTGCATCCCGGCCATCCTGGCTGCCCCAGCGGGTCTGCGGACCTCCCGGGAGCTGCCGATGTGCTTCTTCCCACCTAGCGCCCTGCCATAACCTTCGCTTTGGCTGACAGGGGCTGCCTGACTTTGGGCCGTGCCTGCAGCACCCAAGGCGAGCTTCGGCAAGCGACTGTGGTATCGTAGCAGCCGCTATGGTGGTCCATCGAGGCTCGAACGCACCCCCGCGACGAAGCAGTGCTTCTCCGAATGCATCCCGGCAGGACGAAGCACGTCCCGGGCCTGCTGAACAGGTAGACCGGTCAGAGCGCGAGTGGATGTCCCCGCGGGCGGTCGCTGCCGACGAAGATGGCCGCAAAGGTGTTCCGGCCACCGAGCGCAGCCGCAGTGCGGTCCCAACCCTGCGTGAAATTTTCGGTCCGGGTGGTCTGCTCGAACGCGCACATCCCGCTTATGAATTCCGTCCTTCGCAACTGGAGATGGCGGAACTGGTCGAGCGTGCCTTCCGCGAAAAGCGCCACGTGATTGTGGAGGCCGGCACCGGGACGGGTAAAACTCTCAGCTACTTGATTCCAGCCATCCGCAGCGGGCGTCGGGTAGTGATTTCCACAGCGACCAAATCGCTGCAGGAGCAACTGTTCACGAAAGACATTCCGTTTTTGCAGAAACATTTCGCTCCGGGTTTGAAAGTTGCTGTCATGAAGGGGCGTGCAAATTTTCTCTGTCGCCAGAAAGTACGCTGGCTGGAAGAGCAGCCGGTGCTGAAGGGACTCGACGAGGTGGACTGGTTCCGCCAGATTTGCGCGTGGGAGAAGCTGACGGAAACCGGCGACCGTGCCGAGTTGACGTTTCTGCCCGATGACAGCGAGCTCTGGTCCCGGCTGGATGCACGCCGCGATACCTGCACCGGCCAGAAATGTCCGGAATTTCAGCGCTGCTTCATCACCTGGATGCACCAGCGTGCGCACGAAGCCGATATGGTCATCGTGAACCACCATCTGTTTTTTGCGGACCTGGCGATTCGTGCCGACGAGTTCGGTTCCATCCTTCCCGACTACGCTGCGGTGGTATTCGACGAAGCGCATGAAATCGAAGATGTGGCCAGCGAGTACTTCGGGCGGCAGATTTCCAACTACCGCTTCGAAGAGTTGGCCCGCGACGCCGACCACACCCTGCGGCTGACCGGCCGTGGCGCGCCGGCGCTGCTCCGGCGGGTGCAGCAACTGCGCGAACGCGCGCGCAGCTTTTTTGAGTTGTTTCCCGCGCGCGAGGGCCGCTTTCCGTTCGAGTTGGCCGAACGCGAGGCTTTTCTCGAACAAAATGCCGAGCCCTACGGAGAATTCGTTCAGGCCATCCGCGCCTTGGAAACGGAAATTGCCGCCCTGACGACCAAACCGGAAGAGGTCCTCCGGATTGCGCGGCGGGCGATGGAGCTGCGCCAAGAGCTGTCTTTCCTGCTGGAGAGTCAGGAGAAAAACTACGTGTACTGGTTCGAGCGACGCAATCGGGGCGTGTTTCTGGCTGCGACGCCGATTGACGTGAGCGGCATTCTGCGCGAGCGCTTGTTCGCCGCCTTCGACACCGTAGTGCTCACGTCGGCCACACTGGCCGTCGGCGGCCGCTTTGACTACCTGAAGCAGCGGTTGGGAATTGACGTAGCGATCGAGCGCGTGCTCCCGCATGAATTCGACTACAGCCGCCAGGCGCTGCTCTACATCCCACCCGAAATGCCCGACGTCCGCGAGCCAGCGTTTGTCCCGCATGCCGCCCGGGAAATCGCCCGGTTGCTGAAGATCACGCGCGGCCGGGCTTTTTGTCTGTTCACATCCTACAGTCAGATGCGGGAAGTGTATGAGCAGGTAAAAAACCTGGTTCCATTTCCGCTGCTGTTGCAGGGTACAGCGCCGCGCTCCGTGCTGCTCGAGCGCTTCAAGAACACCGCGGGGGCGGTGCTGTTCGCCACGGCTACGTTCTGGCAGGGTGTGGACGTGCCCGGAGCAGCGCTGAGCTGTGTCTGTGTGGACCGGCTGCCGTTTGCCGTACCCACCGACCCGGTCGTCGCAGCACGGGTGCGCGCGCTGAGCGAAGAGGGACGCAATGCGTTTGCGGAATATCAGATCCCGGAAGCAGTGATCGCGCTCAAACAGGGTTTTGGCCGGCTGATTCGTTCGCGCAGCGACCGGGGCGTGCTCGCTCTGCTCGATACGCGCATCGTGCGCATGCCGTACGGCCGTCTGTTTTTCGAGTCCCTGCCTGAATACGCGCGGACGCACAGCTTGGACGAAGTCGCCCGTTTCCTGCGCAGCGCGGAGGAAGACACAGAACGCCAACCGGCTGCCCGGAAGCGCGGACCGCGGAAAGCCCGCACGCCCCGTTGTGATACAATGCAGTGAAGCGGCGCCAGCAACGCAGCGGCTGGGAAAACCGTCGGAACATCCTATGTTCGAGATTTTTGTCGAAGAAACTTTTGCTGCCGGTCATGCCCTGCGCGGATACAAGGGCAAGTGCGAGAACGTGCACGGACACAACTACCGTGTCCGCGTGACCCTGGAAGGGGAAACCCTCGATACCGTGGGCCTGCTCTATGATTTTGTCCATCTGAAGCGCGTGATCCAGCAGGTGATTCGAGCCCTCGACCACCGCTTCCTGAACGAATTCCCGCCCTTCGACTCAGTGAATCCTTCGGCAGAAAATCTCGCCAAATACTTCTACGAACAAGCCGCCGCGCAGCTCCCCGGGATCGAAAACGGCGTGCGCATCGCCAGTGTTACCGTCTGGGAAACGGACACCACGGCAGCCACGTATCGTCCTTCCCCGTCGGCCCGGTAGAGAGTCGGTATGCTCCGCGCCCTGCTGATGATTTTCGTGCCGGCCGCCACCGTGGGCAGTGTGTATTACGCTTTCGGGCTGCGGCCGCCACTGGAACGGCTGGCCGGCGTACTGGTCATCGGGACAGCCGTGGCCATTTTTGTCTGGCGCAAACAGCGCCGGGCCGTCGCCAACCGTCCCAAGTAAGCTGGGCACGTGGACAACGATGCAGGTCACAGAGATTTTCAAATCCATCCAGGGTGAAGGCACACGCGCCGGGCTTCCGTGCATTTTTGTCCGGCTGACGGGCTGCAATCTGCGGTGTGTCTGGTGCGACACGGCCTACGCCTTCTACGGAGGTTCGAAGCTGACCGTCGAGGAAGTTTTCGAGCGCGTGGAATCGCTGGCGCAGCCGGCCGGAGCTTCGGAGCCGATCCGGCTGGTGGAGCTGACCGGTGGAGAACCCCTGCTGCAACAAGAAATCTATCCGCTGATCGAACGGCTGCTCGGGGCCGGATATACCGTGCTGGTCGAAACCAGTGGCGAGCGGGACATCGGCCGCCTGCCTCCCGCGGTGATCAAGATTGTGGACGTCAAATGTCCCGACTCGGGCGCGGGGGGCACGTTTCGAATGAGCAACCTGGAGGCCCTCAATCGCAGCGACGAGGTGAAATTTGTCATCGCCAGCCGCCGCGACTATGAATTTGCACGCGAGTTCACACGGACCCACCGTTTGCCTGAGCGCGTCGCGCAGGTGATTTTCTCGCCGGTGTTCGCGGATCCGGAGGGGCAATGGCCGGGCCTGGAGCCGCGCCGGCTGGCGGAGTGGATCCTGGCCGATGCGCTGCCCGTGCGCCTGGGTTTGCAGCTTCACAAATTCATCTGGCATCCCGCCACGAAAGGCGTGTAGCTGTCGAGTGCCGTCATGTTGATTGCTCCAGTGGAACCCGCGGGTCGGTGCAACGATGCGAACCGGAAGAACGGCACGCGTGGACGTGGCCTCGGGCGGCCACCCGCACTCGTTTGATGGCCAAGCGCCGACAACCCGCCGCGGAAGACCTGCTCGCTGAATTGGCGCGCAGCCGCCAGCCTCGCAGCCTTCGCGAGCTGGCGGTGGCGCTGGACCTGCCTCCCCGCAGCCGTCAGGAGCTGAAAAAAGTTCTGAAGCGGCTGCTGCGCGACGGTGCCATCGTCGAACGGCACGGGCGTTACTCCCTGGCAGGCCTCCGCACCGCTGCCGCGCCCAGTGCAAAATCCTCCGATGCCCGGAAACCTCGAGGCGCAGCCGCCCGTGCGCCCCGGCTCTCTCTGCGCGAGCGCGAACACCCTGCGCAGGCACACGCGATCCTGACCGGGCGGCTGGTGGCGCATCGCGACGGATACGGCTTTGTGGTTCCGGACCGACCCATTGCCGGTGTGGATGGGGATCTGTTCATTCCGCCACCGGCAATGGGCGATGCCATGCACGGAGACCGCGTCGAGGCGCGCGTCACGCGCCGTGCTCATGACGGCCGTGCCGAAGGCAGCATCCTGCGCGTGCTCAGCCGCGCGCATCCGACGATCGTCGGCGAGTTCCGCTACGGGCCGCGCGGCAACTACGTCGTTCCGTTCGACACGCGCATCCGGCAGGAGATAGTCATCCCTCCCGGAGCGGAACTGACCGAGGCACTCCGACGTAAGTTGAGGCTGAAGCCGGGGGAACCGCCACCGCGGTTGCGGTTGCCGGAGCTGGAAAACAAAGTGGTCAACATTGAGCTTACCCGGTATCCGCGCGGCGGTGTGCCGGCCGCCGGCCGCGTGGTGGAAATTCTGGGCGATCGCGATGCGTTCGGCGTGGACGTCGAAATCATCATCCGCAAGCACCACCTGCCCTTCGTGTTCCCCGAAGAAGTCCGAGAGTCCGCGCGCAGCGTTCCGCAGCAGGTGCGCCCGCAGGATCTCGAGAATCGCGAAGATTTCCGCCATCTGCCAATTGTCACCATAGACGGGGAAACCGCCAAGGATTTCGACGACGCGGTCTACGTGGAACGGCGACCTGACGGAAGCTATCAGTTGCAGGTGCACATCGCCGATGTGGCCCACTACGTCGCCCGCGGTTCAGCGCTCGACCGCGAAGCCCGTTTGCGCGGCACGTCGGTTTATTTCCCGGACCGCGCCGTGCCCATGCTGCCGGAAGAGCTTTCCAGCGGCATCTGCTCGCTCCTTCCGCAGGTGGACCGTCTGGTGATGAGTGTGCTGATGGAGATCGACCGGCGAGGCCAGGTGACGAGCGCGCGATTCGTTCCTGGCGTGATCCGCTCTGCGGAGCGCATGACCTATACGAACGTGAACCGCGTGCTGGAAGGCGACCCGGAGATGCGCAAGCGGTACGCACCGCTGGTCGAGCAGTTCGCGCTAATGCGCGAACTGGCCATGTGTTTGTACCGGCGGCGTGCGGCGCTGGGTTCGATCGATTTCGATCTGCCCGAACCCGTAATCGAATTCGACGAGCTGGGCCGCATGGTGCGGATTGTGCGCAGTGAGCGAAACATCGCTCACCGGATCATCGAAGAGTTCATGCTGGCCGCGAACGAGACGGTGGCCCGATACCTGCACGACCGCGGCATTGCCTCGCTCCATCGCGTACACGAAAAGCCCGACCCGCAGAAGCTGCTCGAGTTCGAAGAGCTGGCGACGGCCTTCGGCTACTCGCTGGGCGTGCCGGACCTGGTCGAGCGCCGACGGACGGTGCGTCATGGCACCGTGCGCGGTCCACAGCGCGGCAGCCGCGCGCGTCCCATGACCGTGGCCATCGCCTCCCCGGACGAGGTGAAGATTAGCCCTCGCCACTATCAGCGGCTGGTGGAAAAAATTGCAGGGAAACCCGAAGAACGGATTCTTTCCTACCTGATGCTTCGCTCGCTGAAGCAGGCGCGCTACGCGGCCGAGCCGCTCGGACATTTCGCCCTGGCGTTTGACCACTACACGCACTTCACCTCGCCGATTCGTCGCTATCCGGATCTGATCGTGCATCGCATTTTGAAGTGGGCGCTCGCCCATCCCGAGGCCCGCGGCGGAGAACTGCCGCTCGGCCCGTATCGGCAGGTCGAGCTCGAGGAAATTGCGGCTGAATCTTCGGAAGCCGAACGCCGCGCCGATGCTGCCGAACGCGAGCTGATGGAGTGGAAAGCGGCGCGCTACATGGAGCAGCGGCTGGGGGAAGAGTTCGATGCCCTGGTGATTTCCGTGCAGCGTTTCGGCATGTTCGTCGAGCTGCTGGACGTTTTTGTCGAAGGCCTGGTGCCTATGCCGGCCATCGAAGAAGCCGTGGGAGAGCGATGCTTCTACCGGGAACGCGACCACGCCATCGTCACCCAGCGGCGCCAAGCCGTGTTCCGCCTGGGCGATCGTGTGCGCGTTCGTGCTGACCGCATCGACTATTTCCAGATGCGCACCGAGTTTTCTCTGGTGACAGCCGCGGGGATGGAGCCAAAGGCACAGGCACGTCGTGACCCCGGCCGATGAATGCACACCAACTTTTCTGTCGGGAGGAATTCGTTTATCTTTACCCGTTCGTGCGTGCGTCTACGTGAGGTGTGACGATGGCTGCAAGGCAATGTCCGCAATGCGGGACCCAAATTCCGGCCGGCTGGCT
Source organism: Acidobacteriota bacterium (assembly GCA_037442425.1). Taxonomy (GTDB): domain Bacteria; phylum Acidobacteriota; class Terriglobia; order Acidiferrales; family UBA7541; genus DSGC01. The sequence goes on along the minus strand of JBBIQG010000001.1, from coordinate 96,436 downwards.
GGCCGCCTTCAGCGATGGCTTGCACTGTCCTGGCTGCGACGCCTATCTGGAGCTTTCCTTCGCCAATCGCTATCTGGCCACCACCGTCGGATTGGCCGCTGGCGCGCTGGCTGGGTGGCTCGCCGCACCCGCGGCACACGGTGAGTTTCCCGGCTGGGTTCTACCTCTGCTGCTGTCGTTTCTGGTGTTCAGCCTGGTGAGCCCGCTCGTGACCATCTTGGTCGGCGACCTGGTGTTGAAGGCGGAAGAAGCACCGGCGCCGGTGGTTGCCGAGGCAGCCCACAGCCACGACCACCATTCTTGAATGGTGGTTTCGGGCCTTCCGCTTCTGCTTCGACCTCCGTCACGGGCTGGACCATCGGTACTATTGCCCGCCGACGATTGCGAAACCCACACTTGGACCAATGGCTCGTTACGCCGCTCTGGTGGGCAAACGCATCCAGGTGCAGTACCGCGCCGGCGATATCTATTTGCCGGCCACGGGCATTCTGGTGGCCGATTCGGGGAAATCTATTTTTCTCGAAGAGCATTTCGAAAGCCGCGGCCGTGTCCAGAGTTTTCGCTGGGAGATTCCCTATCCCTACATCGTCGAAATTGGAGAAGCTTCACCGCCGCAGGCGGCTGCACCGGCGGACGATTCGGCCCCGGAACGTCGTTCCGAGTCGGCGGATTCCAATCCTTTCCGATTGAAGAATCTGAGGAAACGTTCTCAGGAAACATAAGCCCGTTTTTTCCCCATTTGGACAGAACAGGGTAAGATGCAGCGTGGCTGCACGCGCGGGAGGAGTGTCATGCAGACGGCCGTGGGACTGATCGGGTTGGGACTGATGGGCAAGCCGATGGCAATGAATCTGCAGCGAGCAGGCTTTGCGGTCACGGTCTGGAACCGAACCCGCACCCGAGCCGACGAAGTGCTGCGCGCCGGCGCGCGCTGGGCAGATTCGCCCCGAGAACTCGCTGCGAAATCCAATGTGGTGATCACCATCGTCAGCGATCCGCCGGCACTCGAACAGGTGCTTTGGGGAGAGGCGGGCGTGCTGGCCGGGCTGCGTCCGGGCAGCGTGCTGGTGGATTCGAGCACAGTGTCACCGGCACTGGCTCGTCGTGCTGCAGAGGCTTGCGCCGAGCGCGGAGCCGATTTTCTGGACGCTCCGGTTACCGGAGGCACCTGGGGAGCTGAAAAAGGCGAGCTGGTTTTCATGGTGGGAGGCAAGGCAGAGGTCCTGCGACGCGTCGAGCCGGTTCTAGCAGCGATGGGCAAGCGCTGGTTTCTGCTCGGCCCGCATGGGGCCGGACAAACGGTGAAGCTGGCGATGAACGCGATTCTGGCTTTGCAGGTGCAGGCGTTGGCCGAAGCGCTCGCGCTGGTGTCTGCGGCCGGTGTGTCTGCGGAACGTTTACTGGAAGTGCTGGCCGCAAGCATGGCGCGGGCGCCGGTGCTGGAGATCAAAGGGCCGTTGATGCTCGAGCACGACTTTGCCCCCAGCTTTCCGCTGCGCCTGATGCACAAAGACCTCAGCCTGGCGCTCGAGCTGGCCGGCCAGTTGGGTTTGCCAATGCCAGCAACTGCCGCAGCACGAGAAACCTACTCGGCGGCCAAGGGCCTGGCCCGCGGAGATGTGGACTACTGCGCAGTAGTTCGCTTCTGGGAGAGAAATGGTACGGCCGGCGAGCGCCCGACCGGCACAGCCAGCGACACTTAGTGCGTTGCGTCGTGCAGCGAAAGTGCACACCTCTGCACGCCCGAAGCTGAAGCACTGGGCTGCAGCACGGACTCCGTGCCGGCCGCAGCGAAGTCTCCCACCGGGCCGGCCAGGCAGGAAGAACGACCAGCCGATAGCTGGCGCGGTGCTCGATGGTAACGTAGAATAGCTACTGGTTGCGCGTATGGCCTCGCCGTTTCACATCCTGAACAATTCTCCTGCGGCGCCGGCAACGTGTGAGTCGTTCGACAGACCTGCGCTGGGAGCCAAATTCCCTGCACCGAAGCCGCCGTGGCTGAAAGTGCGCATCGGCTCAGGCCCGAACTATCAGGAACTGAAACGCATCATGCGCACCTACAACTTGCACACGGTGTGCGAATCGGCGCGCTGTCCGAATCAGGGCGAGTGCTGGGAACATCGCACGGCCACCTTCATGATTCTGGGCAACATCTGTACGCGTGCCTGCGGATTCTGTGCGGTGCCTTCTGGCCGTCCGCTCGGTCCTCCAGACCCGGACGAACCGCGGCGCGTCGCCGAAGCGGCCGCGCGCATGGGGTTGCGCTACGTGGTGGTCACCTCCGTGAATCGCGATGACCAGCCCGACGGCGGTGCGGAAATTTTTGCGCGAACGATTCAGGAAATCCGCCGGCGCATCGTCGGTTGCAAGGTGGAAGTGCTGATTCCCGATTTTCGCGGTGTGTGGTCGGCGCTGGAAACCGTGGTGCGCGCGAGGCCGGATGTGCTCAACCACAACACCGAGACGGTGCCGCGACTCTACCGCCAGGTGCGCAAAGGCGCTCACTATGAGCGCTCGCTAGAACTGCTCCGGCGGGCCAAGCAGATGGCTCCGACGATGCCCACGAAATCCGGCTTGATGCTGGGGCTGGGAGAGACACCGGACGAAGTGCGGGCGACCATGGAAGACCTGCGCGCCTACGGTGTGGACATCCTGACCCTCGGACAGTATCTGCAGCCCACCCGCGAACACCTGCCCGTGATGCGCTTCGTTCCACCGGAAGAGTTTGCGGAGTACAAGCGGCTCGGCCTGGCCATGGGGTTCCGCCACGTCGAAGCCGGGCCGCTGGTGCGCTCCTCTTACCATGCGCACGAACAGGAAGCCGCTGCGCATGCCTCGCCTGCCTAGCCGACCGCAACCCTCCGTCAACGGGCTGGATTTCGGGATTGGCTCAGCAGATTGACGAACAACCGCCACGCGCCCGGGACACCTTCGGGCAACTGTCGGAAAAACGCCAGGCCCGTGTAGATGTACAGGCCCTTGCCGTAGCGGCCGCACACCAGGCTGCCGGTGGTTTCAGCTTCGCTCGGGTCGTGCAAGGCCAGGGGCGCTTCGTAGCGCGCATCGAAACGTCCCCAGAAGTACAGTCCGCGTTCCTGCACCCAACCTTCGAAGTCCGTGGCCGTGATTCGATTGGGAAACGTGAGCACCGGGTGGTCGGGCAAGAGGAAGCGCACGGGCGAGGTTTCGTCGGTCACCCGCGCACGCACGTTGCCATCGCTCGAGCCGACCTCGGCCGGGTAGGGCGCCGGATGGAGCTGGCTCCAGGTGGAATCGCGCTGATACTGCACCACCAGGGTGCCGCCGGCACGGACGTAGGCAAGCAGGCGCTCGTTGGCTCGGGCCAAGTCGGGCCGCAGCTCGTAGGCACGGATGCCCACGCTGATGGCGTCGAATCGGCTCAGGTCGCCGAAGGCCAGGGCGACCTCGTCGAGCAAAGTAACTTCGGCGCCGACCTGCCGCAGCGCATCCGGGAGCGGGTCGTTCGCTGCTGCGACGTAGCCGATGCGCAGCCCGGCAGGAATTGCAAGGTCGAACACGCGCACCGACACACGGCTCGGTTCACTCCACAGATAGGTGGGGAACGAAGGCAGTGGCTCCAGCGAGCTGTCGAAGCGTTTGCCGGCACGTTCCGCAAAAGCCGACAACGTGTAGCTGCCCGGGGTCAGTCGTGTCGGTGGCTCGATCGTGAATTGTACCAAATGGTCTCCGGGTTCTTCCAAACGCAGCCGAACCGGAGCCGATACCGTCCACCCCGCAGGCGCGGCCAGCGAGACAACCGTTTCCGCCGGTGTCGTAGCGTACTGCCGAACCCGAGCGAGAATACGAAGCTGCGGTGGAGATTCCGACTGGGGCACGACAAACTGTTTGGGCTCGAGCGAAAGCACAACGGCCGGCACCAGCCGCAGGGGAACCTCTTCCGCACGTGTTGAGCTGAGCCGGTTGTATACCACAGGCACTTCGGCAGCCGATTCGTATCCGTTTACTTCCAAAATCACGCGCGCCTGCACCAACGGCTCCGGCCAGGGATGCATCCACGCGTCGGGCAACTCCGGCAGCACCGCATCGTCAGGTACTGCCACGGTGAATCGCGCACTGTTGCCCTGCATTTCCTGAGCGGTAATCCGCCAACCGGCAGGCAGCCGCAGCGTTGCGGACCGCACCGCCCCGGTGTCGGCACGGTGCTGCCAGCTCAACTCGACGCGAAACGTTTCGCCGGCCACGATATCGCTCCGGTCAGCCGCCGCATAGATTTGCAGCGCCGCCGCCTGCACCAAGGCCTGCTGAATTTTCGCTTGGACGCGGTGGAGTTCATCGCCCATGTTTCGGGAGGATGCGTCGTCCTGCCCGTCGAGTTGTCGAACGAGCCCGGCACAGGTCCGGCCGGCTTCGGCCAGATGCCGCGTCGCCACCGTCCAGTCCAGCCGCAGCGCGGCGGTCTGTGCAGAGGCCAGCGCCTGCTCCATCTGCTGCAGACTGGATGTCAGAGAAGGTAGCCCCGCACCCAGATCGGCGAGCGACATTGTCAAGGCTGCGACGGTCAGTGTGCGTCCTGGTTCCGGTATCAGCAAACGAGTGCCGCGGAGGAACGGCGCACCGCGGAAGCCGACGATTCCCTGCGTGCGATGCTGGACGAAACCGTCCAGCCCGATTTCGTTGTAGGACCTGCCCCGCAGCGGGGAAATCGTATCGGAGGGAACGCGCACGCCCTCCGCTCCACCACGAGCAACATCGAGCAGGACCGTCCGCTGCCAGAAAGGGTCTTCTTCGCGGCGCAGTGCATTGAGCACGCGAGGCACCAGCAGTCCGGCGGCCACATGGTGGCCGTGGCCGGTGCGCACCCCAGCCCAGTTGTTGATCACATAGTGGGGACGGAACGCACGGAAGACCTGCTTCATTTCTTCCACTACCGGCTCACCCCAGACCCGCAGGGTCTCTTCCGCTGATTTTGAAAAGCCAAAATCCGCTGCCCGGGTGAAAAACAGGCGCGTGCCATAGAACCGGGTGGCCGCTTCCAGTTCCGCGGTGCGCAGCACGGCCAGCCGCGCGCCGTGTTCCGGTCCGATGGCATTCTGCCCGCCTTCGCCCCGGGTGATGGACAACAGGGCGACTTCTGCGCCCAAGTGGCGGGAGAGATAGGCCAGCAGACCTACCGAGCCGCCTTCGTCGTCCGGATGGGCAATCACATACAGGACGCGTGCAGGGTTTCGAGCCCGTTGAATCGCTTCCACCACATCGGCGACACCGAAGCTGTTCGCTGGCGCGTCTGCGCTTTCTGGTCGGGCCGGGAAGGGCCACGCAGCCAGCCAGGCAATCAGCAACATCCCGGCCGGCCAGAGCCACGGGTGTTTTTTGGTGGCGGACTTTTTCTCGTTCTCGGAAACTTCCTGAAAAAGTCGGTTCATAGGCGAATGAATGGTCGGCTAGGTTTTGCTGGCCGCGGTTTGGTCAAAGGGCCATTCCCCCGCATTTCGTGCGCGTAGCAAAAATACGATTGTGCCGAGCACCATCATACCGAATCCGGCCAAGGCCAGGTGCACGCGAATGCCGAACACTTCGAGAGAACCCGTCGAGAGCAGAATGGCCACCCACGCGACCACCACGACGATCACCGGCAAGGGATACAGCGGCATGCGGTAGGGGAAACGCTCCGGTGACCAGCGTCGGCGGAGCACGACCAGCCCCAAGGCTCCACCGACAAACTGCACCAGGATGCGCATGGCCAGAATCGCACTGATGACCTCGCTCAGGCGGAACAGCAGGCTGAAGACGAATGCCACTGCACCCAACCACAGCAACGAGACGTGCGGAAAGTGCTTGGTCGGGTGAACACGGCCGAAGACAGAAAAGAACTGTCCATCCACTGCAGCCGCATAGGGGATGCGCGAATACCCCAGGGTGAGCGAGAACAACGAACCAAAGGCGATCCAGAGGATCATGGCGGTGGCGACCTTGGCTGCCGTGGGGCCGTAGATGCGTTCGACGAACAGGCTGACGATGAACTCCGACTGCATTCCCTGTTGCCAGGGCACTACGCCCAGAATCGCTGTCTGCATCGCCAGGTAAAGTACCGCGATGCCCAAGATGGAGATGAGAATGGCACGCGGGATGTTGCGTTCCGGATCGCGGATTTCTGCGCCTAGGTGGCAGACGTTGTAGTAACCCAAATAGGTGTACATGGTTTTTACGGTGGCAGCCCCCAGGCCCACCCAGAATGCCCAGTTCAGCTCCCAGGCTCCTTCCGGATAGGTGAACGCCAGCGCGGGATCGAAGTGGGCCACGCCGCCGAAGATCAGCCACAGAATCGTGGCCACCACGCCGACCCACAGCACGAGGCTGATGCGTCCGATGGTGGTGATTCGCCGGTACAGCAGAAAAATCAGGAAAAGGATGAGCGCACCGGAGACGGCCTTTTTCTCGTAGACGCCGAGCGGTGTCAGGTAGGTGAGATACTGCGCAAATCCGATGGCCGCCGAAGCCATCACCAGGGGCGCTTGAATCAGCGTTTGCCAGATGAACAGGAACGACATCAGCCGCCCCCAGCGCGTCGGGCCATAGGATTCGCGCAGAAAAACGTAGCTGCCCCCAGCCTGCGGCATCGCCGCACCCAGCTCCGCCCAAATCAAGCCATCCACCAGCGACAGCGCGGCTCCAGCCACCCATGCCAGCAGCGATTGCGGCCCGCCCATGTAGCCGATCACCAGAGGAATGGTGATGAACGGGCCAATGCCGATCATGTCGATCATGTTCAGCGCGGTGGCTTCTTTCAGACCCAGGCCGCGCTCGAGTTGCTGATGGGCAGGTGCGCTCATGGTTTGTCGCAGTCGGCCGGCAGACTGGCCGTGCTCGCAAAGAAGCCAAAGCATAGCAAATTCCCCCGCTCTTCCCGCGGAAAAATCCTGCTAACATCACCGGCTATGGTGAAGCTGGGAGTAGCCGTCACCGCCGCCACCGTAACGATTGTGGTTGCCGAATGGCTCCGCCATCGACGATTTCCACTGCCGCTGTACGGGTGGCTGGGGCTGGTGGCCCTGGGTGGCCTCGAGCTGTTGAAGTTCCGGCACATCGAGCCGGTGGCCACGTATTTCACTCCGCTGGCCTGGTCCTGCTATCTGCTCGTTGTAGATGCTGCCCTCTTCGCCGTGCGGGGTCGCTCGTGGCTCACGGCACGGGCTGGAGAATTCGCCCGCGTGGCCGCACTTTCGCTGCCGCTGTGGCTGATCTTCGAGGCCTACAACCTGCGGCTGGAAAACTGGCGCTACGTCGGGTTGCCTGAAAATCTGGCCGCGCGATGGTTCGGGTATGCGTGGTCGTTCGCCACGATTTTCCCGGCTATTTTTCTCACTGCGGATCTGTTTCGTGCGTTGGGTTGGTTTGCCCGGCCCGCAAAGCCAATCCACTTTTCACCTACAGCACAGCGCGGGATGGTGGCTGCGGGTATGGCGTGTTTGCTGATTCCATTGCTGGTGCCCCAATCCATCAGTGCGTATTTGTTTGCTCTGGTCTGGATCGGTCTCGTTCTGCTGCTCGACCCGATCAATTTTCATCGCGGCTGGCCTTCGCTGCTGGGCGAGTTGGCCGCCGGCCGTCGCGATCAACTCTACGCACTGCTGGCGGCAGGGTGGCTGTGCGGCTGGTTGTGGGAATTCTGGAACTGGTGGGCGGCAGCACGTTGGGAATACATCTTCCCGATGTTCCAGCAGTGGAAGATTTTTGCCATGCCCGCTCCCGGCTATCTGGGATTTCTGCCGTTTGCGCTGGAATGTTATGTCCTGTACATGTTCGTGGCCGGCTGCTTCGGCTGGCATCGGAGTCGCTGAAGGTGCGCCACAGGTGTTTTGGGGTCGCCTTGATGATCAGTCTGATCTTTCCGGCAACGGGCCGCGCAGACAACCGGGAGCTGCCCGCAGACTCTCTCGCCGGACAAGAACAGCTCTATAGAGGCAGAACGGACCGTGCGGTGGCGTTTTTCCGTCGACTGCAGAGCCGGGAGCCAGAAAATCCGCTTGGCTACCTGCTGGAAGCCAACGCGCTGTGGTGGAAGACCTACTGTACGAGTTGTGAGTTCCGATGGGGCACCATAGACGCCTGGCAACGGCCCCCACAGCCGGAAGACAGAATCTATTTCGCACTCGTGGATCGGGCGGTCGGGCTGGCGGAAGCTGAGCTGCGCCGTGCCGACTCTGCAGAAATGCATCTGTACGCCGGGATGGGCTGGGCGCTGCGCGCGCGCCTGCTGGGCTTGCACGGCAAGCGGCTCGAGACAGCCCGGGCCGGTGTTCGCGCCCGCGAGCATTTCCTTCGCGCCCTGCAGATCGATCCCCAGCTCGCCGACGCCCAGATGGGCCTGGGTCTGTACAACTATTTCGTGGATACGCTTTCGCCCATCGTCAAAGTGCTCCGGTTTCTGCTGGGCATCCCCGGTGGCAACAAGCAGGAAGGCATCCGGCAACTGGAGATTGCGGCTTCCGATGGGGTGCTGACTGCAGCGGAAGCGCGGTTCTACTTGGCCAAGAATCTGCGGAACTATGACCAGCAATACGCTCGAGCCATCGAGCTGATGGAGCCGCTCGTGCGGCAATACGCGCAGAACGCCCTGTTTCGGCTGATGCTGGGCGACCTGTATGCGCATGCCGGTCGCCTGGAAGACGCCCGCAGCGAGGTGCTCCGCGCACGGGAGCTTGCAGATTCGCTTCGCGAAGCCGACCCGGCCTGTGCACAGCGGATGGTGGTTTTGGCCGAAACTTTGCTCGCACAGTGGTCGGCAGGTTCGCAGCCGCCTGCGGCCGCAGTGCCTCGCGGAGGCAACCCACCGGCTGCGAACCGGAGTTCCCATGTGTGGGTCGAGCAGAACAGGCGGTGAGCTATGCCAGAGCTGCGCTACAACTTCGTAACCGGTGAGTGGGTCATCATCGCCACCGAGCGCGCCAAGCGTCCCGAGGACTTCGCGCCTCACACCGCCCGAGCGAAGCTTCCCGCCCACGTCCCCACCTGTCCATTCTGTCCGGGCAACGAGTCGCAGACCCCACCCGAGCTGTTTCGCATCCCGCGTCGCGACGTGCCAGGGCCGGGCGTGCCCGCCAGTGACTGGCAGGTGCGCGTGGTACCGAACAAGTTCCCCGCACTCGACGCACAGGCGGAACTATTTCGCAGAACCGAGGGACTGAAACGCCACGTCAGCGGTGCGGGTATCCATGAGGTCATCATCGAAACGCCGGAGCACAACCGCACCCTGGCGCTGCTCAGCGAGTCCGAAATCGAGCTAGTCGTGCAGGCCTACTACCAGCGCTATGATGCCATCACCCGCGACCCGCGCATCGCGCATGCCACACTGTTCCGCAACCATGGCGAGCGCGCTGGCACTTCGCTCGAACATCCGCACGCTCAGATTGTGGGCACGCCGATTATGCCGCCTCAGGTGCGGAGCCGGATGGAAAATGCCTTGCGCTTTTACGACGAAACGGGCGAGTGCCTGAATTGCAGCGTAATGACCCAGGAGCTGCAGGACCGGGACCGCCTGGTGGCGCAGTCGGATCATTTCGTGGCGTTCGTACCCTATGCAGCGCTCACGCCGTTCCATCTCTGGATCTTTCCGCGGCGACACATCGCCAGCTTCCTGGAAACCACCCCGGAGGAACTGGCTGATTTTGCGCGTCTGCTCCGGTTGGTGCTGCGGAAACTCTACTTCGGGCTCGACGATCCGGACTACAACCTCACCCTGCGCGCGCCGCCCCGGGAAGCCAGCGGGCTGAAGTATTTTCACTGGTATGCGGGGATCATTCCCCGGATGACGCGCGTGGCCGGGTTCGAGCTGGGTTCCGGTATGTTCATCAATACGACCTTGCCCGAGCAGTGTGCCGCATTTCTGCGCGACACGCCGGCGGATCCCCCGCCGTAGGGAATGGCGATGGGAGATGCTCTCAGTCTCGTGGGCCGACGCGAGGCGGGAAGATGATATGCTGTGCAGAGAGTGCGGCTGCAAGTTGCGTGGGGAAGGAGGCAGGATGCAAGCTCAGAGTAGGATCGTCTTCACCGTTGTCCTGTTGCTGCTGGTGAGTACCGCCGTCGGGGCGCAACGTTCTCGGCGCGGGAACCAGCCCGAACCCCTTCCACTGCCCGTCGAGCAGCAGGTGGATCTGGCGATCAGTGAAATGCTGGCGGGCTGGCAGATTGGCGATCCACAACTGCTGCGCAAGTACTATGCCGATGACGTCACCGTAGTCAGCGGGGCGTACGAACCTCCTTTGCTGGGGTGGGAGAATTATTGGAAGGCCTACCAGGCCCAGCGGCAGCGCATGCAGAGCGTACGGCTCGACCGTCGGAACACCGTGCTGCGTATCAAAGGAGATCTCGCCTGGGCCACATACCAATGGGAGTTTCAGGGCTTGGTGGATCAGCAGCCCGCCTCCTCGCGGGGACACACGACTTTGATCCTGGAGCGGCAGAAAGACGGCTGGCGCATCGTTCACAACCATACATCCGTGGTGGTGAATCCTGCCGCCGATGCGCAGCCGGCAGAACCGAACTAACCAGCCTGAGTCAGGCCTTCATACACCCACAAGCCGGCCATGACCAGCAGCAGCGCCCCGGACAGGATGCCCAATACCGCAATCGGGCGCCCCAGCTTTTCGATGCGCGCGACGAGTTCCCGTTGTTCCCGCGCGATGTGTTCTTCGGCATAGTCGAGAAAGAGTTGATCTTCCTCTCGATTTTCCAAGATGCTGCGGTACATCCAGAGGGCAATCAGACTGGCCGTCACCACTCCCCAGACGATCGCGAGTATGGTCAGCGGTGTCCATTCGATGTGCATGTCAGTTTACCCCCGTCGGGCGGCGTGTCCTCTCCGGCAAGGTTCGCCTTCGAGCCAGCTTGGGCCGATTATAACATGGGGCGCTGCCGTGACTCGTCCGTCAGGTCGATGAGCGCTTCTTCCTGACTGCTAAGTGCGGTTGTGTTCTTTGGCGGGAAAACGGATGCCCCAGAAATCGCTTTCTGGATTCAAAATTTCCACTCCCAAGTCGTAGCGGCCGTCGCGCGCGGTTTCACCGGACCAGACCACGCGGAATTTTTCTACACGGTTGCTGAAGCGGTTTTTGATCTCCAGCGGCGTGCCCGGCGGCAGGCGGCGGGAAAATTTCAGCAGGGCACCGTACTGGCTGACCACCACCGTCTCGGTGTCTTCCATCGGGATATCGCCCGGCCCTTGGACTCGCACCGTGACCGGGATGCGGATCAAGACTCGTTCACCGCGCCTTCTTTCGCTTAACGGCCCTTGGGAGCCCATTCTGCTTGCACCTCGGAGCGAGAGCGAAGCCGCACTCCAATTTGCGGCTTGACCTGCAGGCAAGTCAATCCGTCCTGACAGCGGATGTGGTGAATCTGCTATGATGTGCGCTCCATTTGCGACGAGGAGAACCTTCGATGCGTGCAATCAGAGTGCGGCTTGTGCTTCTGCTGGCTCTTGCGTCGGGTGCGCTGGCACAGGAGTCTCCGTTTGTGCCTCGGGAAGTGTTCGAGCTGTGGAATGCCGAACTTTCCGGCGACCGCAGCTTCGAGCATCTGCGTCACCTGACGCTCTATCATAGCCCGACCGGCGGCTCGCACGGTTTTCAGGAAAAGATGCGCTGGATTCTGCAGAAAGCGCGTGAGGCCGGCCTGGAAGATGTGCGCCTGATCGACCATCTGCCCTATCGCGGCACGGCCTGGTCGGTGAAGTCGGCCGAGCTGTGGATGCTTCAGCCGGAGCGACGCCGGTTGACCAGTCATGCCGATGTGCCGGTGGCCATTGCGAACTACAGCCGCAGCGGCACGTGGGAGGGCGAACTGGTGGACGTCGGAGCCGGCACCAGCGATGCCGACTACGAAGGCAAAGAGGTCCGAGGCAAGATCGTGCTGGTGTCCGGTTCCGCTTCCGCGGCGATGCGCGAAGCCGTCTGGGAGCGCGGCGCGCTGGGCGTGGTCTACTACAATGCGCAGCGCGGGTTGGATTACCCCGACCAAGTCGCCTATATCAGCATCAGTCCGGATCCACCGGCTGGCAAACAAAACACTTTTGCCTTCTCCATCAGTTACCGGATGGGCCTGGAGCTGAAACAACGGCTGGCGCGCCGGACTGCTCCGGCAGCGATTCCCGGTGCGGCGGGGGAAGGCACGCTGGAGGGCGAGAAAATTGTTCTGCGCGCGGAGGTGGACGCGGAATTCCATCCCGAGCCGAAGAACTGGATTGTCGAAGGCTGGATCCGCGGGACGAAATACCGCGATCAGCAGATTGTGCTCACCGCGCACGCCCAGGAGGAAAAATACTCCGCAAACGACGACAACAGCGGCTGTGCCAATCTGCTGGAAATTGCCCGTGCCTGGACCCGGTTGATTCGCGAAGGTCGGCTGCCGCGGCCGGTGCGGGATGTGCGTTTCTGGTGGGTCAACGAGTTTGCTTCTCAGTACGCCTATTTTGCTACCTATCCCGAGGAGCGCCGCTCCCTGCTCGTAAACATCAACCAGGACATGGTGGGCGCGAAGCAATCCATCGGCTCGCGCATCCAGCACATCACCCGGCTGCCGCATTCCCGCGCCAGCTTTCTGGAGACCGTAGTGAGCAACATCGCCGAGCTGGTCATGCGCGGCAACACGGCCTACCTTTCTGCGGGACAGGCAGGCACACCGCAGCCCTTCAGCCGGCCCATCCTGGCGCTGAACGGCACGCGAGAACGCTACGGGGCGGAGATCGTTCCGTACTTCGACAACACCGACCACCACGCGTTCAATGACGTCATCATCGGCATCCCGGGCATCACACTGACGAACTGGCCCGACGAACTGATTCACTCCAACTACGACGACCTCTGGCAGATGGACGCCACGCAACTCGAGCGAAACGCCTTCATCGTGGCCGCCAGCGCCCACTACTTGGCCACGCTCGACACCGAAGGCGCTCCTGTGCTGGCCGCCCAGGTGCGTTCTTCTGCACTGCGCGTGCTGAGCGAGGCCTTTGCTCGAGCCAGCGAGTTGCTGACCACCGCAACCGCTGCGGCGCGGCCGCAGACCTATCAGGATGGGGACAACCTGATCGAACAGGCTGGTCTGCGGGCCGCCCGCTTGCTGGAGTCTGTTCGCGTGTTTGCAGACCCGGCCCTGGCCGAACAACTGGCCGAAGATGCCCGCGAGGTGGCGGCCGAAGCCGCCTACCTGCGCGAGCGGTTCGCTGTGCAATACCGGCGCCTTACGGGCGAAGCTCCACCGGTCGCTTCGCTCAGCCAAGAAGAACAGGCGATGGCCGCAAAGGTGCCGGAGATCGCGGGCACGCCGGCAGAATTCCTCGACAAACGCAATTCGATCGGCAATCAAGGCTTGCATGCCCTGATGGCTTTCGAGGTCTGGTGCTTTGTGGATGGCCGACGCAGCTACCTGGACATCTACCGGGCCGTTCGCGCCGAGGCCCAACTTGCCGGCGAGTGGTACTACGGTCGGGTCACGGCACGACAGGTTTCTGAACTGCTCGATGCAGGCGTGCGGGCCGGCTTGCTGAAACTGAAACAGTGAGGCGAAGGCTCGGATCTCACATCGGCAGACTCGGAACCGCACCTCCAGGGCCGCTTGTGCCTCTCGGTTCGCGACTCGGTGCGAAGGTTTTCCGGGCTGCGCTGCCCTGCTCGTGCCGCGTTGACATCGGACATGCTGCTCGGCAGAATAGAATTGCCGTTGTTGACGGCAGTGCCCAAGTGGCGGAACTGGCAGACGCGCTAGCTTCAGGAGCTAGTGCCCTTTACGGGCGTGGAGGTTCGAGTCCTCTCTTGGGCACCATATCCCCACGGCATGGGGACTGCCGGCTCAGGTGAACTCTTCCCCCGTTGTTCAAAAAGAATTTAAAACGAAAAGAGGCGGCCCAGGTCTAACCGCCTCTTTCGGGTGTCCGGAGACACCACCCACCCGGCCTGGCGGCCGGCGTGAGTTCCGGTGTGCCATTGGCTAGAACCCCGCAACAGGAGAAAAGTTGCTGAGGGGCACGGATGATCTTTAGTGCAGCCTGCGACGCAGGGACGCGAACCGAACCATAGCCGCAATACCTGCCATCGGCCCGAACGAGAGGACAGCAAACGCCCACCGCCATCCCACCTGATGCACCAGCATCGGGACGAGCTGGATCGTCACCGTGGTCAGCAGAAACCCCAACGAGGTTTGCAGGGTCAGGGCCGTGCCCACGGCATGGCGTGGCGCCACTTCGGTGACCAGTGCACTGAATTGCGCCGAATCGGCTACCACGAAAAATCCCCACACCCAGGTCAGTGTGCCCACAAGCCAGGGATTCTCACCGAAGGTCAGGCCGATGAGCAGGGCACACAGCCCGCTGGCAGCCATGGCCAAGTTGACTGTGCGCTCGCGCCCAATCCGGTCCGCAACCAGTCCGCCCCACACGCAGCCCAGCCCTCCGGCCGCGATGGCGCCGAAGGCCAGCCCATCGGCTATCCCTGAAAGATGATGGGCACTGATGTTGTGAGCGGCGCGTTCGCGCAAACTGGCTAGCAGAAACGCTGGCACCCAAGTCCACATGGCATACAGTTCCCACATATGTCCCAGGTAGCCTGCTGTGGCCAGTCGCGTTTCGCGGTGCCGCAGCACTTCCCCGGCTAGTCTCCAAGAGAAAGGCCGCTGCTCGAACGAGAATGGACCTTCGCGATAGCCCCCGGCCACCAGCAACGCGCCCGCTACGGCACAGCCGGATGCGGCGAACACCACACTCCGGTAGTCGGCGGGTTCCAAAACGCGGAACAGATAGGGTGCTGCCTTGCCCAAGGTCAAGGCTCCGACCAGTGTGCCAATCGCCATCCCGCGGGCGGCGCGAAACCACGTCGCCATCATTTTCATCGCTGGCGGGTAGACACCAGCCAGGAACATCCCGGTCAGGAATCGCAGCCCTAGGGCTGCGGCATAGCTCGGTGCCCAGACCAGCGCCGCGTTGGCCAGCGCTCCGAGCAGTGCGCAGACCGCAAAGTAGGTGCGCGCTGGCAGCAGGTCCGCCAGATTCAGCACAGCGGCCAGCGCAGTGCCCGCGACAAATCCCATCTGCACCGCGGTGGCCAGCAGTGCGGTCTCCGAGGGGCTGAGGTTCCACAGCGACTGCAGCTCGGGGGCAGCCGCGTTGGCGGTGAACCACAGCGACATTCCGAGCAGCTCCGCCGCAGACAACAACACCAGCATTCGCCAGCGACGCGAATCCGTTTCGTGATTCATGCGCGTCCAGTAGTCCTCCGCACAGCTCGGCCGGCCAGAGATGACATTTTGAGGGCACAAGTATAACCTTGGACGGGGACGCATCAGTGTGCTGGGGACCGGGATGCGTTCTGCAGCTGGCCGCAGTCGGCAGCAGCGGAGAACGGGCCCATGTCCAAAGCGATTGTGCTCGTCAGTGGAGGCATGGATTCCTGCGTCACGGCGGCGATTGCCCGCACGACTCACACACCGGCGTTTTTGCACGTCAGCTATGGCCAACGCACCGAGCGCCGAGAACGGCAGGCGTTCGAAGCCATCGCTGATTTCTACGGTGTGCGCGAACGACTAGTGGTACGGTTCGATCACCTGGCGCAGATCGGCGGTTCCGCTCTCACGGATCCGAGCATCCCCGTGCCCGAAGACGGTGCAGCACTTCTGCAGTCACCGCGAGAAATGGAGTCAGCCACCGCAGCACGGATTCCAGCGACCTATGTGCCGTTTCGGAATGCCCACCTGCTCGCGGTCGCAGTGAGCTGGGCAGAGGTAATCGGCGCCACCGCCGTGTACATCGGAGCCGTGGCGGAAGACAGCTCCGGGTATCCGGATTGTCGGCCGGCGTTCTACCAGGCGTTTCAGCAGGTTGTGCGCGAAGGCACCAGACCGGAAACCCGCATCACGCTTCTGACGCCGGTAATTGCTCTGCGCAAAAGTGAAATTGTGCGACGGGGCATCGAGTTGGGCGCACCGTTGCATCTTACCTGGTCGTGCTACCAGGAGGAGGAAGTGGCCTGCGGCGTCTGCGACAGTTGTCGGTTGCGGTTGCGTGCCTTTGCCGAGGCAGGCATTCGGGATCCGCTTACCTATCGTGTCCCAGTTGCGTGATAATAGGAAGTGGAGCCGGCAGGTGGACGGCGAAGGAGACTGCATCATGAATCCGTGGAAAACGACGTTGGCCATTCTGATCCTGCTGATCTTGGGGGCGAGCAGTGCATCGGCCCAAGCCACACTGCGGGGCACCGTGTACGACCTCGAAGGCAAACCGTATCAGGGCGTCAAAGTGATTATCCGGAACAACGACACCGGTACCGTACATGAGGTCACGACCGATGCCAAAGGAGAGTACCTGCAGGCTGGCCTGCGGGGCGGTAACTACACCCTCGTGTTCCGGGTCAACGAACAAGATCTGCTCACGCAGCCGCTCCGCATCGGCGGCAGCGGAGAATTCAAATTCGACGCCAACTTCAAAGAGCTGTTGGCCCCCGAACTGGAGAACATCAAAAAACGGGAGGCTGAACAAAAAAAATTCGAGGAGATGAAGGCTGCGTTCGATGCCGGTGCCGCGGCGCTGGAGCAGGCCAAGCAGTTCCGCAATCGCGTGGCGAACGCGCCGAGTGCGGAACGGGCCGAGCTGCAGTCGCAACAGAACCAGCTCGCGCAAAGCGCGATCAGCAGCTTCGAGCAGGCTCGGCAGGCAGCCGGCGAGAACGATCGCAATCTGCACCTGATTTATGCCAAGCTGGGCGAAGCCTACGAAGTCGCTGGCCGTTTTGAGGAAGCGATTGCCGCCTACCAGAAAGCCGTCGAGCTGCGACCCGAGGAACCCAGCTACTACAACAATCTGGGCAACACGCTGGCTAAAGCGGGCAAAGTCGAAGAAGCCCGCGCCGCCTACCAGAAAAGCGCGGAGCTGAATCCCGCCGGGGCCGCCAATGTCTGGATGAACCTCGGCATCGTGCTCTGGCAGAATTACCGCTACGAAGAAGCCATCGAGCCACTGAAAAAATCGCTCGAGCTGAATCCGCGGAATGCGCAGGCCTGGTACGTGTTGGGTGCTTCGCTGGTCGGTCTGATCGAGTTCAAACAGGAAGGAGACAAAAGCATTCCCATCCTCCGGCCCGGCACCGTGGAAGCCTACCAGAAATGCATTGAAGTGGACCCGAATGGCCCATTTGCAGCGCAGGCACGGCAGGCGCTGGCCGAATTGGAAGCCATCGGTGTAGGCATCAGCACCAAGGTCAACGTGAAAAAGAAAAAAGGCTAACGGTCGGCTCGGCTTGCTTCCGGCTCACTCCCTCTAGCCCGGAACCTCCGGTGCAGGCGTGAGTCTTCTTTTGTTCCGTGGGCTACCCTGAAGGTTCCGTCTCCAGAAAACCTGCTGCTGCACACTTCCCATCTCCAACAGGCCGTTGACGAAGGTGCGCCCTCACTGTAGGCTTGCGCGCCGATGCGGGAATCCTCTGCGCCGCCGACGCGCAGAAAGACACAGGGAGGGATGATGCGGGATCGTGTGCGGTTCTTTTTTGTTCTCGGTTTACTGCTGGTCGTGGCGACCGGGATTGCCTCGGTACCGCGGTGGGGAGCCGTCTCGACTTCGGCGTCAGTGCCGGCCGTTTCGGCCATCGCAGCGCAGCAGCGGCAGGATCCCTTTGCTGGATTCGACGAATTTGTTGCCGCCACCATGAAGCAGTGGAACGTTCCCGGGTTGGCCATCGCGGTGATTCGGGATGGCCAGGTTCTGCTCGCCAAGGGCTACGGCACGCGGGACATTGAATCCGGTGCTCCCGTGACGCCGAGCACGCTGTTTGCGATCGGCTCGATTACAAAGTCGTTTACGGTGACCGCCCTGGGCATGTTGGTCGACGAAGGCAAGCTCGATTGGGACAAACCGTTGCGCAACTATCTGCCGGATTTCCAGCTCTACGATCCGGTGGCCAGCGAACGCTTCACGCCTCGGGACCTGGTCACGCACCGCTCCGGTTTGCCTCGTCATGACCTGGTCTGGTATGGCTCCGACCTGACCCGCACCGAGATGTACCGTCGGCTCCGCTTCTTGCCGCCCAGTCGCGATTTCCGCGCCGCCTATCAATACCAGAACCTGATGTACATGACGGCAGGCATTCTGGTGGAACGTCTGTCCGGAATGCGCTGGGAGGAATTCGTTCGCCGGCGGATCTTCCAGCCACTAGGGATGACGAACTCCATTTTTTCCGTGAACGATTCGCAGAAGGCGGCGGATTTCTCCTACCCGCACGGCACGACCCGTACGGGGGAGCGGGAAACCGTCATTCGCATCCCGTTCCGCAACCTCGACGAAATCGGCCCGGCCGGTTCGATCAATTCCAGCGTGGACCAGATGATTCGCTATGTGGAATTCCACATCGGCCAGGGCAAGTACGGTGACCAGCAACTGCTCTCGGAAGCGAATGCACAGCAGATGCAGACGCCGCAGATGGTTGTGCCGGGACCGATGCAGTATGAAGAAGTATTCCACACCAGCTACGGCCTGGGATTTTTCATCACCTCCTACCGCGGGCACAAACTGGTTTCGCACGGCGGCGGTATCGATGGGTTCATCTCCCTGCTCAGCTTCATGCCGCGCGACAAGATTGGCATGATTGTGTTGACGAATCTTTCCGGCAACAACCCGGTACCGCAGATTGTCACCTACAACATGTACGATCGCTTGCTGGGCCTGCCGATGGTAGATTGGGTCGCGCGCTCGCAGCAGCAGCAGAAGCAACAGGAAGACGCGCAGCGCAAACGGCGAGAGGAGAGGGCGGCACAACGCAAAACCGGCACGCAACCTTCGCATCCGCTGGCTGATTTTGCCGGGGAGTACGAACACCCGGGTTACGGCGTGGTCGCGATCACCGTCGAAAACAACCAACTCACGTTCACCTATAACCAGTTCCGCGCGACGCTCGAGCATTTCCACTACGATGTTTTCCAGGCGCCGCAGCTCGAGCGGAATCCGCTCTCCGAACTGCAAATCAGCTTTGCGAGCAACCTGCGCGGAGAAGTGGAAACGGTCAGCGTTCCGCTGGAGTCCGGCGGGGACCCGATTGTCTTTCGTCGCCGCACGGCCAAGGGCGCACGCTAGCTGCGGCAGGTGGGCCGCCCTGCCTGGTGTTTCGTGTTCCCGCCGACAGGGGCTGGCGCGGCGGAACCAGTACGAAGAAAACGGCAAAGTTTTCCTTCGGGGATCGGCGGGTGGAATTCATCTGGAGTGGAATGGTCGGGGCGAGTGGATTTGAACCACCGACCTCCTGGTCCCGAACCAGGCGCTCTAGCCAGGCTGAGCCACGCCCCGACGCGTCAAGCCTGTGACTTCGAATCTTCGGCAAAAGATTATCATAAGCCACCGCAGACAGCCAACGCAGCTGCGATGGCTTGCGAGAGTTACGAGAGTGCGGGCTGTAGCCGTTTGATTTTTCGCGCGCTGGAGTTGGTACGGGCACTGTGCCGAGACAGCATTCTTCCGCAGGTTTTTCAGTTGTCTGAGCAGAATTCGGTTAGGCGCTCGTTCCAGTTCGCGGAATTCGTGGGCTGGGCAGAGGCTACATTTGGGCGGTCCGTGCGGGTGCCCTCAGGCGACCTCTGGGAAATGCACAGCGAGGGCTCCGAATCCTGTTGACGGGATTCCTACCAGGGCGTAGCATGGGCGTGGAGAATCTGAGGGGTTTTCCTCCACCGGATTTTCCAAGCCACCCGCGTCCCGATTGCCTACGTCCCCTGGGAGGCGGCCATGGGTCGCCGAGCAGCCGTCCTGATTGCCTGTTTCGATCCTCAGAATCGTCAGACGCTTGTGCAGTGGCTCGGCGAACATTCCCTGGAGCCGATTCCGTTTGCTACGCTCGGTGAGCTGCGCGAACTGCTGAAGCAACGCTCGGTTGTGCTTGTGCTCTGTGAAGTGCAACTGGCCGATGGAGATTTTCGCGATGTGCTCGATGCGGTGGCAGGCCGGGGACGCCGAATCCCTGTGGTTGTGACTTCGCCGAAGAGCGAAACGCAAGAATATCTGGCGGCCATGCAGGCTGGGGCCTTCGACTTTCTCCCGTACCCCATCCAACCGCGCGACTTGGAATGGGTCGTCAGCAACGCCCTGCACCGTTCGATGGCCGCTGCCAGTTAACCCAGCCGCGCCGGAACCTTTCGGTTCCCAACGAATCGAGAGCCGCATGGAAAACCGCAAAGTCCAGGTTCTGCTGGCGGGCGAAAGCATTGCGGATACGCTCTCGGTGGCGGAATTTCTGCACAACTGGGGCTGCGAAGCTCGTGTGGTGACCACGCTGGCCGAAGCGAAGCAGATCATTTCCAGGCACGCGTGTGATTTGGTGTTGAGCCAGGTCCGGCTGCAGGACGGCAGCGCATTTTCCCTGATTGCCCATCTGGCGGGTTCTTCGGTGACGCTCTTTTTCTTCCAGCCGGTCCATGAGGGATGCTGGTGGCTGCCTGCTTTGCGGCGCGGCCACTATTGTTGGGGTTCGCCTGCGATGCGACCCAGCGAGTTTGTCCGTGTGCTCGGTGAGGTCTTGCGCGAAATCGCAGCAGAGAAAACCGAACCGCAACCGCAGCGTGCGGCTCGGACGGGCGTGCCCGAATCGGTGATTGTGCGCCCGCGGCCCGTTCCCCTGCCGATACGCTCGAGCACACCCCGAAAAGCGCAGGCCACCCCACCACCCCCTGCCGCCAAAACCGCCTGAGAAACTCCGGGCAGGATGAAGCGCTGCGTGCTGCGAACGTGCGCAGAACCTGTACGGTTCGAAGGAAGACTTTTCTGCTCCGGCTACAGACCGCGACGTGCCGCTCGCCCCTCGCGTTCGTGCTGGAGGAATTGCTCGGCATAGGAAAACGGGAAGCGTGTGTAGGCATGTCCGTAGCCCTGGCGGATGCTCTCGGCATTGAGGAACACACCGTCCTCGAGGTACACGTAGGCCAGGGTACGCCCGTAGCGGTCGGTACGCTGCTGGTCGTAGGCCAGGCGCACGCGTTTGCCCTCGACCATTCGTCGGGCGAACGCCGCCGCTTCCTTCTCGAACGCTTCGACCGGGCGGCGCGGGGCTACGCTCTCCGGTGTATCCACACCGATCAGGTGAACGCGTTCTTCCCCGTCCAGAATCAGGGTGTCGCCATCTACGACCCGGAGCACCCTCCGCCACTCGCCCTCCGGGGGCAGCAACGGTTCGCGTCGGCTCTCGCGAACAAGCCAGAGGGCAAACGCGAGCAGAACAGCAACGGTCGTGGCGAGACTACTTCGGCGACCAGTTTTCCTGGGCACGGGTGACCTCTGCGCAGTAGATTCCCGCTGTTGTTTGAGTCGTGTTCCAAGTGTCGATTATTATATTCTCGAGAGCAGGATCGCCAAACGATGGCCGTGGAACGGAATCAGCTCCAGAAAATTGACGAATACCGGTGGCTGGTGCCCCGGGGTACCAAGCCCGGCATGCGGACCGATGCGCTCATCTACGCCGACGAGCGTCTGCTGGACGCCATTCTGAAAGACCTCTCGGTGGACCAAGCGATGAACGTAGCGTTTCTGCCGGGGATCGTAGGGCGTTCGCTGGCCATGCCGGATATCCACCAGGGCTACGGATTTCCGATCGGGGGTGTGGCCGCCACCGATTTCCGCACGGGAGTGATTTCTCCCGGAGGCGTTGGATTCGACATCAACTGCGGTGTTCGCCTGCTGGCTTCGACCTTGCAAAAAGACGACGTGGTGCCGCGGCTGCGCGAGTTGGTCAACCAGTTGTTCCGCGACGTGCCTTCCGGAACCGGTTCGGAAGGTTTTCTCCAATGCAGCCTGCAGGAGCTGGATCGCGTGCTCACCGAGGGCGCTGCCTGGGTCGTCGAGCGTGGCTTTGGCGAAGCCAGTGACGTCGAATGTTGCGAAGAGTCAGGGTGCATGGCGGGCGCCGACCCGTCCAAGGTCAGCCAGCGCGCCAAACAGCGGGGACGCACCCAGCTCGGCACGCTGGGCAGCGGCAACCATTTTCTCGAAGTGCAGTATGTGCAGAAAGTTTTCGAGCCGGAAATCGCCCGACGGTTCGGCCTGGAAGAAGATCAGGTAGTCGTGCTGATCCACTGCGGCTCGCGCGGACTGGGCCATCAGGTTTGTACCGACTACTTGAAGGTCATGAACGAAGCGATGGCCCGCTATGGAATTTCGCTGCCTGACCGGCAACTGGCTTGCGTGCCGATTCAAACCCCCGAAGGACAGGAATATCTGGCGGCCATGGCCGCTTCGGCCAACTTTGCTTGGGCGAACCGACAGGCCATCACTCATTTCGCTCGGAAGGCATTCGAGAAAATTTTCGGGCCGGGAACGAAACTGCGTGTGGTCTATGACGTCGCTCACAATATTGCCAAACGGGAACGGCACCGCGTGGATGGCGAAGAAAAAGAAGTTCTGGTGCACCGAAAGGGCGCAACCCGCTCCTTCCCGGCCGGCGCGCCGGAACTTCCTTCTGGCTACCGGGCTGTGGGCCAGCCGGTTCTGATTCCAGGCTCGATGGGCACGGCGAGCTACGTCCTGGTCGGCACGGAAAAAGCCATGGAGGAGACCTTCGGCACCGTCTGCCATGGAGCCGGCCGGGCGATGTCGCGCTCGGCAGCGAAGAGGGGCCGCGATGCCCGCGCGGAAACCAAGCGTCTCGAGGAAATGGGCATCATCCTGCGCGCCGAGACACGGGACGGCATCCTCGAAGAAGTTCCCGAAGCCTACAAGGACATAGACGCGGTCGTGGACGTCGTTCACAACGCGGGTCTGGCCCGGAAAGTCGCACGGTTACGGCCGATCGGTGTCATCAAGGGTTAAAAAATTTCGCCGCCGCCCGCGGAAGCTCCACCAGCAAATTTCGCTGCGCCCTGCTCCGGGAGGATGCCATGCAGATCCATCTGGATGAAGAGGAAAGGAAGGTGCTGCAGGAAATCCTCGAAGACGTCCTGCCGGATCTGAGCGAAGAAATCTACAAGACGGAAAATTTCGACTACCGTGAACAGCTCAAACACCGCCAGGCTGTCGTGAAATCGCTGCTCGAGCGGCTGCGCCCCTCCGTCCCAACCTAGGCTCGCATCCCCAATCAACCTTTTTCGGCGAAGGAGGCGAGCTGCGGTTTGGCGAGTTTTTCGAAATCCTTGAAGCTCATGCGGATGGCGTCCCGGTGCGTGCCGGCGTTGAAGACAATTTCTTCGTCTTCGGCCAGCACCCGGTCCGCCACCACCGACAAATTGTAGAGCACGCCGAACGGCGGCATCGCTCCCAGCTCGCAATCGGGGAAAAGGCCTGCGAACTCGTCTTCCGTGGCGAGGCGCACCGGCTTGCCCAATACCTCCCCCAGTTTTTTCAGGTTCACGTGGTAGGAAGCCGGCAGCACCGCCAGAACCATCTCCTCGCCGGCCTTGACGACCACGGTTTTGGCCAGTTCCTTGCCCGGTACGTGCAGGGTGGCCGCGGCGGCCTGGGCGGTGTAAGCGGGCGAATGCGTCATGGTGGTGTAGCGGACTTTGTTCTTGTCGAGCAGTTCTTTCAAACGGGCGGACACGGTCATGGCAGGCCTCCTCGAACGGGGCGCGGGTGCGTTGCCGGAATTATCTCGCCACGGAGTGGAAATGGGAAGTGCTTCCGGCTCGCTCTCGAGCCTTCTCTCGAAGTTCATTCCGGCAGTCGGATCAGGCGAGCTTCGAGAACTGCTTCGATGCTGCGGATGGGTTCCAGGATGGTTTCGGGCACGTCGCCATCCAGCCGCACGATGGCCAAAGCTTCCGCACCGCGTACTGCTTCCCGTCGACCGAGCGCGAAGGTGGCAATATTGATCCCGCGACTGCCGAGCAGGGTGCCCATCTTTCCAATCACGCCGGGCACGTCCCGATTCCGCGTGAAGAGCAGCGTGCCCGCCAGGGGGGCTTCCAGCTCGATGCCGTCTACAGCCAGGATGCGCGGTGTGGTGCCGGCCAGCACCGTGCCTTCGACGGAAAGTGTCCGGCCCGTACCCGGTTCATCGGCTTCCAGAGACACCTCCAGCGTGTTCGGGAAACCGAGTTCGCGCCGTCGCGTCCGTTCTTCCACGAGGATGCCACGCGCGGCGGCCAGGCGTGGAGCGTTGACCACGTTGACGTTTTCCTCGAGCACCGTGTTCAGCACGCCGCTCAGCACCGCGCTGCGCAGCAGATGGGTGCCCAGCTCCGCCGGTTCGCCGGCACAGGTGATACGGATACGAGCCAGGCGTCCCGTGAACGCCTGAGCGACGAACCGTCCGAGCCGGTCCGCCAGGTCCAGGTAGGGTCGCAGCCGGCGGTACTGTTCGGTGGAAAGCGCTGGCAGATTGACGGCGTTGCGAATCAAACCTTCGGCCAGATAGTCGCGCACCTGCTGGGCGATGCGGTAGCCGACTTCTTCCTGGGCTTCCGCTGTGGAGCCGGCTACGTGCGGTGTGGCAATCAGGTTCGGCAGCCCGAGCAGCGGCGATTTCCGCGGCGGCTCCTCTGCAAACACGTCCACCGCCGCTCCGGCCAGGTGACCGGAGCGCAACGCGTCCGCCAGAGCCGCTTCGTCTACCAGCTCGCCTCGCGCAGTATTGATCAGGTAGGCTCCACGCCGCATCTGTGCCAGTGTGCTGCGGTCGATCATTTTTTCTGTGTTGGGAGAAAGCGAAGCATGGAGGGAGACAAAGTCGGACTGTGCGAGCAGCGTCGGCAGCGGCACCAGCGCGACGTCGAATTCTGCGGCCGCTTCCGGGCGGATGTACGGGTCGCTGACCAGCACGCGCATCTCGAGCGCCCGCGCTCGCCGGGCCACTTCGGTACCCACGCGTCCGAAGCCGATCAGCCCGAGCGTCTTGCCGCGCAGTTCGATGCCGGCCACCGCCGATTTTTC
Organism: Acidobacteriota bacterium; assembly: GCA_037442425.1. Lineage (GTDB taxonomy): Bacteria > Acidobacteriota > Terriglobia > Acidiferrales > UBA7541 > DSGC01. Next base: position 71,577 of record JBBIQG010000001.1, on the reverse strand, counting down.
CCAGCGCCCCGCGTGCAACGCGGCGTTCAGTTGCGGGATTCGTCGTGCCAGCGCCAGCAGCAGTGCGAGTGTGTGCTCGGCCACGCTGACCGCATTCGATCCCGGAGTGTTCATCACCAGGATGCCGCGTTCCGTAGCCGCCTCGACGTCGATGTTGTCCACCCCTACGCCGGCACGGGCCACCACCCGAAGCTGCGGAGCGCCGGCCAGCAGGTCTGCGGTGACGCGCGTGGCGCTGCGCACAATCAGGGCCTCGGCATCGCGCAGCTCACCGGCCAGGTGACCCGCCTCCGGGGTCACCACCTGCCAGCCGGCCGCGTGCAGCAGTTCCAGTCCGCGGTCACTGATGGGGTCGGCAACGACGATTTTCGTGCTCCTCGCCATGAGCAAGCCTTCGGGAACTCTCCCTTGTAGCGGCCAGGTGCTGTCCTGTCAAACGCTGGAAATTTCACTGTGGAAACTCACAGCAACCTCCGGCTATAGTGTGGTTTCTTCGCGCATGAGCCTTTTCGAACGCATCCAGAAAGAGCTGACCGAGGCCATCAAAGCTCGGGATGAGCTGCGTGTGAGTGTCCTGCGCATGATGAAAACGGCCCTGCACAACCGGCAGGTGGAGAAGATGCGTCCGCTCGAGGAAACGGAAGCCGTGCAGGTGCTGCAGACGCTCGTCAAGCAGCGCCGCGAGGCCATCGAGCAGTTCGCGAAAGGGGGCCGCGCGGACCTGGTCGCAAAGGAAACTCAGGAGCTCGCCATCCTGGAAGGCTACCTGCCGGCCCCTCCGTCCCAGGAAGAGCTCGACGCGGCCATCCGAGCTGCCATCCAGGAAACCGGCGCGACTTCGCCGAAGCAGATGGGGGTCGTCATCAAAGCCGCCCGGGAACGGCTTGCGGGGAAGGCCGTGGACGGCAAAGTGCTGGCCGACCGAGTGCGTGCGTTGCTTTCCCAGTCGGGGTGAGCTGCAGGTGCTCTGGAAACGAATCGCAGTTGCCGGTTTGCGCATCCTGCTGGGTGGGTGGATGCTCTATGCCGGGCTGGCCAAGCTACTCGATCCCGGTTTCCTCTATGGAGGTCTGCTGCACCGGTTGAGTGAACTAGGCCGTCCGTTCGGGTTCTATGACCACTACGTTTTAAGCCGCTACGTCAATCTGCATGAGGAACTGTTCGCTTACGCGGTTTCGATTGGCGAGATCCTGGTGGGGGTCAGTTTGGTGTCCGGGGCGCTGGTCAGCTTAGGTGTGCTGGGTGGCTGCTTTTTGATGATGAATTTTGCCCTGGCCACGGGAGCGGGCAATCCGGGTACGCTGCTGCTGCACGGGGTTCTGATAGGCGTGTTCATCCTTTTGGGCGTGGTGGGCGCTGGAGTCTGGTGGGGTGTAGATGGCTGGCTGACGCGGTACATCAACGAAGCGGTGGTGCTGTTTCCCTTCCGTCGAACGTTGCCGGAATATTGAGTTGTCCTTCTGCCTCTGCCTTCCCCTTCTGTCTGCCCAACGGTATGCTGGTGGCATGCCGCTGCCAGAAGCCATCCCGGTGCGCTTCACCGAAGAAGAAGCCGAATACCTGAGTGTGCGTCCAGTGCGGCGCCAGGTGCTGCGCATCGAACAGCTCGTGGACCTGATTCTCTCGGTGACGGGCAAGGACCCAGCTCGCGTGGCGCAGATTCTGCGCGCGGGCAGCGTTGTCTACCACTTCTACCGGTACTGGTGGGAAGGCTTCGAAGCCGACACCGAAGCGCTGCACGCACTGCTGGCGCGGTTTCCCGAGGACGATCCCGGCCGGCCGTTCCGTGCCGGGGAGTGCAGCGCCGTGTTGATCGAAAGCGAAGGTGCCGGTGCGTCGTCTGTTCTGTTGCCGCGTGAACTGGCCATCCGCAAGCGCTGGTTCCGCCGCCGCAGTTTCTGGGATGTGCTGATGGAATTGGCCGAGCGGGAATCGCCCGTCTATCAGAGCTACTCGTATGCCCACCGAGCGGACCTGTTTGCGCTGCCCATGGAGTCTGCCCGGAAGACATTTCTATCGGACCGGGCCGTCCGGCTGGCTCCGCGCGACCTGCACCGGCAGGTGCGGGCACTCGCCACCTGCCACCGCCTCGTGTTCCTTTGTCCGCGGCGTCCGATCAGAACCGGCTGACCCCGGCTGTGAGCCGTGGCTGTGCGCCGCTTCCTTCGAGCAGTTCAGAACGTCCCCCTGCATTGGTGTGTCGAGCACAGGCTCGTCCCCGGCCGATTCTGCCTGGGATACCTGCGAATAGCGGTTGCCTGTTTGCCGGCTGTAGTGCTACTTTGCCGGGCGATTGCCGACCCCCGGCTTGGACCGGTTTTCTTGTGGAGGTGACGCGTGGCCACACGTACCTGGAGTTCGACAGCGCCTCCTGGTGAATTTCGTCCCTATGTTCCCCCGGAACAGACCCAAGCGGAATTTACCCTGCGCGCCGTGTTGTTCGGCGCTTTCTTCGGAATCGTGTTCGGTGCCGTAACGGTGTATGTGGGGCTGCGTGCCGGGTTGACCGTTTCAGCCTCGATTCCAATCGCTGTGCTTTCGATCAGCCTGCTTCGTGCATTCGGGCGTGCCACGATCCTGGAAAACAACATCGTGCAGACCACCGGTTCGGCCGGAGAATCGGTAGCGGCGGGCGTGCTGTTCACCCTGCCCGCGTTGATTTTTCTCGGCTATCCGCTGGAGTACTGGCTCGTATTTCTCCTCGCGCTGATCGGCGGAATCCTAGGCATTCTGTTCATGATTCCGCTGCGCCGTCAGTTGATCGTCAAAGAACACGGCAACCTGCTCTATCCCGAAGGCACCGCCTGCGCCGATGTGCTGGTCGCAGGCGATCGGGGCGGGTCTTTTGCCGGCCGCGTGTTTTGGGGCCTGGGTCTGGGCGGCGTCTATGCGTTTCTGATGCATTCGGTCGGCGCTTGGAAGGTGCGGCCGGAGTATCAGCCCTCCTGGTTGCCCGGGGCTTCGTTTCGTGCCGATGTCACACCGGAATATCTGGGCGTGGGATACATCATCGGCCCGCGCGTGGCTGGCGTGATTTTCGCGGGCGGAGTGTTTTCCTGGCTCGTGTTGATGCCGGCGATCAAGTTCTTCGGATCGCTGCAGCCCGAGCTGGCGCTCTATCCCAGTACGATTCCGATCCCGCGGATGACTCCGGATCAGTTGTGGGCCAGCTACATCCGCCCGATGGGAGCCGGCGCCGTGGCCGCTGCGGGCCTGATCACGCTGTTGAAAACGATGCCCACCATTCTGGGAGCGCTGCGCAGCGGTCTGAAAGATTTTCGTGCGGAAAATGCCGATACGGTGGTGCTGCCCAGTCGCGTGGAACGCGATCTTTCCATGCGCATCGTGGTGGGTGGCTCGATTCTGGTCGTGGCCATGATGTGGGCACTGCTCACCTTCCGGCCAGTGCCCGGCGCGCAGACCGGCTGGTTCGCCAATCTGGTGGCCGCCATTTTTGTGGTCGTCTTCGGCTTTCTGTTCGTGACCGTTTCTTCGCGCATCTGCGGCCTGATCGGAACTTCGGCGAATCCGGTCAGCGGAATGACGATTGCGACCCTGATGGCCACCTGTGCCGTGTTCCTGCTGTTGGGATGGACCGGCGATGCCTATGCCGTGCTCGCCCTGATGATTGGCGGAGTCGTCTGCATCGCCGCAGCCAACGCTGGAGCCACCTCGCAAGATCTGAAAACCGGCTACCTGGTGGGGGCCACACCTTCGCGGCAACAGATTGGTCTGGTGATTGGCGTGCTCGCCTCGGTGTTTGTGATCGGCGCCACGCTGATCCTGATGAACAAGGGGCTCGCAGAGTACAAACCGGTGCAGATCCCGGTGGACCTGGAGGCGGTGCGTGCGGGCGAGCTCCGCGGCGTGCGGATCGAGCAGGAGCGCTACGAGCACGAAAGTCGCCACTACATTTTATTGAACGCCATCGGTTCTCGCACCGTCCCGGACGGAAAGTATCTCTACGACCCCGCGACCGGCCAGATCGAGGTTCAGTGGCAGCCGGGCATTGGCAGCGACCGCGCCGCAGCGCCACAGGCCCGGTTGATGGCAACGGTCATCAACGGCATTCTCAAGCAGGAGCTGCCCTGGCGGCTCGTGGCGCTGGGCGTTTTCCTGGTGCTGGTGGTCGAGCTGCTGGGGATACGTTCGCTCGCATTTGCCGTCGGTTCTTATCTTTCCATCTCCACGACCATGGCCATCTTCGCGGGAGGTGTGGTGCGCTGGCTCGCCGAACGCGGCACTGCCAAAACCGCCGGCGGCCATGAGGAAAGCGAAGTCAGTCCTGGTTCGCTGTACGCCAGCGGGTTGATTGCAGCCGGCGGCATCCTGGGACTGTTCGCCATCCTGATGAAGGTTCTGGAAGACACCGGCGCAGTACCTCGCGACCTGTTGCTGATTGGTCCGAAAGTTCTGGGCTCTGTGGCTGCGAGCAACTGGCTCTCGGTGCTGGTGTTCTTCCTGCTCGGATTCAGTTTGTTTCACTTTGCTCGCAAAAAGCTGGATTGAGACGGAATCGTTCCGCGTTGCTCGTGCCGAGGCGCTGTTCCGTCCAAGGCCGGAGGGTTTTGACTGCCTGCCTGTGTGCCCTTAGACTCAGAGAGGATGGGCTACGGCTTCCGCACCTACGGTCCGCGCTCGTACTCGTTCGGGGATGGGCGACTGCTCACCCGTGCGATCAAGCTGCTGTTGATCCTTGCTGTGGCTGTCTTCACCCTGCAAGTGGTGGTGCGTCTGGCGCTGGGGGCAGCGGCAGAGATGACCCTGCTGCGCTGGTTCGGTCTGGTGCCGTATGCAGTCACACACGGGCTGCGCATCTGGCAGCCCTTCACGTACCTGTTTTTTCATGGCGACCTCTGGCATCTGCTGATCAACCTGTTCGTGCTCTGGATGTTCGGCTCCGATCTGGAGCGCGTCTGGGGATCGCGCCGGTTTCTGTACTACTTTTTTCTGACCGGTGTAGGTGCGGGTTTGTTGAACGTGCTGATGAAGTCGCTCGTGGACTGGGCCGGTAACGGGCCGGCGCTGATTCCGACGATCGGTGCGTCTGGTGCTGTATATGGAATTCTGGCGGGCGCAGCGATCCTCTTTCCCAACCGCCAGGTGGTGATTTTCCCGTTTCCTGTGACGCTGCCGATGCGCGTCTATGTCCTGGTCATCGGGGCGATCGCGTTCTATGGCTCCCTGTCCAGCCCGGGCGACACCATCAGCCACATCACGCACCTGGGCGGAATGCTGGTGGGCTATGTGTATTTGCGACGGGGGACGTTTCTCTACGAGCTGCAGAATCGCTGGCTAGACTGGCGCCGCCGCCGCGCCCGCAAGAAATTCGAGCTGTACATGCGTCGCCGCGAAACCGAACGCTCCCCGCGCGACCCCTGGGTCCATTGAGCATTCTGTCCGGGCGAAGCGCGTCTGTGCGCTAACCGCCGATACGGTGAAGTTTCAGGAAGTTCGTGGTGCCCGGGATGCCGAATGGCGTGCCGGCGACAATGGCCACCACATCGCCTCGTCGTACCAGCTTCTCTTCGAGCAGCCGCTGTTCAGCCAGTGCCGCTAACGAGTCAATATCCCGCACGGAGTCGATTCGGCGCGGCAGCACGCCCCAGTACAGGCTCAGCCGCCGGCGTGTTTCTTGGATGGGTGAAAAGGCGACGATGGGTGGCCGCGGCCGGTATTTGGAAATCAGGCGCGCGGTCGAACCGCTCTGCGTGAACACGGCAATGACGCGCATGGATAACTGTTCGGCGGCATGGCAGACTGCTTCGCTGATGGCTTCGCTGATGCCCAGCCCGGCCGGCCGCTGTGGCCGCACCACGGTCAGTGCGCTGGCTTCGGCTTCGCGCACGATCCGGTCCATCATGGCTACCGATTCCACCGGGTAGTGCCCCACCGCTGTTTCTCCCGAGAGCATGACGGCATCGGTGCCGTCGAAGATGGCGTTGGCCACATCCGAGGCCTCTGCGCGCGTTGGCCGGGGATGCTCGGTCATCGACTCGAGCATCTGCGTTGCGGTGATCACCGGCACCCGGTAATCGCGGGCGCGAGCAATGATCAGTTTCTGCACGACGGGCACTTTTTCCGGACTCATCTCCACGCCCAAATCCCCGCGCGCCACCATGACGCCGTCGGCAGTGGCCAGAATGGCATCCAGATGGTCGATGGCTTCGGGTTTTTCCAGCTTGGCGATGACCGGCGTGTCCTTTTTGGCCTTGGCGATGGCCTGTTTGACTTCCAGAACGTCTTCGGCACGACGCACGAAACTCACCGCCACGTAGTTTGCTTCGTGCCCCAGAGCGAATTCCAGGTCACGGCGGTCCTTTTCGGTGAAGGCGGGTGTGCGCAGCGGCACACCCGGCAGATTGATACCCTTGTGCTCACCGAGCTCGCCACCGTGGACGACGACACAGCGCACTTCGCGCCGCGAGGCGCCGGTCACGCGGAGCTCGATCAAACCGTCCGCCAGCAGGATGCGGTCGCCGGGACGAACTTCCTTCGGCAAATTCCGGTAGTTGGTGCTGATGCGGCGGGCGTCTCCGGCTACGTCCTCCGTGGTCAACACCACGTGGTCTCCCTGGCGCAGCCAAACTGGTTTCCCTTCGACCAGTTTTCCGGTGCGGATCTTGGGGCCTTGCAGGTCCGCCAGGATGGCGATCGGTTTCTCGTAGCGACCGGACGCGGCGCGCACCGCAGCGATCGCGCGTGCATGGTCGGCGTGCGTGCCGTGGGAAAAGTTCAGTCGAGCCACATCCATGCCTGCGCGCACCAACCGGTCGATCATCTCCGGCGTGTTCGTGGCCGGTCCCAGGGTGCAGACGATTTTTGCGCGCCGGAATGGGAGACGTTCGCCCATGGTTACGGCTTTGCCGCGCCGACGAATTCAGCGACAACGCGGTGGAGGTAGCGGAGACCGGCACGGAAGGCGTCGAGCGGAATGCGTTCGTTGTCCCCGTGAATGCGTGCCAGGTCCTCTTCCGTCAGCGGAAAGGGCAGTAGACCGTAGGCCTGCACATTGCGCAGTCGGAGCTGCGCCGAATCAGTGGCGCCGGTCGAAAGCAGGGGAAGCACGGTAGCCTCTGGAAAGAACTGCTTGCTCACCTGCTGAATGGTCTGAAACAGTTCCGAGTCGATGGCCGAAGGCGGCGCCGGGTAGCGGCTGGGTGCGGCCACTTCGAAACGAACGTTCGGGTCGTCGACGCGCTTGCGCAGCTCAGCGACCAGGCTGTCTGCGGACTCCCCGGGCAGCAGACGGAGATTCAGTGTGGCACGCGCCTCGGCCGGCACTACATTGCTGCGGAAGCCCGCTTGCACGACGGTGATCGAGATTGTGTTGCGCAGCATGGCATTCCATACGGGATTCATGGCCGCGAGGCGTGCCGCAGCGAGTTCGGTGCGTCCCGGCTCCTCGAGCGCGCGCATCCAGCGGCCTGCTTCCCCGTCTTCGATGGTCGCCAACCCTTCGAAGTAACGACGCGTCACCGCCAGCAGTTGGACGGGCGGCTCGTATTCGGCGATTTTGGTGAGCACTCGCGCCAGCCGCACAATCGCATTGTCGCTCCGTGGAACGGAGCTGTGGCCGGCCGTCCCGGAAGCGATCACCTCGACGTTGACCGGAACCTTTTCACTGGTTTGGATGCCAATGTGGTGCACCCGGCCATTTTTGACCAGCACCCGTCCGCCTTCATTCAGGGCAAACGCAGCAGCGATTTTTTCCCAGTGCTGACGGATGGCAAATTCGATGCCGTGCTCGCCGCTGGTCTCCTCGTCTCCGGTGGCGAGGAAGATCAGGTCGCGGCGCAGCGGTGTACCGGCGCGCTTCAGGGCCACCAGCACGGCTAGGTTGGCAATGACCATTGCTTTGTCGTCCAGTGCGCCCCGACCCCACAGATACCCGTTGCGTATCTCGCCGCCGAAAGGATTTGTGGTCCAGCGTTCCGGCTCGACCCCGACGACGTCGGTATGGCCGAGCAGCAGCAGGGCTCGCGAAGGGTCTGGAATCGCGCCAGCCTGCAACCGTGCGATCACGATGCCGCGGCCCGGCGCGCTTTCGAAGACCTCGGCCCGAATGCCCTCGCGCTGAAGGATTTCCGCCAAGTAGCGTGCCGCTGCCAGTTCATTGCCGGGCGGGTTCGCCGTGTCGATCCGGATCAAACCGGCCAGCCATTCGATGGCTTCCTCGGCCAGCCTGTCCAGGTCCACGCCGGAGCGGACCGCCGAGACCGGCGGTGCTGCCGGCGGCTGCCCGTGCAGTGCGCTTGGCAGGCCACCGAACACAACCCCAAAGATGAGAATCAAGCCGAAATGCTTCATGCGCGAAACCCCTCTTTTATGCGATCGCTGGGCGAAGCATCATACTAGCATGCGCACCGGTCACTGCACGGGCCTCGGCAGAAAACTTCCGCAGGAAGCAACAGCCGACCCGACGAGCGGAGGCAGGATAATCGGTTGACCATCATTTCGAGCCGTGGCAGCATCGAATTCACTGGAGAGAACTATGAACATCGGATTGGCACGCGCAGTGGTTCTGGGTGTCCTGACGGGTGTGCTGGCGATGCCGGTGCCTTCGCCGCCCATGCTGGCGCAGCAACCGCGGCCACCTGCTCCGCAGCAGCCTCAGCAACAACCGGAGTATGCGATTGCTGTAGAGGTTCCCCTCGTCAACGTGGACGTGGTGGTCGCCGACCGCGACGGCAATTTCATCACCGGACTGAAGCAGGAAAACTTCCGCATCCTGGTGGACAATCAGCCCCAGAAAATCACGAACTTCGCTCCCACGGAATCGGCCATCACGATCGTGATTTTGATGGAGTTCAGCCGCATCCTGTGGAGCTACTACTGGGATTCGCCAGCCGACAACGCCCGTTACTGGTCCTATCAGTTCTTGAATCACCTCGGCAAGGACGACTGGGTGGCGCTGGTTTCCTTCGATCTGCGCACGCGCATCGAAGTGGACTTCACGCAGAACAAAATGGCGGTAGGCGAGCATATCGCGCGGATGGTGTTTCCCAGCTTCACCGAAGCCCGCCTGTTCGACGCTCTGATCGAAACGATCGAACGCATGCAGGACATCAAAGGCAAGAAATCCATTCTGCTCGTGGCCACGGGCCTGGATACGTTCAGCCAGCACAACCTGGACGAGACGCTGCGGTTTCTCCGTCAGAGCGATGTGACCATCTTTGCCATCGGCGCCAGCGAAAACATCGTGGACCTGTTCGACGCTTACGGCATTCTGAGCGGTCCGGATCGCGTCTCCTTCCTGCAGGCCAAAAACCAGCTCAACACGTTTGCCCGCATCACCGGCGGACGCGCCTGGTTCCCGCGCTTCGACGGTCAGCTTCCGGGCATTTTCGAACAGATTGCCGCCATGCTGCGGAATCAGTACAGCCTGGCTTTCATCCCGCCGGAAAAGTTCCGGAACGGAAAATTCCACAAGATCAAAGTGGAAGTCATTGCGCCCGATGGCCGGCCGCTCGAGGTCGTAGATCAGAAGGGACGAAAGGTTCGCTACGAAGTCTACGCCCGCGAAGGATTCCTGATCCCGCGGCCCCAGGCAGCCGACTGAGCTCTCCGCGAGCACTTGGGCCCGGGTCGCGAACGGCCTCAGGAATCCGGCGCGAGAGCGAAGTGCTGATCGAGCTCCGGGTAGGGGACATTCAGGCGAGGCCGAAATGTTTCCAGCCCTGCGCGGAGTCGGGCTTCCGCTCGCTGCAGCAGCTCTTCGGCCGATGCGATCAGCGCATCGGGAACCCGCACCGGAATGCGATACAGCCAGCCTGCTTCATCCATCACCAGGAACAGAAAATCTCGCGCTGGCTCGTAGCGGCCGCTGCGCACCGTCGGTCCGCTGCCCTGGAACTGGTATTCGTAACGTCCCGTGGCGGTAATCACTTTCACCCAGGCGGACTGCATGGGCACCTCCCGGTCAATATCCGCGCTGTTTATCCACCAGATTCAGTAGCTCGCGGCCTGCAAACCAGCGCTCCAGATTTTCCAGCAGCAGCCTGGTCTGGCGATCCCAGAGGAATTCACTGACGGCGCTGATGTGCGGCGTGATGATGATGTTGTCGAGTTCCCACAGCGGACTGGAAGTGGGCAAAGGTTCCTCGCGGGCGACATCCAGCGCCGCACCGGCAATGTCGCGGCGGCGCAGCGCTTCGACCAGAGCCGATTCGTCGATCAGCGAACCGCGCGCCACGTTGATCAGAAATGCCGTGGGTTTCATCCGCAAAAACTGTGGCGTGCTGAACATGTTGATTGTCTCTGGAGTTTCCGGCGCCGCTAGAATGACGAAGTCTGCTTCGGGCAGTGCGGCATTCAGTTCCGTGGCGGGCAGGACTCGTTCGACCAGCTCGGGCGGGGCTTTCCCTGAGCGCGTCACAGCCCATAGCCGCATGCCCATCGGGAGCAAGCGTCGGGCCACTTCGCGACCGATCGCGCCGAAACCGACAAACAGGACCGTCTGGCCGTGCAGCTCGCGCGGGCGGATCGGTTCATCCCAGATTTCCTGCTGCGCCCATTTCCGCTGCATCTGATGACGGAACGCACTGGGGAAGCGGCGCGCCAGCGCTACCAACATCCCCACGATGTGCTCGGCCATCGGGAGGGCATGGATCCCGCGGGAGTTGGTCACTACCACGTCGGAGTTGCGGAGTTCGGGAAACATCAGTTGATTCACTCCCGCAGCGGTGGCATGGATCCACTTCAGTTTTGTGGCCGCGCGAAACTGGTGCGGGCGCAGCGAATAGCCGACAAAAATATCCGTATCGCGGATTTCGTCCTCCAGGTGGTCGTAGGTGGGCAGATGAACCACGCGCATTTCCGGCCAGCGCTGCTGGATGTGTACGGCGACGTCCCGCGGTGGCCGCCACAGGGTGAAGGCGTGCCAAACGCAGATCAGTAGCTTCGTTTCCGCCGGCGAAGGTCGCGACATCGAGCCGCCATTCTACCGAAGCTGCTGCTGCCCTGTCATACCGTTGCGTTCCCGTGCCGCGTTCGACCGGGACGACCCGGAACAAGAAGCACGGCTCAATCTCGCTGGCACAGGTCGCGGCCGGTCATCTCCGCCGGTTGCGGGAGCCCCAGCACACCGAGCAGCGTCGGAGCCACGTCCTGCAGGGAGCCATCGGCGCGGAGCTGCCGACACGCGTGGTCGGAAATCAGGAGGAACGGCACGGGATTGGTGGTGTGGTAGGTGTGCGGCCCGCCGGTGACGGGATCGATCATCGTCTCCGCATTGCCATGATCCGCGGTGATGATCCAGACACCGCCTCCCTTCTGACGCAGTGCCTGGTAGATACGCCCGAGGCCGGCATCGACCGCTTCGCAGGCCTGGATGGCCGCCTCCAGCTTGCCGCTGTGTCCGACCATGTCGGCATTGGCATAGTTCATGATGATCACATCGAACGAATTCTGTTCGATGGCGCGGACCACCACATCGGTCACACCGGGCGCGCTCATTTCCGGTTTCAGGTCATAAGTGGCTACTTTGGGCGAGGGCACCAGAATGCGTTCTTCGCCGGGATAGGGAGTTTCGATTCCCCCATTGAAGAAATAGGTGACATGGGCATACTTTTCCGTTTCCGCCACCCGCAGATTGCGCAGGTTTTCCGCCGCGAAGATTTCCGCCAGGATGTGTTCGGGTTTCTGAGGGCCGAGCACGTACTGCAACCAGGGCCATGTCTTCTCGTACTGCGTCATGGCCACGAAGAACAGGTGCTGGGGTCGCCGGGGATCGACAAACTGGTCAAAGCTCGGCTCGGCCAGGGCGCGCGTGAGCTGGCGGGCGCGATCGGCACGAAAGTTGAAGAAGAGGACGGCGTCGTGATCGCGGATCTGACCTACCGGTTCGCCGGCCGGGTTCGTGATGACGATGGGTTCCACGAATTCGTCGGTGACGCCCCGCTCGTAGCTGGCCACCACGGCGGCGATGGGGTCGGTGCTTTTGTGCTCGGCCTCTCCATGGACCATGGCGCGATAGGCGCGCTGGATGCGCGGCCAGCGGTTGTCGCGATCCATGGCGTAGTAGCGGCCGATCACGGTAGCGATGGCGCCGGTCTGGTATTCGCGGAGTTTCTGCTGGAGCTGTCGGAGATAATCCTTGCCGCTGTCGGGCGGTGTGTCGCGGCCGTCGAGGAAGCAGTGCACGAAGACGCGTTCGACCCGGTTCTGCTGCGCCATGCGCAGCAGCGCGAACAGGTGCTGAATATGGCTGTGTACCCCACCATCGCTCACCAGGCCGAGCAGGTGCAACTGACGTTCGCGTCCGCGTTGCATCGCCTGCTGCAGCAGCGGATGGGTGAACAGCGCGCCGGATTCGATCATCAGGTCAATCCGCGTGATGTCCATGTGGATGATGCGACCGGCGCCGAGATTCAGATGCCCGACTTCGCTGTTGCCCATTTGTCCCTCGGGTAGGCCGACGGCTTTCCCCGAGGTGTGCACCAGGGTGTGCGGATAGCGGGCCAGCAGATGGTCGTAAGTGGGCGTGCGCGCCAGGGCAATCGCATTGCCCTTCGTTTCCGGGGAGAAACCCCAGCCGTCCAGAACAGTCAGCACAACCGGTCGTGGTCGTCTGGTCATCGCCGGTCAGCATACACGCACTCTGGCCGGAACGAAACCGTGCAGACGGTATCGCACAGACGCCAGCGGAGTGCCTGACGGCCCTGTGAGTTTGTGCGAGCTGCCCGAGACGCGCACTAGTGGGAAGTCGCCAGAGCGGCGCGGCCAGCAAAACGGGCACGGCTGCCCAGCTCTTCCTCGATCCGCAGCAACTGGTTGTATTTCGCGACGCGGTCAGTCCGCGAGGCCGACCCGGTTTTGATCTGTCCCGTGCCCATTGCCACGGCGAAGTCCGCAATGAAGGTGTCTTCGGTTTCGCCGGAACGGTGGGAAACAATCGAAGCGTATCCCGCTCGGCGAGCCATCTCGATGGCTTCGATGGTTTCGCTGACGGTGCCGATCTGATTCAGCTTGATCAAAATGGCATTGCCGACGTTTTCCTGGATGCCGCGGTGGAGTCGCGTCGTGTTCGTGACGAACAGGTCGTCGCCGACCAACTGTACCCGGTCGCCCAGCTCTCGAGTCAGCAGGGCCCAGCCCTGCCAGTCGTCTTCGGCCATACCATCTTCGATGGAGACAATCGGATACTTCCGCACCCATTCGCTCCAGAAGGCGACCATCTGCTCGCGGTCGCGTACCGATCCATCGGATTTGCGAAAGATGTATTGGCCGTTTTTCGCATCGTAGAATTCGCTGGTCGCCGGATCCAGGGCCAGAGCGATTTGCTCGCCGGCGCGGTAGCCAGCGGCCGCAATGGCTTCCAGAACCACTTCGATGGCTTCTTCGTTGGAGCGCAGATGGGGGGCGAAGCCGCCCTCGTCGCCGACGGCCGTGGAATAGCCCCGCTGTTTGAGCACGCTTCGCAGGTGGTGAAAGACTTCGACCCCCATGCGCAGCGCTTCGCTGAACGACGGAGCGCCGAGCGGCAGGATCATGAACTCCTGCAGATCCACCGAATTGTCGGCATGGGCACCACCATTCAAGATGTTCATCATGGGAACGGGAAGCAGGGTGGCGTCCGACACGGTGGAATAACGGGCCAGGTAGCGATACAACGGCAAGCCCAGTGCTGCGGCCACGGCTCGTGCCGTGGCCATCGAAACCGCCAGCAGCGCATTCGCCCCCAGTTTGGATTTGTTGGGTGTTCCGTCCAGCTCCAGCAGGCGGCGGTCCACCGCGCGCTGATCGGCAGCGTCCATGCCGGTCAGTGCTGGGGCCAGAACACTCTGGATGTTTGCACAGGCCTTGCGGACCGATTTGCCCAGATATTCCGCCGGGTGGCCATCGCGCAGCTCGATGGCTTCGTGTTCGCCGGTGGAGGCTCCGGAGGGCACTGCCGCGCGGCCCAGGAGACCGCCCTCGAGCACGACGTCGGCTTCGACGGTCGGGTTGCCGCGGCTGTCCAGGATCTGCCGGCCGTGAACGCGAACGATGATTGTTCCCATGATGCCCTCGTGTTTTTTCAGGAACGATCGAGATCGATGAGATGGAATCTGCCGCACCCGGAGGACAAGACAGCAGCCCCCCGGCTCTCGCGCGTCATTCTGGTTCTTCCAGCATGGATTCCTTGCGCACCACAACGACGACTCCCTGCTCACTGACGAAGTAGCGTTCCGCATCCGCTTTCGGGTCATATCCGATTTCGGTGCGTTCGGGGATGTTGACGTGCCGGTCGATGATCGCATGACGGATGCGGGCATATCGGCCGATGTTCACATGATTGAAGACGATGGAATCTTCCACCTGGCTATAGCTGTTCACGCGCACATCGTAGCCGAGGATGGAACGATTCACGCGTCCGCCGGAAATGATCGATCCGCCAGCCACAATCGAATCCGTCGCGACTCCCATCCGGTTTTCCTCCGCAAAAACAAATTTCGCCGGCGGGTACTGCTGCTGCCAGGTGCGGATCGGCCAGGCCTTGTCGTACAGGTTGAAGACCGGCGAAACGGCCACCAGATCCATGTTTGCTTCATAATAGGCGTCGATCGTGCCGACGTCGCGCCAGTAGAGGGCTTCCTTCTTGTTTTCGTCGATAAAGTTGTACGCATAGACGCGATACTTCGGGTAGATCTTGGGAAGGATGTCGTGCCCGAAGTCGTGCCCAGAGTTCGGATCTTCGGCATCGGCGATCAGGATCGGGATCAGCAACTGGGTGTTGAACACGTAGATCCCCATCGAAGCGTTGCATTTGCTGGGATTGAATGCACTGCGCTTCGGTTCCTGAGGTTTCTCTTCGAATCCAATGACGCGTCCTTCCCGGTCGGTTTCGATCACGCCGAAGCGTCCGCGTGCCTGTTCGGGGTCCATCTCGATCGTGGCCAGCGTCACGTCGGCACCGGAATCCACGTGCTGGCGGATCATCTTCTGATAGTCCATCTTGTAGATGTGGTCGCCGGAAAGAATCAGCACGTAGTTGGAAGGTTCGCTGCCGATCGAGTAGATGTTCTGATAGACCGCGTCGGCGGTGCCCAGATACCAGTTCGTGGAAACCCGCATCTGCGGCGGAAGCACTTCGATGAATTCACCCAGGCCGACCAGCGGCGACCAGGCCTGGCGGATGTGTCGGTTCAAGCTGAGCGCTTTGTACTGGGTCAGGACAAAGACGCGCCGCAGATCGCTGTTGATGCAGTTCGACAGCGTGATGTCCACGATGCGGTAGATGCCTCCGAACGGCACGGCCGGTTTGGCGCGGTCGCGCGTCAACGGCCAGAGCCGCTCTCCTTGGCCGCCGGCGAGCAGGACACCCAGGGTCTGTTTCATCAAACTCATGGCGATGATTTCGTTTCCGGGCGCGACGGGGACCGGAAGTGGGCCGCTCGACTCGTGACGTCAACACAACAGCCGCTTATTGTAACAGCATTGCGCACAAGACCATACTGCAAGAAGCGCTCACGGAAGGAAATGCTTGGGCAGCGCAGGCCAGACGGGCTCCGCGTGCGCCGATCTCCAAGAAAAGCGCTACCTGTCTCTGTCCAATCGTCGTTTCGCTGCCGTCGTGCAACTGGAGTCGGAACCTGCCTGAGCCGGGAGTTTCGCTCATCCCGGGGACGCATTGCGCGGTTCACTGCGTTGGGCTCGAGCGAAACGGTGGGGTCTGGAAAAGACATCCTGGAAGCAGGTTTTCACAGCTAGCTGAAGTTTCGCCTAGAAATTTTCCCCAAGCTCGAGAGAGATGCGATTGTGCCCCGATAGTTCCAAGCCAGCGGCTCTTTCCATAGACAGTTCTGCGAGACACTCAGCCGCTGCAGTTTGGTGCCGGCATGCCATCGTCTTTGCTGATCTGGGCAGGAAGAAAACGACGCGCTCGAGCAACGCGATAGAGCCGATCTTGCTGGCACTGGCGAATGCTGTTTTCAGCGGGCGAGGGGGAAAGCCCCTCGCCCGCTCGATTTCCCGCAGGGCATCGCGGAAAAATCATTCGTACACAAAATAACTCCAGTGAAGGATATGGCCTTCAGATGTCGTGCACCACCATTCCACGTAATCGCCGGACTTGTATCTCTTGCACGCACAGGCCACCTGTTTCCCGCCGTCGTTGCACCAGCGGATGATCCAGCGGGCAGTTGCTCCCGGCCCGGTCAAAACCACATTGTGCTGATGCTGCCGGGACAACTGCCGGACGGTCGAGACAATCTCCCCGGCTGCCCCGGTCAACCTCCGCGAAGAATCCGAGTCACCACCCACCGCACTGGAGAGGGCTCTGCGGCCAGATGGGGACGGTCGTACTTCGATGACCACGTCTTTGAGTGGGTCGTGGTAGTCGAACAGGATGAGTTCGCCGTGCGGTCCGATGGTGCACGTCGGCGCCATGCGGGCGTTTTCCTGTCCGGCCTCCGTCACCGTGGCCGGTGCTTGATAGACGGCGCGCCCATCGCGAGTGAGAAACTCTGCAATGATTTGGCTGCCTTGGGGCCGCAGGCGGACGAGGTAGAACCCGGCCGGTGCCTCCGGCGAGAGGTCACGCGAGGTGAAGACGATGAGCGCCTTGGTGAAGCCGCCCTCAAGTGCTCTCGGCATGGGTCTGCCGCCACCCCGCTGGAATGCAAGATTTTCTGCTCGCACGTTCTCGAACCCTTCCAGGGCCACGTTGGCTGCAATTGTTCCGTCAAGGCCGGCATAAAGAATCATGCTGTTGGGCTGAATGCGCTCTCTGAAATCGGCTGCAGCTTGTGCGAATGCTGCCTCTACCTGAGGACGCACACGGCGGGCGACGTCGGCCACCTGTTGCTGGACCTCGATGGGGGGTACACTCTCGAGCGCCCTCGGTGTGGCCTGCGGGAGTCTCCGCTGCGCCGGGCCCGGCTGGCGCTCCTGGGCCGGCACAGGCGAAGGAAGGCCGACTCCCACAAAGATGAGAACCAGAGTGGCTGCGATGGAAAGCAAATAGGTGGAAACTCGGTGCGTCATGGTCGTTCGTTGCTCTCCTTTCTTTGTTCTGTTCACTTCATGATTTCTGTGCTCTCGGTGTCTGCAGGGGCGTTGTGAAGCGCCACCTCCACATGTCGCCAGGCACGATTTCTTTCCACTGACTGCCTGCGTGCGCCATGCGCAGGCTGGCGAAGCCTTTCGAGCGATTCTCGGCACGGACTCCGAAGGGGCTCGCCCACCATCCGCTCGGCAATGGCGCTTTTTGCCGGCTTCGGGCGCCGAGCCCGTGATGGCGGCGGTTTACGGCGGTGATGACTTGGTCTTGATGGTCAGGTTTGTTGCTGTGGGTGATGCCTTGATTTTCGCCCACACTTCCTGATCGAACCAGGCTCGGTTTCGCTTCCACCAATCGGAGCTGCTCAACTTCTTCTGCAGCGAATCGCCGAGAACGAGAAAAACGGTCCTTTTCGGCGCGGCCAGACGTCCCCCCGTTCCTCCGGTGGAAGAGCCTTGACCTTTGATGACGATGGGGCCCGTAAACACGGGGTCTTCAATCGGAATGTCGGAAAGTACGGTCTTATCGTAGTCGAGCAGTCGGAAACAAAAACAGCCCAGATCACCTTTCACACAGCCCGGCTTATTGCAATCTTCCGCATTCTGCTTTGCCGTCGAGAGAAAAACCAACGGGGAATCGGCGACCGCGGGCGTGTTCCCGGCTCGTGCTGCATCTGCTTTGGTGAGCTTCGCACCCGCAGCAACAGCGTCCACCGTCGCAGCACGGGCCAGTTCTGCGGCCTGCTCGGAAGGCGTTTCGTTTTCATCGTACAGAACGACGATGCGAATGTCCTTTTTTTCGATCCCTCGGAGCGATTCTTGTCCGCGTGTGCTTCCCTGCGGATTTCTGTTCGGTTCCTGAGCCCCTCCGGGGATCGAAGCAATCAAGAAGATGCATCCCGCGACAACAGGAATCAGGTAGAACGAAATTCGACGTGCCATGGTGTTCCTCTTTCAGTTTGGATTGGTGTTGGGATTGACCTGCACTCGATACAACCAGCCGAAGCACAGACCGAGAAGGAGTACATTTCCGGCCTGCTGTATGCCCATTCCGACCAGCACGGCGGCTGGCCAGGGCACGAGCGTGGCCATCCCGGCGATTCCGGCTTCGAAGGCGCCGCGCAGCACCACTCCGTTCAGGACGATATCGAACACCGTCGTCGCAATGAAAGCTACGGCGAGCGACAATGCGAATCGTTTCCCGCTCATTCGACTCATCGTTTCATCTCCTTTCTCGAAGCGGGTGTTCGGAATGGTAGACCGGGCACCATCCAGATGCGATGTAAAGAAAAGTTCTGTCCCTGTCAATAAAGGCAAAGTAGGTATGCACTCTAGCCAGCAACGGCCTGGCTTTTCAGCGACCTTGGCGAGCGGTGGCGATGTTCGCTGCGACGTTTCATCGCTGGGCGATACGGCCACGACACCCTGGTTGAGAATCGCGACGGGTTCAGGACATCCTCGCAGCGATTTACCGTTGCAGGTGTAACGGTGACTGCGCACGCGGCGCGTTTGCTGCTGGCCCTGGACATGGTTGTCTTCAGGTGGCAGGCTTGCACGGATGGAACTGAGCACGCTTCTGCTGTTCTGCACGGCGGCGTTCGCTGTGGCTGCCGTGATGGTGGCTGCGGGTTTCGGTCTGGGGACGACGTTGACGCCGCTATTCCTGCTCGTCTACGACGTCAAAACAGCCGTTTTTCTGGTGGCCATCGTCCATTTTGCAAACGGCATGTTCCGCCTGGCTCTGTTCCGCACTCATGTGGATCGCCGGCTGGTGGTGCGTTTCGGGCTGCTGGCTGTCGTGGGGGGATTCACCGGCTCGGTGTTGCAGAAGCATGTGACGAACCCGGCCCTCGAGGTCGGATTGGGCGTTTTGTTGGTGGTTCTGGGTGGTATGGCGCTGGTGCCCGTGCGAGCGAGTTGGAGGTTCCCGCCCCGCCTCGATCCGCTCGGTGGTTTTCTCAGCGGGCTGTTGGGTGGCCTGATAGGAAATCAGGGCGCGCTGCGCAGCGGATATCTGCTGAATTACGCGCTGCCCAAAGAAGCGTTTATCGCCACGGGCACGGCGATTGCCTGCCTGGTGGATGTAAGCCGTATCCCGGTGTATCTGTACAACTACCACGCGGATTTGAGCGGAGCCTGGCCCTACCTGACTGTAGTCATTGTGGCCGCCTGGAGCGGCACCCTCGCAGGGAAACGGCTGGTGGAAAAGCTTTCCACGCGCTGGTTCCGCACTCTGGTTGCCGTGTTGCTTGTGCTCACTGGCATTGCGCTGGTGTTCGCCAACTGGTGAGCCGCTCCACCGACCGTTATTCCAACACCTTTCCGCGCGTCTCGGGCAGCAGGAGGGCGAGCAGAGCAGCCGCAAGGAAGGCTCCGGCCTGGAGTAGGAAGGCTGCGCCCAGGCCCACGTGCAGCGCCAGCGCGCCAACGGCGTAGGGCGCCAGCGCCGAGAAGCCGCGACCGATGTTGTACGTCAGCCCCATCGCCGTGGCGCGGATTTCGGTGGGAAACAGCTCCGAGGCGATGGTGCCGAAACCACTGAAATAACCGGTGCCGAAAAACGCCACCCAGGGCCCGAGCAACAACAGCCCCAGCGGGCTGCTCACCATCCCGTAGACCGGCACCAGCGCCGCCGCAACCACCAGATAGCAGCAGTAGCTGCGTCGCCGGCCGAAGCGGTCGGCCGCAAATCCGAACAGCGTGTAGCCGAACCATTTGCCGATGGCCATCACGATCAGCCAGGTCATCGAGGTCAACACGGTCAGGCCGCGCCCACCTTCTTCCACCGGAGCTTTCAGGTAGGTGGGAATCCAGGTGAACAGGCCCCAGTAGCCGAACATCGCGCAGGCGTTCATGGCCGTGGCCAGCAGCGCATTCCGGCGGAGATCGCTTCGCTCCCAGAGCAGACGCAGCCGCACCGGTGAGCGGCGGCCGCGCGCGAGCCAGATTTCCGGCTCGGGCACGTGACGGCGGATCCAGAGGACGAGCAGCGCGGGCAGCACGCCGACAAAAAACACGGCGCGCCAGCCGAACCGGGGCAACACGAGCAGCGTCGCTGCAGCTGCCAGCATTTCGCCGATGGCCCAGCAGGATTGCATCAGCCCCAGCGCTTTGCCGCGATGAGCGGCGGGCCAGGTTTCCGCGATCAAGGCAGCGCCGATGTTCCACTCGCCACCCATGCCCAGCCCGAGAATCGTGCGGAACAGAACGAGCTGCGCGACCGATTGCGCCAGTCCGCACGCACCGCTGGCTAGTGAGAATACGAGGATCGAAAGCATCAGCGCGCGTGTGCGTCCGATGCGGTCAGCCAGAAAACCGAACAGCACGCCGCCGACCGCCGAAGCCAGCAGCCCCACCGAGCTGAGCAATCCGCCGACATCCTTTTCCATGGCGAAGTGGCGCATCACATCGTCGAGCACCATGGCCAGCAGCATGAAGTCCATCGCGTCCAGCATCCAGCCGAGCCCGCCAGCTAGCAGCGTGCGGCGCTCGGCATGGGTCAGTTGTGCAGGCCATTCCAGCCCGAACCAGCGGCGGGTGGCGCGATCGGAAATGTGCGGTGCGGTGGGCATGCGGCGCGCATTCTACTGAATCCTGCGACGTTCTCCAATGCGCTTCGAACCGCAAAACGGTTGCCTTGTGTTCGCGGACGGGCGGCCAGCGCCGGCGCGAGCCTACGGGTGTCACGGGCTTGCCCGGGCGCATCACGGCCGCGGAAATTTTTCGGCTCATCGCGACGGGCTTTTCGCTTGACAACCTTCTGGCTGGCGTCCATCTTAGTTGGCTTTCCCCAGTACAGAATTCTGTGCTGTGGGTGTGAGGCCGCGGTGAAGGTTCGGCTCTGCTTTCACGATCGCTGTTTTGATGGAGCGGCATCGGCTGCGGTGTTTCTCCGCTTCTACCGCGAATGCATCCGTGCCGACGCCACGTTCGCCTTCACCGGCATGACGCACCGGGCCACGCGGCCGTTTGCCGGCGAGGTCTTCGATGGCGATGAAAACGTCATTGTGGACTTCAAGTACTCGAGTTCCCCGCGGCTGACCTGGTGGTTCGATCATCACCAGAGCGCGTTCCTTTCGCCGGAAGACGCCGAACATTTTCGCCAGGACCGCTCCGGCAAGAAGTTCTACGATCCGAACTACAAATCCTGTACGAAGCTGCTAGCCGACGTCACGGCCGCCCAGTTCGGCTTCGATCCGACGCCCCTGGCCGAGCTGATTCACTGGGGCGACGTGATCGATGGCGCGCAGTTCGCCTCGCCGGAAGTGGCCGTGGGGCTGTCCGAACCGGCGCTGCAACTGGCGCTGGTCATCGAGGCGGCCCCGGAGCCGGGCCTGCCCGCTCGTCTGATTCCTGAGCTTTCCTCTCGTTCGCTGGCTGACGTCGTGCGTCTGCCCCTGGTCGCTGAGCACCTGCCCGAGCTCGCACGCCGGCACCAGCGTTCGATCCAGGTGCTCGGCGCACGCGCGGAATCGCGCAACGGCGTGGTCTTTTTCGACGTCAGCGAAGATGACCTGGAAGGCTACAACAAATTCATCCCTTACTATCTGTTTCCCGATGCCCTCTATTCGGTCGGCGTCAGTGCCTCGGCTGAGCGGGCCAAAGTATCGGTCGGCTCGAATCCCTGGCGCGAAGACCCGCACCTGAAAAATCTGGCCGCGCTGTGCGAGCGCTACGGTGGCGGCGGCCATGCCCGTGTGGCCGCCATTTCGTTCGAACCGCACGAGCTAGAGCGCGCGCGACAGGTAGCCCGCGAAATCGCTGCAGCACTTCGCCAGTAGCCTTCGCTTCGGGCAGGCGTTTCCTTGGCCTGTGCGGCGACCGATGTCAGATTCGCCACCAGTCGTGCGAAGAGCTTTGCGACAGCTTTCATCTGTGCTACGTTAGAGTCCCCTTCCGTACGAATTCCCATGACCATCAAAACGTCGGGGGGCGGGGTCCGCCTGCACCGAGGCCAACGCGTCTGCCTTTCCGGACTGGACGCCTACGGCCGGTACTTCAGCGAGACTGCCGAACTGGTCGCAGCCGATGCGCAGGGCTGTTCTTTAGTTCTGAAAAGCAAGCTGCTTCCCGAACATGAACTGCATCTGCAGCGGGAAGACACTTCCGACGAAATTTTGGTGCGAACACTGCGTGCTGAGCCACAGGGCGAGGCGTTTTTGTATCAGTTGAAGTTCGTCGAACCTCAGCGTGCGCCGGAAGAGGAGCGGTTCCTGTTGGTGTGCGAGCAATGTCGGACGCACAGCGATGCGCATTTGAATCGCAGCGAAGCGCAAGTGCTGCGGACGGCGGGCATGGTCACGCGGCGGTGTCTGCACTGCGACGAGGTTACGCTGTGGAAATGGGTCGAACACGAGCCGCGGTCGGTTGGAGAAAAGGCAGAACGCCGGCCCACCATCCGCGAACCGCGCCGCAGCGAACGGCGCCGCCGGTCGCGTGCGCGCCTGAATGTGATGGCGCTGATCCGCCGGCCCGGCTTCGGGGAAGAAATGGTGAAATGCATCGATCTCTCGCGCGATGGCCTGAGCTTTCTCAGTGCACAGCGGTATCCCATCGGCCAACGCATCGACGTCATCGCCCCTTATCACTCCTACAACCCGGGTCCGCCCGTGCGAGGCCGCATCGTCTATGCTCTGGAGCAGGCGGGCACGGAATTGCTCCGCTATGGCGTGCAGTATCTCAAGCGGGAAGAGTTCTAGCCGGCGGCAAACATCTTGTGTGCGCCGGCAACACGCACCGCGCTTTTTGTCAGTTGTGTGGTAACAGTTCGGCAGGAAGCAGATCCCGAAGGCGAAGCGTTTCTGGCAATGGGTCGGTCCCCATAGCAAAGCCGAGCGAGGAATCTCGCTCGAGCGCGCCGTGTGTTCCTTCCATCGTCACGATGCGGTCGAAGACCCCTTTGCCTTGGTAGTAGCCCGGCTTCAGACTCACGATGATGTCCGCGGGATTTTCCACCTGTCCCGTGCTGGCCCAGGCGCGGATGCGGGCAACGGCGTCGGGTAGTCGCGCACGAGCGGTGGCGGTGAACAGGTCGGCATCGGCCACCCAACCTTCGGTGTCCAGCCGGCCGGCTGCGGCCAGCGCAGCTAGGACGGAGCCGAGCTCGAGCGGGTCGCCATGTTCCGGTTCATAGCGATAGCGTGTGCCGGCATCGTTCCAGCGGAGCCGGGCGCGATTGCCTCCGGCACCGAGGAGAACAACCGTGTTTGGTTCCGGCACACGGTAAATGACCAGTTCGGCGCCCTCCAGGGAAGTCAGATCGGCAGCAAGTCCAGCTACTGCTTCTGGAGAACAGTAGGCAACAAAAAATCCGACCAGACCATAAGCCGGTACAACCACGTCGCGCGGCGCACGCAGGGTATCGGTGCGGTGCCAGCCGCGTGACTGGAGCAGAGCATCGAGCGGCACGCTGCGGCTGCGCACCAGCGAATTGCCGTGATCGCTCCAGAGCAAGATGCCCAACTCTCCTCGGCCGGCGTAGTAAGCTTCACGGATGACGTGTTCGAATTCGAGCAACAATTGTTGTGCCTCGGCTCGGGGCAACATGTGAAACAGCGGGTCGCCACTGGAAACGTGCGCGTGAAACACCGTTTTTTGCGCTTGCCGAAACTGTCGTCGAAGACGTCCCATTTCGGCATGCCAGCCCCGACGCACGAGCACGTACTGGACCGACTTGTGCCAGCCAGGCGCAACGTAGTCGAACCGCTGCAGGTACGGAATGCGACGTCCGGAAAGCGTCAGGAGCACGCCGCCGCGCAGTCGGTTTGCGGTGCGGTCGAAGTATTGGTGTTCGTAGCCGGGCCCGGGCGGTGCGTGCAGGGCCGCGGCGATGGCCAGCTCGCTGTCCGAAGGGAACGTACTGACCAGCGCCGAGGGCCGGTGAAACTCGCGGAAGTGACCGCGCTGCCAGAGCTCTTCCATCACCCCAAAGGGAACTGCATCAATGCACACCACCAGCCAGCGCTGGGGCGGACGATGCGTGCGCGACGGACGCGTCCATTCGCCATCTGGTGTTACGAAACGGTCGAGCACACCATCGTCGTCCACATCGAACGCCTGTCCGAACTCGCCCGGATTGCCGTGATGGGTGATGCGCCACTGACCAGGACCCACCGGTTCTAGCGTGAAGGCGTGCGGCTGGGGCCGCCCCCAGGCGAGGACGGAAACCAACATCCCCACTGCAATGGCCAGCAGCAACCAGAGTCCTGTACGGCACAGCCGCGAGCGTCGAAAACTGGTCATCGGAGAGCCATGTTTTTTACGGATGTCATTGTAGCGAGTTACTTCCGTGTAAAAAAGTCAAGGCACAGCGCACCCGGAGCCGATTTGCACAGCTTCGTCGCCGTTTTTCGCTCGGCTGGAGTAGAATAGAACCGCACTGCACCAGAGGAGACGAGCGACCATGAAAGGGAATCCGGAAGTGCTCAAGGTCCTGAACGAGATGCTGAAGGAAGAGCTGACCGCCATCAACCAGTACATCGTGCACGCCGAGATGCAGGAGAACTGGGGCTATCACCGCCTCTCGCGTGCGACGAAAAAGCAAGCCATCGGAGAAATGAAACACGCCGAAGAACTGATTGAACGGATTCTGTTTCTGGAAGGAACGCCCCAGATGGCGGAAACGATGAAGCTGCGCATCGGGAAATCAGTGCAGCAGCAGTTGCAGAACGATCTCGCTCTGGAAGAGATGGCCGTGGCGAGCTACAACCGCGCCATCGAAACTGCGCGCAAGCACAGCGATAACGCTTCCGCCGAATTGCTGCGCGAAATCCTCGAAGACGAAGAAAAGCACGTGGATTTCCTGGAAACGCAGCTCGGACTGATCGAGCAACTGGGTCTGGAAAACTACCTCGTCGAACAAATGGAAGAAGAAAAGTAGGATTTCCTCGCGCCGTTTTTCGATGCACAGGGCTTCCCTCTCGGCGGTTGAACTTCCCCTGTTTTTCGAGAATGGCCGAGGACTCGATGAGGTTTTTCCTGCTTCACCGTGCGCTTGGCGGATGCGACGAAATCGCGTATGATGTGACTTTGTGCTGGCCTAGCGACGCGGAATGAGCCTCCCACAGGAGGCGCCGCGCAGACCGGCCAGCGCCGGGAGCCCGTCGTGAAACCGAATATCCATCCCGACTACCATGAAGTCACCGTGCATTGCGCGTGTGGCAACACCTTCCAGACACGCTCCACCTACAAAGGCCCGATGATCCGGGTCGAGATCTGCTCGAACTGCCATCCGTTTTTCACCGGCAAACAGAAGCTGGTGGATACGGCCGGCCGGGTGGAACGTTTCCAGCGCAAATACGCCGACCGCAAGAAGTAGCTTGGCTACCTGCCGTGGCGGGAGTCTGCTCGGCACTGGCAGATTCTCACCACTTCTCGCGTTGACGTCGTTCGCACAGGTTGCTAGAGTGCCGTGCGATGGCGACGCTGCCGGCGCACATCCCGGTTCCGGAACGGGTCGAGACCGCGCCGCCACGGGTCACCTTGCGCAACTGTTTCGTGCGGCCCTACGACCACGCCATCGCCGCGGCGCGCACCTGCTACGCGCCACGTCTGATCGAACCTGAAGAAATTACCGACAAGCAGCGACTCACCATCGGTGCGGCCACGTTCTACGCCGGCCATCACACGGTTTATCAGCACGCCCATTTCGAGTTCGGCCTGGAAAACGTCAGCCGGCAATTGGTCTGGTCGCTGCTCCATGCGCATCCGTTCTACAACTCCGAACAGCAGTCGCAACGCTACGTGCGTTTGGACCAGCCGCGCGCCTACATTCCTCCCGAGTCGCCTGGGTTCGGCCCGGCCGAGCGGCGCATCTATGAACGTGCCATTGCTCGGGCCTGGCACTGGTATCGCGAGCTGACCGAACTGCTCCGGCCCGACGCCCGTGCCCTCCTGGCCGACATCTGGCACCTCAGTTCGATGTCGCACCCGAAGCGGGTGCAGAAGGTCGAGCGCCAGGCCGAAAAGCGTGCCATCGAGGTGGCCCGCTATGTGTTGCCCGTGGCTGCGTTCACCACACTGGTGCACACGCTGAGCGGCATCGTCTTGCACCGACTCTGGCGCATGCAGGCCGCCTGCGACACCCCGGACGAAGCCCGTGCTGTGATCGGCCAGATGGTGGAGTGTGTGCGCCGCGTGGACCCGCAGTTCTTCGACCGCTTCGACAATCCTCCCTTGGATCGCTCCGTGCTGCCCGAGTGGCACTGGCGCCCGCTGGATGCGGCCGAAGCGGAGCGGTTTGTGCGCGAGTTCGATGCTCGACTCGAGGGCCGTACCTCCAGACTGATCGCGTTTTCTCCGCAGGCGCCCGCTGTCGTTGCCGAAGCCTTCCGCGCTGTGCTCGGCGAGACGCGGCAGCAGTGCAGCGATGCCGAAGCGTTCGAGCGGCTGTTGAATCCCGCGCGCAATCCCTATCGTTTGCAAACGCTCAACGTGGGTGTGCACGCGCCGACGATGCGCGCCCTCGAGCACGCCCACTACACTTTCGCCAAGAAAATCAGCCACGCTGCCGACAGTCAGGATCAACGCCACCGCATGGTGCCCGGTTCGCGTCCCCTGCTCACGCTCACCGACACGCGTTCGCCGGATTTCATCCTTCCCGCGCTCGTCCGCTCCAACCCGCGTGCTCGCGAAGGCTACGAGCAGGCCATGGCGGAAGCCTGGCAGGCCAAAAACGATCTGCTCGACCGGGGCGTGCCGCCCGAAATTGCCCTCTATCTGTTGCCCAACGCCCGGGCGATCCGGCTGGTGGAGTCCGGTTCGCTGCTTCACCTGATGCATAAATGGCAGATGCGCACCTGCTTCAACGCGCAGGAAGAAATCTACCAAGCCTCGATGGAGGAGCTGGAGCAGGTTCGTGCCGTCCACCCGGAGCTGGTGCGCTACATCGGCCCGCCGTGTTATGTTCGCGCCGGTGTAGCCACGCCGATCTGCACCGAGGGGTCGCATTTCTGCGGCGTCAAAGTCTGGCTCGATTTCCCCAACCTCACGCGCCGTATCTAACCCGTGACGCGTCAAGGCAGTCTGGCCTACTACTTCGCTGCGGTGGCGGTCGGCAGCCTGGCGATGGCCGGCTCGCTCTGGCTGGAGCGGCGTCTGGCCGGAGTGCCGCAGCCCGGGTTGCTGAATCTCTACTTTCTCTGTCTGCTCGCAGGCAGTTTTCCTGCACTGATCTTCGCGTTTCTGCTGCGCCGCGTGATGTCGCGACGAACCGGCAGTGCCTGGCAGTGGGCGCTGGCCGGGGCTGTTTTGTCTGGGCTTTTGCTGTGGGTGCTCGGTGGCGTCGGGCAATGGCTGCGGCCCGTGCTGGCTGAGTTGCTCTGGCGTGTTCTGTTCGAAGGGGCCTCGGTGTTGCTGGCGACAAACCCGTGGGTGGTGCCGCCCGCCGCCGCAGGGACGGCTGGGGTGCTGTTCCACATCCACCGGGCCTTCTCTGCTACCGGACAGTGAATCGCGGCTGCGCGCCCCCGGCTTGCAAGCTGCTCCGTGGTGGCGTAGAAGGAAAAGGAGAACCCATGCGTACTGCGTTCTGGCTCTGCGTTTTGCTCGGCCTGCTGGCGCTGGCCGTTCTTCCGGCTGTGGCTCAACAAGGCAAGCGCTTCGGCGCGCTGGATGCGCCGGTGACGGTGGAAGTGTTCAGCGACATGCAGTGTCCGGCTTGCGCGGCCTACCATTTGGAAACGCTGCGTCCGTTGATGAAGGACTATGTAGCCACGGGCAAGGTCTTCTTGACTTTCCGCCTCACGGTCAACCACCGCCACTCCTATCGCGCTGCGCGCTACATGAATGCCGCCGCGCTGGCCGGCCTGTTTGAAAAGGCCAGCGAAGTGCTGTTCGAAAAACAGAAGCAGTGGAGCGAAACCGGCGATGTGGAAGCCGCACTGGCTTCGGCTCTGACTGAAGCGGAAATGGCGCGCATTCGGGAACATCTCGATGCGCAGGAAATCGAACAGGCCATTGAAGCGGACCGGGCCCTGGCCCGCACGTTCCAGGTCCGTTCCACGCCGACCACGTTCATCCGCTATCGCGGCGAAACCACGCCTGTCGTCGGCGTGGTCAGCTACGCCATCCTGCGCCGCTACCTCGACCGTTTGCTGGAAGGCTCGCCATGAGGGTTCGCGTGCAGCTCATCGCTCGTTGCGTGCTCGGGTTCGTGTTTGTTTATGCTGCTTGGACCAAGCTCGCGCAACCCTGGGAGCGCTTTGCACTCGCTGTGGATTCCTACCGTTTGCTGCCGGAGTGGGGCGTGATTGCGGTCGCGCGGACACTGCCCTGGCTGGAGCTGCTGCTCGGCCTGCTGCTGGTGGCCGGCTGGCAGTTGCACTATGTAGCGCCGCTGGTGACGGCACTGCTGGCGGGGTTCTGGGTAGCCATGCTGCGGGCCTATCTGCAGGGATTGGGCATTGACTGCGGCTGCTTTGGCGTCGGCCAGGCGGTAGGACCGGCCACGCTGCTGCGCGATGCCCTGCTGGTGGTGCTGGCCGGTTTCGTGACGGTCGAAGCCTTCCGTGTGCGCCGCGCTAGCTCCGCCAGCGCAGCGTGACCCGCCCGGGCAGCGGATGGGGTGGCTCGACGCCGGTACGCTTGGCTTCCAGGTACCGCGCCTTCAACTGGAAGTACCACTTCGCAGGACGGTCAGCGTCGTCGATCAGCATCATGCGCGGCTGTCGGGCCACGCCGGCTGCCTGCAGCTCCATGGTGCGACGATCCTGCTCGATGAACCGCCGGCCGAAGGCGCGGAACAGCGGCACCACGAAGGGAACCCAGCGAAATAGATTCCACGCGGCTACGAAATCGATGCGGCAGCGCTCGCGGTGGATCGGCGTCACGGTGGCCCGACTGGAAAACCAGTACGGTCCGCAGCGAATCTGTTCCAGGCGCATATTCGGCAGCACGAATTCGATGGTGGTCGTGACCGGGTGGCCGTAGATGCGCAGCAGTTTATAGGGTGCACTGTTCGGTGAAGGTTCGTGCGGCACTATCCGGAAGCCGTTGGGAATCGGCTCGAAGGTTTTCTCCTTGAGGCGGATGCTGCGCCGGCTGCGCCACCACCAAGCCTGGTGCACGAACGGCCCGTGTGCCGGGTCCATCAGACCGATGATGCCGTTGTCCATCGTGCAGGGCAGTTCGGCCTCGAGGTGGGTGCGCGTGTAGCGTTCGCTGAAGACGGGCAATTCCGGCGGCGGCGGCACCGGTTCGGTCGGCCGTTCCGGGTCGGGCAGGAAGACCCACACGTAGCCATCCCGTTCTTCGCAGGGAAAGTGTCGGGCGTAGATGCGTTCGACGCGCAGGGGTTCATGGCCTGCCAGGGAAGGGATTTCGCGGCACTGGCCGGTGTGCGGGTCGAACTTCCAACCGTGATAGCTGCACTCGACCAGCCGCCCGTCGAACCAGCCGCAACTGAGCGGCATCGCGCGGTGCGGGCAGGCATCGAACAGCGCAAAGGCCCGGCCCTGCTCGTCGCGCCCGAGCACCAGTGCGGTGCCCAACAGCTCGGCAGAACGCAGTTTGCCGCGGCGAAGCTGCGTGCTGCGCGCTGCGGGATACCAAAAACCCCACAGCCATTCGTCGTTGCGTTCCTCGCTCGGTGTGCCGGCCACCGGTTCGCTCCTACTGCGCGGAGTATACCCCACCCATGCAACCCGGGCCCTGCCGCCGTTTGACTTTGTTGGCGTGCAGGGGTATGCTGGGCGCAGGATTCGCTGATGGTCGCTGCGTTCTATTAGCCGTTCGCCTGGCGTTCCACGAGGAACGCTCCCGTCCTCTTCCGCTTGGACAGAAAATTCGTATACCCTTGCCCGCTGACCGTATTCAGCGCGGCGAAGCCTGGACGGCACCGATGGCCCGGCTGACTCTGTTTGAAAAACTTGACCAGATCGAAGCTCGTTATGAAGACCTGGCTGCGCAACTGGCCACGCCCGAAGCGGTGGCCGATTCGGTGCGGTTTCAGCGGCTCGCACGGGCGCATGCGGAGCTTTCGGAAATTGTCGGCAAGTACCGCGAATGGAAGCAGCTCGAACGACAACTGGCCGACGCACGCCAGATGCTCCACGAAGCCGACGATCCGGAACTGAAACAGCTCGCCCACGAAGAAATCCGTGCTCTGGAAGCCCGGCGCGAAGCCACCGAGCAGGAGTTGAAATTCCTGCTGCTGCCCAAAGACCCCAACGACGAGAAAAACGTCATCCTGGAAATCCGTGCCGGGACGGGCGGGGAAGAAGCCGCCCTGTTTGCCGCCGAGCTGTTCCGCATGTACACGCGCTATGCGGAATCGCAGGGCTGGCGCGTGGAGGTGCTCAGCAGCTCGCCGACTTCGATGGGCGGCCTGAAGGAAGTGATTGCCTCGATTCAGGGGCACAAGGTCTATTCCCGGCTCAAGTACGAATCCGGTGTGCATCGGGTGCAGCGGGTTCCGGAAACCGAGCAGCAGGGCCGCGTGCACACCTCCGCGGCGACCGTCGCCGTGCTGCCGGAAGCCGATGAAATCGACGTCAAGATCGACCCGAAAGACATCCGTGTGGATACCTTCTGTTCCTCGGGTCCGGGCGGGCAATCGGTCAACACCACCTATTCGGCGGTACGCATCACGCACCTGCCGACGGGACTGGTGGTTTCCTGCCAGGACGAGAAGTCGCAGATCAAGAACAAGGCCCGGGCTCTGCGGGTGCTCCGCTCGCGCCTGCTCGAAATGGAGCGCGCCCGCCAGCACGAACAGATTGCCGCCGAGCGCCGCAGCCAGGTGAAGACCGGCGACCGTTCCGAGAAAATCCGTACCTACAATTTTCCGCAGAATCGCGTGACCGATCACCGCATCGGACTGACCCTGCACCAGCTCCAGGACGTGCTGGATGGCAAGCTGGGTCCGATTCTCGATGCGCTCGTGGCCCACTACGAAGCCGAGCGGTTGAAGAAAGAGCTCGTCGAAGCCTGAGGGTCTGCCATGATTCCTTCTGCCCTCCCGGCGGCCGGCGCGAGTCCCGCTGCCGATGTTCGCAGCGCGCTTCGCGAAGCGATGCACCGGTTGCGCGCGGCTACGGTGCCTTCCCCCACGCTGGCCGCTGAGCTGCTGCTGATGCACACTCTGGGCTGCGACCGTGCCTGGCTCTATGCACATCCGGAACAGCCGCTCGATGCCGCTCAGCTCGCTGCCTACTTCGAACTCGTCGAGCGTCGCATCGCCGGTGTGCCCACACAGTATCTGACCGGCCGGCAGGAGTTCTGGGGTCTGGAACTGGAAGTGACGCCAGACGTGCTGATTCCACGGCCGGAGACCGAACACCTGGTCGAAGTCGCCCTGGAACGGCTCGGGCCGCCCACCTGGGAGGAAGAAGAAGCTGGCATTCCTCGTGGCCACGGTCTGCGCATTGCCGATGTCGGCACCGGTTCCGGTTGCCTGGCCATTGCTCTGGCCTGCGAGCTGCCGGGTGCGCAGGTGTTCGCTACGGACGTTTCGGCAGCGGCCCTGGCCGTTGCACACCGCAATGCGTGCCGGCACGGTGTGGCCGGGCGCGTGCATCTGTTGCAGTGCAACTGGTTGGACGCCCTTGCCGGCCTGCCCCTGGATCTGATTGTGAGCAACCCGCCCTACGTGGGACGTCGCGAAGCTGACCGCCTGCCCCGCGAAGTGCGTGCCCACGAGCCGGCGCAGGCGCTGTTGGCCGGCGAATCCGGCCAGGAATGCTACGCCCCGCTGATCGCTCAGGCCGCACGCCTGCTTCGGTCGGGGGGCCTCCTGGTGGTGGAGCTGGGCTACGATGCTCTGCCGCATGTGCGAACGCTGCTCGAAGCCGAAGGAATCTGGCAGCAAATCCGATTGACCCACGATTTGGCCGGCATTCCCCGGGTCCTGTCGGCCCAGCGCGTTTGAGCAGAGCCGAACGATTTCACCCGCGAGATGTGCCATGCCCCAACTGGCCCGCCTCCGTTCTAAGATCGGCTCCACGGCCACGGTACCGCTGGCCCCTGCAACACCACGGTTGTCTGCGGCCTCCATCCTCCATGTGGATATGGACGCTTTTTTCGTTTCCGTCGAACTGCTCTATCGACCCGAGCTTCGCGGCAAGCCGGTGGTGGTGGGAGGACGTCCGGATCAACGCGGGGTGGTGGCTACGGCCAGCTATGAAGCACGCCGCTTCGGTATCCATTCGGCGATGCCGCTGCGCACCGCAGCACGGTTGTGTCCGCAGGCCGTGTTTCTCGAAGGCCGGCATCCGCTCTACGAGGAATGGAGCGACCGCATCGCGGCCATCCTGGCACGATATTCGCCGGTCGTGGAAATGGTCTCGGTGGACGAAGCCTATCTGGACCTGACCGGCACCGAACGCCTGTTCGGGCCTCCGCTCGCTGTGGCCCATCGCCTGCGGCAGGAAATCTGGAGCCGGACCGGTCTGCCCTGTTCGATGGGGTTGGCCCGTACGCGTCTGGTCGCCAAGGTCGCTTCCGAGCAGGCCAAGCCGCGCGGTCTGCTCTGGATTCCGCCGGGAGCCGAAGCCGCGTTCCTGGCCCCGCTGCCGGTGGGGAAAATTCCGGGCATCGGTCGCGTCACGGAAGCTGCGCTTGCGCGGCTAGGCATTCGCACGGTGGGCGAGCTGGCCGCCTGGCCGCGCGAAAAGCTGGAGACAGTGTTCGGTCGGTGGGGAACCGCCCTGTGGTCGCGGGCGCGTGGCGAAGATGTATTCGAGTTTCTCGTCGATGCCGAGCCCAAATCCATCGGTCACCATCACACCTTCGGCACCGACGTGGATGCGCCGGAAGCGCTCGAATCGATGCTCAGCCTGCTGTGCCAGAAGGCCATGAAGCGGCTGCGTGACGCCGGCCTGCAGACGCGCACGGTCACGCTCACCATCCGCTATGCCGATTTCCACACGATCACTCGCCGCCGCACCCTACCCGAGCCGACCGAGCTCGACAGTGTGGTGTTCGCAGTAGCTCGGCAACTGTTGGCGCGGCACCGCGACCCTGCGCAGAAGGTTCGATTGATCGGCGTGAGTCTTTCCGGCCTGACCCACCCTTCGACTCAGTTGCCTTTGTTCGATGCCGAGCGCCTTGCGCGCCTGCACCGGCTGGCCCGCGCCACCGATCGCCTCCGCGACCGCTTCGGCTTCGAAAAAGTGCAATGGGCGGGCTCGCTGAACCTTCCCGAAGAAGATCAGTCTTAGCCTTGCGGTTGGCAGTCCGGCCTGCTTGAGCGATACTAACCCGGCGATGACCCCGCGCTCATTGGCCGAAAAAATCTGTCGCCAGTTGCACGAGGCCGGCCACCAGGCCTATCTGGTGGGCGGCTGTGTGCGCGACCTACTGCTCGGCCGTGAACCAGCCGACTACGACGTCGCCACCGATGCCCGCCCCGATCGCTTGCAGGAGTTGTTCCCTGACTGCTTGCTCGTTGGCGCGCGTTTCGGCGTCATTGTCGTTGTCGAGCAGGGGGTGCAGGTGGAAGTGGCCACTTTCCGCTCCGACCTCGGCTACTCCGATGGCCGCCACCCGGATCGAGTGGTCTTTGCCGAATCGCCCCGCGAGGATGTTCTGCGGCGGGATTTCACCATCAATGGCCTGCTGCTCGATGTTCGCACGGGCGAAGTGCTGGATTTCGTTGGCGGCCGGCAGGACCTGCAAGCCGGCATCATCCGTGCGATTGGCGATCCCGAACGTCGTTTTGCCGAAGACCACCTGCGCATGGTGCGCGCGGTGCGCTTTGCTGCGCGGTTCCGCTTCGTCATCGAGCCCGTGACGTTTGCTGCCATCCGCAAGCTGGCCCCTGCGGTGTCGGGAGTTTCGGCCGAGCGGCTGCGCGAGGAACTGACCCGGCTGCTCACTGAAGGCGCGGCGCGCTGCGCCTTTGAACTGCTCGACGAAACTGGTTTGCTGAACGTGCTGTTGCCGGAAGTTGCGCGCATGAAAGGAGTCGAGCAGCCACCACAATTCCATCCGGAAGGGGACGTCTGGGTGCACACGCTACTCATGCTGGAACACCTGCCCGCCGGTTGCTCCCCCACGCTCGCCTGGGGGGTATTGCTCCACGACGTGGGCAAGCCGCCTACCTTCGCCCCGCCGTCGGGCCCTGAGGGTCGCATCCGCTTCGACCAGCATGCCGAAGTCGGCGCCCGCATGGCCGCGGAGATCTGCCGCCGCTTTCGCTTTTCTAACGACGACACCGAGCAGATCGTCGCGCTGGTGGCTCATCACCTCCGCTTCAAGGACGTCCAACGGATGCGTCCCGCAACCCTGAAGCGCTTCGTCCGCATGCCGGGCTTTGCCGAGCATTTGGAACTGCACCGGCTGGACTGCCTGGCCAGCCACCGCATGCTCGATAACTACGAATTCGTCCGAAATTTTCTCCAGTCCACCCCGCCCGAACAGGTTCGTCCGGCTCGTCTGATTTCCGGCGATGACCTCAAACGGATGGGCTATCCGCCCGGCCCGCGTTTCCGCGAAATCCTCCGGGCTGTCGAAGACGCCCAGCTCGAAGGGCAACTCGACTCGCGGGAAGCAGCCCTGGAATTTGTCCGGCGAACGTTTCCAGCAGATTCTCCGGCCCAGTGACTTTCGCTTTTTTCTAGCTTCTCCCGCCCTTGGTTGGCTCGGTGGGCCGGCTTTGACTCAGCCCGACCGGGAGGCTTGGTGACGGGCCTGAGCGGCGGCTCCCGTTGGCTGCCCGAGGGAGCGCTTCGACCCCGGAATCTTCCCGTTCGCCGCCTGCCACTGGACGGGAACCTTTTGAAAAAGACAGACTTGCATTGCCCGAAGGGGTTGGTGTAGGCTTTGCACACCGTTTGGGGTGAAAGCCTTTCCAGTGGTGTTTGGGCTCGGGGTCGAACAAGAGTCGCTGTGAGCGCCATTTCGGGCGTGTAGCTGACAGCGGAGACTGTTTCGAGCCTGGGTACGGCAACAGATTCCAGCTTCAGAAAAGAGGCGACGTGACGATGGCACAGGTAGTGAGCAGAAAAGCGTGGAAGATTTTCGATTACGCCATCTGCAAGATGGCAGCGCTGACGTTTGATACGGTGCAGTTCTTCAACGACCGGATTGCGCCGAATCCCTCGTTCACGCCGAAGTGGTCGGACCGGCCACTGCTGAAGTCGTGGGAGAAATCGAAACCCACGCTCGGCTGGCCCCGGGAGACCGATTCGCTGTGTCCCGACTGCGTCAAAGAAGCCCGTGCGGCCATCCTCAGCGGTCAGAAAGATTACCGCGACCTGATGCACGAGAAGGTCGGCGAAATCAAAGCTCAGATTATCGAGCGCGATGGCCAGGTGTGGATGGTCAAGGAATGTCCGCAGCACGGCCGCTACGAGGACCTGATGGCCATTGACGCCAAGTTCCTGGCCTGGATCGAACAGAATTTTCCGGGACGCGACATCCCTGCGCACAACGACGAGGATCTCCACCGTCACGGCAGCTCGACCGTGCGTTACGGTCGCGGCTCGGTGCTCACCGTGGACCTGACGAACCGCTGCAACATGATGTGCGATCCCTGTTTTATGGATGCCAATCAAGTCGGCTACGTCCATGAGCTGAGCTGGGAAGAGATCAAAGAGATCCTGGATAACGCACTGAAGATCAAACCGCGCCGCCAGATGAGCGTGCAGTTTTCCGGCGGCGAGCCGACCATGCACCCCTATTTCCTGGATGCTGTCCGCTATGCCCGCAAAATCGGGTACAACAGCGTCCAGGCAGCCACCAACGGCATCGAGTTTGCCAAGTCGAAAGA
The DNA here is from genome assembly GCA_037442425.1 of Acidobacteriota bacterium. Lineage (GTDB taxonomy): Bacteria > Acidobacteriota > Terriglobia > Acidiferrales > UBA7541 > DSGC01. The sequence continues at coordinate 35,885 of JBBIQG010000001.1, read as the reverse complement.
ATTCTGCCGCAAGGCATTCGAGGCCGGCCTGCGTTACGCCTACTTGCAGTTTGATGGCATCGGAAACGATGCGAACAGCCACCGCCAGGTGGGCAACCTGTTCGACGTCAAGCTGCGCGCCATCGAAAACATGCACGAGGCCGGCATCGAAATCGTCCTGGTTACCACCATCGTCAACAATGTAAACAACGACCAGGTCGGCCCCATCGTCAAGTTTGCGATGCAGAACCCGCGCAAAATTGCCTTCGTCAGCTTCCAGCCGGTCAGTTTCACTGGACGCGACGAAGATATCACCCCGGAACGCCGCATGCGCCAGCGCTATACGCTTTCCCACCTGGCGCGCGACGTCAGCCAGCAGGTGGGCAAAATCGAGCCGACCCGCGACTGGTTCCCGATCTCGCTGATCAGCCCCTTTGCCGATTTCGCCGACCTCGTCCACGGCCCCGAGGCGCAGTGGGGCCAGATGAGCTGCGGCTGCCACCCGAACTGCGGCGTCGGCACCGCGGTGATGATCAACAAACACAACGGCGAGTGGGCTCCAGTGCCGAAATTCCTGAACATCCCGGGACTAGTCAAAGACATGCAGCGTATCACCGATGCTGCCCGCGGCCCCAAGTTCAGCGCGTTCCTGATGGCGCTGGCCCTGCTCAAGCACTATCATCCCTTCGAGGCGCCGCCCTCGCTCGCCCTGAAAGATCTGTGGAAGAAGTTCGACAAGACCTTCGGCGTTTCGAAGAACGCCAAGGAAAAGTATGGCAGCGTGGGCCCGGATCGCACCTACCAGGACGCCATCAAGCGGCGCGAAACCGACCCGTGGAACTTCCTGTTCATCGCCGGCATGTGGTTCCAGGACCTGTTCAACTACGACTTCCGCCGCACCGAAATGTGCATCATCCCCTATGGCACTCAGGAGGGTGAGATCAGCTTCTGTGCCTACAACACGGGCATCGGCTGGCGGAAGATTATCGAGACGATGTACAAAAACGCTACCGTCGCCCAGTGGTATCGGACGCACGGCAAGCATGAAATCTACGCCAAGGGTCGCAAGGTAGACCTGGAGGCCTACGAACACAGCTTGAAGATCGACCCGGTGGATGCAGCCCGCGTCCGACCCAAAGAGCACGACATTCCCATGACCGCCGCAGAAGAAGACCGACTGCGTCGCAAGAAGGCTTGGGAAGAAGCGCAGAAGGTGCGGCAAATCTACGAAGAGCTGGTGCTGAAGAAGCCCCAGCCGCAGGTCGTGCAGATCAGCCCGCTCGGCAGTCTGCGGCCTGCAAATGGCGGCAATGGCAGCGCAGTCGCCGCCAGCGCTCCTTCCAACGGAGGCAACGGCCACGCGGTGCCAGCACCGGAAAAACCGGCTGCTGAACAAACTCAGCCGGTGCAGCCCGTTGCCAGCGACTAGTTAACCCGTTCCAATTCAGTTTCTGCGACCAGTGCCCCCGGCTTGCCGGGGGCACTGGCTTTTTGGAGAAGACCGTGCCCGGCGCCGCTAGCGCACGCGCACTACGCGGAAACCGACATAGGCCAGGTCGACCGGCGCTGGGGTGGCCGCGGGCCGCGCCTTTGCATCTGCCGGACGGTTGGCGCTACCGCCCAGAAGCCGCCCGGAACCGTCCGCTGCCACTGCCCATTCCGCCACGTTGCCGCCCAAGTCGAACACCAGCTCTTCTGCGTCGCTGCCCTGGCCACGGAAGCTGCCGACCTCGCGGAGCAGCGGTGCCCGCCCGCCCAGTTCGGCTAGCTTGCTCTCCAGTCGCTCCGCGTCGTCCGGATTGACGGAGTAGCCCGCCCAGTAGTCCAACGTGTTTTCGCCCTCGCGGTTGGCATAGAGCGATTCGACTTCGTCCATCTTCGGCAGTGTGTAGGTCTGTCCCGTCAACCGGGAAAGCCATTCGACGTAGGCCTTGGCCTGCTCGAAGGTAACACCGTTGGCCGGGTAGTTTTCCGTTCCGGGTTCGTAGGTGTAGCTGCGGTCAAAAGCAGCGAACTGTGCCCGGGTCACTTCGAAGCGGCCGATTTCGAGTTCGCCGCGGGTGACCACTTCCGGAATTAGCACTTCCTGGCCGCGACGGCCGGGGGTGCGGAAGGCCACCCCGTAACGCGTTCCAATGCGCTGGATGTTCTTTCGGCGAAATTCCATGGCCAGCGGCGAATCTTTCTTGAACGCTTCGTTCGGTGGTGCGAGGGTGCCGAACAGATAGTGGTCGAACCACCGCAGGTCTTCTTCCACCTTGCGGAGCTGATGCGTGAGCTTGCGCAGACCGTGTGCTTCGCCGGGGAAGAGCAGAAAGCGCACCGGGGCCTTGCCCAGGTGATAGAGTGCTCGGTAGTGCGACCAGCCCTGGTCGGTGGGCACGTTGCGGTCTTCGGTGCCGAAGTAGATGATCGTCGGTGCCCGCACCCGGTCCATCTGGAAAAAAGGCGATTTGCGCAGGTAGAGCTGCGGGTCTTCCAGTGGCGAGGCGCCGAAGTAATATTTGTCGAACGCGTGGCCGAAATCCACGTTAGCCCAGTCGCTGAACCATTCCACATCGCCGGCGCCGGCAGAAACTGCTTTGTAGCGGTCGGGATTGGCCACGCTGAGAGCGATGGAAAGAATCGAACCGTTCGACCAGCCCATCGTCGCCACACGGTCCGGGTCCACCAGGCCGCGCTCGATCAGGTAGTCCACGCCGGCTTCGATATCCGGCACTTCGAGCTCGTAGTATTTCCCGCAGCAGATGGATTCCGCCCACTGCAGCCCGTAGTTGCCACTGCCGTGATAGTTCGGTTGCAGGACGAACGCCCCGCGCTGGTTCCACAGGTTGTGCGGGGTCGTGTAGCCATCGTCCCAGGCGTCCAGGTCGAAGCCGGTCGGGCCGCCGTGAATGATGAGAATCAGCGGGTAGCGCTTGCCCGGCTCGTAGTTGTGCGGATAGCGAAGGATGCCCTCGACCGTTTCCCCGAGCGCACCCGTCCAGCGAATCACCTCTGCGCGCGCGAACGTTTTGCCTTCCAGGTGCTTGTTCAGGTCGGTCAATTGCCGCGCTCCGTTCAGCTCGGCGCCGCGCAGCGTGGCTTGGTACCACTGAGTCGGTTTGCTGGCGGTGGAGTGTTCATAGACGATGTGGCGTCCGTCTTCGGCGAGTGCGAAGTCGAAGATATTGCCGGCATGGATGCCGCTGACCTGCGTTCGCTGCCAGGTGTCGCCGTGGCGAACATACCGTGCCAGCTGGAACCGCGCGCCCGCCGCCAACAGCGCGACAAAACCGTCGTCGGTGACTTCCAGGCCGGAGGCCAGGCCGTTCTCCCAGTCGAGCTCGACCCGCTGTGCCGTTCCGCGGGCCAGGTCGTAGAAGTACAGGATGTTGATGGTCGCTTCCAGAAACTCTGGGTGTGTCGAGTACGGCGTGACCACGTAAAAACCGGAGCCGTCCCGGGTCCAGCGGAACAGCACCGGACGGATGCGCCCTTCGGTCAGGATTTCTTGGGCTTCGCCCGTTTCCAGATTGTGCAGGAACGTCTTCGGCGGAATTTTCTGGTCCCACTGGTAGGCCAGGCTCTGCTGGTGCACGGCCACGGCACGCGTGCCCGCGCGGTTGATGGCCCAGAGTTGAATCCAGTCGTCGTTCGTGGTCAGTCGAGTGACCTTCTTCTCCTTCACGGCCAGCCGGTATAGACGCACTGGCGGGGTGTGTTCGTGGTCTTCCACCACGAGGGTGGTGTCTTTTTTCTTCTTGACCTCCTGCTCGTAGAGAGTGGGATCTTCTTCGGCGCTGAAAACGATGGTGTTGTCGTCCACCCAGGCGTAGCCGCGAATGCCCCGCTCGAAGTCGGTCACCGGCCAGGGTTCGCCACCAAAGGGATGGATCAGCCAGAGCTGCATCTTGGCCTGCTCCGGCTTGGCGTCTGGCCGCGGCCGGTCGCTCAGGAACGCGATGTACTGTCCGCTCGGCGACCAGCGCGGCTGCGTGTGATTCTCTTTTCCACGCGTCAGTTGGATCTCCTTTTTCTCCGTCAAACTGGAAAGAAACAGGTTGCTGATCCGCGCGTCCTTTTCCTTGTCCGCCACCGATTTCACCCACACGACCCAGCGACCGTCCGGCGAAATGCGGAACTGGCTGGCCGATTCGGTGTAGATGACATCTTCGGCTGTCCATTCCTTGGCCTTCGCCGAAGGCTCCGAGGGATGCGCTGCCGCTGACAGGCTGACGGCAACCAGCAGGGTGAACAGGACAAAGGATGGCGAGGGAATCTTTCTCATGACGTGGCTCCTTCGGGGTGTTCCCCCAGGCATTGCCCTTCAGGGCAGAAGAAACTATCACAATCTGCAACCGGGCCGTAGACGGAAGACACTGACATCGAAACGGATGTGTGAAAATAGGCCGTCCGAACGCATTGCGGCGATGACCGGAACGAGGCGAAGAGAATGTTCAGTGCAGCGACTTTTCAATTTTTTCGCGAACTGGAGCGAAACAACAGCAAAGCCTGGATGGACCGCCACCGCGAGCGGTACCGGCAGCACGTCGTGGCCCCATTTCGCGCGCTGTTCGAACGGCTGATGCCCGAAGTGCTTCGCTGGAACCCTCTGTTCGACGTGAGCGGTCGCACGGGGAGCAATTTTTCGCGCATCAACCGTGACCTGCGATTTTCCAAGGACAAAACGCCCTATCGCACGCACCTGTACTTGTTGTTTTCGCGCGGCCCGAAAGCGGATGACGGACAGCTTTATGTAAACGTCGGCAGCGACTTGGTGACGGTTGGCTTTCGCATCTACGGGGACAGGCGCCGTTCGACGCTGGCGCGCCTCGGCGCCGCTCGTGCGCAGGAACACCCGGCCTGGATACGGCGCCAGCAGCGGCGGCTCGGGCGGCGGTATGAAAGCTACTGGTACGCGATGGAACGAGGGGAATGGACCAAACACCCGGGCTGGCCTGTGCGCACGGAAGACTGGAAGCGACTGCGGGGATGGGTGGTTCGCCGTGTCCTGCGGCCTGCCGATGCCATGCGGCCGGACTTCGACCGCCAGGTGGCCAGGATTTTCCGCGCGCTGTATCCGCTTTACGAATTCACTTCATCGGAGCGGTGGCAAAAGTAGGTTGCACTCCTCGGGTGCGGGAGCCCCTGGGCCGTCTTTTGCGTCCGTGCGCTCCGGCACTTGCGCGTGCGGAATCCAAAGCAGGAACATACCCGCTGGGAGGATCTCCATGCCATTCAGTCGCAGCGAGGCCAAGACTCAGCACACGGCGCAGACCGGTCACACGCAGTTCTCCGACACGGTGTATGGAGTGCTGTGTGCCGACTGCAAAAACTACATTTTGATTGACCATACCAACTGCCCGCCCGCCTGCCGCACGCACGAGGCGTGCCGTCAGGCCTACGGTTCCTGAATCGTTGACCTGGGCATTCGCGTCGCATAGGATGCGGGCCGGGGTGGACCGTTTCCGTGCGGTCCACGCGGTCATGGACGGGCATTCACAGGAAAATTCTGCGCCGGAGAAGCCGGATGAAACGCCTCGGGAAAGTAGTTGTGTGGGCGGGGATTTCGCTGCTGGGTGCCGGAGCGCTGGCGGCTATCGCGCTCGAGCGCGGTGAGCCGGTCAACAGTACCTGGCTGATTGTTGCGGCCGTCTGCTTCTACCTGCTCGGCTATCGCTTCTATTCCGCCTTCATCGCCGCGAAGGTGCTGGCGCTCGACAATACCCGCGCCACTCCTGCCGAGCGGCACGAAGACGGTCGCGACTTCGTGCCCACGAACAAGTGGGTGCTGATGGGCCATCACTTCGCTTCGATTGCCGGCCCCGGCCCATTGATCGGGCCGACGCTGGCCGCGCAGTTTGGTTACCTGCCGGGCATGCTTTGGCTGGTGGTCGGTGCGGTACTCGGCGGCTGCGTGCAGGATTTCGTCATTTTGTTCTTTTCCATCCGCCGGGATGGAAAATCGCTCGGCCAGATCGCCCGCGAAGAAGTGAACACACGCGCCGGCTTGATTGCGCTAGTGGCGATCTTGTCCATTCTGGTGATTTTGCTCGCTGCGGTGGCACTTGTCGTGGTCAATGCGCTGCGCTCCTCACCGTGGGGCTCATTCACCATGCTGGCCACGGTGCCCATCGCCGGTCTGATGGGATTGTATCTACGGCACTGGCGGCCGGGTCGGGTGTTGGAGGCCACCGCCGTCGGTTTGTTGCTGACCGGATTGGCCGTGGTCGCAGGCGAATGGGTGGCGGGATCGCCGCGGCTGTCGGCGCTGTTCACGCTGGAAGCGATTCCGTTGGCGGCGGCGATTATGCTCTACGGCTATGCCGCTTCGGTTCTGCCCGTCTGGGTCTTGCTGGCGCCGCGGGATTACCTGAGTACGTTCATCAAGATCGGTGTGATGTTTGCGCTGGCCGGAGGCATCCTGCTGGTGCGGCCCGAGGTGGAGATGCCGGCGCTGACGCAGTTCATCGACGGCACCGGGCCGGTCTTCGCCGGCACGATTTTCCCCTTCTGCTTCATCACCATTGCCTGTGGGGCGGTCAGCGGTTTCCATGCGCTGATTTCCTCCGGCACCACCCCGAAGATGATCTCCCGTGAAGGACACGCCCGGCAGATCGGATACGGCTCGATGCTGCTGGAATCGTTTGTGGGCGTGATGGCCCTGGTGGCCGCGTGTTCGTTGCAGCCAGGAGTCTATTTCGCGATCAACAGCCCGGCCAGCATCATCGGGAGCACGCCCGAACAGGCAGCAGCCGTGATCAGCAGTTGGGGTTATCCGCTTCAGCCCCAGACCATGCAGGAATTGGCCGCCGCCGTCGGTGAGCAGACCCTGCTGCATCGCACCGGTGGAGCTCCTTCGCTGGCGGTGGGCATGGCTCACATCTTCAGCAGTGTCATCGGCCAGGGCCGCCTGCTGGGTTTCTGGTACCACTTTGCCATCATGTTCGAAGCCCTGTTCATTCTCACGGTGCTCGACACGGGCACCCGGGTGGGACGGTTCATGTTGCAGGAATTCTTCGGCCATTTCTGGAAGCCGTTCGGACGGAAGAATTGGTGGCCGAGTGTCTATCTGACCAGCTTTTTGATGGTCGGGGCGTGGGGCTATTTTCTCTATCAAGGTGTGGTGGATCCGTACGGGGGTATCAATTCGCTTTGGCCCCTGTTCGGCATCGCCAATCAGTTGCTTGCAGCCACAGCGCTGGTCGTTGCGACAACGGTCTTGCTGAAGATGGGCAGGAAGCGGTGGCTGTGGATCACCTTGCTGCCCACGGTCTGGCTGGTGGCTGTGACCATGACGGCCAGCTATGAGAAGATTTTCAGTCCCGAGCCCCGCGTGGGTTTTCTGGCTGAAGCGAACCGCTTGGCTGCGGCCGTAGCCACCGGCGCCATTCCAGCCGAGCAGGTAGCAGTCACCGAGCGCGTGATTTTCAACTACCGGCTGGACGCCGCTGTCACCGCCGTCCTCGCCGGGCTCGTTTTGCTGCTGATGCTGGAAGCGGTCCGCGAATGGTACGCCGTTCTCCGCGGGAACAAACAGCCTGTGCTGCACGAAGCGCCTTACCTGCGCACACGACTGGTGGAGGGAGACTGATGCGCGTGCGTTGCAGACCCGTAGCCGCCCGGCTGCAGGCTTCGGCCCTGCGCCTCGGGCAAAAGCTGTGGTGGTATCTGCGCCAGATGAGCGGTGATGCCGCCTACGAAAACTATCTGCGCCGCGCCGGAGCACGCCGGAGTCGCACGAGCGCTCTGCATACGGCCACCGGCAACGACCTGCCACATCGGTCAGGCTCCTGCGACGGCCCACCGTTGCTCTCGGCGGAGCAGTTCTACCTGGATGTTCTTCGGCGTCGCTACTCGGGCGTCAGCCGTTGTTGTTGAGCTCGGTTGGCACAACGAGTCGGAAAATGGATTGGACGCTTGCCTCCGGCTGACTCTATAATGCATCCTTTGGGCGTTGCCCGGGGTGATCGAGCCGGGCACCATGGGTAGGAGCCAACCGCATGAGCACTGCATCAACCAAACGTCCGCGCCTCGCACCCGAGGTGCGTCCCACCGCAGCATTCCAGCTCTATCTGGAAACCTTGATCTACAAGACTCGGGAACGGCTCGAGCTCATCAACATCACGCGCGACCTGAACGAGCTGGTCCGCCGCCGCGGATTGAAGGCCGGGCTGGTCATTGTGCAGTCGCTGCACACCACCACAGCGATTTTCATCAATGAGTTCCAGCAGGCGCTGCTCGACGATATCAAAGCGTTCCTGGAAAAACTCGTCGGCCGTATCGAGTACTGGCGGCACAACGATCCCAGACTTTCTGAATGCGATCGAAAAAATGCCGATTCGCACCTGCGGGCCATGCTCCTGGGGCACACCCTGTCGTTGCCCGTTCGGGACGGAGAAATCGCACTCGGAAACTGGCAGTCGGTCATCCTGGCAGAGCTGGATGGTCCCCGGGAGCGTGCAGTGCAGGTGCAGGTACTCGGTGTTCCTGCCGAGCCGGTGCGCTAGGCTCGGGTTGGGAAACGAACCCAGAACAAAGCTGCTGCCCCCCTTTTCTTTTTGCTGCATCGGTACTATTCTGTATCTAACACCTAGCATGTGGTGGTGGGCAGGTGGAAGAAAGGCCCGTGCATTGCACATCCCCGGAGTGTTCCGCGACCGCGGTCTCCATACTGCAACAGCGTCCCTATTGTGCCCACCATCTGTTCGAGGTCTGCTACCAGAAATTGGATTACTACCTGCATGGGTTGCAGGATCACACTCTGCAGGAAAGCGACGACCGCGCGCTTCGTGACTTTCTTGCCGAAAGCACCAACGTGCTGACCGACCTGGCCACTTCTACGGTGGCTCTGGACAACCTGGCGCGTGCTCGCCTGCTCGACTTGCTGCTGCGCGTCTCCGAACTGGGCCAGCATTTACGCCGCAGCCCACGCCGTTCGCTTCATGTGCCGGTGCGGCTGGCGTTGGAAATGCCCGGCGTCCGCTGGGAAGAGGTCACCGAAACCCAGGTAATCAGCCGCTATGGCGCCCGTCTGAGCTGTCACCATCGCTTGGAAGCCGGTGATCTACTGCTGGTGGTTCGCTTGGACAAACCTCAGCGGGCCCGCGCGCGGGTCGCTTGGTGCCGTTCGGCGGGCTCGGATGCGTTCGAGATCGGCATCGAACTGCTCAGTTGTGACAATTTCTGGGAAATCGATTGGGAAACCACGCAAGAGCCTCTGACCGGCCGCTCTTCGAAGTCGCAGCCCTCCGCCTGATCCCCTGCCCCCGTTGCCTTTGCCGTTGGGTATGGGCAGTGCAGTGCTAGAATGCAAGAGGGAGTGGACGATGGTCTCCAGCAGACGCATTGGTATTCTAACCGGTGGCGGAGATGTCCCCGGACTGAATTCTGTGATCAAAAGTGTCGTGTACAAGAGCACGGAGCTCGGCTGGGAGGTGGTGGGAATACGTCGCGGCTGGGAGGGACTGACGCACATGCGTCCCGGTCCGGAGCCGGATCCGGAGTACCTTGTGGCCCTCGATCGCCGCAACACCCGGCACATTGACCGCACCGGCGGCACCGTGCTGCACACCTCCCGCACGAATCCGGCCCGCATCGCACGAAAAAAGCTTCCGCCACACATCCCCGCAGCGCGCCTTGCCTCGCTCCAGGTGGACGAAGGGGTCTATGACCTCACGCCTGTTGTCTTGGAAAATCTCGAGCGACTGCAGATCAGTTGCCTGATTGTGATTGGCGGCGACGACACCCTTGGCTATGCCAAAAAACTCGATGCCGCGGGCGTGCCGTTGCTCGCCATCCCCAAGACGATGGACAACGACGTGCCGGGCACCGAATACTGTATCGGCTTTTCCACGGCCATCACCCGCGCCAAGGAGCTCATCACCCGCCAGCGCACCACGCTGGGCTCGCATGAGCGCATCGGCGTATTCCGCATTTTCGGCCGCGATTCGGGTTTCACCGCGCTCTTCACGGCCTATGTGACCTCGGCCCGTTGCGTGATCCCCGAGTACCCCTTCGACCTGGATCGGCTTGCCCAGCTGTTGGTCGAAGACAAACGCAACAATCCCAGCCGGTACTCTCTGGTGATTGCTTCGGAGGGGGCGGTCTGGAAGGGGCAGAAGATCGTCGAAATTGGCGAGCCTGACCCCTACGGACACAAGAAAAAGGCTGACATTGGCTACGCACTGGCCGAAGAAATCCGCCGTCGTACCGGCGAAGACACGATGTCCAGTGACCTGACCTATGATCTGCGCAGCGGCGAAGCCGATTCGCTCGACCAACTTGTTGCCATCACCTTCGCGAATATCGCCATGGATCTGCTCCGTCAGAATATGCACGGCCGCATGGTCGCTCTTCAGGATGGCAAATACACGCACGCGCCGCTGCCCGATCCCAAGACCGGTCCGCGCAAACTCGACGTCCAGAAACTGTACAACCCGGAACGGTTCCGCCCGCACTATTCCGACAAACTCGGTGCCCCCATGCTGCTCGCGCCGGTGGCCGGTTAGAGGACGCCGGCTGCCGACGTGGTTTGTGGAAATTTCGATTGACTGCCAGGATGCCGAGGTTTAAAACTGGTGTCCACTGTTCCCATTTCAACGGTAAAAGGGGGTAGAATGCGCACACAAAATGTCGTGCTATTGGCCTTCGTGTGTCTAGGGGCCATCGTGTTGTCTGTTTGCAGCCGGGCACCGGAACAAGCTGCGGTGGCCCCGGCCACGCCGCAGCCGCCTGCAGGCGCGGATTTTCATCTTACCGCTTCGTACATCGAGGCGTGCAGCTGCGATATGTTTTGTCCCTGCTACTTCAATCAGCACGCCAAGCAGCATGGCGACAAACACTTCTGCGAATTCAACATGGGTATCAAGGTGGACAACGGTCAGTACAAAGACGTCAAACTCGACGGCGTGAAGGTTTGGTTGGCTGGCGACCTGGGCGACGAATGGGCCAAAGGCAAGGCGAAGTGGCTCGCGGTCTATTTTGACCCTGCCGTCACCGAAGCACAACGCGCCGCCATGTCGGACATTCTGTTCCAGCTCTATCCCATGGAATGGAACATTCTGGGCGTAGCGACCCAGCCGATTTACTGGAACGTGGACAAAACGGCTGGCGTGGCCACAGCACGGTTGGGCAACGGCGAAGGCGAAATTATCCTCGAGCGCTCTCCGGGCCACGACCCTAGCAAAGATATCGCCATGACCAATCTCAAGTACTGGAAGGCGCAGTCGAACGAGGGCTTCCTGATGTGGAAGAACCGGCGCCATTACTACCTGGGTCACGGCAAAAAACTGGACTACAGCGGCACCAACGGCTTCTTGGTCACCATCCACTTCTACGGCAACGCGAAGGCGGCGGCTGCTGCAGACTGAAGCCCTGCCCACCGGATCGGGGGCACTGCACGCGGTGCCCCCGCAACCCCGACCGGCACGCTAGAATTCTTCGTCCTCGACCGGCTTGAGTCGGAAAATTTTCTGTCGGAGGGTGATCCCGCGCGACCGCGCATCGGTCAGAATCGCCCGCACCACTCGCGCCGGCAGTGCTTCCGGCGGGTAGACGCCGGGCAGTTTCCGCGGCAGGTGCTTGACGAACAGCGCAGCCATCTGTGCCGTCGCATAGGCGATGGGAGTGGTCAGCAGGCCCTGCAGCCGGATCTGGTAAAGCGACGGAAAGCTGGCGTCCCACCGGATTCGCAACGGTTGCTCGCGTCGGACGCCTTCGACCATCACGGCGACCGCAAAACGCGCGTTTTGCAGCTTGCCCTGGCGAATCAGCCGCGCCACTTGGCGGGGCGTGGGCGTTTGCGGAAAGCGCTTTCGAGTCATGCCCCGGGAAGAGCTGAGCTTGCCCTGTCGGTACCAGCGTCGCAACCGTTCGATTTCGTTGCCGCCGATCTTCACGTCCAGGTTGCGCATGCGAATGAAGTGCGGAAGTGTGGCGACTTCGTCTTGAGCTGCTAGCACCACGCCCACCTCGCCGATCGGTGCCGGAAAACGAAATCGCTCCCGCTCGCTGAATCGTCGGGCCAGCCGGAAGCGCCCCTCGCGATAGATCCGCGGCGGTGAAACCGCTTCGTCGAAGGAGCCTTCAGCCGACCAGCTCGAAATCGGATCTTGTGCCTCGGTACTTTCGTAGAGCCGGATCTGCACCGTCTCGACGGCGTCCAGCAGGTCAGCGCCGCGGCGCACTAGCAGATTGGTGAGCCCGGGTGCAACCCCTGCGTTGATCAAGGCCACGCGGTTTTTGTCCGTGAATCGCCAGTGGTAGTTGAGTTGCTCGGCCCGGAACGGATGCCGGCCCAGGTGAGAAGCCATGTCCAGATAGTGCGCGCGCAGCCGCAGTGCGGCCCGCAAAATGATTTCGTTGAACACTGCCGGTGAAGCGTTCACCAGCAAATGGCAGCCCCGGCCGGCGCGCACAACGGCCCGCAGGTTCCGGGCATTGACCGGCAAAATATCCAATGCACGTTTCTTGGGAAAGAAACGGCGGGCGCGGTCGGGATCTTTATCCCCGCACCAGACTTCATGGCCCTGGCGTTCGAGCAATTGAGCGAGCAGCGAGCCGGTAGCTCCGGCCCCGAGCACAAAAATGCGCATCGGCCTGGCGGCGTGGAACTCGAGCCGCCCGACACTCTACCACATCCTGGCGCAAGGCAAGCGGCTCCGGTGCGTTCCCACCACCTGGTGTGTTTCGAGCTTTCTGCACGGCCACGAGACGCCATTCAACCGGCGCTTCGCCGGGATCCTGAAACGCTGCGCGAGTCTGGCGAAGACTTCTGTTGCAGCTTCACCCCAGCCAGCATAGAATAGCCGTGAGTTCTCCGACCCCCGGCGCCTACCGGAGAGAAAACCCAAGGGCCGGGGGCGATGTCCCGCCACCGCGGGACTGAGGGCTCGGGTGGAAACGCCTGCGCCTCCCGTTCACCCCGAACGAAGAACGGGGTGCGGCGGCTTCCCGAAGAGGGTTGCGCCGTGCTTGGAAAGGAGAAGCCTTCGCCCGGGTTTCCGGCGCGAGGGTAGAGGCCCAAAATCCTGGCACGGTTTTGGGCCGCGTTGTTTTTGGGCCCTGATCGCAGCGATGGACCAGCGCTACTGCACATGACCCTGCAGGACAAGTTCGGCCGTCAGATTACCGATCTTCGTGTTTCGGTCACCGACCGCTGCAACTTTCGCTGCGTCTATTGCCGCTCCGCAGACCCGGAAAATCATCTCCCCAACGGCGACCTACTCACCTGGGACGAACTCGAGCGCTTGGTGCGCATCCTGGTTGGACTGGGCATCCGCAAGGTACGAGTGACCGGGGGCGAACCGCTGGCTCGACCGGGCATCGAGGAGTTCATCGCCCGGCTTGCCCGGCTGGGCCTCCGCGACCTTTCCATGACCACGAACGGCCTGGCCCTGGCGGGTTGCTGCGACCGACTTGTCCGCGCCGGGCTGCACCGCGTCAACATCAGTCTGGATTCGCTCGACCCTGTCAAGTTCGAACGCATCACCCGCACCCGGGCGCTGCCGCAGGTGCTCGAGGGCATCCGCGCCGCGCAGGCTTCGCCACTGCGCCCGGTCAAGGTGAATGCAGTGCTGGTTCGCGGGCTGAACGACGACGAGGTCGAGAATTTTGCGGAATTCGCCCGCGTCCATGACCTGGTGATGCGTTTCATCGAGTTCATGCCACTCGATGCCGACCGGCACTGGACGCGCAATCTGGTCGTTCCAGCCGCGGAAGTCAAGCGCCGCATCGAGACCCGCTGGCCGCTGGTGCCTCTGCCTCACGAGCCCAGCGAGACCGCGCGCAAGTTCCGCTTCGCCGACGGTCGTGGCGAAATCGGCCTGATTGCTCCGGTCTCCCAGCCCTTTTGCGGTTTCTGTTCCCGGATCCGCATCACTGCCGATGGGAAGCTCCGTACCTGTTTGTTCAGCAAGGAAGACCACGACCTGCGACATCTGCTCCGCAACGGTGCTTCCGACGCGCAAATTGTCGCGGAAATCCGCAGCCGCGTGCTGGAAAAGGAAGAAGGCCACCGCATCAACGAGCCCGATTTCGTTCCACCCGCCCGAACGATGGTCTTCATCGGAGGGTGAGCCGAGACTGGATTCTGGAACCCGGAAAAGCGAAAATAGAAGGTCAGTCGGAGGACTGGCGGGTGAGGACCACACTGATCAGTATCGACCATTCGATCGCCTCTGCGCGTCAGCCGGATACGATTCGCGTCCCTGAGATCGAACCGGGCGTGGGCTGTGATTTCGATTCCTATCTTCTCGTGCCGGATACGTCGCTCGACGACCGCATCGGCCGTGCCGTGGCGCGGCTGGGTCATGACGTCGTCATTCTCGGACACCACTACCAGCGCGACGAAGTGATCCGCTGGGCCCATTTCCGTGGCGATTCTCTCCGACTGAGCCAGCAGGCGGCTGCCGCCGACGCACGTTACATTGTGTTTTGCGGCGTTCACTTCATGGCCGAAAGTGCGGACATCCTTCGCCGGCCTCATCAGACCGTCATCCTGCCCGACCTGAACGCCGGTTGCTCGATGGCCGATATGGCCAGCATCGAACAAGTGGAGACCTGCTGGGCCGAGCTGGAGTCGGTCGGCGGGCTGCGCGTGGTGCCGGTCACTTACATGAACTCCAGCGCGGCGATCAAGGGCTTTACCGGCCGGCATGGGGGTGCCGTCTGCACCAGTTCGAACGCCGCTGCGGTGCTCCAGTGGGCATTCCAGCGCGGCGAACGCGTTCTGTTCCTCCCCGATGAGCATCTCGGCCGCAACACCGCCTATCGCATGGGCATCCCGCTCGACCGCATGGTCATCTGGGATCCCTTCCTGCCCCTGGGGGGCAACACACCGCAGGCGTTGCGAGCGGCGCAGATGATTCTGTGGAAGGGATATTGCTCGGTGCACCAACGTTTCCGCCCCGAGCACGTCGACCGGGCCCGCGCCGCCGACCCGCAGGTCCGCGTCATCGTCCATCCGGAATGCCGCTGGGAGGTAGTTCAGAAGGCCGATTGGGTCGGCTCCACCGAGCAGATCATTCGTACGATCGTGGCGGCCGAACCGGGCTCTCGCTGGGCGGTGGGCACGGAAATTCACCTGGTGAATCGCCTGGGCAAGGAGCTGGCCGACCGGCGTGTACAGTCCCTGGATCCGAACGTCTGCGTCTGCACCACGATGTTTCGCATTGCGCCCCAGCATCTCCTTTGGGTGCTCGAGAATTTGGCCGAGGGCCGGGTGGTGAATCCGATTGTCGTGGATGAGGAAACAAAATCCTACGCTCGCCTGGCCCTGGAACGCATGCTGGCTTTGTGCTGAACGACCATGGGGGACGAAGAGCGCGAATTCAGCAAGCTGTTTTCTTTGAAAGAAGCGGAACGTGTGCGCGCACAGGTTGAGCCTGTGCTCATCGAAGCCATGGAGCTTCGTCGACACATGCAGGAAATTGCCGGGCAGCTTGCCGAGATCGTCAGTCGCATCCAGTTGCTCGGTGGCATGCTGATCCCGCTCGAGCGCGCCGCCAGTCTGCGCCACGAGCACAACCGCATCGCCGAGCAGCTCCGGAAGAAACTCGAGCAGATCCATGCCACCGGCTGCCTGGTCAAAGACCTGGAGATGGGCTTGCTCGATTTTCCCTCCGTGCTGAACAACGAAGAAGTCTTCCTCTGCTGGCGGCTGGGCGAAGACCGCATCCGGTTCTGGCACCGGCTCGACGAAGGCTACGCCGGCCGTAAGCCGCTCGAACCTTCCACGCCGGGCTCGACCGGTCCGGAGCCGCCGGTGAACTAGCCCCGCCGTAGCATTCGCTCCGTGCAGGCGGGCCGGGTGCTCGCCGGTCCAGGGCCCGTGCATCCCAACCTCGAGGTTGCGCATGACCACACAACACGGAAATCGTCTCCAGCACGCAGCTAGCCCGTATCTCCGCTCCGCCGCGCACCAACCGGTGGACTGGTACGAATGGGGCGAAGAAGCTTTTGCCCGGGCCCGCGCCGAAGACAAACCCATTCTGCTCGACATCGGTGCCGTCTGGTGCCACTGGTGTCACGTCATGGATCGCGAAAGCTACGAAAACCCGGAAATTGCCGAGCTGATCAATCGCCACTTCATTCCCGTCAAGGTGGACCGCGACGAGCGCCCCGACGTGGATGCCCGCTACCAGACGACCGTCAGCGCCATCTCGGGCCAGGGCGGCTGGCCGCTGACCGCATTTCTCACTCCCGAGGGGATGCCGTTCTACGGGGGTACCTACTTTCCTCCGGAAGATGCCATGGGTCGGCCGGGCTTCAAGCGCATCCTCACCATCGTTGCGGAAGCCTTTCGTTCCCGTCGTGCCGAGGTCGATCGCTCGGCCCGGGCGCTGGCCGAGGCCGTTGCGCAAGCAGAAGGGTTCAGGGAGGCCCGCGGGCATTTCGAACCCGAACTGGTGGATCGCCTGACCGATAACATCGTGCGTCGGTTCGACTTCCGCAATGGCGGTTTCGGCCAAGCTCCGAAGTTCCCTCATCCGGCCGCTGTAGATCTACTGCTGGAGCGCTATCAAGCCACCCGCGAGCCATCGTTGCTCACCGCGGCTGAAACCACGCTCGAACAGATGGCTCGCGGCGGCATCTATGACCAGCTCGCCGGCGGCTTCCACCGCTACTCCGTGGACGAACGCTGGCGCGTTCCCCATTTCGAGAAGATGTCCTATGACAATTCGGAGCTGCTGAAAAACTATCTGCACGGATTCCAGGTCACCGGCAAGCCGCTGTTCCGCGATGTGGCCGAAGGCATCCTCGCTTGGGTGGACGAAACACTCAGCGATCGCGTCCACGGTGGCTTCTATGCCAGTCAAGACGCCGACTATTCCCTCCAGGACGACGGTGATTATTTTACCTGGACGCGTGCGGAACTGCGCGCTGCCCTCTCGGAGGAAGAAGCCCAGATCGTCGAGCGCATCTACGATGTGAACGACATCGGCGAAATGCACCACAACCCTGCGAAGAACGTGCTCTGGCTCGCCCGCCAACCCGAGGAAGTGGCTCGGGAACTTGGCCGCGATGCAGCCGAAGTTCGCCTGCTCGCAGCCCGCGCCCGCGGCAAGCTGCTGGCCGCACGTCGCCAGCGTCCCACCCCGCGCGTGGATACCACGCTGTACACGGCCTGGAACGCCATGTTCATCTCTGCGTATCTGGAAGCCGCGCGCGTGCTCGGCCGCGAGGATTGCCGCGCATTCGCCCTGCAGTCCCTCGAACGCCTGGTTCAGCAAGCTTGGGTCGAAGGACAGGGCTTCGTCCACCGTTTTCCTGCCGCCCCGTTGCCGGGCCTGCTCGATGACCAGGTCTTTTCCATCCTCGCTCTGCTGGATGCCTATGAGGCTACGCTCGACCGCCGCTGGTTCGAACTCGCCGAACGCGCGATGCGCCTCACTATCGAAAAATTCGGCGATGCCGAAGCCGGTGGATTCTTCGACCGCGCCCAAGATGCTCCGCACCTCGGCGGGCTCGACGTTCGCCGCAAACCCCTGCAGGATGCACCGACCCCGAGCGCCAATTCAGCCGCGGCCGTTGCGCTGTGTCGGCTGCACGCGTTGACCGGTGACCCGTTCTTCCACGAACAGGCACGCCGTACCCTGGAAGCGTTTGCCGGAGTCGTTGTGGAGTATGGATTGTTTGCAGCCAGTTACGGGCTCGCTGCCGTGCTTTTTGTCCGTCATCCGTTGCAGGTGGTCATCACGGGCCCAGCGGACGACCCACAGGCGGCGCGGCTGGAAGCGGCGGCGAACCGCGTGTATCGCTTCGGAAAAGCCGTGCTGCGCGTCACACCGGAACGGCTCGACGCGGATGCGCTGGCGCCGGCGCTCCGGCAAACGATTCCTCATTTGCGCGCCGACGTGCCCCAGGCATTCGTCTGTGTGGAGACCCGTTGTCATCCGCCGGTCACCGAGCCCGAACGACTGGTTGCCCTGCTCGCTGAAGTGGCTTCCACCCGCGCTGCCGGGTGAGAACCCTCCCTAGTCTGCGGGATTTGCCCGGCAGCGGTTGCCGATTTACACTGGTAGCGGCGCGGGCGATGCCGAATGTTTAATTTTTCTTGCTAGCAAGGAGCGCTCGTTTGGATTTCTTCTGGGTGACTTTCGCGCGCATGGTTTTCTTTGGAACGCTTCTCGCGTTGCTGTACTTTTCGCAGCGCTTCTGGTTCCTGCGCGTTTGGCGGCTGATCGCGCGGGTTCAGCGTACTGGGGTGCGGCGGCTGCTGTGCGCGGCCGTGCTGGCGGCTGTCGCGCTGGTCGTCGTGCTGGTGCTTGCGTGGATGCTGGGCATGCGCGGCGTTCTGTTCCCGCGCAGCACCTACGCCCTGTTGGGGATGTGGCTTTCCAGCGCCCTGGTCGCATGGTTGGCCGTGAAACTGGTGCGCGGCCTGGAATGGACCTGGCGTCAGCTCGTCGCGCTCGGACAGCGATTCTCGCCGGTCGAGCTGGCCGACCCGGGCCGGCGCTATTTTTTTCAGACGGCCGCTTTTCTGGCCGGAGCCACACCGTTTGTCGGCGCTTTGTATGGTTTTGCTGCGGAGCGACTGCGCTATCGAGTCGAGCGCGTGGAGGTGCCGATATCGGAGCTACCGGAAGCGCTCGATGGCTTCCGCATTCTGCAGTTGAGCGACATCCACATTGGCACCTATCTGCCACCCGAGCAGCTCCGTCGCGCTGTCGCGATGGCCAATGAACTCGAACCCCATCTGGCCGTCGTTACCGGCGATTTCGTCACCAGTGCCGCCGACCCGCTTGAAGACTGCATCGCAGAGTTGGCCGCTCTACGTGCTCCGCTGGGCCTGTGGGGTTGCAACGGCAATCATGAGATTTATGCCCGGGCCGAAGACCGCGCCACGACGTTGTTTGCCCAGGTCGGCGGCCGCATTCTCCGCCAGGAAAACGCCGAGCTCATCTGGCGCGGGATGCCGCTGAACCTGATCGGCGTGGATTATCAGCGGACCCGTCCGCCGCTCGGCCACTGGCCGCCCATGCTGGCGGGCGTGGAGCGTTTGGTGCATCCTTCGCGGTTCAACATCTTGCTCTCGCACAACCCGAATGCCTTCCCGCGCGCCGCTGAGCTGGGCATCGAACTGACGCTGGCCGGACACACCCACGGCGGTCAGGTGCAGGTGGAAATCCTCGACAGCCGCATCAGCCCGGCACGGTTCATCACCGAGTTCATTGCCGGTCTTTACCAGCGGCCGCTAACTTCCGGCGCATCCGCAACCGGTGCCGCGGCGTTGCCCAGTGCAGAAACTCCGCGCCGCCTGGCTTCGTTGTACGTGAACCGCGGACTGGGCACGGTGGGCGCTCCGGTGCGCCTGGGGGTTCCGCCCGAAATCACCCTGCTTGTTCTGCGTCGCGCCGGCTAAGCGCTGTGAGCACTCGGGATGGTTTGAGACCGTGCGGACCGGGAGAATTTGTGTCCTTGGTTGGCGCTCACTGTTGTCCACCGAAGCGAACCGCTACCCCTGCGCGCACCCGGACACTGTGGCGTACCTCGCCGGAATGCCAAACGGGCAGATAGTCCACCTGCACGATGCGGATGGCCAGTGTGGGCAATACGTTCCAGTCGATGCCTCCGCCGACGCCCATCGCGAAACGGGCCCCGGATTTCGTCTCGGTGACCTCCAGGGTCTCCAGGTTGAACACGGTGGCGCGCGTGCGAACCAGTCCCACCTGGAAATGACCGAAAAAGTCCAGTGCGGCATCCCGTCGTGTGGAAAAGCGCGGTCCGCCCAGAAACTGCAGGCTGCTGTAGGTGACGAAGAAGGGCTGGGCGAATTGCTCGAAAATGCACTCGAAATCGTTCTGTGCGCACTCTGGATTTTTCTGGTAGCCCAGCTCCGCCGCCAGGCTGACGTGCGAGTTCAGGAAGTACGCCACGCCGCCCCAGCCGCCTACCGCATCGTCGCGGAAAGGCATTCCCGGTGCGCTCAGGCTCTGGTACGCAAAACCTCCGTTGATCTCCCAGCGAGGAATCTCCTGTGCGGCCAGACCGTTCGGCATCAACAGGAGCACGAAAACCGCTATTGTCCCGGCAGCGATCCGCCGGCCGGTGCATTCGAACAGAGAGTCAGAAATTGAAAGTTTCATCGCCCGACCCCTGGAAATCTCCTTTCTAGATGCGATCAGCCAACGCTCCGTTGTATCGTCCCCGGCCGGAGAACCGGTGCAGCCGGTTGCTGGGACTGTCGCCCGGTGCGATAATTTCTGCGGGACCATAGCTTGAACCGATCTTTTGGCAAGGGGGCAGCATGGCACTGCGAGATGCTTGGGTCGAACGGCGGCTGCAGCAGGCAGCCGCAGCGGGTGGCGATCTTCCCATGACGCAGATGTACTTCGCGCGTCAGGGCATCGTCACCGAAGAGATGGAGTACGTCGCGCGCCGCGAGCGCGTAGACCCGGAGCTGGTCCGCAGTGAAGTGGCCCGCGGCCGCGCGATCATCCCCGCCAACATCCAGCACCGCAACCTGGAGCCGATGGGCATCGGCATCGCCTTCCGCTGCAAGATCAATGCGAACATCGGCAACTCCGCCGTGACCTCGAACATCGAGGGTGAGCTGGAAAAACTGCATCGGGCTGTCCACTTCGGAGCCGACACGGTCATGGATCTTTCCACCGGGGGCGACATCCCCGCGATCCGACGCGCGATTCTGGATCATTCGACCGTTCCGGTGGGCACCGTGCCGATCTACGAAGCCGTCACGCGGGTGCGCCGTGTCGAAGACCTCACGCCGGAGCTGATGCTGGAAGTCATCCACGAACAGGCCGAGCAGGGCGTGGACTACATGACGATTCATGCCGGCGTGCTCCGCGAATTCGTTCCGCTGGTGCGCAACCGCATCACCGGGATCGTCAGCCGGGGCGGCGCACTGATGGCACAGTGGATGGAATACCACCGCAAGCAGAATTTCCTCTACGAGCGGTTCACCGACATCTGCAAAATTTTCCGCAAATACGACGTCAGCTTTTCCCTCGGCGACGGGCTCCGGCCCGGTTGTTTGGCCGACGCCAGCGACGAAGCCCAGTTTGCAGAGCTGGAGGTGCTAGGCCAGCTCACCAAAGTCGCCTGGGAGTACGACGTGCAGGTCATGATCGAAGGTCCGGGTCATGTGCCGATGGATCAATTGGAGCTGCAGGTGCGCAAGGAACAGGAGCTGTGCCATGAAGCGCCTTTCTACACCCTGGGCCCCCTGGTCACAGACATTGCTCCGGGTTATGACCACATCACCAGTGCCATCGGTGCTGCCATGGTCGGCTGGTATGGTGCCTCGCTGCTTTGCTACGTGACCCCCAAGGAGCACCTCGGGTTGCCGAACGCCGATGACGTGCGTCAGGGCGTGATCGCCTACAAAATCGCCGCTCATGCCGCCGACGTCGCCCGGAAACGTCCTGGTGCGCGCGACCGCGACGACGCCATCAGCTACGCTCGCTTCCTGTTCGACTGGGAAAAGCAGTTCGCGCTTTCGCTCGACCCGGAAACTGCGCGGGCGATGCACGACGAAACGCTGCCCGACGACTTCTACAAGGAAGCGAAGTTCTGCTCGATGTGCGGGCCGAAGTTCTGCTCGATGAACATCACGCAGGTCGCTGAAGCTTACAGCGGCGGCACCCAGCAGGAACGCAGGCAGAAATATGTCGAGCTGCTGGCCCGCGTGGAAAAGTAGGTCCGTTGCGCCACCCCGGCTGCCGCGGCTGCATCCCGCACACGGACTCCACAGGTAGATGGCCATGCCCGATATGAATCACCAGGAACGTATCCGCGAGGAATTCAACCGCTGGGCCGAGGCGGGCCGCGGCGAAGAAATGGAACGGGAACACCGCCGCATTGCCGAGCAGACCCTGGCCTTGATGCCATTCCGCACGACCGACAATGTGCTGGATGTCGGCTGTGGCGCCGGCTGGCTCGCCCGCCTGCTGGCCGAGCGAGTTCCTGAAGGCCGCGTGGTGGGCATGGACGTCAGCGATCAGATGGTTCGCCGCGCCCGCCGCAACAACGCCGATCTTCTGCACGCCCTGTTCATTGTCGGAAGCGTCGAGGAAATCCCCTGGGAATCGCACTTCTTCGACAAGGTGATTTCGGTGGAGTCCGCCTATTATTGGCCCGACCCCGCCGCTGGCTTGCGGGAAATCTTCCGCGTGCTTCGCGAAGATGGCAGCGCCTGGATTCTGATCAACTACTATCGCGATAACCCACACTGTCATCAGTGGGGTCCGCTGCTCGCTGTGCCCACTCATCTGCTCAGCGCGGAAGAGTGGGCCGGGTTGTTCCGCCAGGCGGGTTTTGAAGAAGTCGGCTGGCGCTGCATCCCGGACGATACGCCGGTACCGGAGGTGTACACAGGCCGCTGGTTCCGCGATGCCGCGCAATTGCGTGCCTTCCGCGAGCAGGGCGCTCTGCTCATTCACGGCACCAAGCCCCGTGCCTGACCGGCAGAATGCTCGCACGCAGTCGTTCCCCAGAAAGCACGGCCATCGTAGATGCCATTCGCCGACCGACGCGTTTTTGGCTTCCCTGTCGGATGGGACGGCTTCGCAGGGTAAACTCCGGAAGGTGGATGCGTTCAGTTGGGTAGGAAGCCTTCGGTGCGCCAGGCGGCAATCTCCTGTTCGATGCCTTCACGGTAGGTGGGGCAGCGCGGTGTCCAGCCAGTCGCCTGGCATTGTCCGGGGAGGTTTTTGACTCCTCGCGTGGCCAGCAGATATACTACGGGCGCAAGGAACTCAAAACGGTTTCGAGGAGCAGCCGAACGTGCTGGCGAGCCGCCACGATCGCAATTTCATGATTACGACGGTGGACTACGTCTTCAACTGGGCGCGAAAAAGTGCCATCTGGCCGTTGACGTTCGGCTTGGCCTGCTGCGCCATCGAGATGATTGCTTCGACCACCTCGCGTTTCGATATCGCTCGTTTCGGCGCCGAAGTCTTCCGCCCCTCGCCGCGCCAGGCTGACCTGATGATTGTCGCTGGGACGGTTACGTTGAAGATGGCCCCGGTGCTCAAGCGCGTCTGGGACCAGATGCCCGACCCGAAATGGTGCATTTCGATGGGGGCCTGTTCCAGCGTGGGTGGCCCGTTCAATGTCTATTCCGTGCTGCAGGGCGTGGACAAAATTGTGCCGGTGGACGTCTACGTGATTGGGTGCCCGCCGCGGCCCGAGGGCCTGTTCTACGCCCTGCTGAAGCTGCAGGACAAAATCGACCAGATGTCGCTGGTGCGCCGGCCCACCGAAGTGCGGTTGAAGCCGGAGATGGTCGAAGACTTCAAGCGCGGCGTCATGGTGGCGCAAACCCTGCAGCCGCGCTGAACGAGATTGCTCTGGTATCCATTTTTCCCGCAAAGGAGTCCAGGATGGCGTGGTTGCGCGCAGTCAAGAAATCGGAAATTCCGTCGGGGACGGTGGCCGAACTTCAACTCGACGGAAAGACCATCGCCCTGGCCAATGTGGAGGGCACCTTTTACGCCATTGACAACACCTGCCTGCATCGCGGCGGACCGCTGGGGCAGGGCGAGTTGCGGGGCAAGGTCGTCACCTGTCCCTGGCACGGCTGGCAGTACGACGTCACCACCGGCAAATCCACGATGAATCCCGCCGTCGGGGTCACCTGTTACCGAGTCGAAGTGCGCGGTGACGACGTCTGGGTGGATTGTGGCTGACGTCGTTGCCTCCCTTTTGCTGTTGCAGAACGTTCTTTTTTCACAAACCGACTGTCACCGAGCACGCGACGCGTGTATAGTGCTGCCGAGACGGTGGAACGCGTACGCAAAGCGGCGATCTCGCGGCGGCACTGGATCTTCGCTGTCGATCCGCGCCAGTATCACTGGGATACGCTGTTTGTGAAAAACAAGGAGATGTGGCGCGGTGCCGGCACACAACCGGCCACGCTGCGCCAGGTGCGACAGGTGCGCCGGGGCGATCGTGTCCTTTGCTATCACGGCGCTCCCGAACGCGCCGTCTACGCCATCGCCGAAGTGAGCCGCGAGCCGTATCCCGATCCACTCGATTCCTCCGGTCGCAGCCTCACGATTGACCTGCGAGCCATCCAGCGCCTGCCGCGCCCGATCCCTCTCGACGAGTTGAAGAAGACCCCCGAGCTGCGCAAGATGAAATTTCTGAAGAATGTTCGCGCCACGATCTCCCCGCTGACCGAAGCCGAGTATGCTGCCATTTTGAAGCTGGCCGGCATCGTAGCGCAGATCGGCATCCCGCTGCCCTGAACCTGCCGGCATCGCTCCCAATTTTTTTCGGGCTCTGGTCTAGCGCAGTCCGGTTTAGTACTATACGCGCGCTATGCGTACATTTCGGTCCACCCTGTTGTTCGTGCTCTTCGCCGCCAGCCTGTTCGGGACGGGATGCCGGCCCGGCACCGGTTCGGCGGAAACCTACGACCTCATCCTGCGCAACGGCACTGTCTATGACGGCAGCGGCGGGCCGCCGCTGCGCGCCGATGTTGCCGTGCGCGGCGACCGCATTGCCGCCGTGGGCACGCTGAATCATGCGCGTGCGCGGGTGGAACTGGATGTCTCCGGCCTGGCAGTGGCCCCGGGCTTCATCAACATGCTGAGTTGGGCCACGGAATCGCTCATCCACGACGGCCGCTCGATGAGCGACATCAAGCAGGGCGTCACCCTGGAAGTGTTCGGCGAAGGCTGGTCGATGGGTCCGTTGAACGAGGCCATGAAACAGGAACAGCGCCAGCGCATGGGCGAACGCCCCTATGAGATTGCCTGGACCACGCTCGGCGAATACCTCGAGTTCTTGGAGCGCAAGGGCATCTCGCCCAACGTGGCTTCGTTTGTCGGCGCAACGACAATTCGCATCCATGAAATCGGCTACGAAAACCGTCCCCCGACTCCGGAAGAGCTCGATCGCATGCGCGCGCTCGTCCGCCAGGCCATGGAAGAAGGTGCGCTCGGTGTAGGTTCCTCGTTGATCTACGCACCGGCCTTCTATGCCAAGACCGAGGAGCTGATCGAGCTCTGCAAGGTCGCCGCCCAGTACGATGGCATGTACATCTCTCACATGCGCAGTGAAGGCCCCAGGTTACTCGAAGCAATCGACGAGTTGATTCGCATTGCCCGCGAAGCCGGCATCCGCGCCGAAATCTACCATCTGAAAGCCGCTGGAAAATCCAACTGGGGCAAGATGGACGCGGCCATCGCCCGCATCGAAGCAGCCCGTGCCGCCGGTCTGCACGTCACCGCGGACATGTACACTTACATTGCCGGAGCTACGGGTCTGAACGCCACGATGCCCCCCTGGGTGCAGGAAGGCGGCCACGATGCTTGGGTTCGTCGGCTCCGCGACCCGCGAATCCGAGCACGCGTAAAGCGCGAAATGCTTACCCCGACCAACGCCTGGGAAAATTTCTTCGTCGAGGCAGGCCCGGACCGCATCCTGCTGGTCGGTTTCCGCAACAAATCCCTCCGCGAAAAATATCTGGCGAAGACCCTGGCGGAGGTGGCCCGGATACGGGGCGAACATCCCGCCGATACGGCCATGAATCTGGTCATCGAAGATGACAGCCGTGTGGATGCTGTTTATTTCCTGATGACCGAGGAAAATGTGCGCAAGCAAATTCAGTTGCCCTGGGTCAGCTTCGGTTCCGATGCCGGCTCGGTTGCCGCCGAAGGCCCGGTGCTCAACGCGCACTTGCACCCGCGCGCCTATGGCAATTTTGCCCGGCTGCTCGGCAAATACGTCCGCGACGAGAAACTGATCTCGCTCGAAGAAGCCATTCGTCGCCTTACCTCGCTGCCGGCTGGCAATCTGAAGATTGCCGACCGCGGCCTGCTTGAACCCGGCTATTTTGCCGACATCGCCGTCTTCGACCCGGCCAAGATTCAAGACCACGCGACGTTTGAAAATCCGCACCAGTACGCCACCGGCATGGTGCATGTCTTCGTCAACGGTACGCAGGTGCTGCGCAACGGTGAGCACACCGGCGCCACCCCGGGCCGCTTCGTTCGCGGTCCCGGTTACAAAAGGCAATGAACGTGCCGCCCTCGCAGCGGCAGCCGGCAACCGCTGCGGGCGGCGCGGTGGAAGGGGAGGAGCTGTGCGTCTGGGCGTGGTTTTGTTTCTCGCTGCTTGGTTGGCTGCCTGTCGCAGCACTGCACCCCCGCCGCCTTCGTTGACCGAACTGCTGGCCGGTATCCCGCAGGGCCGTGTCCGGGTTGCCGACCTGACCCACGCGCACCGCGAAGGCATCCCTGCTTGGCCCGGCGACACGAAACCTTTCGAAGCTCGCATCCAAGCCCGTGCCGAGCAGGCGGGCTATTTCAGCCGCAGTTTCTGCACGCTCGAGCATTTCGGCACGCACATGGATGCTCCCGTGCACTTTCCTCCGGGGAAAACGACGGTGGATGCCATCCCGCCGACGCGTCTGTTCGGCCCCGCCGTTGTGCTGGACGTTACAGCTCAGGCTCGCGAAGACGCAGACTATCTGCTCTCCCCGGCCGATATCGAACGCTGGGAAACTGCCTATGGTGCGATTCCGGCTGGGGCTATCGTACTGCTTCGCACCGGTTGGGCGGCGCGCTGGCCCGACGAGCAGGCCTACCGCAATCAGGACGACGCCGGCGTCATGCACTTTCCTGGTTTTTCTGTGGAAGCCGTGCGCATCCTGATTGAACGCCGGGTGAGCGGCCTGGGCATCGACACGCTCAGTATCGACCATGGGCCTTCGCGGACGTTCGAAGCGCACCGCGTCTCGCACGGCGCCGATCTGTTCCATCTGGAAAATCTGGCCGATCTGAGCGCGTTGCCGCCCACCGGTGCATTTCTGATTGCCGCGCCGGTCAAATTGGAAGGTGGCTCCGGTGGCCCCGCGCGCGTCTTTGCCATCTTGCCGGAGTGAGGCCCACGGGCTTTCGATCGCTCTGGTCGTGGAAACTTTTTCTCGAAAAATACGTAGCAGGAATCTGGCCCACGGCACGCTGGGTGCGAGAGCGGCGAGTCGGCCACGATAGACAGGGAAATTTCTGAGACTCAGAAAGGAACCGACGATGAACAAAGACTCCGGTTTGACTGCCTGGCTAGTTGGATCTCTCGTTTTGCTCTGCCTGGTGGCCACCTTTGCCGCGGAGAATGATCCACCGCTGCTCCTGCAAAGCCCGACCCTCAGCGCTTCTCACATTGTGTTCGTCTATGCCGGTGACCTGTGGAGCGTGCGCCGCGAAGGTGGTGACGCGGTTCGTTTGACGACCGGCGTGGGCCTGGAATACGGCCCCATCTTTTCGCCCGATGGCAGTC
This sequence comes from Acidobacteriota bacterium, assembly GCA_037442425.1. Taxonomy (GTDB): domain Bacteria; phylum Acidobacteriota; class Terriglobia; order Acidiferrales; family UBA7541; genus DSGC01. Next base: position 8,669 of record JBBIQG010000001.1, on the reverse strand, counting down.
AAGTGGCTTTTACCGGCCAGTACGATGGCAACACGGACGTCTATGTCATCTCTGCCGAAGGCGGCGTCCCGCGCCGGCTGACGTATCATCCCGCTGCAGACACCGCCGTGGGTTGGACACCGGACGGACGCCGCATCGTCTTCCGCTCCAGTCGCAACAGCTATGCCGGTTTCAATCGTTTGTTTACCGTCTCCTTGGACGGCGGTTTTCCTGAACCGTTGCCCCTGCCGATGGGCGAGCAGGCTTCCTATTCACCGGATGGCGCCCGACTTGCTTACGTGCCTTACTGGAATCGGGCTGGTTCACCGACTGCGTTCATCGCTTGGAAACAGTATCGTGGCGGGCGTGCCTCGCCGATTTGGATTGCGCGACTTGCTGATTCGTCCGTGGAACCCATCCCGCGCAAAGACTCCAACGACCACACCCCGATGTGGGTGGGCAACCGTATCTATTTCTTGTCTGACCGCGCCGGCCGAACCTCGCTGTTTGCTTATGACACGGGCAGGAAGAACGTAACGCAATTGATCCGGAATCCCGGCAGCGACATTCTTTCCGCGTCCACCGGCCCCGGTGCCATCGTGATCGAGCAGCTCGGTTCGCTCAGCCTGTACGAGCTGGAAAGCGGTCGGCTGCGCAAGCTCGACATCCGTGTGCGCGGTGATCTACCCGGCGTGCGGGTTCGGTATGAAAAAGTCAGCCGCAACATTTCCGCAGCGGCGATTTCTCCGAGCGGCCAGCGCGCGGTGTTCGAGGCTCGCGGCGAAATTCTCACCGTGCCGGCCGAAAAGGGCGACATCCGCAATTTGACGCAAACCCCGGGCGTGGCCGAACGCGATCCCGCCTGGTCGCCCGACGGGAAGTGGATTGCATATTTTTCCGATGAATCCGGCGAATACGAGCTCCACCTGCGCGAGCAAAGCGGGCTCGGAGAACGCAGGAGAATTGCGCTCGGCGAGCCACCGTCGTTTTTCTATTCTCCGGTCTGGTCGCCCGACAGCAAGAAAATCGCCTACCACGACAAGCGGCTGAATCTGTGGTACGTGGACCTCGAAAAAGGCACGCCGGTGAAAGTGGACACGGATTTGTACGACAAGCCGTTCCGCACGCTCGACCCGGCCTGGTCGCCGGACAGCCGCTGGATTGCCTACACCCGCCAGTTGCGCAATCACCTGCGCGCGGTATTTGTCTATTCCCTGGAGACCGGACAGGCCACGCAGCTCACCGATGGCCTGAGCGACTGCCGCTTCGCGCAGTTCGATCCCAGCGGCAAATATCTCTACTTCACCGCCAGCACCGATTACGGCCCCACGATCGGCTGGCTGGATATGTCCAGCTTCAATCGCCCGGTCTCCCGCAGCGTCTATCTGGTGGTGCTGCGCAAGGATCTGCCCTCGCCGCTGGCCCACCAAAGCGACGAGGAAAAGGTCAAGGAAGAAAAGAAAGAGGAGCCGAAACCGGAAGCCCAGGAGAAACCTGAAGCGGGCCGAACGAGAAAAGAAGACACGAAGGTCGAGATTGATTTTGCGGGAATCAGCCAGCGCATTTTGGCTCTGCCGATTCCTGCACGGAATTACGTGGACCTGCAGGTAGCGAAAGCGGGGATTCTTTTTCTTGCCGAAGCTCCGCCGGTGCCGGGTTTCGGTGCCGAAGGCTTCACGCTGCACCGATTCGATCTGGAAAAGCGCAAGCTGGATCGCTTCCTGGATGCGGTGAGTGCATTTCACGTTTCGGCCAATGGAGAAAAGTTGCTTTACGCCCAGCGGCAGCGCTGGTTCATGGCCGGCACCGCGCAGCCTCCGCGGCCGGGCGAAGGTGCGCTGAATCTCGAGCCGATGGAGGTGCGCGTGGATCCCCGCGCCGAGTGGCGTCAGATGTACCGCGAAGTCTGGCGCATTCAGCGGGATTTCTTCTATGACCCGAATCATCACGGGCTCGACATCCGCGCCGCCGAACGCAACTACGCACGCTATCTGGACGGCGTTGCGCATCGTGCTGACCTGACGTACCTGTTCGGCGACATGCTCGGCGAGATGGCCGTCGGGCATATGTACATCACCGGTGGTGATCTGCCAGCGGCCCCGCAAGTCCGCGGCGGACTGCTCGGCGCCGATTACACGATCGAGAACGGACGCTACCGCTTCGCCCGCGTCTACGACGGCGAAAATTGGAACCCGCAGCTCCGGGCTCCGCTCACGCAGCCTGGTGTGAACGTGCAGGCCGGCGAATACCTGCTTGCCGTCGATGGTCGCAACCTGACCGCTGCAGACAACATCTACGCGTTCTTTGAAGCTACGGCAGACCGAGCGGTCGTCCTCCGCGTCGGGCCGAATCCCGACGGCACGGGCTCGCGCGAGGTTACCGTCGTGCCCGTTGCCAGCGAGACCGGATTGCGCAACCTCGCCTGGATCGAAGACAACCGTCGCAGGGTCGAGCAGCTCAGCAACGGTCGGCTCGCCTACGTCTATCTGCCGAACACGGCCGGGGCAGGCTACACCAACTTCAACCGCTACTATTTCTCGCAGACCGATAAGCAGGGCGCCGTGATCGACGAACGCTTCAACGGGGGCGGCACCGCCGCCGACTACATCATCGACTACATGCGACGCCCCCTGCTCAACTACTGGACGACGCGGGAAGGTGCCGACTTTACGACGCCACTCGGTTCGATCTATGGGCCGAAAGCGATGATCATCAACGAGTTCGCTGGCTCGGGCGGCGATGCCATGCCGTGGTACTTCCGCGCTGCAGGCATCGGCCCGCTGGTGGGCAAGCGCACCTGGGGCGGGCTGGTGGGCATCTATGACTATCCGCCACTGGTCGACGGTGGCTTCGTCACCTCGCCGCGCGTGGCATTCTGGAATCCGAACGGCACCTGGGACGTGGAAAACCACGGCGTCGCACCGGACATCGAGGTCGAATTCGACCCGGCCTTGTGGCGACGGGGGCAGGACCCGCAACTGGAGCGGGCCGTGCAGGTGGTCCTCGACGCGCTGCGCAGGAATCCCCTGCCGCAGCACAAAAAACCGGCATATCCCACCTACCCTAGGTAGCGAGAAACAGAGCGCCAGCGCAAGCGGCTGGCACGGGGCGGTCAGGGTGATGTTTTGGCGGTAGCTCCAGAGCAAGAGGAGCCAGCACCGGCCGTACAGCCGTAGCAGTGGTTGGCGGTGACGATGCGGCGGGTGTGGAGTTTTGCCGGGTCGAAATCGCGGATGTGCTGCGGCGCGCCGTTGCCGAGGGGGAGCTCGAGCATCTGGTTGAAGTCGCAGTCGTACAGGGTCCCATCCCAGCCCACCGAGAGCGTATAGCGGCACATCACGGCTGCCGCCGCAGCGGGATTGAATGCGTTCGCCAGCCGTTGCATATAGCCTTCGTAATTCCCGCTGGCGAGCAAAAATTCCAAGAAGCGGCTGATGGGCATGTTCGTGATGGTGTACAGACGGTTGAACACCACGCCGAACTGCCGTTCGAGTTCGCGCTTGAACTGCTTCTCGATCGCTTCCTGTTTCGGAGGCAGGAATGCACCCACCGGGTTGTACACCAAGTTCAGCAGCAGGCCGGTGCCTTCCTTTCCGTAGCCGAACGCGTTCAGCTTTCGCAGGGCTTCGATGGATTTGTCGAACACACCGAGGCCGCGCTGCGCGTCGGTTTGCGCGGCGCGGAAATACGGCAGCGAAGCAATGACTTCGACTTTGTGGTTCGCGAGAAACTCGGCGAGATCCGCCTGCGAGGGAAGCAGAAGCACGGTCAGATTGCAACGGTCGATCACGTGCCGGCCGAGCGCACGCGCCTGCCCGACCAGCCAGCGGAAGTGGGGGTTCAGCTCGGGAGCGCCTCCGGTGATATCCACCACTGGGATGTCGGTTTGTGCCAGCGCGCGGATGCACAGCTCGGCTGTTTCCCGCGACATAATTTCCTTGCGATCCGGACCAGCATCCACGTGGCAGTGCGCGCAGGTCTGATTGCACAGCTTGCCGACGTTGATCTGGAGAACGGTGATGCCCGTCGCATGCAGCGGGAACAGATTCGCTTCCGCCATCGTTCGCTCGAACGGCGGAAAGCCGTTGGGAGTGGATAGAATCCGGAGCTGTTCCGCGGCGGAAGCGAGCGGTCTGCCCTGTGCTTTCAGGCTCTGGCCCATGAGGACTGTCTCCGTCCGACCGACCATCGACTACATCGAAAGCTTTTGCGCTACATTGCGCATTTGCACGCCGTGCACCAGCGCAGCACCACCACGAATCGCGCAGGCCACATGTACTGCTTCGGTCATTTCCTCGAGGTTCGACCCCTGCTGCAGGCACGCCTGCGTGTAGGCATCGATGCAGTACGGGCATTGCACAGCGTGGGCGACCGCCAGGGCGATCAGCGCTTTTTCGCGTTCGGTCAGCGCGCCTTCCGCAAACACGGCGTTGTAGTACGCAAGGAACTTTTCCCAAAGCTCGGGATTGCCCTTGCCCATCTCGGCAAATTTGTTCAAATCCTGTGGGTGGTAGTAGGTCTCCATGCCCATCCTCCCTCAGCGCTCTCTGTCTCCGATTTTGCCTTCCCTATCCGAGCCAAAATCACAGAGTCGAAGAGGTCGTGGGGAATCCCCGCCGAAATCGTCAGCAACAGCCGGAGCCGGGTGCGCAGGCCGCAGAGGACAGAATGGTTTTGCGGTACCGGCGCCCTTTCGTCTCCGCAGGCGAACGCAGCGCGTTTTGCCCGCAGGCGAACGGCTGCGGCTTGCGGACCGGCCGGTGCGGTGGCACCGGGATGATGTCCCGCGCGTAGGGCTCGGCGGTCAGCAACCGATAGGTTTTCTCGCAAACAGCCATGCGCTGGCCTCGGAGCAGCGTGTGTCCGTCGTCGTCCTCGACGCGCCGCCAGGGACCTCGGTAGATGACCGCCTGGTTGTGCTCCCAGCACGGCCCCTGTTTGCCCTTGTGCGCGGTTACGGTCACGCTGCGGAATTCGATGCCGCGGATGGTCTTCCATGGCTGGGTGTCGTACTTTTCGAGCGTGATGCCGTAGAAACCAGCGCGCTCGAACGCTGCCAGGAACGCGGGCTCATGAAACGCTCCGGCGATGCAACCGCTCCACAGTTCCGGGTCGCGCTTCATGGATTCCGGCACTGGCTCGTCGCTGACAATATCGCTGATGGCCACACGGCCGCCGCGCTTCAGCACGCGGAACATCTCACGAAACAGTTGCTCGCGGTCGGCTTCCCGCACCAAGTTGAGCACGCAGTTCGAGATAATCACATCCACCGATTCGTCTGGAATCATCGGGGCCGCCGAACGCAGTCGTGCCTGGAATTCTTCCAGACGGTGCAGGTCTTCGCTCGAACGCACGGGATGGGCCTTGAGATATGCATCCACCTCGTCGAGCGGCAGCGCCAGGTCCTGAATGCGTCCGCGGAGGAACATCACATTGTCGTAGCCCAGCCGGCCTGCGATTTCGGCCTGGTACTTGCGGGCCAGTGCCAGCATCTCGGGGTTGAAGTCCACGCCGATCACGCGACCTTTAGGCCCCACTATTTGTGCAGCGATGTAGCAGATTTTGCCGGCCCCGCTGCCCAAATCGAGCACGGTATCTTCCTCGCGGAGATACGGCGTTGGATCGCCGCAGCCGTAATCCTTCTCGAGAATTTCCTGGGGGATCACTTCGAGGTATTTAGGATCATAGCGGACCGGGCAGCAAAGCTCTGGCTGGCGCGCACGCGCGGCGTGCTCGTAGCGTTGTCGGACGACTGCCTCGGTGTCGAGTATCGAAGTTCCGATCCCGTTCTTGCGAGCCATGTTCTTGCCTCCGAAGTTGAAAACCTTTCTCGCGCTGCTACCCTGTCAGCAGCACGTAGGCCACCGAAGCCAGCAGCGCCCCGGCAGGCAGTGTGACCACCCAGGAGAGCAGAATGGTCCGAATCAACCGCCAGTCCGCTTCCTGCCGGCGCAGCAGCCCGATGCCCAAGATGCCGCCTGCGGTGACGTGCGTGGTCGAAACCGGCAGGGCCCACAGCGAGGCTAGCGTCACCAACCCAGCGGCGGCCAGATTGGCAACGACCGCTTCCTCGCTGGCCATCGGCGTGATCTGCCTGCTCAACGTATGTGCCACGCGAGCCGCCCCCAGCAGGCCTCCAACCGACACCGCGACAGCCACGAGTGCGAAACTCGTCTGTACAGAAAGCGACGCGACCGCCAGCAGCAGCGCGGCCATCTTCGGCGTGTCGTTCAATCCGCGTGCAAAACTGATGCCCGCGGCGGAGACCCAGTGGAGGGTGCTGCCGAAGCTCCAGCGGGCCACTTCGGTACCTGTATAACAATCTTTCATCGCAGCCCAGCGCAGCACCGGAGCCACCGCGGTTGCCGCCGCCACGCCGGCAGATGGAACCTCTGCAGCCACGTACTCTTCCACACAGACGCAGTCGCGCCCGCGCGCCAGCCACGCGGTTGCTCGGTACCCCGCTGTCGTCACGCCCATGGCTACGAACGGAGAGAACAGCAGCGGCAAAAACACTCCGCGGCCCAGAACTGAAAAATTGACACTGGCTATTCCGGCCGCAGCGATCCCGGCTCCCGCCAGCGCACCGGCCAGTGCGTGTGTCGTCGAAACCGGCATTCCCAAGCGAGATGCCAGCAAAATGGTTAGTGCAGCACCCAATGCCACTGCGGTCACGAACGGAATCTGAGAGGCCTGGTCTAGCACCAGCAGTTTCGATCCGTCAAATTTCGTTAACAAGCCTTGCGCCAGCCAGAGGGCCAATAGCGAGCCGAACAGCGTCGTTGACGTGGCCCACACCAGTGCGCGGCGGTAGCCACTGTGCCCGCAGCCCCACAGCGTGGCCACGCCTTTGAAATTGTCGTTTGCGCCGTTGGCATATCCCAGGGCCGCCACGGCACCCAGCAAAAGATATTCCATCACCTGCGTTGCCAGAATAATGTTGTACGCAACTCCGTATTGGACGCTCCACTCTACCTGCAGGATGCAAAAGGAATCTAAGCATTCGAGCTATAAGCGAGACCCTAAGCTATCACGTCAGCAAAACGGCTGCAAAAGCCGATGTGGAAACCTGGTGGGAAAACCAAACTAGGACAGTGTGGTATGTTTTCCGGGATGCCCGAACTGCCCGAGGTCGAAACCATCGCACGCGACCTGGTGGCCGCTCTCCCCGGACGACGCATTACCGCCGTCTGGTTGGGCAAGACCGATTTCCTCGCTGACCCTGAAGCCCTGCAAACCAGCCTGCCTGGTTGTCGGATTTCTGCCGTGCGCCGGTACGGCAAGTTCCTCCTCCTAGACCTGCTCCCGTCCAACGGCGCTGGCCGGCCCGGCACCTTGCTCGTGCATCTAGGCATGACCGGCCAACTGGTCGTGCAGCCGGCCGCAGCGGTTCTCCCACCCCACACCCATCTCGTTCTCACCCTCGACGATGGTCGCCAGTTGCGGTACACCGATGTGCGTCGTTTCGGGCGAATCGCTTTGGTTTCTGCGGGCGAGCTGGAGGTTTCGCTCGCCCGACTCGGCCCCGACCCGCTGGAAATCAGCGAGACCGAGTTCTGCGCGCGGCTCGGTCGCCGCCGAGCCATGATCAAGGCGTTGTTGCTCGACCAGCACACGCTGCGCGGTCTGGGCAACATCTACGCTGACGAAAGCCTCTGGCGCGCAAAAATCCATCCCGCAGAACAGGCCGCGCGGCTGGGCACGACAAGATTGAAGCGGCTCTATCGCGCCGTGCGACAAATTCTGCAGGAAGCGATTCGTTCGCGCGGCTCTTCGATTGCGAACTATCGCGATGCCGCCGGTGCCCCAGGAGCCTATCAACGACGCCATCGGGTCTATGGCCGGGACGGGAAACCCTGCGTGCGTTGCCGAACGAAAATTCGTTGCATGGCGGTCGCGGGCCGCAGCAGCTACTACTGCCCGCGCTGCCAGCGCGCTCCACAATCCTCCCTGCAGCCTGCCCGCCGTCCTCGTCAAATTGCGCACTGAACCTTTCCCGCTGCGTATGTTCCCACTGCGGGCCCATTGCCTCGGCAGCCATCCCGTCCCGGGTTGCCTAACTGCTTGATCGAACACGGGTTCGGATGGGGGTCGACAAACAGATAGATGGTTATCTATTTGCTCGTCAATTCTTTGCCAGCGGAGGCAGTCGGGGGCTTTTCTGGCAGGAAGGGGTCCGGCATGGTCTTGGAACTGCTGAAAGCGGGGTGGCTGGCCCTGGAAGAGTATGTGGCGCTTCACGTCCTGACCTGTTTGGTACCGGCGTTCCTGCTGGCCGGAGCCATGGTCACATTCGTATCGCGGGAGACCATCCTGCAGTACCTGGGTGCCCAAGCCCGCAAGACCACCGCATTTCCGCTGGCGGCGGGTTCGAGTTTCTTTGTGGCCGCCTGCTCCTGCACGGTCATTCCGGTTTCAAGTGGCCTCTATTACGGCGGCGCAGGCATCGGCCCGGCGTTTATCCTGTTGTGGGTCGCGCCAGCGGCGAATATCCTCGCGCTGATCTATACCGGCGCGATTCTCGGCGCCGAGATGGTCGCGGTGCGAATCGTCAGCGCTTTGCTGATGGCCTTCGTTGTCGGAGCCGTGATGGTTGGAGCTTTCCGCAACGAGGAACAGAACCGCGCCGCCACCCTTGCTGCGAGCACCAATCCAAGTGCGGCGCTCACCTCACGCGGGAGTGTCCCGCT